>NZ_CAKLBU010000050.1 GCF_920984735.1 Pedobacter sp. Leaf250 | reverse complement strand
AAATATTAATTTTCATACTTTTGTTATTCTAAGGCAGTCCAGAACTAGCCTGTATAGCGTACTTATGCAATTTGTGTCTGTACGCTATTCTCTTTTAGTAAATACTGGTTGTCATAGGCTGTTTTGTTTTTGTTCAGGGTATACATCATCTCAAGTAATTTCCGTTGTACTGCCACCAGCCCCTTCATTTTTATTCCGTGTTTGGAAACGATCCTCATATATATTCCCTTAAATCTTTCATCCCATTTTACTGCCGATAATGCAGGCAAATACATGGCCTTTCTCAAGCTACGGTTGCCCTTTTTTGATATACAGGGTTTGCCTTTGACCGAAGTACCCGATTGTTTCTCTCTTACATCCAGTCCAGCATAGCTGGTAAGTTGCTTTTTGCTTCGGATTAGTTCAAAGCCATTTGT
Organism: Pedobacter sp. Leaf250; assembly: GCF_920984735.1. GTDB lineage: Bacteria > Bacteroidota > Bacteroidia > Sphingobacteriales > Sphingobacteriaceae > Pedobacter. Next base: position 405 of record NZ_CAKLBU010000050.1, on the reverse strand, counting down.
TTCGGCAAGTACAATTACTGCTGTAAGCTCTCCAATTCCTGTCAGGGTAGCCATGTTTCGTATCTGGGCATGAAGTTCGCTGTCCTGTCGGATAATTTCAGTTATATCCCCTTTAATCTCTTTTTCCTGCCCATTGAGAAAACTGATTCGTGCCTTCAGCCTGTTAACGCTGTTTGCGTGCGGATGGGCTTCGGACTGCTCGGCATGCAGTTGGTTTTTTACCATTGAACGTTCGTTCACAATCTGATCGCGCTCTCTGGTCAACTGCTGCAGGCTTCTATATATGTTTTTTGGCCTGTGCCAATTATCAAGCTTTCTTTCCAGTCCGAACTGGGCAATAGCCATAGAGCATGTTTTGTCGGTAATGGTCTTGTTGTCCAATGTGCGCATATAATTACTAATCTT
>NZ_CAKLBU010000049.1 GCF_920984735.1 Pedobacter sp. Leaf250 | reverse complement strand
TAGTCGTGGTCGGAAGAAATTCCGACCATTTTTTATGTTTTAAATATTTTGTCCGGATCTCCTCCAGCGAATACAATTAGGATGGCTGTTATCATATCCCTTAATTCCATTACTATACGCCTTTTAGCTGTTTTATATCCAAGGTTATTTGCTTTTTTATAGATTAGCAGCAGCATTGCTGCAATCATCGTTACGTAAACCATGACCTCAATTCCATTTTTGTTAAGAGAGACCAAATGACTTAAGTTGAGTTCTTGCTTCATGAATCTGAAAAACACTTCGATATCCCATCTTTTGCGGTAGTAATCCGAAATTTCTTTAGCAGAGATTTCAAACTCATTGGTAAGGAACCAAAACTCTTTATTTTGTTTTTCGTTTTTAATGACTACCAGCCGGAAGGTGGTTGTGACCAGCTCTTCTCTATAATGTAGATTTCCTCTTTTATTTTGAATAGGTTTTCCAGTGTACAATTTTACTTTACTATCCTTTATGACTTCCCAACCGTTCCATTTTTGGATATTCCCGGGCTCAATTAAAGATGCCAATTCTTCTATTTTTCGGTTTTCTTTTGAGCGGATGATGAATTTGACTGAATGTTCATCGAATTCCTGCATCTTTCTTGTAGACTGTAAACCCCTGTCTATGATGTAGATGTTTGGGTGATGTTCTTCTTTTTTAACCTGGTTCAGAATCGCCTCAGGAAGGGCTACCTCCTCGGATGAATATTTTTGAGTGTTAAAGATTTCTACTGCCGAAGGCAAAATTCCGTCAAAGGAAAAACTAAACTTAACCAGTTTCTTTCCGCTCTTCTGATCAATACCCTCTTTCAGCCTTGATGAGGCATGAGAGACAATCGTACTGTCTACCCTTATCAGATTGTACTTCTCTGTTTCTGCTTTATCGTAAAGACTGGAAAAGCGTTCGTAAATATACTCATAGATTTCTTTAAAGTAATTGGGGTCGATTTTTGAAAGCCTTTCGGAGATAGAGCTAC
>NZ_CAKLBU010000048.1 GCF_920984735.1 Pedobacter sp. Leaf250 | reverse complement strand
TATATTTCCTCTATAAATAATATGCAATAAGAATTACCTACCCACACTTAGCGGGCAATCATAAATAAGAATTTCCTCTGCGAGCTCTATGTCTCAAACGCAATTTCTTGCCTGGAACACACTTTTACTAATATGCCAGTTTGAAAAACGGGGTCTATGCCACCACAAATATAAGGGCCTTAGCGTGTTCTTTGTCCAGCAACACTAAGCGGCTAATGGCCTGTAGTGTTGCTTTGTGGCTAATATATTCCAGATGACTACCAGTAATTTTCTGGCATTGGCCATCAGCGCCTTATTATGGTTCATCCTTTTTTTCAAAGTGTTGTACCTTATGAAAAAACTACTCTGCTTTGTTCTGCTTGCCCCCCACGCACACTGGACCAGCATCATTCGAAGGTATTTATTGCCATGCAGTGTCTTTCGTCCCTTTATCTTCCCAGCACTCTGGTCATTCCTAGGTCTGAGCCCTGCCCATCCAACAAGGTGTGAAGCAGTTTGAAAGGCTTCCATATTCACTCCGACTTCGGCAATTATGCTGGCCGCACTATGTTCCTTGATTCCAGGTACACCCTGTAAAAGTTCAAGTTCTTCTTGGTAGTAATTGCCGCAAAGGTCTAAAAGCTTGTCCTTGCACGCGGTCAATTGTTTCTGATAGAACTCGGCCTCCTCAAGGGTCATACCCAATAAATCCCTGTCAGTTGGGGATACTATTCCGGTAAGTGACTCTTTTATCGTCTGTACTCCATGCTTGTTCTTGGTACGGGTATGAACCAATTTCGTAAGCTCAAAGGGATCTGTCTGTCCCATTGAGATTGCCTCGATTACCTTTCGCATCGATTTTCCGCCAATATCTGAGACATAATTGCTTAGGCGTATGTTGCAGCGCTGTAAGATAAGATCAATGGATTGATCGGCACGCTGGAGGTTCCTATTCAGATAGGTGATCCTACGGTTATACTGGCGGAGTTCCTGAATATGCTGCTCAGGAATAAAACTCCCCCTGATCAGTCCTTTTTGAAGTACAGTGGCAATCCATTGGGCATCTTTAACATCGGTTTTCCTGCCTGGAAGCTGCCTAATGAAATAGGGATTGACAAGCTTGACATCAAAATCAGTGTCCAGTATGCGCCAGATCGGAATCCAATAAATACTCGTGCTTTCCATGGCGACCTCTAA
>NZ_CAKLBU010000047.1 GCF_920984735.1 Pedobacter sp. Leaf250 | reverse complement strand
GAGGCTAGGTAAACTTTGAGTTATACCGTAAAAAAGGTTTAGCCCACACGATTTTATTCTCAGGAGTCTGAACAGTACTTAAGGCCGCAGAGCGAGCCTGGATAAAACAAAAGGATAGACGAAGGAGAATTGAGTCGATATGATTAAAATTCTTAACTATGGCTATTAGAAAACAATCCATTGGGATAGATATCTCAAAATCAACATTTACAGCTTGTCTCTGTCAGCAATCTGATGATGGCAAATTAACGTTCTCAAAAGTCCTGGACTTCAGCAACGATAGCAAAGGCTTCAATCAGTTATTACGTTGGACCAAAGGCCTGATTGTATCTGATTCGGAGCTTGTATTCCTCATGGAAGCAACAGGGGTTTATTATGAGAACCTTGCGCACCATCTTTACAAGATAAAGAAAAGGGTTCACGTAGTACTTCCTAACACCTCGAAGCACTATTTCTCGAGTCTTAATGTGAAAACAAAAACAGATGCCGTTGATGCGAGAATTCTAAGCCAGTTTGGTGTTGAGAGAGTTCATAAGTTATGGACACCACCACCAAGCGCACTCTTGCAGCTCAGAAACTTAACCCGCTATTATGTTCAGCTTCAGGAACAGAAGACAGCACTGGGCAATATTAAGCACAGCAAGGACTGCTCACATGATATCCAAAATTTCATTACCAAAAGCAACAAAAAACTTATCAATGAGATAGATAAGGAAATCCAGAGATGTTTGAAAGAAATTAAAAAAGCTATTGAAGATGATAAAGCACTAAAAGAGCGGGTAAGAAAAATCTTGACAATAAAAGGTGTAGGTTTAATTACAGTGGCAACTATTTTAGCAGAAACAATGGGTTTTGAACAGTTTCACAGTTCAAAACAATTGGTGAGCTACTCAGGCTATGATATTGTACAAAGAGAATCCGGCACCTCAATTAAGGGCAAGACAAGGATATCCAAGAAAGGGAACAGGTATATCAGAAATGCGCTTTATTTCCCGGCAATGGTTGCCTGTAGGTACAATGAAACATTAAAAGAAACTTATATCAGGATCAATAAAAACAGCAAGGCATCGAAAATGATTGGTCAGGTAGCAATACAGCGGAAACTGCTGGTATTGATTTATACACTTTGGAAAAATAATACAGAATTTATTGAAAACCACAAAAGTAGTAGCCTCGATCCGAAAATCGAGACTACGCAAGATAGTTCAGTGGCTGAACTTCTTTAGAATACAAAAATACTTTTTTGTCTAAATATTTGGAATTTATAACAGTACCTTTT
>NZ_CAKLBU010000046.1 GCF_920984735.1 Pedobacter sp. Leaf250 | reverse complement strand
ATCAGTATCTATGTAATAAAAGTGATCTTAGTTCAAGTGGTCTTTAGCAGCCACAATTGTTAAATTTAACAAACAATAGAACTAAGATCATGACAAATTTAGCAGAAAAATTAGACTTTAGCGGCCATACGATTAGCTGTGGCATCGATGTGCACCTTAAAAGCTGGACCGTTTCCCTCTATCTAGGGAAACAGTATCTCAAAAGCTTCGTCCAGTCTCCCCCCTCTGTTGATGGGCTGTGGAATTTTCTTTTAACCAATTACCCGGAAGCCCACTACGAATGTGCTTACGAAAGCGGTTTCTGTGGATTTTGGATACAGCGTGCTTTTGCGGCCCGTTCGATAAGCTGTATTGCGGTGAACGCTGCAGATGTTCCACGCACCGATAAGGGCACAAAGAACAAAAATGACAGGAATGATTCCAAACGGATAGCGGCGGCACTTCAGGCGGGGCAGTTAGAAGGGGTTTATGTACCCGACCCCGAACTTGAGGCCGACAGGCAGCTGGTGCGGCTCAACGAACGGTACAGCAATGACCTTACCAGGTCAAAGAACAGGATAAAAGGCCTTCTCCGCCTGATGGGGATTGAGATACCCCAGAAGTTTGGAAAGGCAAACTGGAGCGGGGCATTTGTAAAATGGCTAAAAGCGGTCAGCTGTGGGGAGCCAAGCATCCGCGAAGTACTGGACAGGCAGCTCTCTATAATGGAGGCCATCAAAGTCCAAAAATTGGACACCCTGCGAGAGATGAGGAAGCTTATGGGCAAAGTACGCTACCGTACTATCTCAGGCCTGCTCTGCTCTATCCCCGGAATAGGCCCCGTAACAGCAGCTGTGCTGATTGTTGAAATTGGTGATATCTCACGTTTTGAGAAATTTGACCGGCTCAACTCATTTGTCGGGCTATGCCCAATGCAGCATTCCACAGGGGAGAATGACAGAAAAGGAAGCATAACCACAAGACAGCACCGCCGGCTCAGGTACATATTGGTGGAGGCTGCCTGAGTAGCTGTGAGAACAGATCCGGCCCTAACATTATGTTATAGCAGGTGGACGGCTAGGGTTGGTTCCAGACGGGCCATAATCAAAATAGCCAGAAAACTGCTTTCAAGGATAAGGCATGTCTGGATGGGCGGGGCACCATATGTGACCGGGCTTGTGAAATAAAAAACTGGCTGTAAAGATATGATAGACTGCTTTTTAAACCTTGCTGGGGTCAAACCTGCTTTAATCAGTGTGCGGCTATCTTTTAACTTGACAATTAATAAATACCTGCGGCAAATTTTAACGACCGCTAATAGGAGGATATAGCTAAGTTTTTAATATTTTTATAAAAAAGAAAGCTTCTGAGAGGTGTTAATTTAAATAAATAGAAACCGCCAATTCTCAGGGCAGGGAACATCTTTTGCCCATAAAAAAA
>NZ_CAKLBU010000045.1 GCF_920984735.1 Pedobacter sp. Leaf250 | reverse complement strand
AAATACTCCTATGATTAATATTAGTCATTTAGCATAGAAAAGGCCAAAGCTTTCCTTTAGAGCAGCAGACATTTATTATCTGCCGTTCTTCCGGACATTTCTTTCTCATTACAAATATAATATTTTGCTTCCAATCATTCCCAACCTCCTATTAGTAGTCAACAATTTATGCGCTACAAGTATCAATTTTTTCTGATTTGGATAAAAGACAGGCTACAAACTTTTTGAATGTATTTTCTTACAGGTATTTCCTAGTAGTCTCTGTCGGTATTTTAAGGGGATAATCCATGGCAGCAAATCTTAATCTATTTTATTATTCCTTTTTCATATTCCTGCTGTTTTAATAATATATAATAAATCCTGTTTAACAACTTCCTTGCAATTCTTATTATGGCTCTTTTACTGCTCATCCTGTTTTTGTATTCATTGTAGGCAAGCAGCATTGCCGGGTCCAGTCTGATTGCTACCCAGGATGCCTCTATCAACAAACTCCTGAGCATAGAATGATGCCTGGGCGTGAGTGGGCCTATACGTTCTGAATTCCCGCTAGAAAACTCGGTTGGGCACAATCCAACAAAAGAGTTAAGCTGATAAAAAGTACGGAATCTTTTCACATCGCCCAGTTCGGTTAAAAGGGTAAGGGCAGTGAGTGCACCGATTCCCGGAACAGTCATCAAAAGGCTTGACTGTTGAGCATAAGAGGCGGAGCGGAGCATTGTCCGCAAATCCGCACTGATTTGTAATAATTGTCCCTGAAAATATTCAACCTGCCCGATCATTCGTTTTAAGGTAAAATCTCCAGGTTCAAAACAGAGTCGGACTGATTTCAGCCAAACCAGGAATGCCCTGGTCCATTTTCCTTTCTTAAATGTGGAGGGGATGGTAATTCCAAACTTATAAAGAAGGCTTTTAATTCTTGATTTACATCTGTTCAGGTCACTGGCTATACGATAGCGGTAACGAACTAAAGAACGATCGCTTTCCTGTGATAAGCTTGGTACATAAATGCCCTCGAGCATACCCCCGGCAAGGGCGGAACCTATCCTTCGTGAGTCGTTGACATCATTCTTGGTGCGAATACCCTTGTCTGTCTGGGGAACATCAGCAGCATTGACAACCAGGCATTCGATACCCGATTCGCTGAAGACCCGGTGAGCCCAAAAGCCGCTGAAACCCGCTTCATAAGCCACCCTGAAGTGCGCGTTAGGATAATGATGACGTAAGTGGCTGATAAGAACAGCGGGATTGGATTCCTGCTGGAATTTTCTAAGATAGACCTGGTTATGGAAGATAGTTACATTCCAATGCTTCAGGTGAACGTCAATGCCAACATTGATCTGTTCGCCTGAAAAATCTACAATTTCACGTATATTTGACATAAGCCTTAGTTTTGAGTATAAAATTATCTTTTTATTGTAGCAAGTTTGACTACTTCTCGAACTAAGGCTCTTATTAATACATGGATACTTTTT
>NZ_CAKLBU010000044.1 GCF_920984735.1 Pedobacter sp. Leaf250 | reverse complement strand
CCAGTCAAGCTGAGGGTTAATTTATTTCATAAAAATCAATATAAATGACGCTACCTTTATGTTGAGTATAAATGAGCATCATAACAGTCGTATCATTAGTGTTTCAACCTGAAGCTGAGTCTTGTTTTAGGGTATTTTATTAATCAATATTGGTGAATCGAAAGATATCCCGCATGGTAGTAATATCTTTATCTTATATACCCTAAGCTCATTCTAAAAAAGTACTCGTTTGTTATTATGGATATTCTAAGCAAGATTTATCCCAACAGTGCCGGTATTGATATTGGCAGCGAAAAAGTTTATGTTTCCGTAGAGAACCAATCAGTCAGGAACTTTCGCACCTTTACCGCAAGTTATAAGCATTTAAGTGCCTATCTGATGGAATGTTCGATAACCCATGTAGCGATGGAGGCCACGGGGGTCTATTGGATCACCCTTTATGATGTTTTAGAAGCCGATGGCTTTGAAGTAACACTTGTAAATCCCTCTGACAGCAAGAACCTTCCTGGTAGAAAGACCGATGTCCAGGACTGTCAATGGATTCAGCAGCTATTTAGTTATGGCCTGTTGCGTAAGAGTTTTGTCCCCGAGGATATTGTACGAAAACTAAGGGTGTATACGCGGATGAGGGAGGATAAACTACAAATGGCATCCACTCATGTTCAGCATATGCAAAAAGCGTTGATCCTAATGAATATTCGCTTGCCGGAAGTGCTTTCACAAACCCATGGGGCCAGTGGCTTGGCCATGATAGAGGCTATTTTGGCAGGAGAGCGAAATCCTGAAAAGCTTTTAGGCTATTGTACAACAAGTTTGATCAAAAACAAAGGCAGGGATATATTATTGGCGCTGGAAGGTAATTACAAGGAGGAATATATCTTCGAACTTCAGCAGGCTTATGAGGGTTATATGTTTTACCTCAGCCAAGTCTCCAAATGTGATGCTGAGACCCAGAAAATACTTGAGGAGTATAATAGCTCTTCCAACAAAAATTACAGCGACAACCATCCAATAAAACCAATTCGCCATAACAAACCTAAAATAGATCACTTGCATGATCTGCTTTTGGGTATTCATGGCGCCAATCCAACCACGCTACCCGGCCTAACCGATTATAGTCTCATGCGGCTAACTGCCGAATTAGGGAACAATATCAAACAATGGCCGTCTGTTAAAAATTTCGTTTCTTGGCTTGGGCTTTCGCCCGGAAAACACCAATCCGGTAAGATGAACAAGAGGAGTAAGAAGAAGGCTGCCACAAGAGCCGGGCAAATATTCAAACAAGCTGCCCAGAGCCTCATACTTAGTAAACAGCCTGGATTAGGTGCGTTTGCCCGAAGGTTAAAAGCTAGGAAGGGCTCTGGCATCGCGATAAAAGCAACGGCACGAAAATTGGCTGAACTATACTACAGAATATTTGACAAGGGTATGGTGTATGTTGAGACGGGAATAGCAAAATATGAAGAAAAAATCAAACAGCAGCAAATCATGTTTCTTCATAAAAAAGCAAATGAACTAAAAATGCAATTAATTGAATTATAGATAGTTGAAAGTAACGTCAATGGTAGGATGACGA
>NZ_CAKLBU010000043.1 GCF_920984735.1 Pedobacter sp. Leaf250 | reverse complement strand
AAAAGTGTGTTCCAGGCAAGAAATTGCGTTTGAGACATAGAGCTCGCAGAGGAAATTCTTATTTATGATTGCCCGCTAAGTGTGGGTAGGTAATTCTTATTGCATATTATTTATAGAGGAAATATAACAAATCTATCTGGCAAAAGTTAGTCGCTTACCAATCTGATCGGTGGTGAATCTGCCTTTTTGATAAGCTAAATTTCCTGATACAAAAGTGTGTGTAACGCTTGCCTGGAAAGTATCGCCATCAAAAGGACTCCAACCGCATTTGTAGAAATTATTGAGCTTGGTTACTTTCCATGAATCTTTTAAATCGACCAAAACCAAATCTGCCCAGTAACCCTCACGGATGAATCCACGCTTCTCAATATCGAAACAGATGGCCAGATTATGCGCTGTTTTTTCCACGATTTTTTCTAACGAGATTTTGCCTTGCAAATGCATTTCCAATAAAGCTGGTAGAGCATGTTGAACTAAAGGTCCTCCGGATGGTGCTTGCGAATAGGGCTGATTTTTTTCTTCTAAAGTATGCGGTGCATGGTCGGTGGCAATAACATCGATGTTGTCATTTAAAACACCTTGAAGAATACCATTTTGATCTTCTTCAGTTTTTACTGCAGGGTTCCATTTAATAAAATTGCCTTTTGAAGCATAATCTTTATCATTAAACCAAAGGTGATGAACACAAGCTTCTGCAGTAATTTTTTTATCTTTTAATGGAATGGTATTATCGAAAAGTGCAATCTCTTTTGCAGTAGAAATATGCAGAATATGCAAACGGGTTTGGTATGTTTTTGCCAATTCAACGGCTAGCGATGAAGATTTGTAACAAGCCTCAGCACTGCGGATGAGCGGATGCATGTCAATGGTTAAATCATCACCATATTTGGCTTTAAACTCTGCAAGGTTACGGCGAATGGTTGCTTCATCTTCACAATGCGTAGCTACCAAAATTGGTGCTTTGCTGAAAATGTTCTCCAAAGTTTTTTCATTGTCAACCAACATATTTCCGGTTGAAGAACCCATAAAAACCTTAATACCGCAAACATTTTTGGCGTCAGTTTTTAAAACTTCTTCAATATTATCATTGCTGGCACCCATGTAAAAGGAATAGTTGGCTAACGAAGTTTCTGCGGCAATTGCATATTTATCTGCCAATAAATTTTGTGTTAACGTATTTGGAACTGTGTTTGGCATCTCCATGAAAGAAGTAATTCCTCCAGCTACCGCAGCCATACTTTCGGTAAAAATATCTGCTTTATGGGTTAAGCCCGGTTCGCGAAAATGAACCTGGTCATCAATCATACCCGGTAAAAGATATTGCCCCTCGGCGTTAATTTCGGTTGCGTTAGGTGCAGAAAGATTTTGACCAATTTTCTCAATAAATCCATCTTTAATTAATACGTCAGCAACAATTTTTTGTCCTTCGTTTACAATTGTGGCGGCTTTTATCAGGTAAGCATTCATGGTTTCAAAGGTAGTGTTTTAGTGGAAAGTATAAAGATGAAAGTATAAAGTCGAAAGTAGCAAAATTGGGCGGATGAAAGGTGCGAATTAGGTTTGATGTTGCTGTTTTGAGTTAAATAAACCTGATAAAGTGGAAATACTCCTATGATTAATATTAGTCATTTAGCATAGAAAAGGCCAAAGCTTTCCTTTAGAGCAGCAGACATTTATTATCTGCCGTTCTTCCGGACATTTCTTTCTCATTACAAATATAATATT
>NZ_CAKLBU010000042.1 GCF_920984735.1 Pedobacter sp. Leaf250 | reverse complement strand
TGTCTATAACGCAAGTCACTGGGCCACTCATTTCGCTGCATAGCGGGCCACCTATTTCATTCGTCACTGGGCCAAAAAAAGGTTTTATTTCGCTGGTCATTGGGCCAGCCTTCCGTTATTAGCTTTATATAAAACGGAGGTAATTGGGCCAAAATTATTTATTCCGGACTTCTAAAAACGGAGGTCAATGGGCCACTTTCCATGATTTATTATAGTCTTGTATCTGAAATATAAAAGCAGATACATGGCAGGACAACGAATTGATATCATGGAACTTCGCACTTTGATTGCATTAAAGCTAAAGAAATTCAGCAACCGGAAGGTAGCTCTCCTATTGAAGATTAACCGTAAGACTGTTGATGGGTACATCAAACGGTTCACCGAACTTGGCATCACCTATGAGGAGCTTTACGAACTTTGTGAATCCGATTTAAATGATCTTTTCACTGAAGAGAGCCAGACTGAGAAACAGCGTTACGAGGAACTTTCCGCTTTATTCCCTTCCTTTAAAAAAGAGTTTACCAAGCCCGGGTGCACCCTTCAGGCGCTTTGGAAGGATTATATAGAAAAGCACCCCAAGGGATATAAATATACCCAGTTTACCCTTCATTACCGCAAATGGAAAAAACTCAATAACCATAGCGGTAAACTGGAGCACAAGGCCGGTGAGAAGCTTTACATTGATTTCTGTGGCAAGAAACTGGGATATATTGATAAAGCTACAGGAGAACTTGTGCCGGTTGAGGTATTCGTTGCCGTACTGCCCTGTAGTCAATATACTTTTGTAAAAGCAGTCCATTCACAAAAGCGGGAAGATCTGATCTGCTGCCTTGATGCATGTCTGCAGTGGATGGGCGGTGCACCACAGGCTATCGTTTCCGATAATCTGAAATCTGCTGTCAGCAAAGGTTCGAAATATGCGCCCATCATCAATAAGACCCTTGCCGATTTCGCCCTACATTATGGTTGCGCAGTTGACCCTGCCCGTCCTTATCACCCCCAGGATAAGGCCCTTGTGGAGCGGAGCGTGGAACTGGTGTACCAAAGAATCTACTATCCCTTAAGCAAGATTACCTTTTTTGACCTGGATTCACTTAACAAAGCAATCGCTGAGCAGCTTATAGAATACAACAACTACCTTTTCTCTCATGGCGGCGGTACGCGCAGAAGCTATTTTATTGATCTCGAGCGGGATTATCTTTATCGTCTTGCTTCAGGACCATATAGCATCCGTTATTATAAAAGGGCGAAGGTACAGCGTACTTCGCATATCTTTCTCAGCGAGGACAAAAACTATTACAGCGTTCCATTCAGGTATACTGGAATGTATGTCGAGGTGCAGTATAATCAGGATATTGTTGAGATACTCTATAACCATGTACGTATTGCATCGCATGAGCGTAGCTACCGCCGAGGTAACTATAAAACCATTGCAGAACATATGCCCTCCACTCATCAGGCTTATGGTCAATGGAGTCCGGAGTATTTCGAGCAGCGGGCAACCCAGATTGGCCCGGGTACACTAAAGTATATTCAGATGCTGCTGAACCAGTCCCGATATCCTGAAATCGCCTACAAGCAGTCACTTGGTATCCTTTCCTTTGTCAGGCTATATAGTTCTGAACGACTTGAAAAGGCATGCATGAGAGCATCCACCTACCATAAAGCCTCATTTCATACCGTATCGAATATACTCAAAAACAGACTGGACATGGTGGAAGAAGAAGAAGAAAAAACTGCTTCAACACCTGAACACGGTAATATAAGGGGGGCGGCTAGTTACCGGTAATGGAGCATGCTGACTCCCGGCTGGAGCTGAAAAACAAATAAGTGGTAAACTAACATAATCAACCTCAATCAAAATGAATGAACACAACACGGTAGAAAAAATGCGCAGGATGCGCATGAACGCAATGGCGTCATTGTATCACAGTAGCCTCACAGATAATCTGTTTCAGGATTATTCCCTGGATAGTTTCTTAAGTATGCTGATAGATGCTGAATGGGAGAACAGGCAAAATAGAAACATCCAGAATCTGATAACCAGGGCCGGATTCAAACAGGCAGCCTCAGCTGCTGATATTGATTATAAAGCTAAAAGGAATCTGGACAGGACAACTTACGAACGGCTGCTTGGACTGAACTTTATCAGTAGAAAGGAAAATGTTATTATCACCGGACCTACCGGTTGCGGAAAGTCATTTCTGGCCCAATGTATTGGCGTAAAGGCATGTCAGTTACTGAATAAAACGATGTACTTTAATACCTCCAGGTTCTTTGACCTTGCAAAGCTAGCCAAGCTTGATGGCACATACCACCGGCTTATCAAAAAGATACAGACAACAGAACTGTTTATATTGGATGACTTTGGACTGGCGACCATTGATCAGGCATCACGGAATGTATTGATGGACGTTGTGGAAGAGCGTCATGAAAAATCATCCACTATAATTGCCACACAGATACCGGTAGCAAATTGGCATGGCCTTATTGGAGAAAGCACAATTGCAGATGCTATTCTTGACCGGATAGTTTTCTCCTCGCACAGGATCGAGCTCGAAGGTGAATCCCTTAGAAAAAATAAACAATTGAGTACTTAAAAAAAATCATTTATAATTGTAAAAGGAAAGTGGCCCGTTGATTCCCGAAATGACTGGCCCGCTATGCTCCGAAATCCTTGGCCCATCAATGCCGTTATACACAC
>NZ_CAKLBU010000041.1 GCF_920984735.1 Pedobacter sp. Leaf250 | reverse complement strand
TTGCTTTGAAAGCTTCGGATGATTAGTACTACTCGACTGTGGTGTCGCCACCTTTACATCTGTAGCCTATCAACGTAGTAGTCTTCTACGGTCCTATATGGAATTCTCATCTCGTGGCTAGTTTCGCACTTAGATGCTTTCAGCGCTTATCTATTCCCAGCGTAGCTACTCTGCAATGCCCCTGGCGGAACAACAGATTCACTAGAGGCTAGTCCAACCCGGTCCTCTCGTACTAAGGTCAGCCCCACTCAAAATTCCTACGCCCACAACAGATAGGGACCGAACTGTCTCGCGACGTTCTGAACCCAGCTCGCGTGCCACTTTAATCGGCGAACAGCCGAACCCTTGGGACCTTCTCCAGCCCCAGGATGTGACGAGCCGACATCGAGGTGCCAAACCTCCCCGTCGATATGAGCTCTTGGGGGAGATCAGCCTGTTATCCCCAGCGTACCTTTTATCCTTTGAGCGATGGCCCTTCCATGCAGAACCACCGGATCACTATATCCGTCTTTCGACCCTGATCGACCTGTATGTCTCACAGTCAAGCAAGCTTATGCTATTGCACTCCGCGTACGGTTACCAAGCGTACTGAGCTTACCTTTGAAAGCCTCCGTTACCTTTTTGGAGGCGACCACCCCAGTCAAACTACCCATCAAACAATGTCTCCCACAATGTGGGATTAGACACCGAATACAGAAAGGGTGGTATTTCAACGTTGGCTCCACGACGCCTAGCGACGCCGCTTCAAAGCCTCCCACCTATCCTACACATCCTGTATCCAATGTCAATGTTAAATTGTAGTGAAGGTGCATGGGGTCTTTCCGTCCCGTTGCGGGTACCCGGCGTCTTCACCGGGACCACAATTTCACCGAGCTCATGGCTGAGACAGCGCCCAGATCGTTACACCATTCGTGCAGGTCGGAACTTACCCGACAAGGAATTTCGCTACCTTAGGACCGTTATAGTTACGGCCGCCGTTTACTGGGGCTTCGATTCAATGCTTCTCCTTGCGGATGACATCCCCTCTTAACCTTCCAGCACCGGGCAGGTGTCAGGCCTTATACCTCATCTTTCGATTTTGCAAAGCCATGTGTTTTTGTTAAACAGTCGCCTGGGCCTTTTCACTGCGGCTGACATTGCTGCCAGCGCCCCTTCTCCCGAAGTTACAGGGCCATTTTGCCGAGTTCCTTAGCCATGATTCACTCGAGCACCTTAGAATCCTCTTCCCGGATACCTGTGTCGGTTTGCGGTACGGGTTTTTATAACCTGAAGCTTAGCGGTTTTTCTTGGAAGTCTGATTACCTGCGCTATCCACTTGCCCGAAGGCTCGCGGTACTATCGACTTTCAGCTAGATCGGCGGATTTGCCTACCGTTCCATTACCTACTGTCTTTAACGATCTATTCCGTCAGATCGCGGCAGTGTCACTACTCCGTCCCCACATCGCAGTTATAAAAAGTACTGGAATATTAACCAGTTGTCCATCGAATTTCCCCTTCGGGTTCTCCTTAGGTCCCGACTGACCCTGATCCGATTAGCGTTGATCAGGAAACCTTATCCTTTCGGTGGGCGGGTTTCTCTCCCGCCTTATCGTTACTTATGCCTACATTTGCTTTTCTAGAAGCTCCAGCACCCATTACCAGATACCTTCGCTGCCGCTAGAATGCTCCCCTACCGATATATTTCAATCCCATAGCTTCGGTGTACAATTTAATGCCCGTTTATTATCCATGCCCGATCGCTCGACTAGTGAGCTGTTACGCACTCTTTAAATGAATGGCTGCTTCCAAGCCAACATCCTAGCTGTCTGTGCAATCGGACCTCGTTAGTTCAACTTAACTGTAACTTGGGGACCTTAGCTGATGGTCTGGGTTCTTTCCCTCTCGGCGCGTGACCTTAGCACCCCGCGCCTCACTGCCGTGTATATTATATAGCATTCGGAGTTTGTCTGGATTTGGTAGGATTTGACTCCCCCGCACCCAATCAGTAGCTCTACCTCTATATAACTCTACCACGACGCTGTTCCTAAAAACATTTCGGGGAGTACGAGCTATTTCCCAGTTTGATTAGCCTTTCACCCCTACCCACAGATCATCCGGAAACTTTTCAACGTTTATCGGTTCGGTCCTCCAGTACGTGTTACCGCACCTTCAACCTGTCCATGGGTAGATCACAAGGTTTCGCGTCTACCCCCTCTGACTATACGCCCTATTCAGACTCGCTTTCGCTTCGGATCCGTGCCTTAGACACTTAACCTTGCCAGAGAGGAGTAACTCGTAGGCTCATTATGCAAAAGGCACGCCGTCACGCAACTTGTACGCTCCGACCGCTTGTAAGTACACGGTTTCAGGTTCTATTTCACTCCCCTGTTCGGGGTTCTTTTCACCTTTCCCTCACGGTACTGGTTCACTATCGGTCTCTCAGGAGTATTTAGCCTTACCGGATGGTGCCGGCAGATTCCCACAAGGCGTCTCCGACCTCGCGGTACTCAGGATACTGCTAGACTAACATTCTATACGTGTACAGGGCTATCACCTTGTATCGCCGGGCTTCCCATCCCGTTCCACTTCTGTTTGTTAATGCCACGTTGCAGTCCTACAACCCCGGTTATGCCGTAACATGACCGGTTTGGGCTCTTTCCCTTTCGCTCGCCACTACTTAGGAAATCATTGTTATTTTCTCTTCCTCTGCTTACTTAGATGTTTCAGTTCGGCAGGTTTGCTCATTATATGTGACTGGTCTTCAACCAGCCGGGTTGCCCCATTCGGAAATCTTCGGATCAATTCCTATTTGCAAATACCCGAAGCTTATCGCAGCTTATCACGTCCTTCATCGCCTCTGAGAGCCAAGGCATCCCCCGTGTACTCTTTATTACTTTCTTCTACTCATATGCCTTTTGCGCCATATGGTATGCTTTTTTTGCTCTTGTCATGATGTCTCATACCTCACTTCGTATTGCTACTCCATTTGGTGAGCACAAACACAACAGTCGCCTATTGTTGTTTGCTCTTCTTTTTTAACTTCTTCCAATATGTCAAAGAACTTTATTAAGGTATAAGGCTGAGGGTATAAAGGTGCAGGGTTTAATGTGCCCCAACCTAAGCCTATAGCTTATTCCTTATTAGTCAAAAACTGCGGTCTCGAACCGTTCCTGTTTTATTTGGTACCTGGTATATGGTACCTGGATTAAAACATGTGCCCCTGTGGCGTTTCTTTTCTTTCAATTCATTATGTCAATGATGACCACCGATCCCGGTGATATGTTTTTTTACTGTGGAGAATAACGGAGTCGAACCGTTGACCTCCTGCGTGCAAGGCAGGCGCTCTAGCCAGCTGAGCTAATCCCCCAGGATTATTAAAGTAGTCCCGTCCAGATTTGAACTGGAGACCCCTACATTATCAGTGTAGTGCTCTAACCAGGCTGAGCTACGGGACTGTGCTTTTTGGTAACTGTGTGTCGGCATATAGTATCTTACCGCTACCGTTCCATTTGCTACCTAGCTTTCGTTCCGATGACCCTGTGGTTAAGGACAACCGTCATTTCTTCTGGGTGTTTCTTCTTTTTGTTTCTCTTGTTTTGAAATATCATGTTGCGCAGTGAGTAGTCAACTCCACTCCAGAAAGGAGGTATTCCAGCCGCACCTTCCGGTACGGCTACCTTGTTACGACTTAGCCCCAGTTATCGGTTTTACCCTAGGACGCTCCTTTCGGTTACATACTTTAGGTACCCCCAACTTCCATGGCTTGACGGGCGGTGTGTACAAGGCCCGGGAACGTATTCACCGCGTCATTGCTGATACGCGATTACTAGCGAATCCAACTTCATGGGGTCGAGTTGCAGACCCCAATCCGAACTGTGAACGGCTTTGTGAGATTCGCACCATATTGCTATGTAGCTGCCCTCTGTACCGTCCATTGTAGCACGTGTGTAGCCCCGGACGTAAGGGCCATGATGACTTGACGTCGTCCCCTCCTTCCTCTCTGTTTGCACAGGCAGTCTGTTTAGAGTCCCCACCTTAACGTGCTGGCAACTAAACATAGGGGTTGCGCTCGTTGCGGGACTTAACCCAACACCTCACGGCACGAGCTGACGACAGCCATGCAGCACCTAGTTTCGTGTGATTGCTCACTCATTCATCTCTGAATGATTCACTAACTTTCAAGCCCGGGTAAGGTTCCTCGCGTATCATCGAATTAAACCACATGCTCCTCCGCTTGTGCGGGCCCCCGTCAATTCCTTTGAGTTTCACTCTTGCGAGCGTACTCCCCAGGTGGAACACTTAACGCTTTCGCTTAGCCGCTGACTGTGTATCGCCAACAGCGAGTGTTCATCGTTTAGGGCGTGGACTACCAGGGTATCTAATCCTGTTTGATCCCCACGCTTTCGTGCCTCAGCGTCAATAAGACCATAGTAAGCTGCCTTCGCAATCGGTGTTCTGAGACATATCTATGCATTTCACCGCTACTTGTCTCATTCCGCCTACCTCTAGTCCATTCAAGCCCATCAGTATCAAGGGCACTGCGATAGTTGAGCTACCGTCTTTCACCCCTGACTTAACAGGCCGCCTACGCACCCTTTAAACCCAATAAATCCGGATAACGCTTGGATCCTCCGTATTACCGCGGCTGCTGGCACGGAGTTAGCCGATCCTTATTCCTTCGGTACATTCAGCTAAATACACGTATCTAGGTTTATTCCCGAATAAAAGCAGTTTACAACCCATAGGGCAGTCTTCCTGCACGCGGCATGGCTGGTTCAGAGTTGCCTCCATTGACCAATATTCCTTACTGCTGCCTCCCGTAGGAGTCTGGTCCGTGTCTCAGTACCAGTGTGGGGGGCCATCCTCTCAGATCCCCTAGTCATCGTCGCCTTGGTGGGCCGTTACCCCGCCAACTAGCTAATGACACGCATGCCCATCCCCATCCTATAAATATTTGATCATTGTACTATGCAGTACTGTGATTTTATGCGGTGTTAATCCGGATTTCTCCGGGCTATCCCCCAGATGAAGGTAGGTTGCATACGCGTTACGCACCCGTGCGCCGGTCTCAAGGTTGCAAGCAACCTCTACCCCTCGACTTGCATGTATTAGGCCTGCCGCTAGCGTTCATCCTGAGCCAGGATCAAACTCTCCATTGTAAAATGTGTTGTAAGATTCTGACCAGTTTTAACTAACGTTAAAATTAGTCTTCTTTTGTTTTGTCCGTTGGACATTGACTTTAAAATGTAATAAGGAACTCTGTACTTGAATTCGTACTTCATTACCCCACTACGCATCATTGACATCTCTTGTAAGAACTTGGTGACCTCATACGCCTCACGGCCGGTCTATATATCTTCTCGCTTCAGTTGGGCATAAGTCTTGATCGTCTTTTCCCTGTTTCCGCTCGCTTCAATCTCTGTTTGTTCATCGCCATGACATCCGCCACTTTGATTTCTGTTTCCCTTCGTTTCCGTTGGGAGTGCAAAGGTAGGAATCTTTTTTTAACTTCCAAATAAAAATGATTTTATTTTTTCCGTTTCTTTTTTCCCTGTTTGCCTTTCAATCTCGCTGTTTTAACCAGCTTCCCGTTCCTTCCGAACCGGGCTGCAAAGGTAATGATCTTTTTCTCAACCGCAAATTTATTTTGAAATAAATTTTTGGCCTTTTATCCTTCCCACATCCCCCAGATCCATCTTTTCATTCACAACCGTTTCCTCCGAAGCGGGATGCAAAAGTAGAAAAAAAA
>NZ_CAKLBU010000040.1 GCF_920984735.1 Pedobacter sp. Leaf250 | reverse complement strand
AAGACCACAACATCTTTCCATAACAACTTTGTTTTTTAGTTCATTATAAAGTTAATAAAGATCGATGAAGTGGTCTTAATTTTTATTGAACGCGATTATAATTCCTCACTTTTTATGTAAGTTTGTAGCCAATATTTTACGCTCTTAATCTGGCACAATGAATAACAAAATAAAATTTGCAATGGTTGCATTCGTAGCCATTATTTCTATCGCAGGCTGTCAAAAAGAAATCAATTATAATGATCCCAATGGGAATAATTGTAAGCTAAGCAACCTCGTATTATCTTTACCTGGTTTAGGAGATTTTGGTCTATCATTTACTTATGATGCTTCAGGAAAATTGATCAAAGCAGTAAGCAATGATGATACGATGAACTATGCTTACTTTACAAATAAAATCACTGCAACTGATCAGGATGGTAAAGTTAGAGAAATCTTATTATCAAACGGCAGAGCAGTAAGCAGTTCAGCTCCAGATTACATACAGATTAATGGAATGAGTTATGACATTAAGAGGAATTATACTTTTAATGCAGAGGGCTACCTGGCTACAGTAAAGAATTATGTAAATAGCGAGCTAAATTCTACAGATGTAATTACTTACACCAATGGTAACCTCACAAAATCAGAGGTAACATTTGCACTCGGTGGCGATAAGGAAACCACAGTTTATGAATATTCAAATGCGCTTGCCGTTAATACTTATGAAATGGCCGATCCAATGAGCACTCATGTTGATTATTTCCCGGGTAAATATTATGGTATTCAATCAAAAAATGTTTTGATAAAATCTACCACAACATATTCTAATCCAACTAATGCAGCAATCTCCAGTGTGATGGTAACTGATCATAAATATCAGTTCGATGCAAAAGGAAATGCAACATCTATAAGTTTAGATACTAAAACTTACGATGATCAATCAGGTAAATTGGTGTTAATTGATGAGTATTTAATTACCAATAAACTCACTTACGATTGTAAATAAATGAGCTCAATTTTATAAAGCCGCAATTTGATTGCGGCTTTTTTTTATTTCTTGAGCGTATCATCAATAACACTAAGCAAGCCATTCGAATACGAATCATCGCTCAACTCCCAAAACATAATGCCATTTAGCTTATAGTCAACAACATATTTGGTTTTTAAAGCGATTGATTTTGGATCATCAAAAGTGGCCATTTGTTTAGTAGCTGCATTATAATAATAGGGTGCTTTTGCTTCATTATCCCAATAATATTTAAAGCCATTATTTTCGGTAAACTGATTTTGAAACTGCTTGTAAGAAACACCGCTTAAAAATTTTGTGGGTTGGTATAAACCCTGATTAGCATCTGTAGTATTCTGAAAAATTCGAGCATAAAATGCCGCACCCAAAGCTATCTTTTCTGCAGGAACACCTATTTTGATCATTTCTTTAATCGCGTAGTCTGCTGATAAAGTCAATTGAGAAGTTGAAAATAAGGCAGTATGGTGACCGCTTTGTGTAGCATAGCCACTTACTAAATCATAACTCATCAAATTAACCCGGTTTACTAAAGGCATTACTTTTTTCCATTCAAAGCAAGAATCAATACAGTTTTTGGTACCGCCAGCAGCGAAGCTAATTTCTGCTTTTTTACCTAACCTTTTTCTAAGTGATTGGATTAATAACGTGAAGTTTTGTTTATCATCTTCCGTATACCTATGACCAGGAAAGCCAGCTACGGCGGGGTACTCCCAATCAATGTCTATCCCATCAGCATGGAAGTAATCTAATAATTCTTTAGTGGTTTTTGCAAATGTCTCGCGACCATTCTTTCTGCTAAATACTTCCGAACATGGCGCACAAGCACTCCATCCGCCCATGGCAATCATCACTTTTAAATCTTTGTTGCGACTTTTAAGTTCCACCATTTTCGAAATCAAAGCCGAATCTTTAGCATTATTAATATGTAAACTGTCGCCTTTCAAATGGCCAAAACTGAAAATTAAATGGCTTAATTTTTCTACTGGAAAGCTATCGATTAAGGTTCCGCCGCCACCAGTATAATATGCAATTACATTGGGCTTTGCGGTTTTTTGTGCTCTTGAATTAAATCCAAAAAGAAGCAAGGCTACAGTTAAGATTAAAATTGGCCAAGAAGGATTGGATAGGGATTTTGTTTGGTGGTTCAAGGTTGTTGGTTTTTAAGGTTCAGCAATAATATTTTGCAGTTCGTTTAACTCTGCAACTTTCTCCGTTGCACCCGCATTTTCATAGGCCGAAATCAAATTTCTGATTACCCTGCGAATGATATCGGTATTGCTGCACGGACGGTAATATTCAGGCAAGGATTCTAAATTCAGCTGACGCAAAAATTGATCAACATCGTGTTTTCCGAAAATATTGCCACGGTTAAAAGCATTGATATAGAAAAGTACACCATACTCCGTACCTTCCTGTTTGCTTTCATCAATAAAACCCAATATAAAATGCTGTGGTAAATTGATGCCGTAAATGGGTAAATCCAATTTTTGCGCCAAAGTAGAATAAATAATGGCTAATGATATTTGGTTTCCTTTTTTACTTTCCAACACCTGGTTCAGGTAAGAATTCTGTGGATCATGATGATTTTTAGTATTTCCACCGAAACCATATTGTTGATATAGAATGTGGTTAATCAATTTAACTTTCTCTACCGAACTCATCTCATACTGCAACCCCAACCAGATATCTCTTTTGATTTCCTCAATTTGGTTAATCACTTTTTGCTCATCCAAATCGGGGTATTGATAACGATTGATAATTAAAGCACCTTGCAATAAATCAAAAGCACCACTCAAATACCACAAATGTAAGTCCTCTTTAACGGTTTTAAACTGAATCTGATGTACGATGTTTTCAATACGCTCTTGCAAAAGACCATCAAAAGATTGCTCCCAAGCATTTTCCAAATAATGAATTACTTCGCCACCATATTCAAGCAACTTCTGCTCAACATGCTGATAAACTTCCTCATCTGGATCATCCAACAATTTAACTAATGCACTTATCTCTGCGATATTTTCCATAAAACATACAACCGTTTGCCGCGTTTAATTACTTTTGCAATATTATGCTATTTCAATTTATTACCGATTATATTAAACACCGTTTAACAGCGAAAACCCGTCACGGAACGCACTCGCCCTTTGTGTACAAGCTCGCTGATGAGGTAATTTACGATTTTAACGATAAATCTCCATACAAAAACATCGAAGCGCAGCGAAAAAAACTTTTTTCTGACGATTCGATAATCACCGTGACCGATCTAGGTGCGGGTTCTCATCTTAATAAAAACAGAACTAAAAAGGTAAGTCAGATTGCTAAAAATGCATTGAAAAGTCCGCGATTGGCTAAGTTGATTTATCGATTGGCCCAGGATACAAATCCAAAAACGGCTATAGAGTTGGGTACCTGTTTGGGCATTACTTCTTCATATTTGGCAAAGGCTTGTCCTGATGCAGAAATTATAACCATTGAAGGTTGCCCACAAACGGCAGAGGTTGCAAAACAGAATTTTCAAGATTTAAACTTAAATAATATCGAGCTTCATGTGGGTAATTTTGATTTAATTTTACCAGATATTATCGCAAAGCAGCCTACACTCGATTTTGTTTATATTGATGGTAACCACCGCAAAGATGCTACCTTAAATTATTTTAAATGGTGTTTGCCAAAAATTACCGAAAATTCTTTGCTCGTTTTTGATGATATTTATTGGAGCGAAGGAATGAAAGAAGCCTGGGAAGAAATTAAAAACCACCCTGATGTAACGGTCACAGTGGATTTGTTTTGGATTGGGTTGGCGTATTTCAAAAAAGGACAAGCTAAAGAGCATTTTAAATTGAAGTTTAATCAGTAAAATATTTGATTAATTTAACGAAATGACAACTGAACCAAAACTCGAGGGTATACAAAAACTATCAGCCTTATATATATTGTTGATTAGCCTTTGCGCCGGTATTTTGGGGTATTTCATTTCACTGTTTTGGTCAATCGATGTACTCACCCATATCATGTTTGGTTGGGATATTTTTTCACTCGTGCTCATTTCTTTGCATTGGTATATGTTTTTCAATACTTCGGCGAGCGAAACTCGATTGAAAGCAAAAATGCAGGATGAAACTAAGGAAGAGATCTTTACCATTGTGCTCATTTCAACTTTTGCTGGTTTATTAGCTGTGGTTTTATTATTAATCAATAAAGATGTGGAGCCAGCCGATCTCATTATAGCCATCTCCGGCATGTTTTTATCCTGGTTCTTAGTGCACACTACTTTCAGTATGCGTTATGCACATCTTTTTTACGGGGATAGCGATGCTAACGAAGGATCGGGCTTGGATTTTCCAGGTAATGAAGCACCAGATTTTGTAGATTTCGCATACTTTTCTTTCGTACTGGGCATGACATTTCAAGTTTCTGACGTAGAAATTTCCTCTCGACAAATCCGCAGGCTTTCTTTGCTGCACAGTTTAATCGCATTTATCTTTAATACTGTTATTGTTGCTTTAACCATTAATGCCTTGGCGGGATTAAGTAAGTAATAAATTTCAATATTTTCATTTCGAAAAACGAACCTTCTTCGTTTTGTAAAATCTTATTGCTATTTTTTATCATTAATAACTCATTATCTTTCAGTCAGTTAATATAGACATTTAATTTTATAACTGATAAATCAGGAATATAACTTATAAATTAGTTGTATAACTGAAAAATAAGTTATAAGTTTGATTATGGAAGAATTAACCAAAACGGAAGAACGCATTATGCAAATTTTGTGGAAGCTGGAAAAGGCTTTTGTAAAAGACATTATCGATGAATTGGACGATGAACCAAAGCCACCTTACAATACCATTTCATCAATTGTTAGGCTTCTAGAGAAAAAAGGTTACATCAATTATAAAGCCTATGGCAAAACCTATGAATATTTTCCAGCCATAACAAAAGAGGAATACACTAAAACCACATTCTCTAAACTTTTCTCTGGTTATTTTGATAATTCGCCAACCAGTTTATTATCGTTTATGGTAAAGGAAGAAAAATTGAGTGAAAAGGATATAGAAGAAATTCAAAAGATCATTAACCAAAACCATAAGTCATGATTTTAATTTATTTATTGAAAGTTTCGGCTTGTACTTTAATCTTTTTTGCGGCCTATCAGTTCCTGTTAGCAAGGCTCACTTTTTTTAAATTGAATCGGTTGTATTTATTATCAGCTCTGCTTTTCAGCTTTATCATTCCAGCTTTAACCATTGAGAGTAAACGTGAAGTTTTGATTAATAAACAAGCTACCAATACGGAGATAGCTTACAGTAGCCAGTCTGGTTTTGAAAAAGATTTCGAACTGGAACATTTAGAAAATGATTCATCCATTAACTGGAATCAAGCTTTGGAGTATTTGTATGTTACAGTTTTAGCAGCTTTGATAATCCGCACTTTGGCAATGATTGGTTTTGTCAAATTCTCCATCAATAAAAATATTTCATCACAACAGGGAAAGCTTATTTTGGTTAGGGCTAATTCAAAAATTAAAAATTGTTCATTTCTCAATAAAATTATCGTCGACGAATCTTTATCTAAAGAGGATAAAGATTTGGTAATCAGGCATGAATCTGCACACGTAAACCAAGCACATGCGTTCGATAAGTTATTGGTGAATTTTGCGGCAAATATTTTATGGTTTAACCCCATTATTTATTTCTGGAGAAATGCAATCGACCACAACCATGAGTTTTTGGCAGATTACGAAACACTAAAAACTGCAGATAAAAAAGCCTATGCATCACTGCTGTTAAATTTGGCCATTCCATCAAGTAGTTTGGCCACCCACAGTTTTAGTAAACTTCCATTAAAAAAAAGAATTATGATGTTATACAAAAAACCTAACCCGAACATGAAAAAGCTTGTTTATTTTTCTGTAATTCCTTTGCTCGCCATTTGCTTATTGGCATTTGTAAACCGTAAAGAAGTTATTGTAACCAAGAACGTGGTAGGTGAAGAAAATTCTTTTACACATGCTAATGTGTATAAGCAGAATTTTTTTAAAACTGCTATAGTTCTAGATCCAAATGCAAAACCTGCGTTTAATGAAACAGAAGTGGTTTTGGTTCTTGATGCAGGACATGGCGGTAAGGACGCCGCTTCAGTTGCTTTGGATGGGCAAAGGGAAAAAGACATGAATTTGCGGGCTGTTAATATTTTAAAGGAAGAAGCTGCAAAACGCGGCATACAAATTCGCTTAACCAGAAGTAGTGATGAATTTGTTTCACTTCGTGATCGATTACCCATACAAGCTGCAACTGCATTTATTTCCATCCATCATAATGCTACACCTAAAAATTCACCGGCTGCTTTTGGAGGAATAGAAGTGTATGTTTCCAAACTAAATAAGAATATTAAAGTTGCTGAAGAATTAGGCGCTGTAATTTTAAGCAATCTAAAGAAGGCAGGCGGGATTAATGTTCAGGATTCACTTAAAAATGGAAATCTGTTGCTGTTGCGAGAATCGAAAACACCAGCAATTTTAATTGAATTGGGCAACATCACCGACCAAAAAAGGTACTGTTATAAATTCCAAATATTTAGACAAAAAAGTATTTTTGTATTCTAAAGAAGTTCAGCCACTGAACTATCTTGCGTAGTCTCGATTTTCGGATCGAGGCTACTACTTTTGTGGT
>NZ_CAKLBU010000039.1 GCF_920984735.1 Pedobacter sp. Leaf250 | reverse complement strand
TGGCCGCTAAAGTCTAATTTTTCTGCTAAATTTGTCATGATCTTAGTTCTATTGTTTGTTAAATTTAACAATTGTGGCTGCTAAAGACCACTTGAACTAAGATCACTTTTATTACATAGATACTGATAGAAACGAGCACGGAGTGCAACGGAGTAAAGTGTATAGCAGGACTGAAGTTTCCAAAAGGTATTGAACTGTTCATTTTCTAATAAAGTTTAAATGTTCTATCGTCAGCATCATTAACTGTTAATTGGCCACCACCTAATTAATAGTAACAATCTTTTAACTTTTCAACAAAACAGCCATAGAACGATGAATGATGTTATCTTTATAGCTTTTGCAAATTAATTTCAGTTTTGGCTAAAGACACGAACAAAGAAACCCCGTTAATGCAGCAATACAACGCGATTAAAGCGAAGTACCCTGGTGCACTTTTACTTTTTAGGGTTGGAGATTTTTATGAAACCTTTGGCGAAGATGCCATAAAAACTGCTCAAATTTTGGGCATCGTGTTAACCAGAAGAGGTACTGGTCCGAATGGCGGTGCTTTGGAATTAGCTGGCTTCCCGCATCATTCTTTAGATAACTATTTGTCGAAATTGGTTAGGGCAGGGCAGCGTGTTGCTATTTGCGATCAGCTCGAAGATCCTAAAACAACAAAAACTATTGTTAAACGTGGTGTTACTGAATTGGTTACGCCAGGGGTAGCTTATGGCGATAATATTTTAAATCAGAAATCGAACAACTATTTAGCTTCTGTTTTTTTCGATAAAACCCAAATTGGGGTTTCGTTTTTAGATATTTCGACTGGGGAATTTATGATTGCCCAGGGAAACAGCGATTATATTGATAAACTTTTGCAGGGATTTAAACCTACTGAAGTAATTTTTCAGAAATCTAAACGTCAGGTTTTTACAGAAAATTTTGGTGATAGATTTTATACTTTCGGCTTGGATGAATGGCCCTATACTTCAGATTACGCCGAAGAAACCTTAACAAAACATTTCGAAGTAGCCTCGCTGAAAGGTTTTGGCGTAGAGCGTTTACAAAGCGGAATTATTGCAGCTGGTGTTATTTTACATTATTTGGGCGAAACGGAACATCGCAATTTACAGCACATCACTTCCATTAGCAGAATTGAGGAAGACCGCTACATGTGGTTGGATCGGTTTACCATTCGGAATTTGGAATTGGTGCATTCTGCCAATGATAACGCTGTAACTTTATTCCATATCCTCGACCATACCTGTACGCCGATGGGTGCTCGTTTACTTCAAAAGTGGATTATTATGCCCCTTAAAGAGCTAAAACCAATTGAGGAGCGTTTAGGAATGGTAGATTTCTTTGTGAAAAATGAAGAAATTCAACAGGAATTTCTCACCCATATTAAACAAATAGGCGATATAGAAAGATTGATTTCTAAAGTTGGTTTACAGCGTGTTGGTCCGAGGGAATTGGTAGCTTTAAAAAGAGCGTTAATCCACATCGAAGCAGTTAAAAACCTTGCTGCTAATTCCAAAAATCCTTTTCTAATTAAAATTGCCGATCAGCTAAATCCATGTTTGGCAATTCGCGAGAGAATTGAGAGAGAACTCCAATCTGAACCGCCGGCTTTGCTGATTAAAGGAAATGTAATTAATGACGGCATCGACGAAGATTTAGACCGCTTGCGTAAAATTGCTTTCGGTGGTAAAGATTATTTGGTGCAAATTCAGAAACGTGAGGCAGAAGCAACGGGAATTCCATCACTGAAAATATCCTTCAATAATGTTTTCGGTTATTATTTAGAGGTTACACATACGCATAAAGATAAAGTACCGGAGGGTTGGATTCGCAAGCAAACTTTGGTTAATGCAGAGCGATACATCACGCCAGAACTTAAAGAATATGAGGAACAAATTTTAGGTGCTGAAGAGAAAATTCAGGCTATCGAAATTCGTTTGTACAATGAATTGATGTACGAAACGGCTAGTTATATTAAGCCAATTCAGCTTGATTCTTTTTTAATTGCGCAACTGGACTGCTTATTATGTTTTGCTCAATTAGCAGATAAAAACCATTACGTTAAGCCAACTATAAATAAAGAAAAAGTGCTCGATATTAAAGGTGGTCGCCATCCAGTTATCGAAAAGCAATTGCCGGTAGGTCAGGAATACATCACAAATGATGTTTATCTGGATGCGGATTCGCAACAAATAATTATGATTACTGGTCCTAACATGGCTGGTAAATCGGCAATTTTAAGGCAAACGGCTTTGATTGTTTTGATGGCACAAATGGGAAGTTTTGTTCCTGCTAAAGCTGCTGATGTGGGTTTGGTGGATAAAATCTTTACCCGTGTTGGTGCATCAGATAATATTTCTTCTGGCGAAAGTACGTTTATGGTAGAAATGAATGAAACGGCCAGTATTTTGAATAATATTTCGGATAACAGTTTGATATTATTAGATGAAATTGGTCGCGGAACGAGCACTTACGATGGTATTTCCATTGCCTGGGCTATTGCAGAGTTTTTGCATCAACATCCAACCTCTCGTCCGAAAACGTTATTTGCTACCCATTATCATGAGTTGAACGAGTTAGCAAATACGATGCCTCGTATAAAGAACTTCAACGTTTCAGTTAAGGAGATGACAAATAAAGTTATTTTCTTAAGGAAATTGGTTCCTGGTGGAAGTGAGCACAGTTTCGGTATTCATGTAGCGAAAATGGCGGGGATGCCACCAAAATTAATCGGCAGAGCGAATGAGATTTTAAAGAAACTGGAAATCGATAGGACAGAGGGACAAAGCATAAAGGACAGTATTAAGAAAGTTCAGAATCAGGCTTACCAATTGCAAATGTTTGCGATTGACGACCCGGTTTTGGTTAAAATCCGCGATACGCTGAATAATTTAGATGTTAATGCGTTGACACCAGTTGAAGCATTGTTGAAGTTGGATGAGATACAAAGATTGATAAAAAATTAGAAAATTAACTACAGATAAAAAAGATGAACACAGATATAGTATGCAAAATTATCCGTGCTTATCTCTTTAAATTAGTGGTTGAAGAACTATAAACCATGATAAAAACAAAATATTCCTTTTGGTTGATTTTAATACTAACGCTTGTTTTAACTGCATGTGGTTCCAGAAAATATACTGTTAAAAGTGAAACAAAGGCAGCGAAGGCAGCCGATGCAATGTCAAATTTGAAAAGTAAACAGCTTTATAAATTCATTACCGATTGGACTGGCGTAAAATATCGTTTTGGCGGATTGGATAAGAACGGAATCGATTGCTCTGGTTTCGCCTTTTTATTAGAGAAAGAAATCTATGGCATCACCTTACCACGAATTTCCCGCGATCAGGCCAAAGCTGTAAATAAAAAAAGCGTCGATAACTTAAAAGAAGGCGATTTAGTATTTTTTTCGTTCGGAGGAAATGATGTTGATCATGTTGGTGTTTACCTAAATAACGGTTTTTTTGTTCACGCCAGCACCAACCGGGGTGTAATTGTTGATGACTTGAATTTGCCTGCTTATCAACGCGTTTTAGTAAAATCGGGCTCGGTTAATTAAATAGTCTCTTTGCTCGACATTTAAATAAGATTCAACCTATATCAGACGCATAAAAACATATTAGCTTGTATGTTCTTATATATCTCCTATGATAAAATAAACATACTAAAAGCCCTTAATCTTCATTATAAAACCATGCGTGTATTTTTTATAATCTGCTTATCTTTAATTATTTATTCGGTTAATGCACAAGTGAAGTTGCTTACGCTTGATGATTTGGAGAGACGCATCGCTAATGGAAGGGACACAACTTATGTAATCAATTTCTGGGCTACCTGGTGTTCTCCGTGTGTAGCAGAGTTGCCGAATTTTGAAAAATTAAGATTAGAAAGCCTTAAAAAGCCCGTTAAAGTACTCTTGGCGAGCCTTGATTTTAAATCAAAATTACAGAAAGCAGTAATTCCATTTGTGCTGAAGAACAACATAAAGGCTGAGGTTTATCTTTTAAACGAGCCAGACCAACAACAATACATAGAACGGATTGACAAAAAATGGTCGGGCGCTATACCTGCAACCTTATTTGTAAACAAAAAGGTACGACGCTTTTATGAAAAGGAATTTACTGAAAAGGAACTTGCAAATACGCTGCTAACCGTAATGAATAAATACTAGCATTTTTCGATGCAATTTTGAGAAAGAATATTACTTCCACTTTTTATCGCAAATTGTTATTTCGAAGTATGAAGCATTCCTACAACAATTAAAAGCAATTATTCTTCCAAAATTCCCTTACTTTTGCATAAATAAATTCCTTTTGAAAACCGAAATCTTCGCCATTACGCCACCATTCACTCAACTGAATACTCCGTATCCGGCTACAGCGTATATAAAGGGTTTTCTCAACACTAAAAACATTTCCTCTTCACAAGCTGATTTAGGTATTGAAGTAATTTTGGAATTGTTCTCTAAAAAAGGTTTACATAACTTATTTCAATTTGATAACGAAAAACCTAAAAGTGATAATGCAAAGCGCATTTTAGCTTTAAAGGATGAATATCTTAAAACAATTGATGCGGTAATTGCTTTTCTTCAAGGGAAAAATCCAACACTTGCACTTCAAATTTGTGGAGATGATTTTCTTCCTCAGGCATCTCGCTTTGCGCAATTAGAAGAATTAGATTGGGCTTTTGGTGCAATGGGAACGCAAGATAAAGCCAAACACCTGGCAACACTTTATCTGGAAGATATTTCCGATTATATTGTAGAATGCATTGATGAAAATTTTGGTTTTAGCCGATATGCTGAACGTTTGGGCAGAAGCGCCAACTCGTTTGATGAGCTTTACAAAGCTTTAAACCAAGAAGCAACTTACATTGATCACCTTTTGATTTCGGTTTTAAAAGATAAGATTGAAACCATTCAACCAAAACTGTTTTTGATTTCTGTTCCTTTTCCTGGAAATTTATACAGTGCTTTTCGCTGTGCACAATGGATAAAGGCCAATCATCCTGAAATTAAAATATCAATGGGTGGCGGATTCCCGAATACAGAATTGCGTTCACTTTCTGATAAACGAGTCTTCGAATTCTTCGATTTTATCACATTGGATGATGGAGAATTGCCAATTGATCTGCTGATTCAAAACATAAACGGCACTGTGCCACAAGAAATGCACATGTACAAACGTACATTTTTGCTCGAAAACGGCGAGGTAGTTTACAGAAATGATTCATTTAGGAAAGATTATAAGCAAGCTGATGTTGGTACGCCGGATTATACAGGATTATTGCTTGATAAATATATTTCGGTAATAGAAATCGTTAATCCGATGCACCGCATGTGGAGTGATGGACGTTGGAATAAGCTCACCATGGCACATGGTTGCTATTGGGGTAAATGCACTTTTTGTGATATTTCTTTAGACTATATCAAGGTTTACGAACCTGTACAAGCGAAACAAATTGTTGATAGAATTGAAGATTTATATACCAAAACAGGTCAAAATGGTTTTCATTTTGTAGATGAAGCTGCGCCACCGGCATTAATGCGGGAAGTGGCTTTGGAAATCATCCGCAGAAAATTAGCTGTTACCTGGTGGACGAATATCCGCTTTGAGAAAAGTTTTACAGCAGATTTATGCTTACTGCTAAAAGCATCTGGCTGTATCGCGGTTTCCGGCGGATTGGAGGTCGCATCTGATAGGTTACTTAAACTGATAGATAAGGGCGTTACTGTAGAGCAGGTGGCAAAAGTGACCCGAAACTTTACCTCTGCAGGAATTATGGTACATGCTTATTTGATGTATGGCTACCCAACTCAAACGGTTCAAGAAACTGTAGACAGTCTAGAAATGGTTCGTCAGTTATTTGAGGCTGGTGTATTGCAATCTGGTTTTTGGCATCAGTTTGCTATGACTGCTCATAGTCCTGTAGGTATGTATCCTGAAAAATTTGGGGTTGTTAAGGAAACAGAAATCATTGGTACTTTTGCCAATAACGACATCAATTACATCGATAAAACCGGCATCGACCATAATAAATTTAGCTATGGATTAAAGAAATCTCTTTTCAATTTTATGCATGGAATTTGTTTTGACTATAAATTGCAGGATTGGTTTGATTTTAAAATCCCAAACACAAAAATTCAGGCTGATTTTATTGAAATGGCTTTGAATGATGATGATAATTTCAATACCAAACCAACTGCGAAAGTGGTTTGGATAGGAGGTAAGCCATCAGCTGAATATTTTACAAAATCGAAAAAAGGAAATTCCTGGGAAATGGCTTCACTAACATTTCATGATAAACGTGAGAGTTTTGTTGTGCAGACCAATAAGAAAGAAGGAGAATGGTTGGTTTCAATTTTAGGTAAAATTCACATTTCAAACGAAAAGGTTTACTCTTTTGCTGAAGTTAAAGCAGATTTTGAAACCGAAATGGAAAACTTCGAATTATTCTGGTACTCTAAGCCAATTAATACTTTGAGGGAATTTGGATTGTTGGTTTTGTAAAACGAAACAACTATGTAGGGAATGTAAGAAAATATAAGACCTTGAGCTTGAATGAAACTTACATTCCTCCTATGTTTGCAAAGTAATAAATTTGTAGATATAATTGAGAAAGAATGAGAGCACATACATTCCAAATAGCTTATCAGCATATTGTATTTAAGAAATTGCCTCATTCTTTTTTATCTTTTCGAGTTTGAACAGAATGTAAGGAATTGTGCACTGCACTATATCCAGAATATCCAACCAGGAGAAAAAACGAAGGGAGATTCATCAATTATAAAGCTAAACTTTAACTGATAAAAAAAGTATTAAAACAAGTGATGGGAGTAGATGTAGCTCAAAAAGAGCTTGTTGTTACCCTTGGCAGAACCTTTGATGATTTTTCTATCGAACTTTATGCACACAAGGTTTTTAGAAATAGTGAAACAGGCATAAAGGCACTACTTGATTGGTCTTTGAAATTAACCGACAGCAGCATTAAAGTCCGGTATGTAATGGAGGCAACAGGTGTATACCATCAGAAATTCGCCTATCACCTGGATGAAAATGGCTATGATGTGAGTATCATACTTCCAAACAAGATTAGTAATTATATGCGCACATTGGACAACAAGACCATTACCGACAAAACATGCTCTATGGCTATTGCCCAGTTCGGACTGGAAAGAAAGCTTGATAATTGGCACAGGCCAAAAAACATATATA
>NZ_CAKLBU010000038.1 GCF_920984735.1 Pedobacter sp. Leaf250 | reverse complement strand
CCACAAAAGTAGTAGCCTCGATCCGAAAATCGAGACTACGCAAGATAGTTCAGTGGCTGAACTTCTTTAGAATACAAAAATACTTTTTTGTCTAAATATTTGGAATTTATAACAGTACCTTTTTTTTTGCAAAATATCTAAGTTTTTTATTCTTAAATTCTTCCGTTTACGCTTACATTTATCTCATTAAAATTGAACATTACAATTACCAATCTGTTTATTAGCCATGGACTATATCGATTATTATAAAATCCTCGATTTAAAAAAAGATGCCTCAACCGATGATATTAAAAAAGCCTATCGAAAATTGGCCAGGAAGCATCATCCTGATTTAAATCCAAATAATGAAGAAGCGAATAAAAAATTCCAGCAAGTAAACGAAGCCAATGAAGTTTTAAGTGACCCAGAAAAAAGGAAAAAGTACGATAAGTATGGCAAAGATTGGCAACATGCAGATCAATTAGATGCCCAACAAAAACAAAGAAGCCAATATCAATCTCAAAGTGGAGGTTATGGAGGTGGCTTTGGCGGAGAAGATTTTTCTGATTTCTTTTCATCTATGTTTGGTGGAGGTGGAGGAAGAAGTAGCCGAAATTCTCCTTTTAAAGGACAAGATTACAATGCCGATTTGCAATTAAACTTGGTAGATGCTTATGCTACACATAAGCAAACGCTAACCGTTAACGGCAAGCAAGTGCGCATTACTATTCCGGCTGGCGTAGAAAACGGGCAAAAAATTAAGCTGCCAGGTTATGGAGCTGTTGGCGTTAATAATGGTCCTCCCGGAGATTTATATATTAAATTCAACATTGCAGATCATCCCCGATTTAAAAGAAAAGGCAACGATATCTATATCCAGGAAGAAGTAGATTTATATACGGCAATTTTAGGAGGAGAGAAAATTGTGGAAACGTTAAACGGAAAAGTAAAACTTAAAATTCCCGAGGGCACCCAACCTGATACTACCTTACGATTGAAAGAGAAGGGTTTCCCCGTTTACAAAAAAGAAAATCAATTTGGGGATTTATATATAAAATGGCAGATTAAATTGCCAACCAACCTTAACGCAGAACAAAAAGAATTATTCGAAAAACTTTCCAAAAGCTAACCAACATGGAAAATAATCTGATATCAATTGAGGATGTTTGTGTACATCATCAGGTGAAAATTAATTTCATTCAATCTTTAGAAGATTTTGGATTAATTCATACCACAATTATTAAAAAAACAGTTTGGCTTGATATTGATGAACTTTCAAAATTGGAACGTTATTTAAGATTAAGTAATGATTTAGAAATCAATTTGGAAGGACTTCATGCAGTTGCGCATTTATTAACGCAATTAACGGAGATGCAAAATGAAATTACTCAATTAAAAAATGAACTAAATTATTACAAGCAGGTCAATTAAGAACGCAAAACAATCGTTTGTGTAAAAATTTCAGGTAAAAGTGGAACTAAAAACGCATTCTTTTTAAGATTAGTTTCTTAAATTGGCAATCTAATTTTTAAGAAATGAGTGATTTGTCTTCTAAGTTCATCGAAAAAATAAAATCGTCTTATGCACCAACTGGTTCTTATATTTATTTAGGAGCGGGTATTTTGAATGGACAAGTTTATGGAGATGCCGAGGTAAACCTTTCTTTAAAAATGATGAATAGGCATGGCTTAATTGCTGGCGCTACTGGTACAGGTAAAACCAGAACATTACAATTACTTGCCGAGCAGTTATCTGATGTTGGAGTTCCGGTATTTATGCTGAATGTAAAAGGAGATTTATCTGGCTTAAATCAAGCGGGAACAGTTAATCCTAAAATTGAAGAAAGATCTCAACAACTGAATAAGCCTTTTTCACCATCAGGTTTTCCTTTAGAAATCTATTCATTATCAGGGAAAATGGGCGCTCAAATGAGAGCAACTGTTTTGGAATTCGGACCTACCCTTTTATCAAAAGTATTAGATTTAAACGATACGCAAGCTGGAGTTATGGCGGTTATATTCAAATATGCCGACGATAACAAAATGCCTATTATCGATTTAAATGATTTGAAAAAGTTGGTTTCTTATCTGTCAGAAGGTGCAGGTGCAGCAGAAATCAAAGAAAGTTATGGCAGCATTTCTACTTCAACATCAGGAACAATTCTTCGTAAAATTGTAGCGATTGAACAACAAGGCTTAAGTGGTATGTTCGGCGAAAAATCATTTGACATTCAGGATTTATTTGATCGTGTAGATGGGAAAGGAATCATTAGTTTATTAAATATTTCTGATGTTCAAAATCAACCCGTTTTATATTCTACATTTTTATTAAGCTTATTGGCAGAATTATTTAATACGATGCCCGAGGTTGGCGATTTGGACAAACCTAAGCTTGTTTTCTTTTTTGATGAGGCGCATTTATTATTTAAAAATTCATCAAAAGCATTTTTAGAGCAAATTGAAACCATCATCAGATTAATCAGATCAAAAGGAATTGGTGTTTTCTTTTGTACACAAGCACCAACTGATGTACCCGAAAGTGTTTTAGGTCAATTGGGTAATCGTGTTCAGCATGCGTTAAGGGCATTTACGCCAAATGATGTTGATGCGTTGAAAAAAACAGTTAACACTTATCCGAAATCAGATTTTTATGAGATTGATAAAGTATTAACTTCATTGGGTACCGGGCAAGCTTTGGTAACAGTTCTTAACGAAAAAGGGATACCTACTGAAGTTTCGGCAACGATGCTAACGCCTCCACGTGCTTTAATGGGGCCGCTAACTGCCGCCGATTTCGAAAGGGTGATACAATCGAGTCAAATGTATGCCAAATATAAAGATGCGGTAGATCCGGAAAGTGCCTACGATATTTTAACAAAGCGCATTAATAACAGGGTTGCTGCAGAAGAACAAGAAAAACAAGAAGTAGCTGCACAAAAACAACAGGAAGCTGAAAGTAAGCCAAAACCAGGTGAAAAAAGTATTGTAGAACAGGTAATGGGCGCTACAATAACTCGGCAAATTGGTAAGGAAATTGTTAGAGGCATCTTTGGCATGTTAACTGGCAAAAAAACAAGAAGCAAAGGTGGAGGTTTATTTGGATTTTAACCCAGTTTATAATCCAGATAGTACAAAATACCTATATAGTAATTTACGCTCAAATAGTATTTTCGCAGGATGTAATCGTTAATTGATTATATTAAAGATCCATCCCAAGTAAATAAATAAAAAAATAAAAAATGAAACCTACCTTATTAATATTGGCGGCTGGAATGGCAAGCCGTTATGGAAGTATGAAACAAATTGATGGATTTGGCCCAAATGGCGAAACCATTATAGATTATTCAATTCACGATGCAATTCAAGCCGGATTTGGAAAAGTGGTATTTATCATTAAAGAAGAATTTGTAGAAAATTTTAAATCTATTTTCGAACCTAAATTGAATGGAAGAATTGAAACAGACTATGTTTTTCAAAACTTTGATTTAAAACAATTTGGTATCGAAGATGAGATTTACAGAGAGAAACCTTGGGGAACTGCACATGCTATTCTTGCTGGTAGAAATGTTGTAAAAGAACCTTTTTGCGTAATTAACGCTGATGATTATTATGGTTTTGATGCCTTTAAAAAAATGGCAGATTTTTTAACCACCGAAGCTACAGATAGCAATTTCTCTATCATTGGTTATGAAATTGGCAAAACCCTTTCTGAGTTTGGAGCAGTATCTAGAGGTGTTTGTAAGGTAGATGAGTCTGGTAACTTAACAGAAATTGTTGAGCGCACAAAAGTGTATCCTAAAGATGGAAAAATCTTTTACGAAGAAGATGGTGAAGAATTTCCATTAGATTTTAGCACACCAGTATCCATGAACTTTTGGGGCTTTACTCCTGCTGTTTTCAAAATTACTGAAGAATTATTTGTAGAATTTGCAAAAGCAAATAAAGATAAACCAAAAGCAGAATTTTTTATCCCGCTAATTGGCGAAAATTTAGTTAAAAGCAACACAGCAACTTTTAAAGTAGTTCCAACTTCAAATAAATGGTTCGGTGTAACTTACAAAGAAGATAAACCATTTGTTCAAGATTCAATTGATCAATTGGTTAAAAACGGAACCTACCCATCAAAATTATGGAGCTAAATTTAGACTCCGAAGTTTTAAAAGCATACGGATACACTAAAGAAAATATTACAATAACACAGATAGGTACGGGTTTAATTAACCGTACTTATTTGCTTTCGCCCGTTTTGGAAGATAAAAAGTATATTCTTCAAAATATTAACACTTCGGTTTTTAAAAACCCTCTGGCTATTGCGAATAATCTCAAGGCAATTGCCGATTATCTCTTATTAAATTATCCCAAATACTTGTTTATCAAACCAATTCCTACCATCACTGGTGAAGAAATGGCTTTGGTAGATGATGAATATTGGAGAATGTTACCTTATATTCCCAATACCGTGTCGCTTGATGTATTAAGTGATCCGAAGCAGGCTTTTGAAGCGGCTAAACAATTTGGAAAACTTAGTAAACTTTTAAATGATTTTAATGCATCATCACTCGAACCTACAATACCAGGATTTCACGATTTAGGCTTGCGTTACGAGCAATTTACTTTA
Source organism: Pedobacter sp. Leaf250 (assembly GCF_920984735.1). Lineage (GTDB taxonomy): Bacteria > Bacteroidota > Bacteroidia > Sphingobacteriales > Sphingobacteriaceae > Pedobacter. Next base: position 4,767 of record NZ_CAKLBU010000038.1, on the reverse strand, counting down.
GCATTAAACCAAACCAATAAACAACTTAAAGGCTTAGCTAAAATAGAGATTGATAATGCCTTAGATCATCGCTACATTCTTGATTATTACAACTCCTATACACATCGTAGCGACTTTCCTGATCGTGTAATGCACCACGACACCAAAATTAGCAATGTACTTTTAAATGCCGAGGCTTTTCAGGGTATTTGTGTAATTGATTTGGATACCATTATGCCTGGTAAATTTATTTCCGATTTAGGGGATATGATGCGGACTTATCTTTGTGCATTTTCTGAAAATGAGACTGATTTAAGCAAAATCAAAATCAGGCTTCCATATTTCGAAGCAATGATTAAGGGTTATTTATCAGAAATGAAAAACATCCTAACTGAAACTGAAAAGGAACTGATTTTATTTTCTGGTCGATACATCATTTATATGCAGGCTCTCAGGTTTTTAACCGATTTCTTAAACGGTAATATCTACTATCCGATAAATTACCCTACTCAAAACTTGGATAGAGCTAAAAATCAGTTCAAGCTTTTAGCAGAAATTGCCTTAAACGAAAAAGAATTACAAGGAATTATTGAAGAGAATTTGGTCTAATTACCCATTCTCTGTAAACCTACAGCAGATTTTTAATTAATTTTTTACCATATAAAATTTAAGGAATATGTAAGCTCAATGAAACTATATTTCTTATATGGTAAAACACTTTAAACAAAAAGCGTTTCTGAACTTAATCAGAACCGCTTTTCAATGTTTCATATCTTCGGTCTTCCGACCTCCGACTAAAACTATTTTTCTTCTTTCACTTCTTCGAAATCAACATCAGTAACGTTATCACCGCCACCTTGAGGTTGACCACCATCAGCTTGTGGTTGTTCACCACCTTGAGGCTGACCGCCATCTTTGTACATTTCTTCAGAAGCTACATTCCATGCCGCTTGTAATTCAGCTGAAGCTGCATCGATATCTGCGAAGTTACGAGAACCGTGAGCTGCTTTTAATTTCTCTAAACCAGCTTCGATTGGCGCTTTTTTATCAGCCGATAATTTCTCACCGAACTCTTTTAATTGTTTCTCAGTAGAGAAAATTAAAGCATCAGCACCGTTGATTTTATCAGCTTCTTCTTTTTGCTTAGCATCATCTGCTGCATTAGCTTCAGCTTCTTCTTTCATTTTCTTAATCTCAGCATCAGTTAAACCTGAAGAAGCTTCGATACGGATTTTTTGCTCTTTACCAGTTGCTTTATCTTTTGCACTTACATGTAAAATACCGTTTGCATCAATATCAAAAGATACTTCTACTTGAGGCACACCACGAGGTGCTGGTGGAATACCATCTAAAATGAAACGACCAATTGTACGGTTTTGACCAGCCATTGGGCGCTCACCTTGTAAAATATGGATTTCTACTGAAGGCTGGTTATCAGCTGCAGTTGAGAAAGTTTCCGATTTTTTAGTTGGGATAGTTGTGTTCGACTCGATTAATTTTGTCATTACACCACCCATAGTTTCAATACCTAATGATAAAGGTGTAACGTCTAGTAACAATACATCTTTCACATCACCAGTTAAAACACCACCTTGAATAGCAGCACCAATCGCTACAACTTCGTCAGGGTTAACACCTTTACTTGGCTCTTTACCGAAGAAAGCTTTAACAGCATCCTGGATTGCAGGAATACGAGTTGAACCACCTACTAAGATAATTTCGTCGATATCGCTTGTGCTTAAACCAGCATTTTTCAAAGCAGATCTACAAGGTTCGATAGTACGTTTGATTAAGCTATCTGCCAATTGCTCAAATTTAGCACGAGTTAATGTACGCACTAAGTGTTTAGGGCCACTAGCATCAGCAGTAATATATGGCAAGTTAATTTCAGTAGAAGTTGTGCTCGATAACTCAATTTTAGCTTTCTCAGCAGCTTCTTTTAAACGTTGTAAAGCCATTGGGTCTTTTGCAAGATCCATACTGTTTTCAGCTTTAAACTCTTCAGTTAACCAGTCAATAATAATGTGGTCAAAGTCATCACCACCTAAGTGTGTATCACCATCAGTAGATTTTACTTCGAAAACGCCATCACCTAATTCTAAAACTGAAACGTCATGTGTACCACCACCACAGTCAAACACAACAATTTTCATGTCTTTATGTGCTTTATCTAAACCATAAGCTAAAGCAGCTGCAGTTGGTTCGTTAATGATACGTTTTACAGATAAACCTGCAATTTCACCCGCCTCTTTTGTAGCCTGACGTTGTGCATCATTAAAGTAAGCTGGTACAGTAATTACCGCTTCAGTAACTTCCTGACCCAAGAAATCTTCAGCAGTTTTTTTCATTTTCTGCAAAATCATTGCAGAAATTTCTTGTGGAGTATATTTTCTATCGTCGATTTCAACACGCGGTGTGTTGTTATCGCCTTTAACCACTTTATAAGGTACACGTCCAGCTTCTTTCGCACTTTCGTCGTAGCTGTTACCCATAAAGCGTTTAATTGAATAAATCGTTTTTGTTGGGTTGGTTATAGCCTGACGTTTAGCAGGCTCGCCAACTTTACGCTCACCGTTTTCTGCAAAAGCAACAATAGACGGTGTAGTACGTTTACCCTCACTGTTCGCAATAACTACAGGCTCATTGCCCTCCATTACGCTCACGCAAGAGTTTGTTGTTCCTAAGTCTATTCCAATAATTTTTCCCATTGTATTTTTTATTTTCTCTTTTTAAAGTATTATAATTTCTACACCTGTTAAACAATGCTTGTGCCAATTGGTTTTTGGCAGAAAATATGGGTAAAAGACTGATAAAATGTAAAAAAACCAGTCTGATAATACTGACAGCATGACAGAAAGAAGACTAAAGGTTAAAGCTACTAGACAAATGCAAAACGCAAAATTCAATAAAGTAATTTGAAAACGAAAGTTCGAATCTCGTCTCAAACACCTGCCCCGCTGTACGCTTTACTTCGTTGCACTCCGTGTTCGCTGCCATCGGGTTTATGAACGAAGTTTGTGGCTTTTATGGTAAAAACCACACCCCGCCCCTCCTTAAAAATAAGGAGGGGAGTTTGATAGTGCAGATATAAAATTTTCTACTAAACATTAGGTTAAATACACAGAATGCAGTTAACAAATATTATTGCCTAAAATACTAACTTTCGAAGTCGCGAGGACTGGCATCAGAAGATCTGAAAGTAAATACCAATAAATCTTTGTTGCAGTTTCATCTCATAAACCACTGAAACGAGAAATCCTACGAGTGTTGCACAAATTTTCAATTATAACAAACCTTCACACGGCTAAGGATTACGCCTAAAGATTTATTGAGAATTTACGACAAAGCTTCGCAGTCTTGATTATTTATTAGCGTGTGTTTGTTTTTAACGGTATTCATGAGCTCGCAGAAATGCTCGGTTTTTGTTTCTTTTTATCAAGAAAAAGAAAAGGCCTGTCTGGCCAAGACAGAATTTATTGTATCTTCAATTACCAAATCAAATTATCATGCAATTAGCAGCAGAAATTATTATCGGTATAGTTGCCGCCATCCACATCTACATTTTATGGTTAGAAATGTTTGCCTGGACAACCAGGGCACCAAAAGTTTTCAAAACCATACCAAAAGATTTATTTGTCCCAACCAAAACTTTAGCTGCCAACCAAGGTTTGTACAATGGTTTTTTGGCGGCGGGTTTAATCTGGTCGCTTTGCATTTCCGATCATCATTGGAAATTTTATGTGGCCATATTCTTTCTAACCTGTGTAATTATCGCTGGAATTTATGGTGCAGCAACAGCAAGTAAAAAGATCCTTTATGTGCAATCTATCCCAGCTTTGGTGGCTTTGATTTTATTGCATTTGAAGTAAAATAAGGCATGCAAAATTTCACAACCCTCATCATCCTATTTACACTTTTCAATTTTAAACCAGCCTCAAATAATAAAATATGCGATTCAAAAATTAATGAAGCCTTAATTTTCAGTAAGAAAAACAAAATGGATACCTCTATTTGCATCATGGTTGATATGAGTATTCATTCAGGCAAAAACAGAATTTTTGTTTATGATTTTAATAAAAAACAAATCACCATTGAGGGACTTTGCGCTCATGGCGTTGGCGGCGGAAGTACAGCTACGAAACCAGTGTTTAGCAATGCTATCGGCAGTAATTGCAGTTCTTTAGGAAAATATAAAATTAAAGGCCGTTCGTATAGCAACTGGGGAATTAACATTCATTACAAAATGTATGGCCTGGAAAAAACAAACAGCAATGCCTTTAGGCGAATTGTAGTTTTGCACTCCTATACTCCAGTTCCCAATCAGGAAATTTATCCTCAAACCCTTTTCGGACAAAGTGCGGGCTGCCCAGTTCTAGCTGACGAAACTATGAAAAAGATTGATGCCCTTTTAAAAAACAGGAAAAAACCAGTGCTGCTTTGGATTTATGTTTAAAAATTGAAATTTAAACAATGGCTCATACCAATAAATCCATTAACCATTTAAGGCATTGAAGAATCGTATAAGCCTTACGACTTATATTTTCTTATATTTCTCCTATGTTTACAAAGTAATAAATTTGTAGATATAATTGAGAAAGAATGAGAGCACATATATTCCAAATAGCTTATTAGCATATTGTATGTAAGAAATTGCCTCATTCTTTCTATCTTTTCGAGTTTGAACAGAATGTAAGGAATTGTGCACTGCGCTATATCCAGAATATCCAAAAGGAGAAAAAACGAAGGGAGATTCATCAATTATAAAGCTAAACTTTAACTGATGAAAAA
>NZ_CAKLBU010000037.1 GCF_920984735.1 Pedobacter sp. Leaf250 | reverse complement strand
ACAAAACAGCCTATGACAACCAGTATTTACTAAAAGAGAATAGCGTACAGACACAAATTGCATAAGTACGCTATACAGGCTAGTTCTGGACTGCCTTAGAATAACAAAAGTATGAAAATTAATATTTTATTTGCAAATCAACACAGAATCTATATGGTGAAGAAAAAGAGATTGCTTCCCCGAATTGTGGGGGCAGGCAGTCGGCTGAAAAAGCCTCCTCGCGATAACGACCCCGTGAAGTTCCGTGTATTCCGTGTTTCCGTGGCAAAAAATAGGCAAAAAAAATCCCGATAACTTTCGCTATCGGGATTAATATATTCAGTTAAAAAGAACTAGCCTTTTTTAGCTTTGCTTTCTTCGCCTTCTAATTGCGATTTCAATTGTGCTAATACGTCTAAATCTCCTAAAGTAGATTTCTCTACAGAATCTTTAACTTTTTTAACAGCAGTTACAGCAGCTTTAGCTTCTTTTTTCTTAGCATTTCTTTCTTCTGCTACAGCTTCAGCTTTAACTTCTTCCCAAATACGGGCGTGAGAAACAACGATGCGTTTAGCTTCTTTGTTAAACTCGATGATTTTGAAGTCGTTAGTTTCTTCAGCTTTAACCGAAGTACCATCTTCTTTTACCATGTGTTTAGTTGGTACGAAACCTTCTACACCGTATGGTAAAGCAATAACAGCACCTTTATCAGTTACTTTAACAACTGTACCTTGGTGAACCGAATCTAAAGTGAAGATCGTTTCGAAAGTATCCCAAGGGTTTTCTTCCAATTGTTTGTGACCTAAGCTTAATTTGCGGTTATCAACGTCTAATTCTAAAACAACTACGTCTAACACATCACCAACTTTAGTGAATTCGTTAGGGTGGTTTACTTTTTTAGACCATGATAAGTCAGAAATGTGAATTAAACCATCAATACCTTCTTCGATTTCAACAAATACACCGAAGTTAGTCATGTTTTTAACCGTTGCCTGGTGCTTGCTTCCAACTGGGAATTTAGCAGCAACTTCTTGCCATGGATCGTTAGATAATTGTTTAATACCTAAGCTCATTTTGCGTTCGTCTCTATCTAAAGTTAAAACTTCAGCTTCGATCTCATCACCAACTTTTAAGAATTCTTGTGGATTTCTTAAGTTTTGTGACCAGCTCATTTCAGAAACGTGGATTAAACCTTCAACACCTGGGATGATTTCTAAGAAAGCACCGTAATCTGCAACAGTTACGATTTTTCCTTTTACTTTAGAACCAACTTGAATGTCAGCACTTAAGTTTTCCCAAGGGTGTGGAGTTAATTGTTTTAAGCCTAAAGCGATACGTTTTTTCTCATCATCGAAATCTAAAACAACAACGTTGATTTTTTCGTCTAATGATAATACTTCTTTTGGATGCTCTATGCGGCCCCAAGAAATATCAGTAATGTGAAGTAAACCGTCAACACCACCTAAATCGATGAACACACCGAAATCAGTAATGTTTTTAACAGTACCTTCTAATACCTGTCCTTTTTCTAATTTAGAAACGATTTCTACTTTTTGTGATTCTAAATCGTCTTCAATTAACACTTTATGAGAAACTACAACGTTTTTAAACTCATGGTTAATTTTAACAACTTTGAATTCCATTGTTTTACCAACGTAAACATCGTAGTCACGGATAGGTTTAATATCAATTTGAGAACCTGGTAAGAAAGCCTCAACGCCCATAATATCAACAATTAAACCACCTTTAGTACGGCTCTTAACGAAACCATTGATGATTCTATCATTTTCAAGCGCCTCGTTAATAGCTTCCCAAGATCTTTGAGTTTTTGCTCTTTTGCGAGAAAGGATCAATTGACCGTTAGCATCTTCTGGTGCTTCAACGAATACGTCAACTGAATCGCCGATTTTTAAATCTGGTGTATCACGGAATTCTGAAGTAGAAACTAAACCGTCTGATTTAAAACCAACGTTTAATACTACATCTTTGTTGTTAATTGAAACAACGATACCGCTAATGATTTCACCTTTAGTGATTTGATTGAATGTTCCAGCATACATATCTTCAAACTTTTTACGGTCTGCATCATTGTAATTACCGAAAACTTTTTCATCAGCATCCCAGTCGAAATCTTCGGTTGGTGTTGCTAAAGATGATTTGATCGATTCGATCGAAACTGAATCAGCTTCTGATTCAATTGTTTCTTTTTCAGTCAGGCGTCCGCCTTCTCCCTGAAGCTCAGCTGTTTTAGCTGCTAATTCTTTTTCTGCTACTTGTTTTTTAGCCATTAATTAATTATCTCCTTTTTTCCCTATTTAGGGATTGCAAAGGTAAAAATATTTTAATTAATAGAAAAGATTTTTTTAATAAATGTTGCTGATTTTTAGGTTCTTAGAAAAGAAGTAGCAAGTATCGGGTATCAAGTATCAAGATTGGGTGCTTAAACGAGTAGAGATAAAGGAACAAGGAGTAATGATTGAATGCAAAGAATGATTTGCATTTTTCCAATTCAGGAGAATCTTATTTCGAAAACAATTGTTTTTAATAATTTGAAAACGATCGTTCGGTGGTTCTTAGCTTGCAGCGGCCCCGTTATTCGCTATAGCCCCGAAGAAAAATCGGGGGCTGCCGCTGCTACCGGGTTTAGAAACAACAATTGCTTTAAACCTATTTCTTCGTGAAAATTCCCCTTGTAAATCCTTCACCAACTAATGTATTCTCATCTCTAATTAATAACAAAATCATGTTCTGCTGATCGTATAATTTTATCATATCACCTTCAATTACATATTTGGCCGTGAAGGTAGAATCAGTGTATGTATCTTTCACAATAACAGAATCATTGGTGTTAAAATCAAAGGTTTTATATTGCGTTTCGGCATCGCTTACAAATGTTCCTGATACTTTTTTGGGTTGAATAAACGTAACAAAGCAAAAATAAATCACCACCAAAACTATAACGGCTGAAATACCTATTAATATTTTGTTTTGATTGGAATATTTAAAAATGAAATAAAGGATGGTGCCCATTACCAAGGCCACCACGGCAAAAAAGATAATGTTAGAGTAATCCTTATTGATAGATGGAACTTCAACTGAAGTGCTGTTCTTTTGAACTGGTGCTTTAACTGGTGAAACTCTCACTAAAAACTCCTTGCTCACCCAACCTTCGCCATTGGTAACCTTAATTTTGAAATAGCTCACGTCAGCTGAATCGATAACAGCGACATTTTCATTTTCCGGAAGATAACCAATCACCTTACTCTTAGGATCAGCCTTTTGCCTAACTCTCAAATTATCGGTAGTAACTCGATAAATTACATCAGTTGTGCTATTGGAAGAATTAGTTTGTGTTGTTGTGCTTTGTGGAGATGCAGCGGATGGTGTTGATGTTGCAACCTTTTCCAAAAAATCTTTGCTTATCCAACCCTCTCCATTTTTTAACTTTACTTTATATAATTTAGAATCGTTGGCATCTATAACTGTTACATTTTCATTCTGATTTACGGTAGCTACAACTTTACTTTTTGCATTGTTACTTGCTCTCACATTCACTTTATCAGCTTTTACACGATAGGTATCCTGAGCAGTAATGCGGTTAGAGAAAATAGAAAAAGCGATTAGTAAGAAGAATATTCTAGTCATGTTTTTGGGATTTCTGCAAGCAGTTTATAAATATTGCATTGACGCTTGGAACAAACATCGTGCTAAGTGTGGCAAAACTACTAAATACTTTTAATTAGTATCATAAACACTTACCAACTTCCACCGGTACCACCACCACTACTACGACCACCACCCCAGCTGCTTGATGAAGACGATGAACTGCTACCAGATGAAGATGAACCTGACGATGATTTGGACTCGACCAACATTGGCAATACTATCCATTTTATGAATTCTACATTTTTGCAGCAACTGCATTCGTTTATCAATTTTGCCTGGCCATCGTGACTGTACGTGGCAGCCTTTACAGTAACCCGCTTGTTTAATTTATAAGTTCTGAAACTGCACTTTGGGCATTCTGTATAATCTTTATATTCTTCAGCAGGCCATTGCTTTATAATGTGTTCCTTATGATCAGCACTTTCCCAAATGTCGTAATCATAGGTTTTCGCAACTTCCTCAGCTCTTTGCCCACCACTTAAAAATGGTTTACCTTCTATATTAATGTCTCTATCCAAACGAATCATCTCTTGGTTTTTGCTATCAAGAATTGGCTTAAACCGATCGATGTTTTTGGCTCTTTTAAACAGGTAATTAATAAGCGTAAATAATAACAAGGGCGAAAAAATTACTAACCAAAAATTCTTTTTATTGAAATCGGTTACTGCCTTAAAGAAATTCTTATCATCATTATGTGCTTTCCTCAAGCTGGAAATATGAAATAGATATCTAAAAAACAATCCTGTTCCTAAAATTCCATATAAAATATAAGGGGTGTGGGCCAGTGTGATTTTATCGAATAAACCAAACCCATTAAAAAACACCATGGCAAAAATACTCACGAAAATAAACATGAAAACTCCGGCACAACCGCTGATAATGGTTTTTTCGTAGTCAGTCTTAATTTTAGCGTTTAGGTTTACTGTTTTTTTCGCTTGTTTATTTACGAATTTAAAAATACCGAAGAAGGCTAAAATAATTGCAAAAACTGGTATCCAAATCTTTTCTAAATCCTTACTTTCATTCTGCTGAGTAAAAAATTGATTTAATTCCGATTTATTATTTGGGTTCAAAATGATTACACCAATTGCATCGATAGTTTTTATTATTCCTGTTCCAAAATCATTCTCTTTAAAGGCCGGAATTAAATTTTGTTCGGCAATATGTTTTAGTTTAACATCAGGTAAAATGCCTTCGGTTCCTGTTCCTGTAATAAACCGATATTTTCTCCTTTCTTTTGCAATAAATAGGAGCAAGCCATTATTACTGGTCTTTTGCCCAATTCCCCAGGTGTTAAAAAGTTCATAAGCAAAATCGAAATCTTCCTGATCAGCGTCAAAATTATTTACAATGACCACAGCAACCTGAACATTGGTTTCTTTTTCAAACCGAGAAATTGAACTGTTGATGTTGGCCACATCATCAGCGCTTAAAATTTCATCAGGATTACTCACCCAGCCACCACCATTGTTTTTGGGGTCTGGAATTTCATTAACCTTATATGCTTTTTGAGCAAAAGTTAATGTAGAACAAAGGAAAAAAACTAAAAATGTAAATTTTTTAATTGAATGAGTTTTGAGCATCAGATAATTCAGTATCAGTTAGCAATAACATTTACATCATTCATAACAATAGGAATTTAATGTTGTTTACTCTTTGAGAATTCTATCAATTACCTTGGCAAGTTTTGTTTGATCTTTTGAATAAGGTGCCAAATCGAAAAGTTTTACTGTTTTAAATTCTATTGGATGGCTCTCACTCTGTAGCGAAATGTAACCTGATTTCAATGGAGTACCATCTATTTTCACTTTTGGATCAAATTTAGTCACACTTCCGCCACCAACTTGTGGTTTGGTGTATTCCAATACAGTTTCTCCTGAAATGATGTGCTTAATTACCGAATCGCCAAGTACCAAAAATTCTGCTGTTACCCATTGATCGCCAGCATAAGTTTTCGATTTTGAATCTAAACAGTGACCTGTAAAAAGTTTTCCATTATAATTTATTAATGTTCCTGGTGTGCAAACATTGCTTGTATGGCGCTCGTGTTCACCATCTCCTCCAAGAATTTGAGCTTCAATCGAAATTGGAAAATCCTGATCTTTTAGCATCGTGGCAGGATCCTGACAGTGTAACATGGCACCGCTATTTCTGGTTGCCCAACCTTCGCCACCTTTGGCTTGATCGCCAACAAAACGATAAGTAACTTTTAACAGGTAGTATGAAAATGGTTTTTTATAGAAAATATGCCCATACTGTTGATCGAATTCTTTGTAGCCTTCGTAGCCAACTGTCATTAAGCCATCTTTTACCTTAAAAGTGTTGGCATAATTATCTTTGTATTCATGTTTCGCAATTTTAACATTCCAGTCTTTTAAATCTTTTCCGTTAAAAAGATTGATCCAGCCTTTTTGTGCAGAAGCGCTATAAGAAATAACAGAGAGGAGCAAAAATAAAGCAGCAGTATATTTAATTAATTTCATATTAGCTTTAATGGTTAGCAGCTAAAAATATGAAATTTAAACCAACTGAATAAATTTAATATTAATTAGGAAGCAATGGTTTAACTTTTTCAAGCGCAAATTCCAATTGTTCTTCTTGCGTTAAATTGGTGTTGTCTAAAATTATAGCATCATCAGCTCTAACCAACGGACTTTCCTTACGGGTGGTATCCGCATAATCGCGATGGGCAAGGTTTTCAAAAACTTCCTCTAATGTTGTTTGGTTATTACCTTTGCTTTCGAGTTCTTTAAATCTGCGTTCTGCCCTGATTTTTGGATCAGCTGTCATGAAAAGTTTAAGTGGCGCTTGTGGAAAAACGGTGGTACCAATATCCCTGCCATCCATTACAATATTTTTCGATTTGCCCATGCGCTGTTGTTGTTTCACCATTTCATGGCGAACAATTTTATGAGCAGATACTTCGCTTACGTTTTCAGAAACTGGCATTAAACGAATCTCATCAGATACTTCTTCTCCGTTTAATGTAATGTGCGATTCATAATCGCGGGAATGAAAGTTTAATTCGATGTGTTGAAGCGCATCAACTACCTTATCATCGTTAGCAATATCGATCTCGTTTCTTAAAAAATATAAGGTTACGGCACGATACATTGCTCCGCTGTCTACATAAATAAAACCTAATTTTTTAGCCAAAGCTTTTGCTAAAGTGCTTTTTCCGCAAGATGAATAGCCATCGATAGCTATAACCAAGTTCTTTTTCATTCTGGTACAAAGGTAAAAAAAGGCAGTGGATTTACTTACTTTTTTTAAATCGCTATTCTTTATACTTTTGCACGATGTTACCCAACAGAGATGAAATTTTAAAATCGGTTTCCTTTAAAACCTCCAGAAGCGGAGGGAAAGGCGGACAGAATGTGAATAAGGTTTCGAGTAAAGTAGAACTAATTTTCGATTTGGAAAATGCCTCATTTTTTAATGAGGAGGAAAAAGCGCTGTTAAAATTAAGGTTAGAGAATAGGTTAGATACAGACGGTTTATTGCATATTGTTTCTCAAGAGGATAGAAGCCAGCTTTTAAATAAAGAGAAAACTGTTGCTAAATTAATCGATCTTTTGAAACGATCTCTTCAAATTCAGAAGAAACGTAGGCCGACAAAAATACCAAAATCTGTTATTCAAAAGCGATTGAAAAATAAGTCAGTCAAAGCAGACAAAAAAGAATCGAGAAGAAAACCGAATCTTGATTAATTATATTTTTCCAAACCGATAATATAAACTCAAGCCGCCATAGTTTTGTGCTTTGGCAATACTTTTCACTTCTTTGGTTTTAAAAATAATGTTGAAATCGACTGTAAATCTTTTCGAACTATAATTCACGCCAAATTGTTGCTCAAAAACGATTGGCTTAACCCCAAATGTTACCTGGCTGTCATCATTAAATAGACTTCCTTGGATAGTAGCATCGTAAGCTACCACATTTAGCTGTGGTTTGGCGTAAAAGAAAAACTCTGAATTGTTCAAAGCAGATGTTTTAGAACTTCCTATAACTGCATTATGGTAGGCGCTGTTAAATAACTGATTTAATCTTCCAGCCCTAAATAAAACTGATGCACCTAAACCGGAAAAAGTGGTTCCTAAATTTGCATAGCCTTGTCCGCTTAGATCTACTATTTTATCATTAGAGCGGATTAATAATTTACTGTATTGAGCGGCTAAATTCACTGCCAACTCATTTTGGATCTGATAATCCCATCCGGCAGGTGTGTAAAAACCAACTGTTTTATGTAGAAAGCGCTGTGCATCTTGGGCTAATGAATTTGGGCCAACAATTCCAACTTCTGCACTTGTTTTTAATACGCTTTCATTTTTGTAAAATATTGAATAGGCACCACCAGCATATAAATATCCGGCAAATGGTCTATCCTGATCTTCCTTTTTAGCAACTTGCCCCCAATAAGGTGTGTATATTTTTTGCCCCACAGAAATTTCATAGGTTTTCTTTTCTACTTTTTCAGAAAGTTTAGCTGGGTCAATCGCTCTGCGGAAATAAATAAATAATCCATTGGTGTAATACCTATCATTTAGAGTCGCCAAATAAGCATCATTTTCGGTTTTGAAACCAAATTCATTTTTGAAAGATTGACTAAAGCCAGCAAAAGTGGCAAGGAATAAAGTGATGGTAAATAAAAATGATTTCATAAAAAAAGCTCCGATAGGTATCGGAGCTATAAATGTATTTATTGTTATCGAATATTTAATTGATAATCTAAAAGATTACAATTTTAGTTGACTATCGGTGCAATTTTAATGCTTAGATCCAATGGTTTTTTAACCTTATTTTTAGTTAAAGCCAATTCAATAACCTCACTCATTTCGGTAACGTAATGAAAATTAAGGTCCTTAATGTAGCTTTCCTTAATTTCTAAGATATCCTTACGATTGCTTTTGCAGAGAATAATTTCCTTGATGTTTGCTCTTTTGGCAGCAAGAATTTTTTCTTTAATTCCACCAACAGGAAGCACTTTTCCACGTAATGTAATCTCACCAGTCATAGCTAAGTGTTGCTTTACTTTACGTTGTGTAAATGCAGATGTTAAAGCTGTCAGCATGGTTACGCCTGCCGATGGCCCATCTTTCGGAGTCGCACCCGCAGGTACATGGACGTGAACATCCCAATTATCAAATAAGGTATAATCAATTCCAAATTCAGCTGCATGGGCACGTAAATACGCTAACGCAATCACAGCTGATTCTTTCATTACGTCGCCTAAATTTCCAGTTAAAGTTAATTTACCTTTTCCCGGGCTCAAACTCGATTCGATGAATAAAATATCGCCACCAACACTGGTCCAGGCTAAACCTGTCACTACACCTGCAACCTCATTCCCCTCATACAAATCTTTGTCATAAATAGGCGCACCTAAAATGCGTTCGATATCTTCATTAGTTAAAGTAACATTGTATTCTTCTTCCATAGCAAGCTTTGTAGCTACGCCACGAACCAAAGAACCAATCTTTTTCTCTAAACCACGAACACCAGATTCGCGGGTATAATCTTCAATAACCTTTTCAATTAAGGCAGGTTTAAGATTGATATCCTTGTTTTGTAAACCATGGTTCTCCTTTTGTTTAGGCAAAAGGTATTTTTTTGCGATCTCGATTTTCTCTTCAATGGTATATCCATTTACTTCGATTATCTCCATACGATCGAGCAAAGCAGGCTGAATGGTGCTTAAAGAATTTGCAGTCGCAATGAATAAAATATTCGATAAATCGTAATCCACTTCAACATAGTGATCATAGAAAGCATTATTTTGCTCGGGATCCAAAACCTCAAGCAAAGCCGAAGATGGATCGCCACGATGATCAGTACCCACTTTATCAATTTCATCCAAAACAAAAACAGGATTATCTGCTCCGGCTTTTTTAATAGATGAAATAATACGTCCTGGCATTGCGCCAATGTAGGTTTTACGATGACCACGAATCTCAGCTTCATCACGGATACCCCCTAAAGCCATACGCACATATTTACGTCCCAGTGCCTTGGCGATCGATTTCCCTAAAGATGTTTTACCAACTCCCGGAGGGCCAACCAAACAAAGAATAGGTGCTTTCATGTCTCGTTTTAGCTTTAAAACTGCTAAATACTCCACAATACGTTGTTTCACCTTTTCTAATCCGAAATGATCTTTATCTAAAATACGTTGAGCACGTTTTAAATCGAAATTGTCTTTTGTAAACTCACTCCATGGCAAATCTAAAAGCAATTCCAAATAATTTAACTGAATTGAATAATCTGGCGCTGCCGGATTCATTCTTCCCAATTTATCCAGTTCTTTGTCAAAATGATCGGCAACAGGTTGCGCCCATTTTTTCTTTTTAGCCTTTTCCTGAAGTGCATCGAACTCTAAATCAGCAGAATTGCCGCCCAATTCTTCCTGGATGGTTTTCAATTGCTGATTTAAGAAGTAATCGCGTTGCTGTTTATCTAAATCGGTACGAACTTTAGATTGAATTTGATTTCTCAATTCCAGCATCTGCAATTCGATCATTAAAAGCTCCATTACTTTCTGCGCTCTTTCCTGCAATTTATCCATTTCAAGGATTTTTTGCTTATCCGCCATTTCGGCATTCATATTTGAAGAAATGAAATTGATCAAAAATGAATTGCTTTCGATGTTTTTAAGCGCAATACTGGCCTCGCTTGGGATATTTGGAGAGAGCTGAATGATTTGAGCAGACATTTCGCGAATAGAGGCGATTAAAGTTTTAAACTCCTTATCTGCTTTATGTTTTTGCTCTTCGAACTTTTTTACAAATGCTTTAATGTAAGGTTCATTCTGTACCTCTTCAATTAAACTGAAACGTTGCTTTCCTTGAATAATTACGGTAGTATTTCCATCAGGCATTTGCAGTAACTTAATGATATTAGCTACCGTACCAACCGTGTTAAGCTGCTCAAAAGTAGGATCTTCTATCGAAACATCTTTTTGAGAAACAACTCCGATGATCTTATTACCTTTGTAAGCCTCTTTAATTAATTTTATCGATTTATCTCTACCAACAGTAATGGGGATTACTACTCCAGGAAATAAAACTGTGTTACGCAATGGTAAAATCGCCAGGGTTTCAGGCGTTTCCTCATTGTTCATTTCCTCTTCATCTTGTTGAGACATTAAAGGGAAAAATTCAGTATCCTCGTTTATTATTGGCATAGCATTGTGGAAATCAAATATATCTTCTTTACTCATTATCACATTTTCCTTTAACGACAAACTGGCAGTTCAATCGCCTTCACTTTGTTTATTTATATTGTTAAGGTAATAATTTCAACTCGCGTGCCAAAGTAAAAATTATATAAATCTTATGTTAAAAAGGCAGAGCAATTTAATATTTCAGCCAATATCATATATTTAGGTTTTTAGCGTTTAAGCTAATGTTTAGCGCTGTAGGTTTTTACTTATGGAAATTAAAAACTTTTAAATTATAAGAATAGGATTATATTGCAACAAATTTCGCCTTTTTTAATGGCTGATTTATAAAAACATATTATTCATTACATGAACTATTTTAAGCACGCAATTTTAGGATTAATCATTTTATCAACTACCAGCAGCTTTGCGCAGAACAGCTACGAAAGAAGCATGCAGGCTATGATTAAAGGAGATTATAAAACTGCCGTTACACAATTGGAAAAGGCAGATGGTAAAACTCCAGAAAATGCCAAAATTTTGCAAATGTTAGGCTATTCCTATTTTCAAAATGCTCAATATGAAAAATGTATTGAAACCTATAGTCGATTAATTACCATTAAACCTTCTGAAGTATCAGCATATTATTATCGTGGTAAAGCCAGATTAAATATAGCAAATGATCCAAAGGAATCGTTAAATACCATGCGTGAAAATTTTTACACAGCAGCAATTAAAGATTTTACCAAAGCGATAGAAATTAATGGTGATGAGGATACACAAATGTTCCAAAATCGTGCTTTGGCATATAAAGATTATGCTATTTTCAGATCTTATAAAGCCAAGCGAAAAGATGAAAAAACTGCTTGCGTTGCACTTTTTAATAATTCAATAGCAGATTTTCAAAAGGTATTAACCATGCAACCGCTTAGAAAAGATATTATCGATTGGGTTGCTTATGATAAGGCGCAGATTGCCTCATTGAAATAGATAAAAAAAAGGCTTTGAAATTTCAAAGCCTTTTATTTTTACTGAGAATTTTAAAAAGGTCATTATATTGTTGTTATGCAAAATATATTGACTGTTCGTGTGAGGCCATTCGAGGCTAGGTAAACTTTGAGTTATACCGTAAAAAAGGTTTAGC
>NZ_CAKLBU010000036.1 GCF_920984735.1 Pedobacter sp. Leaf250 | reverse complement strand
CAAAATATTATATTTGTAATGAGAAAGAAATGTCCGGAAGAACGGCAGATAATAAATGTCTGCTGCTCTAAAGGAAAGCTTTGGCCTTTTCTATGCTAAATGACTAATATTAATCATAGGAGTATTTTCACTTCTATCGGGTTTATTTCACAGAAGACCGTAGTTCTTATGATATTCACCACCCCCTTTAGTTCCCCCATCAACGGGGAGACAGGTTGCAAATAGCAACGATATAATGCTCTTCCAGAACTTTATAGGTGCTTTGCATATCTCGCGGTCGCTATGCCCTTTGGAGGAGGCAGGGTGAGGAGTTTAAATTTCATTGCCGTCGGGCTTCAGCCGACGGAAAACAAAAAATCCCTCTTAATTTTCATCAATAGGGATTCCGAAATTCTATTTCTTCAATGTATTTTCGTACAATTTAAATATCCGCTTATATTCATCGGTCCAGCTGCTTGGTTCAATGAAACCATGGTCTTCAACAGGATAAACAGCCAGCTCCCAATTGTTTTTTCCAAGTTCAATAAAACGCTGTGTAATTCTAACAATATCCTGAAAATGAACGTTTACATCAACCATTCCATGGGCCATTAATAAATTCCCTTTTAATTTGTCAGCGAAGTAAATCGGAGAGCTTTGTTTGTAAGCAATTGGGTCGTTAAACGGTTCATTTAAAATGTTTGAGGTATAGCCATGATTGTAGTGCGCCCAATCAGTAACCGAACGAAGGGCAGCCCCGCTTGCAAAAACATCCGATTCGTTAAACATGGCCATCAGCGTAATAAAGCCACCATAAGAACCCCCATACAAACCAACGTGTTTAGGATTTACACCGTATTTTTCAACCAAAAACTTAACACCATCAACCTGGTCTGTTAAATCTTTTCCACCCATGTGGCGGTAAATTCCAGTTCTATGATCGCGGCCATAACCCGAACTTCCTGTATAATCAATATCAATTACGGTATAACCATTATCAGCTAGTAAATTGTTGAACATGAACTCACGGAAATAAGTACTCCAGCCAAAGTGAACATTCTGCAAGTAGCCCGCACCATGAACGAAAACAACAGCTGGATGATTTGGATGTGGGTTATCAGATTTATAAACCCTTGCATAAACATCGGTATCATAACGGTTTTTAAACGAAACCATATCGGGTTCACGCCATTTATAAGAATTAAACTCTTTTGTGGTAGACTCCGTAACTTTTACTGCTTTTGCACCAACTTTGTTCGTTTGAATATATAATTCGCCCGGCTTATTCATGTAAGAATAATTGATGGCTAAATACTTTTCATCAGGCGAAAGTGTAATGTCATTTAAGCCCTTCATGGTAGTAATTTGGACAGGTTCTCCACCATTTACCCCAACTTTAAAGAAATTCGTAATTCCGGGATGCTCTTTATTCGCTTTAAAATAAAAGGTAGATTTATCTTTCGAGAGTTGAACAGACTGAACTTCCCATTTACCGGAAGTGAGCTGTTTTTTATCACCGGTTGAAACATTTGCCACCACTAAATGCGAATATCCTGTAGCCTCACTTTGATAGTAAAAGCGATTATTATTTATCCAACCCGTACTTCCCTGAAAAAATCCGCTAATACCAGGACCTCCAATCCAAGCCTCATCATGCTGACGGTCGATTAAGCTAAATTTTCCCGAAGCGGCATCTAACTTTAAAATCCAACGGTCTTTGTTATCAGCAGAAGTCGCTACCATAATTCCTGTACTGCCGTTCTCATTCCACAACGGACCGAAAAAATTAACCAGCCTGTCAGCATTTTTCTTTTTTAAAGTATCGAGTTCTTTCGGGTAATTTTTATAAAAATCTGGAATATCTTTTATGCCTGTAATGGTAGAAGTTTGGATCGAATAAATAGAATCCTTTTGTGTATCGTAGATGTATCCCTGCGAAATATTTTCACTCTCTCCAACCTTTGTTCTGCCAGGAATATCTTCTGTG
Organism: Pedobacter sp. Leaf250; assembly: GCF_920984735.1. Classification (GTDB taxonomy): domain Bacteria; phylum Bacteroidota; class Bacteroidia; order Sphingobacteriales; family Sphingobacteriaceae; genus Pedobacter. Next base: position 16,413 of record NZ_CAKLBU010000036.1, on the reverse strand, counting down.
TAACCCGATGCGGTTACATAGTTGGGAATGATAGTGTTGTGGTTATTAGTGGCTGGCGCAGTTAATTTATAAGTTACAAAACGCCCATCGGGACTAATCACTATTCCATTCAAAAATCTTTCATCAGTATAAAGCGGTTTTAAAGATTTGGTTTCGGCAGATGTTGCGCCAAAACGTCCTCTTGCGCCACGGCCTGTGCCACCACTAGTTTCTGCATTTCTTTTTTTGATGATATCAAACAGTTCTGTTTGTTGTGCTTTCAACCAGCTATCCTGTTCGGCAGCAGGTTTTGCCGCTGTTCTTCCTGCAGCTTTTCCTTTAACAAAATTGGTGATTTGCTTCGTTTCAGCAGTTTTTAAATCAAGTTGAAATAAATTGTCGCCCAATTGATAGACGATATTTCCATTGGTTAAGAAAACAGGGCTGCTTTCTCTTTCCATGGTATTAGTTAGTCTGGTTTCTTTTTTCGTTTTGAAATTTTGAAGATAAATATCACCACTCTTCTCTACCAAGCCCAAAGATTTATCTCTATTATAAACATAATTTACACTCAAAAATTTTTCATCTTCCTTTTCTGCAGCTTTCGTAGGTTTAAATGATGTTGCGGAAATTTTATACAGTTCTTCTTTTGATTTATTTTCAGGGTTCCAATTGAAGTACAAAGTTTTGCTATCGGCTGTCCAGCGGAAGTTTGTAGGCGAAATCCCCATCCATTTTGGATCTCGCATTATTTTTTCAACAGTTAATGGGGCAATTTGTTGTGCAATGGTATATTCCCCCGTGCAAAGCAAAAGGAAAAGTAAATATTTCTTCATGAATTTTCGTTTGGATGCTGCAATTTAGAGAATGCGGGAACTAAATCTGCAAGGAAATGGAAATGTTACAACCGGCGGTTTATTTAACCACAGATAAAAACGATTTCACACAGATAGTGAAGTAAAAAATGCCATGGAAATACAGAAAATATGAGAAAAAGTTTAGGTGGCTAATTGAGTGTAAATCTGTATTTCAATGGTAAAAATATTCTCTTAAATCCGTATTTATCAGTGATAAAAACTATCTGATCACCCGCCCAGTTCTGTCCACGTTAATCAAATCAAATGGCTTTAAGTATTCATTAATAATAACTGAAAACTCTCTACGGGTTAGTACCTTTTTCAAATCATACTTCGAAGAAAATTTATAATTCTTTTTCCATTTCTTTTCAAGCTCAGTTTTGGTTGCGTCAACTGCTTTATTGCCAACATAACAAACCATAGATATGGTGTTTTCTAAATTGATCGGAATATTCTGATGGTCGTCAAACCAGATTTGAGCCTTATAATAGTAATCTTTTAAGGGTTGTTTAATTTCATTGTAGGTAACTTCTTTTTCAGGATTAAAATAAACTTTTCCGTTTTTGATATCGGCTTTCAAAATCCCTGTGATGCCGACTTTCTGTATTGCCAGCCAATTTGAATCTGCTACCTTAACCTCTTCAAAAGGCATAAGCGATAATTTGTAACTCAACAATTCGCCTTGAATTCTTTTTAAATTTGATAAGCTGGTTTTGGTTTTAAAAAATGCGGCATAAGCTGCGGTTGCACCTGCAGCCTGACCGATTTCTAAATTATCAGAGTTGATGTATAAAATATTTTCCTGATTTGGAATTAGCAAATTGTAAAGCGATAGGTATTTCGATGTTCTATTTACCCCTGCAATTGATGTGCGATATAGGTTTTCGCTGTAATTAATAGTATTTGCTTCAGCTGGTTTCAAACTTTCAGTTTTTAGTGCGGGAAGAACTTTTTCGATATGATCAGCTACAATTAAAACCTTTGCTCTAATGCTTTTTTCTTTAGTCAATTTAGCTTCCCAACCACTTCCAGAACGTTTGATTTCATAGTAATTTGTATTGTTGATCACATCAAGAAGTTTCGAGCTGTCAGACCAAATTTTAATAACTGCATTCACAATTTGATTTGTCATTTCAGGTAAGGGAACACTATCAGTAAGTTTTAATGATTTTCTCGCTCTACTTTCAAATGCTTTTGTAACACCATTTTGAGAAAAATTTTTGAAATCACTCAATGTAAAACCATCGCTTTGCGTTAAAATAATGGCATTTACTCCCGATTCTGTAGCTTGAATGCCTGCAGCAAAAGCAGCATTTGAATTTCCTAGAATCAGCACATCTGTTTTAATGGTTTGAGCATGGATAATCAGGGGAATTAAGAATGCGAAAACAAAAAACAATTTTTTCATTGGTGATATTTAAAATTATTGCAATATGCTTTAAATGAATGAATTTTTAATGAAATGAGTTGATTTTAACTAAATTTAAACTTAGAGATAATGCATTCTATTTGACCATATAAAACATTTAAAATTTCATATAGGTTCAATAGCCTTGCATTTTCTTAAATTCCTTAATGGTAAAATTCACTTAAATTTAATAGAAAGACTGCATCTAAAAATCATATAAGACATTTAAGTTTCACATAAGATCAATAGCCTCACATTTTCTTACATCCTTGAATGGTAAAATTCACTTAAATTTAACAGAAAGACTGCATCTAATGACCGTGTAAGACATTTAAGATTTCCTATAAGTTCAATATCCTTATATTTTATTACATCCCTTAAATAGTAAAATTGAGTCTCAGTATTATGGAAGAAAAAATAAAATCAGTTTTCGATTTACAACAGCAATACAAATTCGCTTTGCGCAAGACAGACGCAAAAATACGAATTGAAAAACTCAAAAAACTTAAACAAGCTTTAGAAAATTCGGAAGAAGAAATCTTTGATGCTTTGGAAAAGGATTTGCGTAAAAGCAGGTTTGAAACCGCAGTAACCGAGCTGTTTTTCACTTACGCAGAAATAGACCATGCCATTAAAAAGCTTGCCTCTTGGATGAAACCAAAATCAGTTGGTAAAATCATGAGTAATCTTTTTGCAGTCAACAAAATTTACTATGAACCGAAAGGTGTTTGTTTAATTATTGCACCATGGAATTACCCGTTACAGCTGATCATGAGTCCGCTAATTTCGGCAATTGCAGCTGGAAATTGCGTGATTTTAAAACCATCAGAATTGAGTTCGAATACTGCAGCGGTTATCACTAAAATTATATCTTCAACTTTCGATAAGCAAGAAATAGCCTGTTTTGAAGGCGATGCTGAAATTTCAACAGCATTATTGAAGCTTCCTTTCGACCATATATTTTTTACAGGCAGTACTGCGATCGGTAAAATAGTAATGGCAGCGGCAGCTAAAAATTTAACTTCTGTAACGTTGGAATTGGGCGGAAAATCGCCTGCAATTATTGATGATACCTGCGATTTAAAAAAGGCGGCAGAAAAAATCGCCTGGGGTAAACTGGTTAATGCAGGGCAAACCTGTATTGCTCCTGATTATGTTTTAATAGATGAAAGTTTAGAAGCTGAATTTATTGAATATTATAAATCTGCCGCTGAGAAAATGTTTTTTAAGGAGGGCGAAATTAACAAAACCGTTTATGGAAAAATCATTAATGAGAAACAGTTTCAGCGATTAAATGAATTGATCAGAAATGCTATAGATGATGGCGCTAAGTTGAATTGGAGCGGAAAAGTTGATGAAGAATCGCGAACAATATCACCAACAGTTTTAACTGCTGTAAATGCCGATAACCCAATTATGCAAGAAGAAATTTTTGGCCCGATTTTGCCAATAATACAATACCAAAATTTACAGGAAGCGATCGATTTTGTTAATGGACAAGACAAGCCTCTGGCACTTTATATATTTTCGGATTATTCTAAAAATCAACAAAAAATTATCAGTGAAACCAGTTCTGGTGGAACATGCGTTAATGATGTCTTGGTTCATATCAGCAACCCAAATTTGCCTTTTGGCGGCGTAAATAATAGTGGCATGGGAAGTTGCCACGGAATCTTTGGTTTTAAGAACTTCTCACACGAAAGGGCTGTGGTTTTTCAATCAAAACTCGGCATGACAAAAATGATTTATCCGCCTTATAATATGGGATTGTTAAAATGGTTGAAAAAGCTGCTATGAGGTTGCCACGGAAACACGGATTGACACGAAATAAGATTGATTATTTTCCGTGATTTCTGTGCTTCCGTGGCAAAATAATTCTATTTAAATTCCTATTTTCCCATATGGATTTAGAACAACTTAAATACCCAATCGGCCAATTTATAATGCCCGTAATTTTCGATGAAAAGCAAGCAAAAATCTGGATAGCTGAAATAGGGAACTTGCCTGGACAAATCAAAAAAGCAACAGAAAATTTAAGCGAAGAAGAACTTAATCAAACTTATCGCCCAATGGGCTGGACATTAAGACAAGTTGTTCATCACATTCCCGATAGCCACATAAATGCTTACATTCGTTTCAAGCAAGCAATAACAGAAGATACTCCAATCATCAGGCCGTATTACGAAGAGCGATGGGCCGAAACCGAAGAAGCTAAAAATGGCGAGATCCAAATGTCCATAGCACTTTTAACAGGCCTGCATCAGCGATGGGTATCTTTTTTAAAAACATTGAAAATTGAAGATTATCAACGCAAATACATCCATCCTGCACAAGGAAAAGAACTTACCCTAGCCAATATGTTGGGCATGTATGCGTGGCATGGGAAACATCATTTGGCGCATATAACGAATACAATTTCGAAGACTTAACCTTGTGTTTCAAAACATGGTGAATTTTACATCAACACCAACATTGCAGCACTCATCGCAATCATAATCGCATCTTCAACAATGGTGACTGTACTCATAGGCAAGTTAAAAACAGCACCAAGGCAAGCACATTGAATCTTTTTCTTGTTTAAAACACTTTCTAATACGCCCAAAATGCTAATCGTCATTACAATAAGCGTAACCCAGTTAACAGCAACAGGCGAAAGATTTAATGCAAAACTTAAACCTAATCCAAGTTCTATAAAAGCATAAATATATCCCCAGGCGCTAAATTTTTTCGCAACAATATCATACATCGCATAACTTTCGGCAAAAGCTTTTAAGTTTAACATTTTGAAGAAAGAGAATGTCAGGAAAAATCCCGCCATAAAAATTCGCATGAAAGTCATGAAGTTTACGGCACCATCTTGCCAGGAAACCAGCAACGAAATTGCGGTAACATAACCGAAAATTAATAAAATTGGTTTGTAAGTTATAGCCCAAGATTTTGTTTCTTCGAGCGTTTCGCTGTGGGCTGCTGCTGCAATGTGATACTTACTTTCAGCACCACCCAAAGCCTGCTGCAACGTATCCAAGCCAATGTGTTTATCCATCGAAATCGTGGCAGAATTTGTATCCTTCGAAACTTCTACTGAAGTTACATCCGGTAAAACCAAAAGGCTACTTTTTACTTTATTTTCGCAACCACCACAAGTCATGCCGGTAAGTTGATAGGTATGTGTCATAATACAATGTTTATACAAATTTACCCATCTGGGGGATGAGAACCGTTACAGAATAATCATAAAATGTTATAGAATTTTAAAAGCACGCGAATAATGAAGTGATGTTGGAAATGAATGTTCATTATTCCATCGGGAACGGTAGCTCCGCTTTCCTTACTGCCGATGCTATTTCAGGGCCAATTTTTCGGTAAAGAACCGGCATTCATCCAATCTGGCTTATAAACAAAAGAAACCTGTTCTTGGCGAAACCAAAAAGCAATATAAAACCCTACCATCTAATTAATTCCTATGGTTTAATCGTGGGAAAGCAGTTATGCGTCCAACTTTGTGCCCTCTGTGTATAACTCTGTTTTCTCTGAGGTGAAATAATACTACCCAACCAAAACAGATGTCATCGTTAACGACCCACCCACTGCTTTATCATTAAAGAAAGAAACTTCTTCGCTATCATTCTTCATTCCCAAAGTGTAAATCAATGGCAAATAATGCTCGGGTGTTGGAATGGCCAGCATCGCATCAGCACCTAAATTGCGATAATCGATTAATGGTTTATGGTCTCCATTTGCGATGAGGTTTTTGAATTTATCATTCATCTCATTTGCCCAATCGTAACCACCTCCGTTAATCATTTCCCAGCTTAACATGCGCAGATTATGAACCATATTTCCACTACCTAAAACCAGTACACCCTTTTTACGAAGCGCATAAATTTCTTTGGCAATTTCATAATGTTGCTCAGGCGATTTGGTATAATCAATACTGAGTTGCAGCACAGGAATATTGGCATCGGGATACATGTGTTTTACAACTGTCCAGGTGCCATGGTCTAAACCCCAATCGTGGTCTAAACCTACATTTGTTGCATGAACCAAATCAGGGATTTCAGCAGCTAGTTTCGCATTACCAGGTGCGGGATATTGAACATCGAAGAGTGCTTGCGGAAAACCACCAAAATCATGAATGGTTGATGGGAAATCCATCGCGGTAACAAAAGTTCCGTGGGTGTACCAATGTGCCGAAACCACCAGAACCGCTTTTGGAATGGGAATATTTTTTGCCAAATCAGCCCAACTTTGGCTAAACTCGTTGTTTTCAATACCGTTCATTGGCGAACCGTGACCAATAAAAATAGTGGGCATCAAATCCGTTTGTGGCAAACGTTGAGTAAAATTTCTGAATTGAGATAATGTTGACATGCTATTGAGTTTTCACGTAAAGTTACAGCATCGCCAGTTTTTAGTGCTTGATATATGTTAAGAAAAAAGTACGAATTCCATCAAACCTTTTTACCTCAATATTCAAATTTCATCCAGTGTTTTTCTTTTATCAAAAGCTTGATTTTTATATGCCGATGGCGTTATACCAAGAACTTTTTTAAATTGCGACGAGAGATGTGCAACGCTGCTATAGTTGAGTTGATAAGCAATTTCGCTCAAAGTCAATTCGCCATAAGTGAGCATTTCCTTCGCTTTTTCTATTTTTTGTGCGATGAAATATTTCTCTATGGTTTGATGTTCAACTTCAGAAAAAATAGCGCTAAGTTGAGCATATTCCAACTTTATTTGCTCAGCCAAATAGGTGGATAAATTAAATTTTAACGGCTCTTTGGTATAATGAACCAAATTGATGATGGTAGTCTTAATCTGTTCGGCAATTTGAGTTTTTCTGTCTTCAAGTAACTCAAAACCAAATTGATTTAATTTCTTGGCGATTCTGATTTTATCGTCGGCGGAAATGGTATTTGCCAACGAAACTTCACCCAATTCTACCGAAATAGGATTAAAGCCAAGCTTTTCGAGCTCGGCTTTAACCACCATTTTGCAGCGGTTGCATACCATGTTTTTGATATGCAGATTCATTATTTTGATTTTATGGTTTCGGCAACATCACCGCAATCAAACATCATGCTTCCGTAATACGGATTTTCGATGTTTTCTTTCTCATTTAACCAACTCGCTTTCGCCATAGGGCAATGCTGAACATAAACTGTTGCATTGTTAAATTTGATATTGCGTACGGTTTTAATCATCGCATGAGAAATTCCCTCGAATGATTTCCTTTGTGCTTTGATGTCTTTCCCTGCTGCTAATTCTGTTGCTTTTGCCTTGATTATTTTAGCCTGTTCCATCCAAAGGGTGTGTTGCGTGGCGGGCAAATCTTTGTGAGGAATTGCATCAACCTTTGCTGATAATGTTTTAACTTTTTCAGCAGCTACATCTTTTTTATCAGTAGCTAAAGCATTTTTAACATCATAATATGCGGTTAATAATTGGTTAAAAGCAGCATCGGTTTTACTTTGTGCGAAAGTTAATTTTGTGGTTGCGATGGCGATTATAGCCATCATTATCATAATTTTTTTCATCTTGAGTATATTGTTTTATTTGTGATGAAGCTTGTGTAAGCAGTAAATAATTAAACTTTCGATACTTACACAGGTTTCATAATATTATTATTTTAAAACGTTAAAAAAGTTAAATTCTGCTCTTAGCAGATACATGTTTTTGGTGTAGCGATTGGCCATATTTCCTGTCGCCTGAAAGCGGTATCCTAGATCGATTCTGGTTCTGCTATTTAAGATGACCTGAACGGCTGGTGCCAGATCTAAATAAGATTCGCCCGAACTTGGATCGGTTTTCCCCAACATTTCAAAATATACGTTGAAATTAGGCTCCTTATAATCTTTATACACAAAAGGCAAAACTAAATATCCTGAAGATAAACTGTAGGAAAACATATTATTAGGTCTTGGCATGTGGTGTATTTGCCTTTCAGAATCCTTAAAAGAATGCGCATAACCCAAAGTTGCAGAAAGGGCAAGCTTATGCAAAAGTTGCGTAAAAATTAAACCTCCCTGATATCCGCTGTTGTCTCCTTCTAAATTAATATCCCTGGTGTATGTAGGTCTTCTACTCGAACTTATTCTTCCGAAAGCAGCAGCTCTGAAATGGCTTTGCGCTTCATCAATAGATAAAAATCTATATTTCAAGTATAAACTTCCGCCCTCTAAACGATATTTTCCATCCATGTCTGATAAGAAACCCTGAGCATGCATCATCAGGTTTTTATTGAAACCGAACATAACTTCAGGAATAGTTCTGCTTACAAAACCAGGGTTATTAAACATCCCCTCGTTTGTTAAACGAACACCAACTGATTTGGTAGGCATGTTGCTTGCAGGCTCTGTAAATACATATAATTCCTGACTGAATGCCATGTTACTGGCGCCAATTAAAATTAGCACCAAAAAGAAAATTCTTCTCATTTTAAGAAAGAACTAAGTGATAAACACGCATTTTCTTTCCATTTACCACAGCCGTACCGCTGGCATAAGCATCAGAATTAACCGTTGCCGATTGCTTTTTAAAAGCCGAACCTGAAATGAAATTCTTATCAACAACCGCTGCTTTTACAGTGCCGTTTAAGGTTTTGTTTTTAGCGTTTACGAAACGATAAACGTTTCCATCAACAATCGCCTGACCTTTTTCATCAACTTTTACCTGGTTAAATGTAAAATCTGCGGTTAAGCCGCCAACAGAAAAACCAGCATCCTGAACTTTCTTGCGTACCATGTCCAAGTTGATATCAGCACCTTTTTTAAAGGTTAGAACGAAGATGTTTTTATTTAAATCTGGCTTTACAGAATTTATGAAGCCTAAAGTTTCTAAAGATTTTTGTGTGGCATTTGAGCACATTGAACAAGTTAAACCTGTTACCTGTAAATCTGCTGTAGAAATTTGTTGTGCCGAAACATTAACGGCGAAGAATAGCATAATGATGCTGAATAATTTTATAGTTTTCATGATTTTTTGAAATTAGAATTTAAGAAAATGTTACATAGAGCCCTTCGAAATGCCTTATGCACCGAATGGCGAATGATAATCCTAATTCCTAAAAATACAGTTGAAAACATGCAAGGCAACCCGCGAGGAAAGTGGGGGCGCTTTGTTGCTAAGTTTGCTTAAAAAAGCTGGGGTAATGTTACTTAGAAATTCTAAAACAGGCGGATGCAGGAAAAGTTGAATCGAAAACAAATCAGGTACTTTTGTTTGTGCCTCTGTTTGGTGACTATCCTTTACCTTAACCGTTACCTGCGTATTTTTGCAACAGCCATCATCCTTTATCTTTTCAGCAGGAATGTCTGCACAAAATTTACAGGAAACTGCATCACTGAATAGCTTTACATTTTCCAGTTTACCTCCACAAAAATGCAAACTTAAAGCCAAACCCATAACACTAACCGCATAGAATACGGCCAAAGAAAGTGCTATTTTTTGTTTTAACTTCATGATTACAAAGGTAAGGCAAAAAAATCCGAATAATAAACCTCTTTATTTATTGAATTTCATTTTTTACCTTAATTTAGCCTCAAACACTATTAAAATGAAGAAATTTTTATTTTTTATCTGTACATTTTCAATGCTTTCTGCTTTCGCTGCCAAGCCGAAAAACCAATATATCCGCATTAAAACCGAGTTTGGAGAATGTGTTGTAAAACTTTATAATCAAACTCCTCTCCATCGTGATAACTTTTTAAAACTTACAAAGGCCGGGTATTATAACGGCACCTTATTTCACAGAGTGATAAAAGATTTTATGATTCAGGGTGGAGACCCAGATTCAAGAAATGCGAAACCAGATTCTTTATTGGGTGAGGGAGGGCCCAAATACACCATCCCAGCTGAATTTAGAGATAGTTTGTTCCACAAAAAAGGTGTTCTGGCTGCAGCAAGAGATAATAATCCTGAAAAGGCATCAAGTGGAAGTCAGTTTTATTTGGTTCAGGGAAAGGTTTTTACTGATGAACAATTAAATAGTGTTGAAGAGAAACGGTTAAAATTTAAAATCCCCGATTGGCAAAGACAGGTTTATAAAACCATTGGCGGCGCACCGCATTTGGACAGAAATTATACTGTTTATGGGGAAATTGTTGTTGGCTTAGATATGGTTGATCAAATCGCTGCGTTACAAACTGATAAAAATAATCGCCCTAAGCAAGATGTTAAAATGGATATTACGATTTTGAAAAGGAGAGAGGCGAAAAAGCTGGAAAAGCAGTTGATGCAGGATTCTTTGAAAGATAAAATGTTAATGAAATCTTAATGAAAATCATTTCCTACAACGTTAACGGAATCCGGGCGGCAAGCACCAAAAACTTCTTTGGATGGTTACAAGCTACCAATGCCGACATGGTTTGCCTGCAAGAAGTAAAAGCATTGCCCGTACAAATTCCCGAAATTATTGCATTGGTTGAGCAACTTGGCTATCATCATTATTGGTTTCCAGCGGAGAAAAAGGGATATAGCGGCGTGGCAATTCTAACCAGAGTAAAACCCAATCACGTAGAATATGGTTGTGGCGAGGAATGGATTGATAGAGAAGGCAGGATTTTACGGGCCGATTTCGATGATTTTTCACTGATGAGTTTGTACATGCCATCAGGCTCGAGTGGCGATGAGCGGCAAGTAAAAAAATACGAATTTATGCGATTCTTTGATGGATACATTGGCGAATTACGCAAAGAAATCCCTAATTTAATTGTTAGCGGAGACTATAACATTTGCCATACCTCGATTGATATCCATAATCCAAAATCGAATGCAAATTCGTCGGGATTTTTGCCTGAAGAACGTGAATGGATGCAGCTATTTCTGGATAATGGTTTCATCGATACTTTCCGCCATTTTAATAAAGACCCGCATCATTACACCTGGTGGAGTTATCGTGCGGGCTCACGAGGGAAAAACCTGGGTTGGCGCATCGATTATCATTTGGCAACAAAGCCAATGGAAAATCGATTAAAAAATGTTAGAATTTTGCCCGATGCCATTCATTCTGACCATTGCCCTGTTTTGCTAGAAATAGAGTAAGGTTATTAGTTATGTGTTACGGGTCTAAACTTGTAACTTTCAACTCATAAATTGTAACCCAATATATGCTAATCACAAATATTAAAGGTCTTGTAGGTTTACATCCAAAGGATAAATTGGTTCTTCGCGGGAGCGAGATGAACGATTTACATGTTTTGGAGAACGCCTGGCTTTTAATGGAAGACGGTTTTATTAAAGATTTTGGCAAAATGAGCGAAATTCCATCTTCCATTTTACATCTACCGTCTACCAGCGTAAGTGGTAAATACGTTTTCCCGTCATGGTGCGATAGCCATACGCATATCGTTTTCGCCGCATCGCGGGAGGAAGAATTCGCGTTGAAAATTCAGGGCAAAACCTATGAGGAAATTGCGGCCGCAGGTGGAGGGATTTTGAACTCTGCTGCTAAACTTCAAAACGCCACTGAAGACGAATTATTCGAAAGTGCTTCAATTCGGCTGAATCAAATGATTTTGCTGGGAACAGGTGCTATTGAAATTAAGAGTGGCTATGGCTTAACCGTTGAAAGCGAAATTAAAATGCTTAGGGTAATTAAAAAACTGAAAAATGCATTTCCAATTCCTATAAAAGCTACATTTCTTGCCGCTCATGCTTATCCAGCGGCTTTTAAGGAAGATCATCAAGGTTATATAGACTTAATTATTAATAAAATGCTGCCTCAAATTGCAGTAGAAAAACTGGCCGATTATATTGATGTTTTTTGTGAAAAGGGATTTTTCTCTGTAGAAGAAACCGATCAAATTTTAAAAGCTGGAGCCCAATATGGTTTAAAACCTAAAATTCATGCCAACCAACTTTCAGTTTCGGGGGCGGTAGAAATCGCAGTAAAAAACAAAGCCATTTCTGTCGACCATCTTGAAGAAACTAATGAGGAAACCATTGATAGCTTACAAAATTCCAATACCATTGCTACGCTTTTGCCATCGTGTTCTTTTTATTTGGGAATTCCTTTTGCCAACGCTAAAGGTATAATTGATGCAGATGTTTCTGTGGCGCTTGCTACAGATTTTAATCCTGGCTCAACGCCGTCAGGAAATATGAATTTTGTAGTTTCCTTGGGTTGTATAAAATTGAAAATGCAACCCGAACAAGCCATAAATGCGGCAACTTTAAACGGAGCGGCGGCAATGGAGATCAGCAAAGAATATGGGAGCATTGCGATTGGCAAACGAGCCAATTTATTCGTCACAACACCGATGCCTTCAATCGCTTACTTGCCCTACAGTTTTGGTGAAATGCAGATCGAAACCATCATTTTAAACGGGGAAATTTTTAATGGATAGCCTTAAAATATATTCCCAAAGCGATATCAATCATCTAATTATTCATCGGGATGGCGAAACCAAACTCGGGGAAAGAGTAGAAATATATCATCCTAGTGGGGAAAATATTTTATCTACAGCGGCTATTTCTATGAAAGGATTAGCGAAAAGCAAAGCAAAATTCGTGCTTTTGGGCATTCCTGAAGATATTGGTATTCGGGCTAACGCTGGTATTGCAGGCGCATCTACAACCTGGGGGCCAGCTTTGATGGCTTTTCTGAATATTCAAAGCAATCGCTTTTTATCTGGAGAGGAACTTTTGGTTCTGGGACATCTTGAAATAGATGAACCGGAAGATTCATCAATTGAGGGCTTGAAAAATAAAGTTGCAGAAATTGATGATTTAATTTATCCCATAATTCAAAAAATTGTACAAGCAGGTAAAATCCCTATCGTTATCGGCGGCGGACACAACAACGCTTATCCAATTATAAAAGGAACTTCACTTGCAAAAAATCAAGCCATTGATGTTTTAAATATTGATGCACATGCCGATTTACGCAAACAGGAGGGAAGACATAGCGGAAATGGTTTTACTTATGCTTTGAAGGAAGATTATCTAGCAAATTACCTCATGTACGGTTTGCATCAAAACTATAATAACGAAGAAATCTTAAATCAAATTGAAACTAACCCAAAGCTTAAAGCGGTCTTTTTTGATGATATTTTAAAGGGTGTAGACAATAAAGATTTCCTTAATGGAATGTCATCTTTCGCAGGTTTGGAGATAGATTTGGATTGCATTCAAAATGTACTTTCGAGTGCAGAAACACCATCTGGATTTGCTGTAAATGATATTAGGAAATTGATTTTAACAAACGGAAAGGAGTTTTCCTATTTACACATCAGCGAAGGTGCTACAAGGATGCTTGATGGTAGGGTTAGTAAATTAACATCGAAACTGATTGCTTATTTGATAAGTGATTTTATTAAGGCGCAAGCATAAATTGTTGCCCGCAGATTTTGGGGATTTACGCAGATTTAATTCTAATAAAATATCGAAAAGGTTAATTAGCCGTCATTTCGACCGAAGTGGAGAAATCTTTGAGCCAGGCTGTTAATATAAAAAAGACGAGCTTTCTACAAATGCTCCGCCTCGTATTTTTCGCCAGCCTTTAACATCAATTCGATTTGCTTTAAATCATCAGCTGTAAGCTCTTCTTTTTCCTGCAATTCGAATACCGCGATCATGTTGTCTTCGTATTGTTTTTCGGTTTTGATAACGATTTCCTGTCCCATGATTGCAAGCTTAAAATTTGATGGTTTCTGTTGGTGTAATGCAATAATCCAATTGGATGTCGTGTTCATTCATATCATCAATTTTATCAATTGCAGGCAACAAAGATAAGCCTATTTTTTGAGCATTTATATTTTCGAGAAAACGATCGTAAAAGCCTTTCCCATAGCCTACTCTGTAACCATGCTTATCAAAAGCCAGCAGCGGAATTAATACCATATCAACTTCTCCATCGTGTATAATTCCCTTTTGCGGCTCTAAAATATTATAAAGGTTTTTCTGCAAATCATCTACACCTAAATATTCGTGGTTAGTCATTAGGGCAGTTTCAAAATCGGCTTTTGGAACAATAATTTTAATTTGAGGATGAATTTCAGTCAGCCATTCAATCAGGAGAAAAGTATTAGGTTCTTTCTTTTCTTCAATAGGTAAAAAGATGTGCAGCGTTTTTATTGAACTAAAATCCAGTGCAATAAATTGGTTCAACAATCCGGTATTCAGCGATTGATATTCATCGTTGGTAATTGTTAATCTGTTTTTTAAAGCTTGCTTTCTGATTTCGGATTTTAACATGGCTTTCAAATTTATGTATTTTATAACAACTTGAAATATCGCTCTTGGCGCTTAACAATGGAACAAACTTACACTGGCTTAGTTTCTAAACCCGATAGCAGTGGAAATACTGCTCGAACTAAGGCTTGTTATTAATACATGGATACTTTTTGATGTACCTTAGAAATAGATTGCCTCATCGTTCCTCCTTGCAATGACAATGTAGGAAAGGAAGAAGAAGCCAAAAAGATTGGAACAAATAGCGGGGCTAAGGCTTCCGAAGAACTGCCGGCATTCATTTTCAAAAGAAAATCATTCCATCACTTTTCCGTGTAATCCGTGTTTCCGTGGCAAATAATAAAAATAAACTGCTGATACCCCCTCTCTGAAAAAGAGGAATGAATCTCGCAGAATCTAAATTCTATGTAAACAAAAAAGCCCTTGAAAACAAATTCAAGGGCTCATTTTAAGATTTTATAAACTATTTCACACGCTCTACATACTCACCTGTACGCGTATCAACTTTAATTTTATCGCCCTGGTTTACAAACATCGGCACTTTAACCTCCACACCATTTTCAAGAGTTGCAGCTTTCAATGCATTTGTAGAAGTATCGCCTTTAACAGCTGGCTCTGAATAGGTAATCTCGAATTCAGCAAAGTTTGGCAGCTGACCCATAATCGCTTCATCGCTTTCCATAGAAACGATAACGCTCATTCCTTCTTTTAAGAATTTAATGGCTGAACCAAACAGTGTTTTCTCCACGTTATATTGTTCGTAAGTGTTATTGTCCATTACCACCAAATAATCACCATCTTCATACAGATATTGATAATCGCTGGTTTCAACGCGACAAATTTCAACCGCCTCATCGGTTCCCATACGAGCTTCAACAATTCTGCCCGATTTAATGTTACGAAACTTACCAGTGTAAAAAGCGCCGCCTTTACCTGGTGTACGGTGATTCCATTCGTCAACAGTAACCAATTCGCCGTTTAAACGCAGGATGTTACCATTTTTAATTTCTGATGCTTTTGCCATATCGTGTGATCCTATTTTTGGATTTTATATTTCAGTTTTTTGTGTTGGCAAAGGTAAAATTATTTTAATAAAAACCTATAAAGGTTTAGGGCGGACGGTGTTATAACTTACTTAACACGCTCCATGTACTCGCCAGTTTTTGTATCTACTTTAACTTTATCTCCCTGGTTAATAAATAATGGAACCCTAATTTCAGCACCTGTTTCTACTGTGGCATATTTTTGTGCGCTGGTCGATGTATCGCCTTTTACAGCAGGCTCGGTGTATGTAATTTCGAGCTCAACACTGTTCGGTAATTGCGCAACAATCGGCTCCTCGCTTTCGAAAGCCACGGTTACATTCATTCCTTCTTTTAAAAATTTAATTGAGCTACCGAAAAGCAACTTTGGTATATTATATTGTTCAAAAGTATTGTTGTCCATCACTACCAAATAATCGCCATCCTCATATAAATATTGGTAATCGTTGGTTTCCACGCGGCAAATCGTTACTTCTTCATCAGTGCGAAAACGATACTCAACAATTTTACCGGTTTTTACGTTACGCATGCGGGCCTGATAAAATGCTCTTAAATTGCCTGGTGTTCGATGAATGTATTCTTCTACGCTTACCAACTCTCCGTTAAAACGAAGCACATTTCCGCCTTTTACTTCTGATGCCTTTGCCATTATAAATTATGATTTTTGAGCATCAAAGTTAAATAAAGGATTTTTGATTTGGAAAGCAAAACCTCGAATTAATCGGTCGCTGCAGCCCCGCTTTCTGCTTCAATATTTTTTGTAATAATAAACCTGGTAGGTTTTTAAAAAACCTACCAGGTTTATCAAAAAAGTATCCATGTATTAATAAGAGCCTTAGTTCGAGAAGTAGTCAAACTTGCTACAATAAAAAGATAATTTTATACTCAAAACTAAGGCTTATGTCAAATATACGTGAAATTGTAGATTTTTCAG
>NZ_CAKLBU010000035.1 GCF_920984735.1 Pedobacter sp. Leaf250 | reverse complement strand
GAAAAGATAGAAAAGAATGAGGCAATTTCTTAAATACAATATGCTAATAAGCTATTTGGAATATATGTGCTCTCATTCTTTCTCAATTATATCTACAAATTTATTACTTTGTAAACATAGGAGGAATGTAAGAACATTTAAGGATGAAATAACATGAGCTTATATTTTCTTAAATGTCTTATATGTTTAAATCATTTGAAAACGAAAGCAAGCAATAATCGTTCACTCCTGCCCCGCTGTCCGTTCAATCTTTTTGGCGATTGTCATGCTGAGCTTGACGAAGCACACAACCAAAAAGGATCTCCCTTCCATCGGGTTTAGGTAACCTCAGTAATTCGTTCTGTCAAACTGTTTCCTTTCATCAGCTTAGAATTACTACTTTTGAAAACGAAATCGACTAATCATGAAAAATCTTTTATTTTTAATCCTGCTGTTAGTTTTTGGCTTTAATCCTTTTGCTCAGGAAGTAAATATTATTCCGCAACCTGCGTACATAAATGTAGAATCAACTAAGAAAGCGTTTATAATAGATGCAAAAACACAAATCGTAGTTATTGATTCATCTTTGATGAATTCTGCCGACTTCTTAAATGATTATCTTCAAAAATATTACAAGTTAACACTGAATATTACTAACGTTACGCCGAATAAAAACTTCATTTCTTTGGTTTTAAATACCAGAATTAGCGAATTCGATAATGCTTATATATTAAATAGTTCAGATAATAAAATTTCTATTGCCGGAACATCAAAACCTGGAGTATTTTATGGGATTCAATCATTAATTCAATTAATCCCAACGAATAATTTCAATCAGTTAAGCATACCTTCAATAAATATAATAGACCACCCTCGCTTCGATTACCGTGGAATGCACCTCGATGTAAGTCGCCACTTTTTTGAGGTTGATTTCATTAAGCAATACATCGATTACTTAGTGCTCCATAAAATGAATTATTTCCATTGGCATTTAACGGACGATCATGGCTGGAGAATAGAGATTAAAAAATATCCGAAACTCACAGAAATTGGCGCCTGGAGAAATGGTAGCATTGTTGGCTTGTGGCCAGGCAAAGGAAATGAAGGTATTAAATATCAGGTTTTGCCAACAGCAATTAATATTACTCCGAAAAATGCCATGATTAAAACCGATGATGTTAAACATGGCGGATTTTATACACAAGAACAAATTAAAGATGTGGTTGATTATGCCGCTAAACGCTACATTACTATTATTCCTGAAATTGAAATGCCTGCACACAGCATGGCGTTGTTAGCCGCATACCCAGAATTAGGTACAGAGCCTAACAAAAAATACACTGTTGCTGAAACCTGGGGCATGATGAATAAATACAATAATGTTTTGCAAGCTTCAGATACGACTTTCAAATTCCTGGAAAACGTATTAACTGAAGTAATGGAATTATTCCCATCGAAATACATTCACATTGGCGGCGATGAAGCCTCAAAAGTTTGGTGGAAACAATCAGCGGTTTCGCAACAAATTATGAAATCGAACGGACTAAAAAACGAAAGCGAACTGCAAAGTTATTTCATTCAAAGAGTTGAGAAATTTGTTAATAGTAAAGGTAAAACCATTATTGGCTGGAACGAAATTCTGCAAGGTGGATTAGCTCCTAATGCGATTGTGATGAGTTGGCAGGGGGAAAAAGGTGGTATTGAGGCTGCTAAACAAAATCACCAAGCCATTATGACACCCGAAAACAAAATGTATTTTAACCACGCTCAATTTGTAAAAGAAGATAGCTTAACTGCTGGCAAGCCTTCGCTTCTCGCTGATGTATATAATTATGAACCTGTTCCTACTGAATTAAATGCAGAACAAGCGAAATACATTTGGGGTGGTCAAGGTTGTTTGTGGAGTGAATACATTACCAATCCTGCAAAAGTACAGTATCAACTCTTTCCACGATTGGATGCTTTAAGCGAAATTTTGTGGAGCCCCAAAGAAAAAAAGAATTATCCTGATTTTCTTCAACGTTTAAAAACCCAATTTAAACGTTATGATTTAATGGGAATCACTTACAGTAAAAAATACTTGTCGAACACTTTTTAAGTTTTTAAAATTCTCACAGAATTTATTTTAATCTTTGCCTAAATTTCAATCATGCGTAAAATACTTGCCGTCATTTGTACCTTAATCACATTATTTGTTTTAAAAGAAACAGTAAATATTTTTATTACTGATGAGGCGGATATCGTCAGGCAGCGTAGTATTTTTATCGTCATTGCGCTAAGCATTTCAATTCCACTTATAATTTTAACGTTATGGCTTTGGAAACCGCGAAACAATCAAGACCAGCAAGAGCATAATTAATCGTAAAATTTTTCTTTTAATTCGAGGGTAGATACCCAGCAACTTTCTTGCTTTCCCCACCATTTGTAACGGTTTTTAGAAACACAATCATAAACCCAATCACAAATAAATTTTGGCAGAATGATAAAACCATATAACATTGGCCATAATCCATTTAATTTTTTTGCTATCCGTAAAACGGCTGATGATTTAGTGTAAAGTCGGTCGTTTTCTAACAAAACTATCGAATCGATTTTATTTAAATCAACATTAAACTTTGGCAAATTAATCTTGGCAAATTCTCCTTGTAAGGCCGTAAACCTGAAAACATTATTTTTATCTCGTTCAATTGCAAACTGAACCGAAGCATTACACAGGTTACAAATACCATCAAAAAAAATTACCGGGTTTTTCTTTATCATCGATGCAAATATAATTAATTACAAAACGCTATTAATCAAAATTTTGGAGTTATTTATAACCAAAACGGATAAAGTAAGGGCGCAAAAATCTACTTTTTACTTTTTACTTTTCACTTTTTACTTATATTTGCCCAATCCTTCTTCAATGCAAAAGAAAACACTTCTTGACGGACAAAAAATTCAGATTACAATTAAGAGGCTTTGCCATCAATTAATTGAAAACCACGACGATTTCGCGAATACCGTTTTAATTGGCATTCAGCCAAGAGGTATATTTCTGGCCGATCGCATTCATCAGGACCTGGAAACCATTCTAAAGAACAAGAAAATTCTAAAGGGAAATCTTGATATCACGTTCTTTAGAGACGACTTTCGCCGGAAAGATGGCTTGGTTACAGCAAGCAGCAATTCGATAGATTTTATCATTGAAGGCAAAAAAGTAATCTTAATCGATGACGTTCTCTGGACAGGAAGAACCATTAGGGCAGCGCTTGATGCCTTGCTTGCTTATGGCCGACCAGAGAAAGTTGAGCTTTTAGTCTTAATCGATCGCAGGTTTAGTAGACATTTACCTATTGAACCTGATTATATTGGGCATCAGGTAGATAGCTTAAATTCACAACAAGTAAAAGTGACTTGGGCAAGTGAAGGAAGTGAAGACAAAGTGATTTTATTATCAGAAAAACAATAACATAAAAAATGGCAGCAGACAAACTATCAACCCGACATCTTTTAGGTATTAAAGATATTAACCGGAATGATATCGAATTAATTTTCGAAACTGCAGATAATTTTAAGGAAGTAATTAATAGACCCATTAAAAAGGTTCCTTCTCTTCGTGATATTACCATTGCCAATATCTTTTTCGAAAACTCAACCCGAACCAAACTTTCTTTTGAACTGGCCGAAAAAAGGCTATCGGCAGATGTTGTAAATTTTGCGGCATCATCGTCATCGGTAAGCAAAGGCGAAACTCTAATTGATACGGTAAACAATATCCTTTCTATGAAAGTGGATATGGTAGTGATGCGCCACCCATACGCTGGAGCTGGTCAATTTTTGAGTAAACACGTAAAAGCACAGATTGTAAATGCAGGTGATGGTGCCCATGAGCACCCAACACAAGCGTTACTAGATGCATTCTCCATCCGCCAGAAATTAGGGGACGTAGCTGGTAAAAAGGTGGTTATTGTTGGTGATATTTTGCATTCCCGAGTAGCCATTTCAAACATCCTTTGCCTGCAGCGTTTAGGTGCAGAAGTAATGGTTTGCGGACCAACTACATTAATTCCTAAGCATATTCATTTACTTGGAGTAAAAGTTGAGCACAATTTGATTAAAGCATTGAATTGGTGCGATGTAGCCAATATGCTTCGCATTCAATTAGAGCGTCAGGATATCAAATATTTTCCATCTCTAAGGGAATATGCCATGATGTATGGCCTCAACAAACAAATTCTTGATAACCTAGATAAAGAAATCATAGTGATGCATCCAGGCCCAATTAATCGTGGCGTTGAGATTACCAGTGATGTTGCCGACAGTAAACAATCTATCATTTTAGAACAAGTAGAAAATGGCGTGGCGGTGAGAATGGCTGTACTTTATTTATTGGCAAGCCAAGGATAGACAAGAGTTCATTTGTCATTAGTTCATTTGCCATTGGTAACAGCTAAGTGTAAAGTGATAACTGTTTCTGTAGCTTGTTAACTTAATTGTTCTATATCGCACAAGTGAACGAATGAACAATTGAACTAATGAACTAATAATACCTTTACCCTATATTTTTCAACATTTATATTTCTTCCATACCAATTCCAAAAACCCTTCGTTTATTTGTGTTATTAACAGATGTTAATTACTTCTGTTGATAAACCCTGATACTATTTCTAATTTAGTACCAACCATATTTGAAACCGATGCAGAAAAAATACTTACTAATTCCGCTACTTTTGGCAGGAAGTTTTACCACTTATGCGCAAGTTAGCGCTGTGCAAAACCTCAATAAAAACTACCAAACAGGCTTAGAATTATTAGATAAAGAAAAATACACAGCTGCCGCACAGCAGTTCAAACTTGTTGAGCAACAACGTTATAAACCTTCTACACAAACAGAAAGTAATGCCGAATTATCTTTGCTTAAAGAAAATGCAAAATTTTATGCGGCCGTTTGTGCATTAGAACTAACAAATAGTGATGCGGAAAGTTTATTTCAAGCTTTTATCCGCGATTATCCATTAAATCCAAATACTAAACTTGCCTACTTTTATGTTGGGAAGACTTATTTTGGTCAAAAAAACTATACAAAAGCTTTAGAGTGGTTCGAAAAAACTGATCCTTCTACCCTTTCGGGCAAACAGCGTAATGAGTATCAATTTAAACAAGGTTACGCTTATTTTGAATTGAAGGATTATGAAAAAGCAGAACCCCTATTTGAAAAAGTAAAAAAAGAAGAAGGTGATTTTCAAGAAAGTGCTACTTATTATTTTGCCTATATCAACTACCTAAACAAAGAATATAAAACGGCATTAGCCAATTTCGAAAAGTTAAAAGGATCGCCTACTTACGAAGCAAGTTATCCATATTATATTACCTCGATGTATTATTTGGATGAGCGTTACGATGATGTAATCAGCTACGCATTAGAATCTATTCAAAAAACGAAACAACAATTTGAACCTGAAATGTTGAGTTTGGTGGCCGCTTCTTACTTTGCTAAATCAGAATTTAAAAATGCAGAGAAATATTTTGCAGAATTTTATGCAAAAGATAAAAGCGAAACGAAGAACAACTTATTCATTTATCAATATGGGTACTCATTGTTCCAAAACAAAAAATATAAAGAATCTGTAGCGGTTTTAGAAAAGCTGAATAACGATGATGTCTATCTTCAAAATGGTATGCATACTTTGGGGAAGGCGTTTATCCAATTGGGAAATAAGCAAAAAGCACAAAGTGCATTTTTTAGAGCTTCACGCTTAGATTTTGATAAAGCCATTCAAGAGGAGGCTTGGTTAAGCTATGCCAAATTAAGTTATGAACTGGATTTCCATCAGCAAGCTTTAGAAGCTACGCAAGGATTTTTGAAAGCTTTTCCAAAATCTCGTAAACTTAATGAAGCGAAAACTTTGTTAGGTGAAGTGCTTTTAACCACAAAAAACTATCAAGCCGCTGTCGATATTTTAGAACCCATTCCCGATAAAACTTTAGAGGCAAGAGAAGCTTATCAGAAAGTTACTTATTTCCGTGGTTTAGAATTCTATAACGAAAGGGCTTTTCCGAATGCCTTATCGATGTTTTTACGTTCAGAAAAGTTTCCTGAAGATAATGAAATTCATGCTTTAAGTACCTATTGGAAAGCAGAAGCCATGTACGAATTACGTAAATATGGCGAAGCGGTTTCTACTTTCGAAAAATTCTTAAAAATGCCTGATGCAGATAAAACCGGCGTTTATAATTTTGCCAATTACGCTTTAGCATACTCTGCTTTTGAAGACGAGAAATACAGTAAAGCGGCAAATTACTTCGAGAAATTTTTGCAAGGAAATGATAAAGATCAAAAAACGATTGATGATGCAACCATTCGTTTAGCCGATTCTTACTTCGTAAATAAAACTTACGGCAATGCGATGACGAATTACAACAGAATCATCGACAGGCATACCACATCAGAAGATTATGCAACTTTCCAAAAAGGCATGATCCAGGGTTTGGAAAATCAATACGATGCTAAAATTGCTACAATGCAAAATTTGCTATCCAAATTCCCTAACTCAAATTATGCAGATGATGCTGGTTTTGAAACGGCTTACACTTATTTCAACAAGGGTGATTTTGATAAATCTAAATCTGATTTGGTGAGTTTGGTAGCGAAGTATCCTCGTAGTAGTTATGTTCCAAAAGCTTTGGTTACTATTGGTTTGGTTCAATATAACCAAGATCAAGACGATGCCGCTTTAGAATCGTTTAAAAAAGTGATCCGCGATTATCCAACTTCTGATGAGGCGAAGCAATCTATGGAATCGATTAAAAACATTTATGTAGATAAAGGAGATGCCAACGGGTTTATTGCCTATGCCAATACTACTCCACTTGGTAACTATTCAAATAACGAACAAGACAATATCATCTTCTCAGCAGCAAATAACCTTTATTTAAAAGGTGACGCCAATGGAGCATTCCAGGCAGTTAATGCTTATTTTGATAAATTCCCTAAAGCAAATCACGAGAAAGAGGCCAAATTTATCAGGGCAGAATCATTAGTTAAACTAGGTCGTCCTGATGAGGCAATTCCAGATTATGAATTTATTTTAAATGATTGGACAAGTGATTATACCGAACGTTCGTTGGTTAGCATTTCGCAATTGTTTTTAAATCAAAAGAAATATAACGAAGCGATTGTTTATTTGAAAAGACTAGAAACCACAACCGATTACAAAGCGCACTATAGTTTCGCTATCAACAATTTGTTAAAGGCCTACACAGCGCTTAACATGCCAGATGATATGCTGAAATACGCAAAACTGACCAATGAATCAGAAAAAGCTTCGGAAGAAGAAAAAAATAGTTCTGGTTTATTTTCTGGTAAAGCATACTTATTAAAAGGCGATACCACGTCTGCAGTTGCAGCATTTAAAAACGTGGTAGCCAAAACTAAAACCGCTGCAGCTGCCGAGGCAAAATACAATCTTGCTTTAGTAGAATATAACAAAGGCGATTTTAAAACATCAACAAAAACTTGTTTCGATATCGTAAATAATATGGCCTCTCATGATTATTGGGTGGCGAAAGCATTTATCCTCCTATCGGATAATTATGTAGCGCTTAAAGATAACTTACAAGCAAAAAGCACACTTCTAAGTATAATTGATAATTACGAAGGCAAGGATGATATTATTCCTACAGCCAAAGAAAAACTAGAAAAACTAAACCAGAAGAAGTAGAATTATGAAGTCGATTAAATATATATATAGTTTACTGTTTTTTGTTGCTGCTGGTTTTTTTACTTCCCAGGCACAGGAAAAGAAAGCAGAAGAAAAGGCTGTAGTAAGTGAGGAAATTGAAGTTGTTCGCCCGTATAAGCCCATCTTAGCCGAAGCTGTAAAATTGAGAAGAAGTCCGAATTTGGATGATGTTAAAACTTATAAAGCAAAGCTGAATTACAGTGTTACCGATAAAAAATTAGAGATAAATAGCGATATACAAAAACTACAGGCGCAACAACTTGCAGAAGAAAAAGCAAGTATCTTAGTAAATAATTACGTAAAGGGTGCTTTCGGTTCGCTTTCTACTTTATTGGGTGAAGCTTATTTTAATACCGGAAAAGATGAAGGTTTACAATTGGGTGGATACTTTAAACATTTTAGCCAGGAAGGTAAATTAAATAAGCAAAATAGTAGTCAACAGCAACTAAGCATTTTTGGTCGCAGTATTTTAGAGGAAAATACAGTTAGTGGACGCCTCAATTTTGAACGTAATGGCACATATTTCTATGGGCTTGATGGTGCTAATCCAACTTTAAATCCAAATCCAGAAAAACAAGCTTTAACATTTTTAGAGTTAGAGGGCGAATTGGTTAAAAACTTTACGGAAGATGAAGATGCACTGAGTTATGCTGTTAAAGCCAATGGCTATTTATGGAATGATCGTTTTAGTGCAAAGGAAAGTTATTTTAGCTTGAATGGATACCTAAACAAAAGAATTAACTCATTAAATTTAGGTTTAGCAGCATCAACTGAATTTGGAAGCACCAAAGATGCATTGACCAGTGTGGGCAATAATTTATTAAGGCTAAATCCATATATCCGTTTACAGGTTCAGGGAGCAAAAATTACCGCTGGTATTAACTTTGTTCAAGAATTTGGTGCCTTTAGCAGCTCAAAAATTTTCCCAGCTGTTACTGCAGATTTTACTTTAATTCCCGATTACTTACAGGTTTTTGGAGAGGTTAAAGGTGATGTAAACAGAAACTCAATGAAAGGTTTCACAGATGAAAACCCTTGGTTAAACAGCAATATTCTAATTAAAAATACAGTAGAGAAATTAAGCATTAGTGGTGGTATTAAAGGCACCGGCGGACCTGGTTTTGGTTATAAAGCCAGAGTTTACATTAAGCAGTTTGATGACATGCCTTTATTCATTAATAACTTTAATGATTTTAATAAATTTGACGTGATTTACGATTTTGGTAAAACAAAATTAACTGGTATCGAAGGTGAAATTTCTGTTCAGGTTAGCGATGCGCTAAAATGGACAGGTAAAGTTAACCTTGATGACTGGAAACCAGCTTCGGAAACTTATTCATGGTTTAAACCAGGATTGAAAGTAAGCTCGAATTTTGTTTATACCTATAATAAGAAGCTAAGCTTTAATGCGGCTGTAGTGATTCAAGATGATGTAAAAGCGAAAGTAAATGTTCAACAACCGGTAAATCCATTACAATATATCATTCCTAATACAGGTATCGAATCAATTGTTACCGTGAAAGGTTTTGTCGATTTAGGAATCGGTGCAGATTATAGAATCAATAATAAATTTTCAGTTTTTGCAAAAGCCAATAACTTACTAAATTCTCAATACAATCGTTTTCTATATTATCAAGTTAACGGGCTAAATGTTTTTGGCGGATTAACTTATTCATTTTAAACAGATTAAATTTATTATTACGAAGGTTTAGAAAAAACGCTTAATTTTACCGGAATGGATATCTTATCATACCTTTTAGAACTCTTGCAGCAAAGCAAAGAAGTTGGTATTACCGGCTTGGGAACCTTCTATAAAAAGAAATTTCCAGGTAGATATGATAAGGAAACACAATCGTTTTTACCACCGAGTTATGCGCTTCAATTTTCATCAGAAGTAAAAAATGATGAAGCATTGATTAATTTTGTTGCCACCAAAAGGAATATTTCTGTTGAAAGTGCTTCTTATTACATCTCACAGTTTGTTGATGAGGTTAAACAAAAGCTTGAAGAAGAGCACGAAGCTGAACTAGAAAATGTAGGTAGATTATTCTTTACAGAGCATGAAGGCTTAAGCTTTGAAGCTGCAAAAAATATAAATTATGGATCGGAATTTTATGGGTTACCTTCTTTACCTGAAGCTGCCATAGATGCACCGCAAACTGAATCTTCAGATGTGAATGAAGAAGTTTACGACGAAATAGCTGAAGTGCCACAAGCGCCTGCTCAACCTAAAGAAACTGCCCACATTCATCCAATTATCGAAAATGTAGAATTAGATGAAGTGCAAGATGATTTGCGGAATACGTTAAAGCACACTGCAAAAGCGAATGAAGAAGTTACAGATGCACCCGAATTTATAAAAGAACAACACGCTGAGCATCCAAATAGATTTGGCCATACGCCAGAAGATGAAGAAGCAGTTAAGGCGCTAACAAATGACGAGGTTGAAGTACCAGAAAGTGTTATTCAACAACACGAAGAAAATCCAAATCGTTTTGGTCACACACCAGAAACTGAAGAAGAGAAAACCTATATCAACTTAGAAGATGAAACGCCAAAAGCAGAACCTGTAATCGAAGCTCCAGAATTTATAAAGGAGCAACATGCAGAACATCCGAACAGATTTGGTCACGACCCAATTGTTGAAGAAACATATGAGGAAGAAAAGAAATCAATTTGGCCAAAGGTAATCCTTATCATTTTTGGTATTCTTCTAATTGGTGTTATCCTTTATTTTTTAAAACCAGATTGGTTTAAACAGCAAGCTGCTTTACAAACCACTACCCCTACCGCTGTTATCGATTCTCAAAAAAATGAGGTTGATACCCTTAAAGCAAAGCAAGATTCTATCGCCAGAACGGATAGCATTTTGAAAGCCAATCAAGTTCAGCAAAACCCTTTAGATACAGCAAAGAAGATAGTTGCAACAACAAAAAATGAATCACCTGCGCCAAAAACAGAAGTGGTAACCGATATCAAAACTACTTCTTTTGATGTAATTGTTTATGCTTCAAAAAATTTGGCTGCTACAAAGGCTTACGTTGCAAACATGAAAAAAAATGGTTACAATGCCAAAATTGCAAACATGCCAGGCGCCTGGCATAAGGTGAGTATTGCATCTTTTAAAACACAGCAAGAAGCCGAAACACAAAAAGATATTTTGCAGAAGAAATTAAAGGGTAAAGGATTTTACGTACAACAGATTATTAACAACACACAACCATAATGATAACTTTATTAATTCAGGACACTACACAAGCACTTCAAGACACAGTTAATGGGGTTAACCAAGCCTTAACCCAACCAGAGCCAGAATTGCATTTCATCGATTTGCTTTTTAAAGGTGGATGGGTAATGCTTCCATTGGCATTATTGGCATTCTTAGCCTTGATAATATTTGTTGAACGTTATTTAACCATCAAAAAAGCAACTAAAGACGAGTCAAATTTGATGGGTCAAATCAGATCGTATATTCAATCTGGTAATTTGGATGGAGCGATGTCTCTTTTAAGAAACAATAATTCTCCCCTGAGCCGCATGTTGCAAAAAGGCTTAAAACGTATAGGTCGCCCGATTAAAGATATTGAAGGTGCTATCGAAAACGTTGGTAAATTAGAAGTATCAAAGCTGGAAAAGAATATTAGCATTTTAGGTATTGTGGCGGGTATTGCACCCATGTTAGGTTTCGTAGGTACAATTGTGGGGGTTATTACAATTTTCCATCAGGTATCCATTAAAGGTGCTATCGAAATCGGGACCATTTCAGGTGGTTTATACACCAAGATGATCACTTCTGCAACTGGATTAATTATCGGTATTATTGCTTATGTACTTTACCATATCCTTAACATTATGGTAGAAAAAATCATCCTTAAAATGGAAACCGATGCAATTGATTTTATTGATTTATTAGAAGAGCCAGGTAAATAATGAACTTACGCAAAAGAACAAAAGGGTCGGTAGAAGTACATACTTCAGCGTTGAACGATATTATGTTCTTCCTGATGCTGTTTTTCTTACTGGCATCTGCAGTGGTAAATCCTACTGTAGTTAAACTTTTATTGCCTCAATCTTCTAGCGGACAACAATCTACCGCAAAGAAAGCGGTTACGGTTACCATAGACGAAAACTTAAAATATTCCGTTGATAAAAAACCCGTAACTATCGAGCAATTAGAGCCAACTTTAGCAGCCTATCAAAAATTGGCACCTGATATGACCATTCTTTTATATGTATCGCGTAATGTTACTTATCAAGATGGTTTCGTTGTTAACGATATTGCAAACAAGCTTAAATTAAAACTTGTTGTTGCTGTTGAGCCTAAAAAATAATGAATTACAAAGCACAAAATATAAATAACGAAGAAAACAATTATCCTAAAGCTGTTGCTATAGCCAGTGGGATCATGGGTTTTTTATTGTTGATTAGCTTTTTTATTGTAATTAATTCTTTCCAACCTCCTGAAGAACTAGGCATGGGCGGTATGGTGGTCAATTATGGAACTTCGGCAGAAGGTATGGGCGATGATTATACCAGTATTGAAGAACCATCGGCAGATCCTAACGCAAATGGAAAAGCACCCGACAAAGTAACACCTGATGAAAAAGTTACCCCAACAACTACTACAGATAATTCTGACAAGGAAGTTCAAACCCAAAATACTGAAGATGCCATTGCGGTAAATACAAAGCCGACTAAAGCAACAACTACCGCACCAACTACTGTTGCTGAAGATAAGCCTTCTCAACCAGTGATTAATCAGAATGCACTTTACAAAGGCAAAAAGAATACAGGGCAAGGGCAAGGTGATGGAACAGGAAATACAGCAGGAAACCAGGGTTCAGTTAATGGTGATCCATTAGCGCCAAACTATGGCGAAGGCGGATCTGGTTATGGAAATAAACCCATCGAACTCCGACGTTTTTCAAACCTGGTTATTCCAAAAGACGATGGACAGGTACGCGGAAGAATTGCTATTAGAATATACTTTAATAAAGAAGGAAGAATTACAGATGCGAGGCAAGAGTTAAAAGGCTCTACCATTACCGATAGAGAATTAGTCGACAAGTGTGTTCAGGCAGTTAAAAATTCATCATTAACAAGTTCTGGTGTTGGCGGCGATAATCAAACTGGTGTTGTAGTTTTTAACTTTAAGGTTAATTAGCATATTTTCTTTATTAGTTCAGCATATAAGGTGAATTACCAGCAAACGCTTGATTATTTATACAGCAAACTCCCAATGTTTACTCGTGTGGGCGCTTCTGCATTTAAAAAAGATTTAACAAATACAGTGATTTTTTGTGAGGCCCTGGATAATCCTCAAAATAAATTTAAAAGCATACATGTTGCCGGAACAAACGGAAAAGGTTCAACATCGCACATGCTTGCTGCAATTTTACAAGCTCAAGGTTACAAAACTGGTTTATATACCTCCCCTCATTTAAAAGACTTTCGCGAGCGCATCCGCATTAACGGAAAAATGATTAGCAAAAAGGAAGTAGTTTCCTTTGTTAAAAATCAACAAGAATTAATTAATCAGGTTGAACCATCATTTTTTGAAGTTACCGTAGCGCTAGCTTTTGATCATTTTGCAAAACACGAAGTCGATATTGCCATCATTGAAGTTGGTTTGGGAGGGCGATTGGATTCTACAAATATCATCCAACCAGAAATTTCTGTCATCACAAATATCAGCATGGATCATACCAATATGCTGGGCAATACCATCGAAGAAATTGCTGGAGAAAAAGCTGGAATTATTAAGAAAAACACACCAGTGGTAATTGGTGAAACGCAGGAAAAATCGAAAACCGTTTTTATTGCAAAAGCCAACGAAATGAATGCGCCAATTATTTTTGCAGATGCAACATTAAAAGCCGCCAACTTCAAAATTGATCATGCTAAATTATCCCTGTCTGTTTATCAGGATAATCAAATTCGATATAAAAATTTAAAATCCGACTTAACCGGTATTTATCAGCATAAAAATATTTTAACAGTTTTACAGTCGATTGAAGTTTTAAATAATACAACATCATTCAAAGTTTTAGATGAAAGTGTTTTTGCTGGATTAAAACAGGTTAAAAAATTAACGGGTTTACAAGGCCGCTGGCAAACTTTGGCTAAAAATCCATTAGTGATTTGTGATACCGGACATAATGAAGCTGGCATTGCAGAAGTGATAAAAAACATCAATCAAACACCATTTGATAAATTGCATATTGTTTTCGGGATGGTGAAGGATAAAGATATTTCTAAAGTGCTGTCTATGATGCCTAAAAATGCTACTTATTATTTCTGCAAACCGGATTTGGAAAGGGCTCTAGATGCCCAAGAACTTAAAGATCAAGCTGCATCTTATCAACTTAAGGGCAATGATTATCAATCAGTATTAATAGCTAAAGAAACAGCGATTAAAAAAGCCAGCAAAAACGACCTTATTTTTATTGGAGGAAGCACATTTGTGGTAGCAGAAGCACTATAAAATCTTTGCGCAATCTTCAAAATCTTCATCCATACCACTATGATTTTGATTACCACTTAACTAATCTATAACAAAATCATCACAAATGAAACGATAAATTTATAGATGAAAAATTGTTACTTTGGTCTTTTAACTAAAAACAGAATGAAGAAAATTTCTTATTTATTACTTTCACTATCTATTTTTTCCATCTCAGCTGCAAATGCACAAGCAAAAAAAAGTGCTCTTCCACAAACAAAAGCATTTCCAGCAGAAGTTGCTCGTCCGAAACTGGTTGTGGGTTTAGTTGTCGATCAAATGAGATGGGATTACCTTTATCGCTACTATAACCGATACTCAAACGGTGGATTTAAAAGGTTAATAAATGAGGGTTTTTCTGTTGAAAACACGTTCATTCCATATACACCAACATATACTGCTTGCGGGCATACCTGCATTTACACTGGTTCTGTTCCGGCAGTTCATGGTATTATTGGTAACGATTGGTACGATCCTGAAACCAAGAAAAACGTGTATTGCACAGAAGATTCGACCGTTTTCACAGTTGGAAGCACGCCGTCATCCGAAGGCAACATGTCTCCAAAAAATATGTTAAGCAATACCATAACGGATGAATTGCGTTTGGCAACAAATTTTAAGGGTAAGGTTATCGGAATTTCTTTAAAAGATAGAGGTTCTATTTTGCCTGCTGGCCATGCAGCTAATGCAGCATATTGGTATCAAGGAAGTACAGGAAATTGGATTACAAGTTCGTACTACATGAAAGAGGTTCCAACTTGGATTGCTGATTACAACAAATTAAAGTTGGCAAATAAATTCTATTCAAAAAACTGGGAAACACTTTATCCAATCAATACATACGTAAATAGCACCACAGATGAAAAAGCTTATGAAGGCAAAAGCAGTACTTTCCCTCATCAGCTTACTCAATTTGTAGATAAGAATTTTGATGCGATCAGAAGTACACCCTATGGAAACACAATCACTTTGGATCTTGCCAAATTGGCTATTTTATCTGAAGATTTAGGTGCTGATAACATTACCGATTTCCTTGCGGTAAGTTGTTCTGCAACAGATTATGTTGGTCATGGTTATGGCCCGAATTCGATCGAAGCCGAAGATACTTATTTACGCTTGGATAAAGATTTCGAAGAATTTTTTAACTATTTAGATAAGCAGGTTGGTAAGGGGAACTATACTATTTTCTTAACTGCTGACCATGGTGCAGCACATGTTCCTGGTTTTATGAAAGAAAATAAGTTGCCTGCCGGCGTAGTAAGTGATAGAGATATTACTTTTAAACTGAACGCGTTTTTGAACGAAAAATTTAAAGTAAACAATGTGGTATTAAAATCGATGAATAACCAAATTATTTTCGATCATGATAAAACTGATAATGGTACAGTAAGTTTCGAAGTGATAAAATCGGCAACAATAGAGTTTCTGAAAAGATTGGATGGCTTTCAAAATGCAGTTGATATCTCGAGAATATCTCAAACCACACTTCAAGAAATTCAGAAAAAAATGATTACAAACGGTTATAATGCCCGTAGAAGTGGCGATATTTATTACATTTTAGAACCAAATTGGTTTAATGGTGGAAGTACCGGAACAACTCATGGTAACTGGAACCCTTACGATTCGCACATTCCGTTAGTTTTTATGGGATGGGGAATTAAACCAGGAGCAACGAATAAAACACATTACATGACAGACATTGCGCCAACATTAGCCGCATTGCTTCATATCCAAATGCCAAATGGAACAGTTGGAGAACCCATAACAGAAATCACAAACAAATAAGTTCAAAGCCATCCCTCAAAAGATGGCTTTGTTGTTTATAAACAGTATCAATACCGTTAAAAAAGCCTCAAATTATAAGTATTTACTACATTTGTTGAACCAAATATGTCTGGAACAAGTATTACAAAATTACATTTTGTGAAGCTTTAAATCCTATACTATGCAACAAGTAGAAATATATAAACCAAAAAATAAAATTCGTTTTGTAACGGCAGCAGCACTTTTTGATGGCCACGATGCTACAATTAACATTATGCGTCGAATCCTTCAATCTTCCGGTGCCGAGGTGATTCATCTTGGCCATAATCGTTCGGTTGATGAAGTGGTAAACTGTGCCATTCAGGAAGATGTTCAAGGCATCGCCATGACCTCCTATCAAGGCGGCCATATCGAATATTTTAAATATATGCACGATCTGTTGCAAGAGCGTGGATCGGGCCATATTAAAATTTTTGCCGGTGGCGGTGGAGTAATTTTGCCATCAGAAATTGAGGAACTGGAGGCTTATGGAATTTCCAAAATCTATTCTCCTGATGATGGACGAAAAATGGGCCTGCAAGGGATGATAAACGATATGTTGATTAAAACCGACTTCGTTACCAAATCAGAAATAACTGATGAATTGGAATCCATTCCTAAAAAAGAAGTAAAGGCAATTGCTGGTGCTATAACTGTAGCAGAAAATGATCCAGAAGGCGCACAGGAATTTGTTAATGACTTAAAAAAATTATCGCAAAATAACAATGCCCCTATTTTAGGAATTACAGGTACTGGCGGGGCGGGAAAATCCTCACTCGTTGATGAATTGGTTCGTCGGTTTCTGGTAGAAGTAAAGGATAAAACTCTGGCGATTATTTCGGTTGATCCATCTAAAAGAAAAACTGGCGGAGCTTTATTGGGCGATCGCATTCGGATGAATGCCATAAATAATCCTAGAGTTTACATGCGCTCATTAGCCACTCGTCAGGCAAATTTAGCACTTTCTAAAAATGTTCAGGAAAGTATCGATATCTGTAAGGCGGCAGGTTACGATTTGATTATTGTAGAAACATCTGGTATCGGTCAATCTGATACGGAAATTACAGAACATTGTGATGTTTCTTTGTATGTGATGACACCAGAATTCGGTGCGGCTACACAGCTGGAAAAAATTGACATGCTTGATTTTGCCGATCTTGTTGCCATCAATAAGTTTGATAAGAGAGGTGCTCTGGATGCTCTACGTGATGTGAGGAAACAATATAAACGCAATCATAATATATTTGATGCCAAAGATGAGGAAATTCCAGTTTATGGAACGATGGCTTCTCAATTTAATGATCCCGGTATGAATAATTTATTTGTTGCCTTAATGGAACAAATTAAAGTCAAAACCGGAACAGATTTCCAAGCAAAGATGGAGCTAACTTCCGATCAATCCGAAAAAATTTATATCATTCCACCAGATCGTATTCGTTATCTGGCAGAGATTGCAGAATCAAGCCAAACCTATAATGAATGGGTAAATAAGCAATCTGCAATAGCCAGAAAAATGTATCAGCTTAAGGGCGTAATAGATTTATTAAATGAACACCAAATAAAGGATATAAATGGTAAAGTATCGCCATCTGGTGGAGATTTAGAAGCCGCTTATTCGTTTTTTGAAGAACAATTGGATGGAGAATGTAAACGATTACTCCGTCAATGGCCCGAAACCAAGCGAGCTTACAAAGAAGAATTTTTCATATACAAGGTTCGTGATAAGGAAATAAAGCAGCCATTGTATTATGAGTCTCTTTCAAAATTAAATATCCCAAAAGTTTCACTTCCACGGTATGAAGATTGGGGTGATATTCTGCGCTGGTTACTAACTGAAAATCTTCCGGGAGAATTCCCGTATGCAGCTGGAGTATTTCCACTAAAACGCGATGGAGAAGATCCGACCAGAATGTTTGCTGGAGAAGGTGGTCCTGAAAGAACTAACAAACGCTTTCATTACGTTTCCCTTGGCCAACCCGCACATCGACTTTCAACTGCATTCGATTCCGTTACGCTCTATGGAGAAGATCCTCATATCCGTCCTGATATATACGGTAAAATCGGAAACTCAGGTGTGAGTATTGCAACATTAGATGATGCCAAAAAGTTATACTCTGGTTTTGACTTATGTGCGCCATCAACTTCCGTGTCAATGACAATTAATGGACCTGCACCTATGCTGCTGGGCTTTTTCATGAATGCCGCAATTGATCAGCAATGTGAAAAATATATTATTGAAAATGGTTTGGAAGATGAAGTAAATAGTAAGATAGAAACAATTTATAAAGCCAAAGGCATTGATAGGCCAACTTATGATGGCAACTTACCCGAAGGAAATGATGGTTTGGGTTTAATGCTTTTAGGTGTTACAGGCGATCAGGTTTTAGCCGCAGACGTATACGCTCAAATTAAAATGAGGGCAATTAGTTCCGTTCGTGGAACAGTACAGGCTGATATTTTAAAAGAAGATCAGGCACAAAATACCTGTATATTCTCAACCGAATTTGCTTTACGGATGATGGGAGATATTCAAAAATATTTTATTGATGAAAAGGTCCGAAATTTTTATTCAGTTTCTATCTCGGGATACCATATCGCTGAAGCAGGTGCAAATCCAATCTCTCAATTGGCATTTACATTAAGTAATGGCTTTACATTTGTAGAATATTATTTAAGCCGGGGAATGCACATTGATGAGTTTGCACCAAACTTATCATTTTTCTTCTCTAACGGTATTGATCCTGAATATGCCGTTATTGGCCGCGTAGCCAGAAGAATTTGGGCAAAAGCAATTAAAAACAAATACAAAGGGAATGATCGCTCCCAAAAATTAAAATACCATATTCAAACTTCGGGTAGATCACTCCATGCCCAAGAAATTGATTTCAATGATATTCGCACAACACTTCAAGCTTTATACGCTATTTATGATAATTGCAATTCGCTTCACACCAATGCTTACGATGAGGCCATTACCACGCCTACCGAAGAATCAGTAAGAAGGGCAATGGCAATACAATTAATTATCAATAGAGAACTCGGTTTGGCGAAGAATGAAAATCCTTTGCAGGGTGCTTTTATAATTGAGGAATTAACTGATCTTGTGGAGGATGCTGTTTTACAGGAATTTAAAAGAATCAATGATCGTGGTGGCGTTCTTGGCGCAATGGAAACCATGTATCAACGAGGAAAAATTCAGGAAGAAAGTTTGTATTATGAAACTTTAAAACATACAGGCGAATACCCAATTATCGGCGTAAACACATTTTTAAATAAAAACGGTTCGCCAACCATTGTACCTGGTGAAGTTATTAGAGCAACAGAGGAAGAAAAACAATATCAAATTAATGCTCTAAGTAAATTTCAAGCAAGGAATAGTGACAAATCTTCAGACTTATTAAAGCAACTCCAAAAATCAGCTATTGCTGGCGATAATATTTTTGAACAATTAATGGAAGTTTGTAAAGTCTGTTCGCTTGGTCAAATCAGCAATGCACTTTATGAGGTAGGTGGCCAATACCGAAGAAATATGTAATTGAAAGCATAAAAAAAGGTTCTTTTCTAAACGAAAAGAACCTTTAAAAAATTCTATTTATCTGGGATTAACCTGCAATCCATGTAAATTTATAATCCATTGTTGGATTTTTCATTCTTTCGGCAACTCTCAATAAACGAGAAGGTAATGCCATAATATAATCTCTGGCTTTTTCCCCGGTTTCATTTAAATCACGCATACCTTCAATTTTCCAATCCTCAATCAACGACTGCATAATTTCAACATAATCAACAGCAGTATAAACACCCAAACGCTGAGCAGCATCTGTAAAGTGACCAAAGGTCTGTCCGATTTTTAAACCAACCTCACGTAAAAAATGAGCTGGCATTACAATCTTTTTACGCATCATATCTTCAAAAGCAATCATAGCTTCATTAGGATCTACCTCGAAAATACGATTCATAAAATCTTTATAAGCCTTTGCATGTCTTGCCTCATCAGATGCAATAGTTCCACACATTTTCGAAAGTAAAGTATCACCATCTTTCTTAGCTAATGAAGCAACTCTTCTGTGTGAAATATTAGTTGCCAACTCTTGGAAAGAAGTATAAATAAAATTTCTATAGGGATCATGTCCAGTTCCAATATCAAATCCGTCAGCAATTAAGTATTGCGTAGAAATCTCCATTTGGCGCATGTCAACACGACCAGATAAGTACAAATATTTGTTCAGCAAATCACCATGACGATTTTCTTCAGCAGTCCAATGACGGTTCCATTTCATCCATCCCCCATCTTCCTTCATACTTGGTCCCTGCACCATAGCTAACCATGATTCATAAGTTGGAAGTGCTTCTTCAGTAATCGTATCTCCAATTAAAACAGCAACCAGATCATAAGAAAGATCCTTTGCGTTTTCCCTTAAAATTCTAATATCTTGATAAAAGTTTTCACTTGTAGAATCAGGTAAAAAATCCGATGGTTGCCAGTTTGTATCAATTGGCTTAAGATAGGTATCCATCATCTCCAGCATATATTTTTCAATATGCACCATTACTTCCCTTCTTTTATCTGCAAAAAAACTCATTATTCGTGTTTATATAGTGTTAGGTCAAAGATAACCAAATATTATGGCAAACCTCATGTTATTAACACTTTTGAATACAATCAGTTTCAAAAATGATGTAAAACACATTTCAATTCCCTTAATAAGTATTGGTAAAGCAAGTACAGCATTCTAATGTTGGTTTCAGTCCTGCTGTCCCTCCAATCTTTTTGCTGAAGGGGTATAATGTGGCCGAAGGTGTGATGCATCCAAAAAGGATTTCCGTACCATCAGGTTTAGGTGGCAGGTACCCTGCACTTCTGCAAAAACAGCACAAGGCCCCATATGTCCAGTTAACCTATGGCAATAATGAGCCGATTTGCCCAGGCTCCCATCCCTTTATATCATCCCTTTGCACCTTTCTATATGTCCTATATCTATATGGTTCCCAGTCCCTGCGTACAACCGGCCAAAGGCCTGCATGACCTGGTTCAGAACCCTTCCATACCTGTCGGCGTTCCAGTCCTGTTCACGGCTGCGTTTGTTTTTGGGGAGGGAGGGAAGGTTGTATAAACGAAGAAACCCCATCAGCTGCTGCTGACGGGGTTCTTTTAATGCCCTTTATGGGGCTTTAAGATTTGGCACCGACCTACTCTCCCACGTGTTACCGCAGTACCATCGGCTCTGGTGGGCTTAACTTCTCTGTTCGGAATGGGAAGAGG
>NZ_CAKLBU010000034.1 GCF_920984735.1 Pedobacter sp. Leaf250 | reverse complement strand
TCAAGACCACAACATCTTTCCATAACAACTTTGTTTTTTAGTTCATTATAAAGTTAATAAAGATCGATGAAGTGGTCTTAATTTTTATTGAACGCGATTATAATTCCTCACTTTTTATGTAAGTTTGAAATGAAAGTTACATATATGTATATCCATCAATCTCCATCTTGGCCAAACTTTACTTGGGATGAAAAATCTCTAAGTAATATTTTAGGCAATGTTAGATATAAGCAAGGCAAATTACTAGGCCTAATGGAATCTGTTGGATTTGATTTAAGGGAAGCAACCACACTAGAAAACCTTACAGAAGATGTATTAAAATCAAGTGAAATTGAAGGTGAAATACTTGATCATGATCAGGTGCGCTCTTCGATTGCAAGAAAATTAGGACTAGAAATTAGTGGTCTAGTTGCATCGGATAGACATGTGGATGGTGTGGTTGAAATGATGTTAAATGCAACTCAAGATTATACTAAACCACTTAGTTCTGAAAGATTATTTGGCTGGCATGCATCATTATTTCCTACAGGTAGAAGTGGTGGGTTTAAAATTGAGGTTGGAAATTGGCGTAAAAATGCAAAAGATGATCCAATGCAAGTTATTTCTGGCGCTATGGGTAGGGAAAAAGTTCATTTTCAAGCGCCAGATTCAGAATTATTAGATCATGAAATGTCTCAATTTATAAAATGGTTTAACAATTTTAAAGATTTAGATCCTATATTAAAAGCTGGAATAGCTCATTTATGGTTTGTAACCATTCACCCATTTGATGATGGAAATGGAAGAATTGCGAGGGCTATAGCGGATATGCAATTGGCTAGAGCAGATGAAACTTCGCAACGTTTTTACAGTATGTCATCTCAAATTAGAGCGGAACGTACAAATTATTATAACATTTTAGAAAAAACACAAAAAGGCAATTTGGATATTACCGAGTGGTTGGAGTGGTTTCTTCTTTGCTACGATTCAGCGCTAATTAATACAGATGGTATCCTAAATACAATAAGGAATAAAGAGAGATTTTGGAGAGAATTTTCACCTATTAACATTAATGAAAGACAAAAATTAATGTTAAATAAATTGCTCGATGGTTTCAATGGCAAACTTAATTCTTCGAAATGGGCTAAAATAGCCAAATGTTCTCAAGATACCGCCGGTCGTGACATTAATGATTTGATTGAACGTGGTATATTGATTAAAGAAGCAGCTGGCGGTAGAAGTACAAGTTATAATTTAGCATCTTTATAGTCGTTTTTTGGAAGTTTTATATCCCCCTCTTTTCCACTTCTTTAACATCTTCTCATTGATGTTTTTAGAGTGATACACTTGTCCATCATCGCCAAACATAATGCAACTATATTTTGGGTATGAACTGATAAACTCTAGGGCTTTATCTTTCCCTAAAACCATCATGGAGGTGCTGAAGCCGTTTGCAAGTTCTGCATCCGGACCAAATACTGTTACACTGGTTAAACCTGTAGCAGGATAACCAGTTACTGGATTAATAATGTGCGAATAACGTTTTCCATTAAAAGTTACAAACTTCTCGTAAGTTCCAGAAGTAACTACAGCACCATTTTTGAGTGGAACTACAGCGAAAAGACTGTCTTTATGAAATGGATTCGTAATTCCAATTATCCAGTTTTTCCCTTTGGGAGGCTTTCCCCAGCTACTCATGTCGCCAGAGCCATTCACAATACCTGCTTTAATTCCTTTTGCAAGCATGATGTTTCGGCATCGATCGGCGGCATAACCTTCTCCTAACGCACCAAAACCAATTTTCATTCCTTTTAACCGAAGGAAAATGGTGCTATTTAAACTATCAAGAATGATATTTTTATAACCAACTTTTTCCATTGATTTTTTTACTGCCACTTCATCGGGCATTTCAGTCATTGACCCATCAAACTTCCATATTCTATCCATTGCAGCAAAACTTATATCAAATGCTCCATGGGTTATTTTAGATAGATGAAGCGCTCGTTTGGTAAGCTCAAAAACTTCTTGGTCAACCTTTACAGGTTTAATTCCTGCATTTCTATTTACTTCAGAAATTTGTGTTTGTGGCTTCCAATCTGAAATTAAGTATTCAATTCGGGTTATTTCGGCAATTACTGTATCAATATTTGTCTGAGCAGTTTCTGCATCAGCAGCTACAATAGTAATTTCAAACTTACTGCCCATTAACAAGGTTGTACGCTTTTTAAGTACTTGTGCGGTGCTGGTGAAAAAGGATAGGAGTAGAAGGATAATTAATTTGCTTTTCAAAACCAAAATTTAGTATTTAATGATTTCCAAAGTTAGGAAAGCTTGGGCGATTGACCTTAAAATAATCTTACTTTGAAATAAATTGATAAAAAGGTACGAACTCACGATGCCAGAACCATTCGGTATGCTTCCCATCTTCTATTTCTAAAAGCATGATATTTTTATTTATACCATCAGGATTTACAATGCTATGCACTTTTTTCATGTCGCGAACCATTGCCGAACCTTCCTTATCGCCAGCCACAAAAAATATTTTGCTGTTTTTTAATCCGGCTAATCTGTCCTTTATATCATCATATATTTTCGGTGCCAACCAAAATGCCGGACTAAAAACTCCCGCCGAGCCAAATACCTTTGGATATTTAGCAATGGCATACATGGAAATTAATCCGCCCATTGAACTTCCCGCAATAGAGGTGTTTTTAACATCCCTCAAAGTTCTGTATTTCGAATCTATGTAAGGCTTTAAAGTTTCTACTAAAAATTGTACGTAAGCTTTCCCATCGCCTTTTCCATATTGACTATCATATGGATTATATTCTTTTAATCGATCTTTTCCTGCGTGGTCTATTCCAACGATTATCATTTCTTTTGAGCCCTCACGAATTAAACTATCCAATAACGAATCAACAGCCCATTCGTTTGCCCTGGGTGGATTTGCATGAAAAAGATTTTGCCCATCCTGCATGTAAATAACAGGATATTTCTTTTTTGATTTAGAATAATTTTTAGGCAAGTAAATCCAGATCTGGCGATGCTTATCTAGCTGAGGCATAAAGAAAGCTGTATCTACAATATGAACATGATCCCCGTAGTGATATTTTTCATCAACCTGTGTAAAATGATCAGCCCAATTTGCAATACTCACATCCATAGTTGTATCAACATTTAAATTGAATGTTCTGTTTTCAATGGATTTTCCATTTGCCTGCGATTCTACCTTACTCCAACTTCCACGGGTAATTTTAAATTCATAAAAACCTTTTGGTAAGCTCAGCTGAATGGAATAGCTATTGTTAATTTTCTGATTTAAAACAAGTGCTTTCCCTCTTGGGTTCCAATCATTAAAATTCCCTGCTATAAATAAGCTATCATTAATCTGCTTTGGAACGCTTACGTTAATCAATACCTTAAGCTGTGCGCCAGTAACTAAAGGCAGTAGAAAAAATATCGTCAATAATCTTCCTATCATAAAAGATTTGTCAATTGATAATGATTTAAAGATTGGCAAATACAAAGTTTAACCTAGCCAATTCTGTTTTTACCTGGTTCATTCCTATTAAACCACCCGACATTCCACTTGATTGCTGAAAGATATTAACCATCAGTTCTTTTTCGGGGGTGGGAGTCATCGTTACACTAAATTTGTAATATTTAACGAAAGCACCAAGCAAAATTCTTTGAATCCGGCTACCTTTTTCCAATGTTAAATTTCCAAATCCCTGATCTAATACTTTATATCCTTGTTGTTCTAAATGATAACCAATGGTTTTGGTCATTTCTTCAACAGAAACATTTCCGTATAAATTTGAAATCAAACCATCTACAGTTTGAAGGTTTTTGATAAAATATGGCATTACTTCTAATGATTATTTAAGTTCATCTAACACCCTAAATAGTTTTTTGTTTATTCCACTTCCGCTGTAATTATTAACATTGATTACCATTACATATTTATTTCCAGCGGCATCGGTATGATAACCGGCAAAAGCCGAAACATCGTTTATGGTTCCGCTTTTTATTTTCATGCCGTTATATTCTGGTAAACCTTTATAAAAATCAGCGAACCAATTTTCTTTTTGAATTTGAAATAAAATACTGGCCATTGCCGATGTTGTTACTCTATCGCCAGGAGAAAGTCCGCTGCCATCAATAATATTTAAAGCTGATTTATCAATTCCCTTATTGGCCCAAAAATTAATTTCAGTTTCAGCACCTTTTGCTGTGGTAGCTGCTTTACCCGATTTTAAAGCGATGGTTTTTAATAACGTTTCTCCATATAAATTGATGCTTTTCTTTAAGAACCAATAAGTGATTTCGCTTAGGGGAGGAGAACTGATGGTACTTAATTTCTGAGTTACAACAGGAATTGATTGATTATTCAATGCCATTAATCTTGTAGTTGTAGCTTGTTGATTTGTTGGTATTCCTAATCTTTTCAAAGTATCCTGCAAACGATAGGCACAATCGAAAGTCGGGTCGGGGAGTGCAACTGAAATTCCTGTTTTGCCAATTCCCATACCCCAGCTACCACGCAAATAAGCGAGGTTGCTGTATGGAGGAAGAAAAGCATAACTTCTATCGCCAGTACCTGATGAACCTGTTTTTAGCTCGTTTATAATTTGTACATACGGTGTTTCAGGTACAGTTTTTACTACTTTAACTTCATCAGCTGTGCTTGAACCTGGCCGTAAATGAATATCAAACTGATTTTCTCTCCAGGCTAAACCAGATGTTCCTGCACCATAGTAGTTTCCGATATCTTGCCAAACCCAACCTTCGGGAGTGGTTTGCGTACCGAAAATGCGGTCGTCGCCAATAATTACACCTTCAATTTTCTTAATTCCCGCTGCTTTTATTGCGGCAACCCACTGTGTTAAAACAGCATTTTCTTTATTCTGATATCGCCACGAACCCAGAGTAGGGTCGCCACTACCAACAATAATTAAATTTCCTTTTAAAACTCCATCTGTAGTAATGTTTCCAGAATAGGCCAAAGTGGTTTGAAACTGAAAATCCTTACCCAAAATACTAAAAGCTGTGGCTGCGGTAATCGTTTTTAAGGTTGAAGCCGTTGCCAAACCAATCTG
The DNA here is from genome assembly GCF_920984735.1 of Pedobacter sp. Leaf250. GTDB lineage: Bacteria > Bacteroidota > Bacteroidia > Sphingobacteriales > Sphingobacteriaceae > Pedobacter. Next base: position 22,440 of record NZ_CAKLBU010000034.1, on the reverse strand, counting down.
TTCATTTTTTGCGAAAAGTATTTTACCTGTATTTGCATCCAAAACACAAAGCGAAATAATGGCATGTTTAGCCTGTTCATCGGCCAGTAAATTTTTGAAAGCTTTTTCTAGGTTTTGGATTCTGTTTTGAGCTAAACAGTTTATAGAGAGGAAAATAAAAAGTATTGCAGGCTTAAAAAACTTCATGTGGTAAAAATAAATGAAATAAAAAAAGTGATGTGTAACAAACACATCACTTTACTAAGTTATCGTCACTCCGAATTTATTTCAGAGTCTGCAATTAAGATGCTGAACTGATTCAGCACGACGTATAATTACTAAACTAATTCTTTCTGAATTAAATATTCTGCAATTTGAACTGCGTTTGTTGCTGCACCTTTACGTAAATTATCAGCAACAATCCAAAGGTTTAAAGCTTTCGGCGCCGATTCATCTCTACGGATACGACCAACAAAAACCTCATCTTTTTCATGAGCATCTTTAGGCATTGGGTATTTTAAGTTTGCCACATCATCAACAACGATAATCCCTGGCGCTTTTTCTAAAATACTACGAACTTCAGCCAAATCAAAATCATTCTCGAATTCGATATTCACCGATTCAGAGTGACCACCCATTACAGGAATACGAACAGTTGTAGCCGTAACCTTGATGTTATTATCGCTCATGATTTTGTTCGTTTCCTTAACCATTTTCATTTCCTCTTTGGTGTAACCATTTTCCATGAAAACATCGATATGAGGAAGAACATTTAAATCAATTTCGTAAGGATAAGCCTTCGGACCATCAACACCTTTACGTTCGTTCATTAATTGCTCAACGGCTTTAACACCTGTACCAGTAACCGATTGGTAAGTAGAAACCACTACACGTTTGATTTTATATTTATCATGCAAGGGTTTTAAAACCACCACCATTTGTATGGTAGAACAGTTTGGGTTGGCGATAATTTTATTATCAATAGAAAGCTCGTGCGCATTAACCTCGGGAACAATCAGTTTAATTGCTGGATCCATTCTCCAAGCCGAAGAATTATCTATAACCGTTGTACCAGCTTCTTTGAAACGTGGAGCATGTTCTAATGACGTATTTCCACCAGCAGAAAACAAAGCGATGTCTGGTCTCATGCCAATTGCAGTATCCATGCTAACGATTGGGAACTTCTTACCCTTAAAAGTAATTTCCTTACCAACACTCTTTTCTGATGCTACGGGAATTAACTCTGTTAAAGGGAAATTTCTTTCCTCCAATACTTTTAACATTACGGTACCAACCAAACCGGTTGCACCTACAACTGCTACTTTCATTTTAAATTTTAATTATTATATTTATTAAACATTTGATATAAGCCCAAATATGGTAAAAATTACGCTTATATCCCTATTGTTACACATTAAATTTGCGGTAAATATTCTAAGCCTCAACTATCCAAACGATCAGTTGATGAGAATTGTTGTGCCATCCATCCCTGAAAAATCAGTATATAGCAAATCAAAAACGGTAAATTTTGTAGCGGTGAATAAGAATTGCATCATTAATGCGGGAGATATTCTGATTTCTGAAATTCTGTTCAATCCAAGAACCGGCGGGGCTGACTTTGTTGAAATTTACAACAATTCAAATCACGAAATTGATCTTAAAGAATTGCAACTGGCAAATGCGAATGTTGTTGGCGCACCAGCTAATATTAAAAATGTTTCTACAGCAAGGCTGATGATTAAGCCTGGAAGTTATTGAGTAATTACCACCAATCAAGCCAATGTGAAACTGAATTATCAAGCTAAATTTCCAAATCAATTTGTACAAATCAGCAGTTTGCCAGCTTTTAATAATGATAAAGGATCGGTTATTTTATTGAGCAATAACCAGATTTTGGATCGTTTGGATTACAATGCAAAAATCCATCATCCTTTAATTCAGGATGAAGATGGGATTTCTTTAGAGCGTGTTTCTTTTACTGCTGCAAGCAATGAGCCTGGTAATTTTAAATCGGCTGCGGCTACCGCTGGCTTTGCTACACCTACTTACAAAAACTCTCAAGAATTAAGTGGAAATGAAAATTATGCTCGGCTGTTATCAAAAACCTTTTCTCCTGATGGCGACAATTTTGAAGATTTGATGATCTTGGAATATCAGGTTGCTGAAAATGCAAGCTTGGCAACGGTTAATATTTATAATGATAAAAGCAGGTTGATTAAACAATTGCTAAAGAATCAAACCATTGGCACAAATGGTAGCTTAACCTGGGATGGATTAACTGATAATGGGCAAAAAGCAGCAATTGGAATTTATGTTGTTGTGTTTGATGTTTTCGATTTAAAAGGAAATGTTAAAAGAATAAAAAATACTTGCGTGCTGGCGGGGAAATTGAATTAGAGTTCTTGGCATGATTAGATATTAATCCCGCAGATTAAATAAATTGACGCAACATCTGTATCAAACTATTTAATCTGAGGATGAAATTATATCAAATTTGCCTTGATATAATCGCAACTTGTTTTAATTGAACCTATTGGGTTTGGCTTATAATTGCTTTCATGTTCAACGAAGAAATGTTTCATTCCGGATAAATCTGCTTGTGCAAAAATCGATTTAAATTCAATTGAACCATTGCCTACTTCAGTATTCCATTCTGGTTTTGTTTTATCCATATCTTTAACATGCCACATTGGGAAACGGCCTGGATATTTCTTGAAAAGAGCCAATGGATCATTACCTGAGCGAACTACCCAATACAAATCCAACTCAAAATTTACCAGGTTTTTATCTGTTTCTGATAAATAAACATCGTAACCGGTTGTATCACCAAATTTTTTAAATTCAAAATCGTGGTTGTGGTAAGCAAACTTTAAACCTGCATTTTTTGCCAGTTCAGCAACTTTATTAAAATCTTCGGCGGTTTTCTTAAAACCATCAATACCCTTGTTAGTATCTACATGTGCGCCAGCTATGGTAAAATATTTTCCACCAATTGAAGTGGCAGCATCTATATCAATTTTTAACTTATCGATATTACCATCTTTAGAAAACTCATCCATTAGGTAATGTCCGCTAGGAGCCTTTAAACCATTTGCTTCTAAAAGCGCCTTAAATTCTTTTGGTGTTAAACCCCAAAACTTACCATCAGCAAAACCATAGGTTTCTACTTCCTTGTAACCTGCCTGTGCAACTTTCTCTATTACGGTGTGCACATCTTTTGGTAAATCATCTCTTAGTGTGTACAATTGCAAACCCACATTTTTATTCACTTTATCAAAAGCGAAAGATGGAATAACCAAAGAAGCACCAGCCATAAGTCCAGCTTGTTTCAAGAAAGTTCGTCTAGCGTTCATAGATAGATTTAGATTTACAAAATGTTCTTTTTCAAATATGCACAACTTGCGGCAACAGATTCCATAGGATTTGGTTTATAGTTGGTTTCATGCTCGACAAAAAAGTGCTTCATACCCGAAAGCCTTGCATCGGCAAAAATAGGTTTCCACTTGATACTTCCTGTACCAATTTCGGCATTCAATGCTGGATTTGCTTTGTCCATATCTTTAACGTGCCACATGGTAAAACGCCCTGGGTTATCAGTAAATAATTTAATTGGATCATTTCCCGAACGAACTACCCAATATAAATCGAGTTCGAAATCAACCAGGTTTTTATCTGTTTCGTTAAGCAAAATCTGGTAACCTGTAGTTTCGCCTAGTTTTTTAAACTCAAAATCATGATTGTGGTAAGCCAATCTTAAGCCAGCATCTTTACACATTTTGGCAGCAATATTAATTTTTGCGGCAATCTTTTTATAATCTTCTGCAGTTTTTCTGATGTTTTCATCCAACCAGGGGATGGTTACATATTCACTTCCCAATACTTTTGCAGCAACAATTGCCTCTTCTAATTCTGCCGTATTTCCATCAGTTAGATAAGTGCCCAAACCATAATGACCACTTGGTGCAGTTAAACCATTCGCATCTAAAAGCTTTTTAAATTCAATTGGATTCATACCCCAAAACTGATCTTTTATCGAAAAGCCATAAAGTTCAACTTCAGTAAAACCAGCTTTGGCAACTTTTTCAATAGTTCCTTTAACGTCTTTAGGCAATTCATCTCTCAATGAATATAACTGTAAGCCGACTGCTTTTTTCTGCGCTAAACAACCAAATGATGGGACTAAAATTACTGTTGCAATTGCAATACAGCTACTAAGGATAAAACTTTTTCTTGATAACATCATAATTAATTAAATATCGCAAATAGAAATTGCTTGTTTAAGAGAAGCTAATTTATTTGCATTTTTGGGTATAAACTCTTGTGCAACGAAACCTTTAAAGCCGGTTCCGAGAATGGCTCTCATAATGGCAGGATAATTTAACTCCTGGTTCTCATCAATTTCATTTCTTCCGGGAACACCGGCGGTATGGTAATGTGCAATATAGCGATGATTTTCTTTTATGGTGTGGATTACATCACCTTCATCTATTTGCATGTGGTAGATATCATACAGCAATTTAAAATTTTCTGAACCTAATCTTTTACAAAGCTCAACGCCCCATGCAGTTTTATCACATTGATAATCTTTGTGATTGATTTTACTGTTTAGTAATTCCATTACCAAAACTACACCATGTTTTTCTGCCAACGGCAATATCTGTTTAAGACCTTTAACGCAATTGTTCCATCCTGTTTCATCATCCTTACCTCTACGATTACCGCTAAAGCAAATGAGGTTTTTATAACCTGCCGCTGCAACCAATGGAATCATATTCGAATAATTTTTGATTAAAGTTTGATGAAACGTTTCATCATTAAATCCATCAACCAGGTTTATTTCGGCACCGTTACACATGGTTGATTCAAGTCCATGTTTTTTTAATATAGGCCAATCTTTTGGGCCAACTAAATCAATTCCTTTTATTCCGATTTTCTTTGCTTCAATACAAAGCGTTTCCATATCAAGTGTATCAAAACACCATCTGCACACAGAATGATTAATGTTTCCCTTTAAACTGGAAACATGCTGAATTATGGAATTTGATTGATCCAAAGCAAATGTTGATAAATTAGAAGAAACACCAATTGCAGCGGTTCCTGCAATGATGTTCTTTAATGCATTTCTTCTATTTAAGCTCAAAGACATTTTAAACTGCTTTGGCTTCAGATTTATTATTATCTCTAAAAAATAAAATAAATAATAAAGCTACTAGTCCAGCAATTCCAGCCGGTATAAGCCATATTGCATACCAATCATGAGCACCATCTAATGAATATCTATTTACAACCATGCCTGAAATGATTGATCCTATCAACATTCCTACACCATAAGTTGCAAGTGTGATAAATCCTTGAGCAGCACTTTTAAATTTTTCTCCTGCAAGTCTATCTGTATAAATTTGTCCTGTAACGAAGAAAAAATCGTAACAAATCCCATGCAATACAATTCCACCAATTAACATCCAATAATTACTTTCCACATTACCGAATGCAAAAAATAAATACCTAACAACCCATGCAATCATTCCTATTGCCAGCATTTTTTTTACGCCTAATCGAGCAAAAAATAGCGGCATCAATAACATAAATAACGTTTCCGAAACCTGACCCAAAGACTGAACCCCAGCGGCTTTTTTCATTCCTACTTCGTTTAAAAACGGATTAGTAAAATTATAATAGAATGCTAAAGGAATGCATATAGCTACTGAAGCGATGAAAAATAGCAGGTAAGATTTATTTTTAAGTAATCCAATAGCATCAAGACCTAAGATGTCGCCAATTGAAGTCTTTTCACCCTTCTTAATTGGAGGGGTGTTGGGTAAGAAGAAACTAAATATGCCTAGGATTATTGATGCAATTGATGCCGTCTTAAATGTTAAAATTAAATTTCCAGATTGCTCCCAATTTAACCAACCAATTATTAAACCTGCAATGATCCAGCCAATAGTTCCAAAGACTCTGATAGATGGAAATTCTTTTCCCGGATCTTTTAATTGTTTAAATGAAATGGAATTAACAAGAGCTAAAGTCGGCATAAATGCAATCATATAACCCAAAATAAACGGGAAGAAGGCATCAAAATTTAGTGAGGTTCCTGCAATCCATAGAAGTACCCCTCCAACTAAATGTAAAATACCTAATACTTTTTGCGCTGAAAAAAATTTGTCTGCAATTAACCCGATAATAAAAGGTGCAATAATAGCTCCCAAAGATTGTGTGCTGTAAGCTGAGCCTATTTGAACATCATTGGATAATAAATTTTTTCCAAGGAATGTCCCCATTGTTACAAACCAAGCTCCCCAGATAAAAAATTCCAGGAACATCATGGTAGAAAGTTTAAAGCGAGTAGTGCTATTCATTTGGCTAGTTAATTGTTTTAGAAGAATGTAAAATGTTAAATGGATGATAAGTTGAATGATGTAAGATGGCTCATGGTTTTAACATTCTCCATTGTCCCTCTTACATCTTCCATCAGGATTATAGTTCTTTTACCGAGATGTTTTTATACCAAACTTCATCGCCGTGATCTTGAAGGGCAATTTTACCAGTTTTATAAGTTCCCCAATTTTCCCATTTGGCAAATTTACTTCCTGCAACCAGGTTTTTCCAGTTTTCATCCCATAGGGTAGTTTTTACTACTTCAACACCGTTTAAAATAAGTGTTAAATTTCCTTTCTTACTGATGATTTCTGCTTTGTTCCATTCGCCAACTGCTTTAACCGGTTCTGATTTACTTTTAACTAAATCATACAAATCACCAGCACGGTGTTTTGTAATTTTTCCATCCGGATGCCCGTCATTATCTAAAACCTGCATTTCTAATCCAGTAGAGTAGGTAGCATGGTATTTTGGTTCCTCATGAACATAAAAGATTAATCCACTGTTTGCTTTTGGAGCCACTTTCCATTCATATTTTAAATGAAAATCTTTGTATTCTTTATCTGTAACTAAATCGCCACCACCATCAGCGCCTTTGGTTTTTGGATCTAAGTGCAAAGCACCATCCTGAACTTGCCAGGCACTACCAACAGTCGATTTGTTATAAGTATGCCATCCGGCAGTGGTTTTTCCATCAAATAATGGTTTAAAACCTTTTTGAGCTTGAGATATTTGTGTTACTGCCAACAAAATGCAGGCAGATAGAATGATTTTTTTCATGGTGTATTATTTACCGTGATTGCGAGGTGCGAAGTAATCTCAATATAGGATTGCTTCATACCTCGCAATGACGAATGTTTATTAAAGAGTTAAGTTGTTCCAGCCTTGACGATATTCGCGTTTTACGAATTGATTCGCTTCATCAAAATTGGTGATTTTCATGTTTTCATTATCCCAAAGCATTTTCATATATCTTCCAGGATAAGTATTTTTGCCGTTTACGTTCTTTTTGATGTCGAAGCTTCTGATTGCTAAGTTTGCCATCAATAACGCTTCTGTTAACGGACCAGCAATTTCAAATGGAGAACTCACTTCTTGTTTTCCATAACCTGCAATTGCAGCATCAACCCATTGTGCGTAATGACCATTTGCAGCATCTTTCACACGGGCATATTTTTCTTTAACTTTAATGTCTTTATTTCTGCTTAGTGGCAATAATTTTGGATTTGCACTATAAGTTTCAGACATCATTTTGCCTTTAGTACCGATAAATAATGTGCCATTACCACCATCGCCAAACGTTTCATTAGCTTCAAGTTCTACTGGTCTTTCTGGCTGAATACCGCCATCCATCCAATGTAGGGTAACATCACCTTTTGTTTTATCCGTTTTAGGGAATTTCAAGGTTACATGACTTGATGGTGGGCAGCTTTCAGGGAAATATCCACGTTTAAATTCATCAACGTAAACAGAACCTACACTTGCCTCAACTTCTTTTGCATATTTTAAATTCAGTACACTGAATGGAGCCTCAATTAAGTGACAACCCATATCGCCAAGAGCACCAGTTCCATAATCCCACCATCCACGCCAGTTAAAAGGAACCAGTTTATCTACAAAATCTTTCTCTGGAGCGGTACCTAACCATAAATTCCAATCTAATTCTTTAGGAATTTCGCTTTTCTTGGCTGGCCATGGAATACCCTGAGGCCAAACCGGACGATCAGTCCAGGCATAAACGGTATGTACATCACCAATTAAACCTGCTTCGTACCATTCTTTCATTTGGCGAGGCCCATCATTTGATGCGCCCTGATTACCCATTTGAGTAACCACTTTATATTTTTTTGCCGCAGCCGTTAAAATACGGGCTTCGTAAATATCATGTGTTAATGGTTTTTGAACATAGACATGCTTGCCTAATTGCATCGCTGCTAAAGCCTGAATAGCATGGTTATGATCGGGAGTTGAAATGGAAACAGCATCAAAATTTTTATGCTCTTTATCTAACATCTCACGATAATCTTTATAATATTTCGCTTTCGGGAAATTTTTAACACTTGTAGCGGCACGGCGGTCATCAACATCACATAAATACCCGATATCGGCTTTTCCACTTTTCGCAAACATAGCAATATCGCTTTGTCCTTTGCCACCAACACCAATGCCTGCAATAATTAATCTATCGCTTGGAGCTAAATAACCTGGTCCGCCCAAAACATGGCGTGGAACAATCATAAATGCTGCAGCTGCAATAGCGCTAGTTTTAATAAAATCACGGCGGTTAGTTGTGCTTTTATTCTCTTGATCTGTTTTCATTTAGTATTTGAAGTTTAATAGGGGTTTTTAGCTTATTTTTTCTTCAACGAAAGAATGTATTTAACCATCAATTTAGCATCAGCTGGTTTTAGTGTTGAGTGTGCAGTCATGGGCATAGTACCCCAAACGCCTGTACCACCTTTAATAATTTTATCTGCTAAGTAGTTGATGTTCTTTTCAGTAGCCGGATATTTTTTAGCGATCTCGGTATAAGATGGACCGATAATTTTATTCACTTTATTGTGGCAGCCGATACAATCTGATTTATTAATCAATTTCTCGCCTGCACTCATTTGAAATTCATGATTGCTAACAGTTGCTGTGGCAACTACCATTTTCTCTTTCTCTAAATCTGCTTTCGAAAAAGACGCCATAAAAATCACTATTGCGCCTAAACCTAAAAATGTCTTTTTCATTGTGTGTGTGTTGTTAGTCTTGTAATCCTAATATTTTTTTATTGAAAGCGCTATCACTGCCCGATGCGGCAAAATCATCGAATGCTTTTTCAGTTACATTGATGATGTGTTTCTGAATAAATTCCGACCCTTCGCGAGCACCATCTTCTTGATTTTTAATACAGCATTCCCATTCCATAACGGCCCAACCTTTAAAATCGTATTGTGCTAATTTACTGAAAATGGTTTTAAAATCAACTTGGCCATCACCTGGAGAACGATATCTTCCAGCACGATTGGCCCAACTCTGGTATCCACCGAAAGTACCTTGTTTACCTGTTGGATTAAATTCTGCATCTTTTACATGGAAAGCTTTAATTCTTTCATGATAGAAGTCGATATATTGAATGTAATCCAGTTGCTGTAACACAAAGTGAGATGGATCATACAATAAGCATGCTCGAGGATGATTATTTACCGCAGCAAGAAACATTTCATACGTTTCGCCATCGAATAAATCTTCTCCCGGATGAATTTCATAACAAACATCAACGCCGTGAGTATCAAATTCATTCAAAATTGGTGTCCAGCGTTTTGCTAGTTCTGCGAAGCCCTCTTCTACTAAACCCGCAGGGCGTTGTGGCCAGGGATGGAAATACTGCCAAAGCAAAGAACCACTAAAAGTGGCATGGGCATTTAAACCTAAGTTTTGCGATGCCTTTGCTGCGTATTTCATTTGTTGAACTGCCCATTCTGTTCTGGCTTTTGGATTTCCATGAACTTCTTTAGGTGCAAAAGCGTCGAAAAGATCATCGTATGCAGGGTGAACAGCAACCAATTGGCCTTGTAGGTGAGTAGAAAGTTCAGTAATTTCTAAACCATGAGCAGCGATTGTTCCTTTCAATTCATCTGCATAAGTTTTACTTTCAGCAGCTTTCTGCAGATCAATAAATCTCTTGTCGAGAGTAGGCATTTGAATGCCTTTAAAACCTAAATCAGCAGCCCATTTACAAATATTATCCAAAGAATTAAAAGGAGCTTCATCTCCAATAAATTGAGCTAGAAATACTCCTGGTCCTTTTAATGTTGTCATGCTAGATATTAAATTTTATAATCGTGCCACTTCATATCCGATTGGCTCGATTCTACTACATTTTCTATAAATGCCATTCCTCGAACGCCATCTTCCGTTGTCGGGAAATCCAACATTTCTGCAGTAGGCTCTTCATTATTTAATTTGGCATTTACTGTTAATGCGAAGTTTTTATAAATATTGGCGAAAGCTTCCAAATAACCTTCCGGGTGGCCACCAGGTGTGCGGGTATTATGTTGTGCAAAGTTGCCCATATAACCATTTCCTGTCCTATAGATTTGAGCTGGTGCATTTGACCATTTTACGATCAACGTGTTTGGCTCCATTTGGTGCCACTCTAAGCCACCTTTTTCACCATAAACTTTAATTTTCAAAGCATTTTCTTCGCCAGCCGCAATTTGTGAAGCAATTAATACACCATTAGAACCGTTATCAAATTTAAGCAATACGTTTCCATCATCATCAATCGCTCTTCCAGGAACAACGATATTTAAATCAGCACAAATCTTCGTAATTTTTAATCCTGAAATGTATTCTGCAAGGTGAGCGGCATGTGTACCAATATCGCCCATGCTACCACTTTTTCCGGTTTTAGATGGATCGGTTCTCCAAGCAGCCTGTGCATTTCCTTCTCTTTCAGATAAGGTGCTTAACCAGCCTTGAGGATATTCGACAATGATTTTTCTGATTTCGCCCAAAGCGCCTTCTCTAACCATTTGTTTCGCCTGTTTAACCATCGGATAGCCAGAATACGTATGGGTTAAACAAAGTGTTAAACCAGTTTCTTCAACTTTGGCTTTTAGTTGCTTAGCTTCATCTAAGGTAAGTGTCATTGGTTTTTCAATAACCACATTAAAGCCATGCTTCAGGGCCATCATGGCCGGGGCAAAATGCGCAAAGTTTGGGGTTACTATTGTTACGAAATCAATTCTTTCTTCAGCAGATAATTCACTTTCTGCCTTGATCATTTCTTCGTAACTTTTATATATTCTGTTGTCTGGAAGGAATAATAATTTTCCAGATTCGTAGCCTACTTCTGGATTTACACTTAATGCTCCGGCTGATAATTCTATTAGGCCATCCATATTTGCCGCAAGGCGATGTACAGCACCGATAAACGCGTCTTTTCCACCGCCTATCATGCCCATTCTTAATTTTCTCTTCATTATTAAAAAGTGGTAAGTAATAAGTTATAAGTTTTACGTAAAACCTATAACCTACAACTTATAACCAATTTATATATTATTTTTCTTTAGCTCTTTTACTGCGTAATCTGCTGCACGTGCTGTTAATGCCATAAATGTTAAAGATGGATTTTGACAGGCGATAGATGGCATACAAGCACCATCAGTTACGAAAACATTGCTTACTTCATGCATTTGATTCCATTTATTAAGCACTGAAGTTTTCGGATCGTTACCCATTCTTGCAGTTCCCATTTCGTGGATGGCCATACCAGGATAGCAACCAGCATCAAAAGTTTTGATATTTTTCAAACCTGCTTTTTCTAACATTTCAGCAGCATCATTCATCATATCAACACGCATTTTTTTCTCATTTTCTTTGTATTCGCAATCAATAGCCAATACTGGTTGTCCCCACTTGTCTTTTTTGGTTTTATCGATATAAACCTTATTTTCATAGTAAGGTAGCATCTCACCAAAACCACCTAAGCCCATAGTCCATTTGCCAGGTTTAGTCATTTTTTCTTTTAGGCCAGATCCAAATGATAACTCGGCAACATCACTTTGCCAGTTGCTTCTGTTAGCACTGCCTTGGTAACCGAAACCGCGTAAGTAATCACGTTTATCATTATTAATGTTTTGATAACGAGGCACGTAAATCCCATTGGCACGGCGGCCATAGGTATATTTGTCGTCAAAGCCTTCAGCTTCGCCATTTGCGCCACAACGGAAATGATGATCCATTAAGTTATGCCCTAACTGACCGCTAGCATTACCCAAACCATTTGGATGCGCATCTGAAGTAGAATTTAATAAAATGAAAGTTGTACCTAGCGTAGAACCGTTAACGAAAACGATTTTAGCATAAAACTCCATTGTTTCATTCGTTTGTGCATCAATTACCATTACTCCTTTTGCTTTCTTGGTATCCTTATCATAAATAATATGGTTAACAATAGAATATGGTCTTAGCGTAAGTCGCTTTGTTGCCATTGCAGCTGGTAGGGTAGAAGACTGCGTAGAAAAGTAAGCGCCAAATGGGCAACCACGGCTACATAAGTTTCTGTATTGGCAGTTGCCACGGCCTTTATGAGGGACCGTAAGGTTAGCTACACGACCGATCATCATGATACGCTCTTTGTTGTAAGCCTCCTCAATACGTTTTTTAACTGATTTTTCAACAATATTTAAATCCATTGGAGGTAAGAATTCTCCATCCGGACAAAGTGGCCAATTTTCTTTTGAACCACTGATACCTGCAAAACGTTCTGCATAATCATACCACGGAGAAAGTTCCTTGTAACGTACTGGCCAATCATTACCATGACCATCTTTGGCATTATCCTCAAAATTATGATCACTGAAGCGGTAACTCTGACGACCCCACATTAACGATTTTCCACCAACATGGAAACCACGGTACCAATCAAAACGTTTATCTTCAGTGTATGGACATTCCAAATCATTTACCCACCATTTTTCATTGGCTTCCTGATAGGGATAATCTCTTTTTTGTACTGGGTGCGTACGTTTTTGTTCTTCGGTTAACTTGCCTGCATGTTGAAATTCCCATGGGCTTTTCATTGCATTCTCATAACCTGTAATATGTTCTATATTCATGCCTCTTTCAAGCATGAGTACTTTTAAACCTTTTTCGGTAAGTTCTTTTGCAGCCCAGCCGCCACTAATCCCCGACCCTATAACAATAGCATCGTAAGTATTTTCTGCTTTTAAATTTGTATTTAAATTCATGATGTTTTGTTGTTGTGATTAAGAAATTAGGTTGCCCAAGATTTTTGACCAGGTTTTAATGGTGCATTGCCATCGTACCTTCCCGGAACTAGGATGTATTCGCGTGCTTGCGTACAGCCAATTTCTGATGCATAGTAACCTAATAATGTAAGGTCTCTCGCGGTGATAAAGAAATAAACCAAATCTTCATTTTCTGGTGCCTTGGTTTCTTTTTGAGCGATAGACATTAATCTTAAATCAACCATCAACTTGGTTTTTTCGGCAGCAGTTAAACTCATGTAATTCTTGCCAAAATCTTTCATTGCTTTTTCTTGAAGCTGTTGGAAACCTCGGGCAAATGAAGTTTGCATTTTTGCAGGATAACAGTCCTTCATCATCATCGGAATAAATTTCCCTAAACCTGCTGCTTTTGCACCAGGAGACGACTTTGTGGTTGGAACAATTATGTTAGCGAATTCAGCAAAAATTTTTTCATCCTGGATCGAGAATGATACAAAGTTTTTTTCGTTTTCAGGGAGCGTAAAACTTTCGAACAGAACGCCCATTGTGCTTGCGGAAATAGCTCCACCAAGTAAAAATGCGACGTTTTTGAGTGCTTCTCTTCTGTGCATCGTTTAGTATTTTTTTATATTGGTTCTTTATGCGTTGAATGAGTAATATTAGAAAAAATATGGCGTAATAATCAAATCTGAAGCGTTAAAATGATTTTATGCAATGCGATTGTTACTACATAGAATAATTCTAAATAATGTTTAAATTATCGTCTTAACGACGTTTATTAAAAGATTTTTTGGTTAAATTACTTCGTGTAACATATACAACAACTATATATAAATTAGACGTTTACTAATAAAATTTGATCACTGCCATTTTTTCTATTGGACAGTTATTAAATAAGGTTGTTTTTTACATATTTATAGCTTTCTGTTATACTTTCATAAGGATCTTTCTTAATCAAATCCTGCTCTGTAAAAATATAATCCAACCCAGCTAATTTCGATTCAGCGAAAATGCTTTTAAAATCTATTCTTCCCGAGCCAACTTCTGCAAAAACAGATTTATCCTGTTTATCCATATCTTTAACATGGAACATTTTGTAACGGCCAGGATTTTTTTTAAACATATCTACAGGATTTAATCCAGCATTTACTGCCCAAAAAATATCCAATTCAAAACCTACCAAATTAGCATCAGTTTCTTTTAATAAAATATCATATCCGGTTACGCCATTTCCCTGGTCCATAAATTCAAAGTTATGGTTATGGTAAGCCAGCTTCAAACCAGCCTTTTTGCAAATCTCTCCGGCGGTATTAAAACGAGCAGCCATTCGTTTATAATCATCCAAAGTGCCGTTTGTTCTGATATCAGTAGGTAAGGCAGGGATTACAAAATATTTTTGTCCGACACTGTTGGCCACCTCAATATGAGTTTTTAAAATATTGTCGTTGCCAGTTGATAAAAATTCTGTAGTGTTGTAATGGCCGCTGGGGCAAGTTAAATTGTTGTTTTTCAATAAGGCATTAAAATCTTTAGCTTCAAGTCCCCAAAAACCTTTAACCTCGTACTTGCCAGGATAGCCATAATAAGTTTCGACCTGATTGTAGCCGATATTTGCCACATGCTCAATGGTTGCTTTTACATCGGCAGTTAATTGTTCTCTTAGGGTAAACAAGCCTATTCCAATTTTTGAAACCTTAGCCGATTGTGCTAAGGCAGATGTAATAACTGATGGACTTAAAAAAGCAGCAACAGCAGCTAAACTAGATTTTTGTATAAATGATCTTCTCGTTGTCATGATTGAATGAATTTAAAAAAAGCCGAAGTTAAACTCCGGCTTTTGTGTTAAAATGAATAAGCTAATGATCCCCAGAATGTACGTTGAAGTAATGTTCTGCCAATCATTAATTGACCAGGTGTTACGGTTGAGAAATCTCTGAATTGATCTCCACGAACATCACCCTCAGTCAGCACTTTTGCATCTAACAAGTTGTCTGCCCAAAATCTTATTGCTATTTTCTTAGTGAAATTATAACCAGCACCAGCCTTCATTACTACGTAGCCAGGTAATTCATAACTACCGCTAGGTGAAGTAAATCTTCCACCAACATAATTAGCCGCAACGTAAAGGTTGAAGTTTTTATAGTCGTAATTAGCACCTAATTCTGTATTTAATATCGGTACCCTTTCCGTTCTGTTTCCGGTGAAACTGTAAATGCGGTTTCCAAATTCAGCAGCTACGGCAGCGTTACCACTGGTATTTGCTTCATAATCTGTGTATTTAGAATCTTGTATAGTTCCAGTAAAACGTAAGCTTAAAGGTTTGGCGATTTTGTATGAAATTTCATATTCAGCACTCCAGGTACGTGTTGAACCAAAAGCTACCAATGCCTGTGTTCCTGCGGCAGTTGTTGGAACATTGATGGCTAATGATACATTTTTGATTGCCGAATAACTTCCAGAAGCGAAAATTGCCAGGTTGTTTTTAGCATATTTAAAACCTACCTCGCCCAAATACACCGGACGTTTTTTAATGTTTGCACCATTATATGCCGAAGCATTATAATCACCAATATTTGGTGCGTTGTAAGCCTTTGTAGCACGTGCAAACATGCTAGCTGTAGAGCTTATTTTATAGTTTGCACCAACCGAAGCCGACCAATTTGTTAATGTTTCATCGTAAGCAGTATAGCCCAAAATGTTAGGGTTTGCAGCTGCTGTAATATTTACAGTTCCATTGGCATTTAGCGCATAATATGGTCTGTCGCCTTTTACGTTTTGGTTATCAATTCTGGCACCAATATCCAAACGCCACTGCTCTGAAATTTTTATTTCATCGCCAGCATAAAGCGATAGGGTTCTGGTATCACCAATAAAGGTGTTTTTGGTTTGAACGGTGCGCTCTAATGCCGTTGGCGATTGTAATAAAATACTCGGGTGCTCTTTAAATTCGGTAAACGAACGGAATGCAAAGCGTAAATCATCGCGATTGTATTGATGAATACCAGCACCAATATTTAAACTGTGATTTTTGATGGTTTTTTTCAAGTCCAGATAATTTACGATTTGAACATCACTGTTAATCTGGCCTTGTGCGTTTGATGTAACTACATAATCTCCAGCTACAAAAGGTGCAATTGCTCCACCAGGATAATAATAAGGTGTTGTTGCATTTCTAGCGGTTATACCTGCCGGAGCGGTATATGTACTGTTAGTATGCGTATTTTGATAACGGAAATTGTTCACAATTTGCCATCCGCCATCGGTTAAATAATTAAACTGAAAACCAGCTGATCCTAACTTGGTATGTATTCCATCTTTTAAACTGAAATTATGTGCGCCTGTTGCAGGATCATTATAACTCCAATCTGTTTGAATTGGAATGATAGATTGTGTAGCCATGTTATAATCGCGATAAGTTGTTGGCTTACCAGTTCCATCATAAGGATAGTAGCTGGTTAACAAAAACTGAACTTTATCATTCAAGTACTTTCCATACACACGAATAAAACCTTTATTGTTTTTAAAATTGAAGGTCATATTGCCTTTAATTTGTCCACCTTGGTTGGCCGGGTTAAAACCCTGATCTACCACACCATTATCGGTACGGTAAAAACCGCCAATATTGTATTTAATCTGATCATTTATCTTACCACCTGTGTTTCCATCAAAACGGTATAAACCTTGAGAAAAACCTGTGGTAAATTTAACCTGACCATATTGTTTATCTGCACCAACATAACTCAGGTTATTAATTACCGCACCTGGCGTATTCGCCTGTATAATGGATGCATTACCACCTCTAATGGCTTCGATGTTTTGAATGGTTAAATCAGTTTTGTAATATTGATCTATTGATGGATTGGTATTAAAACCTGTCGGTAATAGTGGAAGGCCATCTTCCTGTATGCCTAAGAAAATGTAACCACCTTGTTGTGGAAATCCACGTACCCAAACATTACCTGGCCCATCTCCACCGGTACTCTCAACAGTTAAACCAGGAACAGCTTTTAACAAATCGGTGCTGTTTAAAGGTGCCCTGTTGGTAATATCTTTACTACTTACTGATGTTAAAGCAACAGAACTTTCTAATTTCTTCTTTGGATTACCACCCGTAACCATTACACTTTCCAATTGGAGGTTATCTTCTGATAAGCTGATGCTGATATTTTCATCGGAATTGCCTGCAGATAGATTTACTTCTTTAGAAATAAAACCCACATAGCGAACAACCAATACGCGACTATCAACGGTTAAACCTTTCAGAGCAAAATTTCCGTTTTCATCAGTTGTAGTGCCGATAGTTTTGCCTTTAACAGTAACAGATACACCCGGAATTGGATTGCCTTTGCTATCTAAAACCTTACCAGTTACCACGCCATCAAAGGCTTTTAGTAATTCGAGGTTGTTATTAGCGGGAATAGAATAGAGCAAAATCTGATCTTTAACTATCCTATATCCCACATCATAACGTTTTAGCGAATTCTCAAGAAAGTATTTAAGTTTTTGGTTAACTACATTGATAGAAACTTTTCTATCAGAATTAATTAATTGCGGACTGTACACAAACTTTACGTTTGCCAACATTTCCGTTTTTGCAATAATGGTTTTAATATCGGTTTGATCAGCTTTGATCGAAATTGGTTTGTTTAAAAAATCTTGGGCATCTACATTTTTGGCAAATGCACCACAGGTAAAAATAATTATTGCAAGTATTTGGTAAATCGAAACTCTCATTGCATATATCGCCAGCGAAATAAGTTGATTATTTTTCATAAATTTGGTTATTGTTCATTAAATGATTGGATTTATTGGACATAGAAATACCATGAATACATTCTAATGTATTTAACTCGCCGGCAATGCCCCACATTGTCGGCTTTGTTTTTTAGAAAAATATTATGGAAATGTAGCGGCGGCTACTGGCTGAAATAGGTTACTGCTTTCTTCATAATTTTATATATTTTGGTTAGTTTTTATTTGAAACCACAATACTGGTTCCATTGATGTAATATTTGCTTGATATGGTTCCGCAAATTAAGTCGAGCTGCTCATATAGCCCTTTTTTGCTTAAATCTCCTGTAAAAGTATAGTTCGAAATCTGCTCATTATCAGATTTAATTTCGATGCCATATGCTTCAGATAGCGTTTTGAAAATAGCTGCAACACTTTCTTCATTAAAGTTATAGCTTAAACTAGATGGCACATTATAGGCCTCGGCCAATGGAATAGGCTTGCTAACTAATGTTTTATTTAACTTATGATCATTAAAAATGCCTTTTTGATTTGGTGTAAGTAATATTGGTTTAGCTATTTTATCATTGGATAATCCAAAAAGCGAACTCTTTTCATTTTCTTGCACCCTAACCTTACCTGTTCTTACCGCAACTTGGGCAGGCATTTTATCCGTTGATGATTTTACCCAAAAACTAGTACCCAAAACGCTAACAACCAATTTTTGATCATACACGAAAAAAGGTCTTTTGGGGTTTTTGCTTACCGAAAAGAAAGCAGTTCCTTTTAAATAAACCATTCTTTTGTTAGCAGCAAAAACCTTTGGATATAAAATATTTGCTTGCGGCTTTAATGTAACTGTACTTTTGTCGCTAAGCGATATTGTGATGGGTTGATCAGTATCGTTGGTTTTGCTGATTAAGGCTACATCACCAGTTTCGCTTATGAATGCAGATTCAGTAGGATTATAATGGGTTAAGTAAAAGCCCCCTATTAAAAACGCCATAGCGATAGAAGCAGCGATAGCAAATTTTGGCCAAAGCTTTTTAACTTTTACAGGTGCTATGGTTTGTTCTTCGGTATTATTGATTTTTAACCAGATATTATCCTGCATTTCATCCAATTCCTTTGAAGATAAATCAGTAAAATTTCGATTGTTTAAATTATGATACCATTTATCTACCCAAAGCTTTTCGGCTTCAGTGCAAGTTCCAGTTTGGTAACGGGAGAGCAAATCGTTGAATGATTTTTGGTTCATAAGGAAATATTTGGCTTTATATAATACAAGTAACGCAAAGAGGGCTAATCCCTAATGCAGGTTGTTAAAAAAGATGAAAATAAATTTAACTTGTTGATTATCAGTTAAAAAAAGATATAAAAATTCTTAATGTATTCTTTAATCCTTTTGATGGAACGGGTAATATGATACTCCACTGCTTTTTCAGAAATGTTTAATCCCGTAGATATATCTTTGGTAGATTGATGCTGGTAGCGGCTTAAACGAAAAACCTCCTGCGTTTTCTCAGGTAAACTATTAATTCCTTCTTCGATAATGGAAGACAGATCATGCAAGTCGACTAAGTTTGCAGTATCCTGATGATCTTCTGAATATGTGAGTGTTTGATACTCCATATATTTGTTCTCCATAACCAAACTTCGTACATGATTAATCACACTTAGTTTTAAAGCACCAAAAAGATAGGCTTGAAGGTTGTTAATTTGTAAATCGAGGCGTTTTTCCCAAAGGGAGATAAAAATATTTTGAACCAATTCCTCTGCAACTACTTTATCTCCAGTCTTTTTATAAGCAGCATACAATAGCTCCTTGCTAAAACTGAAATATATTTTCTCATAAGCCAGCTTATCGCCTTGTTTTAGGCGGTTAAGTAAATCATTAGACTTTTCAGGCTCTTGGGGAGTCATTTATTTTAATTTGGTTATAGAGGAGATTGAAGTAAATGTAGGAATTAATTTCATTTTGAATTCCCAATCCCGATTAAATTTAGCAATAATCTCCCGTATTAATACGTCCGAATTTTTAAAGCGACCAGCTTAGTGTAAATATTTTATATGCCTTTTGTCTCATTTTTTTACCTTTGCTCAATCTCTGAAAAATTATGCAAGAAAAAATTATTGTTTTAGGCTCAAACGGGCAAATAGGAACCGAATTGGTTACCATGTTAAGGAAGATTTATGGCGATGATCATGTGGTGGCCTGCGATATTCGCAGACCAGATTATGATATCAAAAATTCTGCTCCGTTTGAATTTGTAAACGTTTTGGATAAAGAGATGATTAACGGCATTTTCAAGAAATATAAACCTACACAGGTTTATCTCCTGGCCGCATTATTATCCGCAACTGGCGAGCAAAACCCAAAATTAGCTTGGGATTTGAACATGAACGGACTTTTAAACGTTTTAGATTTAGCGCTAGAGTATAAGGTGGCTAAAGTTTACTGGCCAAGTTCAATAGCGGTATTTGGTCCAAATTCTCCAAAAGATAATACCTCACAGTATTGTGTAATGGATCCGAATACGGTTTACGGAATAAGTAAGTTAGCTGGAGAGCGTTGGTGCGAATATTATAACCAAAAATATGGATTGGATGTACGCAGTATCCGCTATCCAGGATTGATTAGCTGGAAAGCTGCTCCCGGAGGAGGAACAACAGATTACGCCATTCATATTTTTCACGATGCATTGAAAAAGGGAAGTTATCAAAGTTTCTTAAATGCTGGTAGCGAGTTGCCCATGATGTATATGGATGATGCCATTCGCGGAACTATTGAACTAATGGATGCTCCGGCAGATCAGATTTCGGTTCGTAGCAGTTACAATTTTGGTGGTGTGAGCTTTACTCCAGAAGTATTGGCAGCAGAAATCAGGAAGCATATTCCAGATTTTACTTTAACTTACACGTCTGAAACAGATCCTCGTCAGCAAATTGCGAATAGCTGGCCTCGCTCTATTGATGATAGTGCGGCCGCAAAAGATTGGGGATGGAAACCAGAGTTCGATTTATCAAAACTCACAATTGATATGTTAAATAATTTAAAGAAATAAGGTAGAGGGTTTAAGGTAAAAGGTTTAGGGTGTTTAACCCAGTCTTGATACTTGATACTAAATACTTAATACTAGAAAATGGGAAGAGCATTCGAATTTAGAAAAGAAAGAAAATTTAAGCGTTGGGCCAAAATGGCGGTTCAGTTTACGCGTATTGGTAAAGACATCGTAATGGCAGTTAAAGAATCTGGACCACATCCGGAAACCAACTCGCGTTTACGTACTGCAATGCAAAATGCGAAAGCAGTAAATATGCCAAAAGATAGGGTAGAGGCGGCTATTAAGCGTGCTTCTGATAAATCGATGGCAAATTATGAAGAAATTGTTTACGAGGGTTATGCACCTCACGGTGTTGCGGTTTTAATCGAAACTGCTACCGATAATACAAACCGTACCGTAGCAAACGTTCGTAGTTACTTTAACAAAACGGATGGTTCTTTAGGTAAAACAGGCTCATTGGATTTCGTTTTTAACCGCAAATCTATTTTCCGTTTTGTTCCGGCCGATGGTTTGGACTTGGAAGAGTTAGAATTCGAATTAATTGATGCTGGTTTAGAAGAACTTTATGTAGAAGCTGATGAAGAAGAAAATGATATCGCGGTTGCCCAAGGTGCTTTCGAAAACTTTGGTTCTTTACAAAAAGCTCTAGAGGAAAAAGGTATCGAGTTGAAAAGCTCCAAATTAGAACGTATTGCATTATCCCATCATGAAGTTACTGAAGAGCAAGCTGCTGATGTGTTGAAACTGATTGATAAATTAGAGGAAGACGATGATGTGCAGGCTGTATATCACAATATGGCAGAGTAATTTGTAATAACCTCGCAGGTTTTTAAAACCTGCGAGGTTAAATTTCTACTCCTTTTTATGCTCAAACAACCATGGCAACAACTCTGGTTCGGCAAAAGCACTATCCCAACTGTTATGGTTTGCATTTGGATAAAGGGTAAATTTCACTTCTTTACCAACCAATTTGAGTCTTTCGGCAATTGCCATCGAAAATGCTGGATCAACAATATCGTCTTTGCCTCCATGAAAAATCCATAAAGGCGTATTTGCGTACTTTTTAATGTTGTTGGTATTGTCTCCCCCGCAAATGGCAAATGCTGCGGCAAAAGTTCTGCGTTGTCTCCTCAGTAATTCGTAAGTACCCATTCCACCCATTGATAAACCACCAACATATACCTGTTCTCTGTTTACGAATGGTTTTTTAAGAAAATCCTTAACCATACCCTGTAAGGCTTGCATGGCTTTAGTGGATTTTCCACCTTCTACAAAACTGAAATTTCTTTTACCGCTTTCATTCGTTGTGATGTTCACATTTGCCCAATAACTAGCGATTGGGCATTGCGGGAAAACGATTATCGCAGGGAAATCTCTCCTGATAAATAAATGGAATCCTTCCCTTTAATGAAATTACATTATTTTCAATTGGCGAGATTTTTCCATGAACAGGGGCAAAAAGTTTCAGTTGTCAATCCCCTGGTCGTACGCAGGTTTTCTCAAATGCAGCTTTCCAGAGCAAAAACAGATAAAAAAGATGCTGT
>NZ_CAKLBU010000033.1 GCF_920984735.1 Pedobacter sp. Leaf250 | reverse complement strand
TAAAAGTGTGTTCCAGGCAAGAAATTGCGTTTGAGACATAGAGCTCGCAGAGGAAATTCTTATTTATGATTGCCCGCTAAGTGTGGGTAGGTAATTCTTATTGCATATTATTTATAGAGGAAATATAAGATTAAATGAATGCAGGGCAGCAAAAATTATGTCATAAAAAAACCCCGCTGGTGAGGCGGGGTTTGAGGAGAGATTGTTAAATTAATAATTATTGATTACTTATCTTGGTCTCCAGCTAATCCATGCTTGAGCATCTGATACTCTTACCATGTCATAGTTTTTTCCATCATCTGATGTTGGAATAAAATACCAATCTTGAGCACTTCCAA
The DNA here is from genome assembly GCF_920984735.1 of Pedobacter sp. Leaf250. Lineage (GTDB taxonomy): Bacteria > Bacteroidota > Bacteroidia > Sphingobacteriales > Sphingobacteriaceae > Pedobacter. The sequence continues at coordinate 33,331 of NZ_CAKLBU010000033.1, read as the reverse complement.
CAGTTGCGCCACCATACATAATTGCTCTTGCTGCTGTCATAGCCTGGGCTATTGCTGTAGTTCCAGTAAATGTGCCTAAATTACTTGCTAAAGTAAAACGAGCAATTCCAGCATTTACTGTAAAAGGAACTCTAGAATAAGTATATGGAGCACCAAGTGCACCAGTAAACGTAATTAGCCCTTCATTTGTACCACCAAATACAGCTGGCCCTGCATACCACAAGTTTTGGTAGCCTGCAATATTTCTGAAATTACAAAAATCATCAACACCATTAGCGTGAAAAGCTCTATCCGATACCCAACACCCATTAAAGTTAGCTGCCATTTGTGTGTACCATCTTTGGGCAGCATTTACATCCAATTTCAGTGGAGCAATAGCTTCTTTAATTTGAATAGGTGTTCCACTAACACTTGCATTTATAAATCCTGAAGAAGCATCAAAACTTACACCGCTTAGCTGTGTTACTGTAGCAGTTCCTACAGTTAATGGTGCGTATAAGTTGATACTTGTGCCAGAAACATAATAGTTAGACTTAACAGTTTTAAGCGTAGCCCCGTCCAAATATGAAAAAGAAAGAATTTGTGCGCTACCATCTAATTTCACTTCACAATCAACCCCGCCAATAGTTGTTCTTTTAAAGTAGGTTCTTAATTTAGATGTCACTGCAATAATATTATCAACAGAAGTAAAAACAGCAGCACTCTCTGCAGCAGATTTTGATCTGATCAAGATTAATTTACTTTTATTAAATGTTCCTTCTAACTTAATGGTATCAGCACTCGAGGATAAGAATGCAAATTCAAAATCTGAATAATAACCAGCTGCAGTAGCTCCACCAAAAACGCTTGATGTTGGATCGGCAATCAGGTGTAATGTAGAATAAGAATCAAATAATAAAGTTGGCCTTTGTAGTGCCTTTAAACGATAAGAACTTTCTGCCGGGGTGTTTGCGTAATCTGCTGACATCGTAGTTCTATTTTTATCAGTAAAACTGAATAAAAACGTTGCCGGCACTTCACTATCTGTCAATAAATAACCCTTCCAACCAAATTCGGCACCAGTTAGTTGCTTTTGGTAATCAGCTAATGTTGCTGATAACCTTTCATCCACATTGCCCATAATTGGCTCCGCTTCATCTTTTTTACAAGAGCCTAAGGCTAATGCAAATAAGAATATATAAAATAAATGCTTTTTCATTATTTCTAATTTTGATTATTACAATGTTCCAAATAAGTAAGAGGTTGGATCAGCTGTTTTCACAAGTCCGCCAAATATGCTTTTAGACTGTGGAACGATATCATCAACCCAACGAATATTAAATTGTTGGTTGTTGAAATACGTTGTTAATGCTGTTAAATAGGTTTCAACCAATCTAGCATTTCCGTAAGTGGTAGTGGTAGGCTGTGGTGCCGCATAAACCATGGTAACAGTTCCATTAACATTAGTTACGTTATAATCGAAATCAGCGTTAAAACCAACACCAACTGCTGCTGTAGGGTCCATAAAGTTTACCCTTAAGATAACTTTGTTTGCTGTTGTAAAAATCAAAGAAATATTGTCGATGTAATAGCTTTTTAATGTAGTGGTATTACCGGTTTGCATATTGGTATTTGCCGTATTGTATGCAGCTAAAAACTTGGCAGATAAACCTGTCAATTTTTGAGGATTAATAGTAATGGTACCATAAGTTTTAGCTGGCCCTAATAGGCTATTAAAATCAGCCGTTGGTGAATTTGCTTCGATAGCAGCCTGGGTTTTCGCTTGCAAATCAGCTAAATCAATACCCCAGCTATCTTTCATATAAGCAATAACAATCGCCTTTTTCCTTAATAACTTTGATCTACCATCGATATTTTGTTCATACACACCTTTACCGTTTCTTTTGATATACAGCCCGTCAAATACAAAAAGGTTGTTTACTATGTTATCAAAATTAGCAGATCCACCTTCTAAAAGGGTTGATAAGGTTTCCACAAAATCATCGTCTTTATTTGATCTGGCATAAGGAGTTACAAAACCCTTACCCCAAAAATCTGCCTCATAGGCAATTTTATCTAAAGCGGCAGTAGCTGAATATGCTCCTCTAAAAATATTAAACCAAGTTGCAGTATAATCGCCAGGTGTAATTCTTTGATAATCGGGAGTTACCGCTATGTTTTGGTTGAGAATATGACCAAACTCATGATGCATGGTGTGCAAAATTTGCTTTACCGCAGGTTTATTTGTAGGATTGAATGTATTCAGATCCAATAATACAATTTTTCTACCTGCTTCTGCCGTACCTAAAGTAATGGTTCCGTTACTGTTGTATGATGGGCTTCCGGCTAAATAAAATTGCTTCTGAGTATAAGTTTTCATAAAGTCGGCACCTTTAACAGCCACATAAGGATCTATCCAGGTTTTCTTGATGATATCCATTACCGGAACCACAAGATCTTCTTTAATAGGCACCACATTTTTATAAATCTCACCCAATTCAGATCTATCCCATTTATATTTAACTTCAATATTATATGGAGTGGTGTAGTTTGTACTGATCCATTCATCGATAGGGCCTTTTGTCCAGGTATCACCTCCAAGACCCACCAAATTGGCAGTTAAATTTTCTTCTTTGCTACATCCGGCTAAAAAGATTGTTGCCAATGCAACTATTGATAAATTTAATAATTTCTTTTTCATAATATTTTGATATTATAATTAACGTGGATTAGCAGCTAAACCAGCAGCAACTGCATCTTGAGGAATTTGAACTAATCTTCTAGGATCATTTGCACCTAAAGTAATGGTTACTTGCCCATTAGCTGAAACATGTGTGATTGGTATTTTCAATCGTACAATATCCAACCACCTTAAACCTTCATGCATGTATTCTTGACGTTTAAAATTTAACACCGTACCTACCAATGCATCTTTTGCTGATAAAGCAGGAAAAAAAGCAGTTGCTTTGGCTTGCGTAAATTTATCTGCGGTTACAGAATAGTTCACAATTCTTTTTGAAAGGTAAAAGTCAAGATCGGCAATGGCTTGGGCAGTATTACCCAACATGGCATTTGCCTCTGCCCTATTAAACAACACTTCTTCGCTACTCAATAAAGGAACCATATTATAACCATCGCCAAAATTAGCGCTAATGGTTTCTTTAACAAAATGTTCTCTGAATTTAGGAATGTTGTAAACAGTTTCATTTCCACCAAAAATCTTGGTTGTCATGGCTAAAGCCTTACCTGTGGGATTATTACCAGCGTTAAAAACAGTTGCCCTTACTGCTGAACTCAATCCGAAGTTATAACCTGCATAGCTTCTACCCCAATAAGAATTTGCTTCCTGCAATAATAAATTAGCAGGCTCAGTTGAATTTGTATATAAAGCTTGTAACTCATAATAACCCAAAACATTATAAGTGGTATTCCAAGCACGTAAATTATCAACAATTGTTGTTCCCGGAAATATCGCGTTGGCTTGATCAATTACCTTTTGATAATCTTGTTTAAATAAATAAAAACGAGTTGCAAAGGCACGTGCTGCCTGAGTAGTAAAGTGATATTTTGGCACACGGTATGAATTGTTTTTAATTAAAGGTAAACCTTCAAGTAAATCTTTTTCAATATTTGCATAAACACTGGCCACAGTACCTCTGGTATAATTTCCCTCCACAATTTTTTGAGGTAATGTTACATAAGGTATTCCTGGATCTGAAGCTGCTGTAACAGGATCATAAGCTTTGGCAAAAAATGTAACTAACATAAAGTGAACGTATGCCCTGGCTACTAATGCCTCTCCTTTACTTGCTGAATATTCAGCTGTGTTTCCAGCTTTGTCAATTGCTTCCAATGCATAGTTAGCTGCTGCAATTGCTTTGTAACAAGAGTTCCAGTAAAATGGAGGAGTATCAACAGAATTAGCATCAATTTGATCGATATAATTCCATGCAGAAGAGTTAGGTAAATCTCTCCCCGTACCGCCCTTATCACCTGCATTATCGCTCATTGATTCTGCCATTGTAATATAATTGGCATGAGGATAAGCATTTGCCAATAATTCAGCTACCTTGACAGCACTGTTCAACTCAGTCCGGTCATCGGGCTGATGCTCTAAAAACTTCTTACATCCTGAAGCGAGAAGCAAGCTTGAGCAAGCGATATATATAAATATTTTATTTCTTTTCATTTTGTTTTTCAGTTTAAATTAGAATCCAACTTTTAGTGAAAGCGTGTATTGCTTTGGAATTGGCAATGCCACACCACCCGATGCAAAAAATTCCGGATCTTGCCCTTTAAGTTTCTTATCAGAATAAATCAACCAAAAGTTATTTGCTACAGCACTAATTGATGCGTTATTTGCGCCAATTGCTTTTAATATATTAGCTGGCAATGCGTATGATAGCGACAATTGTTTTAAACGGATAAAACCACCATCAGCAACTCTTGCTGTAGAATAATTATAAGTATTATATGGATAGGTTCCATCAATATTTGCAGCAGCTTCAACATCAAGTATTGATGGAATGTTGGTTAACAGTTCATCGCCTGGTAAAGTCCATCTGTCTTTAAATTCATTTGGTAATGCATCCAAATCAGAGTAAGAAGTTGCAAACACTGGATTTAATCTAATTTTATTACCTGCAGAGAAAGTAAATAATGATCCGAAAGTAAATCCTTTATAACTAACCGAATTGTAGAAACCTCCGGTTAATTTTGGATCTGTTGGCCCCTCATATTTCAAATATTTAGTATCCAAACTTTGCATGTAAACATCAGTACCTCTTTCACCCTTTTCATTAATAAATTCTGGAATACCAGTATCGTGGTTCAATCCAGTAAAATCAACAGAATATAAACCGCGGTAAGGATAACCTTCCTGTGGACCACCGTCAGCAGTTACTAAACTGAAGATATTTTGTGGACTTGAAAGTTTTGTTACTTTATTTTTATTGTATCCAAAGTTGAAATTACTTCTCCAGTTCCAATCTTTTGATTTGATGATCGGACCACTTATCGTAACTTCAATACCTTTGGTATTCATATCAGCGTAATTGGCCGTTGTTAAATACTGACCGCCAATACCTGAAGTACGTAATGGACTGATTAAATCGAAACCATCCCTGTTATACAAATCAACTGTTAAGTTTAATTTATCTTTGAAAAATCCTAAATCAAACCCGATGTTAGTTTCGTACTGTTTTTCCCAAGTTAAATCTTTATTTTCAATGTATTCAATATTCATTACCGATTCAGTTTCGTTGGTATAAGGTCTTAATGCACTGGCATTTCTTAATACCAAAGCCGAATTAGTTGCGCTTCCTAAACTTGCGGTTAATCCATAAGTAGCACGTATTGTAGCACGGTTAAATATTTTGGTCAAGCCTTCATTCTGAAAAAAGTTTTCTCTATCCAAATTCCAGGCGCCTGAAATATTCCATGTAGGCAACCATCTTGCTGTAGCAGAACTACCCAATTGATTTGAGCCATCATATCTACCAGTTGCATTAAATGAATATTTTCCATCGTATGAATATGCCGCTCTTGCCATAAACGCAGCAAAACGATCATATCTGTTATTCATTGAAAAATAATTCAAGTTGTTAAGTGTTGCCTGCTTTATTACATTTGGATCGATAAATGGCACACCACCTTTGTCATACTGATAACCATAACCAATCATACTTCTTGTTTGACGGTCAGCCATTCTCATTTCTTGAAAAGCATAAACGTTGATCAAGTGTTTTTCATTGATAGTGTTATCATATTCAAGTGAGTTTCTAACCATATAAGATTTTAAAAAGTCATCTGTAGTATTGTAAAAGCCTCCATAAGGCAAAACCACTATAGGCTGTAATTCTGGATGTTCCGGATCACGAAATAAAAAACGATTATTATCTTGTATGTATGAATCGCCATTTGCACGGTAGGCGTTGGCCATATTGGAGTTTTCTCTAACCTTGTGTTCATTACCACTTTTCACATAACGCATCGAGGCCAAGAAATCATACTTAAAGTGTTTTGCAAATTTATAAGCTAAACCACCTTGAAGTTTGAAATCCAACATACTTAAATCCAAAGAGTTATTATCCAATTCATCAAGAATATTAAAGTTTGCAAAATTTCTGGTGAAGCTCTCTCTATTCCCATTTTGATCAAAAGCTGTTAATGTTCTGCTTGTATTTAAAGCATAACTAAATGGGTTAATATCGAAATCTCTGGAATATGTTCCTTCTACCGGATTACTCACGCGACCAACAGTACCAGGCGCTTTTTGATTACGAATTGATCCAGTAGTAATGAAGTTAACAGTAAGTTTATTTGATAAGTTGAATACGGCATTTACGTTTGCAGTATATCTTTCAACATCATTTCCTACTGCCCAACCATTATCATTTAAGTAACTTGTAGAGATATATAATTGAGACTTTTCTGTACCTGATGATATACTAATTGCATGTTCCTGCATTAAAGAATTTTTGAACAGTACATCGAACCAATCAGTATTTGTTGTTGCATAACGAGAAAGAAATGAGTTTCTAGCTTCCGGCGTATTGGCTAAACCAAACTGACCAGAAGTGGCGTCATAAGTATTAATTAACTGATACATTTTAGTAAATACGCCACCATCCGCTGCTCTCGAAGCACTTGAATGATTCAACCATCCCTTACGAGCCAACTCTGAGTAAACTGACATCTGATCGGACGAGTTCATGATGTTATAGCTATCGTAAGTTGGCTTTAAATAAGTTGAAAAGTTACCTGTATAAGATATTAATGGTTTTCCAATACGTCCTTTTTTCGTTGTAATTACAACGACACCATTCATAGCTCTTGCACCATATTGTGCTGTTGCAGCTGCATCTTTCAAAATATTAAAACTCTCAATATCATCTGCATTAATGCCTGCAACTGATGAACCGATGAGCGTACTAACATCTCCAGACGAAAGCTGTTCATTAGAAATATTCACAACATCTTCCAAGATTACACCATCAACTACCCAAAGTGGCTTGTTATCACCGGTAATCGAAGTTGCACCACGAACACGAATTTTGGGAGCTGCACCAAAAGTACCTGAAACATTCTGTACAGAAACCCCAGCTACACGGCCTTCTAGCATTCGACTCACATCTGTAATACCATCTTGCTTAACATCAGAACCCTTTAATGCAGTTGCTGCTCCTGTAAATAGTTTCTTATTCAAATTTTGGTAGCCAGTTGAAACAATATTTACATCCTTTAACTCATTTGCATCTTCTTCGATAAAAACATCGATAGTGGTTCTGCCATTTACAGCAACTTCGATAGTTTTGTAACCAACCGAAGCAAAAGATAAAGTTGCGCCATCTTTAACACGAATTTGGTATTCACCATCACCGTTAGTGGAAACTGCATTTGAAGTACTCTTTTCACGTACACTTACGCCAGGCATTGGAGAACCACCCTTTTTATCTTTAACACGACCTTTGATAATTACATCCTTTTTGGTATTTGATTTTTGTGATTCCTGAACCTTCAGAATAACCTGGTTGCCAACCAATTTGTAAGCAATGTTCTTTTGCTTCAACTGGTCTAGTGATTCAGTAATAGAGGTTAGTTTAGTTGGAACATCCAACATCATTGTTTTGTTGATTTCAGCTGCATCGTAAACGAAACTTACGCTGTAAGTTTGTTCGATTTTCTTTAAATAGCTGTCTAATCTTTCAGGTTTGGCTTTGCCTTGCTGTGCATCAGCACTGGCTAAAACCGTCCAAAAGATTGCACACAGAAGCAGTGCCATTCGGCACAAAAGCATTCCCGCATTTCTTTGGTAGAAATTTCTCTCCATAGTTAAATTGTTTGTTTGATTAGTTAAGGTGTAGTTAGGATGATATTATCTTTAGTTTCTCTAAGTTTTAAATTATATGTGGCCTTTAATACTTCTAAGACCTCATTTAAGCTGTTTTTTTCAAATTTGGCATTGAATTTTTCTACAAATTGATGATTCGCTTCAAGTTTAATGTTTTTACTATAATAATGGCTTAACTGCTTGCAAACTTCTCCAAGCGGCGTATCAACAAAAACCAACTCCTTAGTTAACCACGAATCGGCATTTTGTGAAAGCCTTGTTGTAAATTCTCTTTTTTGGATATTGTAGGTGAGTGCTTGTCCAGCAGTTAAGATTGAGGATGCACCATTTGAATAAGGTGAGAAAATCACTTTTCCCGTTTTCACATCGAGGTCGATTTTGCTTGGAGAATAATCAATATTAAATGAAGTACCTAACACGCTTACCTTTGATTCGCCCATAATAATCTGGAAAGGATGTTGCGGATCTTTGGTTACTTTAAAAAAAGCTTTTCCCTTACTTAAAAATATTTCTCTAGATGAACCCTTAAAAACTTTAGGGTATTTAACAACGGTATGATTAGCTAACACTACAGCCGATCCATCAGCAAGCCTAACTGAATCTATGCTGCTTGTTGTTTTTAAGCTAATGATTTCAACTGTATTTCTCAACTCTAATAACCAGTATAATGATCCGGCTAATAAAATGGTTGCTGCTACACCACTTAACCATTTGATAAGATTCGTTGAGCGGCTTGAAGCTTTTTTTAGCGCTTGGTGAAAATTAGCAACTGCTTCCTTTTCATTTAAGTGATTTAAACGCCCTGATTGTGACGATAAATTCCATATCCGTTCTACATCCTTAAAATAGGATGCATTACTTTTCGATTCAGCGCAAAAAGAAACTATGTCAGAATGAAGTTTTTCATCCTGTGGATTGTTTAAATACCGAACAATTAAGTCCAGGTATTCAGGTTGGTTAAGCATTAGTTAGTTTGGGTTTGTAATGTATAGACAAATAACTTCCAGAAAACCCCTAGTATTTTTTAAAAAAAACTTGAATTTATTTTAAAATGGCATTCAAATGTGTATTGAAAGTTCCTTATTTTAATAAAGAAATATATTCATTAGCATTAAATAGGCTTTTCCACGTTTTTTTAATTCTGAATCGTTTAAAAATCGCTCTCGCAAAATTTTCAATGCATTTCCTATATGATTTTCTACAGTTTTCTCAGAAATATTTAGCTGCGCAGCTATTTCCTTATACTTCAAATTTTCAAACCTACTTAATTTGAAAATCTTTTTGCACTGTAAGGGTAATTTTTCTATTTCCTCTCGGAGCAATATAATTACTTCATGCTCCTCATCCAATTCCATAAAATATTCATCAGATAATTCAGAAGTTAATTTTAAATGATGTTGTGCTATGTTTTTTTGGCGATTGATGTAATTAACAGACGAATTAATTACAGCTCGATACAGATAAGATTTTACTGATTTAACATCTGAAAGTTGATAAGGATTTTCCCAAATTTTTAAAAATACATCCTGAACTAGTTCTTCAGCAGCATAAATATCTTTTAAATATTTATCACTAGCTAGTAAGAGCTTTTGGAAATAGGACGTGTAAAAGCGGGTGAAGACCGAAGTTCGACCTTTCTCAATCAAAGCAATTAAATCACTTCCGGTTTCTATTTCTGCTACATCCATCAAATTGTAACTCGTATTGATCTTCAATTATCAAATCAATATTACAAATTAATGAGCACAAAATTTATAGAAATAACAGCCTTTTTGGCGAAGGAATTATTTTAAGAAATTAATAGTTATAATAAGGTGATATCATCAGATAAACAATAACTCCAGTTATTGCAACATACAACCACATCGGAAAAGTGATTCTAGCAATTTTTCTATGCTTGTCAAAACGTTGAGCGAGCGCCCTAACAAAAGTGATCAATACGAATGGTATGATGATTACAGAAAGACAAATATGTGTAATCAATATAAAGTAATAGATATATTTAATAGCGCCTTCCCCTCCAAATTTTGTTGAATCTGAGGTCATGTGGTAAGCTACATACATTCCAAGAAAAGCAACAGATAAACCTATTGCAACCTTCATCAGGTTCTCATGTAATTTTTGTTTACCGTTTTTTATGGCCCAAACTGCGATAATGAGTACAATAGCGGTAAGGCCATTAATGGCAGCATATATTGGCGGCAAAAATGATAAAGGCTTAACATCATAACCCAGCTTCCTTAAATTAACTCCAAATAATAATGCTACTACTAAAGGTATAGCTATGGACAATACGATAATCCATTTATTATATTTCTGCTCTACGGATGATTTCATTTCTGTTATTGCGCCTTAATACTTTACACTTTCAACTTTGTACTTTATACTATGTACTATGTACTTTAAAACCCTTACTACCTACCGTCTTTTATATTTCTCAAATATTCTGCGATAAGTACTTTTATTTCATCTTCAAGCCTGCTTCTGGCTTCGGGATTATCTATTTCATACATCCCCCTAATTCGATGCTGCACATCAATAAGTAAAATTTTATTTCCAAAGATAAAATTTGATTGATCTCTTGAGTCGTCATTAATTACATCGAGCAGCAAACCTTTTCTAATAAAAGGATAAGTAGAAATAGTATCGCCGGCAAGCAAATCCCATTTACCCGGCTTGGCATTATATTGATTAGAAAAGTCTTTCAATTTATTTTTATCTTCAGGATTTACCGAAATGCTTAAAAAGCGAACCAAAGGTTTCTTTTCATATCCTGCTGATAACTGACTGATGTATTTAATTACATCCTTACTCATTGCATCTGTAAAAAACAGGTTCAATACAACTATTTTATCTTTTAATGATGACCGGTTTACTGAATCGCCATTCTGATTAATTAAGCTAAAAGCAGGGATTTGATGGTAAATGGTATCAGGGATTTTTTTCCCTTTAACAGAGTGAAATGTAGATGCAACCACCTTTTCTCCGAATACGGGAAGACTTTTATACCTGTTCTTCGCAAATTGTGGCAATAAGTAAAAAAACAAAAATCCTGGTATAGCTAAAATGCTTACCAGGATTAGTACCTTTTTTATAGGGTTTCTTTTCATTAATGACTTAACATGTGGATGTTTAAGAAACCACCCTCAATTAACATTAAAACTATAAAGTAAATAATGAAAATAAATGAAACTGTTAATGAAAGTTGAAGCCCTAGTTTCTCATATTTTAAGTGCATAAAATATGCTACAATGTAAAAAGCTTTTACTAAAGTTAAAGCGATATACAAAAAGTTTCCAACGCCATGAGAAATATATCCTTTCGGTAAAATCACTAACGCAATGATAAATTCAATTACGGTTATTAATAATAAGATACCGAATACTTGCCAAATTTTACTTCTGCTTAAGCCAGCGTGTTCTTCGTGTTCGTGTCCTTCTGTATGTGAATGATGTTCTGACATGATAATATTTTTAGATATGATAAATTAAACTAAATAGAAGAATGTAAAAACAAACACCCAAACTAAATCTACAAAGTGCCAATACAAACCAACTTTTTCTACCATTAAATAATGTCCTCTTCTTTCGAAAGTTCCATTAATGGTCATGATTAATATAATAATATTGATTAACACCCCACTAAATACGTGAAAACCGTGGAAACCAGTTATCGTAAAGAAAAGGTTTGAAAACTGTTGTGCGGCCACTAAAGAAACATCACCAGAAAATAAATGTTTTAATTCTTCTGCTGATGGAATTTCTCCCCAACCAAATCCTTCATGGAATAAGTGAGTCCATTCTAATGCCTGACAGCCTAAGAACATAAAACCACCAATTATTGTTGCAACCATCCACCAGATTACTTCTTTTTTCGAACGTCTATGACCTGCTTCAACAGCTAATACCATTGTTACAGAACTCATAATTAAGATGAATGTCATGATACCCACAAATACCAATGGATAACCACTATCGGCAAGACCTGGTACTGATTGGAAAACCAAATCAGGATCTGGCCATGTTAATTTTGAAAAACGCTGTGCGCCATAATAGATCAATAGCGATGAAAAAGTAAAAGCATCTGACAAAAGGAAAAACCACATCATGATTTTACCATATTCTACCGACCACGGAGAACGACCACCATTCCATGGTCCGGTTTTAACTTGATCTAATTGTGATACTGAATTCATTTGGAAATAGTATAATAGTTTGTTAACAAATTTAACGGTTCAAAAGTAAAAAAACATACAGATATATCCATAATATATCTATAAAATGCCAAAAAATAGATGCGATTTCCATGCGATATTGGCTTTTCGCTAATGGAATATTTCTATAACTGCCCACTAAAGCACTGATTATTAAGAATGCACCTGCAATTATATGCAAGAGGTGAATAAAACTTACCACGTAAATGAAAGAAATGGCGGCATTATTTCCAACCAAAGTTGCACCTGTGTTGATCATACTGCCCCATGCATTGAATTGCATCACCCCAAAAGCGATGGCTAAAAACACAGTAGCCCAAAGCAAGTATCTTTGTAAACTGAAGTTTAGTTTACGTAGTGCTCTGGATGCCAGGAATAGTGTGATGCTACTGGCAATAATCACCAAGCTTGAATATATAAATGCATCAGGTAAAACTAAACCGTGTCCTTTTCCTTTTGATGCAGAAAAGACAAGATAGTAACTCGTAAAGCCTCCGAACATTATAGTTGAAGATACCACAAATAACCAGACTATAAATTTCCTCGGTTTTGGATCAAATGTATCTTGGATATTTTCCATCGTTAGAACCATAAATTATTTTGCTATAAAATTTAATAATAATCCCAACTGCACTGCCGGGATGTAAAAAAAAGAACAGAACATCACTTTCTTTGCATCAATCAATTCTCTGTTCAATAAAAGTTTCAATGCCAGCCAGCTAAAAATTATTCCAGCAATTAGCGATAAACCTGCAATGTAATAACCACCAAAACCGTAAAAGGTAGGCAACAAGCTAACTGGTATTAAAATTAATGTACTTATAAAAGTGAATAATGCCGAAGCCTTATCGCGTTTTTTAGTTGGTAATAATCTAAATCCTGCTTTCTTATAATCATCATCCAATACCCATGCAATTGCCCAGAAGTGTGGAAATTGCCAAACGAATTGAATCAAAAATAATATGCCTGCAATGTAATAATCAATCTCATGAAACATTTCGGCCTTTAAACTGCCAAATGCTGCTAAATATCCAATTAGCGGTGGTAAAGCACCCGGTATGGCACCTACAAAAACCGCGATGGGCGATTTACGTTTCAAAGGTGTGTAGGCAAACGCATAAAGCAAAATAGAAAACACGGATAATAAACCTGTTTCTAAGTTAAGTTTGCCTAATAACCAAGTGCCTAAAAAAGCCATGAATACACCTAAAATTAAACCCTGACCAGTGGTCATTCTTCCAGCTGGCATTGGCCTGTCTTTAGTGCGAGACATTAACTTATCCAAATCTTTTTCAATAATTTCATTGAAGCAATTGGCCGCTGCTGTTACTAAAAAACCACCTGCAATTAATATACCCCAGTTGCCCCAATCAATGGAAGGAATATGGCCTCTACCCACTTGCATTTTCTGTCCGATAAGAAAAGATATCGACGCAGAAAATACTACCGTAAACGATAGCCTGAATTTGATAAGTTTAGAAAAATCTGAAATTACTTGTTTCAATTCTCTTTTTATTATTGCTTATAGGTACTTGTTCTGTAAACCAGCAAGTACAAATAAAATTGTAAACTAAATAACAGCGTAGAAAACAAAATATGTATGGCTTGCGCTGCCGGTGGAAATGCGATGTATGCCAAAGCGAAACCACTTAATAATTGTATGAGAAGCGTGATCAAAATAAATCGAGCGGTTAATAGTGGAGCTGCTTTACCACTAAAACGATCGATCACCATTTTATAAACTATTCCGTTTGTAATTACCACAAGAATAGCCAGATCGCGATGGTAAGAAAATATTGATCCAACTTTGGATATCCAACTCTCTCTGATACTGTATGAAAGAGATTTAGCAATCACATCTACAGATTCCCTAACTTCTGTACCCAGAACGATTTGAATAATACTCACTACTAAAGTAAAAAGTAAAAACCCTTTCAGCCATAAAATGCGATACATAATAACTGATGGTGCTTTATTCAGCTGTTTAGCATAGTTGTAGGTATATATGGAGATTGCTAAGATAACAATTGCCAATAACATATGAACGGTAACCACCCATTGTGCCAAATTAGTAGATACAACTATCGAACCTAACCAGGCTTGATATCCTACAACAAAAATATTCAGGATACTCAATACAATAATTCTCTTTGCTGTTTTTCTATAAGTGAAGGAATAGATTGCTGTTAAGAGTAGAAATATTCCTGCAAAAACTCCTGTTAACCGATTAATATATTCTACCCAGGTTTTAGCTGGATTAAATTCCTCTGGCAACGTAATGCTTTTATCATTTCTAATGCTATTGGCCAATTCAATCTTGCCCATACTCTCTAGGTATTTAGCAAATTTCTCGTTTTTCTTCATCCTACCAGCAACATACTTCTCTTTGTAATCAGCAGGGAGTTGAGATACATTTGTTGGGGGAATATAGCGATCAAAACATTTCGGCCAATCAGGACAACCCATGCCCGAACCTGTACTGCGAACAATACCCCCGGCAAGTATAACCAATAGCGTAACTATGATGGTTATGAAGTTAATCTTAATGAAACGTTGTTCTGATCTGCTGACCATATATCTTTTAAGATGAAAAGGGTATCCGGATAAGCAGAAACTTAATCAGATACCCCTTTTAAAATTGTATTAAAGCTAAAAGCTAGTTATTCTCTTTTACAGGATTAGCTAATTCCCAATCTTGTTGAATTTTTTCTGCTTCTGCGTTTCCTTCAAAATCATGAGGCAAGTTTGAACTCATGGTTTGAGAGAAAGGAACTGTTTGAGGAATAAAATCCACATCATGTCCTGGCTTGCTATAATCATATGGCCATCTGTAAACTGTAGGAATTTCTCCTGGCCAGTTACCATGGATATGCTCAACTGGTGCAGTCCACTCTAAAGTATTAGCTTCCCAAGGATTTTGAGGTGCTTTTTTACCTTTAAAGATCGAATAGAAGAAGTTGAATAAAAATGCTACCTGAGCCAATGCTGCTAAAATAGCTGCCCAAGTTACAAATACGTTAACAGTTAACCATTTTTTCATGAATTCGAATTCAGTGAAAGCATAGTAACGACGAGGTACACCATCTAAACCTAAGAAGTGAAGCGGGAAGAATACCAGGTAGGCTGCAATGAAGGTTAACCAAAAGTGCAAGTAACCTAATTTAGCATTCATCATCTTACCAAACATTCTAGGGAACCAGTGATAAACACCTGCAAGCATACCAAAAATAGCTGCTGAACCCATTACCAAGTGGAAGTGGGCAACTACGAAATACGTATCGTGTAAATTAATATCTAATGATGCATTACCTAAGAAGATACCGGTTAAACCACCAGAGATAAAGAATGATACTAAAC
Organism: Pedobacter sp. Leaf250; assembly: GCF_920984735.1. Classification (GTDB taxonomy): domain Bacteria; phylum Bacteroidota; class Bacteroidia; order Sphingobacteriales; family Sphingobacteriaceae; genus Pedobacter. The sequence continues at coordinate 17,930 of NZ_CAKLBU010000033.1, read as the reverse complement.
CAATAGCAAATAACATCGCTGGTGTAAAACGGATATTACCTCTCCAAAGTGTAGCCAAATAATTAAAAGTTTTTACTGCAGAAGGTACGGCAATAATCAACGTGGTAATCATAAACACACCACCCAATAATGGATTCATACCTGTTACAAACATATGGTGACCCCACACGATGAACGAAAGTACAGTGATACCAATTAATGAATAAACCATTGCATGGTAGCCGAAAATTGGTTTACGTGAATTTACCGAGATAACTTCTGATGAAATACCTAAAGCAGGCATAATTACAATATACACCTCTGGGTGACCTAAGAACCAGAATAAATGTTGCCATAAAATTGGAGAACCACCTTCATTTGGTAAAATATCGGTACCCATTACAATATCAGACAGGTAGAAACTTGTTCCGAAACTACGATCAAATACCATTAAAACAACCCCAGCTACAAGAACAGGGAAAGATAAGATACCTAAAATAGCCGTTAAGAAGAAAGCCCAGATTGGCAATGGCATTTTCCAAAGGTCCATACCTTTAGTACGCATATTTAAAATTGTACTCACGTAGTTAATACCACCCATTAATGATGATGCTACGAAAAGTACCATACTGATTAACCAAAGTGTCATCCCCATACCCGAACCTGGCATTGCTTTAGCAACAACTGATAAAGGAGGATAAACTGTCCAACCACCAGATGCCGGGCCCGTTTGGATGAAGAAAGAAGACATCATAATCACACAAGCCATAAAGAAAAACCAGTATGAAAGCATGTTTAAGAATGGCGACGCCATATCTCGGGCTCCGATTTGTAATGGAATTAATAAGTTACTAAATGTTCCACTTAAACCAGCGGTTAACACAAAGAAAACCATGATGGTACCGTGAATGGTTACCAATGCTAAATAAAAGTCAGGTTTGATACGACCACCTTCAGCCCATTTTCCTAAAAATGTTTCTAAGAAAGGAAAGTTTTGATCTGGCCAAGCCAATTGAATACGGAATAAAATTGATAAGCCCATGGCAATTACGGCCATGATAATACCAGTAATTAGGAATTGCTTAGCAATCATTTTGTGATCCATGCTGAAGATATACTTCGAAATCAACGTCTCCTTGTGGTGTCCGTGATCAGCGTGGTCGTGATTGTGTTCGTCGTGTAATGCTATTGTTGACATAATTCTTTTCGCTCCTGCTTAATATTATTTATTTAAAGCCATTTGGTTTCCCTTCACAGCTGCCGAATCGGTTGCTAATGAATCTCCTTCTGCTGCTGGTTTAGCAGGTGCAGGTGCCACAGGCAAATTAAATTGTTTTCTTAAATCGTCGTTTAAGTATGTTTTTTGTTCTGCAATCCAAGTTTTGTATTCCGCTTCTGAAACTACACGTACATCTTTTTGCATGTTCCAGTGACCTGAACCACAAATTTTAGCACAGAAGAAAAGGAACTTAAAGTTTGGATCATTTGTTTCCTCCTGCATCTGACGGGTAGTCTTGGTTGGAGTGAACTCAAAAATCGTTTGCATACCTGGTACAGTATTTAACTGAACCCTAAAGTGAGGCATGTAAAAACTATGGATAACATCTTTACTGTTTAAGATAAGCTTAATAGGTTTTCCAACCGGGATTACCATTTCATCAGCCATTTCATCATCACGAGAATTTAAATCCTTGAAATCGATACCTAATGTATTTGAGGCTGTAGTTAGTTTGTAGTTTTTCTTACCAACAATACCATCAGCTCCTGGGTAACGGATAGACCATTTAAACTGCTCAGAAGTAACCTCAATTTGAAGCGGTTTATTATTAGGATCTTCAACTTTAAAGAAAATTGATCTCCATGTTAAGAAACCCATCAATACTAAAACAGTTAAAACTAAAGCCGGAACGATTGTCCAGATTTTTTCAATTGTATTATTGTGAGGATAGTAGTAAGCTTTTCTTTTTGCAGAATATTTATAGATATAAGCAAATCCAAATAATAAAATGTGCGTAGCAATGAAAACTATTGTAGTGATGATTAATGTTAAATTAAACATCTCATCAATTTTCTTTCCATGTTCTGATGCCGCATCTGGCAATAACATCGAACCATGAACTGTATATTCCCAATACACACCATATAAACCTAAAACCAAGAACAATGCAAATAAACTTGCATGTACTCCATTCCAGTTTATACCGATTGGCTTACCTTGCGCTTCGCGGCTTAATTCATATACTTTTATTGATTTACCAATAATAGCGATGAATACACATACGGCAAGAAAAATCAGTGTGTAAAAAATTACTGATTTGTAAACCTCTCCCATATCAACTTTCGGTGCCGCTGCAGCTCCTGCTGCTGCCTCTTGCGCAAAAGCGCTGGTGTTTGCAAAAACAGTAAGTAATACTGCCAAAGCCGCGGTCGTTTTATTCGTGATAAACTTTCTTAAACTCATTTTCTTAAAAGTAGTACGCTGTACTTCTATAATAATAATTAAAATATTTGCCCTATTCTATCACCACTATAATTGGTGATGCAAACTTTCTTGTAATAATGGGTGATTCTTTGCAATTAAAGGTTTCTTGCTTAAGTTGCTCAACACCGTGAAGGTAAACAATCCAACAAAACCTACTGCTGTACCAATTTCAACAATACCAAAACCATTGTGTCCATCTTCAACAGCACCTGGCATAATCATTTGGTAATAATCTACCCAGTGACCTAACAATACCACGATAGAAACAAATAACAATTTCACATCTGTTCTTTTGTTGTCTCTATCCATTAATAATAATACTGGCGCTAAGAAGTTCATTGCCAAGTTTAAGAAAAACCAAAACTTGTAATATTCAAAACGTTTGTAGAAGTATACAGTTTCCTCTGGCATGTTTGCATAGTAAATTAATAAAAACTGTGCGAACCATACATAAGTCCAGAAGATAGAGAAACCAAAGATAAACTGACCTAAGTTATGTAAATGGCTATTGTTTACCCATTGCATGTAACCAGCTCTTCTTAATAAAATAATGATGATTGCAATAGTTGCTAAACTACTAACCCACATTGCAGCAAAATTATACCAACCAAACATAGTCGAAAACCAATGTGCTTCTAGCGACATGATCGTATCGAAAGCAAAAATCGGCGTAGTAAAACCGTAAATTACTAAGAAGATACAAGCATTTTTAAAGCTTTTTCTGTATGAAGCTAATCCACCAGCTAAATCTTCATTATATGAAAGTTTAGTAAAGCTAATTGCAAATGCACTGTAAACGCCCAAAAACACTACCATACGACCCAAGAAAAAAGGTACATTTAAGAATACTGCTTTACCTGCTATAAGTGCATCATAATTTGGACTATCTTTATCAGTTAATCCGTCTGCATGCCAATGATGATATAAGTTGTGTGTATATAAACCAGCAGCAATAATCACGATCAGGATTACAGAAGCAATAGGCAATGTTTTAGCCAACGCTTGTGGTACACGTAAAATTGAAGCAGACCACCCTGCTTGCGCAACAAATTGAACAGCTAGGAAAAACATACCTGACATACAAACGCATGCAAAGTAATATCCCATAAGCAACAGGTTAGCAAAAGTACGCTCATGCATTACTTTATCACCAGTAAAACCGTAACCAATAGCAATAGCACCTAATATGATACCAACAATGCTTAAGGTTTTTACTTTACCTGTAAACTCAAACTGTTCACTAAAATTAATATTGTGAGTTCCCATTTATATTCTGCTTTACTATTGTCCTTTTTGTAATTGTTGAACATACATCACTACTTTCCAACGATCTGTTGGCGTAATTTGTGAAGCATGCGAGCCCATGTTATTTACACCGTAAGTGATGGTGTGATAAATTTTACCTGCGGTAAGATCTGCCATATTTCCACCACGTGATGAAGCGCCTGTTTGATAAGCTGGTACACCGCTAAATTTCTCAATTTTAACTAAGTGACCTTGACCATCACCTTTTTCGCCATGGCAAGGGCTACAGAAAACATCAAATAAATGTTTACCTGATGCCAGGTTCAAAGTATCAACAGTAAGTGGATTAACCATACTTACACCTGCAGCTTCGTAACCTTCTTTAGTATTAGGAAATTCATCGTATTCTGTAAAACCAACAGGCTTAGTGTTTGCAGGTGGCGTTTGTGCGGCCTGGCCTTTAAAACTAGCAAGCAATTTATTCGCCGTATCAACAGGTTGATCCGGATTTAATGCTAATGCATCATACATGTTTCTGGCGTATTCTAAACCAGTACTGCGTTTATCTTTACAAGCGGATACCGTAGCTGCGAAAGCGATAGCTAAAAACGCTGTATAAACAAATTTATTCTTATTCATAGCTAATGTACTTCCTTTCATTATACTTTACTTCTAAAGCACCTGCATCTTTTAATAAACCATCAATAACAGTGTGTGCTGTATTATCTTTTGCATCAACCGCGATTACGAAACGATCGTCAGTTGCACGAAGATCCATTACTCTTGGTGCTCTTCCTGGAAATAGATGCGTAGAAGCATAATAAGTTAAAACCATACCGAAAGCACAAAACAATACAGTAAGCTCGAACATTATCGGAATAAAATCCGGTAATGCGAAAGATGGCTTACCGCCAATGTTTACTTTCCAATCGATTACTGCGCAAAAATAAATTAAAGCAAAAGCTGCGCAAGTTCCAGTAATACCAAAGCAAAAAGCTGCGATATCGATTCTCGATCTTTTAATTCCTAATTTAGCTTCTATTCCGTGTATAGGCATTGGCGTATAAACATCGTAAATGCTTACACCATTTTCCTGAAGCTTTTCGATGCCATGCATCATTTCATCAGGATCACCAAAACTGCCTAAAATATATTTGATATCACTCATTGTTATATTTTTGCGTAATCTTCTTGTTTAACACTATCAAATTTCTGTAAAGACTCTACGTATTCTGCAACGTACTCTTTATTCTCATGTCCTTCTTTAATCTGTTTCATTTTCGCTTGCTCACTTGCAGATTTTAATAATAATTTAACCTCTGCAATAGCAATTGAAGGCAATACTCTTAAGAATAATAAGAATAAAGTGAAGAATAAACCGATTGAACCCACGAACACACTTACATCAACCCATGTTGGATAAAACATTGCCCAACTTGATGGAATATAATCACGGTGTAATGAAGTAACGATAATTACGAAACGTTCGAACCACATACCCACGTTTACTACGATTGACAAGATCCATGTTGCTTTAATGCTTAAACGGATTTTTTTGAACCATAGCAACTGTGGAGAGATTACGTTACAAGTCATCATCATCCAGTAAGACCACCAGTATGGACCAGTAGACCTATTGATGAAAGCATATTGCTCATACTCAGAACCTGAATACCATGCAATAAAGAACTCTGTTAAATAAGCCACACCAACGATTGATCCTGTTAAGATGATGATTTTATTCATCGACTCAATGTGGAACATGGTGATGTAGTTTTCAAGACCTAATACTTTACGGGCAACCAATAATAAGGTTAATACCATCGCAAAGCCTGAAAAGATTGCACCAGCAACAAAGTAAGGAGGGAAAATGGTAGTGTGCCATCCCGGGATTACTGATGTTGCAAAGTCCATTGATACAATAGTGTGTACCGAAAGTACCAGTGGAGTTGAAATACCTGCTAAGATTAATGATACCGCTTCGAAACGTTGCCAAGTTTTAACACTTCCACTCCATCCAAAAGAGAAGATAGAATAGATTTTTTTACGTGTACCCACAGCACGATCGCGAATAGTTGCGATATCTGGCAGTAATCCTGTGTACCAGAATAATAATGATACAGAGAAATAAGTTGAGATGGCAAACATATCCCAAACCAATGGTGAGTTAAAGTTTACCCAAAGTGATCCAAATTGATTTGGTAATGGTAATACCCAATAAGCTAACCATGGACGGCCCATGTGAGAAACAACATAAGTTGCTGCACAAATAACGGCGAAAATTGTCATCGCCTCTGCCGAGCGGTTAATAGAGTTACGCCAGTTTTGACGGAAAAGCAATAGTACTGCCGAAATTAGTGTTCCAGCGTGACCAATACCAACCCACCATACGAAACCGGTGATATCCCATGCCCATCCAACTGTTTTATTTAAGCCCCATGCACCGATACCATTCCAAAAAGTGTAACTCACAGCTACAACCCAAAGTAAAGCACCTAATGCTGAAACGATGAAACCAATCCACCAAGCCTTGTTCGGCTTGTTTTCTACCGGCCCTAAAATATCATCCGTAATTTTTGCATACGTGATATTATCGCCGGTAATTAATGGTTCTCTAAGTATTGATTCGTTATGTCCTGACATAATTTGTATTTTCTTTATACTAAAGCTTACGCTTGTACTGTTGTATCTGTGTTTCTAATTTTTGTCATGTATCCGATACCTGGCTTCACGTTGATCTCTTCTAAAACGTAGTAGATACGCTCTGAACGTAATGCTTTTGAAACCTCAGAATTTGGATCGTTTGAATCACCAAATATGATTGCATTTGCTGAACAAGCCTCTTGACAAGCCATTTTAATATCGCCATCTTTTAATGGACGTTTCTCTAATTTAGCTTGCAATTTGCCACCTTGAATACGTTGAATACACATTGAGCATTTCTCCATAACTCCACGAGAACGTGTAGTTACATCAGGATTTAATACCAATTGAGTAAACTCATTATTTAAGTAATTATCGAAACGAGAATCATTCCAGTAATTGAACCAGTTGAAACGACGAACTTTATATGGACAGTTATTTGCACAGTAACGTGTACCTACGCAACGGTTATAAGCCATGTGGTTTAAACCATCTGATGAGTGTACAGTTGCCAATACCGGACAAACTGTTTCGCAAGGTGCGTGATCACAGTGTTGGCACAACATTGGCTGGTGAACTACAGAAACATGATCTAAATCTTCCAACTTAGCAATTTCTTTTTCTTTAGTTACATCACCATCTTTAGTTTCGTAGCTATAGTAACGATCGATACGGATCCAGTGCATTTCACGACGACGGCGAACCTCATCACGACCTACAACAGGAATGTTATTTTCTACGTTACAAGCAACCACGCAAGAACCACAACCTGTACAAGCATTCAAATCGATTGCCATTACCCAGTTGTTACCTGGTTTCTCGTAAGCATCCCAAAGATCGTAATCTTTGTGTTCACCTTTGTGGTTACCAGCAGAAGAATCTTTCAAATATTCTTTGAATGTAGCTTCTTTAATTACAGCTCTACCTTCGAATGAATGGTGAGTTTGTGTTTGTGCCAATTCATAGTAACCTCCTGTTGGAGTAATGGTTACATTGCTGGCATATTGCATTGTTCCGTTTAAGAAAGAAACGAAAGGGAAAGCATTTTTACCTACTTCATTACCAGCTTTACCAACTTTGGTACGGCCGTAACCTAACGCGATAGATGCAGTTCCCTGAGCTTGTCCTGGCTGGATCAATACCGGAAGATCAATCGAATATCCGTTGCTACCTTTAACAGTAACTACATCAAATTCTTTAACCTTTAATTTTTCAGCGAATTTTGGAGCAAGGGCAACATAGTTATCCCAAGTTACTTTGCTCACTGGATCAGGTAATTCTTGTAAGAATGCGTTGTTGGCATTTTTACCATCACGCATTGGAACACTTTCATAAACCTGTAATTCGATATCTTTAGCTAAAGCTTTACTAGCAGAAGCGATTTTGCTACTTACTTCAACAAGAGATTGGGTAAAAGAATAGGTACCTGCTGCTTTCGCACCAGCTTTAACTACACCTTTTTCCAACACATCATTCCATTTTAAACCAAGTGCAGGCAGCATTTTGGTTTCCCAGTTACTACGAACAAATTGATAATAATCTTTAATTGGAGCATCAGCCCAAACCAATAAACTCTCTTCAGCCTGGCGGCTATTGAAAACCGGGTTGATGGTAGGTTGAACGATTGAATAATATCCTTCGTAAGCATTTGCATCACCCCATGATTCTAAATAGTTATGGTTAATAGCAATTGCATCACAAAGTGAAGCCGTTTCATCAGCTCTATCTGCAAATGAAATTTTAGCAGGAACCTTAGCCAATGCATCAGTAAATGTTTTCACATTCATGAAATCGTAAGCAGGGTTGCTGTTTAAAAATAGTACAGCACCAACTTCGCCACGGTTCATTTCAGCAACTAAGCCATTAAATTCAGCATCGTTACCAGCATATAAATAACAAGGGTTATCTAAATCAATCGTAGTACCATAACTTCCGATAGCAGAATTAATGGCATTAACTAAAATTTGAATAGATACGTCGTTCGAACCACAAACTACTAAGCCTTTGCCTTTGTTTTGTGTTAGTTCTTTCGCTACTAATTTGATTACTTTATCAGCAGTTGTGTTATTTCCTAATGTACCACCAGCTAAAGACTGACCAGTAATTGCATTGTATAAAGCAATTAAGGCAGGACCTTCTTCTGATAATTTTACAGGAACACGAGTATCTGCATTTGTACCAGTTAAGCTCATTCCACTTTCAAATTGAATGTGGCGGCTCATTTTTTTATTTTCTAATGATTTGTAGTTACGGTTAGCAGTATATTGAGCAGTAAACTCTTCTCCACTAATCCAGGTACCTAAGAAATCGGCACCAAAACTTACAATTAAATCAGCTTTATCGAAGTTATATTTTGGCAGTACCGCTTTACCGAAGCTATTTTGATTGGCTTGAATAATACCTGTGTAAGAAACTGCATCATACTGAACCAATTTAGCAGCAGGATATTTGGTAATAAATTGTGCTAAAACAGCATTTGTTGAAGGACTGTTTACTGTAGAAGCCACTACACGGATTTTTTTACCACCCGCTTGTGCTTTTGCCAATTCACCTTTTACAAAACTATCAACCTTCGCCCAGGTTGTTTCCTCGTTTTTAAGAACCGGTGCTTTTAATTTTGATACATCATAAAGATCCAATACAGAAGCCTGAGCTCTTGCATCTGTTCCACAGAAAAATTCACCAGCATTTGGATTTGGCTCAATTTTAATTGGACGACCTTCTCTTGTTTTTACTAAAATACTTTGGCCGTTAAAGCTCGAAGTATAATAGTTAGGAATACCCGGTGTAACCTCTTCAGGCTTTACCAAGTAAGGAATAGATTTATGTACAGGGGCACTTTGACATGCAGCTAAAGTAACTGCACCCAAACCAAAACCTAACGCCTTTAAAAAGTCGCGGCGTGGGGTAACGGTACTTAACCCTGCTTCATTTAAAACATCTTCTATTGGAAGTGGCTCGGCAAATTCGTTTTTGTTATTCTTAACAAAATCGGGTGTATTGTTATACTCCTCTAAGCCTTTCCAGTATTTTTTGTTGCTTTCCATTTAAGCTATATTACTGTTTATTCGAACGTTTCTTAAAAACTCTAACTATTAATAGTGGCATTTACCACACTCTAAACCACCCAATAACGCTGGTGTAACTTTCTCGCCTTTTTTAATTTTCTCATGCGCTTCGATAACCTTAGCGTAGAAAGCATTATTTTTCTGACCAGAAATATCAGTTTCCTTGTGGCAGTTAATACACCATTTCATGGTTAATGGAGAATATTGATAAATTTCTTCCATTGTATTAACCGGACCGTGACATGCGAAACATACAGGTTCTGTTGGTTGTAAACCTTTTGCTTTACGAATAGCATCTTCTGCAACAACTACGTGTTGAGAGTGGTTGAAGTAAGCAAAGTCAGGCAAATTGTGTACACGTACCCATTCCATTGGTTTTTCTTTGCTCTTATCATATTGCTGAGTTTCCGGATCGTAACCTAATGCATTGTAGATTTTTTTGATCTCCGGAGAAATCTCACCATCATAATTATCTCTCGCCTGAACAGCTTTATGGCAGTTCATACAAACATTTAATGAAGGGATAGTAGCATTTTTAGATTTAAACGCACCATTGTGACAGTATTGGCAATCGATTTGATTAATACCAGCGTGTAACTCGTGTGAGAATTTAATTGGCTGAACTGGTTGATAATCGGTATGAACACCTGTATCCCACATGCCCATCCAACCCCATGATCCTAAAGCGATAACCAAACACAAGATGAAGAACATTACGAACTTCTTGTTTTTGAACATTTTACGAACACCTACCTTTAACGGCACATCTTCTTCAATTTCAATACCTTGTTTTTGTAGAATTAAGCGTTCCAGTAATTTAGATGCACGACCTAAAATTACCAAAATCAAAATACCTACTAAAACAATAGCAACAATACCTGCAATAGATAAACCTGAAGTACCGCTTTCCCCAGCATCAGCCTTAGGTGCATTTGGATCTACAGCAGCTTTTGGCTCGCCTTCTTTAATATAAGCTAAGATGCTTTTTACTTTATCATCATCTAACTCAGGGAAAGAAGTCATCGCAACCTTGCCATTTTCATTGAAAACTTTTACAGCAGCAGGATCGCCAGAAGCGATTAAACCAGCACTATTTGGAATCCACTTCAATAACCATTCCTCAGAGTGACGATCGGATACTCCTGTTAAAGCAGGACCAATCAATTTCGCGTCTAAGGCATGACATGAAGAACATTTAGCTCTGAAAAGCGTTCTTCCCTCTTTAGCATCCTGCGCACTAACGGTTGAAACCGCCATCACAGTAACTGCTGAAAACACGAATAACGACTTCCAAACGCTTTTTAAAATCATCGAGATATCTCTCATAATGAACACTTTATACTTATTTAATTTACTTTTTGTTGTGAGATTGATGCCTGAACTGATGTAGCTCCACCAAAACTTGAACAAAAGTATAACTTATTAATAAATCCCATGACATAATAGTGACTGGAAATACAATTTATAATCATTCTAAACAAATGTCATTTCAAGCCTTTCAGCCAATAAAAATGCCCATTTTTTGATTTTATCATCAATGGGCATTCATCAACATTTTTGTTTTATCGAAATGTTATACTTATTGTTTTAAAATCCAGGCAAACATTAATGGGGCTACAATTGTCGCATCACTTTCAACAATAAACTTCGGTGTATGAATATCTAACTTACCCCAGGTAATTTTCTCATTAGGAACTGCTCCAGAATATGAACCGTAAGAAGTTGTTGAATCAGAAATCTGGCAGAAGTAGCTCCAGAAAGGAATATTTTCCATTTCCATATCCTGATATAACATTGGAACCACGCAAATCGGGAAATCGCCAGCAATACCACCACCAATTTGGAAGAAACCAATTCCTTTACCACCACTATTTGCAATATACCAATCGGCTAACCAACCCATATATTCAATACCGCCCTTTACTGTAGTTGCCGTTAATTCGTTTTTCATAACATAAGAAGCAAAAATATTTCCCATTGTAGAGTCTTCCCATCCCGGAACAACAATTGGCAAATTCTTTTCAGCCGCAGCTAACATCCATGAATTTTTCGGATCAATTTCATAGTATTGCTCCAAATCGCCACTTAAAAGCATTTTGTACATAAATTCATGCGGGAAATATCTTTCGCCTGCAGCCTCAGCATCCATCCAGATTTTTTGAATGTGTTTTTGTAAGCGACGGAAAGCCTCTTCTTCAGGAATACAAGTATCCGTAACACGGTTGTAGTGGTTTTCCAATAAATCCCACTCATCCTGCGGACTTAAATCGCGGTAGTTAGGCACACGTTTATAATGTGAGTGCGCAACCAGATTCATAATATCTTCTTCAAGGTTAGCACCAGTACAAGAAATAATCGCCACTTTATCCTGACGAATCATTTCTGCAAGTGAAATACCTAATTCAGCTGTACTCATTGCACCAGCAAGTGTGATCATCATTTTACCACCTTCATCTAAATGCGTTTCGTAACCTTTAGCTGCATCCATCATTGCCGCAGCATTAAAATGGAGATAATTACGCTCCATGAACTGAGATATTGGTCCTCTTGTATTGCTCATTTTGTTTTGTGTTATTTTGCGCAAAAGTAGGCATTTAGCCCGAAAGGATAAAACATTAAAAGCGTTTGGCGTTGGGCGTTTAGCGTTCAGAATTGATTAAGCGATTTAAACAATTAACCAATTCTCTATGCTATTGGCATCCTGAGCGTAGCCGAAAGATCTTTTTCGAAAAGCAAAACCTGTAGATATGGGTTACGGCAGCCCGGCTTTTTGGTACAAGGCCCAATGAAATACTGGGCGCTTTCCCCTTCAATCCGGTTTAGGTGGCCTGTGTACTGAAACTATTAATGAATTCCAAGCTATCGTCATAAAATAAACCGCCACCTGCCAATAAATAAATCTTAAATAAAAAATGATTTAATTTGCGGCAATGAAAAAAATTTATTTCCTCCTGGTATTTGTATTCCTATCTGGAAGTTCATTTGCCCAAATGAAATTAATTAAGAAGTTGCTTTCAAACGAGAAAGATACTTTGCGCAAAGCCAGCTTCTTACCCATTCCATCATTTGGTTATGCCCAAGAAACTGGATTTCAGTTCGGTGTTGGTGCAATTGTTGGCTTTTATGCCGATCGGTTAGATACTACAAATCGTCCATCTTCATTAACTTTAAATCTCAACTATTCTACATTGAAAGCTTATAACATGAGTTCGTTAATGGATATTTGGGGAAAAGGAAATAAACTCCATTATATTGGCGAATTGCGTTTTAAGCGCATGCCTTTTAATTTTTACGGCATTGGCAATAATACTGAAGAAACTAATGAAGATAAACTGATTCAACAACAAATTAAAGTGCTGCTGCAAGCCGAACAGCAGTTGTTGCCAAAAGCCTACACTGGCGTTTCATTGGGTTTTGAAAATTACAAATACAATGATTTAGTAGCAGATGGTATTTTCAGTAAAGATCCATACTATAATAACAGAACCGGAAGTGTTTTGTATTTGGGTGTATCGCAAAGTTACGATGCCAGGAACAACAACAATTACACAACAAAAGGCTTTTTCATCAGAGGAACTTACCAATACGCACCTAATATTTTTTCAGCAGGAAATTTTACTGGCAGTCAGATAAAAATTGATGCTCGGAACTTTTGGAAATTGAACAGGAGTTTTGCCATTGGTGTACAGGGATTATACAATACTGTAATTGGCAACAATACGCCTATATATTTATTGCCGCAAATGGGTAATGATGAAATAATGCGTGGCTATTATGGTGGCCGTTATCGCGATAAAAATCTTTTGGCCATACAAAGTGAATTACGCTATCGGTACAATAGCCGTTTTGGTGCCACCGTTTTCGGCGGGGCGGGAACAGTTTGGGGAGTTGATGATTTTTCTACCGGAGCTTTTAAACCTAACTACGGTGCAGGATTACGCTATTTCTTTGATCCTGAAAAAGGAATTAGCGTTCGTTTAGATTATGGAATTGGTGAAAAAAGACCAAATGAAAAGCGTCAGAGTGGGTTTTACATCAGTATTGCTGAGGCGTTTTAGGAGATGGAAAATGTTTGATGGAAGAGTCTAATCATTCTAAAATGATAATTTTTAATATAAGAGTATTTTAAGAGCGGTCGTCATTGCGAGGCACGAAGCAATCTCCTCTCAAAAAAACAGTTTTCACGATGAGATTGCTTCAATCAATGAAGGATTGATTTCGCAATGACGGGCAAATCGTCTATTTTCCATCATCCGTCTTACATCTTATACCATCTTACCTCTCAAATCAGTTACTTCTTCTCCGCTCCTCTTCATTACCAGCTTTCCTTTCCAGCTGTTTAATTTTCTCATTCCCAAAATTAAATCGAGCAGTAAATCGCAGCTGTTGGGCGTCGTAATAATTATTATAATCTTGTTTAATATTATTGATTAAACTGCTAAACCTATACTTGTTGGTTTTCAAAACATCGTTTGCATTTAAAGATAGCTGAAGTTTTTTATTCAGCAGCAAAGCTTTAATACCAAAATCCAAATTACATTGACTCCTGTTTTCATTTAAGCCATCTACCGCAGGAAACTGATACCAAAAATTTACATCGGCAAAAAAAGTTTTCGACTGATTTAGAGTAAATTGATTTAAGGTAGAAAAGTAAGCACCAAACCCCATTAATTCATCTTGTGTTTGTACAATATTTGATTTGGAAACGTTATAAAAAACATCAAATTGATTAATCGTTTGCCATTTTTTAACAGGATTAAAAACAACAGCATTACTAAATTGATAATTATAACCCGTTATAAAATTAATTGGCCTCGAAGCCTGGGTGTTAGTATTGGCATCAATAAAATTTACATCAATAAAACCATTGGTGGTATTGCTAAAAGAGAAAGTGCTGGTTAAAGTGTTTTTATAAATGTGAGAGAATTCAATATTGTTATTATAAGACGGTTGCAGAAACGGATTTCCTTCAGTATACACATATTGATTGCTGTACCACCGAAATGGATTTAGTTTTCGATAAGCTGGACGGTTAATCCTGCGTCCATAATTGATGCTCCAAATACTTTTATCCGAAGATCGATAAACAGTATAAAATGTAGGGAACATCTGAAAATAATTGTTTTGGTTTTTTTCTCCCAACGAAACACCTTCTATCTGTGTATACTCTGCTCTTAATCCGAGTTGAAAATCCCATTTCTTTATTATTCTGTTAAGGTTGACATAGGCAGCCTGGGTATTCTCCCGATAGTTAAACAAATTACTTTGCTTGTCATCAATTTCAAAAATATTATTCTGTTTCCTGAAAAAATTAACATCACTTTCATTATTGATGAAACTGAATTTTGTGCCAAACGAAACTTTAAAATCTTTAAAAGGCAAATCAACATCAGCTTTAACTGTATACAATTCTATATTTTGTTTACTGGTAGATAAATATTCGGCAAATGAATGTGGGATGCTGCTGCCATTGCCCAAATAACTCTGGTTATTAAAAAACCTTTCCTTCTCATCGCCAAGTTTAAACCAATCGGCATTAAAAGTAATTTGCTTTCCAGTTGAATCAAGCGCTTGCTTTAAATAAAGGTTTGCAGAATGGTATCGCGACCTGATTTTAGCATTGGCATCTGAATTTAAGACCGAATCTACTAGTTGATTGATATTGATAACACTTGTTTTGATATTCTCCTCTGAATGAAAATTGGTTAAACCCCCATTGTAAGATAATCCGAGTAAAGTTTTTGGAGAGCGTTGATAATCCATACCCAATGATCCGCTAGGAACAGTTCTGAAATTTCGATCTTTATTAACAACGTTCCAGGTTTGCAATGGATAAAACACATTGCTTTGCTCAAAGGGAACAATAGAACCTTTTCGAATATTTAATGTAGAATAAAGCGTGATTTTATCTTTTCGGCAACTAAAATTCCCACCAGCAGAGGCGGTAGGATGTTTAGCCTGGGTGAAAACCGTATTAATAGTTCCTTTGAAACCTTCAACCGTAACTTTCTTCAACATAATGTTAATCAGACCATTATTCCCTTGAGCATCGTATTTTGCCGGAGGATTGGTAATCACTTCTATTTTCGAAATCTGATCAGATGAAATGGATTTGAGATAATTTGATAAATCATCCTGGCTAAGCTGAATGAGTTTATCGTTAATCATCAGATTGACATTGCCTTTGCCTACGAGTGAAACCTGATCGTTCATCACCCGAACACCGGGAACTTTTGACAATAATTCTAAAACATCAGTTCCCAATGCGGCAATACTGTTTTCTACGTTAAAAACTGTTCGATCTATCTTTTTTTCGAATAAAGGCTTTTTTGAATTGATTTGAACTTCATCAAGTGTATTTGCAGTTTCCTTTAGCTGTATATTGATGATGGTATCGCCTGTAAATTGAAAAGTTTTTTTTAGCGTTTGAAACCCAATAGCCGAGAAAGTTATCACACATTCTCCTACATTAATATTTGTAAAACTGTATTTACCTAAACTATCCGATTGAGTATAATTCGTTTTACCGCCACCATCAATTAGCTTTATAGAAATATGTTGTTTTGGAACATTTTTTTCAGATTTGATTTCGCCAGTAACTTTAAATTGGGCCTGAACTTTCAAACCAATAATAATCAGAGCAAATACAATTACAGGAAATAATTTTTGCATTATGGATTTAATTCAGAACCGAATACTCTTGCTTTGGAAGTTTTTAAATTATAATAAATGCTATCTGCCTGAAGTACCTTCTTATTTTTTGAATAAATAGTTGCGTTTGTGGCACTCAACATTTGAGATTGTGAATTATAAATAATTTTTTTCCCAAAGATCTTTGTATTTTTAAAGGAAGTCTCTGCATCACCCATTAAGTAAATGATTGATTTACTTTTGCTAAATTTAACAGTATCAGCCTTATACTCCACTTTCAAATCTAAAGCGAACGAATCAGATTCTTCTTGTTTGATTTCTATTTCTTCAAAATTTTGTTTTTCAGAAACGATCCTGTATGTTCCTTTGTTCAAATCATAAATCAATAAGGAGGCAATTACTTTATTCCCATCAGAATTGGTCAAAGATGAATTTTTAGCTATTAAAATATTTGTTTTTCTATTCCATTCCACATTTTCGGCCCTCAATATATCAGACTTTATTTCAATTACAGCATCTTGCATCATGAAGATTGTGTTTTTTGCATCTCCCGTTAGCTTTTTGAAAGAATTGATTTTGGGAAGAACTAAACTTAACATCTTTTTTGTAGTATCAGTACTAACTATTTCTTTAACATTTTGTTTCTTTTTAAAAATGACTTTCTGTTTAGCTGGTGTTGAATCTATAACTTTACTATTATCAATTTTCAGTTTAGATATTGGAAGAGCTTCGTTCGCATAAACAACTTTTACAGCAAATAACCACACTAAACAAGAAATAACTGGAACTGTTAGCAAGTAAAATGATTTTTTCAAGTTTCTAGATTTTGAGTTAAACAACATTTTAATTCGATCCTTAATCGGGCTTTTCACAAAATTGTGAATCAATGGCATATCACTTTTGGCAACAGCAAGTCTTAACAGTAAATTGGCATAAGCTTGATTACCAAAATCTGATGATGTAATTTCGTCTGCTTCATATTCATGAACTTGTTCTAAAGCTTTATCAAATAGGTAAACGATTGGGTTAAACCAAAGCATGGATTTAAATAGCATCAGCAGAATTTTATCCAATGAATGAAGTTGTTGCGCATGAACTTTTTCATGTTTTAATAAAACCTGCAATTCAGCCTCGCTTAAGCTATTTTCATCGATAAAGACGTAGTTGAAGAATGAGCAATTGGTAAAACCTTTATTTTTCGATATCAACTTTAGCCCATCATTTGTAGTAACATAGTGCTGAGTATATTTTAACAAATCATGCATACGCCAGCCAAATGCTATTATTATCATTGAAGCAATACCACCATAAAGGTAAAGCCCTAACTTTTTCCAATTTATATTTTGTTCATTATTAGGCTGGTATTTAATTACAACAGGCTTTATTAGTTGGAATGGTTCGTTACTTATAGGCTGTAGGTCTGTAACAGAAGTTTGAATTTCATTATCAGCAAAAATGATTTTACGTTGAACTTCAAACTGTAAGGAAGGAATAATGAAACTTAAAAACAGTGAACCCAGCAGATAAAATCGATTAAACTTAAAGAAAGTTAATTTTCTTAAAACCAGAAGATAGAAACTGAAAAACACAACCGTACATACACTTACCTGAAGCAAATAGATTAACCATTCCATATTTAACAGTCTAACATCCACGCTTAGAAAATGTAACAAAGCCATCCAAAATCAAATTGCTTATTTTACGGAGGTTAATTTCCTGACTAATAAAATCGAGACTTTTATTTTTACTGAGAATTTTAAAAAGGTCATTATATTGTTGTTATGCAAAATATATTGACTGTTCGTGTGAGGCCATTCGAGGCTAGGTAAACTTTGAGTTATACCGTAAAAAAGGTTTAGCCC
>NZ_CAKLBU010000032.1 GCF_920984735.1 Pedobacter sp. Leaf250 | reverse complement strand
GAATATGTTATTCTTTTCATCGTTTGGCATCTTCACAAACGAATTAAAATTCTAGCAGCATAATTCTTATCTTTCAACCAAAATTTTAAATTATGAAAAAACGCCTCTTAACACTATTGATTTTTTTATCAACTGCACAAATCACCTTCTCGCAAACTAAGAGCATTAAAGATCTTTATTGGGATTACGCTCAAATAAGAATGGAGGATAGTGAAAGAGCGCAGGCAATTACTTTGGCTGAAGCATTAATTAAAAGAACTCCCGAATTAACTAAAACACAGTTTGGTAATGTGAGCTATCATTTAGGAAGGCTTTATGAAGAAACGGGTGAAACTGAAAAAGCCATCCCGCATTATGAACAGGCGATAAAAATTACACCAGGGTATTATGTTCCTTATCGTGCTTTGGGATTTATTTTTATCAAAAAAGCCAATGCTATTGGAAGTAAAATGAATGAAGCTGCGAAAGCCAAAGATGCTAAATTATCTACCGAACTTTACGGTCAATACAAAGCGATTGCGCTTAAAGCTTTACCAAATTTAGAAAAATCGCAAGCATGCGATCCTGATGAAGAAACCAAAAACATCATCCTGAATTTGTATCGCAGCTTAAAAGATAATGCTTCAATTTTATCTCTCGATGATCGGTTGAAGAGTAAATCATCCGCTTGCATCAGTTTACTCGAGGATGAATATTAATATTTGAAATGCTTAAAACTTACGAAGTCTCTCCACTTGAAGCTTCGTAAGTTTAAATATTTTACTTTCTTGATTCGTCAATTGCTTTATTGATCACATCTTGAATTCTACCCCTAATTTTTAAGTTGCCCAATTTATCGCTTACTGTTGGGTTAACCCGATTGGAAAGGAAAACGTAAACCAAACCTCGTGATGGATCAACCCAAACACAGGTTCCGGTATAGCCTGTATGTCCGTAAGTTTGTGGCGAAGCTAGATTTGAAGGATAGTGTTTCGTACTATCTGGATCCCAACGATCGAAGCCCAAACCACGGCGACTTACATTTGATTGTTTTGAGGTAAACATATCAACCGTTTCGGGTTTAAAATATTGTGTTCCGCCATATGTACCTTTGTTTAGTAACATCTGGTAAATAATGGCTAAATCATTTGCACTAGAAAATAAACCTGCATGACCAGATACGCCACCCGCCAAAGCTGCACCCTGATCATGAACATAACCAACCAATAGTGTTTTTCTAAAATAAGTATCTTGTTCAGTAGGAATAATCTGATCTCTGCTGAAACGGTTTCGAGGTAAAAAACCTGCCGTTTGCATACCTAAAGGCTGGTAAAAGTTCTCGTAAGTGTATTGGTTCAACGGCTCCTCACTAATATGTTCCACAATATCTTTCATCACATACATGCTGATATCGCTATAAACGTATTGGCCTCGGGTTTTAATTGGCGAATTCAGCATTTTCGGCCACATAAAATCTTTAAAAAAATCTTTTTTAATATAATAGCCATCGGCAACTTTAGTTGGAAAAGCCGCTGTTGAATCGACACTGTAATCTCCGGTTTTTACATAGTTGTGGAATGGGATATAAGGAATAAAACCTGCCTGATGTAACATCACCTCACGAACATTGATGTTATTCATTGGGGTGGTACGGGCTTTGGGAATGTAAGCGCCAATATTGGTATCAAGCTTTAACTTTCCCTCTTCGAATAAACGCATTACCGAAGGTGTGGTTGCTGTAACTTTCGTTACTGAGGCCAAATCGAAAATATCGGTTACCTTATCAGGCAAATTGGTATCATATGTATGCGTACCATAAGCCTTGTTAAATATTACTTTTCCATCTTTCGCTACTAAAACTACTAAACCAGGTGCGGCTTTTTCTCTAATGGTTTCAGCAGCAATTGCATCAATTTCTTTTAAATTATTTGAATTTACGCCTGCATCTTCCGGAACAGTATATTTCAAGCGGGTTTTAGCAGTAGTAAAACCTGATCCAACAGTATATTTTGCAGAAAAGCCTTTGGTTAATTTATTTTCAGCAGCTATACCGCCAAAAATATATTGTGGAACAATAGCCGCAGCGTCAGCGGTGTTCTGGCCTGTCCAAATAATTGGCGATTGCAACTGATCGAAAGATTTTAAAGCAGTTCCGTTCCCGAAAAGTGATACAATTACCTTTTTGGTCTTCGAAATGCTGTTGATAAAATTGATGTATTTAGCATTATTGGTGTTCTGATCATCAATAGCAACCAAAATGGTATTGTAATATTTTAGATCATCTTCCAAATTGTTCAGATTTACACTGTCCTTGTACAAAGCTGCCGAAAAAGAAGTAATCTTATCGTATTTGTTGGCCAAACTATCAAAAATCAAACTATAGGAAAATCCTAAATTAACCGAAGCTATATTTTTTTTCTCCAGGGATGTTAAAGGAATAATTGCATCCTGATTGTTCAATAAAATGGTGGTTTGCGCAATACCATTGGCAATTGATAGCTTTTTTTCGTTAGTGGCATGTTCTTGAGCACAAGCCATTAAACATAAAATATTAAAAAAACTAGCCGTTGCCAGGATGAATAATCTATTTCGCTTCATATACTTTTTCTCCGTTCAAATAGGTTTTTAAAACTTTGGTTTTTAAGATGTTTTGTGGGGTTGATTTTAGGATATCATGATCAAGGATAACAAAATCGGCAAACTTGCCCTTTTCTAAACTACCTTTTTCATTTTCTTCAAAGTTAGCTTTTGCAGCCCAGATGGTCATGCCTTTCAAAGCCTCCTCGGGTGTTAAAGCATTTTCCATCTGATAACCTCCTTTTGGAAAACCTTTTGCATCTTCTCTCACTGTTGCTGCATAAAACGTTAATAATGGATTAATGTTTTCAACAGGAAAATCTGTTCCTAACGGGATCCAGCCGTTTTGTTTCAATAACTGTTTGTAGGCATAGGCATCTTTTACCCTTTCCGAGCCCAGCCTTTGTACTGCCCAATACATATCTGAAGTAGCATGTGTGGGCTGAACAGACGGGATAATATTGGCTTTACCAAACAAATCGAAATCTCTTGCATTAACCACTTGTGCATGTTCAATTCTCCAGCGTTTATCATTTTTGCCTTTTAATACTTTATTATAAATATTAAGCATCATACGGTTTGCCGAATCGCCAATGGCATGGGTACACATTTGAAAATTATGGGCAGCAATTTTTTCTGCAACTTCTTCAAAATGTTTCTGATTGCTTAATAAAAAACCGGTTTTATTTGGCATATCGCTGTAAGGATGCAATAGGCAAGCTCCCCTTGAGCCCAAAGCACCGTCGGCATATACTTTGAACGACCGAACATTCAGCCGATCGGTTTTTATCGCTCCTCGTTTAAACAGGTAATCATAGTTTTGTGGGGCATCGGCCAGCATCACGTATAATCGCATCTTCAGCTTATTTTCCTTTTGCATTTTCTCGATGAAATCTACCGCTTGAAAAGGCAATCCACAATCATCAATAGTTGTTAATCCGGCAGCAAAACAGTTAGTTTGTGCATCAGTTAAAATTTTGGTTGCTAATTTTACATCTGGCGATGGAATTTTGCTATCAACCAAACCAACTGCATTGTCAATTAAAACACCTGTAAGTTTTCCATTTTGAGTAAGCATATCGCCGCCTATAAGTTTTTGCTCGCCTTTTATTCCAGCAGCATCAAAAGCTTTTTGATTAACTACTGCAGCGTGGCCATCAATTCTGTTCAGAAGCATTGGTCGGTTAGGAAACAATTCTGTCAACTTTTCATTTGTAGGGAAGGCTTTATTTTCCCAATCATTCTGATCCCAGCCATTACCAATTAACCAGCCATCAGGATGGGTTTTGGCAAATGTTGTTAATCTTTCTAAAATTTCCTCCCAGGATTTCGTATCCCGTAAATCAGCAGTTTGCAGGCTTTGTCCATAGCCAAAAAAGTGGGCATGCGCATCAATAAAGCCAGGATAAACAGATTTTCCATCAGCATTTATTTCTTCATTAGACTGATATTTAGCTTGAATATCTTTTGATGAACCAATAGCCAAAATTTTCCCATCTTTTACTGCGAAAGCTTCAACCGTATCAAACTGATTGTTTACGGTATATACTTTTGCGTTATAAATGATCAAGTCGGCTTGCTCCTTTTTCCTACAGGAAGAAAATAGCAACAAAAGAGATAGGGCGTATAGCAATGATTTCATGTTGTTAAAGATAGAAAATTGAAATCATTTGGCATTGTAAATTGAGTTTTACAATGTCTTCAGAGTCATCAATTATTATTTCTTCAGCGCAAAAAAGGAATTGCAGGTTGATAGAAAAGTGTTTTGTTTTTAATTGATAATATGATATTAAAAAAGATAAAAGTAAAATTCAAAATATACATGGTTAGGATACTTAGCATAAAACTTTCTGGAAGACCTAAATTAGCCATGTGAACTATTTTACCTAAAGCACCAAAAATGTAAACAGAGAAAGTAATTAAATTCCATGTAATTTGAAAGTTCAAAAGTTTTCTGCCAGCCACTTCTTCGGCTTTAGATTTGTCCTTTTTAAAAACCCATAAAAACAATGGCGTTAAAAATCCTAATAATGGAAATATAACAAAAGTAAAAGCTGATAAATTTAACAAAGGAATAAAGTTGCCTTTTGGGGCTGTCTCTGTTATTAAAAGTTCATTTGGCTTTAGGCCAAATACACCAGCAAGCCTAATTAAAGTATCTCCTCTGGGTTCGGTTTCATCTAATTCAATTCGCTGAATAGTTCTTAAACTTAAGCCTGCCCTCCTAGCCATTTCATTTTGACTGTAAGCATGCTGAGTTCGAAGTTCTTTGATTTTTTCTGATAATTTCATATCCCCTTTAAGCATTTGAACAAATGTAAGTCTATGGATTATTTTTCAAGAAAACTTCTTTACGTCATTTCTACGACACTGCATTTTACCATACAAGCTACAAGTCATTTCCATGTTGAGTTTTAAACAAATCGCCATCCTTAAGCTTATTTTACATAATTTAGCGCATTCACTTTGCCCTAATACATGACTGATATTATTCACTTATTGCCTGATGCTGTTGCCAATCAAATTGCTGCCGGAGAAGTTGTTCAACGACCTGCTTCTGCTGTAAAAGAATTGCTTGAAAATTCGATTGATGCTGGTGCAGATAAAATTCAACTGGTAATAAAAGATGCGGGTAAAGCGCTGATTCAGATTGTTGACAATGGCTGTGGCATGAGCGTTACCGATGCCAGAATGTGTTTTGAGCGCCATGCAACATCGAAAGTAAAAAAAGCTGAAGACCTATTCGCCATCCGCACAATGGGTTTCAGAGGTGAAGCAATGGCTTCTATTGCGGCAATTTCGCAAGTGGAAATGAAAACTCGCCGCCATGAAGATGAAATTGGCACTTGCATTTCAATTGAAGGCGCTGTAGTTACTTCTCAAGAACCTGTGGCTACTACAGCCGGTACTCAAATCGCTATAAAAAACCTGTTTTTCAATACTCCTGCCCGTCGTAATTTCTTAAAGAGCAATCCGGTAGAAATGCGTCATATTATTGATGAGTTTACACGTGTTGCCTTGGCGCATCCAGATGTGTTTTTTAGTTTACACCATGATGGTACAGAAATCTTTAATCTTCCAAAAGGGAATTTAAAGCAACGTATAATTCATCTTTTTGGAAATAATTACAATGAAAGGTTAGTTCCCGTTGAAGAGGAAACTACCATAATAAACCTGAAAGGTTACATAGGAAAACCTGCTTTTGCAAAGAAAACCCGTGGGGAGCAATTCTTTTTTGTAAACAATCGATTCATCAAAGATCCTTATTTAAACCACGCGGTGAGTTCGGCTTTCGAGGATCTTTTACCAGATGATAGTTATCCGCTGTATGTACTTTTCATCGAGATCGATCCTTCTAAGATTGATGTAAATGTTCATCCAACCAAAACGGAGATTAAATATTTAGATGAAAAATCTATTTATGCGATCATGAAATCTGCGGTGAAGCGCTCTATTGGTCGATATAATATTTCTCCTACATTAGATTTCGACCAGGAAACAGGTTTCAGCAACATGATTACTCAGAAAGCTGTAGAAGATATTGTTCCACCGAGCATTAATTTTAATCCAGATTTTAATCCTTTTACTAGCGACAGTAGTTCAACATCAGGTTATGCTTCATCGCCGAGAAATTACGAGGCAAAACCCAGTGCTAAAAATTGGGGTTCGCTTTATGAAGTAGTGGAACAACCTGTTGTTGAGCAAGCTTCATTTTATGCCGATGAACCGATTTTTGAAACGAAACAAAAGCAATATATGCAATTGCATAACCGCTACATTGTTTCACAAATCAAATCTGGCTTAATGGTTATCGATCAACAAATGGCACACGAACGCATCCTTTACGAGCGTTTTCTCGTACATTTAGATGACCGCAAAGGCGCATCGCAACAAAGCTTGTTTCCACAAACCATCACCCTTAATGCCAATGATTTTGAATTGGCCAAAAGCCTGCTAGACGATATAAAAAGTTTAGGTTTTGATGTACGGGAATTTGGCAAAAATACGTTAGTGGTAGAAGGCGTTCCGGTAGATTTGGGAAGCAGCAACATTAACGAAACGCAACTTTTTGAGCAACTTATTGAAGGATTTAAAAACTCTCAACAAGAATTGAAGTTAAGTAAACGCGATAGTTTAGCCAGAACGCTTGCAAAAAATAGTGCCATTAAAGCAGGTACTGCATTGGCTCAAGAAGAAATGAACAATCTGATTGATGAACTTTTTGCCTGCAAAACTCCTAACTTTAGCGTGAGCGGAAAGCCAGTTATTCAAACCATTACCCTGGCAGAGCTGGATAAAAAATTTGACAAGTAATCAGCGTGTAGCAAAGAATAAAATACAAAAAAAAATCAAAAAAACCAATAACAATCTCCCCTTTCCTTTAAAAAATACTGGGGTGAGGCTAACCAATACATAAATGAACAACATATATATCCCACCAATAGTTAAAAACCTACTCATTATAAACATTCTCTTTTTTGTGGGCACATACTTTCTAAGTTCTACCATAAATTTAGAAGATATGCTAGCTGTTTATTATTTCGATTCTCCGAAATTTGGTGGATGGCAAGTGATTACCTACATGTTTATGCATGGTGGCATTGCACACATATTTTTCAATATGTTCGCACTTTACTCATTCGGAAGTTTATTGGAAACGAGGTGGGGCGGCAAAAAATTTCTCATCTTTTACTTAATTACTGGTTTAGGTGCTCTGTTGCTTCAATGGGCAGTTCAGGCCATCGAGGTCAATCAAATTATTGGGCACTTTACATTATTTGAAGGTTGGGAAAAACAAATTAAAAATCAGGCAGATTACAATACCATAATGCAAATATATGGCGGAGGTATGTTAGGTGCATCTGGAGCTGTTTTTGGTTTGTTAGTTGCCTTTGGAATGTTGTATCCAAATGCAGAACTTTATATCATGTTTATCCCTGTACCTGTTAAGGCGAAATATATCATCCCATTTTATATTTTGGTAGAATTGTTTTTAGGCGTTAGCCGTTTTGAAGGCGATTCTATTGCCCATTACGCACACTTGGGTGGTGCTTTAATTGGCTTTATACTGGTTAAAATTTGGAAGGATAAAAACACAAACTTTTACACTTACTATGAATAATACGGTTAAAGATTTAAAGTTTAAGATTTTTCAATCGGGCAATCCAATGTTTTTATACATTGGAATAAATGTGATAATCTTTTTAGTTACCGCTATTATTGCCGTATTCTTATTTTTAGGTAGAACCGATTTTATCATTGGTGAGTGGATAAGAGATTATTTTGGTGTACCCGCACTAATTTCTGCGTTGCCTACCCGGTTTTATACCATTTTTACATATATGTTTTTCCACGATGGCTTTCTTCATTTGTTGTTTAACATGTTGGGGCTATTCTGGTTCGGAAACATTTTTATGAACTTTTTAAAAAGCTGGCAGTTTCATTTCGTTTACATTGCTGGCGGTTTGGTAGGTGCCTTTATTTACATTGCCGGTTTAAACATTATCCCGGCGTTTGCAGATGGAATAGTTGGCAGAACCGTAATCGGATCATCGGCTGCCGTTATGGCGATTATTGTGGCAACGGCTACTCTGGTTCCAAACTACAGTATTATGTTGCTGCTTTTTGGCGAAGTTAAAATTAAATGGGTGGCCATTGTATATTTTCTATTATCATTTTTGGGTCTGTCATCTGCCAATGCTGGTGGAAATTTAGCACATATTGGTGGTGCGCTTCTAGGTTTTATCTTTATTAAAAGTTTGCAAAGTGGTAAAGATTGGAGCAAAATTTTCGAACGTAAACCTAAATTAAAAGTTGTTCACCACGAAAAACCTACACCTAAAAAACCAGTTTTCAATGATGTTTCTCAACAGGAAATTGATGCCATTCTAGATAAAATATCATCATCTGGCTACGATAAATTATCAGCTACCGAAAAAGAAAAACTCTTTAAAGCAAGCAAAGATTAATGGCGCAAAAGAAATACAATTTCTTGGATAAGATTTTATTGCCCATTGCAATTTTATTGGCAATCGCACTAATTCTTGGAACTGTTGCCGGCAATATGGATCCACGCAAGCATGCTATAATTGCATTTTTTGGCCTAGCCTATCCTTATGTACTGTTCTTCCACATCATCTTTTTAGCTTGGTGGTGCATCAGTAGAAAGTGGGTTTTTGCTATCGTGAGCATTATTGTAATTGCTTTTGGTTTCAAAACTCTAAAGGCAACATTCTCATTTGGCGGCGATAAAGGCGGACCGGAGAAAGTGGAAAATAGCATCAGAATGATGACTTATAATGTTCATACCTTTAAACTTTACGGCGGAGAAAACGATGAATCAGTAAAAGAGAAGATGCTCAAAGTGGTAAAAGATGAAAATCCTGACATCATTTGCTTTCAAGAATTTTACACACGGTATAAAGGTAATTTCGATATTATTGATAGTCTGAAAGCGGTTTTAAAACTGAAACATTTCTATTTCGTTCCAACCAATAAAAATGATTATGAAGCTTATGGATTAGCTATTTTCACAAAATATCCGATAGTAAATAGTGGCAAAATACCTTTCGTTGATGAATAT
Organism: Pedobacter sp. Leaf250; assembly: GCF_920984735.1. Lineage (GTDB taxonomy): Bacteria > Bacteroidota > Bacteroidia > Sphingobacteriales > Sphingobacteriaceae > Pedobacter. Next base: position 31,179 of record NZ_CAKLBU010000032.1, on the reverse strand, counting down.
TATGGCAACATGAGTATTTATGCTGATTTAAATATTAACGGAAAAATATTAAGGGTTTACAATGTACATTTCCAATCCATTTCTTTCGAAAAACAGGATTACGAATATTTAGATAAGGTTAAAGAAATGAATACTCAAATTCAGCCTTCGAAGCGTATTTTGAGGATGCTTAAAAGTGCATTTCTTAAACGGAGTGGTCAGGTAGACCTAATGAAAAAAGAAATGGCAACCTGTAAAACACCTTATTTAATTGCAGGAGATTTTAATGATACGCCAGCATCTTACGTGGTAACGCAGATTTCAGAAGACTTAAATAATGCATTCATTAAAAAAGGATCTGGTATGGGAAAAACCTATAATGGTAAATTTCCCAATTTTCAAATCGATTATATTCTTACTTCTAAAGAACTGGAAGTATTAAACTACAACATTACTGAAGCTAAATTATCTGATCATTTTCCTGTAAGAAGTGATTTGAAATTTACGAAATAATTCAATTATTTTAAAATATCCATTTTAGTTTCCGGCCATCGGATGAATATTGCCACAGCGCTAGCATTCACCCGATGACCAATTCACCTAGACAATGAGATCCTATTTTCTTACCATACATCAACAATACAAAAAATAGTAATGCTGATATTTGGATCATAAATTGAAAAACACCATGAGTTTAATAGATGCACTGAACTGGCGTTATGCCGTTAAAAAAATGAATGGTCAACCTGTAGATCAAGAAAAGGTAGATCAGATTATACAAGCTGCTTTGTTGGCACCAACTTCATCTGGTTTACAGCCATTTAAAATTATCGTGATAACAAATCAAGAGCTTAAAGAGAAAATCGCACCGATAGCTTATAACCAATCGCAGATTATTGATTCATCTCACGTACTGGTTTTTGCAGCACAAGAGAATTATACTGAAGAGGGCATTGATGCAGTTTTTAACAGAATGAATGCTGAACGCGGTTTACCTCTAAACACAACTGATGATTATAAAAATCAGCTGAAAGGAATGATTTTATCGAGAACGGCAGAAGAAAACTTTAACCATGCGGCCAAGCAAGCTTACATTGCTTTCGGTATTGCAATTGCTGAGGCAGCAACTTTAAAAGTAGATGCTACTCCAATGGAAGGCTTTAACGCTGCACAACTGGATGAATTATTGGGTTTAGGCGAAAAGCATTTAAAAAGCGTAACCTTATTACCATTAGGTTATAGAGATGAAGCAGGAGATTGGTTGGCCAACTTGAAAAAGGTACGTACACCATTGAACGAATTCGCAATCGAATACAATTAAGAAATTCACATCCAAAAGTATAACGGAGCAAGCTATTTTAAAAAGTAGCTTGCTTTTTTTTGCCCTGAAAATGTGGAATGCAATGTAAAAAAATGTTAAAGATGCATACAATTTAGGCGCTCTATTTTTAATTGGATATATTTACCGTTCAGTATTTAATTTCCAATTCATGAAGATTTTTAGATTATCGTTTTTAATACTCTCCATTCTATCATTACTAAATTTATCTTCGTCGGCACAAACCGATACTGTTAGCATAAATACACTAATAGCCAAAACAAGCAAAGCTTTAAACGATTATCCTGCCGAGAAAATTTACCTACATTTTGATAAACCTTACTATGCAATTGCTGATACGGTTTGGTTTAAAGCTTATGTTACCGAAAATCAAAATTTCTTATCAGGATTAAGCAAAATCATTTATGTTGATGTGATTAATCAAAAAGATTCGCTCATTCAAACCTTAAAATTACCTATTGCAGGCGGTGTAGCAAATGGAAGCTTTCCGCTGGATCAGGTAAATTATAAACAAGGAAATTATCACATTCGGGCTTACACCATGTGGATGATGAATTTCGATGACCCCAGCTATTTTAACAAAACTTTCTTTGTAGGCGAAGCGATAGACAAAGAAGTTAAAACACATATCACTTATAAAAATACATCAACAGATAAGCTGGAAAAAATTGATGCCCGTATACAATTCAAAGATGCCAATAACAAACCTTACGCAAACAAAAACGTGAGTTGGCAAGTAGTAACCAGCTTTACCGTTATTGCAAAAGGCCGGGGAACAACTGATGCCAATGGATACCTGACCATAGCAATGAGTGCTAACCAAAAAGCCGAATACCAACTTAAAAAAGGCGAACTGATTACATCAATTAATACCACAGAAAAAGATTTGGTAAGCAATAGCTTTCAATTGGAAAATGCCATTGTTACTAAAGATTTTCAACTCTTTCCAGAGGGAGGAAACTTAATTGCTGGCCTCAACAATAAAGTAGCTTTTAAAGCCATTAAAAGTGATGGATTAGGTATTAATTCTAAAGGTACGGTAACTGATAATGACGGTAAACAAGTAGCAACATTTACCGCACAAAGATTAGGAATGGGCAGTTTTAATTTACTTGCCGAAGCTGGAAAAACCTATAAAGCCAGTGTTACCTTTGCTGATGGAACAACTCAAAGTTATCCCTTACCAGCAGTAAACGAATCGGGCATTATAGTAAGTGTAGACAACAGTAATCCTGAAAATATCGCGGTTAAAATTCTTTCAAACGATCGTTTTTTTGAGCAAAACCAGGGCAAGAAATTTTATTTGATTGCGCAAAGTAAAGGCGTAGTTTGTTATGGTGCACAAACAGCACTTTCTACAAAAGAATATAGCACCACGATTTTAAAATCTAAATTCCCAATGGGGATTGCACAGTTTACCTTATTTACAGATGCAGGAAAGCCATTAAGTGAACGCCTGGTTTTTGTACAAAACAAAAACACGTTAAACCTGGCTTTATCTACGCCTACACCAACATCGGGTGTTAAGAAAAAAGTAAAAGTGAATATTGCCGCTAAAAAAGATGGCGCACCAATAGAAGGTACATTTTCTGTCGCAGTTGTTGATGAAAGTAAGGTTCCATCAAGTGAAGATGGTGCAACAACCATTTTAACAGGATTATTACTAAGCAGCGATTTAAAAGGATACATTGAAAAACCAAATTATTATTTCAATGCACCAGACGCAAAAAAGAATGCTGATTTGGATGTGTTATTGCTCACCCAGGGTTATCGTTCATTTAAATACACTGATATTTTAGGCAATAAATTACCGAAAATTAGCTTTTTACCAGAACAGGGAATCGACCTTACGGGTGTACTGAGAATGAATAATGGAATTCCGGTAAGAAAGGGAGTACTTTTAGTAACCATTCCCGATAAAAGGTTCAATTCGCAGGTTACTACCGACCCGGTTGGAAATTTTAAAATCCAAAATTTAGTATTAAACGATTCATCAAAAGTAACTGTCTCGGCTAAATACAATGTAAACTATAAAGCCATGACGATTAGCTTAAACGGATCGCCCATGCCTGGTTTAACCAGAAATTTTAGTGCTGCAGAAGAAGTTTTGAATATCGACAGTGCATTAACCACCTACCTTGATAATAGCAAAAGACAGTATGCATATCTTCATACCTTAAAAGATGTAACCATTAAGGCAGCAACAATACCAAAGGTGAGCCATAAAGATTACCCAGCCTTAAGTGGATTAAGCCAAATTGCAGATCATGAGATCACCGGCGATAGGTTACAAGGCTGTAATTTGCTTATTAACTGTTTACAAACGATGATGCCAGGCGTAACCTTTATGGATAACAATTTCTATGTAAGTAGAGATTATAATCAAGGAAACAGAATCCCTATGGGAATATTCATCAACGGAATGAATGTTGATGTAAATCAAATCAATACCTTAAATGCAAATGAAATTGAATCGATTGAGATTTTTTTAAGAGATCAATTGGGTTTGGTAAACAGGGCTAATAATGTAAATGGCGTTATCGTAATTAACCAGAAAAAAGCGCCAAAAGGGCAAAAAATATCGAAGGCCCAACTTTTGGATATGTTGCCAAAAAATTATGAGCTAACATTTTCTCCGCAAGGATATAACAAAGAAAAAGAATTTTATTCGCCACGTTACGATGTTTCTGCAAATATGAACAGAAATGATTTGCGCACCACTATCTATTGGAATCCAAAAATTGTAACCGATGCAACGGGAAATTCGTCAATCGAGTTTTATAATGCCGATGGTAAAGGACAATATAAAGTGATTATTGAGGGTATTGATGCAAATGGAAACTTAGGCAGATCGGTAATGAAGTATTTGGTAAAGTAAATTTAAGCATAGTTAAACGGGCGCTGATTTAAATACCAGCGCCCGTTTTTTTTAATAAATAGGATAAGGAATCTTCTCCCCTTTTAAACCAGCAAGAACGTTTTCTACGATTAGTCCGGCCATTGCAGCCCTGGTTTCTTCTGTAGCAGAACCAATGTGTGGTAAAATTGCTACGTTTTCCATCAATAATAGCGGATTATTTTTATCCATCGGTTCGGGATTGGTAACATCTAAACCTGCTCCCCAAATCATTTTTTCTTCCAATGCTTGTGTTAAATCCTGTTCATTGTGAATACCACCTCGAGCTGTATTGATGAAGATGGAGTTTGGCTTCATCTTTTTAAAGGCATCAATCGAAAATTTTTCTTTGGTTTCTTCGGTTAAAGCGGTATGCACCGTTAACACATCACTTTGTGCCAATAGCTCATCGAATGAAACGTAACTTGCATTTACTTCTTTTTCGGCATCCTCATTTCGCGATCGGTTATGGTAAATGATTTTCATGTTGTAGGCAGCGACACATTTTTTTGCCATTTCTAAACCAATTTTACCGAGGCCAAAAACACCAAGGGTTTTTCCACTAATCTCTATACCTAATTCAGGTGCAGGTTCATATTTCTCCCATTTGCCTTCAATAATTTTTCTGTAGGAGAAAAATGCTTTTCTTGAAACAGCTATCATTAAAAGAAACGCGGTTTCGGCAGTTGCGGCACTTAAAACACCGGGCGTATTGCCGATTGGGATGTTAAGCTTCTTTGCAGTTTCCACATCAACCTGATCAAAACCAACCGAATGTAGTGCAACTATTTTTAAATGGCTGCAGGCGTTTAAAAAATCAGCGTTGATTTTATTCGGTCCCACGCTTATTAACCCATCCTGATCTTTGCAGGCTTCAATTAATTCTTCCTGGGTGATTTGTCTATTTTCTTTCCATTGGGTGATAGAAATATTACTTTCTTCCAATTGTTTTAAAGCAACCGGAGCAATGTTTCCGCTAATAAATACTTTCATTATTAACTAACAGCAAAGATTTATAGGAGTTTTTAAATAAAAATATTATCGCTTATTTAACATTCATACTCAGTTTTTGATAAGTATGCGCACTAAAATATCCCAATGCATTGTTAGAAATATTTGAAGGAGGATTTGCAGGTGTTGTACCTTGGTTGGGCCCTCTTCCAGATTGTTGGCTTAGCGTATACCAATAATCAAAAATATTAGAGTCAATACTTTCTGCTTCCACACTAATTTTATCTCCCGATTTCAATCCATCATCGTTGTCATCATCAGATTCGTAAAAAAGCTGGATCCGCAGTTTATTTCCATTGGTTAACCGATCATTATTCACATAAACTCTTCTCGAAAAAAGATTATTTACATAGAGATTGAAGTGATAAAAATTAGTTTCATTTACCGGGTCGACCAAATAAGCTGCTGCTGTTTTACGCTCATTTCCAAAAAAAGAATTGGTTACCACACCTATCGAATCTAATTTTACACGGTTAGGCATTTTTGATCTTGCCGTATAAGTTTTACCTTCTACACTTACATTTAGGCTGTAGGTATTGCCAGAAATCCCACGCATAGCTTGCACATATACCCCTGGTGTTCTTTCCCTAAAAGTATATCGGCTTCCCCTATCATCAGTTACTGTTACAATTGCTCCCGATAACTTAGGGTAAATTCCTTTCTCATCATAACCAACAGTTTTACTGATCACAATCTCTTGATCAATCAACTGGTCAGTAATTTTTCCCTCAATAACAATTTGCGCTTCTGCATTATAGGTATCAACTTCAATAATCTTTTTACAAGAGGAGAAGCATAAACCCAAAGCAGCTGTATATAAAATTAATTTCTTCATGATTTTAAAATTTAAAGTTCCATGTTACTGATGGGATAATACCAAACAGCGATGTTTGTTCTGCCACAGTTCTACTTGGATCATTCGGATCGTTAATAAATTCAACAGAGTATGGATTTTTTCTACCCAGTGCATTATATACCCCAAAGTTCCAGCTTGATTGAAATCTGCCTCTGTTTCTACCCTCAAGCGTTGCGCTCAAATCCAAACGCATGTTATAAGGCATCCTACCTGCATTTCTCTGAGTGTAATAATATACTGTTTGTCCTCCAATTACATATTTTCCCGCAGGATAAGTAACTGCATTTCCTGTGCTGTAAATTAAACTTGAAGAAAAAGTCCAGCGTTTGTTCAAATTATAAATCCCTACAAACGATACATCGTGAGTACGATCTTGCCTGGCAGGAAAATAATTACCATTATTTAATTCGGCAAATTTGCGTTCCGTTCTTGATAAAGTATAGCCTACCCAACCGTTCAATTTTCCGAATTTCTTTTTGAAGAATAACTCCAATCCATAAGCTCTACCTGTTCCATATAAAAGCTCCGATTCTACATTCGAATTGCCTAATAGCTCAGCAGCATCCCGGTAATCAATTTGATTTTGCATCCATTTGTAATACACTTCTCCGGAGAATTCATAATTATTTTCCTCGAAATTTCGGAAATACCCAACAGCAACCTGATCGGCTATTTCTGGCTTAATATTATTGCTACTTAATACATACTGATCAGTTGGAGAGCTCGACGTAGCGTTGGTTAAAATGTGAATATTCTGTGTATTTCGATTGTAGGAAGCCTTAACAGAATTTTCTTCATTAAATAAATAACTCAAAGAAAAACGAGGCTCGAGGTTTAAATAATTTTTATAAAATTTACCGCTTTCTACCTTATCAGATGATAAAATGTTGCCAGCAGGATCATAGGTGCCAAAATTCCCCGGACCTAAAAGTGAGAAGGCAGCCAACCTAAGTCCGTACAACAGATTTAGTTTTTCGGTTACCGCCCACTCATCAGAAACATAAATGGCACTTTCTAATCCATAGCGTTTTTCTTGCGTAAGCGGATTAACTTGTGATTCTTGTGTGGTGGTAATATCTATTGGTGAAATGCGATGATGCGTGGCATTCAAACCAAATCTCAAAGTGTGTTTATTGCTGAAATACTGAAAATCTTCTTTAAAATTAAAATCCCGTACCAATGAGGTGGCTTTGAAATTGGTAACATCGTTCAAAAGCCTCACCGTATAATTGTAGTTATTATATATTAATGAGGTATTGGAAAATAACCGATCGTTAAAAATGTGGTTTAAACGAACGGTGGTGGTTACATTTCCCCAGTTATTTTCAAAAAGATCTTTAACGCCAATATTATCTTTACCAAAATAGCCCGAAATATAAATGGTGTTTTTATCGTTGATTTTGTAATTGGCTTTGGCATTGATATCGTAAAAATTGAGGGTACTTCCATTTATAGATGAATCTGGCGAAGCCCTTAAAAACAAATCAATATAAGTTCTCCTAAAACTCACCATAAAAGAACCTTTATCTTTTACAATTGGTCCTTCGGCTTTTAACCGCGAAGCGATTAGACCAATACCGCCTTGAAACTTAAAATCTTTATTGTTACCATCATCCATTTTTACATCCAGAACAGAAGATAACCGACCGCCATATTGTGCAGGCATGCCACCTTTGTATAAGCTAACATCTTTTATGGCATCAGCATTGAAAGTAGAAAAGAAACCCAAAAGATGAGAAGAATTGTAAACTACGGCTTCATCCAAAATAATCAAATTTTGATCGGCCGCACCACCACGAACATAGAAACCTGTATTGCCTTCGCCGCCCGATTTTACACCAGGCAAGAGTTGAATGGTTTTCAAAACGTCTTTTTCGCCCAGCAAAACTGGAATAGAATTCAAGGATTTCATATCAATCCGTTCTAAACCCATTTGTGCACTTTTTACATTTTCATTCTTGCGATTGTTGGCACTCACTGTTACTTCGGCCAAATCGTTTGCCGCTTTTAATTCTTCATTAAGCTTAGTATCCTTAATTAGACTTATATTTTTTACAACTGATGCAAAACCTGTGTAGCTAATGGTTACGGTATAGTTTCCTTCGGGCTGGGTGAGTGCAAAATATCCATAATTATTAGTGAGTGTACCTGCAGAAGTTGCGCCTGTAATTTTAATCGTAGCACCAATAAGTGTTTCACCAGAACTCGCATCGCGGATGGTACCACTTAAGGTGAATTTATTTTGTGCAAAAAGGGTTGAGCTTGAAATGAGTAAAAGGAATATGAGCAAATAGTGTTTTATCGACATGCTAAACGAATCTGAATTTAAGATGTTTCCAAATGTACGAATTACAAAATGATGTAAATGTGATTTAATTTGATCCGGTTGAATAAATTGCGATATGATGTGAACGTAAAAGGTATGGGTTGGCCTCAGCTTTACCAGCCATTTGAAAGGAAATTAGTTTTGATGGCTCTTTCGGCATGTGGCAATCTATACAGTTGGCTGTTAACATGCCTTTTGATAAAGTTTGTTTGCTGTGATTAGTGGTTTTGTGGCAACTCATACAGCGTTGAGAATAAACAGCAAGATTTCCCTTTATACTTTCGTGGGTATTATGGCAGGATTGACAAGTCATGTTTTCGCTTTTTAGGTAACAAGCGCTATTCATTAACATTGGTGTTTGGTTTCCATGCACATCAGGTTTCCCGCCTCCGAAGCCCGCCAAATCTTGCTCATAATAATCTTCCAGATGATCACCTGGTTTAAAATCAAAAACAGACTTGTGCTGCATAAGAGCGTTGCCGGAATGGCATACGCCGCAAGCATCCATTTTTTGTTTTCTGGTGAGGGTTTTGTAGATGGCTATAAATTTTGAGCTTTTTTCCTGCGGGTTTTCCATATGAAAAACAACATGTTCTTTTCCAGGTCCGTGGCAGCGTTCGCAGTCAATGCCATAAATTACAGATCCTCTTTCCATCTCTTCATCTACCGAAAAAGTTGACTTTTGAATCAGTTTTTTTTCTACATAAGAACCGTGGCATTCAAAACAACGGCTGGTTATCCCTCGCTCATAGTAATAAGTATTACTTGGAAAACCTGGACTAATTGCCCAGTTTTTGATGGCAGGAAAATATGACAATGGCAACTCATATAACTTTTTTCCTTTCCAATATCCGTACGTGAAGGCTTTTTCTCCAGACCCGAATGCCACATCAAAACGTTGAGATTGCACCTCATGGTCTTTAGAATAGGCTACCTGAAAAATGCCACCAGGTCTTTTTTCTACAACAACTTTTTCATTTTGGTTAAATTTAAAGGTATTAGAATCGGGATCAAAAATGGATAATAAATTTTGATCAACTACAAGCTTAGAAGTTAAGCCGTGTGGATTGTGTGCAAAGGATTTGGATAAATCCTGATGACATTTAACACATGTTGCAGCGCCAGTATAATTTTCTCCCCGGATGTCTTCCGGCAACTGATCGGCAAGATTCATACAACGGGATAAAATGACAACCACTATAAATATAGTAGCCATGATGAGGAGATTACGTTTAAAGCCTTGCAAAATGTGGGATAATTGGTTAGTTTTCTTATTGTTGAAGTTAACCAATTATCTTTTATTAATTGAACTGTTTTTAGTGGATTTATTTTATTTTAAATCAAAAAAAAGGCGATGAAAACATCGCCTGATTTAGTTATAATCTTGATTATTTTTTAAGTAAATAAGGGGAAACCGCTTTTTTCCAAATGGCATATCCCGCAGCATTCATATGCAACATATCGCCCACAAACAATTCAGGACGGTTTTTTCCATCCTTGGTCAGCATCAAGGGATAAATATCTACGTATTTCGCATTGATCTGTTCAGTTATAAATCTCTTGATTAAGGCATTGGCTGCAATGGCTTTATCTTTAAATTTATCCCTGCTTGGGCTTGGTTTAATGGATATATAGACAATTGGCACATTAGGCAATTTTGCCCGGATGGAATTGAATAATTTAATTGTTCTATTTAATACACTGTCTGCTGTAGTTTTCTCATCAGGAAGATCATTCTCTCCGACATACAAAACAATTTGGCGTGGATTGTAAGGAAAAACAATATCATTCAGATAATAGGTAATATCGTTGGTAACAGCACCACCAATACCTCTATTTAGGGCGTTGTACTTCGCAAAAACCTGCGTTAAATCATCCCACTTTCTTATTGATGAACTGCCCACAAACAAAACCGGATTAACTGGCGGCTTAAACATCTGATCGTATTTTTTGATGGTTTGTACATCATCCCAAAAGTTTGGTTTTGATTGGGCAAAGACTGTTAACAGTAATAAATGGGAAAATAAAAAGGATAGGAATAGTTTTTTCATGCTCATCATATTTTGATTTACGCAAGGTAAGAATGATCAATTTAGTAAGCGACTAAAATTTGTAACGGATTGAATAGTTAGGAATAAGCAGAATCACTCGGTTGCACAAATAAAATTGAATGATTATATTCGACTAATCATAAAATGCTAAATATTAGTTAATTACGATTAAAAAATCAACCTATCAAACTTAATTCATCTCAAAATGGACAAACTCTTACCAATCATTATACCGGGAACCATAGGTATTCTGGGTGCCATTTTAGCCATAATGATTAACAGATATTTCGACAAACGAAATAAGCTACTGGCAAGTAAAAGAGAGCAACTGGAGAAAATTTTCGCACCACTTGAAATCCTATCAAAAGTAAACAAACAAGAATTTAAAAGATTTTTTGCCAATAACAGTCCTGATGTGGCAGAGAAAGAATTTATTGAGAAAAGCATTTGGTATCCTAATAATTTGGAGATTAAGAAAATCATCATGACCCAATCGCACTTACTTGCAGAAATGCCACAAGAATTATTAGATCTTCTCGAACATATTAATTTGTGGCTATTTGTTTATGAATCAAAATACGATAAAAAAACGCATCAGAATGCTGTTTTCGCTGGACCAAAAGGTAAGCCTTATCCCACAGGCGCAGACGCTTACATTTTTAAAAAAGCAGAAACTTATAGAAAGATATTAAATGAATAAGATGATATATTTATCTGCTGTGCATTTAAAATAAATCTTCAGTATATAATAGATGACTCTACTCAAACTGTTACAGTTTCAAAATTACTATTACCCTATTTTGCTTGCCTGCGTTAGGCATCTGTAGGAAAACCTGTAGTTACTCCCGACCTTTTCGGAAAAGCAATTTCTTAATAGAATATTTTCACTTTAACATTCAACAGTTACTATCTCCCTGTCAATTGTCCCTGAATACCTTCAGTTAATTTCTTTACTTTCATATAACCCGCCGATGAACTGTTCCTCTTATCGAAAACGATTTCCAACCAACCTTTTTTAGCTTTTAAATTAAACTTATCATTACCACTTAAGTTAATCAGCAAATCGATATTTTGATTAAGCGAAAGTTCATTATTTAATGCGCTATCTAAATATTTTTCTATTTTATCGGTTTTAGCTTCATCAAATTCTGCAGTAAACTTAAATGTTGTGCTGGTATCTACAGTTTTTAGAGATAAATTTTCTCCTCCTATTTTGCAGCCACAGCTAAATGAAGCCAAAACAATTGCAGTTGCATATAATAATATTTTCATGTTGATCGTATTTAATTGTTCAATAATTTAATAATCAAGGGATTCTGAATTTGGCGTCAAAGCAGAGTTAAGACCCTGCTCTATTTTTAATATCTTCTGTAGCCGTATTTCTAGATCTTGCCGACTTTACATTTTGGTTTCCAAAAACGTAGCTAATGCTAAAATTTGCTCTTCGGCTGGTGTAGCGATTGGTTACAGTCATGTTTACATTTTGATAAATCAAACTTCCTGCCCAATAGTTGGTCAAGAAAATATCATCCATATTCAATCTAAGCTTAAGTTTTTTATTTAGCATACTTTTCTGAATGCCTGCATTAAACGCATATTGTGTAATGGTTGTACGTTCTACGCCCGAAACCCGTGGTGTGTTTAGCCAGAAATTAATTTCTACACTAAAATTTTGAGGCAAAGTAAACGAGTGCGAACTAAACAAATTTACTGCTGCCTGCCCTGCACTGTATGCCCCACCTTCTAAATTGCCATCTTCGAATTTACTGTAATAGATACTGGCGTTATTTTGCACACTCCACCATTTAGCAATTTTAACAGGTACATAAACACCAGCCGAAAAATTTTGAAAGCGTCCTAAATTCTGACGGATTACATTGATTACCCTTGTTTCATCATTTTGCTGACTGATTTGGGTAATCATGTCTCGGGTATCAGAATAACCTAACGTTAAAGATGCTTGTTTGTAACTATAATTGATTTCGAAATTATTGGTAAACTGAGGCTTCAAATACGGATTGCCCTGGTCTAACGCCAATGGATCCATATAAAAAACAAAAGGATTTAGTTGTTGATAATTGGGACGATCTACTCTTCTGCTATACGAATATCGGATATTGTGGTTCTCGCTTATTTTCTGGTTCAAGAATGTGGTAGGAAATAATGATAGATAATTTCTATCAACTTCTTTATTATCGGTAACTGAATTTCCATTTGAATGCGTATGCTCGACCCTTAAACCAATCTGAATCTGCCACATTTTCCACTCTTTTAAGAAATTTGCATATGCTGCATTGATATTCTCTTTGTAAACGAAATTGTTCGATTTTCCTAAATCATTTTGCCAAACGCCCGATAGAAATTGTTCTGAAAGAAAATCATTATTGGTTACAACATAACTACTTTTTAAACCTGTTTCAATTTTCATGGATTTAGAAAGTGGAAGTGTTAAATCTGTTTTGGCTGCATAAACATTAATTTTTGCATCTGTGGTATTTCGCAAACTCGTTTGGTTGGTAGAATTGCCTCCGGCATTCAAATAATTCGCAAGAAAATTCTCTTCTTTTTCGTTGCTGAAGCCCGAATAATCCATATCAAAAGTTAAGCTCTTCCCGTTTTTATTAAAATCGTGTTTGATGTTGAAATTTGCCGTTAAGTTACTTGCTGGCGAAGTAGAATAAGCATCTTGTAAAATAGCGCTTAAGGTTGAAGTTCCATTTTGTATTGCATTGATGTTTGTTTTGCTAAAATTATCAAGTTTGGTTTTAACCGTATTTGCATCCAACATTACACCAAAAACAGTTTTATCAGATGCATAATAATCTGTGCCCAGTTTTCCCTGAAAACCTATTCCCTTATTCTTCCGGTCGAAGTTTTGCGTTAAAGAACTTGCCAAACCGTTTGATAAAGTAGTTCGGTTTAAATATGTGTTATTAAAATTTGATTTTCTGGCCATAGCGCCATTTCCGAAAATATTCCATTTTCCTTCGCGATGATTTAAATTTAAATTAACACCAGCCCGGTATAAATCAGTTGGCGAATCAGGCATAATCCCTTGCCCACCATTAAAAGAAACTGTTCCATTTGTGCCGTAAGCTTTGTTTCGTTTCAGTTTGATATTAATAATCCCTGCATTACCTGCTGCATCGTATTTTGATGATGGATTGGTAATCAATTCAATCGTCGAAATTTGCTCCGCACTCATGTTGCTGAGCAAAGCAGTAACATCAGCACCTGACAAAAAGTTGGTTTTGCCATCAATCATTACTAAAACCCCAGTTTTATTATTCAATTTAATCTGATCACTTTGTCGATCGATCTGTACGCCGGGTGCTTTTTCCAAAACTTCAAGCGCCGTTCCTCCGGTTGCTGTAATGCTATTTTCAACATTTAAAACAGTTTTATCAATCTGATGCTCAATAAATGGCTTCTTTCCTGAAATACTAACTTCTTTCAGCTGTTTTGTTAAACTCTCAATACTGATATCTGGCATTTTTAAATCTGAATTCAGAGAGAATTTTTCAGTTTTCTTTGCTTTATAACCAACCATCGAAATTGATAACAGGTAATTTCCACTTTTTAATTCGCTTATTTCATACAAGCCATCCTGATTGGAATAAACAGTTTTAACCATGCTGGTATCTGGAAGATTCAGCACCCTGATAATTGCAAATGGCACACCCACAGCTTTTTCATGAACAATTTTCCCTTTAATTTTATGAAAATTTTGGGCAAAGGAAGCCCCACATACCATTAGGCATGCCATAAGCATTAATAATATTTTCATGATTTTCTCTTAATCCCTTTAGGGCAAATTAAAACGCAAGTGGTTTAATCTTTATCTATACCTAATTGTTCTTTCACCTCATTTATCCTGTTTGATACAGAATCTTGATAAATGCTATCCGCAGTTCTATCTTTTTGCAAAAATTCCAGGTCGATAAGTTCCTTTCTCAGTTTCTTATTTTTTACAGCTTCCTCTTTTAATTGAGCAATGCATTTCAAACCATCCTCAGTCATAATCCAGGTGCTGTAATCGTTTTTATCATTTTCGATATCGCCACATTCCCAGGTTCCATAATTATTTAAATACCTGTACGTATCTTCTTTCAAAATCACCTTTGTACCAACCGGAATTTCTAACCTCAAGCGGACTTCTTGATTTCTCCAAATGGTTCCTTTACGAAGTTGAAAACGCGGATTAAATACAATGGTCGAGTCTTTTAGCGCATATCGGTAATCTATATTCTGTGCATTTTGTAAAGCGCTTTGAAAGGTTTTACCTTGCGATTCATATTTCTGTGTTAGGCGTGTGGCACCGGTTGCGCTCTTCTCAATATCGATACGGATATTATTTGGCATAATGAAAGGTCCGTTTTCAAAATCATCGGTTACAATTTGTCTTCTTTCATTGGCATCAATGCGGTATTTGATACTATCTTCTTTACTAAAATATTTGCTTCTGTCGATATCAATTACATAAGTTTTGTTCAATTTTAAATCCGAAGTTTGAGTTAATTCTGCATGTTGTTTAAATTCTGAAGATATTTTGGCTGCATGATAACCTGCCATTGCAACCCCAACCAACCAAATAATTAATAAAGCGAAAGAAAGGGTTTTATTAATGGCCAGTTTATTAAAAGCAACACGAACAGAAAATAATACAAGTGCTAAAACGGGCACAAAAAATACAATGAATGCACTAAATAATATAATGCCTCTATTACTTTCATCTACAATAGAGAATGGGAAATATTCATAAACACTCGAATCCCAAAACCCTTGAAATGCTGCAAAACTAATGATTAGCGACAGCAAAAACAGCACACCAAATAACACAATAAAACCTGCAATAACCTTAAATATCACTTTTCCGGTACCAGAAATAAAGCGACCGAGCCATTCAAAAAATTCGCCAATAAATATGCCTATTTGTCCAAATATAGAACCGGTGTGTTTGCCAGCAATAGCTAAACCTTCTTTAACAGCTAATAGTTCTTCGTCTAAATTTTTCTGAAAACCTTGCAAGTTGGCAGGTTCACCTTTCATTTCCATTCTTTCGATACGCGATTTTGCTTTTGGCATAATAATCCAAAGGATTGCATATATTAACAGGCCGGCACCACCTAAAAACAGTGAAAGTAAAGCAGCAATGCGAATCCATTTTGCTTCGGTATTAACATAATGCGCTATGCCCGAACAAACACCAGCAATTACACGCTCATCCATATCGCGGTATAATTTTTTTTCTGCATGGTATTGATAGTTGTTGGTTACTACAGGCTCTTCTTCATTTTCTTCTGCACCATCGAAATCCTGTACACGCCCCATTTGAGCAATAACAGCATTTACGTTATTGGCATCAACAACTTGCTTTTTCTCTGCTTCCAATTGCTCGGTTAACAACTCGGCAATTCGGTTTTCGATATCAGTTACAATTTCCAAATCGTCGGCATGATTAACGAAATGTTGTTTTACTTCGTTTAAATAAACCTTTAAGAGTTCGTAGGCACTTTCTTCAATGTGAATAATCGTGTTTCCTATATTTATGATGATGGTCTTTTCCATTTCCGTTTTTAAATTATGATTTGGCTCCTTCTTGTGAAACACCTACAGCATAAGCCAATTCTTGCCAGGTTTGATCTAATTGAGATAAAATATCCTTTCCAACTTCGGTTAAGGTATAATATTTACGGGGCGGGCCTGAGGTAGATTCTACCCAGTTGTAGCTTAACAAACCGTTGTTTTTAAGCCTGGTTAGTAATGGATATAATGTGCCCTCAACCACCAACAGTTTTGCCGACCTTAATTCAGCAATAATATCCGAGGCATAAATTTCGCCACGTGAGATGATTGATAAAACACAGTACTCCAGAATTCCCTTCCGCATTTGTGTTTGCGTATTTTCTGCTATCATAATACAAAGATATATGTTTTATATTGTACTATGCAATACATAGTACTAAAATAAATTTAAATTAATTTATAACAAATTGATTTTAAGGTAATTAATTTTTAATCGCCAGTATTAAAGGGAGTGATTCATAATAAATAATGCTGTTTTTTTTGAAAAGCAAATACAGAAATTCTTCGGTTTCTAACTTCCCGCTATCGCCTATAGTCCCAATTTTGGAAGAAAAATTGGGCGCTATTTGGCTCTATCGGGTTTAGATCGGTTGGATATGTGTAAGAAACTAGCTGTTATTTGTTCGCAGTAAAAACGTATCGCATTAGATCATTTTGGTGTCTGCACGCTATCGCTTTAGGATCCCCGCATACGCGAGGATGACGACGGATCAGCAAATGCCGTTATGCCACACAGGTGGAAATCTTAAAGCGATCGCTACTCTCGGCAATACGCCATTCATAACTCCTAAAATTCACTACATATAACAGCAAAAAATTAAGCACAAACAATTCACTACAAATACCATAGAATTAATATATTTTAATAATTTTGTAACATTATAACTTCATTCATGAAAAAATCTATTGCCAGCATTGTTGCTGAAGCAAACGAAAGCGGCGAGGGAACGCTGAAAAGAACCTTAGGGCCAATTAATTTGATTTTAATTGGTGTTGGTTTAACCCTTGGAGCAGGCTTATTTTCCATTACTGGTTTAGCTGCCGCCAATCATTCTGGTCCGGCAGTAACATTATCATTTGTAATTGCAGCTTTGGGTTGTGGTTTTGCTGCACTTTGTTACGCAGAATTTGCCTCAATGATCCCCGTTGCCGGTAGTGCGTATACCTATTCATACGCTACCATGGGTGAGCTTTTTGCCTGGATTATAGGCTGGGATTTAGTGCTCGAATATTCGGTAGGTTGCGCAACAGTTGCCATTAGCTGGTCACAGTATTTAACCCGGTTTTTAGGGAGTTTAGGAATTTATCTACCTCCTCAACTTACACTCTCTCCATTCGAAACCGCAAAACTTGCTGATGGTTCTACGGTTAACGGAATCATCAATATCCCAGCCGCAATGGTGGTAGTTTTAATGACAGCTATCTTAATCCGCGGAACCAAAGGGTCTGCAATCGTAAACGGAATCATCGTATTTTTAAAAGTGGGTGTGGTTCTGGTTTTCATTGCACTCGGTTGGCAGTATATCGATCCTGCAAATTACCATCCATACATTCCAGAAAACACGGGTACATTCGGGCAGTTTGGCTGGAGCGGTATTTTGCGTGGAGCGGGATTGGTTTTCTTTGTTTTTATTGGTTTTGATGCAGTTGCAGCTTCCGCACAAGAAACCAAAAATCCTGGAAGGGATTTACCAATAGGGATTATTGGATCGTTATTGGTGTGTACAGTTTTGTTTGGATTATTTGGTCATGTAATGACGGGTTTGGCCAACTACAAAGAGTTTGCAAACAGTGGTGCACCAGTTGCCATTGCCATCGAAAAAACTCCTTATGGCTGGTTAAGTCAGGCGATTATACTGGCGATTTTAATTGGCTATACTTCAGTAATTTTAATTGATTTGATGGCGCAGTCACGAATGTTCTACTCCATTAGTAAAGATGGATTACTTCCAAAGATGTTTTCTGATGTGCATTCAAAATTTAAAACGCCATGGAAATCTAACATCATCCTGTGCATTTTTATAGCTTTATTCGCAGCTTTTGTACCTATGAATGTTGTTGGCGAAATGACAAGTATTGGAACATTATTGGCTTTTTTAATGGTTTGCGTTGGCATATTAATACTTCGCAAAACAGATCCTGAAGCTAAACGTCCGTTTAGGGTTCCCTGGGTTCCAGTGATTCCAATTTTGGGAATTTTAACTTGCGTGGCCATGATGGTATTTTTACCTGCTGATACCTGGATACGTTTAGTAGTATGGCTTGCCATTGGTTTAGCCATTTATTTCTTTTATGGGAAAAAGCATAGCAAACTTCGGGAAGAGTAATGATTTGATATTGTGTTTGGCCAAAATTTTTAAAAGTTTTGGCCAAATATTTTAAGTGAAGCAATTAAAAATAGGTTTAATCCAATATAAGGAATTTGAAACCCGCGATTGGACTAATAATCAAAGCGTATTGTTTCTTTTTAAATACAAACCTAATTACTTGTCAATCAACAATTTTACATTACTTAATGTATAAAACGAAATATTTAACAAAAATCACTAAGTTATCCACAATTAAACAATTTTATTAAATTTTGGCTTGGCATTTGAATTAGAAAAATCAACCTTTAAAAACATTTTTCTATGATTATTAAATTAGACACCTCCGTATTCAGGCTTAGCAGGCACAAAACAGAAACTGTTAAAAAAGTTGCAACTCCTTTAACAAGAGAACAATGGATAAATGCAGATAGAATTGTTATCGCAACTATGTTCCTTGCTACAATTGCTGGTGCTATTCTATTTTAAATTTTGATGATTACTCAAAAATCTTCAGAAATCATTTCCTTATTCATCATTACAGCTGCTAACGTTCCACTTGCTGTGATAATGGATAGCGACCGCATTAAGGTTGTACAATCTCCTGCGGCATAAACGCCCTTAGCAGTAGTTTCTTGCTGTTCATCAACTTTTATTGTTTTTAAATCTGTGAGCTCGAAATTCAACTGCGCATCAAAATTAACATGCTGTTCGGTTTCCGATTTGGTGTAAATCGCTTTGAGCGCCAACTCTTCTCCATTTTTAAATCTCACCGCTTTAAGCACACCACCCAAATGAATTAATTCTTCGATTTCATCTGTAATGACCCTAATGGATTTTGATTGAAGTTTTTCCTGTTGTTCAATGGTCAATTTTGAAAAACCGTTAGTTAAGATAGTTAAGTCCTTGTTCCATAAATTTAAATTCTTTGCCATTTCAAAAGCTAGGTCTCCGTTCATTAATAAACCCATTTTTTCATCCTTAACCTCAAAGCCATGGCAATAAGGGCAATGGATTACCGAAATGGCCCAACACTCTTTTAGCCCCTTAATATTTGGCAAAATATCTTTTAAACCAGTGGCCACTAGCAATTTCCGAGCAGTAAAATGTTGTCCATCCTTAAGTTCGACATGGAACAGGTTTAATACTTTTTTTGCCGATACTACCTCCTCATGAAGAAATTCTACAGTTGAATATTTCAGCACATCAGCTTTTGCTTCAGCACTTATTTCAGTGGGCGTTTTCCCATCATGGGTAAGAAAATTGTGTGAGTGTGGCGTTTGTTTATTGCAAGGATTTCCACTATCCACTACCAATACCTTTCTAGTTGCACGTCCCAAAGTAAGAGCAGCAGAAAGTCCGGCATAACTTCCTCCAATAATAATTACATCAAAATTCATATCGTTTTTTCTTCAAAAATGAAAAGAATTAAATTTAAACGCAATATTGTTGCATTAAAGATTTGTCATTTTATTTTTGATAGACAACGGCTTTGATAAAATGCGCATAGTAAAAACGTTCTTCAATTATTTGGTAGCCACCTTTTTCAAAATAAGGATTCATATCAACCAAATTTTTTGCTTCAACTCGAGCCATTAAGTTAAAAAAAGTATACATTAATGTTAGGAAAGGTTTTTTCCACCAATTACCTCCTTTGGTTTGAGTTGTAAAATCGACCATTAACCACAAGCCACTATTATTTAAAGAGAGATGTAATTTTTGAAAGACCTTATGACAGCGTTCTCTGGAAAAATTATCAAAAAGAAACGGAGTGATTATTATATCAAAATGATTATTAATTTCATACTCTTCGATACCTAAATTAATAAATTCAACTTCATTATTGCCATAATTTCTGGCTTTAGAAAGCGATATCATTTTAGCAGAAATTTCGACAAAAGTTATTTTCAAACCCGTTTGATGAAGTTTACCCAATTCTTCTAAAATCCATCCTGTGCCGCCGCCAACAATTAAAATCGAACTATTTGAAGAAATATATTTTAGTTGGTTAGTTTGAGCGTTTACTTGTGATTTACCAAATACCAAACGGCTTAGAAAATCGTAATGTTGCGCTATTTTATCATAGTTATTAATCACTTTATTTTATAAATCAATTTACAAACAGCATACCCACAATTCCGCAAATAGCTTTGAATAGGATTAATCCATCAATAACCATCAAATAGTACAAAATATTTTTTCTGCGGTGCATGGAATAAGCAATGTAAATGGTGAGGATAAATGGAAGAATGTTAAACATCACTTGCGGAAAACCGAACCCTTTATAAGTGGCAAAAATTGCTAATGATAGCAGGCCTATAATTAGTAACGGAATGAGGATGTTAAAGATTGTTTTGCGCAGACCATAACGTACAACAAATGTTCGGAGGTGTTTGTTGGCATCCGTTGGATAATCTTTAATATCAAAAATTATAGCGTTCACAGTGCAAAACATCCAATTTTTGATAAACAGCCATGTCCAAAGCACTGAATCATGATAACCGATTCCTGTTTCAATTTTGAGCATGATGAGCGGCAGAACATTAGCACAGCAAGCCCAAACAAAGCCGATAACGAAAGCCTTTAACCATCCAGTATTACGCAAGTTGAATTTAAGAAATGATCGGGGCAGCAAACCGTAATATAAAGCTGCAGCAATAACTATAATGATTATTGCCGACCAATAGATAATGGGTAAATTTAAAATATTATGAAAATTATCGTACAATAGGTTAACTGCCAATGTAATACAAATCGTAAATAATATACTCTGGCTCTGCTTAATAAATTTTTTATGTTTATAATACCACTGCGTTCGGGGATTTACGGCTGAGGGACTTGTAGATACCTTATTGTAAGCATAGGTATAATATATAGTTGGAGCTAAGAAAAGTAACAGGTAATAATTTAGTGAATTAAAAGGTAAACGCAGTTGAAAAGTCGCCTCTAAAGTTAAGGCTACAGCAAGAATGCCAACAAAGTAGTTCCCAAAAAATATAAAGCGGATTATCTTTCCTAACATCAACCATCATTTTGCATGTGGCAATTTCGGATATAATATTGATTTTATAGATAGAAAAATCATAAAAAAAGCCTTCCAATTTCTTGAAAGGCTTAGTGTGGGAAATGAGGGGTTCGAACCCCCGACCCCCTCGGTGTAAACGAGGTGCTCTGAACCAGCTGAGCTAATTTCCCTTTTTGCAAAGGTGTTTATTTTTATTACACTTTCAAATCCTTGAAAGTAATGTGGGAAATGAGGGGTTCGAACCCCCGACCCCCTCGGTGTAAACGAGGTGCTCTGAACCAGCTGAGCTAATTTCCCTTTCCTTTTGGGAATGCAAATATAGCGCTATAATGTTGTTTCGCAAATCTTTTTTATTTTTTTTCAACTCAACAGCGTTTCCAATATTTTATGCGATAGAACTTCTCCAAAAGAGGCCGTATGTAAGGTGTAGAAAACCAATATCTTATCTAACAAAAATCTCCGCTGCACATTATTCATTTTAATTTCATAAATTCTTTCGAGCGGTGTATTAAATAACGATACAAATCCTTGTGCATCTTCCAATTGAAGATAATTTGCATGAATAGGTAATCTTGAAACAAATTCTCCCTCTTGTAAATCGAAATAAACCTGGTCGGTTCTTCTTTTATCATTTGGAGAAAAACCTAAAAACCGGGTCAATTTTAAAAGAAATGATAAATGAAAATTAGGGTTTAATTCTTCAGTTTCATCAAACCAGGCAACTGAATTAAAAATATAATCAAATAAACTGTCATCCGCAGATTGTTGGCGGATACTTTTATAAAGCACTTCGTTTAAGAAAATGATGATGCTTGTTTTAATCATATCGTAAGGAATACTTTTAAAAACAGGCGTTTGCCGAATTTCAGAGACCCTTTGAATATTGGTATTTGCTTTATGATAAACCACCATATCTAAAAGATGTAGCGACTGAAGCATGTTCATCTTAATTTTTGCTTTCGGTTTTTTTACACCATTTATTAAATAGGATTGCATTCCGAATTTATCTGTCAGAACCTGAACAATTACACTGCTTTCGCTGTAATTGGTGGTTTTTAAAACAATACCTCTGACTTTGTGCAACATGGTAATAAAACATTTTTTCCAAAAGTATGTTATTGTGCAAAATAAATTGGTTAAAAAAACATTCCAACTTATAAATAAGATTAGTTTTGCCCTTATCATTATAATTAAAAACTAGACAACACATGTGGGTTAAGCTATCAAGGTTTATTCTTCAGAACCGTATTGCGATTATTGTATTTTTTGTTCTGGGAACGGTTTTCATGGCATATCAAGCCAAAAACGTAAAGCTATCTTATACAGGAAGTAAAATCCTACCTATAACAGACAGTGCTTTTGTAAAATATAACAATTTCAAAAAAACTTTTGGCGAAGATGGAAGTGTAATGGTTGTTGGTATTCAATCGCCCAATATTTTTAAAAAAGATATTTACAATCAATGGGTTCAGCTTTCAAATGAAATTCAGAAGTTAAAAGGTATAAAAGCAGTTTTATCATCTGGTAAAATTTTTCAATTAGAGAAAGATACCGTAGGGCAAAAGTTTGTACTGAAAGCAATACCGGGAAGTTTGGTGAAAACCGATACTGAAATGGACTCGATTAAAAATACTTTATTCAATACGCCATTTTTTGAAGGCTTAGTTTATAATAAGCAAAATGCCACCTTAATGGCAATTACTTTTGACACTAAAATTTTAAACTCTGCTGAACGAAATCCAATCTTAAGACAGATAGAGGAAAAAGCCAAGGCCTTCCAGGCGAAAACCAAAATTCAGGTTCATATTTCAGGTTTACCTTACATCCGTACAGCGGTTAGCAAATTGGTAAGCAATGAATTTGTATTGTTTTTAGGATTATCGATCTTAGTTTCGGCAATCATTTTACTGATTTTCTTCAGGAAATTTTACGCTGTTTTCTTTCCGATTTTAGTGGTTATCATGGGCGTAATCTGGAGCATTGGAACATTGGTTTTATTTGGATTTGAACTGACTATTTTAACCGGATTGATTCCGCCACTGATTGTAATTATAGGTATTCCGAATAGTATTTTGTTATTAAACAAATACCAAAATGAACTTAGAAAAGATGGTAATCAACAACGTGCCCTAAGCGTAACAATTGAAAGAATTGCTGTTACAACATTAATAGCGAACATTACTGCAGCCATTGGTTTTGGCGTTTTATATTTTACAGGAAGTGAATTATTGATGCAATTTGGTAGCGTGGCATCAATAAATGTGATGATTACCTGGCTAATGTGCCTGTGCTTAATTCCGATTATTTTCAGCTATTTACCTACGCCAAAATTGAAAGCGCAAACCCATGTTGAGGAGGGTTTTCTACACAAATTATTGGTTAAAACTGATCACCTTGTCCAAAATAAAAGTTCTGTAATTTATATTGGCACCATTGTGATTTCCATCATTGCTTTTATTGGTGTAATGAAAATTAACGTGAATGGTTACGTGGTTGATGACTTACCAAAAAGCTCAACAATTTTGACGGATTTAAAATTCTTCGAGAAAAATTTTGAGGGAATTTTACCGTTAGAAGTAAGCGTTGACACCAAGAAAAAGAATGGTGTTTTTAACCTAACGAATTTGAAAAGAATAGAAAAGATGGAAAAAATGATTTCCGCTTATCCAGAATTTTCGCGTTCCATTTCGGTTAATATGGGTTTGAAATATGCAACCCAAGCCTTCTATAACAATGATTCCACGTTTTTTCGCTTGCCAGATAATATGGAAAAAAACTTCATTCTGGCTTATATTGCAAGCGGCGGAAAAGGAAATGCAAGTTTGCTAACCAATTTCGTAAGTAAGGGAAATCAAAGTACCAGAATTAGTTTTCAGATGGCCGATGTTGGCTCTAAACGTTTAGATGCAATTATGGCAGAGCTTAAACCCCGCATCGACAGCATACTACCACCCAATAAATTTGATGTAGAATTAACAGGATCAAGCATTATTTTCTCAAAAGGAACAGATTACATGCTTAAGCACTTGTTTGAAAGCATCGGACTGGCAATCATATTAATTTCGCTTTTACGTTTGGCTCAGTTTAAAAGTTTGGGAATTATGTTTATTTCCTTATTGCCCAATATTGTTCCATTAATTATTACTGCAGGAATTATGGGTTATTTTGGAATTTCCTTAAAGCCATCAACAATTTTAATTTTTACCATTGCTTTTGGCTTGGCCTCAGACCAAACCATCTACTTCTTAACGAGATACCAGCAGGAATTAAATTTAACGAACTTTAGTGTACCAAAAGTAGTTACAGATACGATTACTGAAACTGGTGTAAGCATGACACACATTGCTTTAATCCTCTTCTTTGGTTTTGGTATTTTTACGGCATCTACTTTCGGCGGAACGGTTGTTTTGGGTTTACTCCTATCAATAACCCTATTCGTAGCCTTAATTTTTAATTTAACTCTATTGCCTGCCTTGGTTTTATGGCTGGATAAAAAGAAAATTAGAAAAGTAGTGTCTGATGAGGACTCAGCTAGAAATGCTGGTGAATTTGACCATTAAGCAGCCTGAATATATGAATTTGCCCATGACTTAAGTCATGGGTTGTGTGATATGTTATAGCAATTCGCTGGACAAACGTAGTTTCTTGTTCTATCTGAAGTTATCTAAACCTGATGGCAGCGAGCAAGAGCGAAATTTTTCATTGAGCGATTAAAGCGAACAGCAGGACGGACGTTAAAATGGAATGCAGGTTTTGCTTTTCAAAATCTATTTAAAACTATATAAGGCATTGAAGAAAAGATAAGCTCAGGTTTTATAATTATTAATCTAAGAATTAATCTGTCGCAGGCTTTTTTTCTTCCTCATCTACAGGAATTTCAACTGTTGGGTCTGTAATAATTTCTGCCTGCCCATCGCCATCATCCTTGGCAAAAACAATTGGATATAACATCCAAAGTGCACCAACCATTACTAAAATGCCTGCTAAAATTTGAAAATAACGTGCCCAGCTTACTTCATAAGCCGATAAAATACGGTATGCAATAAACGATAACACTCCAAGAATTAGAACTAGAACGGCTTTTTGTAATTTCAGGAGCTTTATCATGGCGAGTTTTTTTTGAGTTTGATGATATGGACTAAAACAAAGATGAGTCCAATTAGTTCGAGTAAGCCACAGAAATAAAATGAATACAGTACAAAATCTCTATTTTCGGGATTGATAATGGCAACAATTGGCAGCGCAATTACAGCTACAATCATTAACAAGATACCAAGATTAAATAATTTCACATCAAAAGTATTTACACCAAAACTACCAAAATTGAGCGAATTTCTTTAACTTTGCAACCTTAATTTTTTGAGGTACTTAATTGATGTATAGCGAATTTAAACAATTGGACCTTGCCAAAATAGGGCAAGAAATACTGGATTTTTGGAAAGAAGAAAACATCTTTGAAAAGAGCATTTCATCTCGTCCGAAATCTAATCCATTTACTTTTTACGAGGGACCGCCATCTGCCAATGGCATGCCGGGAATTCACCACGTAATGGCTCGTGCTATTAAAGATATTTTTTGCCGCTACAAAACAATTAAGGGTTATCAGGTTAAAAGAAAAGCTGGCTGGGATACTCATGGCCTACCTGTAGAACTTGGTACTGAAAAGGAACTAGGCATTACCAAAGAAGATATTGGTAGAACAATTTCTATTGAAGATTACAACGAAGCCTGTAAAAAAACAGTTATGCGTTACACCGATGTGTGGAACGACTTAACTGAAAAAATGGGTTATTGGGTAGATATGGATGACCCGTATATTACCTACAAATCGAAATATATGGAATCGGTTTGGTGGCTTTTAAAACAGATTTACGATAAAGGCTTAATTTATAAAGGCTACACCATCCAGCCATATTCACCAAAAGCAGGAACTGGTTTAAGCTCTCATGAAGTTAACCAACCTGGTGCTTACCGTGATGTTACTGATACAACAATTGTTGCACAGTTTAAGGCCTTAGTTGATACCTTACCAGCCTTTTTACAAGGATTTGGAGATATTTATTTATTGGCCTGGACCACAACTCCATGGACTTTACCATCGAACACGGCTTTAACTGTAGGCCCGAAAATTGATTATGTTTTAGTCAGAACTTTTAATCAATATACCTTTCTGCCAACCAATGTAATTCTGGCGAAAAACCTTGTTGGAAAGCAATTTAGTAAAGGTTTCTTAGAAAGTAATGAAGCTGAAGATTTTACAAATTTTAAAGCTGGCGATAAGAAAATTCCTTACCAAATTCTTGCTGAATGTAAAGGAAGTGAATTGGTTGGCATTAAATACGAACAACTTTTAACTTACGCTTTACCATATAACAATCCAGAAAACGCTTTCCGAGTAATTTCTGGAGATTTTGTAACCACAGAAGATGGTACCGGTATTGTGCATACTGCGCCAACATTCGGTGCTGATGATGCTAAAGTTGCAAAGGAAGCTGTCCCTGAAATTCCCCCTATGTTGGTAAAGGATGACAATGACATTCTTGTTCCCTTGGTAGATTTGCAAGGAAAATTTACTAAACATGTTGGGCCTTTTGCAGGCAAATATGTAAAAAATGAATATTACAGTGCTGGCGAAGTACCTGAAAAATCGGTTGATGTAGAATTGGCCATTTTATTAAAGGAAGAAAATAAGGCTTTTAAAGTTGAAAAATATGTTCACAGTTATCCGCACAGCTGGAGAACTGATGAGCCGCTTTTATATTACCCTTTGGATTCATGGTTCATCAAGGTTACAGATGTTAAAGACAGAATGTTCGATCTTAATGAAACCATTAACTGGAAACCAAAATCAACAGGTGAAGGTCGTTTCGGTAACTGGTTAAAAAATGCCAACGACTGGAATCTATCCCGTTCAAGATATTGGGGTATTCCTTTGCCAATTTGGAGAACAGAAGATAAAAAAGAAGAAGTTTTAATCGGTTCGGTTGAAGAACTTTATAATGCTATAGAAAAATCTATTGCCGCGGGTTTCCAGAAAGAAAATCCTTTTAAAGGATTCGAAATCGGCAACATGTCTGAAGAGAACTACGATTTAATTGACTTGCATAAAAATGTAGTTGATAAAATTGTTTTAGTTTCTCCATCAGGCAAACCAATGAACCGCGAAAGTGATTTAATTGATGTTTGGTTCGATTCGGGCGCCATGCCTTATGCACAATGGCACTACCCTTTCGAAAACAAAGATACGATTGATGCAAATGAAGATTTTCCCGCAGATTTTATTGCCGAGGGTGTAGATCAAACCCGTGGTTGGTTTTATACATTGCATGCTATTTCTACACTTGTTTTCGATAAGATTGCTTACAAAAACGTCGTATCGAATGGATTGGTTCTGGATAAAAACGGGCAGAAAATGTCTAAACGTTTAGGCAATGCAGCAGACCCTTTCCAAACCATTAACGAATACGGAGCTGATGCAACACGTTGGTACATGATTTCGAACGCAAATCCTTGGGACAACCTTAAGTTTGATATCGAAGGAATTGCTGAAGTTCGCCGTAAATTTTTCGGTACACTTTATAACACTTATGCATTCTTCGCCTTGTATGCTAATATCGATAAGTTTGAAATCGACAAAAATAATTTAAGCAAGGTTGAAGACAGAACGGAATTAGACCGCTGGATTTTATCGTTGCTGCAAACTTTAATCAACGAAGTTGATGAAGCCTACAATGCATATGAACCTACTAAGGCAACACGTGCCATTCAGGCTTTTGTTGATGAGCATTTGAGTAACTGGTACATCAGGTTAAGTCGCCGCCGTTTTTGGAAAGGCGAAATGACAGATGATAAACGAGCAGCTTACGAAACGCTTTATACATGTTTAGAAACTTTAGCACAGCTGATGAGTCCGGTTGCGCCATTCTTTGCCGATTGGTTGTACAGAAACTTAAGTGTAAATGATCAAAATGCAGCACAATCGGTTCACTTAACTTTGTGGAATGAGGCAGATCAAAGTTTAATCGATACTGATTTGAACGAACGTATGGTTTACGCACAAGATATTTCATCTATGGTTTTATCTCTGCGCAAAAAATCGGGCATCAATGTTCGCCAGCCTTTAGAAAAAATCTTAATTCCTTCATTAAGTGGCGATTTCGAACAAAAAATATCAAAAGTAGCTGATTATATTCTTTCAGAAACGAATGTTAAAAATATCGAATTTATTACCGATACATATGGCATCGTAAAGAAAAAGCTTAAACCTAATTTCAAATCCTTAGGTAAGAAAGTGGGTAAAGATATGAGTTTGGTTAAACAGGCCTTGGAAAATTCCAACCAGGATGATATTCAACGTTTAGAAAATGACGGATTTATTATCGTAGTTGGAAGCAGTGGCGAAGAGTTTACCATTAACCTAAATGATGATGTTGAAGTTTTTGCTGAAGATATTCCAGGTTGGCAGGTTACTAATTTAGGCAGCTTAACTGTGGCTTTGGATGTAACCATTACCGAAGAATTGAAACAAGAAGGAATTTCTCGTGAGTTGGTTAACAGAATTCAAAACTTACGTAAGGAATTAAACTTCGAAGTAACCGATAGAATTAAGGTTACTTTACAAAATGATAACCTTGTTGCCAATGCGGTTGCTAAAAACAAGGCTTACATTTGCGCAGAAATTTTAGCAGACGAATTAGAATTAAAAGATACTGTAATAGATGCAAACAAAATCACTATCGATGATGTTGAATTAAGCATTTCAGTATCTAAAATATAAATCCATATATTAGAAAACTAAATTAAAAACATGGAAAACAGTAACAAAACACGCTACTCAGACAGTGAACTTCAGGAATTTAAAGAATTAATTCAAGATAAATTACGCAGTTCTAAAGAAGAACTTAATGCATTAACATCTTCATTAAGCAACCCAAATGCAAACGGAACAGAAGATACATCTGGTGCTTATAAAACATTAGAAGATGGTTCTGCAACGATGGAAAAAGAGCAAATCAATCAGTTAGCTGCCCGCCAGAAAAAATTTATTGATAACCTTGAAAACGCATTGGTTCGTATCGAAAACAAAACTTATGGTATTTGCCGCGAAACAGGTAAATTAATTCAAAAAGAACGTTTACGTGCGGTTCCTCACGCTACTTTGAGCATGGAAGCTAAATTAAAGCAGAGTTAATGAAAGGCTATACAAAACCTTTATTAGTTATCTTTTTAGTTTTACTTGCCGACCAAGTACTAAAAACGTGGATTAAAACCCACATGTATCTTGGTCAGGAATTTAACATTATTGGTAAGTGGTTTATCATTCATTTCACCGAAAATAATGGAATGGCTTTTGGAATGGAATTCGGTGGAGAATTTGGAAAATTAGCTTTATCATTATTTCGTATTGCTGCAGTTGCAGGTATTGGCTACGGCTTGCATTATTTAATTAAGCACAAATATCACCGTGGTTTAATCTTAAATGTAGCCCTTATTTTTGCAGGTGCTTTAGGAAACATTATTGATTCTGTATTTTACGGAAAAATTTATGGCTACGAAAGTTGGTTTCATGGACGCGTTGTAGATATGCTCTACTTCCCGATTGCAGAAGGTCATTTCCCGAGTTGGATTCCAATTTGGGGCGGTGATGAATTTGTTTTTTTCAGACCCGTTTTTAACCTGGCTGATGCCGCAATTTCGGTTGGTGTGATACTTATACTAATCTTCCAGAAGAACTACTTCAAAGAAGATGTAAAGGATGATGTCAATATCAACAGTGAAATTGTAGAAGATTAAAAGAATTACGATTTCAGACTTACGATTTACGATTTAGCATAACGTATACTTTACTAAAAATATGATTAGCCCAGTTCTTAATTGAAGTGGGCTTTTTTTTTAGTCAGTCCTCATTGCTAGGCACAAAGCAATCTTAAAGCATTCTTCCTAAATCTATCAAACTAACATTGTTTCTTCCCATCTCACGATAATAGGATTAATAATATTTTGAAAAGCAAATCCACTACCAAAATCAATGTCTCTCCCCGCTATCCTTACTGCCAATGAAGCTTATACTTTAACCATCTTTCTGCTAAAAAACAATGAAAGAATTGAAACGCATTGGCATTCATACTATCGGGTTTATTAACTTTGGATTCTGCAAGAAACAAAATTTGTATGGATCCAAACCCAAACTTTCTCAACATATCATATTTAAAAACAGGAAACAAAAGGCAGCAAAAAGCTTATCAAGTTTTAAATGATCATGCTATTTTAGAAAAGCTAAATCACTACACTCCTATTTTAGTTGGCACCATTCCAATTAACGTTGATATCGAAAGCAGCGACCTTGATATCATCTGTTATGTTAAAGACAAAGAAGAATTTGTCAATACCTTACAAATCCATTTTCAAAATGAAAAAGGGTTTATTATCACAAAAAATTCAGTTTTCAATTCTATAAAAGCAAACTTCTTTATTGATAATTTTGAAATCGAAATTTTTGGTCAAAACATTCTAACACAAGAACAAAATGCATATCGCCACATGCTTATTGAGCACAAGTTACTATTAGAAAACGGAGAAAAATTTAGGTTAAAGGTTATTGAATTAAAGAAACAAGGTTTTAAAACCGAACCAGCTTTCGCAAAGCTATTGGGGCTAGAAGGGGATGCTTATGAGCAACTTTTGAAGTTAGATGCATATTTGTAAGTTCGTTAGTCTTTGCGAGGCACGAAGTAATCTTAAAAGTGTAGGTTAGGCTAACAAAGCATTGAGATTGCTTCGTACCTCACAAGGACGATAATCGAA
>NZ_CAKLBU010000031.1 GCF_920984735.1 Pedobacter sp. Leaf250 | reverse complement strand
CCAGGCCTAATGAACTGTTCAAGTTTAGGATAAAGAAAGAGAAGGGGACTAACATCCTGAAGGACCTTATTGGCCAATGACAAGTAAAAGTCTTATTCCTTCTCTTTGCTGGATCTTTTATGCTGAATAAAATTATATTCTGACAGCAATTCTCAAAACCTATTTATACAAACTTACGATGACACTCGTGGATGAAAGCGTTGGGCAAGCTATATGTTCTAAATGCCTCCTATGTTTAAAATTTATGGTTAATACGCGTGAACGGTAAGATTGCCACGTCGTTCCTCCTCGCAATGACATAGGGGATTTAACTACATGGTTTAAAGTTCGCTTTACACTTTACAAACTCTTTTTCGTCGAGAAATAACAGGCGTTTGTCTGGAAGTTACTCATGATGGAATAATACCGCGATTTTGGCTGCAACGTTTTGGCTTTGATGATGTCTTATTATCAGAAAACATTAAGAAACTTAAAATATAAAGTCATGAAAAATTTAGCAAAAACATTATTCGCAGTAGCATTAACAGCAGTGGTATTTACTTCTTCAGCAATGAGCAGCTTCGCTACAGAGCCAGTTAAAAAAGAAACAAAAGTAACTTCAATCCCAGCGTTTAACAGAATTTGGGTTAGTGGAAATGTGAAAATCGTTTTAACACAAGGTGAAAAACAAAATATTGTGGGGGGCGATTCTTACGATGCATCAAAAACATCAATAACGAGTGATGGAAAAACACTTTTTATCAATTCATTAGAAACGAGTCAGGTTACGCTTAACATTACCATTAAACATTTAGAAAGAATTGAAGCTTATGGCCAATCGGTGGTGTTGAGCAATAATAACTTAGATGTAAAATACCTTCAGTTATTTTTAAGCCAAAGCGCTACAGTTAAAATTAAAGCAACTGCAGGTAGTTTATATACCGTAGTTAAAGAAGATGCGGTGCTTAAGTTAAATGGTACAGCAGATCAAAGCACGATGATTGCGAGCAATACCAAAAATATAAATCTCGATAAATTTGCTAGTAAAAAATCATCATCTTATGCTTCAGAAGCTATCATGAATACAGAACAAAACGCAATGGTTTTAGCAAAATAAATATTAAGTATTCCTTAGAAACAGCTGCTCAATTATGGGCAGCTGTTTTTGTTTTAAAGGATTTTTAAATCCTATTTTATAATACAATAATAACCAGATGGAGAAATAGACAAAAACTATACTTTATTTACGATTAATTGATTTTTCCAATGGGTTGGATTGATGTAGTATATTGAGTTTGAAGTTTTGTTGATTCATTTTGCATACATTATTCGTGGTTTTGCAAACAAATTTTGAATCAGACATCCATAAATTTGATTATTCAATAACATCAGGAAATGGAAATTAAAAAGATATCATTAGGAAATCAGGGTTTGGTTGTGCCTCAAATAGGTTTGGGTTGCATGGGTATGACGGGGTTTGAAGAAGCACACATGTATGGGCCAGCAGATGAGGCGGAAGCCATTGCAACTATTCATCAGTCACTGGAAATGGGTGGCAATTTTTTAGACACTGCAGATTTATACGGACCTCTAAAAAATGAGCAGCTGATTGCAAAGGCCATCGGTGCTAACCGCAACAAGTACATTATAGCCACCAAATTCGGCTGGGAAATTAATGAGCACAATAAAGTAACATGGGCAATAAACGGGAAGAAAGAATATGTGAAGTTGGCAGTTGAGCGATCTCTTAAAAACCTGAGCACCGATTATATAGATTTGTATTATATGCACAGGCTGGATAAAAATACACTAATCGAAGAAACGGTTGGGGCCATGAGTGAATTGGTTAAAGAAGGTAAAGTGGGCTACATTGGCTTATCAGAAGTTTCTTCAGAAACAATAGTTAAAGCAAATGCGGTTCATCCCATCACTGCTGTACAAAGCGAATATTCTCTATTTGAGCGTACAGTAGAAGAACGTGGCATATTCAAAACTTTAGAAGAGCTGGGCATTGGCTTTGTAGCTTACTCGCCACTTGGCAGGGGATTTTTATCTGGCGATATTAAAAGCATTAATGATTTGCCTGAAAATGATTTCCGCAGATCGATACCACGTTTTCAGGAAACCCACTTTCACAAAAATCTCGAACTTGTAGAAGCGATTGAAGCGATGGCAAATGACAAAGATGTTACGGCATCGCAGCTTGCCATTGCATGGATTATCAGTAAAGGGATTGTTCCTATTCCGGGAACAAAAAGAAGAAAATACCTGGAGCAAAATCTGGCCGCAGCAAGCATCGTGTTAACAGAAAATGATTTGGCTAAATTGGAAAGTATAGTGCCACTTGGTACCGATACGGGCAACGCATACGATGAATTTAGCATGGGCTTACTCGATTAATTATTTTACGGTTGCATTATTTTGATGGTGCAACAGTAAATCGCATCACTTTAATTTATAAATTACAAACATGAATGCCATCAATTCCATCTCCCAGTTTCATAAACTATTATCGCTTCCAGCGCCATTGCATCCATTAGTTAGTGTAATAAATTTGGCGCAGGCGGTTTTTTTAGAAGATGAAATCTGGAAAGGGTTTATCAACCGGTTTTATTGTGTGGCCTTAAAAAGAGAAGCTAAGGGTAAAATTAAGTATGGCCAACAGCATTACGATTACGATAAGGGTGTGCTGAGTTTTACGGCTCCAAATCAGGTGCAATACCTGGATTTACACAGTATGGAATGTGGCTCTGGTTATTTACTTATTTTCCATCCCGATTTTTTATTGCGCAATAGACTGGCCAATACCATCCATCAGTATGGTTTTTTCTCTTATGCGGTAAACGAGGCACTTCACTTATCGGCAGAGGAAGAAGAAAACCTGATTGCCATTCTGGATAAAATCAATAAAGAATGTGCGCACATAGATAAGCATACACAAGAAATTATTTTATCGCAAATGGAGCTGCTCCTTAGTTATTCCAATCGTTTTTACGAGCGACAATTTATAACCAGGAAAAACAATAGCCATCAGTTACTTGCAAAATTTGAACAGCTATTGGAAGATTATTTTCATCAGAATCAAAATAATGGTTTGTTAACTGTTCAATATGTGGCCGGGCAAATGAATCTTTCGCCAAATTATTTAAGTGATTTATTGCGGTTACATACCGGTCAGAATACTCAGCAGCATATACACGAAAAGTTGATTGAAAAAGCAAAGGAAAAGTTATCGACCACTAATTTATCGGTGAGCGAAATTGCCTATGCTTTAGGTTTTGAACATGCCCAATCCTTTAGCACATTATTTAAAAAGAAAACCAATATTTCTCCATTGGCATTTAGGCAGGAGTTTAATTAGTAATTGGGTTCGATTCTATTTTTTCTACAATATTATCGAGCATTTTCTCGCTAAAATTATGTTTGCCAGATAACCACTTGTTCACTTCTGCAACATGTATGTCGATCATTTGGGCCAGGTGATCTGCACTCAATCCCGCGTGATCAAGAACACTTGCTATCATACTCGCAGTTTCTGCATTCTTGCTGGTTAGCTTTTCAATCGCCGGATTTCCATTTTCTTTAATCCAATCAGCAACCATATCTTTTTTATCAGTAATCATCTCTTTAGGTGTAATATTTAAAATGATGGCGGCAAAGGTATTCATTTAGGGATAATCGGCAAATAGTGAAGTTGGTATGAATCTTTTAAAATACAGAACAGGAGATCAGGATAATCTGATAATACAATTCATAATTCCTGTACATTAAGCTTTTTGGTTCATTTCTGTGGTCTTTTTATTGGTATGCCAAATAAAATTTTTCCTTTTAAAACTTTTTTCGATTTATATGGTTTTATTTCCCAATACCTAAACAAATATTTGCCTGCGCTTAAAGCACTTGCTTTGGTGATTCCAAATTTTGGGCGGTAGCGTAGAAATGTTATAACCACATAATTTTTTTGGATTGGAAACACAAACGAGCCTAGCTGAGAAGAAAAGTCCCTTACTTTCAAAATTTCTCTTGATATTTTTTCTGGCCATTGTGCTTGGTGCAGGAGGCTATTGCGGTTTTCGATTACATGAGCTTTCTGAAAAACAAGAGCATTTGAAAAAAAGCTATGCAGAGATGAATAACATTATGCTCGGGCTTTTTTCAATTGAGCAATGGACAGGTAAAATTGAAAATATCATTAGCTATCAAAGTAAACACCTCGATATTACTGCAAAACAAAAAAAAGACTTACAGAAGGAGATTGAAGGGGTAATTCTGGCCTTAATTAATAAGGCAGAAGCTTTATTGATTAAGCCTGAAAAAAAATCCATTAGGGGTAAGCTTGTTAAATTTGCCGTAAAAAACTTTGTAGATATTCAGGACATCAAAAAAAAGGCACCATCAATTGCAAAAACTATCATACAAAAAGTTGATAATCCTTCTTCCAAAAAACAGCTGAGCAACATGGCTCTTGCCAAGGTGAACCAAATGGATGATATTGCTTTTATTGATAGTACACTTAAAGCAAATGCAGCTAAAATAAATAGTGTTTACAAAGAGTATAATGTAAAAAGCCGTAAAGAATTTAACAGTAAAATCATATCAGAATTAAAAATAATAGAAAAGGGTACATACACTTACTCTATAGCCATGCTTTTTGGTATTGTAGTTTTCCTTTTAGCCTGGTGGATTTTTAGAAAATTCAAGAATTTCCATACCATACTTTTTGTGATGTCGCTAATTTTTGCATTTATATTACTTGCCGTTGGTTTAACCGCATCGATGATCGAGGTTGATGCCCGAATCAGCTCGGTACATTTTATGCTTTTGGGTCAACCTATCGATTTTACAGATCAGGTACTTTTCTTCCAAAGTAAAAGCATACTCGATGTGGTGCGAATTTTAATGAGTGGTTCCGGAATAGATTCTATAGGTGTTGGGGTACTTATTCTGGTGTTCAGTATCTTATTTCCAATTATGAAACTTAGTTCTACAGGCATACATCTTTTAGGTAAAAAAAGCCTGGCGGAGAATAAGGTTATCAAATATTTTGCATTTCAATCGGGCAAGTGGAGCATGGCCGATGTAATTGTTATTGCTATTTTAATGGCCTATATAGGGCTTAACGGTCTTCTGGAAAGCCAACTTAATCAACTTAAAATCCCAAGTGATACGCTCACACT
Source organism: Pedobacter sp. Leaf250 (assembly GCF_920984735.1). GTDB lineage: Bacteria > Bacteroidota > Bacteroidia > Sphingobacteriales > Sphingobacteriaceae > Pedobacter. The sequence goes on along the minus strand of NZ_CAKLBU010000031.1, from coordinate 38,263 downwards.
TATCTCTACACACAATACCGCCCTTCAACCTGGATATATCATATTTATTGCCTTTGTACTATTTGGCCTAACCCTTTCTACCATATTAAAATTTATTTCACCCAACGATTCTCACTAATCAATTCTTAGAAACACACTCAAACAATATAAAACTTTGGCCAGTAACCTACATAATCAAACAGCGCAAAAACCTAAAAACGCATTAATTGCTAATATCGTATTGGCGTTAGTGATGGCAATATTAATTGCCACAGCGGGTTATTTCGGTTATCAACTTCGTACGATATCTAACGAACAAAAACAGATTAAAGAAGATTATTCCATGGTAAACAACATTACCTTCGGTGTATTTTCTATTGATTTATGGAGCGAAAGTATTTCAAAAATTATCTCCCAAAAAATAAAGGGATTTAAAATTACCAGCGAGCAGAAATTAATGATGAGAGAGCAGGTGGAAAAACAACTCCACAGCATGGTTAATCAGGTAGTAAAGGAATTTAATAAGCCACAGAAAAATATTGGTGGTAAATTAAAAAATTTCGCTTTCAAAAAATTTGTTGATCCTAAAGAACTACACCAACAAGTACCTTCATTCGCCAAAACCATTATCGATCGCATTACCAGCCCCAGAGCAACCAATAAGCTTAAAACTATAGCCACCGGAAAGGTTGATGAACTTGTGGCGCAAACCTATGATAGTACAAAGGTTGCTATTGATGCGGTAACTAAAACCATGTTTGATAAATACCAGGTTACAAACAAAGATGATTTTAATAAAAACATCGATAATAAATTATTTAGTATGCGTAAGGCCAGCTACAATGATGCTTATTATATGTTGGGCTGCATGATATTAATGGTTTGTTTATGGGTGGTTATTAGAAAATGGGCACATTTACACACTACTTTATTTGTGATGTCGCTATTGTTTGCTTTGGTATTATTGTTTGTTGGCGTAACAGTATCCATTATAGATGTAGATGCAAGGCTCAGTTCCATTAATATTATGTTAATGGGCGAAAATATTGCTTTTAAAAATCAAGTGTTATTTTATCAAAGCAAAAGTATTTTAGACATTGCTGATGTTTTGATTAAGCAACCGAAGCCAGATGCCATTACAGTTGGGGTGCTTATACTGCTATTTGTTATTATTTTGCCCGTTCTGAGGATTACGGCGAGAGGGATACACAGGCTTGCTAAACCATCTATAGCAGAGAGTGGCGTGGTGAAATATCTTGCGTTTGAATCGGGCAAATGGGATATGGCAGATGTAATGGTGGTTGGAATAGCAATGACCTACATTGGATTAAACGGCATTTTAAAAAGTCAGCTCACCAGCCTGAATATTAAAAATGAATTTATGACAACGGCCACGGTTAATAACTCTTCGCTACAACCGGGGTATATTATTTTTGTAGGCTATGTAATTTTCGCCTTTGTTCTCTCTTATATTTTAAAGAAAATTACTAATCATTCACATAACCACGAATCGGCGGATGTGACATAGAAATTTGAAGTATTTTATAAAGAAATAAAAATTACTTTTTGTTTTCGTGGCTTAGGTTGTATTTGCCAGAACGCTTTCCTATATTTTGAAAAAGATCGATGAACGAAAAGGCGATTGTGACTAGTGGGATTTTTCTGTGAGATAAAGTGAAGTGCTTTACAATGCTTCGGTTATATATCGTTAACTTACAGAAAATCGAAACTATATGAAAATCGCAGTATTCAGTACTTGTAAATACGATCGGGAATTTTTAGAGAAATATAACACCAGCCATGAACTTGTCTTTTTTGAAGAAGCTTTAAGTTTGCAGAATGTAGCATTAACGAAAGATTTTAATGCATTGTGTTTATTTGTAAATGATTGTGCTGATGCTGATGTGATTGCCAAGCTCGAAGAAAATGGTGTTAGGCTTATCTTATTGCGCTGTGCCGGATTTAACAACATTGATCTCGAATCGGCAAATGAAGCTGGAATTAAAGTTTTAAGAGTACCCGCTTATTCCCCTGAAGCAGTAGCTGAACATGCTATGGCTATGATTTTAACGCTTAACCGAAAAACACATAAAGCTTACAACCGTGTTCGGGAAGGTAATTTTTCTTTAGAAGGATTGATGGGATTTAATCTTCATCATTGCAAAGTTGCCCTCATTGGAACGGGTAATATCGGAAAGGCCTTTTATAAAATATTAAAAGGTTTTGGATGCAAGGTGATGGCATTTGATCCTTTTCCTGATCAATCTCTTGTAGAAGATGGCTTAATTTATGGTTCACTGGAAGAGGTAGTCGGCGGAGCTGATATTGTATCGCTGCATTGCCCTTTGGTAGATGATAATCATCACATGATCAATAGCACAACCTTAAAACTTTTCAAGTCTGGCGCCATGTTAATTAATACAAGTCGTGGCGGACTAATTGCTACAAAAGATGTGATCGAAGCATTAAAAAGCGGACAATTGGGGTACCTTGGGTTGGATGTTTATGAGCAAGAATCACAATTGTTTTTTCAAAATCTTTCTGAAGATGTTATTCAAGACGACTTAATTTCCAGGCTAATTTCCTTTCCGAATGTGTTAATTACTTCTCATCAAGGTTTTTTTACAAAAGAAGCCATGGAGCAAATTGCCAATATAACTTTTGCCAATGCAGATGCATTTGTTAAGGGAGAAAATCTTGACAACGAAATACTATCTTAAAATAGATTAGTAAATGATTAACTATCAATGCAATAGGTTTGTGGCGTCGTATAAGAAATATTTCTGAAGTATTTCAGAAAGCTCATTTGTTATACTGAGCTTGCCGAAGAAATTGTTCCATGCGTTTCGACAGGCTCAACGTGACATATTTAAATATAATTTCTCTCGCCTTGTTTCCTTACGAATCGAAATTATAAATTAAACTTTGGTTATTAGCTATGACCAGTACCAATGAAATTTGTGCTTATATCAGTAGCCGGATTTTCAGTCTCTTTTGGTATCGTATCATGGTATGAAACTGATACCGCCTCTAAATATTCTTTTAGTTTAGCCATATTTTCATTTACCCGGATCCGATCTTCTGCACTATGTTCAGGGGCGCCATCCATTGATTTAATCACCTCGAGGGCGTAATCCATAAAATCTTTTACATTTTCCGAAAGCAGTGGTTTTGGACTTATCATTTTTATAATATTGTTTTGATAAAGCAACAATAATAGTAACAGAAAGTTTTTATAAGGTAAAGTTGACTACCTAACTAAGGTTGTATTTTTAATTGTATGTTTTCGCCATTCCCAGGGTGCAATTGGATTTGGATCTCGCCATAATCCTACTTTACCTTTTCTTGCATTGATTTCCAATTGAGCATAATACGCATCAGTTGAATATTTTTTAAAGTGCCAAGCCATACCTTGCTTAATTATTTCCTGATTTACAATTTGTTTTTTTCTGGTTTGCAGCTACAGTAATAAGTCTTATAAAAATGCCAGATTGCCTCCCATCTTTTCCTTGAATGATCTGAAGCAATCTGCTGCATTTTTGTGAGAGAAATTGAGTGTTAATTATATTATTTCTTTATAACTACTTTATTTCTTTTTTCAAAAATACAGGTATAGAAAGATCAATTATTACGGGAAACCGTAAAGGAGAAAAATTTATTTAGAAGAAATGTGGAGGTTTATACTACTGTACAGTTAACACATTTTGGGTATCCTGATTCCTGAATTTAACTTCTGATTTTTCTTTCATCCACCAATTGCTATCTAATCGTTTAATAGAAGTGAATTTTTTCTTCTCACCAACTTTCATTGAAGTATTATCAAAATGTTTTTCCCATACATGCACAAGCGTATCATTCCCTAATCTTACCCACCATAATGTTTTGCCATAACGTTGGGTATTATATACTTCAGAAATGGTTCCTTCAATAACTGTTTTGTTAAAATTAGGCTCCATTAGCTGGAAAGTTTGCATTTTTGGTTTTTGAGCACTTGCACTTCCAATGATGAAAGTGAAGATAAGAGGCGTTAAAATATTTTTCATCTATCGATCTATTAATCATGAACAGGGATGTGTTAACGGGAGGATGATAGATTAATAAAAACAAAGATTTTGCAGTTATTAATAAATATGTAGTGCCAAAACTACAGAATAAAGATCGTTATGTTTTACGGGAAACCGTAAAGCGTAGGTTTTTTTTGTAATAAGTTTGTAACAGAAGTTTAATTGAAAGATTTAATTCTTTCAAAAATGTGTTTTAAAGCAATGAATGTAATAAAATGTGATGTTAGATAATTCCGAAATCTTTGCAGTAAGCTACCAACTGCTCATTTTTCGAAAATTCTAGCGCTTCTCTCATACTGCCTAAGCGTTTCTCTACACTGCTCAATCCGGCGGGTTTAATTTTATTTTGTTGCAGATAATTGGGAATATCTTTTTGCAAAGTTCCTTGCGAGAGCAAAGAAATGATGGTTATATCATATTGAGTAAATTCGAAAGCATTTTTTTGCTTAAGCGACTGTCGTAAATCTTCCGATAAATAAATTTTGTTTAAAGTAATGGTTTCGATTGCCTTTTTTAAATCTTTGGCATCGTGGCGGGCTTTACGCACATAGCCATTAATGCGTAAATTTTTAAAAAGATTATCGATTACGGCCGGATTGGTTTCAGCAGAAAATACCAATACTTTAATTTGAGGTTGTATTTTTTTTACAGCTTCAATTAATGATAAACCACTGGTAATATGTTGTTTCCGATGATCTTCTTCAAACGAAAGATCGGTAATGAGCATATCAAAAGGCTGAACATCACCTAAGCTTTTTTGAATCTGCGTAAATGCATCATCACAATAATAAGTATATTCAGTTTTGGTAATTCCTAAATCTTCCAAAGTTTTTCTAACTGAAATACTTGTGCTTTCGTGGTCTTCGGCAATTAATACTCTTTTGAACATTTTTATTTTGGATTAAGAAACTTGGAATGAAATATGAACTTTAAGCCCTTTCTCCAGTTTGGTTTCAAAGGTAAGTTTCCCCCCAATTCCCTCTATACGGGAAACCGTATTTTTCCATCCATTATTAAAAATTTTTTCTTCAGGCATGCCAATTCCATCGTCGGTATAAAAAATATTAACCTGATTAACTTCTTGATCAAATTTAAGTACTACGGTTGTGGCTCCGCTGTGCTTTTTCATGTTAACCATTAGCTCTTGTAGAATTTGTTCGAGCTCGTACAAAACATTGGTTGGTACTTTTACCCACAATGTATTGGTATTTCCTACAATAATTACCTTGGTTTGTGGTGTAGCGAAAGAGGTTAAGATTTCTGATATTTTGTGCTGAAAAGGTTGTTCATCCAGCTCAGGTTTATCGTAAGAAATGTCTCTTGATTTTTCGTAGAGGATTTCAATTTTATCGATAATAGATTCACGATCGATTTCGGGTTGATTTTCCATTTCACTCATTACACGGTATAATCCGTTGGCTACCACATCATGAACTTTTTTCGAGGTTTTTAATTTATTTTCCTGAATGGCACTTTCCTTATCAAGCTCCATTTTTTGATGGCGTTTTTTGTACCAAAGGAAGGCGATAACAGATGCTGCAGCAAACAACAGAAAGCCTGATGCCAGCAATATTTCTCTTTTAATAATCTGATAGCGCTTTTCGGTATTATCTTTTTGTAAGATCAAATTATCGGCCTTGCTTTTTTCAGATTCGTACCGAACTACGGCAAACTGATTTTTTGCAGCATTTCGGGCTGTTTGCAAACTGTCGTTTAAGCTTTGGTAAATATCAAAATATTTTTTGGTTGCTGCTGCCGGACTAAGTTTGATCAATTTATCCAAAGCTTCCAGTTGATCATCAGCACTTTTCAACTTTTTTGCAACCTCATACATATTTTCGGCAAAAAACAATGCCGAATCAGGTTTGCTCATGGTGTAATAATCTGCCAAGTGAGAATAGCTGGCGTTTAAACCCCAGTCGTTATTTTCTGCTTTACGAATATTCAATGCTTTTAACATTTGGGCAGCAGCATTGTATTCAGAATTGGCTAGCCATTGTGTTCTTGCTGCATTGGAAAGAAAACGGGCATACTCATTGCGATTGATTTTTTGAGCAAGGATATGGTTGTAAATTTTGAGCGCTTCGGGATATTGTTTAAGCTTTTGATAAGCCAAAGCTTTATTGTTTAGTACCATTGTAATCTCATCCCTATGATTAAAAAATTTTAGGGCACTGTTAAAATAGGCTATCGCCAAATTGTATTGTTTAAATACAATGCTATTTAAGCCAAGTTGGTTATAACAAGATCCTACACTAGACCAGTGCGTTTTATTTTTTTCTTTGAGTAATTTAAGTGCATTTATAGAACTTTCCTGCGATCCATAATAATCACCTTTATTGGCTTGGATCATAGACATATAGCAATAAGCTTTTGCAGCATCTAATCCACGTATTTGTTTTGAAGTAACTTTATTAAAGTAGAAGTAGGCCGAATCCTTTCCATTGTCGAACATGGATAGTGCCTGAACGAAGTCTTGATCTTCTTTAACTTTTTTATAATTGGTTTTAGTTTCTTTACAAGCAATAATTCCGAGAGATATTAATAGGAGCAGATAATTTTTCAAAGGGAAAGGATTTGCTTCAAATATAAATAAAATGGCGGTTTTCTAGACCGCCATTGATATAGATCATTAAGGATTTTTGGAGAAATTTGTCATCTTTTCGCACCTGTACATAACCATGAATTCATCACATGGCTATTTTCTGTTTGGCTTTATTATCGGCATTTTAATATTTTCAAAATCTAAACTTTCCATAAATCTTATTTATTCATATTAAGAAACATTGGTTTTTGTTGCAGCACTTTTTGGTAAACAGAACACGATTCGCTATGGGCGCCTGGTAAATAACCAATACTCATCAAAAATTCGCCAACAATTTCTCCGCCGGTAAACTTGAAGGTTTTTTTAAAAAGCTTCACCCATTCTGCTTTAGTTTTTGGATGATGGAATTGTAGCCACTTTTCAAAAGAACTAAACTCCTTTTGTAATAATAAAATGGTTCTGGCATTTTCAATCGCAGCATTTATCTTTAATTTATTTCTGATGATTCCAGCATCTTGCAGCAGCCGCTCCCGGTCTGTTTCGGTGTATGCTGCAACCTTTTTGATATTAAAATCATTATAGGCCTTTCTGAAAGTTTGCTCTTTCCTTAAAATTAAGTCCCAGCTTAGGCCCGCTTGGTTAATTTCCATTAATAACCGACCAAAAAGTTCATTATCGTCATGAATGGCGAAGCCATAATGGTTATCGTGATAGTTTTGATGAAGGCTTCTGCTTGGCTCTGCCATAGAAGAAATGTGATTGCAATATGCCATAAGTAATTAAGTTATTGCAGATACCTTTTTACTGCAATGGTGTAATATTGGTTTTGAAAGCAACTCTGGAAAAGTTTTTCGATAAGCTTTGGTTGCGTAAATAAATAGATTTCAATTTAAATGCTAAAATAAGAAATATAAAAACGCATCTGATGATTAAAGTCGTTTAACTTGTATTCTGCCCTCCATACTTTGTTAAGCTTTCTTCTTATTTGCGAAAATTCCCCACAAAAAAAAGGCCCATAAAGGGCCTCGCTTGTCATGCTATTCGAACGGTTACAAATGTATCTTACGATCTCTATTATAAAATTGAGCCTTATCAAAATGATGGTGATTATAAAATTCAGCAACATCAAGTTCTACTATTTTTTCTTCTAAACGTAAAGCCGCCGGGCTTCCAATAATTGTCCTGATTTCGTTTTCAACATTTTGATCAATCTCGCCGGATACATAATAGGGCAAGGCTTTAAACTGATCGGTGTGAATATTTGGTAAAATTACAATGTCCTCATGCTCATGTAAATGTGCCAATCCAATCGGGATAATTACACCTTTACTTTCCATATCAACGCCTAAATCATCCAGATCGATAATTAAATACCTCACCGCATTGTTGATCGGGTCAAATAATAAATCTCTCACTTTTCCGATCTGCGTTTCTGATTCATTTTGAACGGTCCATCCTTTAATGTCCGCTTCTCCAGCGGTAAGTTTATAGTCGCTGTTTGATAATTCTTGTAATTCACTATAAGTATTGCCTTGATTTTCCATAAGTATTTTGCGGATATAGGTCCAGTAAAACAACAAAGGCTTTGTGCAAAGGTTTTAACTGATAGTGGTAGTGCCTAGTGTTAAAATGTGTTTCAAATGTTGGTTTTCATCATCATTAACAGGAAGAAGCCCTTTGATCAAACTATAAAGTTCATCTGTATCGCTCATTTGCGCTTTAATCAGCGAAAGGATCATTTTTTCCTGGCTATCATTTAATCCTTTAAATATCCTAGGCTGGATGCAATATATCGCTTTAATCAATTCGATAAATCTTTGTTGCTGCTCAAATTCTGATGCAGAAAATTTGGGCATTGATAATGACTCTTCAAATTTTTTGATCAATTCGTTTGCGGCAGTATCTTTTACAAATTCCTTTTGTTTTTGATTTACAATTTTTTGAAGTTCTTTGATCAGTTGTTTAAAAATAGGACTTTGAGGATTTGAACCGAATAGATTTGCAGTTTCTTCTGCATCGTTAAAGTTAAAATGATTAAAATAATGGGATTCGATATATACACTGTGGTAAAAATTGATGGCGTTATTGTTAAAGGAAGTTAATTGTTTGAAAACCTCTTTTTTATCACTATTTAAAAAGTAGTAATAAAACTTATCGCCAATTTTTTCATTCCATCGAACAAAAGTGACGGTAAACTTAAATCTCGATGTAGAAGCATCTACAATCTCCCTTTCAAAAATTTCATGGTCGGCCAAAAGATCTTCATATTGAATCCGTTCGCCGTTTATGCAAAGCTGAAAATCGTGTTTGCTGTTTAGCAATAAGAACCAGCCAAATTCTGATTTCAGGTGATTGATAAAAGCATTGCTTGAAAATGAATAAGCGGTTACGCCAAATAAATTTACCAGTTTTAAGCGTGTTCCTGTAGCCTTGTGTGCAGCCGAAGTGATGTTCTCATCCGTATAGAAATCTTTATTGCCGGCATTGATGCTAACATCATAAGTGATGTATTTATTTTCAATTTCATCAAAAAATGTGGTGTTCCAAATGGCCGTTTGTGCGAAAGCGATGAATGAAAATCGGCCTTTGCCCTTTTTCCCCCTAACATAAGATGAGCGATGATCGGCACCACGTTTTAACGAATCTAAAAAGGCGCCAAAGGTTTGGTGCAGGTTACTTAAATTTATTCCTGTTCCATTATCTATAATTTCTATTGAAGGAATAAAATCAATTTCATTGGTGTCGAAAACAAGATCTACTTTTGTAGCTCCGGCATCAAAACCATTCCAAATTAATTCAGATACGGCTTCCATGTAATCGCGGGTAATGCCCGAAAATTCAACACTATTGTTATTGATACTAACCTTATTTTCCATAATGCGATTTAATAAAACGAGCCGCAAATTACTAAATTAGTTAGTAAATTTTCAGGTAATTTTTATGCTCTTAAACCACAGCAATCCCATTCGCAATTACCGGTTGCTCCAGGTTCCAATTGTTTGCTGCAATTTGTTGCTTAAAGCAATTCGTTCTGTAAACGGTATTGCGGAGGATTTGAATGCTGTGATTCTGTAACCAATCCTGTCGGGCATCTACGTAATACGTTATCCACTCCTTTTCCAAGCCGCCTTTTATAGGTACGAGTGTCGAAAATCGATTTCTTAAAAACTGCAAAATACTGCCCGAATGGATCTGACTATCGTAAATAACCAGAAAACTTAGCGGGAGCGTGAAACCATTTTTGCTAAACCATTGATTGGCTACCTGAAAGTATTTTCTATCAAACAATTCATCCTGGCAGCGTTTCATTATCGGATCTGTTTTGCCTGCATCAATTAAGGCATTGCAGAATATTTCATCTGTAGCTAAACTTGGAAGTTTTCCAATGCTGGATAAATACGGTTTGAGTACGTTGGCGAACATTCCATTTTGATTGACGTAATCAACAATCAAATCTTTTAAATAACCAAATTCTGTGGTTTGCGATCGGCCATAAGTTACCTGCACTATTCTGGTTTTACTGATCGGATCGTTATAATCCTGATGTTTGGCGATGATATGGTATTTACCCAAAATGGAACTGGTTTCAAATACGTTTACAATTTGTTCTATTTTTTTCTTGATCAGCGGAGTGATCAATGAATCCTGATCAGGGAAATTAATTGGTAAGCTATCTTCAAGTAATTTTAAACCGCCACCCCAATAATAGTTGTTTTGGGCATCCTTATACCAATCGCCCAAATCGGGATTGTTAATGCCCAAAACTTTTTCGCCATCGAAAGTAAAGCCTTTAAAAACAGCGCCAGCCAAATTGCTTTTATCGGTAAGTGATATAGGTACCGAAGTTCTTTTATTTAGCTTGTTTACGTTAACAATAAATCTGCTCATCTAACTTGGCCTCCCTGCCAATTGGTTTTTGATCAAATATTTGTTTTAATACAAGTAAGAAACTATCCTATCGATAATTTTGGTGGAAAGGGCCCATTATTGGCTGGATTGGGATACCAATGGCTTTCCATTCCCTCCTTTTCAACACTTTTTATAATAGCTTCCAGCATGGGCGGACGATAACTTTCATCGTAATAATATCTTTCGAAAACCGATTGATCAATGGTTTGCTTGGTTTGACTATCGAATTTGATTTCCCGTATTGTTTTTGGAGCGATACTAAATGGGAAACTCAGCGAATTGTATAGCTTACCGGTGTAAGCATTTGGTGCTACAAATCGACGCAGAAAGTCAGCCTCATAACCTAATCCAGCGGCTTTTGCTTTATCCACCATCCAACTAAAAGCAATATCGCTTAATCCCGTTTCCGGATAACCACCTCCAATATTGGAATGTACGCCACAAAACCATCGCTGTTCCATTACCTGTGGAAAATCTTTATGTTCAGCTGCTTGCTTATCCTGAATCCAGAGTGTTGGTGAAAAACTGCCTCTTTTTTCATCAATGGCCAAAGCATGGTAAGCAAAATCTATATACTTGCTTAGTTCGGTATCATGGAATTGATATTTTGTAGCATTGTATGGTCTGAATAAAGATAGCGGAATGCCCAACGAGCCTACCGTATCCCAAACGCCCACAAATTTAATGCGGCTTTCAAAACTGTTTCGTTCTCTAAATGCTTTGGCTTTCTCGCCGCTGGGGTTCCAATCCAGCTCGGTTCTCCGGCGGTAATAATTGTAAGCCTGGTTAATTAAACTTAAATCGTTATTTTTGATAATGCCACAATTGCGAATCATGCCGGCCAAACTACGGGCAGTATAGGCACCTCTGCTAAAACCAAACAAATAGATTTCATCACCTTTTACAAAATTCCAGACCAAAAATTTATAGGCACTTACAATGTTATGGTCTAAACCAAAACCAGTGGCGCCATCAAAAAATCTGCGTAATTTGCTTCCAGATGTGCCAACACCATCGGTATAGTATTTTATTTGTTCAACACCTTTATCATCGGTATTGCAAATGCTTTCGAACATCTTTTGTACGTTTGTACGAATTGGAGAACCATCTTCTGTGTCGCCCGGACTATTCCAAGTTCCATCGCAACAAATAATAATCCGCTTCATACTAAAGTACCAGGATTGAAATAGATTTGACAATATTTTTCCAGTGATGATCAGTATCATCAGTTAGAACAGAGGGATTCTTAAAATGCATAGGATGATTATTTAGGGTGTCTTGAAAAACTTCTTTGCCAAAAACAATAAATTCAAAATGGTTTTTGCTAAATATTTATGCCAATCAGATTAACGTATGGAGATATTCTAAAACGAAAAGGGATAATGTGATTTTTACTAAGTTAAATGATAATGTGCTGATTATCAATACCTGATATTCGGTATTTTTTGAATAGGCATATTGAGATTTTGCCAATAAAAAGTTTAGAAATGAGAAAGCCTCATATCTCTATGAGGCTATATTGAATGTCTTATAAGTATCCACCGATAAAACTAAACCAAACAAACTATATTATAAACACAGGTGTTATGGGTTTGTTTTAAAATTTTTAAAAAAAGTTAAATAATATCTATAATGCCTTGATTCGCTTTCTGGATAGGTATTTTCTAACTGGGATATCGAATAAAATCATGGTTAGATATGCTAATGATACCAAAGCAAACATTCCGCCAATGATGATGAGTGCCAATTTTATGCCTTCTGGTTTGTAGGTGTTATAATAATTTGCAAATACCCAAATGGCCATGTAATGCGTCATATAAAGGGGGTATGAAATTTTCCCAGAGAAATCGCATAGTTTATGAAGGCCTTGAGTGGCAACAGTACCAGCGCCAAGAGAAACCAATAACGGAAAATAAAAAACCACCACCAGGGTTTCTGTAATCCAATTGTATTTGGAATAAGGCATAAAAAATGCTAGTAGTAGCAATACAGATAAACCCAGAAAACCAAGTTTATTTTTAATGATCCATTTGGAACGATAAATTAATAATCCGGCTGTAAAGGAGTATAATATTCTTGCTCCGCCTTCCCAGAAATTTTCGCCAGCCCAGCCGCCCAATAACGATCCGCTGCGGTAAGCAACGCTGACTAAAATTATGGCAGCAATACAGGCCAGTACAATGAGATATTTTCTGGCCAGTTTGTAAAGTACAAAGGCATAGACAATGTTGGCCACATATTCCCAAAATAACGACCAGGCCGGTGCATTTAAACCAAAATTGTTAAAATATCGGTCTTCCATAGTTGGAAAAGGAATCAACAGGGCCGAAGTTAAAAACAGTAAGGTAATTTTGCCAATACTGTATTGGGCTACGGTTCCGCTAAATGGATCGAAAATAAAACTTAAAAGGCCCAATACCGATCCAAAAACCACCAATGGATGTAGTCTGATTACCCTCGATTTAAAAAATTCCATGATTCCCATCTTTCCCAACCGATCATCATAAGCATAAGCAATAACAAAGCCCGAAAGACAAAAGAAGAAATCAACCGCTAAAAATCCATGACCAAGAAAATTTTTGCTAAACTCAAAAACAACTTCCATAAAATGAAAAGCAACAATGGCTAAAGCTGCCACACCGCGTAATCCATCGAGAATGTTAAAGTGTTGTTTGGTTTTTAATAAGCTTGGGGTTACATTATTCATGGTATGCTCGTGATCAACTTATAACAGCAAGGATACAGTTTTGGCCAAATTAAACCAAGCAAGATTTGAACGGAGGATGTAACAATAAAAGGACTTTCGGTTCAATCGAAAGTCCTATTTAAAAATTTATCAACTAATAACTGCCGAAATTAATCATCCATTGGATGCCAAATTTATCTTTGAAACTCCCGAAATAATCGCCCCAAAACATATCTTCCATAGGCATTTCTATGGTTCCGCCTGCCGATAAACCATTGAAAAGTTGATCAGCATCTTCTCTACTTTCAGCAGCGAGGTGAACATACATATTATTGCCCTGGTTAAGCGTGTGGCCAGCTGAAGGCAAACAATCAGATGCCATTAAAATGGTATGCTCATTAATGGGTAGTGCCACATGCATTACTCGGTTACGCTCATTTTCGGGTAATTTGTCAGATTCCGGGGTTTCACTCATTTTCTTAAAAAAAATAAACTCCCCTCCTAAAACTGATTTGTAAAAATTAAACGCTTCTTCGGCCTGGCCATCGAAGTTTAAATATGGGTGCATGGTTCTCATAAAATATCTTTTTGTTAGTACTAAGTTATTAAAAGAGAAAACATTTTTGTGGGGGTATTCGAGACAATAAAGGGGTATTTTTATACCAGATTGTGAATTTCTCCACCCGTTAATTTTTGCATTAAACTATAGGTATCGGCAACTGCCCAATGTTCAATAATTTTTTCGTCTCTAAATCGCACAATGTTTACTTCCTCATATTCAATTTTTTTTCCAGTTGCCGGAATATTGAGAAACGATTCTTTATGTGTTCCAGATACGGTGAACTTGCACATCACTTTGTCGCCATCGCCTAAAATATCATCAAATTTTATTTTTAAATCTGGAAAGCCTAACTTAAATACTTCTACAGTATCGTAAAACGCTTTGGCACCTTCTCGCTGCCAAGGAAATGTTTTGTGCACTTTAACACTACCATCAACGAACTTATCTATTGCATCTAAATTTGCCAGATTAAAAAGTTCATCAAAAAATACCTTACAAATCGCTTTGTTTTTCTCTACTTGATTATCCATATATTCTATATTTTTTGTTGAAGAATTAATAATTAAACAGGATAAACTTCATGTTGTTTCCGCAATTTTGAGATCGCATACTGAATTAACCCATCAATAAATTGTTACGTTTAGTTTCTTTTTATAAAAAATATATTACAATTTCTTTCAATTGGTTTTATTTTATAAATTCGATAAGCAATTCATCCTAACAAAATCATGATAAAACCTATATACTTATTACTGCTTACCACTTTACTTTTTTCCTGCTCACCTAAAACACATATTGTAAACAATGATCCGGGTGTTATTCGCATTTTAACCTACAATATTCATCATGCCAACCCACCATCGAAAGCAAAAGAAGGTGTAATCGATTTGGATGCAATTGCTAAAACTGTTGAAGCACAAAAGCCAGATTTAGTTGCTTTGCAGGAGGTTGATGTGAACACAAAAAGATCGGGAAGTATTAATGAGGCGGTGCTTTTGGCCAGCAAGCTAAAAATGAATTTTTATTTCTTTAAAGCCATAGATCATGATGGTGGGGATTATGGCGTGGCTATATTATCAAAATATCCACTGAGTGATCCGCAAACCTATAAACTCCCAAATAACAAAGACCCGAAAGCTGAACCAAGAGTGCTAGGAGTTGCCACCGCGACAATGCCCGATGGTAGAAAAATTCGTTTTGCCTCTACACATTTGGATGCTCAACGATTGGAAGAAAACAGGATCATGCAAGTCAAAGAAATTAATAAATTAATGGAAAGGGAAACTTTGCCGTTCATCCTGGCGGGAGATTTGAATGCCAATCCAGCTTCTGAAACCATTAAAATTTTTGATCAACAATTTACCAGGACTTGTACCGATTGTGGCTTTACCATTCCGGTTATTAATCCTAAACATACCATCGATCATATCGCATTTAAAAAAGGAAATAAATTTGAAGTGATTTCACATCAGGTAATCAACGAAACTTATGCATCTGATCACCTACCTGTTTTAGCTGTAATGAAATTGAATAAATAGACCAACCTAACCAAACCAAAAATATGAACCGCAGAAATTTACTGAAAACCTTAAGTATAAGTTTAGGCGCTACCGTGGTAAGCACTGATGTACTTGCCCGACTGGCCGAAAATTCTTACAGTTATCGGATAGGCGATAATCCTTTGCATAAACCTTTGGCTAAACCCATTACAGCAATTACGTGTGGCGCAGGAAACAGAGGAACGGTTTACGGAAATTTTGCGGCCGGTTTTCCCGATCAAATCAAAATAGTTGGCGTTGCAGAACCTATCTCTTATCGGAACGAAAAATACGCCAAAAAACATAAAATTGTTGATGAAAATCGTTTCAACACTTGGGAAGATGTTTTTAAAAAACCCAAGATGGCAGATGCTATTATAATCTCCATGCCCGATAATTTGCACTACGAACCCTGTATGCAGGCACTAAAGATGGGCTATGATATTTTGCTGGAGAAACCCATTGCGCCAACAGAAAAGGAATGCAGGGCTATTTTAGCTTTGGCGAAAAGAACGGGAAGAATAGTTGCCGTTTGCCATGTATTAAGGTATGCGCCATATTTTGTGAAAATGAAAGAATTAATAGCAAAAGGAGCCATAGGCGAGGTGATTAGCATTCAACATTTTGAACCGATTGAACACACGCACATGGCACATTCTTATGTACGAGGAAATTGGCATAATTCTAAGCAAACTACGCCCATTATTTTGGCAAAATCTTGTCATGATCTGGATATCATGAAATGGATAATTAACAAGAAAGCAGAGCGGATAGTTGCCATGGGCGATTTGAAATGGTTCAAAAAAGAAAATGCTCCGGAAGGAAGTACAGCAAGATGTACTGATGGTTGTGCAGTAGAACGATCTTGCCCATATTCGGCCCTTAAGGAATATGTTGATCGGAATTCGCGAACATCGGTTTTGGATATACCCGAAGGTACAACTGATAGAAAAGCTGCGGTGTTAGAGAAGTTAAAGACCACAAATTACGGTCGTTGTGTTTATAAAATGGATAACGATCAGCCAGATCATTATGTAACCAGCATTCAGTTTAGCGATAGCGTTACCGCAAATTTTTCGATGGAAGCTTTTACCTCGTACCACGATAGAAGAACGCGTATTATGGGATCGATGGGCGATATGGTTGGCGACATGACCGAATTGGTGGTGCATGATTTTAAAACCCGGCAAGAAACCAAATTTGTACCTAAAGCAGAAGATGTTGATGGTTATAAAAATAGTGGCCATGGTGGTGGAGACTGGCTTTTAGTAAGAGATTTTGTTCAGGCAGTTTCACAGCAAAATCCGGCCTTACTCACATCGACTATTGATGAATCTATAGAAAGCCACATTATGGGTTTTATGGCAGAAAGCAGTAGAAAAAATGGTAAGGTTATGGATGTAAGGATTTAAAGATTTTTTCTACTGGTTCGTGTTTTCATTATCCGTCATCCTTGCATATGCGGGGATTTTAAAGCGAAAGAAATATTCGTACTGCATTAGGATTCCCAAATAAATTCAGGATGACGGCCGAGGAAAAACCTAAAAACACTCTACTTCCCAGAAACGCTCCCAATTTTTGTTGGGTGCTAAAGAAATAATACCTTCTTTTTGCTTAAGTTCTTGGTTATGATTTACGCCATCTGCCACACCACACCAAGGTTCTAAGCATACAAATGGCGCATCGGTTGCTGCCCAAATTCCGAAGAAAGGGAAATCTTCAAAATGGAAATGCAAGCCGTAATCGTTTTTGGTATTCAATAAACTGATGCAACTGCTTTGAAGCATTTTAAAAACCAAGGCATCATTATAAAATAAATCGTGCTTTAAATTGAGTTTATGGCCATTTAGGTCAATGCTTTCCGTTTCATTGGCTACCAATCCATTATCTAACTTCCAATAGGTTAGCTTTTCATCTGTATTAAAGGCTAAATAATAATCCTCGTAGCTGGTATTCGGTGTATTTGGAACTGCAAAAGCCGGATGTGCACCAATAGAGAATAAAAGCTCATCCTTACCTGTATTGATTACCTCGTAAGTTAAACTCAATTTCCGATCAATTAACCGGTAGATTAACTTCAGCTCGAATTGAAAAGGATAAACCTTGAGCGTTTCTTCGCTTTGCGTTAGCGTGAAAACAGCTTCAGTTTTGCTTATTTGTGCTGCTTTGAAAACATGGTCGCGGGCGAAACCATGTCTTGGTAAATTGTAGGTTTTGCCTTTATAATTGAAATGATCATTTTTAAGCGAACCTACAATCGGGAATAAAACAGGGCTGTATTTTGCCCAATATTCTGGATCAGCATTCCATAAATATTCTATTTCGGTTTCTTTGCTATACAGGCCTTGAAGTTCTGCACCTTTTGCTGCTATACTTACTTTTAGGTAATCGTTTTCGAGGGTTATCATTACATTTTAAAAGTAACAATTTAGCCGTGGTTTAGAAACAATTTTTATTAAATTTGATTCATCCTCCCTATTGTAACCCTTTATTTAGGAAATTTTAAATTATGGCTTCAAAAATTCTGAGTTCTGTATTAATTCTGGTTGCGCTTTATATGGGAGTAAAACAGGGTTGGGCAATGGTTTCTGGCAAACCAGCCATGATGGAAATGTTTGCCAAATGGAATGTTGGGAAAAACGGAATGATGGTTATTGGTGCAGCCACCATTTTAGGGGCGATTATGGTTGTAATACCACAAACATTTTTGTGGGGTAATTTTATTACAGCTGCTGGCATTCTGCTTATTATTTGTTTCCATTTAAATGAAACTACAGCAGCATCGGCAGAGCGTTTAAAGGGCGTTGCAATCGAATTGCCTTTTCTGTTATTATCATTGTTGATTATTTATTTGCAACATCCGCTGGCTAAAAATATCAGCTGATGAAAGCGCTATTTTTATCATTCTTATTGGTGACATCGTTTTTTGCGATGGCACAACAAAAACAAAATCAAAAAATCATGCCTGTTGATCTCTCAAAATTATCGAATGCAAAAGTTAAAGCCGCAATAAACGCCTTACAAAAAGGCGATGAAAAAGCTTGGTTTCCGTTGTTTGCTACAGATGTTAAATTCTACGATGATGGCAATCAGCTTCAATTCAATAATTTCTTTAAAAAAGCTTTGGGTCATGAGCGTTTTACCAGTATTGATAAAGTAGAAAATAATGGCTTAGATTTATACGGAAATTTCCATTCCGACCAATGGGGAGACTTTAAAACCTATTTTAAGTTCCAGATTGGGAAAGATGGGAAGATAAGTAGGCTGGATATAGGACAAGGTACTTTTTGAACCGGAATTTTTAGTCCGAAGTCTGCAGGTTCAATGCAAACTTCGGACTCCTGACTAATTCTTTTCTTCCCAAATGATGGCAATGTTAATGATGGTTTGCACCGCTTTCTCCATATCCTGAATACTCACCCATTCCTGCTTACTGTGGAAAGCATGTTCGCCTGCAAAAATATTCGGACAAGGTAGACCCATGTAAGATAACCTTGAACCATCAGTACCGCCACGGATACTTTGTTGTTTAGCCACTACACCAGCTCTTTCTATTGCTTCAATTCCGTATTTTACTATTTCCGGATGTTTATCCAGCACTTGTTTCATGTTTCGGTATTGCGGCGTAACGGTAAGTGTGTAAGTGGAATGCGGATAATTCTTAATCACATTTTTAACCGTTTCCTCCAGGAATGATCCATGTTCTGTTAGTTTTTCATCGGTAAAATCCCTGATAATAAATTGCGCTTCTGCTTGTTCCACTTGTCCTCCAAAACTTACAGGATGAATGAAGCCCTCTTTTTGATGTGTTGCTTCCGGAGTTAAATCATCCTTAGGTAAAGCAGCAATTATATCTGCAATAATTTTGATGGCACTTTCCATTTTACCTTTGGCAAAACCAGGGTGAGTGCTCACGCCGTTGATGATTAGTGTTGCGCCATCAGCAGAAAATGTTTCATCTTCAATTGATCCTAAGGTTTCACCATCGATAGTGTATCCGAAATCAGCGCCCAGTTTTTCGAGATTGGCTTTGTCAACCCCTCTTCCAATTTCCTCATCAGGGGTAAATAGGATTTTTATGGTGCCATGTTTTATTTCAGGATTGTTCATCAAAAAAGCTGCTGCTTCCATAATTTCGGCTAAACCTGCTTTATTATCAGCACCCAATAAAGTTGTACCACTAGCGGTAATTATATCATTTCCAATTTGTTGCTTTAAATCGCGATGTTCGGCAAGTTTTATGGCGATGTTATTATCATCCGGCAGGATTAAATCTTCTCCTTGATAATTATCATGAATAATTGGTTTCACATTTTCCCCGCTGCAATCTGGTGAGGTATCCATGTGCGAACAAAAGAAAATTATTGGCAGGTTTTTATCACTCGTAGCTGGAATAGTACCATAAACATATCCATTTTCATCCATATCAGCATCAGTAATGCCTATTTCCAATAATTCTTCAACCAATAATTTTCCTAAATTCTTTTGCTTTTCTGTTGATGGGCAAGTGGAAGAATTTGGATCAGATTGCGTATCAATTTTGGCATATCTAATAAATCTATGCGATAAAGAATTGTTAAAGTTTATGTAATTGCTCATAAATCAAAGGTAAAAGTTATAGATATTCAATAAACATATTATTTTTGTAAAAAAACGATATGACTTTTAACCTGCTCAAGGCTACAATCCTGACTGTTTTATTTTCTTTTTTGGCTACCATTTCATTTGCTCAATCGAATTATTTTAAATGGTCGTGGGGTTTAGGCGGTGGTGCAAACTATTCGAAAACTGATGTTGTTGATGGAAATTGGGGCTATACAGCAACAGGCGAAATCAATTATCACTTTACACCTTTTATAACTGGTGGTGTAGAAGCGCAATACGGAATGGTGCAGGGTGGAGATATTGTAACCGACCCTCATAACCGGCAGTTTATTAATAAATATACCAGCATAACTGCAAATTTGAAACTGCATCTGGGCGAATTTATTCCTTACGAAAGAAGGCCTTTTCTAGAAGCAGTTAAAGGATTATATGCCGGGATTGGCGTGGGTGCAATTAGTAATAACATTACCGATATTGTACGCTACAAACCAAGTTGGGCAGCTTTTGATCCGGGTTATGGTCCATTTCCTGGAGAAGATAAAAGCATTAATTTATTAGTTCCCGTAAATTTGGGTTTTAATTATTACCTAAACGATGGCTATGGTTATGTACGCTATGTAATCAACTTTAACGCCCAAAGCAATTTCACATTTGGCGAAGGTTTGGATGGTTACAATGATCCTTCTACAAAATTTAAAAACTACGATCCTGATACTTTTAATGTGTATAGTATTGGCGTAAAATATTTCTTCGGGAATATTAAAGCGTACCGTAAGTTTTTCTAAATCTTATTCATTTTCTTTAAATCTGTTTGCATGAGAAATTTGTTTGTCATTTGTTTTCTATTCCTAACTTTAAAAACAATGGCTCAAAAAACACCTTTCGAAAATAGTGGTAAAACTGAAACAGCAACCTACAATGAGGCTATAGCCTATTACGAAAACATTGCTAAAACTTATCCTCAAGCAAAACTTTTAACCTACGGCAGTACCGATTTTGGCAAGCCACTTCATTTATTGGTTTTATCTAGAGATAAGGTTTTTGATCCTGCGACAATTAGAAAAAGCAATAAAAGAATTTTGCTGATTAACAATGGGATACATCCTGGCGAGCCAGAAGGAATTGATGCCTCGATGATGTTAGCAAGAGATCTATTGAAAGCTGGTCAACTTCCAAAAGATGTGGTGATTTGCATTATTCCCGTTTATAATATTGATGGAAGCTTTAACCGAACCTCAACTTCAAGGGCAAATCAAAACGGGCCCAAAGCTTATGGCTTTCGTGGCAACAGTAAAAATTTAGATTTAAATCGTGATTTTATTAAAACCGATTCGAAAAATTCTGCAGCTTTTCAGTTAATTTTTAATACCTGGCAGCCCGAAATTTTTGTGGATACACATACCAGTAATGGTGCCGATTACCAGTATGTGATGACGCTAATTCCAACACAAAAAGATAAGCTGAATTCCATTCTATCAGGCTATTTAACCAAAACGTTGGTGCCTGATTTATATGTTGGTATGGAGAAAAAAGGTTATCCAATGATTCCTTATGTAAACTCTTTTGGCGAAATACCCGAAAGTGGAATTGCGGGTTTTATCGAATCGCCACGCTATTCTACGGGTTATACCACTCTGCACAATACCATTGGTTTTATGCCAGAAAGCCACATGCTAAAATCGTACGATTTACGGGTAGATGCCACTTACAAATTGTTGCAAACCTACATCGATATTGTTCAGCGTGACGCCAAAATTATTGGCGAAAACAAACGCAAAGCAGACGAATTTGTGGCTGCTCAACAAGAATTTCCCCTGGCCTGGAAGCTAAATAAATCCATAGCAAACGACTTGCCTTTCAAGGGTTTTGAGGCAGGTAAAAAGCCAAGTGAGGTAAGCGGAACCGATCGCTTATTTTATGACCGAACCAAGCCGTTTACCAAAACCATTAAAGAATGGAACAATTACGAACCAGCAGTTTCGGTACAAAAACCTTTAGCTTATATTATTCCGAAGGCCTGGGATAAGGTAATTACGCTACTTAAGCTAAATAATGTTAAGGTTGATGAATTAAAAGCAGATGCTAAAATTGCTGTAGAAAGTTATTACATCACTGATTTTAAAACTGCAACCCGCCCTTATGAAGGGCATTATTTACATTCTGCCGTAGCCGTTAATCCTGTACAAAATACGTTGCAATATTATGCTGGCGATTTTGTAGTTTATGTAAACCAAAAAACAAATCGATTTATTGTAGAAACCCTTGAGCCACAAGCTACAGATTCTTATTTCAACTGGAATTTTTTCGATTCCATTTTGGATATGAAAGAACATTTTTCTGCTTATGTTTTTGAAGATACTGCTGCAGAATTACTGAAGAATAATCCAGACTTAAAAAATAAATTAGAGGCCAAGAAGGCTTCAGATGCGGAGTTCGCCAAAAATGGTGCAGCTCAACTTGATTTTGTATATAAAAATTCTGATTATTACGAGAAAACACACAACAGATACCCAATAGCTCGTTTGTTAACAGATGTAAAGCTCAACTTAAAATAAAAAAATGGAATACCTTAGCATAGCTCCTGTAGCATCGATCATATTTGTATTTACTATTGTTACGAGCCTTTACGCTTTCTACGATCAAAGCCTTTACGGCAAATTTATGCTTCATCCGTACAGCGTATCGAAGGGGAAAAATGTTTACACTTTAATCACCAGCGGCTTAATTCATGCCGATTGGATGCACCTTTTCTTCAACATGTTTACTTTTTATGCTTTTGGTTTTGCTTTGGAACAAATGATGGGAAGCTGGCAATTTGGATTAATGTATTTTCTTGCCCTGATTTTAAGTGATCTTCCAACTGTTTTTAGGCATAAAGATGATTTCCATTACAACAGTTTAGGTGCTTCGGGTGCAATTAGTGGCGTGTTATTTAGCTTCATTTTATTTAATCCAATGGCTGGAATTGGCATTTTATTTTTGCCTTTTTCCATTCCAGCGGTAATTTTCGGCGGAATTTATTTAGCTTATTGTGCTTATGCTTCCAAAAATTCGAGGGATAATATCAACCATGACGCACACTTTTTTGGTGCCTTAACCGGATTAATTTTTACCATTATTTTTGTTCCGGGTATCCTCCAAAACTTTTTTGCCATTATTGGAGCAAAACTCGGAATGTAATTAGCCTGCGGCAGGTAAACAAGGTTTCTCAAAAAAACTCATTGGGCGATCAGGATCTTTAATAATTTCGAATTTCACATAACCCCAGGGTTTCCAAAAATTTTCTAACACCTGTGCATAAATTTTGTGCTGCCAAACATCGAACAAAGGCTTGGTCATGTTTCCACGAAGTGGCATAGCTTCAATATAGGTAATGCCTTCAACAGGCATAAATGTATATTCTGGTAAGCGGTTAAAAAGGTATGCCGAGTAATAAAAACGAGCAGTTAATTCCTCAAACTGTTCTGCCGTTAAGGCTTTATTTTTTACCTCATTAATAATTTCCTGGTGATATCGTTTATTCGTTCCGTTATCCTGTAAACAAGCCACAATACCAAAATCCTTCATTTTTAAAGAAAAAGTTAAGGTATTAATTTCATCGCGAAAGCTAAAAGGCGTTTCCTCATTTTCTAGCTTTACAACAGTGATAGACCATGGAGTAAAATCCTCAAATTCGATGCTGGTGTATAAATTCTGCATCATGAAGTTTAAATTGGCGAACTTCATCATCAAAGATTGCGACATATTCAAACCATCGGCGGTCATCTCTTTGCGTAAGGCAGAATGCATCTCGATATACACAAAGCCATACAAAAATTTGCCAATCCAGTTAAATAAATCCAATTCTGGCAAAGCCGAAACAGCATCATAGCCTACGGCAAAAGCAGTTTCGATCTTCGCTTCTAATGGATTTAGAAACTGCTCATTAATTTCGCTGTTCACTGGTATCACCAAAGTGTTGTACGAACGAATACTTTCATCCAAAAACTGAATTTGTTCATCGCCAGTTAATCCTGCTTGTTCCAATAACCATTTCGGAATCAATGGAACCTGAAGTACAGGAGAGTTAAAAGTGTTGCCACTTAGAAAGCATTTTTTGTATAAAAAATCGAAACTTTTAAAAGGATTGTATAAGCCAGTATTCATTACTACAATATTAGCCATTATATTTTTAGGGCTTATCAGCGATGATTTATTTTAACGTTGGGATTACTTAATGTTTCAGCATTCATACACCTTTGTGTTTGGCATTTTGCATGACCGGTCGTCATCCTTAGCTTGACTGGCGATCTTAAGGCGGAAATACTATGAGCATTTTCTGTGTCCATGTAGACCAAAATTAAAAATGATCTGTGATTGCACCGATCATTTTTTCTTTAATAATTATTATAAAATCCGCTAATGTTATCTACGAGCTGACTATAAATCGGCTTGGTAAATTCTAAAAACAGCGCACTCGGCGGCGGTGGCAAAATCTCCTTTCTTCTGGTCATGGCAAACTGGCTTTTATCCAATGCCCTGTCATCACCTTTATAACTTGCCCAACTGTCTCTCCAAACATAAGTACCTGGAAACTTTTGCTGGCGAACAACTTTCTTGCTCTGCCAATCCATAATGCTCATGTCCAATAATCCAGAAGAAGAAATATTTTTTTCGAAAATACTCAAAGTTGCCCGTACGGTTCCGTAAATAGGCTTACGTTCACGTGTTTCGCCAATTACTACACTGTCGCGTTTCAGTCTTTCAACCCTTTCTTTAACATAAGTTTGGCCAACAATGAAATCATCAAAATTTAAACTCAAAACCTGATCGGGAACAATTTTCTGTTGAGTAGCTTGTTCTTCGCCATAAAATATTACGAACTTATTTCTGGAATAGCTGCTGATGAACTGATCAATCTGTTGTTGAAAATAATCAGCACTTAGCTTATACGGCCCTCCGTTTAAAATGATGGGTTGAACCACAACACGGGTTACTGCTGCCCAGTAGGCATCGTCCATTTTAGCTTTTACATCTTTATAATTCGGCTGAAGATTTTGCACTTTTTCAAACTCGTAATAGGCTTTTTTTGCAGCTAAGCGGTTGCGTTCATTTAAGTAAGCCACTCCAGAATTATACCTGGCAACGGCAGCATTGTAACGGCTATCTGCAAGTTCTTTAATGTATTTCGATGGATTAGGTACGAGGGTTAAACATGCCGGGCAGCTATTGATATCGTCTGCCAATTGATTGATCTTCTGATAATCGTACATAATCGATTCCCATCTAAACAAATCGTTTGACATTTTAGCTTCGTTAATTCTTCGCAAATGATCTTTCAAAGCCAAATCGTAAGCTGTTTTTAAAACCTGCATGGCTTCACTGTTTTTCGGAGCATTCTGTAATCTGCTCACGGCTTTTGAAACCGATGCATCGTAATCGCCTTTTTGTAAGGCATTTTTTCCTGTGGTACATCCCCCTAAAATTATTAGGGATAAATAAATAAAATACCGTAATCTTGAAATGTTTTTCATAGAATAGCGCATTTAGTAGTCATAGGATGAATATAGCCAAATGTTTTATTCCTCCGATAACTAAGTTTTAAGACGATATCCGCCCTATTTAATTATTAGACGATTGATAATGAAGATTAGTTGCAAGCAGTTTGAATTAGAGTTGAAGCACCCTTTTTCCATCTCTAAGTTTACCCGTACCAGTACGCCATTGATGCTTTTAAAAGTAGATTATGATGGCATTATTGGCTATGGCGAAGCCTCAATGGTGCCTTACATGGGCGAAAGTTATGAAACTGCCACCGCTTTTTTAAAGCAGGTAGATTTAAGTCGATTCAAACATCCGTTTAACTTTGAAGAGATTATTGGTTATTTGGATGGTATTGCGCCTGGGCAGCCAGCAATAAAAGCGGCAATCGATATTGCACTGAACGATATCAATGGCAAAATTTTAAATAAGCCTTGTTTCGAAATTTATGGAGCCGATCCATCTAAAATGCCTGTAACTTCTTACACCATCGGTATTGATACTCCCGAAGTGATTCGGGAGAAACTTAAAGATGCAGAAAATTTTAAGGTAATTAAAGTAAAATTGGGTAGGGATAATGATCGAGAAATTATCGAAACCATTCGCAGCATGACCGATGTGCCACTTTATGTTGATGCAAATCAAGGTTGGAGCGATCGGATTAAAGCCATCGATTTAATTTATTGGTTACACAACCAAGGCGTTGTTCTCATTGAGCAACCTATGGATAAAATGGATCTGGATGGCAATGCCTGGCTAACAGAACGCAGCCCGATTCCATTATTAGCCGATGAGGCGGTACAACGATTAGCTGATATGGATCAACTAAAAGGGGCCTACCACGGCATTAATGTAAAACTGATGAAAAGTTGTGGGATGTATGAAGGGCATCAAATGATTTTGAAAGCTCAGTCTTTCGGTATGAAAGTATTAATTGGTTGCATGAGCGAAACGAGTTGTGCTACCCTGGCTGCTGTTGCTTTAGCACCACTATGTAATTGGGCTGATTTAGATGGCCCTTGGTTAACCAAAAATAATCCCTTTAGCGATCCAGAGTTTGTAGATGGAAAATACGTTCTAAAAAACCTACCTGGATTAGGTTTAGAAGGAGTTACTTCTGATCTTTTTCTCTAAAATTTTTGCGTAAATCTTTCATCAGCTGGTATTTGAAATAAACCAAACAAGCCGCAACGCCAACCAAAAAGCCACCCGGAAGTGGTTTGTGATTATTATAACACCAAACTATTCCTAAAATAGAAAGGATAATAGCCAGGTTGTAAAAGATATTTAAAGCGAATTTTTTACCCACAATATAAAATGATTGAATTTTGAATGAGAGAATTAGTGAATGTTGAGACCATCGCCTAATTTAAAAAAAATGTGTTTTGAATAAGTATTGTGTTTTACATTCACTCATTCAAAACTCATTCATACTATCATTTAGTAAACCGGCATATTTGGATCATAAACTTCTTGCCAAGCTAAAATCCCACCTTTTAGGTTATATAAATTTTCGTAACCATATTGTGCTTCCAATTGCATTACTGCAGCAGCACTTCGTTTTCCGCTACGACATTGAATAATTACAGGTTTATCTTTAGCAACTTTATCAGCTTCAATTAAAATCCCACCCAATGGAATATTTTCCCCGTCAAGGTTAGAAACCTCATATTCGAATGTTTCACGAACATCGATCAATTGAAAATCTTCTTTATTGTCAATTTTCTCTTTTAGTTCTTGTACTGATATTTCTTTCATGTTGTTAAAGTATTTGTGCAAATATAAGAAAATCGATTTTACTACTATCAACAAACTGGAGTCATATATTTTCATTTAGTTCTGTAACATATCAAACCCTTAGGCGTTTAATTATAAAGTTTTACAATGGACAAACTGAACCGTTTCTTTTGGTTTTGCT
Organism: Pedobacter sp. Leaf250; assembly: GCF_920984735.1. Lineage (GTDB taxonomy): Bacteria > Bacteroidota > Bacteroidia > Sphingobacteriales > Sphingobacteriaceae > Pedobacter. The sequence continues at coordinate 10,937 of NZ_CAKLBU010000031.1, read as the reverse complement.
CTGGCGCTCACATCCCGACACTGGAAAAGTATCCTACAGAACAAAATAAATATACTGGCATTGGTGCCACCATTTTCTTTACGGGTTTATTTGCTGCCTTATCTGGTGGATATGCCATGTATTTTGTGTTTAAAGGTGATGATCTGGCTATAATTTTTGCCATCGTCTTTGGCTTTTTATGGGGTGCAGCCATTTTTAATATGGACCGGTACATTGTGGCCAGTATTAATAAAAGCGCCAGTACCAATAAGCAACTTTTACAAGCTACCCCACGTATTTTATTGGCCATTATGATTGGTATGGTAATTTCACGCCCAATCGAATTGAAAATTTTCGACAAGGAAATTAAAGAGCGACTGAAAGTGAGTTACCTGAACGGTCAACGTTCAAAAATTGATACGCTAAATAAAGCATTTGAAAAGAAATATCAGGTAGAGTTTGGTCGATTAAATCAGCAAAAAGCCACCAGAGATTCGTTGGAAAAGGGCATTAAAACCGATCGACAAAAATTAAACTTCGAAATTTTCGGGAACAAAACCACGGAAACTTCTGGCGTAATGGGTTATGGTCCTTATGCCAAACGCAAGGAAGCAGAGATTAAGCAACGCGAAACCGAGCTTGATTCGTTAAAGGCCAACATTAATAAATCTGAAGTCTTTGTAGATAAACGTAAGGAGTTTGATGGATTGTTTAATGAGAAATTATACACTAAAAAGCAACTCGATAGTCTTGCCGATATAGCGGGTTTTGCCGACCGTAACTGGGCCTTGGGGCAATTGAAATTTAATGTTGATGGAACAAAAGATGATAATACGGCCATTGCAGTAACTTTTATTGGTTTACTATTTATTTTCTTCGAGTGTTTACCTGTTTTCGTAAAACTGATGAGCGCTCGCGGTCCTTACGATTTTGCCACTTCTGATACTGATGACATTTCAATTTATCAATCTAAAAAAGATAAAGATTTCCATTTTGAAGTCGCCGATAATATTCACGAAACCCGGGTTGATGCAGAATCATCTAAACAAAAGGAAATTATCAAAGGCAAGGCTTACCGCGATTTGGAAAAATACGATTGGGATAAGGAGTGAGGGAAATAGAAGATGGAAAATGGAAATGGGAGATGGAAAAGGGAAATAAGGAATAGAAAATGCATGATTTTAACCGCATAACGATAATACTTAGGCCATCATCCATTTTATATTATACCTCTTACGTTCCTCAATCCATCATCCATTTTAAATCATACCTCTTATGTTCCTCAGTCCATCTTCCATTTTCCATCTTACCTCTTCCATCCCTCATTCCATCAACCATTTTACATCTTAACTCTTACATTTTTTGTACTTTTCGGCTATCCAAATCCTTTTTTATGAAGAAAATTTTAGGCGCTGCTTTATTCAGTGTTTTGTCGCTCGGTGCTTTTGCTCAAAATGAAATCAGTTATACGGTTTCTTTTCCAAATGCCATTCATCACGAAGCTGAAATTACCATGCAAATCCCAAATGTTCCAACCGGAAATTTAAAGGTGCGCATGAGCAGGTCATCTCCTGGAAGATATGCTACGCATGAATTTGGTAAAAACGTGTATAATTTAAAAGCTTTTGATGCGAACGGCAAAGTTTTAATAGTTAAGCAATCTGCTGGCGATGTATATGAAATTCCATCACATGGAAACAATGTAAAAATCACCTACACTTTATTTGGCAACTGGATTGACGGCACTTATGCGGGTTTCGATGAAACCCATGCCCACATGAATATTCCTGCAACTTTTGCATTTCCTATCGGGATGGATGGCCGACCACGGTTGGTGCAGTTTAAATATGCCGATAAACAAAACTGGAAAGTGGCTACACAGCTAAAACCAATGGGCAATGGTATATTTTATGCGCCAAATTTCCAGTATTTTATGGATAGCCCGATAGAAATTGCCGATTACAAAACCGCAAAATGGGAAGTTAAAAATCATGATGGTAAAGTGCAAACCATACATTTGGTTGCACATTCAAACGATACGCAAGCAGCCATTGATCATTATGCAGCAATGCTGAAGAAAATGGTTGATGAACATTATGCGGTTTGGGGCGATTTTCCAACTTATGATTACGGCAATTATTACTTCTTGGAAGATGTGTATCCTACAAATGCCGGCGATGGCATGGAACACAGAAATAGTACTTCCATTGTTCAGCGAACCGAGAAAATTGAAGGCTATGAATCAAATTTACTGGGAACCTTCTCTCACGAATATTTCCACAGCTGGAATGTTGAGCGTTTGCGGCCAAAAACTTTGGAGCCTTTTAATTTCGAGCATTCCAACATTAGTGATGAACTTTGGCTTGCTGAAGGTTTTACGCAATATTATGGAGGTTTGCTTTTAACAAGAGCAGGGTTAAAAACCGTTGATAATTCTGTTCAGGCATTTAACGGAATGGTTAATGCAGTTTTAAATTCGCCAGGCGCCAAAAATTTTTCGCCGATAGAAGCCAGCCGATATGCCGTTTTTGCGGATGCGGGTGTGGCAATCGACCAAACCAATAAAGGAAATATTTTCCTTTCCTATTATACGTATGGCGCTGCAACAGCTTTGGCTTTGGATCTCCGTTTGCGTTCGGAATTTAAACTTACACTTGATGATTACATGAGGGCATTATGGAAAGCTTACGGCAAACCAGAGATTGCTTATACGGTTCCAGATTTGGAAAAAACATTGGCCTCGCTGACAAAGAATGAAGCGTTTGCAAAAGAATTCTTCACTAAATACATCTACGGGAAGGAGAAAAATGATTACACTAAACTGCTTATAAATGCTGGTTTCGTATTGCGTAAAGCAAAGCCAGGAGAAGCGTATGCTGGTTTTGGCAATTTTAATCCAGCGGATAGTAAAGTTACATTGACGCAAACCTTACAAGGCACACCTGCCTATCAAGCAGGTTTAGATATGGGCGACGTTATTTTAAGTATCGATGGGCAAGCTGCCACAAATGCATCAATTGTTGATCAAGTAACCAAATCGCACAAACCTGGCGATGTGGTAGAAATTAATTATCAATATCGCGGAGAAAATAAATCGACTAAATTAACATTTGCAGAAAATCCGGTAATGGAAATTGTTTCCATCGAAAAAACTGGGGGAACTTTAACGCCGTCCATGCAAACTTTTAGAGATAATTGGTTAAACTCGCAGGTAAAATCTAAATAATAACTTAATAAATATAAAATGAAAAAATTATTGCTAGTTACACTTGTCGGGATGGCAGGTTTACAGGTAAATGCTCAAAATATCGATAAAATTATCACCAGAGAATATGCCGATCATCTGATCAAAACTTTAAGTGGCGATGAGATGCAAGGTCGTGCAACATTTTCTCCTGGAATTGATAAAGCAGCCACTTTTATCGAATCTGAATTTAAAAAGATTGGATTACAGCCGCTAGCCGGAGAGAAAAATTTCCGCCAGGCTTTTTACAAATATCAAGTGGCCAATGTGAGTAAAGCCATTAAGATTGATGGTAAAGATATGGCTGCCGAAAATGTAATCCTCGCCGGTGCAAATGAAGAAAACATCACTTTAAATAAATCCAATGCAAGTGTGGTAACGCTGGATCCGGAAAAGCCATTTGTAAACCAGTTCAGATCGATGCTTTCAGCAGGCAAAAATCAAATCATTTTGGTAGATGAGAAGTTTGCTGAAAATTTTAAGCGCTACAAAGCTTATTTTGATAAACCTGCTACTTTAGATGAAAAGGATATGGGCGCTGGAAAATCTGCGGTTCAGGTTTTTGTTTTGGGTGCCAATAAGGCCGACGATTTTACTGTAGCTTTAAAAGGCAAGGTTTCTAAAATGCCTTTGTTTAATGTTGCAGGAATAATTCCGGGAAAATCAAAAGCTAAAGAATTGGTGGTTTTTTCAGGTCATTACGATCATTTAGGCGTAATAAAAACTGTTAATGGTGATAGCATTGCAAACGGAGCAGATGATGATGCTTCCGGGACAACGGCAATGATTGCTTTGGCCAAATACTACAAGGCGCAAAAGAATAATGAACGCACTTTAATTTTCGTGGCTTTCACCGCTGAGGAAATTGGCGGCTATGGGGCAAAGTATTTCTCCAGTAAGTTAAACCCTGATGAAGTAGTGGCGATGTTCAACATTGAAATGATTGGAAAAGACTCTAAATTCGGTAAAAATACAGCGTTCATCACTGGTTACGACAAGTCTGATTTCGGAAAAATTTTGCAGAAAAATTTAGCTGGTACAGAATTCACTTTTCATCCAGATCCATACACCGAACAAAATTTATTTTACAGAAGCGATAATGCAACGTTAGCAGCACTAGGTGTTCCGGCACATACGATTAGTACAGATCAAATTGATATAGATAAATTTTATCACACTGTGAAAGATGAATATAGCACATTGGATGTTGAGAATATATTAGCAACCATAAAGGCCATTGCTAAAAGTGCAACTTCAATTGTTAACGGAACGGATACGCCAACAAGAATTCCGAAGTTGAAGCAGTAGGATTACAAAATCGTCATTGCGAGGCACGAATCAATCTCAATATTGGATTTGCTTTTGTGTTAAGATTGCTTCGTGCCTCGCAATGACGACCGTTAAGTATTGAAGCCTAAAACCGATATTCCATTACATAATCATCCATAAAATAACCTCCACCGATATCGATTTTTACGGATTCTTTTATGGTGAAACCACCTTTTAAATAGAAGTCTTTAGCCTTATTGTGTTTATTAACATTGAGTTGCAGTGCAGCTCCTCCGGCATCTTTTACTTGATTGAAAACCTCATTAATCAAGATTTTTCCAACACCTTTTCCATGAGCTGAAGGCAAAACATAAAGTTTGTGCAGTTTGTAGGTTCTTTCTTCATGATCAACAATTGAGTAACCAGCGAAACCAAATTGATTTTCATTATCCTCGGCAATTAAAAAGATATGCCCTTCCAACAGTTGTCCAAGCAACTCCCCTTTGCTATACATTTTCTCGAGCATGTAATCGATTTGATTTTGCCCAATAATTTCGAGATAGGTAGCCGGCCATGTTGCTGCGGCAATATCCCTGATAATTTCTATGTCTTGCTCTTTGGCTTTTCTAATCGTAATCATAATGGTTCACTAACGAAAATTGGCAGTCCTGAAAAAGTAAACTCAACAAAACCATCATCAACCACTTCGAAAACTTCCTCTTCATTTTGCATTAAATTGGTTACTTCCAGATAACGATTGCCGTGAATTAAAAACTGACTTCCAGCTGGTTTCCATACAGAGAATCCAGATTTTATAGGGTAGTGTTTGGCCTTTTCCGTAAAGACTACAATGTTAATCTGATCTTCAAAACCCGCAAATTTTTCCAAATCAAATTTACGGCTAATTACATTTACGGCAGGATATTTTTCTTCGAATAGATAATTTATAGCCACCATCAAAGCATCAACCGGACCTTGGATAATCTTGGTGTCTTCCTGTACATCTTGATTGCTTCCGTTAACCAAAACATCAACTTTTAAACCCAGCGAGAATATTTTATCGTAATGTTCTCCATTAACCAAAAGGGTTGGGCTCCACTCTAAAAGCTGACCTAGTAATTCTTCATTAAAATTTCCAAGATCATCGATATATAAAGCTGGCTCTTGTTTTTCTTTTACAATGTGATGTGATGACATATTGCGAAGATAAAAATTAAAGTATCAAGTAGCTAGCATCAAGTTTAAGATTAAAGTTTCACCAAATCATAGAAGTCCTGATAGGCCTCGATAAAGTCATCAGCAGAATAAATTGCGCCTGAAACAGCTATGCCATAGATGCCCGTTTGCATTAAAGCCTTTACATCGTAAATTTTAATTCCGCCAACAGCTAAAACCGGGATATCTATTTGTAGTTTTTTAAGTTGGTTTATAATAGAAGAATAGTCATCAGCAGCTAAAAGCGGAAAATTATTTGGCTTGGTTTCGGTTGTAGAAAATGGGCCTAAGCCAACATAGTCAGCCCCTTCATTAGCCAAACGGATCATATTTTCGGCTGTATTTGCAGAACCTCCTAAAGTAATATCATCGCCAACTAATTTTCTCAAAGCGGTAAAATCGGCATTCATATCTTCAATATGAAAACCTTGAATATCAGCTTTGCCATTTAAATGAATGTGATCGGTTACTATTAGTGTTGTACCCCAGTCATCGCAAACTTCGGCAATGGCATTAATGTCGGCTAAAAGTTCCTCGTTGCTTTTGGTTAAACAACGGTACTGAATCCATTTTGCTCCTGCCTCGCAAGCCAACTGCACTTGATCAATGTGAGGGAAATTTGGTACATCATGGGTAATGTATTGAAGTTTTTCGATGTATTTCATGTAATGGTTATAAAAAAAAATCGTCATAGCGAGGCACGAAGCAATCTATTTAGCGAATGAGATTGCTTCGAGCCTCGCTATGACGAATGTAATGAATTTAAGCTCGCCCTTAAAACTTCACATTCAAACTCAACAAAAAGTTGCGGGTGGCCTGTGGATAGTAGTAGTTAGATCTGCTTAAATCTCCGGCGTATAAATAAGGATAAGTGCCGCCATTGCTTTCATACAAAGTGCTGAAAACATTATTGATTAATAAGCTTAAGCCCACATTTTTTATTCCAGCCAATGGTGTATTGTAACTCAAACGAATATCGTTAACAAAGAAACTAGAGAGCGTTCTCGAATCAGCCGAAGTATTATCCAGGTTCTGTTTGCCTACGTATTTGCTTAAAAACGCCACACTTGCATTTGATAATACATTGTAATTAATCTCGCTTGATGCAATGATAGATGGAGAAAAAGCAATATTTGTGTTGCTATAATTGAAAGTAGTTAAGGCGCCATTTGCATCATCATAAATAAATTCAGTAAAGTCTTTAATTTTATTTCTGCTGAAGGTGGCCGTTGCCGCCCAGGATAGATTTTTAACAATCTGCCATCTCCCATCAATTTCGATCCCAGCCCTATAACTGTCAGGAACGTTTTGACGTGTTTGTCCGCCAACATCATTTAATTTTCCAGTATTGATTAACTGATCTTTGTAAAACATGGCGAAACCATTAACGCCTAAAGAAATATTGGAAAATTGTGTACGATAACCTGCCTCTACATCGGTTAAATGTTCAGGTTTTGGACGGCTATTGATATTTGAATCTGTGAAATCCCTTCTGTTAGGCTCTTTATTTCCAACAGCAACTGATGCGTAAACGTTGCTCTTATCACTGAAATTATAAGTTAAACCTGCTTTCGGGTTAAAGAAATCTAGCGTAGCATTTTGTTGTCCCGGGTTGCCATTTGGATCAATCCCGAAATAAGAATAATATACCCTTCTATACTGCAAATCAGCAAAAAAGTTAAACTGATCAACCTGGTAATTCATCCTACCAAAAATGTTGAAATCTGTTTTAAAAGCATCATTATCATCATACCTGTGACGGATAGATCCACTGCCATCGTAATTGGCAAACTGTGCCCAAATTACTTCATCAAAGTGTTTTCCTTTATATTCATTGTAAGCACCGCCCAATACAAAATTCAGGTTGTTTTGAGGCGTATAATTTAGGGAGTAGGTTACACCATAAAAATCGTTATCCAACCAAAGCCTTCTTACTAAATCGGAAGTATTTTGTGTTACTCCACCCAATACCACAGCTGGAATTCCATAATCCGATAATTTACGGTCTTCTTTGTATTCTTCGTAGTAACCTCTTCCATAAGTATAATGTAGGGCGGCATTTGCTACCAATTGATTGGTAATGTTTCTGGTGTAGAATAATTGATAATGATCCTGCTGATAATTATCGGTTTGGTTATCGTAGGTAAAATCGTTGTGTCTGCGGTTGGTAACCAGCATATCTTCGCTAATGCCATTCCAGGCCTGGTAGGTTTTTTCAGTTCCGCTGAAAACGTTGGCACGAAGAATATCTTTTTTGCCGTAATAAGCACCCGAAACAAAAAATGATTTCAAATTTGAAGAAGCACGATCTACATATCCATCAGATTTGATTCTGGATAAGCGGCCGTCAAAAGTGAATTTATTGGCAATTAAGCCAGAACCTACACTTACTGTGTTTTTCCAGGTATCGTAAGAGCCGAAAGTATTGTTCAGTTCAGCATAGGCAGAATCTCTACGTGTGGTGGTTTGAATATTCAAGCTACCGCCAAAAGCACCGGCTCCATTTGTTGATGTACCTACGCCGCGTTGAATTTGGATATTATCAACTGATGATGCCAAATCGGGCAAATTAATAAAAAAACTTCCCTGACTTTCGGCATCATTTAACGGAATACCGTTTAGGGTAACATTAATGCGGGTTGCATCACTACCTCGAATGCGTAAACCTGTGTAGCCCACGCCAGCGCCCGCATCAGATGTTACCACAACTGAGGGCGTTTGGTTTAATAAATACGGTAAATCCTGACCTAAATTATTTTTCGCCAACTCTTCCTTATCCATGTTTCGATAAGTGGTTGCCGAATTTTTCGAAGCCCGTGTAGCGCTAACCACCACTTCATCAGCCAGAAAATTTTGCTGTACCAAGGCAAAATTTAAACTTGCATTGCCAGTTAGATTGATTGATTTTTCCTGAGACCTGTAACCTACATAACTTACCACAACGGTATAATTCCCATTAGCCAAATTGCCTAAAGTGTAATTGCCGTTGGCATCGCTAATAACCGATGTTTTTTGGTTTTTAAGTTTAATGGTTGCGCCAGGTAAAGCGTTTTGATTGTTATCCGTTACTTTTCCTGTAACCGAATTTTGTGCCCATGCGAAGAAAGGCAACATTGCAACAAGAGCTGCAAAAAGTAAATTTTTCAATGTTTTTGTTTTTAGTTAAACCCATCGGAAATAGGGGTACTCCCGATTTCAGTTAAACTTCCATAACTCCAATCCCTACGCCGGCATTACCCGGATCAGGTGCATTCAAGTTAAAAGTTGAGGGTTAAAAGTTGAAAGTTTGCGTGATCCAAACTTTTTACTTTCTACTTTTCACTTTTTACTTAAAATGGGTATGATCTCAGCCCGTTTTTGTGTTTATAACAAACAAGGCACCCCTAATGATGGGGCAAATGTAGAAAAATATGTGAAGATTGTTTTAAAATGTCAGATAATCTTTTTTGAAAAGCAATTTTTATTCCTTGTCAGTCAATTTCTGCCCTGCTTACATTACAATCTTTTTATAATTAAGTTACTAACCCTAATGGCATTTTGCTTATTTGGGTTAGTAACTTTCAAAATATAAAAAGGATTTTCATTTTAATCGGGTTTAGTTAACTTAAGGTTGTACAACTATGTTGCCACCTAAACCCGACCATAGCGAGATGCCCACAATTTTTCATTGTGGCAGAAGCGGGGGCGGGAACAATTTGACCCAATAACCACAGCAATTGCTTTTCAAAAACTATAAACCTAAAAATTCATCAATCGCTTTTATTGCATTCTGAATACGAACATCGCCTATTCCACTAATTATTTTATAATTTGCATTTAACGCTTTAAGTTCTTTATGCCACACTTCCATAAAATATTCACGCTGGTTGGGGAAATCCCTTAACGGATCATCCTGCCATGGCAAATCAATGTCCATTAACAAATAAAGATCATAAGGTCTTTTCGGTAAAGCATCCAGAACCAATTGAGGTGTTTCGCCCAACATTTCATCGCTCCAAATTTTTACCGTAACAAAGGTGGTATCGCAAATAATAAAATCATTTTCAGTTGTTACTAAAATGGCATCTTCCAAAGCTACCTGGCCGTAATACATGTTTACTTCATCCTGTAAGGTATAAGGTGCAGTTAAGTTTTCGCAATAATAGCGGGCATACTCTGGTACCCAAGAAACTTTATAATATTTTGCAAGCAGTTGCGACATGGTCGATTTTCCTGTGCTTTCCGGACCTACAATGGCAATTTTTTTAATAGAATGGCTCACACTAAATTTTTTAACGATCAAATCAAATGTAAAAGAAAAACCCTTTAAAAGAAAAAATCCGGTCGAGGAGGGCTCCTCTGACCGGATAATAAACCAAACAAACTATTTATGAAGAAATCCTCATTGCGGGTAACTAATCCGCGGAGGAAGCTTTAGATCTTTTTCTAAAGTATATACAAAACGCATATATGTTCTGCTTATTACAACATTATTGCCAAAAATTTTACTAGGGATGTTTCATGACGAAAACATGACTTCGTGTCTGTTTAACACTATGGATATGTTACATTCTAATCTTGTTTTAACGATCTGTTAACGTTTTCAGGGCACTATTTTAAACAAACTTTAAATATCATGTACAAAAATTCAGACAAATAAGCGTTAAGAGATAATACAGTGTTCTAAATCTGCGACAAACAATTTTTCTGATACAACTGTTTAACGGTTGATATTTATATTTTCATCCCCTAAAATAATTAATATGAAAAAGCTAGGTGTATTTTTAACCGCATTGATGTTATCAACTATATTCTTTTTAGCATTCTCTTTTATAAAAGTTGGTGGAATTGTTGGGAGAGTTAGTCCGGCTGACGCTGTTGCCGACGTTTCTTTAGTGGCGGGAACGGATACGCTTAAAGCACAGATAAGTCAGGGTGCATTTACGTTTACCAATTTGAAAGAAGGCGTTTACACCATTTTAATAAGAGCGAATGCGCCATACAAAGATACCTTAATTGAAAAGGTTGCCGTAAAAGATAGTGCCACTACCGATTTGGGCGAAATAAAATTGCAGCAATAACATTAATTGCAAAAGAAAAATTTAAAAAGAGGAGCTTATAAACTTAGTCGTGGTCGGAAGATTTTTCTTCCGACTTTTTTTGTTTTTTAATTAATGAATTATCATCATAAACATCTGATTATCAGAATTTTAAATTTGTTTTTGTTGTTTTGTTTTCTTATCTTATAGGC
>NZ_CAKLBU010000030.1 GCF_920984735.1 Pedobacter sp. Leaf250 | reverse complement strand
CCTTTTATCCTTCCCACATCCCCCAGATCCATCTTTTCATTCACAACCGTTTCCTCCGAAGCGGGATGCAAAAGTAGAAAAAAAAGGGCAGCATCCAAACAGTTTACCGCTTTTCTCCCCGTGTTTTTCCTAAGGCGCTGTTTATCAAAGGAAAAAAATCGTTGGCCTTTAGAACATTTTGGGCCGGTGTAGTGTTATAAGGGGTTCGCCCGGGTTTACGGGACAACGGAAAAGTGTGGCCGTGGTTTGTATTGGGCTAAATATTCTATAGGTTGTATAGGCAGAGGAATGGCCATTCAACAGGAAATTGAGCCAAAGGCTGCACCTGTAAGGTTATTATGATTTTTTTTGAACCATATAGATATAGGACTTATAGCATGGCATCCAATTTATCTAAGCAAAGTATTCTAGCAGGTTATTTGGCAGATTCATTATCAAAAAAGCCGCATCAGTTTTTGATACAGCTTTTTTGATATAAACTATTTGAAATACTACTTTGTATTTGAATTTAATTACCTTGGTCTTTCACTTTTTCCACCACATCCTGAATGTTTTGTGGCAGGTTAGAAAGTAGGTTGTATCCTGTTGCAGTCTCGATATCGCGAACTGAAACAATGTAATCTTTCCAGCTTGCAGTGGTACTATTAATGTTTGGTGTATTGATTGCAATTACTCTTGTAGAAGAAGTAACGCGGCTTAAATCGTTATCTCCGGTTTTTAAAAGGACGGCAACTTTCCATACGTTTGCCGGAACGGTTACTTTTCCATTGTTGATGGTGGTTACAACAGATGCGCTTGCCGAACCAATGCCACCTGTGCCATAACTGCCCATGATCACATAAACCTCATAGCCATTCAATGCCTGTCCACGAAGATAACTTTCAAAAGATTCCCAGGTTTTCTGATTATTGTTAGGTGCCTGTGGTATCATATTGGTCATTAGGAATGTGGCTGAATTGGCTGTGCTCGAACTGGTGCGGTCGCCACTTGGGCAATTGTGTCCTCTATCAAAACCAGAACCAGAATAGCTATTGCTTTGTACCTGGTACCAATTGCCTGGCAGACCAGTAAATGACGCAAAATCATCTTTTCTGCTTGCCGTACCATTGAAGTTATTTGGATCTAAGTGCCAGCTTACCCAGTTTGGGATGCCGCGGGTCATACTATAACTTTCTACATAATATTTTTGATCGATCAGGTAGTTTTCTGCTGAAACCACTGTAGCCATAGCGCCTGAAGGATTGCCAAATAATAAGTTTGAGTTATCTCCACCTGATGGCGGGGCATCGGCACCTGCCTCTGGTGTTCCCCTTCCCGGAGTAGGAGTAGTGGAGTTTCCGTTGTCAGTTGGATCAGTATCTGGTGCGCCTACGGCAATACCCGGATCGCCTGTTCCTTTAAAGATGATGTCATCAATATTGATCCTGGTGGTGCCCGCTTTTTTAATCTGAAAACGGATTTTACCTGTGCTGCTCACTTTGAAAGAATCGGTAACCAAAATAGTACTGGTTTCGGCGATATCTGTTCCCAATTGGGCATAGGTTTTGCCACCGTCCGTTGAGGCTAATAACTGCCAGGTGGAATTGGCATCTGTACCATATTTGGCATGGGATACATAGATCATTTTAGCACCTGCAATATCAAAATTCATAGACAGATAACCTGTTCTTAGCCTTACAGATTTTGCACCGTTTCTAGCATCAGCTGCAAGATTGCCGATGAGGGCATCGCTCATTGTCCATTTTCCGGTTAACAGCTGCACACTATCTAATGCATAGGCACCTTTGGTTCCGGATTCGAAAGTTTCGGTAATGGCATAAGCAGTTGGTGCCTTTGGAGGTGTTACCGGCGTCTCATCTTCAATGGATGTTTTTTTCGAACAGGCGGATAGAGTCAGGATTCCAATAAATCCGGAATAGATAAGGATGTTTTTAAATTTCATTGCTTTTTAAATGTCTAATGGGATGCGTTAATCAGATCATTTTAAAATGAAACGCGAAGGTATAAAGAAAAGACAAGGGCAATGTTAATTTATTATTAACAAAAAAGGAATGAGGTATTTTTTGCTGTGAACATCAACGCGTTTATAGCAAAGTGGTGTATGTTAGCATTACTTCGAATTATTTATGTTTAACATCTGCTGGTGCATTGGTGGTTGAATCTGTGGAATCTGCTGTAGCCGGCTTATCAATTTGTGTTGAATCGCCATTGCTTACATTTGGAGTGCCATCTGCGTTTTTACCAGAGCAAGCAGAGAACAATGCTACTATAATTATGATGGGAAAGAATATATTTTTCATCTGTTGAATGTTGAGTTTTTCGGTAATTTATTACACGATCGTATAATGCGGTTAATTGAATAACATTCTTTCAAAAACAAAGGTTTTATTTTTTTATGCCAGGATTTCCTAGCTTAATATGATGATTCGATCGTGTGGTTTTAATATTTTAGTGGTAATAATGATCCTCACAATTTTAGCGGATAGAAGTACGGCACAAAAATATATTGCTAAATTTCTGTATAAGAAACAGGAAATATACTGCAGTTGGTTTTGTTATTTAACCATATACATTTAGAACATATAGGCTGGTGGAAACACCTAGCTATAATTATATGCCGGGACATTTGATTGCTTTATAATAGTGATTGCTAAAGTAATCCAAATGAGAAAAACCTACAGCGGGGTAATGGATTAGATCAGGCTACTTGCGGTGGTAAGTGAAGAATGAACTATGCTATACTCATTAATATAAGTATAGTAGCAGTGGAAATGCTTTCAAAATAATTTTTGATTCTCAATTTAAGACAACATTTAATAGATTGGATCGATATTAACAGCAAAACGTTGGTTTATGATTTAATAGGATTACTTTCCCCAAAGCCTTGTAATGCTTGGATATATCTATAAATTGTAGTTAGCATCTTACTTCCACAAAATATTTATATGATTTACCTTTTACTGATTATAAATATCCCTTCAGACAATGGGTTGCTAAACAATTGGGGGAAAGATTACTATTAAATGTTGCTATGGCGATGTTGTATTTTAGGATGGGAATTAAAGTTTAGAATCTTATTCATATTTTAAAATAAATTGGAAAAGACGGATGTTGGAATATTATTTGGCAGCAAGCTTGGCGAAAAATTGAAATTATGCCCCCTGTATCTTGACATCGATTTAATTATTACCGATTTCATTTAAAAAAATATAGAATACGTGGCTAAAACCAGAGCTTATATAGTGCAAAAGATATTTTGAAGGTTATTGACATAGAATTTAGCGAATCGGAGCTTATTAGAAGTCCGCGACGGAAAGTCAAACTAAAAAAAGCAGATACAATAGACATGAAAATATGCAAGATGTTTTTAAGGTTGTAAATCCTGAAATGCTAAATGGAAAACATATACTGCAAATTGATGACGTAATTACAATTTGGCCGCTTGGAGGCCTGTGCCAACGAACTTTTAAAAAAGGGTATTGCTAAAGTAAATATTGCTGCATTAGCTTTTGCCGAATAGCGAATGTTTTATTAACTTTTAAGGCTGAAGGGAAAAATATTAATTTTGATGATGCGCAGTATTCTTATTCTAGCTTTATTTTATTTATCCTTTCAGGCTGCAGGAAGGACGAGCGTATTACAGATGACCCAAATATCAAACTTACCTTCTCAAAAGATAGCATTCTATTTGATACTGTATTTACTTCAGTTGGATCGGTAGTTAAACGAGTAAAAATTATAAATAAAAATAGTTCAGCAGTTAATATTTCGGATATTGTCTTAGCAAATGGGAATGCCTCTTCTTTTAGTATAAATATAAACGGAGATTACCGCATTAGTAAGCGAAATATAATGATCAGTGCGGGTGACTCTATATATCTGTTTGTTAAAGCCACCATAAATCCAAATAACAAACCTTTGCCTTTTATTGTTCAGGATTCGATATTGCTTACTACGAACGGAAATAAACAAAGTATACAATTACAGGCATATGGGCAAAATGCTGTATTTATTAATGCTTCATCCATCACTACCCATACATTGTGGACAAATGATCTTCCATATATTATCAATGGCACTATAACGGTTAGAAATAATTCATCATTAACGATTTCACCAGGAGCGAAAATTTACTTTCATACTGATGCCAGTCTAAATATTGATGGCAGATTGATTGCCAATGGTCAATCTGATAAGCCTATACTTTTTTGTAGTGACCGATTGGAAACCATTTTTGCAGATGTACCAGGGCAATGGAAAGGAATAAATTTTAAAAGAACAGGAACAGGTTTATTTAATTATGCAACCATCAAAAACGCCTCTGTGGGTATTATATCTGATTCTCTTTCGGGTAATGCTAATCCAAAATTGATTATAATCAACAGTATTGTTAAAAATATGCAGATTGCAGGATATATCGGTTATCATTCCGAACTTATTGCTTTAAATAATTTATTTTATAACTGCGGCAATTATTTGTTGTACGGTGTTGGTGGAGGCATATATAATTTAAAACAAAATACGTTTGCAGGATTCAATATAAATTTCCCTCGGAAAACGGCCGCTTTAACATTCTCGGACTATCAATCGGCCAAGATGGCCAATTCCCTTAATTTGAATCTCACCAATAATATTATTTGGGGAATATTAAATAACGAATTAGAAATAGAGAAGAAAACTAATGCAATTAATCAAGTTAATATCTTGAATAATTTAATTAAAACCGCTAATAATTCATACTCAAACAATGGCAATATCCTGAATTTGAATCCTGACTTTATTGCACCAAGCTTGGAGAATTTTGAATTGAGCAATACCAGTCCTGCATTAAGAAAGGGCATTGACCTTAGTACTGATGTTTATTTTAGCGACTATCTTAATCGAGATTTAAAGAACACGATGAGGGTTTTTCCTTCATCATTAGGCTGTTTAGAAAAAAAATAAATTTTCTTTCATGTTGTAAAACAATTTTTGCAGCAGTTCGTTTATATAATTGAGAGCGTTAATTTAGATGGTAAGGGTCGATATTTCTTCAAAAGGATATCGGCCCTTTACTTTTTGAACAGCATTTAAAGATTATAGGATTTATAAGACTGTTGGTCTACAAATTAAAGCGTATCATCCTAAAATTCAGTTAGAAAATGTTGACCAAAAAAAGCAGCTACAAATTAATGTAACTGCTTTGCAAGCTCATGTTTTCATAAGCTAACGATAACAATATTATTTATATAGCGGAAATGCGCTAACCAGATTAATTACTTCTGCTTTTACCGCATTGATATTGGCTTCATCTTCTGGGTTAGTTAAAACCTGATCAATCAGATCAACAATTTTTTCCATCTCGGTTTCTTTTAGTCCACGGGTAGTAATTGCTGCAGTACCTACACGAATACCAGAAGTTACAAATGGCGATTTATCATCAAAAGGAACCATATTTTTATTTACTGTGATTTCTGCTCTCTCCAAAGCATTTTCGGCTACCTTACCCGTGATGTTTTTATTTCGAAGATCGATTAACATTAAATGATTATCGGTACCACCAGAAATAATTCCATAACCCTTAGCTACAAAAGCTTTCGCCATTGCCTGTGCATTTGCTGCAACTTGTTTAATGTAAGTTCCGTATTCCTCAGTTAAAGCTTCGCCAAATGCAATGGCTTTTGCTGCAATAATATGCTCTAACGGACCGCCTTGAGTTCCTGGGAAAACAGCCATATCCAATAAATTACTCATCATACGGGTTTCGCCTTTTGGCGTTTTTAAACCCCATGGATTTTCAAAATCCTTACCCATCATAATCATACCACCGCGAGGGCCACGCAAAGTTTTGTGTGTTGTTGTGGTTACGATATGGCAATGTGGAAGTGGATTGGCCAATAAACCTTTTGCGATTAAACCTGCAGGATGCGAGATATCTGCCAAAACCAAAGCCCCAATTTTGTCAGCTACAGCACGAATAAAAGCATAATCCCACTCACGTGAATAAGCTGATGCGCCACAGATAATCAATTTCGGTTTTTCTGCTAAAGCTACTTCTTCCAGTTTTTTATAATCGATTAGTCCAGTTTCTCTTTCTACACCATAAAATAATGGCTGATATAATTTACCAGAGAAATTTACAGGAGAACCATGTGTTAAGTGACCGCCATGAGAAAGATCAAATCCTAAAATTTTATCTCCAGGCTGAAGAACAGCCAACATTACCGCAGCATTTGCCTGTGCGCCTGAATGTGGCTGAACGTTTACCCAAGCAGCTCCAAACAATTCCTTTGCTCTATCAATTGCTTTTTGTTCTACAACATCCACTACCTGGCAACCACCATAGTAACGTTTTCCTGGCAATCCTTCTGCATATTTATTAGTCAGCACAGAACCAGCAGCTTCCATTACTTGCTTGCTTACAAAGTTTTCTGATGCGATAAGCTCTAATCCGTGCTCTTGGCGATTTAGTTCCTTATCAATAAGTTCAAAAATTTGGGTGTCGCGTTTCATCCTTATATAGGTTTGTATTTTTTCTGCAAAAGTAAGAAATTAATATTTAAGGTGATGGCGATGTGAAATGAAAGTCATGTGGTTCCCGAAAGTAAACAACAATAAATTTTCTAATTGAGTTATAAAACGATTAAAGTTTAGGCTTTAAGAAAAGGGGCGTGATCACATCAATAAAAAAGATTAAGTAAGTGATTTTACTTTAAAGTTATTGAAACCGCTGCCAATGGTTATTTCTACAATTTGTTGTTGCAGCATTTCCAAAATCGCAAGAAAGTTATAAACGAAATGCACCTTATTTTCGGAATTTTTGAGCACCATAGCAAAATCTATTTGCTTATTAATATCAAGTAAATTGGCTATGAAATGTTTCTGTTGTTCAATGGTATAAGGATATTGAATTACCGTGTGTTTAACTTCCTCACTTCGCAAATCGTACCTTTGCATCATTCTATGATAAACCGTAAGCAGTTTATATAAATCGAGCGATAGCAGTTCATCCTGATGAGAAGAAGTTTCGGCAGCTAAAGTTAAATCAAATTGTATGTTACCCCTTCGCTCCTGCTTCATCCTACGCTCCTCAAAAACCTTCATATCTTCAGCAGCAGACTTAAATTGCTTGTATGCAACCAATCGGGCAATTAAATCTTCTTCCGAATTAATTTCATTACCGGCTTCATCAACCTCTATACGCGGCAAAAGCATTTTCGACTTAATTCGCATCAATGTTGCCGCTACCAAAATAAATTCACTGGCTACTTCAACATTTAAAGCTAAAAGCTGATGAATATACGCCAGAAAATCATTCGTAATTTTTGCAATCTCGATGTCCTGGATATTTAATTCATCACGCTCTATAAAGAATAAGAGTAAATCGAAGGGCCCTTCGAAAACTGGAAGTTTGATTTCAAAATTCTCTGACTGCATTTATACAAAAATAACAAATAGCAGCGAGATGTGAATCTTAAATCCTTGTAACTAATCGTGATAAATGGACTTAATTAAATACCATTTGTTAGAATGTAGATAGTTTGTCTAGAATCCAAATGGAAAAGATATTTTTTTAATTATCTACCACAGATTTTTTAATTTTAACTACTTTACCTTGAGAATTATATTCATCAATGATTTCGTCGCCAATTTTCACTTTGTTAAGTTTATTGACTGATGTTGAGTGCGTTAAAGTTATCATAATATGTTTTTTTACTAAGGTGGATGTTTATAATATGAATCAAAAACCAAGTCGATCAACAAAATGATTTAAGATAACGGGTACAAAGATAAATAAACTATTACTTAAATCAGAATTTAAGACTAATTAATACTACAAATTTTAAGAGTTATTGCTATAATACGCCCGAATTTTTAGTGCTAATTTAAGTAAAAATTCGATCAAAAAACCATCGCTAAGATTTTCCTTTTGTATTAGAACAAAAATACCTTACTTTGTATCTTGTTTTTTACTCAAATCTGAATGCAAGTTAAAGCTGGCCCCCTATTATCTAAAATTAACTATCCTGCTGATTTAAAGCAGTATAGTGAATCTGACTTAGAACAAATAAGCCAAGAATTACGTCAATATATTATTGATATAGTAAGTGTAAATGGCGGCCATTTCGGCTCCAGTTTAGGCGTAGTAGAGCTAACTGTAGCTTTGCACTATGCTTTAAATACCCCCTATGATAAACTGGTTTGGGATGTCGGACACCAGGCTTATGGGCATAAAATTTTAACAGGACGCAGAGAATTATTCCATACCAATAGAATATATAAAGGAATAAGTGGGTTCCCGAAAATTTCTGAAAGTGAATATGATACTTTTGGCGTAGGCCACTCCTCTACCTCTATTTCTGCTGCTTTAGGCATGGCTGTAGCTTCCCAATTGAAGGGTGAAAGCAATAGGCAGCATGTTGCCGTAATTGGTGATGGCGCTATGACAGCTGGTTTGGCTTTCGAAGGTTTAAACCACGCTGGAATTGAAAATAGTAATGTGTTGGTTATCTTAAATGATAATTGCATGTCTATTGATCCGAACGTTGGCGCACTTAAAGAATATTTAACAAGCATTACCATATCAAAATCTTACAATCGCTTCCGCGATGATATTTCGAATGTATTGGCTGGTCTATCTAAACTTGGTCCTAATGCGCATAAGTATGTTAAAAAGATTGAAAAAAGCATCAAAGGAACACTTTTAAAGCAAAGTAATTTATTTGAAGCCTTGAACTTTAGGTATTTCGGTCCGGTTGATGGCCATGATGTTAAACGTTTAGCGCAAACGATAAAAGATTTATCTGCTATTCCTGGTCCGAAGTTATTACACTGCATTACCGTTAAAGGTAAAGGTTTTGCTTTAGCAGAAAAAGATCAAACGATCTGGCATGCCCCAGGTCTTTTTGATAAAATTACCGGTGAAATTAGAAAAAGCGTACCTGATAAGCCTCAACCTCCGAAGTATCAAGACGTTTTTGGCCATACCATGGTAGAATTGGCCGAGGCCAATGAAAAAATCGTAGGCATTACGCCGGCAATGCCATCTGGTTCATCATTAAATATTATGATGAAAGCCATGCCAAAACGTGCTTTCGATGTTGGTATTGCAGAGCAACATGCAGTTACGTTTTCGGCGGGTTTAGCTGCTCAAGGCCTAGTCCCTTTTTGCAATATCTACTCAAGCTTTATGCAACGTGCGTACGATCAGGTAATCCATGATGTAGCTATACAAAAACTGAATGTTGTGTTTTGTTTAGATCGGGCTGGTTTAGCAGGGGCTGATGGTGCAACACATCATGGCGCCTACGATATTGCCTATATGCGTTGCATCCCTAATCTTACCATTGCTTCTCCAATGAATGAAGAAGAATTAAGAAACCTGATGTTTACAGCACAACAGGAGCGCATGGGGCCATTTGTAATCCGATATCCTAGAGGAAACGGTGTGATGCCAGATTGGAAACGACCTTTTAAAGCTTTGGAAATTGGAAAAGGGCGAAAAATTTGCGACGGAGAAGATGTGGCTTTATTAACCATTGGCCATGTTGGCAATTTTGCCGTTGAAGCACGTTCGGAATTAAATAGCGAAGGTATATATCCTGGGCATTATGATTTAAGGTTTGTAAAACCTTTAGATGAAGAAATGTTGCATGAGGTTTTCTCCAAATATAAACACGTCATCACTATTGAAGACGGATCTCTACCAGGCGGCATCGGTTCGGCAGTACTTGAATTTATGGCCGACAATAGCTACAATTCGAACGTTGTTCGACTAGGTATTCCTGATCAATTTATTGAGCATGGTGAACAATCCGAACTTTGGTCAGAATGTGGATACGATAAGGACTCTATTGTTTCTGCTGTAAGGAAAGTTGGTTTTAAAAGATTAACGGATAGCATGGTGGGGTAGAAATATTTTCCCTACGTCTTCATTTACTAAGAAAACATAACAAGTTTATTCTCATTGAATAAACATTGAATAGCTTATTTTTAATATAAAATATGTCCTTAACTTTTAATTCAAACTGATAATATTCTAGTTACTATTCGCTAGAATTTTGGTGATTTATTGATGATTTCATATAGAGGATATTCTTTCAAAGCTGTCACTAGTAAATTTTGCACCTTATGCTAAGAGACAAAACAGGCACAAAATCATCATCTATCTTGACCTGTGTAAATTACATGATTGATTAAATCGAAATACTGTATCTTCTAAAATTGATACCTCATTCATTTGATCGATAAGACTTTAATCTGTTGCTTTAATAATTCTTATTTCCTTGTCCATAGCCAATAAAATGCTTTACACGGATTTGGGCAATTCTCTATTAAATTTCTGTATTTGCAAAGCTTAGGGGTAAGATTGAAGTGAAGTTAAAATTTTCATTTATAAGTTCCACATCAATACCTATTGGATGTTTTGAAACTACAATAATAACAAAATCGCCACTATGTGTCAAATTAAATTCGATACAATCCAGATAAGGCTTATTACTTGAACTGAATTTAAAAGCAATATTTTCTGGAAGAATATGTAAGAAAGATAATAATATTTATTTTAGAATATATCTTACACACATAAATCTTTTAAAATCGTCAAGCTTCATAAATTGATAGCTTTTGTAACCTCCTTTGCTGCCATTGTTTGCAAAAAAAAAGTTGATTCGAATAAGAAATATTAGTGTTAAATATCAATAAATATGAATTTTTATAAAAAATAGACAATTTCCTGAGATATCATGAACGATTAAATTAAATTTTTATTTAGGTGCTAACAAATTTTAACGTTTAGAATCCAAAAGTTGGTACTTTTCAAAGGTATTTATGACTTACACTATGAATACCGTTGCTTACAATTGGTTTGTTTCGAGTATATTCTTGATAATAACTTATCTGTTTGCTATGCAGATTACTTACGAAAGTGCATTGATGTGTAGCTCTGCGTACTAATGCATACATTAATGGTCAATTATTCAAGATTTATTAGGCGAAATTTTACTGAATTCGATTAACGACAATTTCCAGACGATTATTAATAAGCTATCATATAGTTGCTACACGATAGGCATGTCGAGATAAAATTTATAGGTTAGCTGGGTTGTAATCCGGAAAGGTAGCTTTTATCAGTCAAAAAAAGTCCCTCGATTGAAGTAATGGATCAGTGTGAATGAATGTGTTTTACTGAATCTTAAGTGCAGTAAAATTTGGCAAATTCTAATTCTTTTAATCTTAAAATAAGTCTCAAGCTATCCGATTCATTTTTAACTCCATCTCCTCACTATTACTAAATGAGAATGTAATGTAATACCTACGTTACTGCAATCTGTACAATCAGAGATCTGTGGTTCAAAACGTCTGATTATAATAGAAAATTTTATATGCCGATTTAAAACCGTCTTTGTGATAACTAGCGTCGAACCATTAAATGTGGATTTTAATCAACCGAAGATCTTTAGATAAATATTGCAGATTAATCGTTGTTTGCTAGAATATATAGACGCTTAATTATATCAGAAGCTAAACAAGATGTTTGGTAATTATATATAGCACATGCTAAAAAAAAATATGCTATGTTATTAATACATTTTTAATTCTACCTTTGTAATCTAAATTTAAAAAATTCTGTTTGTAACTTATGAAACAAATATATTATGTAATGATTTTGGCAGCAGTATTCAGTTCTTGTGGTGTTCGTTATAAATCAGTTCCGTATTTTCAAGATTTACGGGATAGTGGTATGGTACGTGAGCAGATAAAGAATTATTCTACGTTGAAAATACAAAAAGGTGATATTTTAGCTCTCACAATAACTAGTTTGAATCCTGAAGCATCAGCTATCTTCAACATGGGAAACACAAGTTCTGTACAAACTGCTCCTGGGAGCAGTCAAAGCCCTCAAAATGCAGCTAATGGATTTACTGTCGATCAACAAGGTGCAATTCAAATGCCTTTATTGGGATCGATAAATATTGAAGGATTTACACTTATAGAAGCAAGAGACTTAATAAAATCGAAATTGAATAATTACCTGAAAGAACCGGTATTAAGTTTACGACTAGTTAATTTCAAGGTGTCGATTTTGGGAGATGTGGCTAACCCTGGTGTTTATCCAATTCAAAACGAACGCGTTTCAGTCGCGGAAGCATTAAGCATGGCAGGAGATTTATCCATTACAGCATTAAGAAATAATGTGTTGTTAGTAAGGGAAGTACAGGGCGAGAGACAATACATTCGTTTAAACCTTCAAAAAAAAGATTTATTTAATTCTCCCTACTATTATTTACAGAATAACGATATTTTGTATATTCAACCCAGCAATGCCAAATACGCGAGTGTAGATTCTAGCTACAGAAATGTAGGCATTCTGCTATCCGTAGCTTCAATCGTAGTTCTTCTAATTACTCAATTATAATAGATTAAAGCAATGCTGAATAACGAAAGAGCTATCTCTCAATCCATTGGTAAAGATAATGGTAACAATTTTGATTTACAAAAACTAATAGGAAAATATATTTATCATTGGCCATTATTTCTTGTAGCAGTTATTATTACGCTGTCCATTGCCTTTATTTATCTTCGATATGCCAAACCAGTTTATAATATTAACAGTACGTTACTAATCAAGGATGACAAGAAAGGGAGAATGCCTAAAGAAGATATTTTGGACGAAATGGGGCTTTTTGGAGGCAATAAGGTTGTAGAAAATGAAATTGAAATCTTAAAATCTAAAACACTAATGCGTGTAGTCGTTGATAGGCTAAATTTAATGATTGGATATTACGCCAAAGGACGTGTAGTGGATGGAGATGTATATGGCTCACGTCCAATAAACTTTCTGCCTATTCAGATAGATAGTACATTGTATGAACAAGCCTTTGAGTTAAAATTTCCCGACCAATTGCATTATATTTTAATTGATAATAATGGTAAGCAAATTAGTGGTGAATTAGATAAAGTCCAAAATAATAGCATAGGAAGCTATAAAATTCAGCGTTTACCTAACTTCAGAAGAACTTATTCAAAACCATTAACTATTGTCATTCATGATCCTACTTCTGTAACTGAGGCATGCTTAGATAATTTGAATGTTAGCCTGCCAAATCAAGAAGCTTCTTTAATTGCTCTCAATTACAAAGCAACAATGCCGCAAAACGGGAAGGACATATTAAATACGCTTATACAAGTATATAACGATGCTGGATTATCTGACAAAAATAAAACTACAGAAAGTACGCTTAGGTTTATTGATGGACGTCTAAAACTTCTAACTGGAGAATTAACTGATGTAGAAAAGGAGGTTGAACTATTCAAAAGTAGCAGGGGCCTTACAAATCTCACAGACGATGCCGATTTATTTCTTGAAAACGTAAAAGCAAACGATGTTGGACTAAGTCAGGTAAATTTACAGATAGGAACAATAAAGGATGTCTTACGCTATGTTAATTCAACTTCTCCAGGAGAAAAATTACCGAGTACGTTTGGAATTGACGATCCAATTCTGTTGACACAGATTAGGCAGTTAAGTGAATTACAATTAAAGAGAGATCAGCTTTTGGCTACTACGCAAGCCAACAATCCATTGGTAGATCCTATTAATAAACAAATAGAGACGACGAGGGCGGGAATTCGTACCAACATTCAGAATATTGAAAACCTATTGCTAAATACTAAAAAACAATTGGAAGGGAATAATGCACAATTTCAAAGTTCAATAAAGAAGATTCCAGGACAAGAAAGGGCATATATTAGTATCAAACGCCAACAAACTGTAAAAGAAACCCTTTATTTATATCTTTTGCAAAAAAAGGAGGAAACCGCATTGTCATATGCTTCGTCTGTAACAGATACTAGGATAGTTGATGTGGCTAATGTAGCTAGAAGTCCTATTAGTCCCAAGAATGGAATGATTTATTTTATGGCAGTTCTTGTTGGTCTTATTTTGCCATCAGGTTATATTTATGCGAGGGATTTATTAAATGATAAGGTAACTGTTAATTCAGATATCACAGATGTCTCACAAATTCCGTTACTGGGAGAAATAATATATGATGAGGGAATTGAAGCTATTGTCGTTCAACAAAATAGCAGAAAAGCTATTGCGGAACAGTTTCGGTCTATTAGAACTAATATGCAATACCTATTAGGATCAGATAGTCGACATACTGGAAATACAACGCTGTTTACTTCCAGTATGTCTGGTGAAGGGAAAAGTTTTGTTGCCAGTAACTTGGCCACAGCATTTGCCGTTAGTGGTCGTAAAGTAATTCTACTGGAGTTTGATTTGAGAAAACCCAAAATTAGCAAATATCTGCAGCTTGAAGGCAAAGTGGGCCTTACTAATTATATCATTGGTAAAGCTTCTATAGCAGATATTATCCAACCCTCTGGAGTCCATCCCAATCTTTTTGTGATCGGCTCGGGAAACATTCCACCGAATCCAAGTGAACTATTACTATTGAAAGAAGTTGACGAGCTTATTAATTATTTAAAAAATAACTATGATGAAATCATAATTGACACCCCTCCTATTGGCTTAGTAACTGATGCTCAATTACTCGCGCGCCTAGCGGACATCACTATCTATTTAGTTAGACAAGGAGTTACATTTAAGCATCAAATACTACAACTTGATGCACTATATCATGAGCAAAAATTTCCAAAGTTAAATGTTATTTTTAACGGTATAAAATCTGGAGGTAGCCTTGGATATGGTTATGGATATGGGTATGGGTATGGGTATTATGATAATGAAAGCGAAAAACCTCACCGAAATTTAATGGGACTATTCAAAAGATTAAAAAATAGGATGTAGTTTAAACATATATTTTGTGTATTATTTACATTCACCCATTATTGGATGAGTATAAATCGTTTCAATAGATGCAGAGTTACAAACTTATTGATATTTGATTATTTTTAACCGCTTACTTTATTCTACTTGATTTTTAAAAAAAAAAAAACTTAAATGAAACGATATAGTACAAAGTTGCCATTATTATCAATAATATTGGATGTTTGATATTATGTTTAAATGAGATACAAGTTATAAACTAATTCTAAAATTTATTAAGATCGAGTTGAAGTTGCATCGTAGAATAATCTTTAAAAATTTTTTTTAAATGAATCCAAAACTAATTAACCTTCCAAA
Source organism: Pedobacter sp. Leaf250 (assembly GCF_920984735.1). Taxonomy (GTDB): domain Bacteria; phylum Bacteroidota; class Bacteroidia; order Sphingobacteriales; family Sphingobacteriaceae; genus Pedobacter. The sequence continues at coordinate 32,276 of NZ_CAKLBU010000030.1, read as the reverse complement.
AATCGTAGATAAGAGAGGAAATCTGTCGTTTTTTGAATTTTCGGGACAGCTCCCTTTTGAAATTGCAAGAACCTATTGGATATATGATGTGCCTGGTGGGGAAATGAGAGGTAGTCATGCTTTCAGAGCGCAGAAAGAATTCATTGTCGCATTATCTGGGAGCTTTGATGTGGTATTAAATGATGGAAGCAAGATAGAAAAGTTCTCTTTAAATCGTTCCTACTTCGGTTTATATGTGCCAAGCATGTATTGGAGAAGCTTGGAAAATTTTTCGACGAATTCTTTAGCTTTAATTGTTTCAAATAAAGTTTATGATGAGGCAGACTACATTAGAAATTTTGATGATTTTAAAAAAATAAAAAATGTTCAATAATGTTGAAGATTGCCTTACAGTAGAATTGTCCATTGTTCACAATAAAAGTGGTAAGATAACAGTTTTAGAAAATAATAATGGAATCCCATTTGATATCAAAAGGATTTATTATTTATACGATGTCCCAATGGATGTATCAAGAGGTGGTCATGCACATTATGAGCTTCAGCAATATGTTGTGGCTGCCAGTGGGTCATTTACGTTTATATTAGATGATGGCAAAAACCGATCTGAGGTTTTTTTAAATCATCCAAATAAGGCGTTACATATAAAACCAGGGATTTGGAGGGAAATGAAAGGTTTTTCAAGCGGTAGTATATGCTTGGTACTAGCTTCAATGAAATATACAGAAGCAGATTACATAAGAGATTATAACGACTTTTTAAAATATAGAAGAAATGTTTGATATTCATCCATCATCCGAGGTACACACTAAAAATATAGGTGATAAAACTGTAGTCTGGCAATACTGTATAATTTTAGAGCACGCTGTTATTGGCCAGAATTGCAATATTAATTCCCATGTATTTGTTGAGAACGATGTAAAAGTTGGGAATAACGTTACAGTAAAATCAGGCGTACAATTATGGGACGGGGTAACGTTGGAGGATGATGTTTTCATTGGTCCTAATGTAACCTTTACAAATGATTTGGTTCCCCGTTCTAAGATACATAAACCGTATTTTGCTAAAACTTTGGTGCGAAAAGGTGCATCAATAGGAGCAAATTCTACAATTATTGCTGGAAACACCATAGGTGAAAATGCTTTGATTGGTGCAGGGAGTACGGTAACAAAGGATATTCCCGCCAATACGGTTTGGTTTGGCACACCTGCGATCTTTAGAGGGACTATCGATAAGGAAGGAAATATTAAATATGAAGACTTATTATAACTCTTAACTTTACAATATGATTTTAAAAGAACCTCTCATCGGAAAACATGTTTCACTGCGTTCTGCTGCTATTGATGATGCAGAATTTATATTAGATCTTCGTTTAGATCCGGAACGAAATCAATTCATAAATGCAACTCCACAATCGGTAGATAGTCAGAGAAATTGGATTGCTGATCAACTAATAAGAAGTGGAGACTATTATTTTATTTTAGAGAACAGGAGTGGAGAAAATGTAGGAACGGGTGGCATCTATAATATTATTGATGGCAAATTCAATTGCGGCCGATGGATTATAAAAAAGCACACCTCACCTGCTATCGCAATTGAAAGTATTGTTTTATCTTATCATTTTGCTTTCAATCAACTTCAGTTAGAAGTTGCAGAGTTTGAAGTAAGAAAAGATAATGTAAAAGTTGTTAATTTTCATCTTTCATATGGCGCTGTAAAAAAATCAGAAACAGACATTGATGTATTTTTCGAATTTCCTAAAAATAATTTTCATGAAATGTTACAGAAGTTTCGAAATTTTCATACATTAAATTATTAACAATGATAAAGTTTTTAGATCTGCAAAAAATAAATCTCATACACCAAAAGGAGATTGAAAAAAAATTGATTGATACATATCGGACAGGTTGGTATCTTTTAGGTAATGAAGTCAAAAATTTTGAAAAAAATCTGGCAAAATACATAGGAGTTTCTCATGCAATAGGTGTAGCAAATGGTTTAGATGCTTTAAGGTTGATTTTGCGGGCATATATTCAGCTTGGTATCATGAAAGCAGGTGATGAAGTTATTGTTCCCGCAAATACATATATAGCATCTATTTTGGCAATTTCTGATAATGGATTAGTTCCTATACTTGTAGAACCCGATTTAAATAATTTTAATATCAATATATCAAAAATTAAAGAAAAAATAACTCAGAAAACTAAAGCGATTATGATTGTTCATTTGTATGGACGGGTTATCTTCTCGTCTGAACTCTCAGAAATTGCTGAACAGCACAGTCTCAAAATAATTGAAGATAATGCTCAGGCAATAGGTGCAGAATATAGTAACATTAAAACAGGTGGCTTAGCTGATGCTGCAGGGTTTAGTTTTTATCCTGGTAAAAATTTAGGAGCTTTGGGCGATGGTGGTGCTGTTACAACCAATGACGATGAATTGGCAACCACAATTCGTGCGCTTGCAAATTACGGATCTAATGAAAAGTATGTCAATGTATTTCAAGGATTAAATTCGCGATTAGATGAAATCCAAGCTTCTGTACTAGACATCAAATTAAAATATATTGACAGTGATAATCAGAAAAGAAAAATTATAGCAAAGAGGTATATTTCGGAAATTAGAAATTCAAAGATTACTCTCCCGGAATTACCTGCTAATGAAAATGAGCATGTTTGGCATTTATTTGTTATAAGAACTAAAGAGAGGCAAGCATTACAGGACTACTATTCAGACAATGGCATCCAAACCTTAATTCACTACCCTATCCCACCGCATAGACAGGGGGCATTTAGGGAAATGAATCATTTGGTTTTTCCAATTACTGAAAAAATACATAGTGAGGTGCTAAGTTTACCTATAAGCCCGGTAATGACTGAGGATGATGTAGATATAGTTATCAACAAAACTAATCAATACCAGTGATAAAAAAGATCGGACACATTCTTTCAAAAGATGTTGTAAAAGTTTTTTCGTTGAATGCTATGGCTACCTTAGTTAAAATGCTAACAAGCTTTGTAAGTATTAAAATTGTAGCAGTACTTATAGGCCCAGCTGGAATAGCATTATTAGGTCAGCTATCAAATTTTTCCTCTATTTTCTTATCATTATCTACGGGCGGTATTAATAGCGGAGTAACCAAATATGTTGCACAACATCAAAATTCTCCCAAAAAGATAGAACTTTATTTACAAACATCAGTCTGGATTACAATAATTTGTACAATTATTGGCAGCATAGTTCTGATTTTAGGGTCTGGATATTTTTCTCATCTAATTCTTAATGATACTAAATTTCAATCTATAATTATAGTATTTGGGATTACGCTAATTCTATACGCAGCAAATAACTTGCTGTTATCTGTTCTGAATGGATACAAACATTTTAAACTGTATGTAAGAATAAATATGCTGGGAAGCATTTTAAGCCTTCTATTCTCTGCTATTTTAGCATACTTTTATGGTATTTATGGGGCATTATTAGCATCTATAACATATCAATCAGTTGTTTTTATCGTCACCTTTTTATATTGCCTTAAATGTAAATGGTTCACAATTAAAAGCTTTTTTGGGAGATTCAGTAAATTCGCAGGAATACGTTTAGCTCACTATTCTGCCATGGCTCTTGTGAGTGCGGCGACTGTACCGGTTAGTCAACTTATTGTAAGAAGCAGAATTGTTCAGCACGCTTCGTTACATGATGCGGGCATTTGGGAGGGTGTTAATAAAATTTCTGGAATGTATCTTATGGTTATTACAACATCTCTAGCCATTTACTATCTGCCAAGATTTTCAGAATTAGTAAAGCATAGTGAGTTGAGGAGGGAGGTCATATCTGCATACAGACTTATTATTCCTATTTTGGTAATTATATCTTTAAGTATTTTTTTCCTTCAGAAATGGATAATTCTTATTTTATTTAATTCTGAATTTTTATCTATGAAGGAGCTTTTTCCTTTCCAATTAATTGGTGATTTTTTTAAGATAGCTGGTTGGATTTTATCTTTTCAGATGGTGGCTAAATCAATGAGTAAAATGTATGTGATAACTGAATTATTATCAAGTGTATGCTTTGTTGTAATATCATTTCTATTAGTAAATCGATATGGAGTCTACGGCGCCACGGTTTCTTATGCTATAACTTATATATTCTATTTTATTCTAATGGTAATGATTTTTAGAAAGCTAATCTTTAATCGAGAGCAATGAAAGTTTCTATATACAACCCAGCCCGTCAGATGGGTGGCAGTGATATTTTACTCGCAAACTTAACTGTGCTCCTATCTGGAAAGCCTGGTATAGATTTAGATTACATCGAATTTTCAAATGGGCCAACCATAGAATATGTAAACAAAGGAAATCCGAATTGCAATATCGTCTATGTTAAGGAAGATGGAAAAATACATATTGAAGAAGGTATTGTTGTCTTAATATTATTACATGCAAAGTTAATCGGAAATATTATTACGTTGGGTCAAAGTGTAAGATTAGCATTTTGGTCAACACATCCCGAGGATGGGATAAAAATACTTCCTTTATTCAATCTTTTCTACAAAAAAAATGAGCCATACAGAAAAATAATCGCCACCCTTACGACACCTATACAAAAAGCTAAGACGAAAAAGTTTTTTGAGATTGGAATGCAATCCAAAGGTACAATTTGGATGGATAAATGTAACTATGACTATAATAGCTATTTTTATAATTTAAAATCTATAGAACCAACATATTGGCCACTAATTACTTCAGATCCTGTAGCACCAAGGAGAAAAGAATATCAAATTTCAGCTCATAGAAAAATTAATATCTGCATTTTAGGAAGAGTAATTGATTTTAAAATTACACCTTTAATCAGTCTGCTACCTACAATTACACTTTTTAGTGATTCAATTAAATTTCACATAATTGGGTCTGGAGAATATGAAAACTATTTAACAGAAAGTTTTGACAAATATGGTTTTAGCTATAACTTTGTTGGCCATGTATCTAAGGATCAATTGGACTTTGAACTCTTAAAATATGATATAATTCTTGGAATGGGAACATCTGTGTTGGAAAGTGCAAAGTTGGGAATCCCAAGTATGGTGATGAATGGTTCCTATTCTGAACTAAAAAAGAAAGATTTAAAATATGAATGGCTACATAACTGCCCGCCGAGTTTTGTAGGAGAGGTGATTTTTTTGAAAAATCAAGATAATACACTTACTAAAGATTTTGATTTATTGTTTCGTCAGTTTTATGAGGAAAATGAAAGTATCGGAAACGCATGCTATAAGCATTGGGAAAAATATTATAGCCAACATTCATTTTTAAGTAAAGTGACTAAAGACCTCTCAGAAAACACATTGTATTACCACAAGATAAGGCCATTATTGAAGCTTACTCTTATTAGTACAATTGTAAACAAACTAAAGCGTTTACTTTCCTCAAAAAAAGGTTTAATAAGATAATGATTACAGTGTTAAGTTTCTACTCGTGAAATTTTTAGTGGTTGATTTATTTAATAAAATTAAAAGAATTCAGGGTTATTTATACTGGAATTTCAAGGGTGTGAGAGTTTCAGATTCTTCTTATGTTTCTATGAAAGCTAATCTTATAAAATGTTCCGTTTTCGGTAAGTCTATGATATTAGACGAAGCTATTATAGGAGCTCACAGTTATTTGACTGACGCCTACGTTCAACATGCAACTATCGGGTCATATTGTAGCATTGCTCCCGGTGTAAAGATCGGATTGGAAGAGCATGATACTGAAAATTTTTCAACACATCCTAGTAACTATGATAGTAAATCCTTTGTGCAAAGCAAAGGTAGGGTTCTTATTGGGGATCATATTTGGTTAGGAGCTAACTCTATCATATTACAAGGTGTGAAAATTGGAAACCATGCAGTTATTGCTGCTGGAGCGGTAGTTACCAAAGATGTACCAAATGGAGAAATTTGGGGAGGAGTACCTGCAAAATTCTTAAAGACAAGAAATTCATGAAATACATTGTAGTACATGCAGGTAGAAGAGATGATTATCAAGTTGCTTTAGCGCTTGCTGAAAATGATTCATTAAAATATTTGGTAACAGATTTTTATGTTCCATTTGACTCAATCTTATTTGGTGTCATATTAAGATCAATGCCTGATTTTGTACTTTCAAAACTTAGTAAAAGATATAAAAAGGGACTAAGCAGTCGTTTTACTGTAATTAGTTTTTTATCAATCTTCTTCGAATTTTTATTGGTTTTGACCAAAAATGTTAAATATAGTACACTGAAGGATAAGGCTCTGGGCGATAAGGCAAGAAAACTATCAATAAAATATAATGTCCCTATATTAAGCATGAATACTTATGCAAAATATGCATTTGAACAAAATCCAATTAATCCCAAGGTGTTATTCCAATTTCATCCACATACCACTTTTGTGAAGAATTTATTGGAAGATGAAATGAAGATAAATCCATTATCTAAAATATCTATTTTGCAGGAGTATGAATTTTCAGTCTCAGAAGGTGTGTTGAGCAATCTCTCGCAGGAAATTTACCTAGCCGATCATATAATTTGTGCAAGTAGTGTCACTGCAAAATCTCTAAAGGCAGAGGGAATAAATGAGGAGACGATAAAGGTCATTCCATATGGAGTAGAGTTATCAAAATTTAAGTATAAATGTAGAGAATTGTTTATAAAGGATTCAGTCTTTAAAATTGTATTTGTGGGCAGTTTAAATCAAAGAAAAGGTATCACTTACTTACTAAATGCAATTAAAACGATCCCCAATATTGAATTAAATATTATAGGAAGAGGGATATTTGATGAAAATTTGATTCGAGATTCTGGGATAAAAATAAATATATATAAAAATATCCCCCATTCAGAAATGATCTCATTATTACATGAATCTCATTGTTTTGTTTTGCCGTCTTTAATTGAAGGGTTCGGACAAGTCATACTTGAAGCAATGTCTACTGGTATTCCTGTGATTGCTTCTGAAAATACAATTGCATCCGATATAGTTGTTGATGGTAGAAATGGTTTCTTAGTTCCGATAAGAAATTCTCAAGTTATTAAAGAAAAAATACAATATTTGATACACAATCCAAAAAAAATTAATGAAATCGGAAAAGCAGGATTTATCACATCCCAGAAGCTGAGCTGGGATACTTTTAGAATGAATTTAATTAGTCATCTACAAAGTATCTCTTAATAAAAAACTATGGAATTTTATATACTCGGAGGTTTATTCTTATCAGGTTTATTTATTGTAACAAAAGATTTTAGGAAACATTTTTTGATGTTTTTTATTCTTATTGTTTATTTCATCTGCTTTTTTTTAGGGCCTCTGAATTCTATAAGTTTGAATAGATACTATCATCTTGGCGGTAATTTTAAGGATGGATTTTACGATACGCTACAATTATATTGTATCGGGATCTTTTTTTTATTAGTAGGCTATAACATCTCTTTTAAAACTACCCAAATACAATTGGTGTCAAAAAAAAACACCTTTCTAAATCCTAACTACAAGTATTACACATGGCTATTTTTCATTTCCTTGGTGGCAATGATCAAAAGGAATGTTGATGAAGACGCGTATGGTGGCGGAATTTTTAACTACTTGATGTTTCTTGGTGATTCCTTAATCTTAGCTTTCATTATCATAATATATGAGAAAAGTTTTAACAAGCCATGGCAATGGTTATTAATGGGACTTACAATTTTTTGCTATATGCTTTTAGGTTTTAGGTATAGGATATTATTGCTAATTATTGGCATTATCTATCATTTTGTTGTAACAAGTCGTCTCTCACTTCAAACTATTATTAAATGGATCTTAATTGGCTCCATTATTTCATATGCTGTCAATTTTATAACATTAAATAGAACTGCTTTGAAAACGTTAGAATTTAATAACGTTACTTTTGAATCAAAGGTTCAAAATGGTCTTTCCCCCTACCAATTAATAATGAATCAAACTGATAATTATAAGACTGAAATGCTGGTAGTAAAATATATGAGAGATAATAATATAGACTTTGATTATGGGGAATCTATGTTTGCCCATATCCTAATCAGAATCATCCCTGCATCTTTTTTTGAGAACAATAAAAAGCCCAGTATACCACAAAGTGATATAATTAAGAAATCATTTAATTCAAAGGAAGGGAGATATGCTGGCGCAGCTGTATCAAATGTTATAGAATTTTATATTGCGTTTGGTATTTTCGGAATCATATTTTTCATGACAGTATTAGGCGTATTTATAGGTTATATTTCAAAAAGAACAGTTCTAAATGAGCCAAGAGGGCGTGTAGTGATCGTAATGATTGCTATGGTTATGTTTCAAGAAATTACTCGCGGTTATTTACCACAAAATGTAACATTGTTAGTATTTTTGCTTTTAACACTGAAACTATTTTATAAAACCAATTATGTTAGTAGTAGTCACAAATATACCAACGCCCTATAGAACATCATTTTTCAACGTGCTTGAGGAAGAATTAGTACAATTTGATGAAAGTTTGCATGTGATCTACTGTGCTAAAACTGAGCCTGGAAGATTTTGGAAATTTAACGCAGAACAGAATAAATATTCATATACATTTTTGAAAGGATTCCATCCGGAATTTAAAGGATTTTATCCACATATAAATTTTGGCTTGATTTCGTGTTTGAAAAAGCTGAAACCTGACAGTATATTGCTAGCAGGGAGTTGGAATGCGCCTGCGACTATAAATGTCCTCTTAAACAGACATAATTTTAGCTGTCCCATTCTTTTTTGGAGTGAGGGGCACATTGATGCACAAATAAGTTCAAATAGATATGTAGATCTTTTTAGGAGAAAAACATTAAATAATATTAAGTACTTCGTAGTGCCAAATTTAAAGTCAAAAGAATATATTCACCATTATAATAATGATGCAATTATAGGCTTCCTGCCCAACACGGTCGACGAAGAATTTTTCTCACTCTCCAGTAATGATTCAAAAATTAATAGCCGGAATAAAAAAAACTTACCTTTAGACAAAACAATAATTGTTTTAGTATCCTCATTAGATCGGCGGAAAGGTGTTTTAGAATTTTACAATGCGTTTAAAAAATCAAATTTCAAAAATCTTTACACTGTACAAATAGGTAGTGGGGAATTTTTTGATATCCTGAAAGAAAAAATAACTGCAGACAATTTTTCAGATAGTTATACCCTTACAGGTCAATTAGAAGCACAAGAAGTAAAAGAATATCTAATTGCTGCTGATGTATTTGCACTTCCCACAAAATCGGACCCTAATCCTTTAAGTGCGATAGAAGCTGCATTTCTGAAAAAATCCCTTTTAATTTCTTCAAAAGCAGGAAATGCCAAAGATCTCATTTTAGAGAGTGAAAATGGCTGGATCATAAACGAAATTGTGGAAGATGACTTGATTGCAAACATAAATAAAATTGCAATGACTGAAACTTCAAAATTAGAAGAAATGGGTAAAAAATCTTTTGAAATAGTTTCAGCATCTTTTACAAGAAAAAAAGCAGCACAAAATCTTATAACGTTTATAAAAAGCTTAAAGAAATGAAATTAATAATTGATAATTCTAATCTTTTTGCCGGGGGCGGTATGCAAGTTGCAGCCTCTTTTCTTAGAGATTTGAAGAACATGAATCTTTTGGATGATTTTCATGTGATCCAATCAGTTAATTGTTCTGAAATTGTTGATGATAAAATTTTTCCAGATAATTTTAAATTTTATCATTTAGATAAATCTGAAGAAAAGTCTAAAGCGAAAAGAATTACCAGCGTTAAAAAAATAGAAGATACTGTAAATCCTGATTGTATTTTTACGCTTTTTGGCCCTTCATATCATAAAAGCAAATTCCCTAAATTAGTTGGATTTGCCATTCCTTTTATTATTTATCCAGAGTCACCCTTCTTCAAACAGATATCCTTGAAGGAAAGAATTTATTATAGAATATTATCTGTGATTAAAACCTATGCCTTTAAAAAGTATGCTGATGCTTTGATATTTGAAACGGAAAATGCAAGAAGGATTTTTTCTCGTAAAAAAAAATTCAAAAAATATACTTTTACGGTTGGAAATACACTTAATGAAATTTTCACAAAACCCGATCATTGGATTGATTTCGAAAATTTGCCATTAGGTTCATGTAATATTTTATTTTTGACTGCAAATTATCAGCATAAAAACATGTTGATATTACCAGATGTCATTAGAATACTCAAAGACAAATTCGATTTGAAAGATTTCAAATTTTTAATTACACTGAATAAAAATGACATAAATTTGCCTGAATTCTGCAACGAAAATATAGAATATTTAGGAAAGGTCGATTTAGAAAAAATTCCTTCACTGTATAAGCATTCCGATATTGTTTTTATTCCGACACTCTTAGAAGTATTTTCTGCTACATACTTGGAAGCAATGTGGATGAAAAAGCCTATAATAGCATCAGATTTAGAATTTTCTCAAGATATCTGTGGAGATTCTGCGCTTTTTTGTGAACCAATAAATCCTGAATCTTATGCCGAAGCTATCTTTCGACTTATAACTGACGAAAGTCTTACAAATTTACTGGTAAGGAAAGGAACTGCGAACTTAAAACGTTTCGGAACAAGCATGGACAGAACAAATAGTTATCTTAATATTATTAAAAAGCTTATTAAAGAGCATGGAAATTCAAAATAAAACACTACTAATTACGGGAGGTACGGGCTCGTTCGGAACTGCTGTTCTCAATCGATTTCTACACACAGACCATTTCAAAGAAATTCGTATTTTCTCTCGTGATGAGAAAAAACAAGATGACATGAGGAATCAATACAAAAACGATAAGATTAAATATTATATCGGCGATGTTAGAGATTATTCAAGTGTTGAGCCTGCGACAAGGGGTGTTGATTACGTATTTCATGCAGCAGCCCTTAAACAGGTCCCTTCATGTGAATTTTTCCCAATGCAGGCGGTGAAAACAAATGTCGAAGGAACACAGAATGTTATTCGGGCAGCAACGGCAAACAAAGTTCAGAAGGTTATTTGCCTCTCAACAGATAAAGCAGCATATCCAATTAATGCCATGGGAATTTCCAAGGCAATGATGGAAAAGGTGGCTGTTGCAGAATCAAGAAATACAACAGAAACTGTGGTTTGTCTAACACGTTATGGAAACGTTATGGCATCGCGGGGCTCTGTGATTCCTTTATTTCTAAATCAGATTCAGAAAGGCAGTCCAATTACAATCACAGATCCTAACATGTCTAGATTTTTTATGTCTTTAGAAGATGCAGTCGATTTGGTTCTATTTGCCTTTGAACATGCTAACCCTGGAGACCTATTTGTTAATAAGGCTCCAGCAGGAAGCATTGGTGATTTAGCCAAAGCATTAATTGAATTAACAGGCAAGGAAGTACCTATTAAAGTGATTGGAACTCGTCATGGCGAGAAATTATACGAGACATTGTGTACCCGGGAAGAAATGTCAAAAGCCGAAGACATGGGTAATTTCTATCGTGTTCCTGCAGATAACCGCGACTTAAATTATGCACAGTATTTCTTTGAGGGTGAGGAGGAAGTTGCCCAAATTGAAGATTATCATTCGCACAATACACAACAACAAGGAGTTGAAGGTCTTAAAAGGCTGATCTCTACTTTGCCATTAATTCGAAAAGAAGTTTTTGGAGAAGACGTAATGCAATATCCGTAAATCAAAATATCCTATAGTGTTACTTCAGGGAAAAAGTCATAAAGATGATCGAGGAATTCTTACATTCAATAATGAATTCGATGCATCAGGAATTACAAGAATTTATACCATTGAAAATCATTCACCGACATTTATTAGGGGTTGGCAGGGTCATAAAATAGAACAACGATGGTTTGCCTGTATGAATGGAAGTTTTGAAATTTTAGTCATTAAAGTTGATGATTTTATGAAGCCATCGAGAGATTTAACAATTCAGAAATATTGTTTGACCGATGAAGTATTAACTTATCTGCACATTCCCGCAGGCTGTATAACTGCGATTAAGTCCGAATACTTAGGAAGTAAACTCTTGATTTTAACAGATCATAGATTGGGTGAAGTAAATGATGAATATAGATATGATTTAAATTATTTTAATGAAATTAATTGCAAAATTAAAAGCTAAACATAACTCATGAAGAAAATAGGAATTACAGGTCAAAATGGTTTTGTCGGCAGACATTTATATAATACGTTGGGATTATTTCCAGGAGATTTTGAAAGAATTGATTTTCATAAAGAATATTTTGTAAATGAGGGCGAACTGGATGACTTTGTCTTGCAATGTGATGTAATCATCCACCTAGCCGCGATGAATCGTCATGAAAGGGAGCAATTTATATATGAAACAAATGTAGGCTTAACTAAAATATTAATTGATTCATTAGAAAGAACAGGTTCTAAAGCTCATGTTATTTTTTCTTCCTCTACCCAAGAGGAAAGAGATAATTTATATGCAAAATCAAAAAAGGCAGGGAGAGAAGCTCTAGCAAACTGGGCCACGGAAAACGATGGCAAAATTACAGGATTAATTATTCCAAATGTTTTTGGAGCTTTCGGCAAGCCTTTCTATAATTCATTTATTTCTACATTTTGTTACCAATTAACTCATGGCGATGTGCCGACTATTGTAACAGACGGAGAAGTAAAATTAATTTATGTTCAGGAACTAGTTGATATTATTATTGATAAAATTAAAGAGTGCAGCAATGAACCCGAATTTTTTATTAATGCAACTTCAACTAAAAATGTGTCTGAAGTTTTAGCATTATTGAATGATTTCAAAATAAAATATTTTGATGGCGGGGAAATTCCTTTAATTAATAGTTCGTTTGAACATAACTTATTTAATACTTTCAGGTCTTATATTGATTACGCAACACATTATCCCATAAAATTTACACAACACATAGACCCTCGAGGAGCTTTTGTGGAGGTGATTCGTCTCGGTATTGGAGGACAATGTTCATTTTCGACAACAGTTTCGGGCATAACACGTGGAAATCATTATCACACGAGAAAAATTGAACGATTCGCTGTTATTAAGGGAAAAGCATTAATTCAATTAAGAAAAATCGATAATGATGAAATTCTGGACTTTTACGTTGATGGAATTGAACCAGCTTATGTTGATATGCCAATTTGGTATACACATAATATAAAAAATATCGGAGAAGAAGAATTATTTACCATTTTCTGGATAAATGAAGCGTTTAACCCTGAAAATACTGATACTTATTTTCTTGAAATATAATTTCATAAACAACTTAATTTAGCAAATGCTGAGAAGTAACATGAATAGTAAAAGCCGCATAATGAGAAAACTTAAAGTAATGACGGTTGTAGGAACACGACCAGAGATAATTAGATTATCTAGAGTATTAGATGCCTTAGATACATCAGAAGCAATTGAACACATAATTGTTCATACTGGACAAAACTATGATTACGAATTAAACCAAATTTTTTTCGAAGATTTAGGTCTTCGTAAACCAGATTACTTTTTGGAAGCTGCAGGAAAGACGGCTACAGAAACAGTTGGCAATATTTTAATAAAAATTGATCCATTACTAGAAAAATTATGTCCAGACGCATTCTTGGTTCTAGGAGATACAAATTCATGTTTATGTGCCATACCAGCAAAAAAAAGGCGTATTCCTGTTTTTCATATGGAAGCAGGAAATAGGTGTTTTGATCAACGCGTGCCAGAAGAAACTAACAGGAAAATTGTCGATCATATTTCAGATATCAATTTACCCTATTCTAACATTGCTAGGGAGTATCTTTTAAGGGAGGGTATTCCAGCAGACAGAGTTATCAAAACCGGTTCTCCTATGTTCGAGGTATTAAATTATTATTTACCACAAATTGATTCCTCGAATATTCTTGAAAAGTTAAATCTAGAGGAAGGGAAGTTTTTTGTAGTTTCATCACATCGAGAAGAAAATATAAGTATAGAAAAGAATTTTAGAAATTTAATGGATTCTTTAAATGCCATAGCAGACAAATATCGGTTGCCAATTATTGTTTCTACTCATCCACGAACGAAAAACATGATTGATAGGATGCAAATAGATATGCATCCAGATATTCAGTTCTTGAAACCATTAGGTTTTCATGATTATAATGCATTGCAAAAAAAAGCTTACGTAGTTTTATCAGATTCGGGTACAATTTCTGAAGAGTCTTCTATATTAAATTTCAGAGCCCTGAATATTCGTCAGGCACATGAAAGACCAGAAGCAATGGAAGAAGCGAGCGTAATGATGGTTGGTTTATCTTCGCAACGTATACTACAAGGTTTAACACAGGTATTAGAGCAAAAAATAGGTTCAGAGAGGAATTTTAGACCAGTACTAGACTACTCAATACCAAATGTTTCAGATAAGATGGTTAGAATAATAATATCTTATACCGATTATATAAAAAGAATTGTTTGGTCAGAATAAATTAGGTAAACATAGAATCCATTCTGTATTAGATATTATCAGCATATATAATTTGTAATGAACATACTTTTTCTAACTTTAATTGAAATCAATTCTGTGGAAGAACGGGGCATATATCAGGATTTAATACGAAAATTTCGTAAAGAGGGTCATGATATTACTGTGGTAACACCAGTCGAAAGAAGAATGTCTATTTCTACCAGTTTCGCCCAGAAAGAGGGCGTTTCAATTTTGAGAGTTAAAACATTTAATATTCAGAAGACCAATATTGTCGAAAAAGGAATTGGTACTTTTGCCATAGAATATCAATATCTTTCAGCAATTAAAAAGTATCTTTCACATACAAAGTTTGATTTAGTTTTATATTCTACACCTCCAATTACCTTCGGAAAGGTTATCGAATATATAAAACAAAAAGACGGTGCGAAGTCTTATCTACTTTTAAAAGATATTTTTCCTCAAAATGCAGTCGATATGAAGATGCTAAAGGAAAATAGTATTCTTCATAAGCTGTTTTTAAAAAAGGAAAGAAAATTATACCAAATTTCGGATACAATAGGATGTATGTCACCTGCAAATGTTAATTTTATACTGGACCATAACATTGGAATTAAAACTAAGAAAGTTGAGGTGAATCCAAATACTATTGAGCCTGTTATCTTTAACTTTTCTGTTGAACAAAAAATATTCATCCGTAAAAAATATGATGTTCCAATAGATAAGAAAATTTTTGTTTATGGTGGGAATTTAGGAAAACCACAAGGTTTAGATTTTTTGTTGGAAACTATATTGGCAACAACATTTCATGATATATTTTTTCTGATCATAGGGGACGGTACCGAATTTACTAAAATTCAAAATTGGTTCAGGGACAACAAACCAGCTAATGCAAAACTTTTGCAACGGCTAATCAAAATAGATTATGATACGTTGTTAGCCTCCTGTGATGTAGGTTTAATTTTCTTAGACAAAAACTTCTTAATACCTAATTTTCCTTCTAGATTATTATCGTATTTAGAGATGAAATTACCCGTTCTTGCTGCTACTGATCCAAATACAGATTTAGGAGCTATTATAGAGAAAGCGAATTGTGGATTTAAAGTCGTTGCTGGAGATCAGAATGATATGCAGAAAAAAATGGATATGCTTATTCATAGTGATTTAAAAATTTTAGGGCACAATGCTCATACCCTTTTAGTCAATGAATATTTAGTTGATAGATCATACAATTTGATCATGGAAAAAATATAGGATGTACAAAATTTTTATAAAAAGATCTATTGATTTTATTGTTGCCTTAATTGGATTAATACTCTTAAGCCCATTTTTGATTATTATAACTGTTGGATTATGTTTCGACAATAGTGGTAAACCTTTCTTCCTTCAAGAGCGACCAGGCTTAGGAGAAAAGCTATTTAAAATTATAAAATTTAAAACAATGAATGATAGGAGAGATAAACATGGAAATCTGTTGGCGGATGCTGAAAGATTAACATTTATTGGGTCGTTCGTTCGTAAAACTTCTTTAGACGAGTTACCCCAGCTAATAAATGTTTTAAAGGGTGATATGTCCCTAATTGGACCACGTCCCTTATTGATACAATATTTAACTCTATATACTGAAGTTCAGAAAAGAAGACATAATGTTCGCCCTGGAATCACAGGTTGGGCACAGGTTAATGGTAGAAATTCCATTTCATGGAGCAAAAAACTTGAAATGGATGTTTGGTATGTAGATCATTTGTCTTTTTCATTAGACCTCAAAATCTTTCTTAGAACATTTAAAAAAGTTTTTAATAGGGAGGGAATTGCAAAGAAGGGACATGCAACCTCGGATGTATTTAATGGCAACAATTAAAGAATAATTCACTATGTATCTATATGGAGCAAGTGGTCATGGGAAAGTAATTGCTGAGATAGCTGAGGAGAATAAAATTATCATCAGCGCATTTATCGACCATGATTTATCTAAAACAAAATTTTTGGAATACAAAGTTGTACATGAGTCTCCAGCTAGCGCTGTTAGCATCGTGATTTCAATAGGAAATAATTTAGTCAGAAAAAAAATTGTGGAAAGTCACACCAACTTTAATTATAAAGTTTTATCTCATCCAAAATCTGCAGTTTCTACCAGAGCGACTATTGGAGAAGGAAGTGTAATCATGGCAGGTGCTACAATAAATTCGGATGCTATTATTGGTAAACATTGCATAATCAACACTAATGCCTCAGTAGATCATGATTGTATTTTGAAAGATTTCGTACATATTTCTCCTAACTCTGCTTTAGCAGGGAACGTGCAAATCGGGGAGGGCACACACGTAGGTATAGGTGCATCAATAATCCAAAATGTTACGATCGGAAAATGGTGTACCATTGGTGCTGGCGCAGTCGTACTAAGGGACGTTCTAGATGGCTATACCGTAGTTGGTAATCCAGGGAAAGTAATAAAAATATCAAAAGATGTGAAGAATAGATAAATTAAAATACTTATAACATAAAATATACGCAGGTAATAATTCCTTAAAATAAATTAATTTTTTTTTTATAAAAAATGTTAGAAAAAATAAATTTTATATATCAAAACACTTTTAAATAATATATTTTAATTATTTTTACACAAGTTAACGGTATCATTATTAAGAATTTTGCTATCATAAATAAATATTTCTCCTATCGCTCTTACTCATTAAAAATAGTGAATAGCAAACATCTATGAACAATAAAATATGGCTTTCCTCACCTCATATGGGAGGAAGTGAGCAAAAGTATGTTAATGAAGCTTTCGAAGGAAACTGGATTGCTCCATTAGGTCCAAATGTTGATGGCTTTGAAGCTGATTTGGTTAGTTTCACCGGAGCACGCCATGCGGCTGCATTAAGTTCAGGTACAGCAGCCATTCACTTAGCATTGATTATGTTAAATGTTCAGCCCGGTGATGAGGTTATTTGCCAATCAATGACTTTTGCTGCTAGTGCAAATCCAATAAAGTATGTTGGTGCTGTACCTATCTTTGTAGATAGTGAGGAAGATACCTGGAATATTTGCCCTGATTTGTTAAGAGAGTGTATTATGGACCGTTTAGCTAAAGGTAAGAAGCCTAAAGCTATTATCCCAGTACACCTATATGGAATGCCCTCAAAAATGGACGCGATTTCTGCAATATCGCAAGAATTTGAAATTCCAATTATTGAGGACGCTGCTGAAGCTTTAGGTTCTCATATAAATGGTAAAAATATGGGTACTTTCGGGGATCTCGGTATATTGTCCTTCAATGGGAATAAAATAATTACTACATCAGGAGGCGGAGCACTTATTTCAGATTCTGAAAATTATGTACGCGAAGCAAGGTTCTTAGCTACTCAAGCCAGAGATAAAGCTGATCATTATGAGCACACTAAGATCGGTTATAATTATCGCATGAGCAATATTTGTGCTGGGATTGGACGTGGTCAAATGGAAGTGCTAACTAACCATGTTGAGAAAAGGCGTGCTAACTTTAACTATTATAAAAGCGAGCTATCAGGTATTGATTCTATAAAATTTTTAGACGAGCCTTTAGGTTTTTATACGAATAGATGGTTAAGTACCATATATGTTGAGCCAACACTTAATAGAGAAATAAGCAAAAAAAATATTTATCTTGACTTATTGCAAGATAATATTGAGAGTAGACCTTTATGGAAGCCTATGCATATGCAACCTATATTTCGTGATGCACCGTTTTATAGTAATGGCGTTTCAGAATTACTTTTTAGAAATGGCTTATGTCTGCCTTCAGGATCAAATTTAGTGGATGATGATTTAAAAAGAATTGTAAGTTTAATTAAAGGTGTTTTTAAATAACTCAGTGTTATATAATAGTAATAAAAGTACCCAATCTTATTCCTTTAAATCACTTACCTAAAACTTATGAAATAGAGCTGCCATACTTTTTACGTTATATGTTAAAATTGAGGCATTTTTTAGATAAGTTAGAGGGTTTAATATAAATACTATAACATCAATAAACTTGAGGAGTTGAGCTTAAAATATTTCTCACATCTTAGGAATACCTTCAATAAGGCTGACAACTTGTTGCTAGCTCAAAATTATTCGTTCGTTTCATGTGAACGCTTTTTAGACACACCCTTCAATAAGTGATGGTTTTTACAAAAGCACTTGACTAAACTTTTTGATCTAATTCTTCGAAAATTGAGTTCATACTTTTATATTCTTTTACAATATCTTTCATAGCTATAACGACCTGTCTATCGTTATTATGTTTAGCATATTCGAATAGGGTTTGAAATTGTTCTTCAACTGTGGAAAATTCATACTCTCGCACCTTACCTATCATAATCTTTTCGTGATGCGTAGGCATTGTATTCTCATTATCATTGAGTAACTCCTCAAAAAGTTTTTCTCCTGGACGTAGGCCAGAGTATTGGATCTCAATATCCTCATTAGGCACCAATCCGGCCAATCGAATCATTTTTTTTGCCAGCTCTACAATTTTCACCGATTTTCCCATGTCAAATACGAAAATTTCGCCCCCAGATCCCATACAGCCGGCTTCAAGAACTAATCTACAAGCTTCTGGAATGGTCATGAAATAACGAGTAATTTCCGGATGCGTAACTGTTACTGGTCCACCTTTTTCAATTTGCTGCCTGAATCTTGGTATAACTGAACCATTCGAACCTAATACATTCCCAAAACGAGTAGTAATAAATCTAGTATTAGGTTTTATTTTTAAATCATTTATATAACTAAGTCCGTTTGCAAAAACCGTATTTTTATAGTGCAGAGAGTTATTTAGAGACTGCACATAAATTTCAGCAATACGTTTAGTAGCACCCATTACGTTAGTTGGATTTACTGCTTTATCTGTTGAAACCATAACAAACTTTTGTACGCCGTATTTTACAGAAAGATCAGAAATATTCTTTGTGCCAAAAACATTTGTTTTCACTGCTTCCGCTGGGTTATCCTCCATTAACGGAACGTGCTTATAGGCTGCGGCATGATAAACATAATGAGGTTTATAAGTGTCAAACAAATATTCCATTCTTACAACATCCCTTACATCACCAACAAAAGCATGGAAGTTATTATTTTTGTGGGTTTCCTCAAGCTCTAAGTAAATATTATGAAGTGCAGTTTCAGATTGATCGCATAAAATGATGAGCCCCGTTTCAAATTTCATCAATTGCCTGACAATTTCACTACCGATGGAACCTGCGGCGCCGGTGATCAAGATTCTTTTATCCTTTAATTGGTTTTGAATTCCTTTTATATCAATTTTAATTGGCTTTCTATTCAGTAAATCTTCAATGTTGATGCTTTGAATTTGTGAAGGACTGATTTTCCCACCCTCCCAAACATCTGCAGGCGGGATGTTAAGTACTAGAACATCATTTTCTAAGCATAAATCTACTACTTTGTTCTTTTGCTCAACTGGGATATTATAGGAAGCAAAAATAATTTCATCTATCTCATGATCTATTACTAATGATTCCAGCCGACTGGTACTCAAAATTCTGACACCATCTATAGTCTTTCCTACCTTGCGATCGTCGTCATCCACAAATGCTACAATTGCCTTGTTTACACGCCCGTCATGATCAAATACACGTTTAGTCGCTAAACCGCCTTCACCCGCTCCATATATAATTACTTTTTTTTTATCTAATTTCAAGTTCTTTATATACATAAAAAAATATTTGGTCATTACACGATATGTAATTAAAAATAAAAAGGAAGTAAGTCCATTTATTACTAATAAAGTATTAGAAATATAGGTTGTGCTACCAGATGCGATTATAAAGAGATTAAAAAAGAAAAAAATTCCATTGCTTGATAATACTGCAAACAAAATTCGAAATGTATCCTGCGCACTAGTATAGCGGATAATGCCAGTGTAAGTTCTGAAACTGAAGAAAACAAAAACATTTATAACTGATATCGCCAAAATATTTCGACTGAATTCTGTATAGTTTAGGCTGGAAAGGTCAAAATTGTATCTGACCAAATAAGCAACGGCTAGGGAAATTAAACAGATACATAAGTCTATTACAAAAATAAGCCAGCGGGGGACAATGTTGATTTTACTAAACAAGAGTAGATAGTTTAAATGGACGTTAATTTTTAATGGCCTTCTAATACCTAGAGCTTTAGCTATTAATAGCTTAAAGACTAGAAAATTAAATTTACGACGGTAAATATAACATTGTTTTTACAAATTTTTTAAAAATTAAATAATCAAATCTTTAAAAGATTTTCTTGTCATACTGTTCAAGAAAAGCTACCGTTGAGAAGATTTCTCGTATTTATCCTCCATTATTTAATTAGCTTAAAATAACTTGATATATATACAAGATTGGTTTGATACATTTAGCATTATCATGTCAAGGATTTTTGACAGTATTTTGATTAAGACCATTAAAAAGCCTGCATATCTCTCACAATAAGAACGTTATAGCCAACCATATGTTCACAAATCTTGCATTCAAACTTTTAAAAATACTATTTATTTTTTTCGCGCATTTGTTTTCGAATAATTTAGCTATGCTTAGGGCAGCATTTAGAACAGCATCGTGAATATTCTGTTATTATATAAATTATCCAATTATTAAATTGATAATTTGTAGAATATGAACCTACACCTTTAATAAGTTTTCATTCCTAATGAAGCTTATATTTCTTGATTTAAAAGAACTGTGGTAAGCCACTATGCTTTTTTAATTGTAACTGCAAAATAACTTCGAAAATTTCCGGCAATTAACATTTTTGCCTAAAATTATAATGACTCTTAGATGAAAATATTTTTCTAAAATATATTTCTTCAAATAAGCCGCGTGAATATTTATATCGTTAAGTAGTGAAAGTATATTATTAATATTTTACTTAACAGTGTTCTCACTATTAAAAAAAAAGATAAAATGTTTTAAAATTTCTTACAATCACTGGGCACCTGTTCAGCTGAGAAATAGCAAACCAAACATAAGTGGAGGAAAATGCGAAGAATGAACCAATAAACAGTATAAAAATACTCATGGTGTTGGTATATAGGTTAGAATTATACTAATCTGATATAGATACTGTTCATTAATGTTTCAAAATAATTATCATATATTTTGTAATTATTGTTGAATTATATTTATCGATTGCTAACATGCATAGTCAATTTACCAGCTTACTTTATGAGTATTTTTAGCTAGTTTTAAATATATTATCTTCAATTCAAATAACTTAATATTAAGTAGATCCTTATCTTAATATGTTAATGAAGTAGTTAGATCTAATATCTTATTTATATACTAAATAAATCTGTTTAGAATATTAATATACCAAGATTGGGCGTAGGTTTCATTTATTGTAACTTAAACTATTTAATGTTGCACAACTAAAATATTTTTCACGAGACTTTTAAAGTATAGTTTGATAACTACAATATTCAAATAATTTTCACTCCATTTTATAACCTAATTCTATTAAACTCATTAATAAATTTGAATAGAATAAAAGAGCCTCCTTCCTATTCTGGAATCACCATTGTAAATATTACTTCATCTAAACTTTGTTGTGGTTACTAACAGCAATCTTAATTATAAAAATTTCCAGGAAATTGGCTGCCTTAAATATTCCTGAATCAATTGGTGCGTATGGTTCGGTAATTGATGATATTTATTGTTTAGCAATTGATTTTGTGATAAATTATATTTCTCGATAAAGGTAGCTTCAAAATTATTGAATTTTAAATAGCCCTGTTGGAAATATCTTTCCTCGACATCTGAAGACGAATTGACTGAATTTAACCATAATTTAATCATTGAGAACGTTACCTTATCCAGATAAAGCCATTGAGAAATGTGAGAATCCGTAATGATATTAGGTAAGTCAATGCACTCAACTTCTATGATTAAAGTTTCTGCATTTTCAAATAAATTTAAAATTGTAAAATTATATAGCATAGTTGTCAAAAATAACACATCCATTAATTATAAGACAATTTTTAAGAAAAATTATTGGACGATCTTATTTTTTTATTCGAACATTTAAAGCAATAATTCGTCTAAAATAAATTTCATGTTAAAAACCATACATTTGTGAATTAACGAAACTTCAAATCAAAAATATAATATTGAAGCTAGCCTATCTTACATAAATACATAGAACGATATACATTATTAACTAATTTTATTGTTAAAATAATTATCTTTATACTAGCAAATTCTACATTATTTAATGTTAAAAGTATTATTAATTGAAAATGACCTTGATGTATTAAATAGGATGACTAGGCGTCTTGAAAATTCATATCAAGTACTATCATTTACTAACTCTCGAGAAGGTAAGCGCCATTTTATAAAGTTCAGTCCTGACATTGTAATAATAGCAACTGATTCTATAGAGGTCGATATATATCATATTTGCAAGGATATAAAATCAGACATGCAAATTTCAAATGTAAAAATCATTGTCACCAGCACTTCATTTATTCAGCCAGAACTTTTTGAACGGTACTGTGATGCTTACATGATTAAACCATTTAAAATTAAAAACTTTTTAAAAATAATAACAGATGTTCAATTGAAGCGCTGAATTTGCTTTGGATTTTTTCATAGATTTTTTTTAATAGCCTGTATCCCGTTGAGTAAACGACCGAGTTTATAAATTCTAATACCTTCGCATTTACCTTATGAAGCATTGATTTTGACAATAACTATTTAAATATCAAGCTTTTTAAATAAGTTAAATAATTATTTATGCAGCGCTAACTTAATAAATGAATCGATGTTATACTAGCATAATTTGAAAATCTGCTGTATCCAATTCATCCTATTAAATATATTGATTGTTTCGACCTGCAGATAAAAGACGAACGGAAATTTTAATTAATCCATGGATCAAGACATTTCTTATATTAAGGATTTCAAATACTAAAACATCTAATTTACATCGGCCATTAGATTTAATGTTCCACAAAGAAGATAGTACTAAGTAATAACCTTATGAAATTAAAGACCATTTATCATAGTTGCAACGGCATATTTATGGAAATCCAAAATTCATATAGTTTCACTTTAGAAGTGGGACTAAATAATCTATTCCACTGTTACAGATTTAGCCAGATTTCTTGGTTGATCAACATTACAGCCTCTCATCACAGCAATATGATACGATAATAATTGTAAAGGAATGGTTGCCAAGAGTGGTAAAAACGCTTCATTGGCATCAGGAATTTCGATGCAATAATCTGCCATTTTCTTCACTTCTGTATCGCCTTGCGTTACAATAGCGATAACTTTTCCTTTTCTTGCTTTAACCTCTTGAATATTGCTAATTACTTTCTCATAAGATGAATTTTGTGTAGCGATAAACACTACAGGCATTTCCTCGTCGATTAATGCGATTGGTCCGTGCTTCATCTCTGCGGCAGGATAACCTTCAGCATGAATGTAAGAGATTTCCTTAAGTTTTAATGCGCCTTCTAAAGCAACAGGAAAACCACTTCCTCTTCCTAAAAATAAACAATTTGTCGAATCCTTTATTTTTTCGGCAACCTCTTTAATGATATCATTTGATTCAAGCGCTTGCTGAATTTTCTCTGGGATGTTATCCAGTTCTGTCAACAATTCAATCATTTTCGAAGTGGTAATGGTTCCCTTTTGTTGGGCCATGTAGAAGGCCATCAGTGTTAATACCGTTACCTGTGCGGTAAATGCTTTTGTTGACGCTACTCCTATTTCTGGTCCGGCATGCGTGTAAACACCTGCATGTGATAATCTAGGAATGGATGCACCGGCAACATTACAAATGCCAAAAATAGTTGCTCCACGTTCTTTTGCCATCTCTATGGCAGCCATAGTATCGGCAGTTTCACCAGATTGAGAAATGGCGATTACCACATCCTTTTCTGTAATAATTGGATTACGGTATCTAAATTCCGAAGCATATTCTACCTCTACAGGAATTCTGGCATATTCTTCAATTAAATACTCGCCAACCAAACCAGCATGCCACGATGTTCCGCAGGCAACAATAATAATTCTATCTATGTTTTTGAGTTTCTCTGCAAATTCTTTGATTCCGCCCAGTTGAACTTTTCCTTCTTCAGGGTAAATACGGCCACGCATACAATCTTTTATCGATCGGGGTTGCTCGTATATTTCTTTAAGCATGAAATGATCAAATCCTCCTTTTCCAAGCATTTCTAGTTTTAGTTCCAGCTCTTGAATTAATGGGGTTTGAACAACATTGTCCAATTGCTTAACCAAAAGATCATTTTTGGTGATCAATGCAATTTCATTATCTTTTAGATAAATTACATTTTTTGTATATTCAATAATTGGAGTAGCATCAGATGCAATGAAATATTCTCCCTTGCCAACGCCAATCACCATAGGACTGCCCTTTCTTGCAGCAATTAGTCGATCAGGATTTTCTTTGTCCATAATCACGATAGCATAGGCACCGCTTACTTCATGCAATGCTAAACGTACAGCTTCCAATAAATCGATTCGTTCTATTTCTTGAATTTCTTCAATAAAATGGATCAGAACTTCTGTGTCAGTATCACTATTAAATTTATGCCCACGTTCAAGTAGTTCTTCTTTCAGTGTGGCATAGTTTTCAATAATTCCATTATGAATGATAGAAAGCTTCCCATTATTAGAGGTGTGAGGATGAGAATTTCGATCTGAGGGAACTCCATGGGTTGCCCATCTGGTATGGCCTATACCGATAGATCCTGTACGATCCTGATTTTCGGCAAAATCTTCGAGAACTGCAACTTTCCCGGCTTTTTTATAAATTTGTTGCCCGCTTTCATTCATTAGGGCGATGCCAGCACTATCGTAACCGCGGTATTCTAATCTTTTTAAACCTTTTAATACAATTGGCCAAGCTTCTCTATAGCCTATGTAGCCTACTATTCCACACATAATTTGAGTTTATTAATTTGGGCGAATATACTAAAGAATTTATGTATTAAATACTGCAAGTTTTGTTGGTAAAAAGCTTAGAAGAATAGTTTCATTCTAACAATAGTATTTTAAACTTCAATTAATATTATACTCATGCTGCTAATAATATTTATGGGATTGCTTTTATTTCTTATTTATTCATATCACCCTAAGTTTTAGATTTATGCAAAATTTCATTTTTGGGGTATCATAATTAATTAAAAGAAATAAGTGTTTTCAAAATTTAATTGATAAAACAGAAATTCAACGTTCAAAATGGGGTCATTATTTACAAAGGGTCCAAATTTGATTTCTTTCACAAAACCAACCAGAATAACCTTATTTTCAACAATTTTTCAAAATTAACAAATGTTAAAATTATTTATTCTCCGAAAGGCTCGAGACATATACAACTGTGTGTTATTGACAAATAAACCATCTTAAACAGATTTATCGGGTGTCGATTGATAAGGATATCTGCGGAAATAAGAAACAGATTTTAAATATAAGCTTAAATAAGAAAGCCTTTCATTTCTGAAAGGCTTTTGTGTATTGTAGAATATTACTTATCCAAGTAATAATCTTGTCCCGTTATAGTTGTGCTCCTAACTATTTGGCAAAAATACAATAAATATTTAATAGTTAAAATTTTTTATATATGCTACTTAAAAAATTGATCTTATGATTTCATTATCTTGGCCTTCCTTACTTGCAAAAGTAAATATATAACTTCATTCAACAAATTACTGTCGCAATAGTTTAAGGATTGCAAATAATAAGAAAATATCCCCGTCTAAATTGATAACTTTAAAAATCTATTTGTTTGAGCTGACTGCGTTTACCTACTTATGTTTACATTTATTTATTCTCAAATCAATCTTATTAGAGTAATAATCATTAAATGATCTCCACTATTATAAAATTCCATTAAAATTATAGATTTATTATGAGCCCCAGAGTTTTAAAACATCTATTGACTACAAATTATTTAACAAACCAAATAATTGCAGCCGTAAAATATTTTTGTTTTTAATTGAAGGAACTCTTAATGTATAGGTTTATTTGGCGCAAGTTTAAAGTAAACTTATATTAAAGTGCTAATTCCGATTAAGGTTTAGGATGTTTTTAATTTGGCAGATATACCTATTTAATCCATTTGCTAATTGTTAAACACCCCCGGATAGTTTTTCAATCGTTTAAAAGTAAATAGATAACCTGGAATAAAATTAAGTTTAGTGTCATTACAGGCTGGAACCTGGCTAAGCTTTGAAGCAGATACATTGGCCTTATATTATCAGTACTTTTATGTATATCATTTTATCAAGTTAACAAACGGTTTTCCCTACTCACAATTAAATTTATTATAGGTATGTCAGTGCTAAACATTTATAT
Source organism: Pedobacter sp. Leaf250 (assembly GCF_920984735.1). Lineage (GTDB taxonomy): Bacteria > Bacteroidota > Bacteroidia > Sphingobacteriales > Sphingobacteriaceae > Pedobacter. The sequence continues at coordinate 5,474 of NZ_CAKLBU010000030.1, read as the reverse complement.
ATTGAAGATTCCCGTTAATTTTTGATGTTAAGTGCATGAAAGGAATGAAAACATCTGTAACATTTATATCTTTTTGCGGGTATAAATGGAAGAATTGTTCTAAATATAAAATTTCTCTTAATTCGATCAATATAGTTATGTCCGCATTTCGGGCATTTCGGAATTGATCCAAATTTTATACATTTAATTTTTGTTGTCATTTTATCGGTGATTGATACCACAAATATAATATTAACTAAGATGATATTATACAATTAAAGGACTAAATATCAAACACTTAAATGGTTAACAGATATGATGTATTATTATATACTACAAAATGCATAGCATATTACTTGCTTTTTGTCTAATTTATATGTCTAAAGAAAAATAATATTTATAACATGATGTGTATTGTAAAATTTGCGCTGTTTAATTAACTCGAAAATTAGGGTAGAATCAATCGTCATTAAAATAAAAGCCTGTGGAGGTAATCAAAACATTTCAATAAAATGCTAATTACAATAAAACATATTCATGATTTTCGGAAAGGACTACAAAAGATCATTGGCTTTATTTTCAAGCTTTTATTATTTGAGTATGATACACAAATTTAATTTACGGCATAAGAAGTAATAAAATTTAGTAGTTCCATTTAAGTATTTCTGTAAAGATTATCATACAATTACTTTGTATGAAGTTTTCCCTATATTTGATCTTCCTCATCAAATCAGGGACGGTTTTTTAGGATTCGAGCTGTGCAGTAATGCACAGCTCTTTAATTTTAAATTTTGTTTTAACTCCAATTCCGTTTATCATACTAAAATTACTGCATGTATTAATATCATAATTTTATGTCGTGGTGCATAAATAATTTGAGTTACATAATTAACTTCCAATCTTTATAATCCTGAATGATATTTTAAATATATTAATGCTTTTTCGGCCATCTTTAATACATGAATTTTTGGTGTTGCCATTTAAGTTATAATTATTTATGAAAAATCTGTCCATTAAATTATCTACGCTTTTGCTTTTTGATTCGATATTCATGCCTATGGGCTAGATTAAAATTTAATTATCTATAACGACGTGATCATTCCTTTACACTAATCCTTTAGATATGTAGAAATCCCCAAAAATTTGCTTTCGATTTACGTCTTCTTTTTTAGCAGTAAACCAAAATATGTACTCTCAAGCCTTTAAGATCAGATTAACATGAAAAAGAGAGTACTCGCGCATAATAGTCGATCTATCTTATAAAGTCATCGCGCCAACACAATGTCAATCCTTTTACGTTTTGATCAATTGTACAACATAATTATAACATATTTATTAGTTTTGGGTAGATACGGAATTAACCTTATTTAAAATAGGATTTTTCAGGACTATAAATTTTGCTAGGCAAAGGGAGGTGTCAGCATCTATCAAAAAATAACTCTCGATCACACATAATGTAGATCCCAATGTATGAGACTATTTATATGCTTAGACTCAAGAAAAAGGCGTAAGCATAGCCTAATTCGTGCACTATTGTTACCTTAATCCGAAGGTAATTAGGCACAATCCCTCCTAACTCTAGATTGATGGATTGTCTACTTGGAGTTGCTACATTTGACTAGAGGGATTTAGTTGTCAGATTTAGAAAGAAACTTTTAAATTTGAATATATGGGCAGACGAGTGTTTGATGAATCCTTCAGAAAGATGGCTATAGAGCTTTCTTACACCAAAGGATCTGTAAAAGAAGTAGCTGATGAATTAGGTATCAGCCAGACTCTTTTGAGTAAATGGAGACAACGGGAATCAGAGTCCAGTCAAGGAGTAGCAGAATTGACTGAAGACCAGAAGCTGATTAAAAAGCTGCAAAAAGAGCTAAAAGATGCTCAAATGGAACGCGATATTCTAAAAAAGGCGGTCGGCATCTTTTCCAAGGGAGACGGGAGATATTCGGATTTATAAGAGAGCACCGAAGAATATTTCCAGTTGAAATGATGTGTAGAGTGTTTATGGTAAGCAATAGTGGTTTCTATTATTGGTTAAATTACCCCAAGGGCAAACGTCAAGTTGAAAGTGTCTTTCTGTTAAAAGAAATCAGTTAGATACATAGCGAGAGCAAAAAAGTTTACGGGAGTCCAAGGATTTCTGCCAAGCTCGCTGAAAGAGGTATCCAAGCATCCAGGCCAAGAGTAGCCAAGATAATGCGGAAGGCAGGAATTCAAAGTGTTATACGCAAGAAATGGGTAAAAACAACGGATTCCAATCATGTGCATCCTGTGGCAGCAAACGTCCTCAACAGAGATTTTTCGGCTACAGGGCTAGGAGAAAAATGGGTCTCGGACCTTACTTATATACGCACAGGTGCTGGATGGGTTTACTTGACAACGGTCATCGACCTTGCGGATAGAAAGGTAATTGGCTGGTCACTAAGTGATAATATGGAAGCCAGAAATACAACTGTTAGCGCATTCCGAATGGCAAAAGCAAACCGGGGAATTGGGAATAAACTAATATTTCACTCTGATCAGGGAGTTCAGTATGCTTGCTTGGAGTTTAGGCAGCAGTTGATGGGATTACCAATTATTCAGAGTATGAGCAGGAAAGGAAACTGTTGGGATAATGCAGTTGCAGAGAGTTTCTTTAAAACAATGAAAACTGAGATGGTTTATCAAAGAACTTTCAAAACTAAGCAACAGGCATACCTGGCAATATTTGAATACATAGAGGTTTGGTACAACAGAAAACGAATCCATTCCTCATTAGGTTATTTGACTCCCTTAGAGGTTGAAAAAACGATAATGAACAGAAAAAGAGCCGCATAATTTGCATCCAAAAGGAATCTAAATGAATGCTTCTCAAAAAAAATATCTGACGAAAAAAAATCTCTAGTATACTATTGCAATTCCATACTAGTATATGCTATCTGTTTGCTTCTTAAACAACAATTAGCACTTATATTGCTGATACCCTAACGTTTAGTGGATTTTTTTTCATGTAATGATAATTATGCAAGCTTAAGTTTTATTAATCTACTGCATAGATTATTGCCAACTAAATAAAACCATTCCGCTAATTAAACGTTGAATTTAGACTTTAATCTTTAACTATGGACCATACTGAGTTTACTTCTACACTTAACGAATATTCCGAGTTCCTTCTCTCTCATGCATATAAATTCACGAATGATGAAGGTGATGCAAAAGATCTAGTTCAAGAGACTTTAATTAAAGGAATGAGGTTTGCTGAAAAATTTGATAAGGGTACAAACCTCAAAGGCTGGCTATATGTCATAATGAAAAATACATTTATAAATGAGTTCAGGAAAAACTCCAGAAAGAAGGAGCTCATAACAACGGATGATAAGATCAGTAGTGCTCAATTAATGAAAATGCAGCAACAAATAACTCAACAACAACATTTGCAATGGAAGATATATCTAAAGCAATGGCTTCGATAAAACAAGAGCACAATATACCCTTTCAATTATACTTCGAGGGTTTTAAATATGAAGAGATCGCCATCCAGTTAGATATCCCTGTTGGGACTGTTAAGACACATATACACCAGGCTAGAATAGGTTTAAAAAAATATCTTGCAATGTATAGGCCTTAATATTCCAAATCAATTGGTGCTCATTCCCTCATTTCGCATATTAGCGTGATTTGAATTATTTGTAAAAGAAAATTTGGTTTATAATTACCATATCGCCGCTGTTTTCGGTGAGCAGTTGAATAAGCTACTAAAATGGACCAAGTCCGATCATGCCAGTTTTTTAAACGTTTGTATGTGCCTAGTCGGGAGAGCGGCATTTTCTATTATGGAACCTTCAGACATCACGAGCTAGTATTTACCAAGATTGTTTATAAATAAGGACACAGCCGAATGGATTAAGAACTCAGTAACGAGATTAATTTTAATAAATTGTCTAGTTTTCTTTCATTTGTAAAGAACTAGATTGTGCTGAAGAACCAAGTGAGGGAATTCATAAAATGGCATAAGGTTAATTTGATGTATGGAAATAAACTGAGTATCAACTCTGGCATGAATAAAATATTTTAACATTTACGAACCTAAAGGATAAGCATCAGATCTTATTGAGCTACGATGGCAACAGGCTTCTGCATGATGCATCTGCATATTTTTGAACTTATTAATTTTTATAAAATATAATATGAAAAATCTTTATTCCGTCTACTTTCTGGTTTTATTGATTTATGCTTTTACTACGTTTCGGAAACTTTATGGTTCCATTTCTTCCGCTCAGGATAGCCTCTTCCGAGCGGAATGAGAGGCTAGAATTGTCCGGATTATTTTGAGAGGCTGGGTTTAATTTATCCAGATACAAGTTTACACAATGGAATTACCGGCGAGAAATTGGGCCCTCAGATAGCAGACTAGCTTGGCTATACGCGAATAGTTACAAGATTTAACAGAGAATCTGCAATCAACATAATGTAAAGCCATATGAAAACCCAGATGATTTGTATTATGGGAATGATCCGCTACAAGAATAGGTAGTAAACTAGTACTCAAAGTTCATTGGCGTAGAGGCGAAAGGCTAAAATGGTGAGGTATCTGATTCAAGGATACAACAACGACCCACTTTTACCAGATGCCCTTGGTACCAACCAAATTTTCGATCAAAACAGAGCAGTAGTTGCAAAACGCTTTACTAAGGATAATTTTCTTTTTATCAAAATTTATTAGGATGGGTTTGAGTATGGCCGATGGAAGCAAAAATTTAGTAGCTATTGGCATAAATAGCTTTAGAATTTGGAATAATGCTCAGGTTAGTGTTACATGTTGGGATAGAGTTAGGTCAAATTTCATCCGCATCAGCTGTTAGAGATTCTTATGTTTTCACCCATATTCATTGATCGGGTGCGATAACCAGTGCCTTTTTTAATGTTAACAGTTCAGTAAAAACACAGACTGATCATAACTCTCAGTTATCAGAAATTTCGGCTTTCTAGAGCAAATAAATACGATATACCTAGTGGGATTTTTATGCTGGAGTGATCTCCCCAGCAATACATTATGTAGATGTTCCTCTGAGTACTACAACCGCACATCAGTAAGGATACAAAATCTATAAAAAGGATTATTATCATTTCGTTTTAGGCTTTAATGAGAATGACTAGGTAACCACTAAGGGCAAAATATTTAAGACAAAATTTGACTCGATCAACCTTTACTGTGACAGAACCCAACTATCAAATACACGTAAACTCTCTAATGATTGCTATATATAGTAAACTGAAAAACAAAATATCATAACATTTTTTACGTTCTGACGTCTGCGTAAATCTATCACTGAGAAAGTCCGTCAGTGGTACGGTATCTACAACTCCCCCCAATACCGCTCTTGAGGTGTGTATAACGGCATTGATGGGCCAAGGATTTCGGAGCATAGCGGGCCAGTCATTTCGGGAATCAACGGGCCACTTTCCTTTTACAATTATAAATGATTTTTTTTAAGTACTCAATTGTTTATTTT
>NZ_CAKLBU010000029.1 GCF_920984735.1 Pedobacter sp. Leaf250 | reverse complement strand
TATATTTGACATAAGCCTTAGTTTTGAGTATAAAATTATCTTTTTATTGTAGCAAGTTTGACTACTTCTCGAACTAAGGCTCTTATTAATACATGGATACTTTTTGCAAACCTCGCAGGTTTTTAAATGGCGAAGCCCTCAATGAGGCAATTAAAACAATAAACTACTCGAATTAAACCTGCGAGGTTTAGAACAAAAAGATTGCAGCGAATGGCGGGAACAAACTTTAATTTTAACTGAAGAATTGCTTTCCAAATTTGAGAATTTAGCTGCTATACTGTATCAAACATTCATCTGAAACGGTAGACCAAAAATCTACTATTTTAGTCGCTTTTAAACATAAATAAGACACCTTTTTTACACTTGTAGGTAGCAAATTCCAGCGCTGTTTTTCTTACCTTTGCAGCAAATTTATTATTCATACCCGCATGAGCTTAAATATCCATTACAAGGAAGATTTTCAAAATCGTCATATTGCACCAAATGAGGCAGATACCGCTGAAATGTTGCAAGCTGTTGGCGTAAATTCTATTGATGAGCTGATTGAACAAACTGTTCCAACGGCAATCAGGTTAAAACAGCCTTTAAATTTGCCTGCAGCGAAATCAGAAACTGAATATCTTGGTGCTTTAAAACAAACTTCATTGTTAAATAAAGTTTTCAAAAGCTTTATCGGTCAGGGTTATTATGATACCATTACGCCAGGTGTAATTTTACGTAACGTTTTCGAAAACCCAGGATGGTACACGCAATATACGCCATACCAGGCGGAGATTGCGCAAGGTCGTTTGCAGGCTTTATTGAATTTCCAAACGATGGTTATCGATTTAACTGGGATGGAAATTGCCAATGCTTCACTTTTAGATGAAGGTACGGCTGCGGCTGAGGCGATGTTTATGCAATACAGTACGCGTAAAAATCAGGCTGCGAAAAAATACTTCGTATCGGAATTGGTTTTTGCACAGACGATAGATATTTTAAAAACCCGTGCTAATCCTTACGGTATTGAGTTGGTGATTGGAAGTCATTTAGATTTCGTTGCTACTGAAGATTTTTTCGGTGCGATAGTTCAATATCCTGCCGGTAATGGCGAGGTTTTCGATTATAAAAACTTTGCTACGGAATTACACAATCAAAATATTAAATTAACGGTTGCGGCTGATATTTTAAGCTTAACCTTATTAACGCCTCCAGGCGAATGGGGTGCTGATATTGTGGTTGGTACAACACAACGCTTTGGTATTCCGATGGGTTTTGGTGGACCACACGCCGCATTTTTCGCCACTAAAGATGAATATAAGCGTTCAATCCCAGGTCGTATTATCGGTGTAACCATTGATAGCCATGGCGATTACGCTTTACGTATGGCTTTGCAAACCCGGGAGCAACACATCCGTAGAGATAAAGCGACTTCAAACATTTGTACAGCACAAGCATTATTAGCTATTATGGCTGGTTTTTACGCAGCTTATCACGGTCCGAAAGGCTTGAAAGCAATAGCAGAACGTACACATGGTTTGGCAGTAAGTTTAGCCGCAACATTAAAAAGTTTAGGCTACGAACAATTAAACTCAGCTTATTTTGATACCATTCGTTTCGATTTAGGCGATTTAAAAGGCGGCATTCACTCTGGTTGTTTAGATAACGAAATCAACTTAAACTACTCTGGTAACGTTGCAACAATCTCAATTGATGAAACAACAACTTTTGAAGACATTGCTTTAATCGCAAGAATCTTTGCAAAGGTTAAAGCAGTAGCAGCCGACCAGGTTGAAGTGGTAGAAAATGTGGAAACCGTTATTCCATCGGCTTTACAACGTACTTCTGATTATTTAACACACCCGATTTTCAACTCGCACCATTCAGAGCATGAAATGTTGCGTTATATCAAATCGTTAGAAGCAAAAGATTTATCGCTTTGCCACTCGATGATTGCTTTGGGAAGCTGTACCATGAAATTAAACGCAACAGCAGAAATGATTCCAGTTACTTGGTCTCACTTCGGTCGCGTACACCCGTTTGCACCAGCAGACCAGGTTTTAGGTTACTATTCGGTTTTTAACGAACTGGATAAATGGTTAAGTGAAATTACTGGCTTTGCCGCAATGAGTTTACAGCCAAACGCTGGTGCGCAAGGCGAATATGCAGGTTTAATGGTTATTCGTGCTTATCATCAGGATAGAGGCGATTTCCACCGTAACGTGGCTTTAATTCCTGCTTCGGCTCACGGTACAAACCCTGCCTCTGCAGCAATGGCCGATATGAAAATCGTTGTGGTAAAATCGTTGGAAAACGGTAACATCGATGTTGAAGATTTAAAAGCAAAAGCAGAATTACATAAAGATAATTTATCATGCTTGATGGTTACTTATCCATCAACTCACGGTGTATTCGAAGAAAGCATTATCGAAATTTGTGAAACGATCCATGCTAATGGCGGACAAGTTTACATGGATGGTGCAAATATGAACGCACAGGTTGGTTTAACAAGCCCCGCGAATATTGGTGCTGATGTTTGCCACTTAAACTTGCACAAAACTTTCTGTATTCCTCACGGTGGTGGTGGTCCTGGTATGGGCCCAATCGGTGTGGCGAAACATTTGGTTCCTTATCTTCCAGGTCACGCTGTGGTTGATATTGATAAAGGAAAATCAATTTCTGCGGTTTCATCTGCGCCTTGGGGCTCAGCTTCAATCTTGATTATCTCTCATGCTTACATCGCTATGATGGGTGCTGAGGGATTAACCAATGCGACAAAATATGCGATTTTAAACGCAAACTACATGAAAGCTCGCTTAGAGCAACACTATCCAGTGCTTTATTCAGGCGCTCAGGGTCGTTGTGCACACGAGATGATTTTAGATTGCCGTTCTTTCAAAGCTTTCGGAATTGAAGTAACGGATATTGCAAAACGTTTAATGGATTATGGTTTCCACGCACCAACGGTTTCTTTCCCGGTTGCGGGTACTTTAATGGTTGAGCCAACGGAATCTGAGCCTAAACATGAGTTAGACCGTTTCTGTGATGCCTTAATCGCTATTAAAAAAGAAATAGATCAGGTAGAAAATTTAACTTTTGATAAAGTTGATAATCCATTAAAAAATGCACCTCATACCGTTTCGGTAATTACTGCAAACGAATGGGAGCATGCTTACAGCCGTCAAACAGCTGCTTTCCCATTACCTTATGTATTAGAACGTAAATTCTGGCCATCAGTTGGTCGTGTAAACGATAGTCATGGCGATAGATCATTAATTTGTGCTTGTCCACCGGTAGAAAGTTATCTGGAAGAAATAGTTCCTTAAGGTTCAGGGTAAAGGGCTTAGGGTCTAAGGTTTTCCCTACAAAGCCAAGTCCGTCATTGCGAGGAGGCTTTTTCAGCCGACGTGGCAATCTCTATAGATAAAATCATCTGCAAGTTTTATGAATTCGTTCATGAAGCTTGCAGATTTTTTTTAGTGTGGAAGATTATTTTGCTAATAGCAAGCCATCAGAATTAATATTGTAACACTGAATTTTAATCTTATCATTTTCTGCAGTTAAGGTAACTGTCTCTTTGGATTGAAATTTGGTTCGCTCAACCAGGTAGTGAAAAACATAGGTTGCTGATGATTGAGTTCCCTTTACCACTTTCGATTCCCAATGATCAAGCTTTTTGCTCTTAATTTCTCCTAACTTGTTCAGCGCTCCACTTAAATAGTTATTTAATTTTTCAGCGCTGGTTGCGGCTTTAAACTGCGTACTTAATAAAGAGTTTACTTTTTGAAACTCATTATTTTGAAGCAGCGTATAGAATTCATCAGCTACTTTTTCCGCATCTTTCTTGTCTTCTTCGCGATTGATGTATGTGCCGCTAAAATTACAGCTGATTAAAGTAAGTAATAGGCAAAATGCAAATAAAACTGAGAACAATTTGTTTTTCATGAGTGATTAATTTTTTTTAATCTAATATTATAATTTCTTAAAGGGGGAAAAATTTTTTAGTTAAACTCTCCAAAGTGCCACAGTATCCCAGATGGGTCATGAAGGAAGCATTCTTTTCCCCAGTTTTCAATTCTAATGGGCGTTACTCTCACATTTTCATATTTGCCAGGTAAATCCAGTTCCAGAAGTTCATCGTAAAAACGATCTACATCACCCACTTCCATAAAAATCATGGTGTTGTCTACCCAATCTTTAACATAAGCATTTTGCAGGTAGAATGACATTTCGCCACTTTTAAAAACCGACATTTGGTTACCTAAAATAGTTTCTTCGAAACCTAAATCCTGGTAAAACCTTCTTGATGTATCGAAATCTTTAGCGCCAATAAACGGGCGGATTGATTTTGCGTTGTGATTCATTTCCTTGTTTTGAGAAAACTAATATAAAAATAAAGGTTAGACATTTTGCAACCCAAAATAGTAGCAACAACCTTTTGTATAAACGGGATTGAAATGATATCCTTTTTAAATAGTGTAGGCATTCAATACGGCTTTCATGCTGAGCCACGGAGCATCTCCAACCGATGAAAAAGTTACTTCGCCTCAGCATGACAAATCTTGTTTTAAAAAGATTTAATGGAAAGCCCGACTAACGTAAATTTATTTACTGAAACTGCTTTTCACATAAATGTTAGATTTAAATTAAACCTCATCGAAATTTTCTAGTCAATAGACAGATTTAAATTAGACCGATTATTTTTGAAAAACTTACCATACATCAATAAAAATCGATCAATCTAAAACATATATTTGTCTCATAATTTAAAAACCAGAAAATGAAATTAAAAATCTCTTCAATCTTTTTATTAGTTGCAGTTGTGTCATTATCAGCTTTTACAACTATTAAACCAGTTACTTACACTGTAGATGCAGCAAAATCAACCATCACCTGGATTGGTAAAAAAGTAACAGGTTCTCACAACGGAACAATTTCTTTAAAATCAGGAACATTAATTTTTGATGGTAAAAAATTAGTAGATGGCGGTTTTATTATTGATATGAACTCAATTAAAGATGCTGATGGAAGCGCTAAATTAGAAGGTCACTTAAAGGCTGATGATTTTTTCGGTGTAGCAAAATTTCCTGCTGCTCAATTCGTAATTACTAAAGTTACAGGTTCGGGTGCTAATGTTACTGTTATGGGAGATTTAACTATAAAAGGTATCACTAAACCATTAAGCTTTCCGGCAACTTTAACTGTTAATGCAGATGGTACAGTTTCAGCTTTAGCTGGTAAAATTTTAGTAGATAGAACAAAGTATGATATCCGTTATGGTTCAAAATCTTTCTTCGATAGCATTGGCGACAAAGCAATTGATGATAACTTTGAAATCGGCGTGAAATTAGTAGCAAAAAAATAAATCCCTCCCAAACCTCCACTGAAAGGCTAGGTTATAAAGGTAAAAGGTCTCGATGCAAATCGGGACTTTTTTTGTAAAACGTCATTGCGAGGCACGATGCAATCTTACTTACGTGATATAATTTTAAGATTTTGGAAAGCAATTACAGTACAGTTTTTAAGGTCTGTTCCCGCCATTCGCTACAATCTTTTTGTTTAAACCTCGCAGGTTTAATTCGAGTAGTTATTGTTTTAATTGCCTCATTGAGGGTTTCGCCGTTTAAAAACCTGCGAGGTTTGCAAAAAGTATTTTCGATGCTGTCGGGTTTAGAAACTACCAGAACTTCAAGAAACAAAGGTTGCAAGTTGCCAAATCGGCTAAAACCCTTTGGGTTTTGCTTTAATCTTTTGCTTTCGGCTTTTAGCCTTTCACTTTAAACTTTTCACTTTAAACTTTCACTACCTAATCTTAAACCCACCATCCACTTCATCAACAAAGCCTGTGGCTTGTTCTTTACTGTGGTAAAACAAACATTCCCAGTTTTCGGCGGCGGCTCTTTTCCCAAATTCTTTACGCAATTCCATCGCCCTGCGGCCGTCGAAATCATATTTCGCAATAAAGTTTTTAATCAGTTCGCCAGGTTCTGGTAAAACATCACCTCCAAAAAATACTTTCTGGTTACCTTCGGTTAAAAGAAAAACCTGGTGATTGGGGCAGTGTGCGCCTGTAAATTCGAAAGCAATGGTATCATCCAAACTGCCATCACCTTCTACAAATGTTAGTTGGGCGTTGCGTTGCACTACTTCAAAAATATCGGTGTGGTAAGAAGATGAAGTGCTGCTGAAAGCTGTTTCCCATTCCCCTCGATTAATCACATACTCTGCATCGGGAAAACTCAATTCTGCCTTGTCTCCAAGTTTGTGGATCATTCCGCCAGAATGGTCGTAATGTAAATGCGACATCAAAACCTTGGTTACATCAGTTGGATCGAAACCAGCATTGCGGATGTTTTTATGTAAAATCAGCTCACCATGATCATCACTGAAACCTAAGCCAGTATCAAAAAGAACCAGATCATTTTTAAGCTCTACCAGAAATGGCTGAACATTGATAAATAAAGATGCGGGGCGATCTTTAAAACTATGAATGGTCGAATCAAAAGGAATAAATTTTTTTGAGGCATCTACTGAATAGGTGCCTTCGAATAAGGTATGAACTTGCAAAATGTAGAGATTTAAATTAAAAAAGTATATTTACTGTTCGGAAACAAATATAATGGAAAAAAGATGGGTGCTGACATCAAATTGTAATGATGACACGGTAAAGAAATTAGCAGAACAACTCAATATAGATCAATCACTTTCACAAATTTTGGTACAACGCAACGTTTGTGATTTTGATCAGGCCAAGTATTTTTTCAGACCAGAATTGGACCACTTGCATAATCCGTTTTTAATGAAGGATATGGATTTGGCTATAGAAAGAATCGAAAAAGCCCTAACTACTCACGAAAAAATTCTGATTTATGGAGATTATGATGTTGATGGTACAACTTCTGTAGCGCTTGCTTTTAGCTTTTTCTCTCAACTCACCGAAAATATAGAATACTACATTCCAGATCGCTATTTAGAAGGTTATGGAATTTCTACTGCTGGTATTGATTATGCCTGCAATAACGGTTTTTCCTTAATTATTGCCCTAGACTGCGGAATTAAATCCATCGATAAAATCGAATACGCCAATAGCTTGGGTATTGATTTTATTATTTGCGATCACCATTTACCAGGCGATGAATTGCCTAAAGCGGTTGCCGTTTTAGATCCAAAACGATCAGATTGCGAATATCCGTTTAAAGAATTGGCAGGTTGTGGGATTGGTTTCAAACTGGCGCAGGCTTATGCGCAGAAGCATCATTTACCTAAAGAAACCTATTTACAGTATCTCGATTTGGTAATGGTAAGTATTGCTGCAGATATTGTTCCTGTTGTTGGCGAAAACAGGATTTTGGCTTACTATGGCTTAAGAAAATTAAACACTAATCCATGTGAAGGTTTACGGGCGCTAATGGAGGTGTCAGGCAAGACCGAAAATTACACCATTACCGATGTGGTGTTTACATTAGGCCCTCGGATTAATGCTGCCGGAAGAATTGATCATGCCAAACATGCCGTAGCAATGTTGCTTTGCCAGGCGGATGGAAATTCTTCAGAGCAAAGCGAGTTAATAAACCTAAAAAACACGGAACGTAAAACCTACGATCAGGATATCACCCGTGAAGCATTGGCATTAATTGGCGATAGTGAAGTATTGATCAATAGAAAAACAACGGTGGTTTTTAATGAGAATTGGCATAAGGGTGTAATTGGAATTGTTGCTTCTCGTTTAACCGAAAAATATTATCGCCCAACAATCGTTTTAACCAAAAGCAACGGTCATGTGGCGGGTTCTTGCCGCTCCGTTGTTGGGTTCGATTTGTATGAAGCTTTAAGCGGTTGTGCAGATCTTTTGGATCAATACGGGGGGCATAAATTTGCAGCTGGATTAACTATGCAGGAGCAGAATGTGCTTGCTTTTGCCGATAAATTTGAGCAGATTGTTTCTGATTCTATTACCGAAGAACTTTTAACCCCGATGATTAAAATTGATGCAGAGATAGATCTTGCTCAAATCGACGGTAAATTTCATCGGGTTTTAGCACAAATGGGGCCTTTCGGACCAGAGAATATGGCACCAATTTTTGTAACACATGGTGTTTATTTAGATCGGGCTGCAATGGCTGTTGGCGCAAATCATCTTAAAATTAATATAAAGCAACAAAATTCGCCTATTTTTGAATGCATTGCATTTGGTTTAGCCGAATTTCAAAATCTTTTACAACCAAAAGTTCCATTTTCTGTTTGTTATACAATTGAAGAAAATGTTTGGAGAGATAAGAAGCGTTTGCAACTGAATATAAAAGGAATAAAGATAAAGGAGCAAGGATAAAAGAACAAAGAAAAAAGCGTAAAGTGGAAAACCGAAAAAATGGAAATCTAATCTTTTATCCTTGTTCATTATTCCTTAATCTATAAAATATATAGAATGATATTAAGAGCCGAAAATCTGGTTAAAAAATATAAGCAACGTACTGTTGTAAATGATGTTTCTTTTAATGTAAGTCAGGGAGAAATAGTGGGTTTGCTTGGTCCTAATGGTGCTGGCAAAACCACATCTTTTTACATGATTGTAGGTTTGATCAAACCAAATGAAGGTCGCATTTTTTTAGAAGATGAAGACATTACAGAAGATGCCATGTATCGCAGGGCGCAAAAAGGTATTGGATATTTGGCGCAAGAGGCATCTGTTTTTAGGAAGCTTACTGTAGAAGATAATATCCTTGCTATTTTGGAAATGAGCAACATGACCAAAGAAGAGCAGAAAGATAAATTGGAGGAACTGATTAACGAATTTAGTTTGCACAAGGTTCGTAAAAATCGGGGCGACCTTTTATCAGGAGGGGAAAGAAGAAGAACAGAAATTGCCCGTGCTTTGGCGGCAAATCCAAATTTCATCCTTTTAGATGAGCCTTTTGCGGGTGTCGATCCGATTGCTGTTGAAGAGATTCAGAGTATTGTAGCAAAACTAAAACATAAAAATATTGGTATACTAATAACCGATCACAATGTACAGGAAACACTTTCCATTACTGATAGAGCCTATTTGCTTTTTGAAGGGAAGATTCTTGAACAAGGTGTACCAGAGGTTTTGGCAGAAAATGAGATGGTAAGAAAAGTATATTTAGGAGCTAACTTCGTATTGAAGCGTAAGAAATTTGATGTTTAAATATGATTTGTTGTAAAAAATAATTATGGCAATTGTAAATTCAATTTTTACCTGGTTAATGAAAAAGCGGATCCATCAGATCGAGCTTTTTATGAAATATCCATACGATGTTCAACAGGAATGGTTTCATACTTTAATTGATAGTGCAGAAAATACAGAGTGGGGTAAATTGTATGATTATAAATCCCTTTTAACTCCCCAACAGTATCAAGAACGTGTTCCAATTCAAAACTACGATACATTAAAACCATATATTGAAAGGATGTTGGCCGGCGAACAAAATATACTTTGGCCATCGGATATTAAGTGGTTTGCAAAATCTTCCGGAACTACCAGCGATCGAAGTAAATTTATCCCAGTTTCTCAAGAAAGTTTAGAAGAATGCCATTTCAAAGGAGGTAAAGATATGCTTTCCATTTATTGCAACAACCGGCCAGATAACCAAATGTTCACCGGGAAAGGTTTGGTTTTAGGCGGAAGCCACCAGGTAAATCAATTAAACGAAGATTGTTTTTATGGTGATTTATCAGCTGTGCTGATTAAAAACTTACCCATTTGGGCCGAGTTTTACCGTACGCCTGATATGTCTATTGCTTTAATGGACAATTATGAAATTAAAATGGACCGTATGGCGGAAGCCACGATCCATGAAAATGTAACCAGTATTTCTGGCGTTCCTACCTGGACAATCGTTCTGGCCAAAAAAGTTTTAGAGCTTACAGGCAAAAGCAATTTGCTGGAAGTTTGGCCTAACCTCGAAGTTTACATTCATGGAGCAGTAAATTTCGCTCCCTATCGAGAGCAATTCAAGCAGCTCATTCCATCGAATGATATGTATTATTTGGAAACTTATAATGCATCTGAAGGATTTTTCGGAATTCAGGATCAAGATGATTCGGATGAGATGTTGTTGATGTTGGATTATGGCATTTTCTATGAGTTTATTCCGATGGAAAACATTGGCGAAGAAAACCCTAAAGCACTTTTATTGGGCGAAGTTGAACTGCATAAAAATTACGCCATTGTGATTTCAACTAATGGTGGTTTGTGGCGATACATGATTGGCGATACCGTTCAATTTACTTCTCTTTCACCTTATCGAATTAAAATTACTGGCCGTACAAAACATTTTATCAATGCATTTGGCGAAGAGGTAATTATTGATAATGCCGAACAGGCCTTAACGAGAGCTTGTCTGGAAACCGGGGCAGAAATTAAAGATTATACCGCTGGTCCGATTTATTTTGAGGGCGAGAAAGCGGGTGGGCATGAATGGATTATTGAGTTTGATAAACAACCTAACGATTTTGAGAAGTTTATTGATGTAATGGACAATACCTTGCGTGAGGTAAACTCTGATTATGATGCGAAAAGATTTAAAGATATGGCCTTATGTCGTCCAACCGTTCATAATGCCCCGGTAAATACTTTCTATAATTGGCTAAAAGCTAAGGATAAATTAGGAGGCCAGCATAAAGTGCCCCGTTTGGCTAATGAAAGAAAATACATTGATGATATTTTGGAAATGATGAGTGCTTCGGCCGCTTAACAAAAATGTATGTGGTTTAAAACAACTGTTCTGTCATTGGTTATCTTAACTTGTTTAAGTTTTGAAATATCTGCCCAAATTAAGGAAAGTAACAAAGCAAAAATCGCCTACAAAATTGTCGAAACTTCGCCGCGATGTAAACAGCTTACAAAAGGATTGTACGAAAGAGTAGTCGCAAATGAAGGCACTTCGTATGGTATTATGCTTGAATCGAGTCCTAATCCAAAAACGGATCCATCGCAAAGCTATTCAAAAACATATGATTTTAACCTCCATGAAAGCTATTCCGATCGCATGCCCATTATTGCCAGGTTTGTGTTTGATCCTATTAAAAGGCAATTATTTGAACAGGATACCGTAAATGATAGAATGATTCCGATCTCGTTTGATAAAAAGTTGCTCATATTGTTCGATAAAAAATAATTGTACTTTGATTAAATAATAGAATTTGGCATATATGTTTAATCTTTTTGGACGTTAATTTGTAAAGCATTATTTATGAGATTTAGTAGAAGGAAAGTATTGGATTTTTTTAAGAAATCGGAAAATAGAGCCACCCTGATTTTAAATGATAAATCTAAAGCAAACAGCACGATCAAAGATGCTTTAGGTAAGGCCATAAATAATAAAGGGGAGTTGGATGGTGTTTGGGCTAAAATGGTTTTGCTTTTTGGTGTGGCAAAAGATTATGTAAACGGCGACTATACGGAAATCCCAAAACGATCTATCATTGCCATTTTAGGAGGAATTATATATTTTCTTTCCCCTCTGGATATTGTTCCGGATTTTGTTCCATTGTTGGGTTTTATGGATGATATTTTTGTGCTTAATTTAGTTTATAAACAAGTATTGAAGGATTTGGAAAAATATAAGGTGTGGAAGGATGCTCAAATAAAATTTATTGGTAATATAGATGATCCTGCAACAACCTAGTTTTTTCGATTGGCTAGGCCGCAATCTTTTGGCCTGCCCTTTTAAAACTTACTTCGGTTTTGATTGCCCCGGTTGTGGTTTACAAAGATCCATAATTTCGCTTATGAAAGGTGATTTAATCGTTTCTTTCAAATATTATCCAGCAACTATTCCTTTAATTTTGCTCATTATTTTTACTGGGCTTCATTTAAAATTCGATTTTAAATTTGGTGCTTCTGCAATAAAATTTGCATTTTTAGGTATTGCAGTAATTGTGTTAATCAGCTACATTTACAAAATATACAACCACCAACTTACCGCTTAACTATGTCAGACGAACAACAAAATCCACCACGAAATAATCCTATAGATTTAAATAAACCAGAACAGCCAGTTGGTCCTCGTTCTGGTTTCGGACCAACAACTCCGCCACCTTTTCAACAGCCACCTCCATTTGGTCAGTTTGGTGGTATGGGTGGTCAGCAAAATTTGCCAAATGCCACAGTAGCTTTAGTGTTGGGGATATTAGCCCTTCCTGCATGTTGTTTTTATGGCATTTTTGGTTTAATTTTTGGAATTATTGCCTGGGCACTTGGCGGCAGTGATATAAAAAAATATCAACTAAATCCAACAATGTATACCGAATCATCGTATAAAAATGCCAAAGCGGGTAAAATATGTGGAATGATTGCCACAATATTAAGCTTACTTTTTATTATTTTCTTCGTTTTAATAATTGCTGGAGCAATTACACACCCAGAAGCTTATGATCGATTTTTTAAAGGATTTAACTAAGCACTAATTTTACCTTAAAAATATAAATCGGATGGTGCATACCATCCGATTTTCTTATTTTTGTACCATTCAGATTGTAAATAAAAACTAACGATAATGTATCCAGAATATTTAGTAGAACCAATGCGTAAGGAATTAACCAACGTAGGTTTTCAAGAATTAAAAAACGCCGAAGAAGTTGATCAAGCCATTAAAGGCGAGGGAACTGTATTGGTTGTGGTAAATTCTGTTTGTGGTTGTGCAGCAGCAAATGCTCGCCCGGCAGCACGAGCAGCAGCTGCCCACGAAAAACATCCAGATAAATTGGTAACTGTTTTTGCTGGTATGGAAAGAGAAGCTGTAGATCAAGCTAGAAACTACATGATGCCTTTTCCTCCATCTTCTCCAGCAATGGCTTTATTTAAAGATGGTAAATTAGTGCATATGATTGAGCGTCACCAGATTGAAGGCAGACCAGCAGCAATGATTGCCGATAACCTTATTGGTGCTTTTGAGCAGTATTGCTAGTTTTTTTGGATTTTGGTTGGTTAGTTTTTTGGTTTTTTAAGGATACTAACCAACCAATAGCCAAACATCTAAAAAAATTAAAAATCTTTGTTGAGCAATTTCTCCAATTCTCCGAACGATACGTTCATTCTTACACGCCCTTGTTTGGCGTAAGATATTTCTCCAGTTTCTTCTGAAATAATTACAGCCACAGCATCGGTGGTTTCCGACACTCCAATGCCTGCTCTATGCCTCAATCCAAATTGAGATGGCAATTGATCATTATCTGTTAGAGGAAGAATACAACTGGCACTTTTGATTTTGTTTTCGGAAATTACTACAGCACCATCATGCAATGGGCTATTCTTCTGGAATATACTTTCTAATAAACGTTTTGATATTTTTGCATCAACAACTTCGCAACTGTTGGCAAAAAACTGTTCATCATAAAATTTTACAAAAACGATTAAAGCACCTGTACGGGTTTTCTTCATAGTTTTGCAGGCATCAATAATGGGTTTTATTCGGGTTAGGTTGTTGCGCTCAATTTCTTTTCTACCAAATAAATAACCCCACCAGGCCTTATTTTTTTGCAAAAATGCATTTTTACCAATGAGTAAAAGGAAACGCCTAATTTCGGGGTGAAAAATTACAATCAAAGCAATGATACCAACACTCATAAATTTCTCTATGATGGTGGTTAGTAATTCCATGTGAAGTGCTTTTACTATCCAGTAAAATACTGTGATAATAAACATTCCAACCAATAAGTTTACAGCTAAAGTATTGCGAATGAGGGTGTAAACGTAGTAAATCAGTATTGCAACGAGTACAATATCAACTACATCAGTTGGCGATACCTTAAGGAAATCAAAATCAAAACCTTTCATCAGCCACAAGATAGTTTTTTTTGGTTAATTGTTTAAATGTAGTAATTGGTTAATTGTAGAACTGTTAATTGTACAATCCATTTTTAGTTCTTTAAAATTGATTTTCTTAATGCATTGAGTTTATTAGTTAATTCATCAAGATTTAATCTGAAAAATTTATATTCTTCGTCATTTATATACCCCAAATCATGAGCGCCTATAATATGATTTATAGTTTCTAGTGCACTCGAGTATGACATTGATACAAAATGCGCCTTATCTTTAGCAGTAATCCTACCAGAGCCTTCAGCTAGGCAATCACCTATACTGCTCGCAGATCTTTTAATTTGACTTGTTAAGCCAAATATTTCTTCTCTTGTAAATTTCTTTACTAATAGATAAATTTCTTTTCTAAATAATCTTGCTTTCTGCCAAGTTTCTAATTTTTCAAATGAATATATATGCATAATAATTGCTTTAAATTCAATCATCAATGCAATCTAACAATAGGAAAATTTGTACTTTCGATTAAACCGTTAAACGATTAATCGAGTTAATATTATTTAATCTGATTATTTATCAGTTAAACAATTAAAACAATTAAACAATTTAACCAAAACTTAGCCTTTCCACTAATTTCACGCATTCAACGGCTTCTTTAACATCATGCACACGCAAAATTCCAGCACCTTTTTGTAATGCAATGGTATTTAAAACGGTCGTTCCGTTTAAGGCTTCATTAGCGGTATTGCCCAAAACTTTATAAATCATTCCTTTTCTGGAAAATCCTACTAAAATAGGAAGCTGAAAGATTTTGAAGGCTTCCAAGTCGTTTAACAGTTGATAGTTGTGCTCTAGCGTTTTTCCGAAGCCAAAACCTGGATCGATAATTACATCGTGGATTTTTAATGAACGGAGTTTAGCAACTTTACTGGCAAGAGTATCCACCACTTCTAAAGTTACATTCTGATACACTGGATTTTGCTGCATATTTTGTGGCGTTCCCTGCATGTGCATAATGATGTAAGGTACTTGCAGTTTTGCTACCATGTCAAACATTTCCTCATCCATATCGCCAGCCGAAATATCGTTAATAATATGAGCGCCTGCGTAAATGGTTTCCTCAGCTACTTGCGCTCTGAATGTATCAATTGAAATAATGGCTTCAGGAAGCGTAGTCGCAATTGCCTCAACCACCGGAACCATCCTGTATAATTCTTCCGCTACGGTAATATCTGCAGCGCCCGGTCGCGATGAATATCCACCAATATCAATAAAGGTTGCTCCCTGCTCTAAAAATTTTTCTGCTTTTGAAAGTGCTTCATAAATTGATTTAGTTCTGCTGTCGCTGTAAAACGAATCGGGCGTAATATTCAAGATTCCCATTACTTTAGGAGTGCTTAAATCAATTAATTTACCTTTAACATTGATGGTTTTTTTCGGTTCGAAAAAGTTTTTTTCTGCCATAATAAACCCTTCCGGGATTTGGGTTTCGCTTTAAAAATGTATCTTTAGCTTTTGTTCTTTAAGGACAAAAATACATTAAAACTAAATAATTCCTTCAATTGGCACAAACAAATACCGCTATAGAATTTGATGAAGTGATCGCCGTATGCAGATCACTATTTCTTAAAAAAACAAGAGACTATGGAACTGCCTGGCGCATATTAAGACCAAGTTCCATTACTGATCAAATTTTTATCAAAGCCCAACGCATACGCACTTTGGAAGAAAAAAAGGTAAGCCTGGTAGGGGAGAATATTACTTCTGAATACATTGGGATTGTAAACTATTGCGTAATTGCGATGATGCAATTGGAATTGACGGAAGCCGATTCAAACGAATTGCCTTACGATCAAGTAGAAACTTCTTTCGAAGAAAAGGTTAAGGAAACCAAAGATTTAATGTTTGCTAAAAACCACGATTATGGCGAGGCTTGGAGAGATATGCGCATCAGTTCTTTAACCGATTTGATTTTAATGAAAATATTCCGCGTGAAGCAGATTGAAGATAACGAGGGACAAACGTTAGCATCAGAAGGTGTGAAGGCAAATTATCAGGATATGTTAAATTATTCTGTTTTTGCGTTAATTAAGTTAGGAGTAAAATAAATAATGAAAAATATAATCTTAGGTTTCTCTAGATTTTTTGTCGGCATACTTTTTATATTTTCAGGTTTGATAAAGGCCAATGATCCACTCGGGTTTGGCTATAAACTGCAAGAATATTTTGAAGTTTTCCATATGAATTTTTTAAGTGGAGCGGCAACTGGAATTGCAATTTTGCTATGCACACTCGAAATTGTACTTGGTGCCCTTTTACTTCTTGGTTTTTGGAGTAAAAAGGTAGCCTGGGGATTATTGCTTTTGATTATTTTCTTTACGCTTTTAACCTTTGTTTCAGCAGTATTTAAGGTAGTAACAAGTTGCGGCTGTTTCGGCGATGCCATCCCGCTAACACCCTGGCAATCGTTCAGTAAAGATTTGATCTTGCTGGTTCTAATTCTTATCATTTTCTATTACAAAGAGCATATTCAGCCACTCTTCAAAAAAGAGGTTACACAAAGAAATATTGCGATTGCCGTAACCTTAATTTCTTTGGGTTTTGGAATATTTACCTACAATGTTCTTCCCATTATCGATTTCCTTCCTTACAAAGTTGGTGTACATATACCTTCACAAATGGTTATTCCGCCAGGAGAAAAGCCTGATGAGTATGAGATTATGTATCACTTGGTGAATAAAAAAACCAAAGAGGAAAAAGATATGAGCGATAAGGCTTATCTAAAAACCGAAATTTGGAAAGATAATAATTGGGAGATTGTTGGAGATCCCATACAGCGTTTGGTTAAAAAAGGTTATGAACCGAAAATAAAAGATTTAAAAATTACTGATGCTTCTGGTACAGATTATACTAAAGAGCTGATTGAAAATCCATATTACAGTTTGGTATTCGTAGCCTACGATTTAAATAATACCAACCAACCTGCAATTGGTAAGCTAAATGCATTGGCCATAAATGCTACCAAACAATTTAATATCCGTACAGTATTATTAACAGCAAATTCGGCACAGGATGCGGAGTCATTTATCAAAAAAAATAATCTTTTTTCTGAAGTTTTCTTTGCAGATGCCGTTCCGTTAAAAAGTATGGTAAGGGCTAACCCAGGGGTTATTCTTTTAAAAAATGGTGTGGTGGTTAACAAATGGCATTATCATAATGTGCCCACATTTGATCAATTAAGTAGAAAATATTTCGATAAATAATGCTTGGATACGCGATAAAAAAACTGATGTACGGAATGCTGGTGATGGCTGGCGTAGTACTCGTTGTTTTTGTGCTATTCAATATTTTGCCTGGCGATCCTGCCCGTATGACAATGGGACAAAGAGCCGACGTTCAGTCTTTAGAAGCTGTACGTAAAGAGTTCGGTTTGGATCGATCGAAACCGATGCAATTTGTATTGTACGTTAACGATCTTTCTCCAATTAGTGTTTTAAATAATGACAGCACAACGCAAGCTAAATATCATTATGTAAAAGTGATTAGTTTTGATAAACAGGCACTTGTGTTAAAATGGCCTTATCTTCGTAGCTCATATCAAACCAAACGCGATGTAACGGCTATACTTTCAGAAACGGTTCCAAATACTTTTATCTTGGCTTTAACCGCAATGATTTTTGCGACTATTATTGGTGTTTTTCTGGGAGTATTGTCTGCTGTTTATAAAGATTCCTGGATTGATAAAGCAGCCAATGCTTTTGCAATTTTGGGCATTTCGGCACCATCTTTTTTCGCGGGAATTATCATCGCCTGGCTTTTCGGTTTTGTTTTAAGCGATTATACAGGCTTGAAGATGAGTGGGAGTTTATATTCTTACGATCCTTTTAGTGGAGAAATTTTAACATTAAGAAACTTATGGTTACCAATGATTACACTAGGTTTAAGGCCACTCGCCATCATTGTACAACTTACCAGAAGTGCAATGCTTGATGTATTGGCGCAAGATTATATTCGTACCGCCAGGGCAAAAGGATTGAGTAGGAATACAATCATTTATAAACATGCTTTAAAAAACGCGATGAATCCGGTAATTACAGCAATTTCTGGTTGGTTTGCTTCCTTACTGGCGGGATCTTTTTTTGTTGAGTACATTTTTGGGTACAATGGTTTAGGCAGAACGACTGTTTCAGCACTGGAAATGTCAGACTTCCCGGTAGTAATGGGTTCCATTTTATTTATAGCTTTCGTTTTTGTAGTGATTAATATTTTGGTTGATATCCTTTATGCTTACGTTGACCCACGAGTGAAGTTGGCTTAAGCTCCACTTTTTTAACGAGAAGCAAAATGTAGGCAGTAGAAAATAGAATAAGAATTATACAGTATATATGAGCAGTGAAAATTCAGGTTCCCCATTAGGAGCGGAAAGATTAATCTTCCTTATCGGATACATGGGCTGCGGTAAAAGTACGAAGGCCAAACAATTGGCGCATCGGTTAGAATGCCCTGTTGTTGATTTAGACACTGAAATTGTAAACAAATCGGGCAAAACCATTGCAGAATTTTTCGATGCTTATGGTGAAGATGGCTTTAGAAGTTATGAAAGTGAAATGCTTAAATCCTACAATTATCCACCAACCTGCGTAGTGGCAACAGGTGGCGGCTTACCATGTTTTTTTGATAATATGGATTGGATGAATGCCAATGGAGTAACAGTTTACCTTCAAATGGAACCTGCCGCATTGGTTTCTAGATTGCATAACCGTCAAAAACGACCGTTAATAAAGGATTTGAACGATGAGCAACTTTTAGATTTTATTAATGTTAAACTTCAGGAGAGAGCACCATTTTATACCAAAGCCAAAATAATAGTTGATGCCTTTGATTTAGACGCTGAAAAGTTAGAAGAAGTATTAAGCAGAAAAAATAGCTAATTGGCTCAATTCTTAATTAGTTAATTCACTAAATCCTGACCTATTATTTTAGCCGATAACAATGCCAAAGGGATTCCGCCTCCTGGATGTACGCTTCCACCACAAAAATAAAGGCCATTAATTTTTGAGGAGAAGTTTGGATGCCTTAAGAATGCAGCAAACTGATTATTTGAGCTGTTTCCATATAGTGAACCTTGATAAGAACCTGTTCTTGATTCTATGCTCCGAGGGTCTAAAATTTCCTCACAAATGATGCGTTCAGTAATCTCCTTCTTTAAAATTCTATTTATTTTTTTAATAATATTTTTCTTTGCTTCCTGGATCAATTCATCCCAATCTTGTCCATTATTTGCAGGAACATTAATCATTACAAACCAATTCTCACAACCATCAGGGGCATCATTTAGAATGTGTTTTGAAGTTATGTTGATGTAGATTGTTGGATCATGATAAATTGTAGCATCCTTCCAAATTGCATCAAATTCAGCTTGGTAATCTTCAGCAAATAAGATGTTGTGAAGGCCTAATTCCGGATAAGTGCCTTTTATTCCCAAATAAAAAATCAGTGCAGAGCTACTTCGTTCCTGTGTAAGTAATTTTTGTGGAGCATCGAACTTTGGAAGTAAATTTTTGTAGGTGAACCAAACATCCAAATTACATATAACAACCTCTGCCTCTTGAACTAAACTTTTAAATTTAATGCCTTCAACTTTGTTCTTTCTACCATCTGCCTTGTAAATAATTTCTTCTACTTTAGCATTGAAGTGAAATTTAACACCTAAATCTTCTGCCAATTTTTGTAGGGAAGTGATGATATTGTACATTCCTTTTTTCGGCAAAAAAGCGCCAAAATGATATTCAAAATGAGGAATTACGTTTAATGTTGCTGGTGCCTGATATGGATTTGAACCATTGTAAGTGGCATATCGGTTAAAAAGCTGAACAATCCTTTTATCTTTAAAAAAGCTTTGGTTGGCTTTGGCCTGCGTTCTAAAAGCATCGATTTGACCAAAGCGGAATACAGATTTAAGTGTATCCCAATGTAAATAACTTTTTATTTTATGGAGCGACCTTTCTAAAAAAACCTTGTTGGTTACCTCATAAATGGTTTCACTTTTTTTGAGGAATTGATGAACTTCTTTTGCACTAGATTCTGTTTTCCTTTCAATCTCAAGAGCAAACTTATTAATATCGGCATTGGCAGTTAGTTGCAGCCCATCTTCATAAAAGTATCTGCAAACTTCATCAAGTGGCTCATATTCAAAATAATCTTTTGGATTTTTATTAGCCAGTTTGAAAAGCTCATCAACATATTGCGGCATGGTAAACAAACTCGGTCCGGCATCGAACCTAAAACCCTGAAGGTTTATTTCAGCAAGTTTGCCACCTGCATAAGCATTGGATTCAAAAATTTCCACTTCAAAACCTTTTATCGCCAATCTTATTGCAGAAGCAATTCCTGCAATTCCAGCTCCGATAACAATTGCTTTTGGCTTAGGCATGTTATTTCAACTCCTCCAAATACAATTTTGTTTGTTTCTCAATCTCATTCGTAGCAAACTTTATTGCCGAGCCCACTCGGGTAGTTTCTGCTTTAACTGGCATTTTGTTAATGGTTGCCAATGCATCGATATACCATTTACTCCAAACTTCCAAAATGTGTTTTTCTTCAGCTGCTGATTTGCCCGCTGAAATTGCTTTTTTACTTAATTCAAATTCAGTTTTTAAACGAGTTAATCCGTCTAATTTTACTTGTGATACTGTTTTAGTTGCCGTATTTTCATCAGCAGAAATTAATGTGTACGCAGCTGTTAAACCACTAATGCCCACGTTTTTCATTTCTATAGCAGAAACTTTATCTATCCGATCATTATCGGTGTGATAAAACACATCGGTAAAATGCCACATTAATAAGCCTGGGATTTTATTTTGAAGAAATGGCGTATGGTCACTTCCGCCTTCAAAAGGATTATAATTTACCGTCCAATTGGCGAATTTGCCTTGTGCTTTGCAGATATCGAAAATAAAATCGTTGAAATAATGGGGAAAAAGATCCTTTTCTTTCACATCTCCAGCACCCCATTCTGTATGCTTATCTGTTCCTCTTGTCCAGATTGCAGATGGGTCTGGCATTTTTTCGATTAAGAATGATCCGCCAGTTTTTTTGGTATCTTCGCCGACCATATCCAAACTCATACCCCACATAATGCCTTTTGCTCGTGCGGTATCTTCTGTAATATATCTCCGAGTCGATACGATTTCATCTCCCAATAAAAAAGTCAGCGTTCGTTGAGGTGTAATCTTTTTTGATCGATAAAGTTCAGCAGTTAATCTTGCCATTTCGGCTAAAGTTCCAACACCGCTTGCATTATCGTTTGCCCCAGGTTCCTGCACATGTGCACTGAAAACAAAGCGTTCATCAGCTTTCACATTTCCTTTAACATTGGCAACAATTGTTAATTCTTCTGACGGATAAATTTTGGTTTGAATATTTATTTTCAACTTTGTAGCACCTTTTAAACAAGCCGATTTAAGTTTTTCCTTAGCCCCATACGATAACAGTAAAGTCCAAACTTCACTGTTGGCTTTCATGCTGCCAAACTGAATAGAGGTTTGATGAACTTCTGGTTGCGTGTATTTTGGCATAGCATAACCCAAAACACCAATTGCGCCAGCTTTTGATGCTATCGCTAATAATCTGGATGGATGGTTTTCTGAAAAAAGTATTTTTCCTTTCAGGTCTAACTTTTCTAATTCAGCTGGTGTGGTTTGAGGTAAAAAAACTACTTCAGCAGTAACGCCATCTGTAGGTGTCGACCCACAATTAATGGGGATCATATTACGATTCGTTTTAAAGGAAATTAGCGGTTGAGTTTCTCCAACAATATCAATATTAGCATCAATAGGCTCCCAGGTATTGTTTTTCATTGGGCGCTTTTCTATCCGATAGGTAAGTGGAGCTTCCAGTTCGTTTAGTTTTTGCTCAACAAAACCAGCTTTCTTCAAAATATTCTCTACATGATGAATACTTGCGTTAAAACCTGTATTTCCAGGTACGCGGAAAAATTTTTCTACAAATGCGGTAGTTTCATAAGCGTTTTTTTCATTAAAACCGTTTCTGGTCAATTTGAAATATTGATCAGTGGTGTTTTGTGCGTAACTAGATAATCCCGCAAGAAGCATTGGAAAAAGAATCTTTATTTTCATTATGAATTAAAAGCGAAAGATACTAAGAATATTCAGACCCAACTAAGTGTATTGCTTACCATTTTATGTTTCAAATCTTCATCAACGAAAAGCGAACAAGAACCAACTACCCAAAACATAATAAGTAAGAAAAGCACCAAAACCGACAAATACAATTCTGAATAGGTGCCGAAAATCCAAGTTTGTTATTAATGAAAAAACAGTAAAAGGCAAAATTGGAATTTGGTTAACCGCAACACAACATGTTACAAGACCTAAATAATTGAAATACCACCCACAGAGTATGCTAATGTAACCAATGAATACTAACGCTTATAAATTTTATTCTATAAATTAAATAAAACATTAAAAATCAATATGATGCGATCAGTATATTATTGGATTTAATGATTTAACCTATTGATGTAAAATTAACATAAATTTAATTTGTACCGTTTCGGTTTTCGGTATGAATTTTGTATTATTGTGAAATAAGATAGGTTTATTTATCATGAGCAAAGAAATATTAGAGTTTTCTGTACAAGTAGATGAGAAATTTGACTTAAAATTTAATTGGCTGGATGGTTTTTGGGGAACAGCATTTAAATTTTTTGGAAAATAATTTTTGATACCGATTCTTCTGCCCGAACAATTTTTGTTCGATTAATTCTTTGTGATCAATATTTTCGCTTTTCTGCCTTACCTTTCTGCACTCATTATTTCTTCCTTAATTGCTATTCATTCTGATATTAGCTTTCCGCTTTAGTCTTTCAGCTTTTCCGCTTATCTTTGCAAAATAATGAGTAGAAGAAAACCAGGTACGGTAACCATAGTTCCAAACGTACATATAATTGATATTGCTGAAGAAGGAAAGGGAGTTGGCAAGGCTGATGAATTGGTCATATTTGTTGATAAAGCAGTTCCTGGCGATGTTGTTGATGTTCGCCTAACAAAAAAGAAAAAGAATTTTGCTGAAGCGATTATTGATCAGTTGCATGAAAAATCAGCTTTGCGTACTGATCCTTTTTGCGAACATTTTGGTACTTGTGGTGGTTGCAAATGGCAGCACATGGGTTATGATGCTCAATTGAAGTTTAAACAGAAAAATGTTGAGGCAGCATTGCAACGTCTTGGTAAAGTTGATACTTCGAATGCCGAACCAATTTTAGGGTCGGTAAAAAATAGATATTACCGCAACAAATTGGAATTTACTTTTTCAAATAAACGTTGGTTGGAAAAAACTGATGTAGAACGCGATGAAGATTTTGATATGAATGCCCTAGGTTTTCACGTTCCTTTGCGCTTTGATAAAATTTTGGATATTGAGCATTGCTATCTGCAAGATGAACCTTCAAACGCTATTAGAAACTCGGTTCGTAAATATGCCTTGGAAAATGCTTTGTCGTTTTACGATTTACGTAATCACGAAGGTGTTTTGCGTAATTTGATTATTCGTACCTCAAGTACTGGCGAAGTAATGGTAGCTGTGGTATTTGCATATCCGGAGCCAGAACAAATTGATGGCTTAATGAATTTCATAAAAATTGAATTCCCTCAAATTACTTCGCTATTGTATATTGTAAACCAAAAGAAAAATGATACCATTTTTGATCAGGATGTAGTGTTGTTTGCTGGTCGCGATCATATTTTCGAAGAAATGGATGGCATTCGTTTTAAAATTGGTGTGAAATCTTTTTATCAAACCAACTCCGATCAAGCATTCGAATTATATAAAATCACACGCGATTTTGCTGAATTTAAAGGTGATGAACTGGTTTACGATTTATATACCGGTGCCGGAACAATTGCAAATTTCGTAGCCAAAAATGTTAAGCAGGTGGTGGGTGTAGAATATGTACCAACGGCTATTGAAGATGCAAAGTTTAATTCGCAGTTAAACGGAATTGACAATACCATTTTTTATGCTGGCGATATGAAAGATATTCTAACTGCTGAATTTATATTAGCACATGGCAAACCAGATGTTGTAATAACTGATCCTCCAAGGGCGGGCATGCACGCCGATGTTGTACAACGTTTATTGGAAATGGAAGCAGAAAAAATTGTTTATGTAAGTTGCAATGCCGCTACGCAGGCCAGGGATTTGGAAATTTTAAGTGCCAAGTATGACGTTGCCCGCATTAAACCTGTTGACATGTTTCCGCATACGCAACATGTAGAGAATGTTGTTTTGTTAAGATTGAAATAATACAATGATTGAATTTTAATTGAGTGAATGATAGAATGTGGCAAGCGCCTGTAAACATTCATTCAATCATTCAAAATTCAATAATTCAATAATATGGATAGAGAAGAATTATTAGGCGCAACGCCCGAAGATAGCGGACAACCGCAAAAGAAACAGGAAAGCCCTTTGGTAAGTTTAGAAAAGGATTTAGAATTTTATGCCGATGCCATTAAAGAGGTAGCTGTTGAAATAATGGTGGAGGGAATTTCAACCCATCCTATTTTTATTGCTCATCAACATGAAGTTAATATCGGTGAATTAATTTTGAACAAAGAAGAATTAAATACCGATTGGACTATCCAAGCTTCTACGCTGGAAGAGTTTGTAGAAAAGGGAATCATCAATAAAGAGAAGAAAGAGCCATTTTTAAAGGTTTATAAAAAGCCTGAAGATTTTATGTGCGTATTTGTCGTTGTTCCAGAAGGAGCTAACTTCATTTATTATCCCTATAAAAAAAGGTAGATGGTTTAAGATTTTGCCATTGATTTCTTTAAAGTTGATAATAAGTATAATCATAAAATCAGTGTAATCATTTTCAAAAAAAAAGCTGCTTTGCATCCACAAAGCAGCTGATTTATCATTAACTAAACTAAATTCTTTCTAATTTACGTGGTGCACATCGCCACTTTTTGAACTTGATGTTTTTTTAAGTGAGGCATTTCCTTTATAACTCACATCACCACCACCACTTGCCGCAGCTTCCAAGCCTTTATTTACATAAATGCTCACATCAGATCCGCCTGAAGCCTGCACTTTCGCATATTCAGTAACAAACTCATAAGCATCAATATCACTTCCACCGCTCGATTGGATTGTCATGTTTTCTGCTTTGCCTTTTAAATCAATGTCACTTCCACCGCTCGATTGGATAGTAATATCATTGCATATAACATTCAACTTTAAATCTGATCCTCCTGAAGAACGAATAGCAAATTTGTCGGTTTTTAATTGATTTTGTGTAAATACATCCGAACCGCCAGAAGCCGCTATTGCATTCAGGGTTTTATAATTTACATAGGCTTTAATAATGCGGTTTTTAAACATGCCGCTCCAATTGATGCCATCTTTAAATTTAATGTTAATGTTGGTTCCGTTCTGTTCTACAACAATATCTTTTAGTGTTTCACTGTCAGATTTTATAGTTACAGCTTCGCTACCGCCTTGGGTTAAATACAAATCGATTCCACTGCTTATACCAACACTATTAAAGTTTTTTACGGGATAATTTTTAGATTCTTGGGCGTTCGCCATATAGCTACTCACAATGATGAATAACATGGCGGATGATTTGATGAATAATTTCATGGTTTTCGTTTTTGGTTATTGATTAGACGCATTGTAATCCGAAACGTTGCAAGCAATCGAAATTATTTTTCAAATAGTTTGAATTTCACCCTTAAAATCGTTCTTTTTGTATTCAACCTTTATATACAATGGCATCGCAACTTCTTATTCTTAACAAGAAACAAATTCAGCAGAAAATAGATCGTATTGCTTATCAAATTCTGGAAGATAATTTAAATGAAAAAGAAATTGTATTGGCTGGAATTTGGGATCGTGGATATAAATTGGCAGTACGTTTGGAGAAGGTGCTGAAAAAAATATCTGATTTTAAATTGACCCTGTTACGCATCGATCTTCAAAAGGAAAGCAGTAAGCTTGTTGCCAAAACAGATTTAGACGAAAGCCATTGGAAAAATAAAGTGGTTATCATTGTTGATGATGTATTAAACAGCGGTAAAACTTTAGCTTATGGTTTAGGTGTTTTCCTGAATACACCACATAAAAAGATTCGTACAGTCGTTCTGGTAGATAGAAGTCATAAAATTTTTCCAATCGCTACTGATTTTGTTGGACTTGAATTGGCAACCATACTAAAAGAACATGTAGATGTTGTGATGGATGTGGAGGGAGAAGAAGATCGGGTTTATTTGAGCTAGCTTAAGTTGTAGGATGGAATGAGGCAGGATAAATCTTGACAATTTCGGTTTAGTACGATTAATTTGCAATTAACCCCATTTTTTTGCAACTTTCAGCCATGTATTATCCCAAGAAAAATTCTTTCATTTATAACTTTTTCTCTTGGTACATTCAATTCATCATCAAAAAAGATTTCTCAAAATTCAATCATGATGATGCGGTCATCAATTCAGATGCTTCCATTTTAGTTTTATGCAATCATTTTAGCTGGTGGGATGGTTTTTTAATCTTTTATCTCAACAAAAAAGTTTTCAAAAAGCAGTTTCATGTTTTGGTTAATGCCGAAAATTACCGCAAAGTTGGCTTTTTAAAATATTTGGGTGCATTTGCGCCTGAAAATAAAGGTAAAGATGTATTAGAGACTTTAGCTTATGCTGGTAAATTGTTAGATGATCCTCAAAATTTAGTATTAATTTTTCCCCAGGGAAAATTGCACTCCAATCATGAAAAGAATATTAAGTTCGAAAAGGGAGTAATGCAAGTAATCAATTCCAGCCAGAAAAAACTAAACATTATTTTCGCAGCTATTTTCATCGATTATTTCTCAGAAAGAAAACCTTCAGCCTACACCTATCTTCAAAATTGGGAAAATGAGGAATATGTAAGTTTGCAGCTGTTAAAAAGCGAATACAATAAACATTACGATCAATCGCTTGTTAAACAAACACAAATTACTGAATGACAATTTTTATTTATGCCGTACTGATTTTCATGGTGATCAGGTTTTCGGTAACTGTGTTTAATTTTCTTTCCAACCCCAAATTGCCTCGTGTATTAAAGCATTATCATGATGAGGTTTCTATCCTTATTCCAGCTCGTAATGAAGCCGATAATATTATTTATTTACTCGAATCAATAAAGGCTCAGGATTATTCAAATTATGAAGTTATCGTTCTTGATGATGATAGCAGTGATAATACTTATCAATTGGTTGAAACTTTTTGCGAAAAGAACTCAAATTTTAAAATTGTTAGCGGGAAAGATCTAGCCCTAGGCTGGTTGGGAAAAAATTATGCCTGCTATCAGTTGGCAGCATTAGCCACCGGAAAATATTTACTTTTTATAGATGCCGACGAATCTATTGAGAGAGGATTAATTAACAGTTTAATCTCACGTATGGAAAAAGGGAACCTGGCCTTGCTAAGTGTTTTTACTAATCAGGTGATGAAAACCATCGGAGAGAAATTAACCGTTCCTTTAATGCATTTTATCCTGTTAAATTTATTGCCCTTGCGATTGGTTAAGTTTTCTGCCAATCCTGCTTTTTCTGCAGCCAGCGGACAGTGCATGTTTTTTAACGCCAGAAAGTATAGGGATAACCAATGGCATGAACAGGTAAAAAATCAGGTGGTAGAAGATGTAGAAATTATTAAATTAGTGAAACAGAAAGAATATGCTGCCGAGGCATTGTTGGGCAATAACCTGATTCATTGCAGGATGTACAACAACTTAGAAGAAAGTTTAAACGGTTTTAGTAAAAACTTGTTGGCAGGCTTTGGTAATAACATTTTAATATTGCTATTTTACCTGCTTTTGGTAATTATTGGGCCAGTAATTTTAATCTTAAACTTTAATGTCGGTTTACTTGTATTACCAATTACATTAATAGTTTTAAGCCGAATGATGATCTCGTATTTATCAGGGCAGAATGTTTTGATTAATTTGGTTTTACATCCCTTACAGATGTTATTCTTCTTGATTATTGCATTTATATCAATACAAAAACACATATTTAAAAAAGGTACATGGAAGGGCAGATCGATCAAAGCGATTTAAAAATTAAGAAAATTGCAGTTGCTGTAATCATCATTTTTCATTTGGTAGGTCTGGTTGGTTTTTTAATTCCGGTAGCACAGCCATATTTTATGAAGATGGTTCCTTTTCATTTATTGTTAATGTTTGCTGTGATTATTTTCTCTTACAATGCAAACATTAAGCGCTTATTGCTATTTGTTTCTGGGGTTTTTCTTTGTGGCTATCTGGTAGAGGTTTTAGGCGTTCATACCGGGAAAATATTTGGCAGCTATTATTATGGCGATACTTTAGGTTATAAAATTGCGGCTGTTCCACTTTTAATGGGCGTAAATTGGGTAATCCTTATATTTAGTGTTGGCCAAATGATGAAGAGCTTTAAAATCAGAAACAGCATTTTGGCATCGTTAATTGGAGCAGTTGTGTTAATTATTTTCGATTATTTTTTAGAGCCAGTGGCCATGAAATTTGATTACTGGCAATGGGATTGGCATGAAATACCTGGCCAAAATTTTGTAGCATGGTTTATTGTTTCGGTTATATTGCTAAAGTTTTATTATGCATTGGGCTTAAAACAACAGAAGTATATTGGCATTACGATGTTTACTTCACAACTTATCTTTTTTGTTGTCTTGTACATGACAACCGGAACAAATATTTTTGCTTAATTTTGCACTGCAATGGGTTTTAACTTACAAGTCAACATCGATAAATCTTCAGGCTTTTGCTTCGGCGTAGTTTATGCTATCGAAATGGCAGAAGATATTTTAGATAGCGAAGGATATTTATATTGTCTTGGCGATATTGTTCACAATGATGAGGAAGTTGAGAGATTAACCAACCGCGGTTTAAAAATCATCGATCATGATTTTTTGAAAGATCTGAAAAACGAAAAAGTGTTAATCAGAGCGCATGGCGAAGCACCATCTACTTATCAATTGGCTTTAGAAAATAACCTAACCCTTATTGATGCATCTTGTCCGGTGGTATTAAAACTTCAAAACCGGATTAAAAATTCTCATGATGATGAAGAACAGGTTTTAATTTTCGGGAAACATGGCCATGCCGAAGTAATTGGCTTACAAGGGCAAACCGATGGAAAGGCAATTGTTTTTCAGGATTTAGCTGAGCTTGATCATATTGAATTGCCTTCTAAATTCACTTTATATAGTCAAACCACAAAAAGCACCGATAAATTTTATCATATTAAAGATGAGTTATTGAGCCGAGGTTATGATGTTAAAGCGAACGATACCATTTGCAGACAAGTTTCTAATCGTTACGAAGAATTGGAAAATTTTGTAAACCATTACGATAAAATTGTATTCGTATCGGGTAAAAAATCTTCAAACGGGAAAGTGCTTTACGATGTTTGCAAAAAATATAACGATAACAGTTATTTTATTTCCAATGTTGAAGAACTGGATCAAAATTGGTTCGCTCCAAATGATAAAGTTGGCATCTGTGGTGCAACATCAACACCGATGTGGTTAATGGAAAAAGTAAAAGCAGAACTAGAACGATATTAATCGCAACTTTCTAAATCAATTTTCGTTTCAGGCTGTTTAATCGAATACCTCATAACAGATTAATAGTAAATTGAAAAATGTCAACCCATATTCTGGAGTTTTAGTTGCATTAGCTGTAATCACTTGCTGGTTCATCTCCCTTTTTTTTTTATTGAGATGGAATTTTGAGTGGAGTAATCCATTAGTTTACCTCATGGTGTTTGTACAAATGCATCTTTACACAGGTTTGTTCATCACGGCTCATGATGCCATGCATGGTACCATTTCATCTAACAGAACCATTAATAATTTTTTCGGCTATCTATCTGTTTTCCTCTATGCCGGTTTTTTTTATAACCGATTATATAGTAAGCACCACAAGCATCATAGCCATGTGCATACTGATGCAGATCCTGATTTTGCACCGCATGGCTTTTGGAAATGGTATTTACGTTTTATGATGAATTATGTTACCATCATACAGTTGGTAATTATGGCTATTGCTTATAACGTACTTAATATTTGGGTTAATGAACAAAATCTCCTGTTTTTTTGGGTTTTGCCATCTCTGCTCAGTACTTTTCAATTGTTTTATTTTGGAACGTACTTGCCACACAAAGGCGAACACGATAACGAATATCATGCATCAACCTTAAATAAAAACCATTTTGTAGCTTTTATTACCTGTTATTTTTTTGGATATCATTTAGAGCATCACCAAAAACCTGGTATGCCTTGGTGGCAATTGTATAAAACGAAATAAAATCGCTTTTTACCAAATCTTGATAGTAAATACTTAATACTTGATACTAAAAAGGCGATATTTGCGCCACAAAACATATTCTTAATAGTACATGAGCAAGAAGGGAATTTTACTGGTTAATTTAGGAACACCCGATAGTCCGCAAACTCCAGACGTTAAAAAATATTTAGATCAATTTTTAATGGATGAAAGGGTAATTGATATACCTAAGTTTAACCGAACCTTATTAGTAAAGGGAATTATCGTTCCTTTCCGAAGCCCGAAAACCGCTAAATTATATAAAGAAATATGGAATGAGAATGGTTCTCCATTGTTATACTATAGTCGTTTGCAAGCTAAAATGCTGCAAGAAAGACTAGGCGATGATTACCATGTTGAATTGGCCATGCGTTATCAAAGCCCATCAGTTGCATCGGCTCTGGCAAACTTAAAAGCGGGTTTGGTAGAAAGCATTCAGGTAATTCCAATGTTTCCTCAATATGCATCAGCAAGTTCTGGTTCGGTAATGCAATTGGTGATGGAATTGGTAAGCAAGTGGCAAACGGTACCACCAATATCTTTTGTTAATTCGTTTCACGATAATGAATTAATGATCAAAGTATTTGCTGAAAATGCCCGCAAACATGATGTAGAAAGCTATGACCATGTATTGTTCAGTTTCCATGGATTGCCTGAACGCCAGTTATTAAAATGTGATCATACAGGAAGTTATTGCTTAAAAACTACTGATTGTTGTCAAACACTAAACGACACAAATAAATATTGTTATTCTGCTCAGGGACACGATACAGCTAGATTAATTGCTAACGAGTTAAATCTTCCAAAAGATAATTACACCGTTTGTTTTCAATCGCGTTTAGGTAAAGAACCGTGGGTACAGCCTTACACTACAGATGTTTTAAAAAAATTAGCAGCCGAAGGAAAAAAACGTTTGCTGGTTTTTAGTCCTGCTTTTGTAGCCGATTGTTTAGAAACACTTTACGAAATTACAGTAGAATATCATGAAGAGTTTAAAACATTGGGTGGCGAACATGTTCAATTGGTAGAGAGTTTAAACGATAGTCCGGTGTTTATCGAAGCATTAGCTGGAATGGTAAATTAGCATGTAGATATGGGAAGTTTTATCATTTTAATGGGCGTTTCTGGAAGTGGTAAAACCGTTATTGGAAAAGCACTTGCGCCAAAATTAAATGCTGAATTTATTGATGGTGATAACCTACATTCACAGCGAAACGTAGATAAAATGGCTGCTGGTATTCCACTTACTGATGAAGATCGTTTTGATTGGCTAAATTTAATTGCCAAAGTAGGGCACGATCACGCAGCGCATGGAACAACTTGCATTATTGCTTGTTCTGCCTTGAAAAGAAAATATCGTGATCTACTTAGGAAAGATAACCCCTCGATGAAATTTATTTACCTGAAGGGAAGCTACGATTTGATATTCAATAGAATTTCGAAAAGATCGCATCAATACATGCCATCTAGTTTGTTAGAAAGTCAATTCAATACGCTGGAAGAACCTCAAGAAGACGAACAAGACATTTTTGAAGTTTCTATAGATCAGGAAATTTCTGCAATAGTAGAAGATGTGGTTAAGGCTGGGTTGGTTTTGTAATCATAGAAAGAATCTGATCTGTTGCTCCCTTTTTCTCCTCCACATATTTTTTAGCTCTGATTGATGCATTTTCGTTTGTAGAGAAATCTTCAAAAGCAGCAAGTAATTCGATAGTATTAG
The DNA here is from genome assembly GCF_920984735.1 of Pedobacter sp. Leaf250. Classification (GTDB taxonomy): domain Bacteria; phylum Bacteroidota; class Bacteroidia; order Sphingobacteriales; family Sphingobacteriaceae; genus Pedobacter. The sequence goes on along the minus strand of NZ_CAKLBU010000029.1, from coordinate 18,442 downwards.
AAATGCATTTCGCAGCACCAATGGCAATCAAGTCTTTTGCTTCCTGGAATTTATCATATTTCACACCAAAAATTACAGGTAAACCAAAAGCTGCAGCTTCTAAAGTATTGTGTATTCCGGCACCAAATCCTCCACCAATGTAAGCAACCTTGCCATATTGATACAAAGAAGACAGCATACCAATATTATCAATGATAAGCGTTTGGTATGTGGCAGATTGCGTTTGTGAATCCAACATAGAAAATCGTAAACTGCCAGTTGAGAACTGTTTTTCGATACTTTCTATATGGCTTTCATGAATCTCATGTGGGACAATTATAAATTTCCAATTAGGATATTGCTCTGGTAAATTAGAAAGTAATTTCTCATCTTCAGGCCAGGTACTTCCACAAACCAAAGTTGGCGAATCGCCTAAAAATTGCTCAATGTCCAATAACTGTTTTGGCTTTTGTGCATTTTCGTAAACACGATCAAATCTGGTGTCGCCGCTAATTGTAGCATTTGTCAAATTAATCGAATTCAGTAAAGCTTTGCTTTCCTCATTTTGTACAAAAAAGTACGTAACTGATTTTAGAATATTCCTGTAAAAACTACCATACCATTTAAAAAAAGCCTGGCTCGGTCTAAAAATACCTGAAATTATATATAATGGAATATCGCGACTTTTCAATTCCTTGAAGTAGAAATGCCAGAATTCATATTTTGTAAAAATGGCCATTTCGGGGTTGATGAGGTCGATAAATCGCTTTGCATTGCTCAACGTATCAATAGGAAGATAGAAAACATCTGCCAAAGCATAATTTTTTCTGATTTCATATCCCGAAGGAGAAAAGAAAGTAACCACGATTTTTTTTGAAGGATGAAGCGCTTTTAATTTCTCCAGGACTGGTCTGCCTTGTTCAAATTCGCCCAGCGATGCAAAGTGAAACCAGACGTGTTTTTGCTGTGAATCGATGGTCTGCTCCATGCGGTTAAAAAGGTTTTTCCGGCCATTAACAAATAATTTCGCTTTGCTATTAAACAGCGAAAAAATCAAAATAATTAAATTGTAAACCCTAATTCCTAATATGTAAAGCAAAAGCATTGTTGTAAATTCCTATCTTCGTGCCCAAGATAAAACGAATATATTTAAAAAGTTAAAAATATATGAAGATAGCCGTTATTGGTACCGGATATGTAGGTTTGGTTACCGGAACATGTTTAGCAGAAACAGGAAACGATGTAATATGCGTTGACATTGATGAGCGTAAAGTGCAAAAAATGCAGAATGGTGAGGTGCCAATTTATGAACCAGGATTAGATATATTGTTTCACAGAAATATAGAGCAGGGCAGATTAACGTTTACCACCAATTTGGCTGATGCGATTAAAGATGCGCAAATCATTTTTATGGCTTTACCAACGCCTCCAGGTGGAGATGGAGCTGCCGATTTATCATACATTTTAGGTGCTGCAAAAGATATTTCCAAACTTATCACTGAATACAAAGTGATTGTGAACAAATCTACAGTGCCAGTTGGAACGGCAGATAAAGTTAAAGCTGTTTTTACCGCAAATACCAACATTGAAGTTGATGTTGTATCAAACCCAGAGTTTTTAAGAGAGGGTGTTGCCGTTGATGATTTCATGAAGCCCGATCGTGTGGTTTTGGGTACAAAAAGCGAGAAAGCCAAAAAATTAATGTCCGAACTTTACGGACCCTATGTTCGCCAGGGAAACCCAATTCTATTTATGGATGAGCGTTCTTCTGAACTGACGAAATATGCTGCAAATTCCTTTCTGGCAACCAAAATCACGTTCATGAACGAAATCGCCAATCTTTGTGAGTTGGTTGGTGCCGATGTTGATGCGGTGAGAAAGGGCATTGGTTCTGATGACCGTATCGGCAAGCGCTTTTTGTTTCCTGGTGTAGGTTATGGTGGTTCGTGTTTTCCTAAAGATGTTCAGGCTTTAGTTCGGTCATCTGATGATTACGCCTATGATTTCCAGATTTTAAAATCTGTGATGGAAGTAAATGAGCGCCAGAAAACCATTTTAGTTGATAAGGTTTTAAAATATTACAAAAACGATATTAAGGGCAAACATTTTGCACTTTGGGGCCTGGCCTTTAAACCAGAAACTGACGATATTCGTGAAGCACCAGCATTATATATAATTGATGCCTTGGTTGAGAACGGTGCTACAGTTACTGTTTTCGATCCCGAAGCGATGGACAATGTTAAAAATATTATTGGCGATAAAGTTAGCTATGCCAAAAACCAATACCAAGCTTTGGAAAATGCTGATGCACTGCTAATAGCTACAGAATGGTCGGTTTTTAGAAACCCGGATTTTGATAAGATGGAATTAGCATTAAAAAATAAAGTGGTTTTTGATGGTCGTAATTTGTATGATTTACAAAAAATGATCGATCTTGGCTATTATTACAATAGCATAGGAAGAAAACTGATAGATTAAGATGGGAAAAAAGAGAATTTTAATTACAGGTGCGGCTGGGTTTTTAGGTTCGCATTTATGTGATCGTTTCGTAAAAGAAGGTTTTCATGTTATCGGAATGGATAATCTGATCACTGGAGATATGGCCAATATTGAGCATCTCTTTAAGTTGGAGAATTTTGAATTCTACAATCATGACGTTTCTAAATTTGTGCATATTCCAGGCAATCTGGATTATATTCTTCATTTTGCCTCGCCTGCAAGCCCAATCGATTACCTTAAAATTCCTATTCAAACATTAAAAGTAGGTTCTTTAGGAACGCATAATTTATTAGGTTTGGCCAGAAATAAAAATGCGAGAATGCTGATTGCTTCTACTTCAGAAGTTTACGGAGATCCAAATGTTAACCCACAACCAGAAGAATACTGGGGGAATGTAAATCCGGTTGGTCCTCGTGGTGTTTATGATGAAGCCAAACGTTTTCAAGAGGCCATTACCATGGCCTACCATACTTTTCATGGTGTAGAAACCAGAATAGTGAGAATATTTAATACTTACGGACCAAGAATGCGATTGAATGATGGCCGTGTTTTACCTGCTTTTATAGGCCAGGCTTTACGCGGAGAAGACTTAACAGTTTTCGGTGATGGCAGCCAAACACGATCTTTCTGTTATGTAGATGATTTAATTGAAGGAATTTATCGTTTATTGATGAGCGATTATGCACAGCCAGTAAATATTGGAAATCCTGATGAGATCACCATTAAACAATTTTGTGAAGAGATTATTAAACTCACTGGCACTTCGCAAAGAATTGTTTATAAAGAACTTCCACAAGATGATCCGAAACAAAGAAGACCTGATATTACAAAAGCGAGAGAAATTTTAGGTTGGGAGCCAAAAGTTGGCCGTGCAGAAGGACTAAAAATTACATACGAGTATTTTAAATCACTGCCCCCAGAGGCTTTGGCAAAAATAGATCATAAAGATTTCACCACATTTAACCGTTAAGATGTCAAAAATATTAGTTACCGGCGGAACAGGATACATTGGTTCGCACACCGTAGTTGAATTACACAATGCAGGGTATGAAGTGATTATTGTAGATAATCTTTCTAACTCCAATATCAAAATCATAACCCAATTGCATGCCATTACCGGTAAGTGGTTTGAGTTTGTAGAAATTGATCTTCAGGATGATAAGGCGGTTCAAAATTTTGCCGAAAACAATACGGACATCACCGGTATTATCCATTTTGCAGCATACAAAGCTGTTGGCGAATCAGTAGAAAAACCTTTAAAATATTATAAAAACAATTTCTACGGACTGATCAATCTACTTGTATCATTTAATAAAAAGATTGATTTTGTGTTTTCATCATCATGTACAGTTTATGGTCAGCCAGATAGTTTGCCAGTTACAGAAGCTGCAGATGTTAAAAAAGCAGAATCTCCATACGGAAATACCAAACAGATTGCTGAAGAAATTTTAGCCGAAACTGCTTCGGTTACACCAGATTTAAATGTTATTGCATTGCGTTACTTCAATCCGGTTGGTGCACACGAAACGGCGTTAATTGGAGAATTACCAAATGGTGTTCCGGCAAATCTTGTTCCTTTTATTACACAATCAGCCATTGGAAAACGTGGTCCGATTACGGTTCATGGCGATGATTATGAAACACCAGATGGTTCTGCCATTCGCGATTATATTCATGTAGTTGATTTAGCAAAAGCTCACGTTGCCGCTATTAAACGTTTGGAAGAAAGTAAAGCAGAATCCAACTATGAAGTTTTTAATATCGGAACTGGAAAAGGTTCTTCAGTTTTGGAAATTATTTCAGCTTTCGAAAACGTAACTGGAGAAAAACTTGATTATAAGATTGGTCCACGAAGAGCAGGCGATATTGTTCAGATTTATGGCGATGTTCAAAAATCAAACAACGAATTGGGCTGGAAAGCGAATCTGGATATTAATGAGATGATGCGTTCGGCTTGGGAGTGGGAAAAATACATCAAGGCTAATCCTTTTTAAATGAAATTATCAGAGCACAAAAATCTAAAGAGCGCCATTACAGATTTGCCTGTTAAAGAAAAAGACAGACTTTTGTTGCGCTTAATAGCTAAAGATAAAGTGCTCACAGAACACCTTCACTACAAACTTTTGGAAAGCGAAATTGATCTGGAAGACCGTAAGGAAAAAATTAAAGCCGATGTGAGCGAACAAATTCCTGAACTTAAAAAGCTTAACGCCAAAGAAGCTTTAGTAAAAGTTAGGAAAATGATCACATCGGTTAATCATTTTTATAAGGTAACCAAAGATCCGATAGGAGAGGTGGAGCTGAAAATATTCATTTTAAATAATGTTCCATTCGATTACCGCAGATCTATTTTAGGCTATCGCGATTATATGATTTTGTTTTCTTCATTCTACATTAAAACTGTTGCGGTAACCATCAATAAATACAGAAAACTACACGAAGATTTGCAGTTTGATTTAAGTGAAAACCTAAATAATTTGCTCGATAAAATCTATTCTTCTAAATTAGCGGCATCAGCCGAGGCATCCAGTTTGCCAAGGGAAATTAATTAAGCCACGAGTCCCAATTATGTTCGGATTATTTAAAAAGAAGAAAATAGTACCCGAATTTAATTTTTCAAATATTGGAACCGATATGCATTCACATATTATTCCAGGGATAGATGATGGCGCTCAAACCATAAATGATTCGCTTTTAATTGCTAAAAAGTTCAAGGCCTTAGGTTTTAAAAAACTCATTGCAACTCCGCATATCATGGCCGATTATTTTCGGAACACACCAGATACTATTCATAGAGGTTTAGATATTTTAAGAAAAGGTTTGCAGGAAATTCAGTTGGATCTGGAGGTTGATGCAGCCGCAGAATATTACCTTGATGAAACTTTAGAAAAGAAAATCAAGCAAAAAGAAGTACTCACTTTCGGAAGTAATTACTTGCTTTTTGAATTGTCTTACATCAACGCACCACAAAACCTTTTTGATATCATTAAAATGATGCAAGATGGAGGCTACAAACCTGTTCTTGCCCATCCCGAAAGATACCCTTACTATTATGGGTCGTTCGAAAGTTATCAGCAGATAAAAGAAACAGGTTGCATGTTGCAAATGAATTCGATCGCATTAACAGGATATTATGGCTCGGGCGCTAAAAAGGTAGCCGAAGAAATGGTGGAGAATCATTTGGTTGATTTTATCGGCAGCGATATGCACCACCTTAAACACGCAGCAGCGCTCGAAGATAGCCTAACAACGCCATTGATGCAACGTCTTTTAAGTCAGCATCAATTAAATAATGTATTAATCTAAGAGTTAAACATTTATCAGGCTACAACAATAGATTTGCTAATCATCAATTATAACGATTAGCAGTTAACCTACTATTCATACCTCAATGCCTCCACTGGATCTAATTTCGATGCTTTTTTTGCAGGATAATAGCCTGAAACAATTCCGACCAAAACACAAAGTGCGAAACCTCCGATAATAAAAAACCATGGAATAATGAAAGCTCCACCCATGGCAAGCGATATCACGTTTCCTAAAACTATCCCCAGAAATATTCCCAGCACACCTCCCATTAAACAAATTACCACAGCTTCAATTAAAAATTGACGACGAATAACCTGCGGATTAGCACCAATAGCTTTTCTAATTCCTATTTCTCTTGTTCGTTCAGTAACACTTACCAACATGATATTCATTAATCCGATTGATGCGCCCAATAATGTAATAATACCGATGGCAACTCCTCCAATGGCTACGAAAGCAAGGTTTTCAAATAAGGTTTGAGCAATCGCATCACTTTTAGTGATTTCAAAATTATTCCCTTCACCAATTTTTACCTTGCGAATATTTCTAAATAAAGCAGTTGATTCTCCAATTACATTTTCCTGGTCGTTATTATCGCCAACCATCACTGTAATGGTATAAGAAGGATTGGCGTTGGCATTAATCTGTTTGGCTTTAAGCAAGGGAACGTAAACAGCCCTATCGCCACTAAAACCCATACTCGAACCTTTTTTTGCCAAAACCCCTATAATTTTAAATCGATTATTCCCAACGTTTATCAATTTATCCATCGGATCAGAATCTTTAAAGAGTCTTTCTACCACCTCACCACCAACAATGCATACATTGCTTCCCATGGCAACTTCCGATAGTCCAAAATTTCGGCCTTCAGATAAACTTAAGCCCTGTGAAGCCAAACCATTTTCATCAATACCTTGTACATTAATGTTGGGGTTGGTTTTTAGCGTACCATATTTAACCGTAGAACCACCACTTGCAAAAACACTTACCGCAACAGTAGCTGGTGCAACTAAGCCTTCTTTAAATTTAGTTGCATCCTCATAGCGGATAGATTTAAATGGTTTTGGTCTTTTTCCATTTCCAATCCTAATTCCTGTACCACGGTTTCTAATGGTGAATGAGTTAGCGCCCATGCTACTAAAAGCATCTGTCATACTTTTCTTTACAGCATCAAGTGTAGTTAAAATACCAACCAAGGCCATTAAACCTATTGCAATAATTAGGGCAGTAAGCATGGTACGTAAACGATTGCCCTTAATAGATTCTAATGCCAGTCTGATGTTTTCTCTGTAGTTCATTTAGTATTGCGCTAAGCGTTTGGCGGACAAAGCCTGTAAAAATAAAAAAAGTCCCGATGTTTAGACAAAGGGACTGCACTATATGTTACAATATTATTTTATTTATGCCGAGAAGCTTGTTCCGCAACCACAGGTACTCGTTGCATTTGGATTAACAAATGTAAAACCACGTGAGTTTAAGCCATCTTGCCAATCAATCATCATACCCATCAAATACATTTGGTGTGCTTTGTTCATGAAAACTTTAATGCCATCGATAAAAAATTCCTGATCGCCATCTTTCTTTTGATCAAAACCTAAAATATAATTCATTCCAGCACAGCCACCACCCTCAACGCCAACGCGTAAACCATAATCTTCGCTAATTTCCTGCTGATCTTTTAATTTATATAACTCTTTTGCTGCACCTTCTGAAAAAGTAACTGGTGCAAATGATGTATCAACTGTTGTGCTCATGTTATTTAAATTTTATCTGTTACAAACTTAGATAAATTGCTTTTATATAAATAATAATTAACATCATAAAAAAGCAATTTATCGTTCTCTCCTTTACCATTGAGAATATGTATTCTTAGAGGAAATATAAATAATAATGCACATTTTTGCTTTTAACGGATGGTTAATATTACCGTATTTAAACAATAGCATGAATATTCAACAAGTTTTAACTGATATAGTAATCTTATTTGCAGGTATCTTTTTAGCCTTAATGGCGCTTTACTATATATTGAAGAACGATATACAACGGTTTTTTAACCTAAAAAATATTGAACTGAACAAAGAAAGTAGAGCGCATTTATTGCCTTTACGTTTGCAGGCGCATGAGCGATTAATCATTTTTACCGATAGAATCAATCCTGCAAATTTGCTGGTTCGCTTGCATCAGCAAGGAATTGGCATTGGAACTTTGCAGGCCGGCATTTTAAATGAAGTACGTTCGGAATATCAACACAATATTACCCAACAACTATATGTGGATAGTGTGACTTGGACTGTTGTTCGAAAACTTAAAGATGATACCATTGCCATGATAAACAATGCTGTACAAGGTCTGCCTGCTGATGCAAATGGAATTGAATTGAGTAAAGCAATATTGCAGCACATGGCCAGCATCGATGAAAATCCATACGATTTGACAATAGAATTAATCAAAAAAGATATTCAAAAAATGTTTTAATGGCTAGTTGTTTAGATATTTGGTTTTTTGGTTGGTTTGATGGAGGTGTTTAGGTGTTGTTAATCTTATATATTTAATAATTTAAAAAAGCCGCGATAACCAAATAACGAAAAAACTAATCAACCAGAACAACCATTATGAGCGATAAAAAACATACTACCACTTCTGGCATTGAGATAAAAGAGATTTATACCTCTACCCAGCCAATGGAAGAAAAAGCGGGTGAATTTCCTTTTACACGAGGGATTCAGAAAGATATGTATCGCGGAAAATTATGGACCATGCGTCAGTATGCAGGTTTTTCAACTGCCGAAGAATCAAATAAGCGTTATCATTATTTATTGGCCCAGGGAACAACTGGCTTATCTGTAGCTTTTGATCTGCCTACGCAAATCGGTTACGATTCTGATCATGAAATGGCTGATGGAGAAGTAGGAAAAGTTGGGGTAGCGATTGATTCGCTAAAAGATATAGAGATCCTGTTTGATGGAATTGAGCTGAAAAACATTACTACTTCAATGACCATCAATGCCACAGCATCTATTCTATTGGCCATGTATATTGCCTTGGCTAAAAAGCAAGGGGCAGATTTAAAGCAAATTTCAGGAACCATACAGAATGATATTTTAAAAGAATATGCCGCAAGGGGAACCTATATCTATCCGCCAAAGCCATCTATGCGGTTAATAACCGATATTTTCGAATTCTGCAGTCAGGAAGTGCCAAAATGGAATACGATTTCCATATCTGGTTATCACATTCGAGAAGCAGGATCTTCTGCCGTGCAAGAATTGGCCTTTACTTTAGCTAATGGGAAAACCTATTTAAAAGCGGCACTCCAGAAAGGCTTGGATATTAATATTTTCGCAAAACGATTATCATTCTTTTTTAACTGTCACAATAATTTCTTTGAAGAAATTGCAAAATTTAGGGCAGCTCGAAGAATGTGGGCAAAAATTACCAAAGATTTAGGAGCTACAGATGAAAAAGCACAAATGTTGCGTTTTCATACGCAAACAGGTGGCTCAACATTAACCGCCCAGCAACCATTAAATAATGTGATAAGGGTAACTAACCAGGCTATGGCTGCAGTACTTGGCGGAACGCAATCACTACATACCAATGGTTACGATGAGGCGCTTTCACTGCCAACGGAAGCTGCTGCCAAAATTGCTTTACGTACACAACAAATTATTGCCTTTGAAAGTGGAGTAACCGATACGGTCGATCCTTTGGCAGGTTCTTTCTTTGTAGAGAATTTAACTGATGAGGTAGAGGCTGCGGCCTGGGCGTACATCGATAAAATTGATGCGATGGGCGGATCGGTAAATGCCATTGAAAGCGATTATATGCAGAATGAAATTGCAAGCGCATCCTATCAATATCAAAAGGAAATTGAAACTGTTGAGCGCATTTCAGTTGGGGTAAATAAATTTACACAAGCAGAGGAAGGGTTAACAGAGGTTTTTAATATCGACGACTCCATACGTGTACTGCAGACAGAAAAATTAAATCATTTAAAAGCAGAACGAAATAATGAAGAAGTGCTAAATGCCTTAAATGCATTGGAAAAAGCTGCAACCGGGAGCGAAAACCTAATGCCTTTCATTATTGATGCTGTTGAAAAATACGCCACACTTGGCGAAATAGCCGATGTATTGCGTAAAGTTTTTGGAGAATATTAGTGATTGAAACTATTTTTTAAAGTAGATCAGGTTTTAAATGAAGCTTCGACATTTCAATAGTAAATCTTCTGTATGCGTTATGAACGAAAACGGAAAATATTACCACAGTTTTTGCCAATTAAACGGGATGGAAGCGGCAGCTTTTTATTTGTATTAAAATAATGGCTTTGATAATCAGCTTTTTGGTAGTTTACAAATAAAAACTATAGCATACAGCCCGGCTTGCTTCTGTAATGGCTTAGATTTTGCTTTTCTAAATAGGATTCGAAATTATGCCTCAATATGAGCGTTAGATAGGTAGAATGTGGAAAACTGGTGTTAATAAATAGTTATCAACACAAAAAATTGAGGTTAACTAGGCTACCCTATTCCTTATCAGTACGTTACGATTTATTTGAAATTTTTGTTTAAAATGTTGATAATTTTCTCAATATTCGTAGTCCCGAAACGGACCATCCTATTATTTCGAATCGGCACTGTAAACCAATAAATTAAAGAAATCGCAATGGAAAAAACTTGTACCGAAGTATGGAAGAACTGTCTTCAAATTATTAAGGATAACATCCCGAACCAAAGTTTCAAAACCTGGTTCGAGCCTATAACAGCCCTTAAATTGGAAGGTAAGGTTTTAACCATACAAGTGCCAAGTTTGTTCTTTTACGAATGGCTTGAAGAACATTACGTAGGCTTGCTACGCAAGACTGTGAAAAAGCAACTTGGAGAGGATGGCAGGTTGGAATATAATATCGTTGTTGATAAATCATCAAACAGTGGTAGCCCGTATACCACCAATATGCCATCAAACGGAAATGGGGCAGAGGCAAAAGTACAATCTATGCCAATTCCTGTTTCGATCAACAAGGATATCAAAAACCCTTTTATTATCCCTGGATTAAAAAAATTAAATGTTGATCCACAATTAAATGCCAATTATACTTTCGAAAATTATATCGAGGGAGATTGTAATCGTTTAGCTCGCTCTGCAGGTTATGCTGTTGCTGCCAAACCAGGAGGTACTTCTTTTAATCCGTTAATGATTTATGGCGGCGTTGGTTTAGGTAAAACGCACTTGGCACAAGCAATTGGTAACGAAATTAAACGGAGCATGCCAGATAAGCTGGTTATTTATGTAAGCTGCGAAAAATTCTGCCAACAGTTTGTAGATTCATTAAAGAACAATACCATTAACGATTTCGTTAATTTTTACCAGGCAATGGACGTAATCATTATGGATGATGTACATAACTTTGCAGGTAAAGAAAAAACACAAGATATTTTCTTCCATATTTTCAACCATCTACATCAATCAGGCAAACAGGTTATCTTAACATCTGATAAAGCACCAAAAGATTTAGCAGGTTTGGAAGAGCGGTTGTTGAGTCGTTTCAAATGGGGCTTATCAGCAGATTTACAGATTCCTGACTTGGAAACGCGTATTGCGATTTTAAGAAAGAAAATGTACGCTGATGGTATTGAATTACCTGGTGAAGTGGTAGAATATGTTGCCCATAATATCGACAATAATGTTCGTGAATTAGAAGGGGCGATGGTTTCTTTATTGGCTCAAGCTACATTGAACAAGAAAGAGATCGATTTAGCGTTAGCTAAACAAATGTTAAAGAACTTTATAAAAAATACTTCGAAAGAAATTTCGATGGAGTATATCCAAAAACTGGTTTGCGAATATTTTGAGGTTCCGGTTGATATGGTTAAATCGCAAACACGTAAACGTGAAATTGTGCAGGCCCGTCAAATTTCAATGTACCTTTCAAAAAGCCATACTAAATCATCTTTGAAAACAATTGGTGCTTTCTTTGGCGGTCGCGATCACAGTACTGTGATTTACGCTTGCCAAACCGTTGAAGATTTAATTGATACAGATAAAAAATTCAAGGCTTACGTTCATGATATTCAAAAGAAATTAAAAATGAGCTAATTAAATTTTAAAATAGGGGGTATGATTTTGAGAAAAAATCTATCTTCTTATTGATTCATAAAAATAAAAAAGTCCTGATTTGAATCTTCGAGGGCACTGAAAAAGTCCTTGTCTAAAATGTCTTATTAAATATCGAGAAAAAACGGCAGATAAGGACTCTTAGAATCGTCTAATTGCAAAATAAAACTCAAGCGACTGCGAATATCACAAAGAAAAGGGCTTATGGAATAAAAAATTCATAAGCCCTTTTTCAACTGGTAGTTTTTCAGTGCCCTCGAAGATTCAAATCAGGACTTTTTTGTTTAAGCGAGTTATTGTTTTCTTGTAATAGTTGAGATTAGTTCTCATTTACATGCTCTAGTGCCAGCAAGCCATAGTGTAAAGCTGCTACGTGGATGCATTGAGCAATCTTATTTTCTTTGAGTAATTGTTTTACTTCATCGACCGTGTATTCTTCAACATTAAGAATTTCGTGCTCATCTAAGTGCTGCTCGTGGGTTTTTACTCCCCCAGTTAATAAATAAGTAAAAGTTTTATTGGTTGATGTCGCCGGATTGGGGTAAAGTTCTGCAATAAGTTTACAGGTTTTAAACGTATAACCAGTTTCTTCTAACAATTCTCTCTTAATACCAGTTTCAGGGCCTTCATCTCCATCAATTACACCTCCTGGCACCTCTAATGAAATAATATCTGCAGCATGACGATATTGCCTCACCATGATAATTTTACCTTCTTCCGTTAGTGCAACGGCTGATGCCCAATCTGGATATTCCAAAACAAAGTAATCGTCTTTTATGCTTCCGTTTGGCAGTTTAACTTCATCTACCCTTAAAACCGCCCATTTCTCTCTCACTAAATATTTAGAGGCAAGTTTTTGCCACTTTTCTATTTTGGTCATAAATATCGTCAGTTGTAAATCAAAAATCTTAAATTAAATATATTGCTGTATGTTTTTCTGCCGATGTAAATTAACCAAATGTACAATCTTATGCTTATCTGAAAGATATTGATAAATTAAATTCAACTTCGGGGCAACCAGCTTATTTCTTTCTTCGGTAACTCCTAATTAATAATATAAGAATTCGCTCAACGAATCTAATTTCTCTGGAGGAAGATTTGCTGATTCCAGCCAATTTTCAAAATCTGATAAGTTGCTGCTTTCCAAAATATCAACTGGCAGAATAAAACTTTTCTCCATCGTTTCATCAAACATCACTTGAGCATCTTTTAATTTGCCTTCCAGTTTTAAGCCCATTATTCGGGCTAAAACCTCGGCAAGTTTCTGAATCTCCGCTGTGATTAAATCTTTTCTGTACATTTTTAATTTGAGGTTAAGGTTAGCATTTTATTTATCAGGGCAGATTTCGTAAATCTTCAATCTAAAGTCGTAAATCTAAACTACCAGCTGCCGCTAGAGCCACCGCCTCCGAAACTTCCGCCGCCAAAGCCGCCAAATCCACCGCCACCTCCAGAAGAACCTCCTCCGAAACCACCGCTTCCCCAACTGCTTCCACCACGACTTCCGCTTCCGCTGCCAAAAAGCATGGCCCAAAACAATGCATTTGAAGCACCACGTCCGCCAATAATTTCGCTGCCACCACCTCCGCCGCCTTTTCGCATGATAATGATGATGATAATCACAATGATTATAATTACAGCAACACTGCCGATGCCGCCTTTTTTACCAGATGCAGAAGTTCGGGGTTTATCGTTCTTGTACTCACCTTTGGTATATTTTATAATTTCCGTAGTCGCTTGGTCTAGGCCGGTATAGTAATCGCCATTTCTAAAATTTGGCTTAATATCTTCATCTATGATGCGTTTTGCGTAAACATCAGGTAAAGCGCCTTCAACACCGTAACCGGTTTGAATAGAAATTTTTCTGTCGCCAACGGCAACAACAATCATAATTCCATTGTTTTTGCCACTCTGGCCAACGCCCCATTTTCTACCCAATTCTACAGCATACTCATTTATATCATAATCACCAACCGATTTCAATATTGCAATTGCAATTTGAGTGGAGGAAGAATCATCAAAAGCAGTCAGCTTTTTTTCGAGCATTGCTCTTTGTTCAATAGATAAAACGCCAGAATAATCATTAACAATGGTTGATGGTTTTTCAGGGAAATCTTGAGCAAATCCAAAAGCAAATAAGAAGGTAAATAAGGATAACAGGAATAATTTTCTCATCGCTTATTTATTTTGTTTATTATCCATATACACAATATCATTAGGGAGTTCATTTATATCGCCCTTATTTGGAGGGAAATATAATGCCAATTTCTCTCCTGCTAAAGCAACTCCAGCAATAATTCCATCAGCTAAATCGCCCTTGGCAAAATGGGCAGTCATCGCAATTTTGGTGGTTTCCCAAAAATTTTCAGGTACTACACGGTTTATTCCTACATCACCGATGATGGCAAATTTGTGATCAACGTGGGCTAAATAGATCAAAACACCGTTTCTCTGTGATGTTTTATCCATATTCAATTCTGCGAAATATTCAGTAGCACGTTCAAAGGGATCAATTGCACAATTTTTGTCTATTGCAATTCTAATTTCTCCTGATGTGGCTTTTTCGGCATCCGCAATTGCCTTTGCAATTTTATCTTGTTCTAAATCTGAAAATAACGACATGTCTTTATTATTAAGAAGTAAAAAGGGTAATGTTTGTTCAATTAATTAAACAAGCATTACCCTTAAATGTTATAATCAACTAATTAGAATTCTACTTTTGGCGCATCTTTAGCAGTTGCATCAGCCTCGAAATATCCTTTCGCTTTAAAGCCAAACATTCCAGCAGTCATATTAGTAGGGAACGACCTAATTTTACTATTATATTGTTGCACCGCATCATTAAAATCCTTACGGGCAACAGTTATTCTATTTTCTGTACTCTCCAATTGCGCCGATAAATCGCTAAATTGTTGTGTTGCTCTTAATTCAGGATAATTTTCTGTGATGGATAGTAATTTACCCAACGCCTGACTTAATTGTCCTTGAGCAGCCTGATATTTTTGAATATTTTCTGGTGTTAAGTCATCTGCGTTTACCGTCATTTGCGTTGCTTTAGCACGGGCTTCAGTTACAGCTGTTAATGTACCTTGTTCAAATTTAGCAGCACCCTTTACTGTTGCCACCAAGTTTGGTATTAAATCTGCACGTCTTTGATATTGGGTTTGAACTGTTCCCCATTTCGATTTTACATTCTCATCAAGTTTAACCATGCTGTTGTATCCGCATGAACTTAAAGTGCTAACTGCAATCACAGCAGCTAAAATTCCAAATACTAATCTTTTCATTTTTATGGTTTTTGTCTATTGTTGTAACTGAATTTTATCCAATTTACAAATTAGATATCAAATTGTATGCCTTTGTTACATTTCTATAAAATTACTGACAGATTGTGCGTAACTATAATTTGCTTGGCAAATGTGATATTGTTTATTTATCTCAATTCATTGTATCTTTGTATTCATTCAGGATAAAAACCTGACAAAATATATGCAAAAAGATCTCGAAATTACGCTGCTCCCTCATCAAGTTGATCAAGCAGATGTTATTAACACCAAAATAGCAGAAGGCTTAAAACTTCCAGAATCAAGTATTAATGGCTTTGAAATTTTAAAGCGCTCTATCGATGCCCGTTCTCGAAAGGTTATTTTCCGTCTTCAGGTGAGGGCTTTTATTGATGAAGAGCCTAATGTTGAAATTCAAGCCGTTAACTATCCAAATGTAAGTGAGGCAAAACCCGTTTTAATTATCGGTGCTGGCCCTGCCGGATTATTTGCTGCTTTGCAATGCATTGAAAATGGTTTAAAGCCGATTATCATCGAACGTGGTAAAGATGTAAAACAACGCCGCCGCGATTTAGCAGCCATAAATAAACAGGGTTTGGTTAATACTGAGTCCAATTATTGTTATGGCGAAGGTGGGGCAGGAACCTATTCGGATGGGAAATTATATACCCGATCCAATAAACGTGGCGACATTAATAAGGTGCTACAGGTTTTTGTTGATCATGGGGCCGAAAAGGATATTCTTATAGATGCTCGTCCTCATATTGGTACAAATAAGTTACCGCACATCATCACCTCGATTAAAGATACGATTTTAAATGCCGGTGGCGAGGTAATGTTTGATAGCCAGATGACAGATATTATCACCGAGTTTGGCAAAGTGAAGGGTATCGAAATTAATTTCGAGGATAAAATTTTAGCGGATCATATAATTTTGGCAACGGGTCATTCTGCCAGAGATGTATATGAACTTCTTCACAAAAAAAACATTTTAATCGAAGCTAAACCTTTCGCTTTAGGTGTTAGAATAGAACATCCACAAGAAATAATTGATTCTGCACAATATCATTGCGGTACAAGATCAGAATTTTTACCACCAGCGTATTATAGTTTGGTAGAACAGGTGGGTGCTCGTGGGGTATTCTCGTTTTGCATGTGTCCAGGTGGAATCATTGCTCCTTGTGCTACAGGTGAAAATGAAATAGTAGTGAATGGTTGGTCGCCCTCTAAAAGAAATAACCCTTTCGCAAATTCAGGAACAGTTGTGCAGGTTACATTAGATGATGTTCTGGGCTACGACCCATTGAGGATGCTAAATTTTCAATCGGAAATAGAAAAATTAGCTTTTGAGGCAGGTGGCGGTAATTTAGTTGCTCCCGCACAGCGGATGATTGATTTTGTAAACAATAAGCTCTCTATCGATTTGCCTAAGAATTCCTATCTTCCAGGTACAAAAAGTGTTATGTTAGATAACATTCTACCAGAATTTGTATCGAATAGTTTAAAGGCGGCATTACCATTATTTGGAAAAAAAATTAAAGGCTATTATACAAATGAGGCAATATTAGTTGGTGTAGAAAGTAGAACATCCTCGCCAGTTCGTATCCCACGCGATAAGGAAACATTTCAGCATCCACAAATAAAGGGATTGTATCCTTGTGCTGAAGGGGCTGGATATGCAGGTGGAATAGTTTCAGCAGCAATCGATGGAATCAATTGTGCCAATGCGATCATTAATGCATCATAAAAACTTTATAAACTTCGGGCTGTTACTTATTTATGCTCAATGTCACAAATGAAATCCAGAAAGCCTTTAATGGCGATGCTTGGCATGGAAACCATGCGATGCAAACATTAAATAACGTTAAAGCAGAAATTGCATTTGAATATTTTATACCCAATGCACATTCTATAGCAGAAATTGCACTTCATTTAATCTCCTGGACTGAAGAAGTAACTTCAAGGTTGATGGGGAATGTAGCATCCGAACCCGCATTGGGAGATTGGCCAATTCCAGAAAGCAAAACGGCCCAAGCCTGGGAGAAGATTATTTTTGATTTCAAGGTGGCGAATGAAGAATTAATCAGGTGCTGCGGCGAGTTAAAGAATAATCAATTCGATAATGAGTTGATAGATAAACTAAATCCAGCACTGGAAGCTGGAATTTCTAATGAAGAGTTATTAAACGGCTTGGTGCAGCATCATGCATATCATTGTGGCCAAATTGCACTACTTTCGAAGTTCGAGTAATATATTGAGTACTAAAAACAATCAAAATGAAAAAGACCTTAATTATTGGAGCCTCACCCGATCCATCTAGATATTCATACAAAGCCGCACATATGTTAAAGCGCTTCAATCATGATATTGTTAACATAGGAATCAAAAAAGGGGCAGTTGCAGACGTAGAAATCGAAAAGCCAGGTGAAATACACCACGATATTGATACCATTACTTTATATATTGGCCCAGCCTTACAACCACAATATCATGATTATATTATAGATACAAAACCCAAAAGAGTTATCTTCAACCCAGGTACCGAAAATTATGAGCTTGAAAAGCTCTTAGATCAGCATAATATCGAACCAGTAAGAGCATGTACTTTGGTATTGTTAAGTACAGGACAATACTAATTTATTTGGAAAGCACTGTCTCTACCATTATATAATTATATGGTAAGCATGGCTTCTCCCTCTGTTCCCTGCTTACCGCAAGTAGCCAGATCCACACGTTAACCCGTTATGGATTTTTCCAATCTCTTTATTTTAGCAATCACTGAAATAAAGTAATCAAGTGTCCCTGTATATACCTGTGGCCAAAAGGTTTTCCCGCCAGTCTATATGTCCTATATCTATATGGTTCAAAAAACCCATAACAACCTTATTGTTGCGACCTTTAGCTCAATTTCCCGCTGAATGGCCATTCCTCTACCTATACAACCTATAGAATATTAAACCCGGCACAAACCAGCAGACACATTTTCCGCTGTCCCGTAAACCTTGGCGAGACCCCTTATAACAGTTCACGCGTCCAAAATGTTCTTGAGGCCAACGATTTTTTTCCTTTGATAAACAGCGCCTTAGGGAAAACACGGGGAGAAAAGCGGTAAACTGTTTGGATGCCGCCTTTTTTTTTCTACTTTTGCATCCCGCTTCGGAGGAAACGGTTGTGAATGAAAAGATGGATCTGGGGGATGTGGGAAGGATAAAAGGCCAAAAATTTATTTCAAAATAAATTTGCGGTTGAGAAAAAGA
>NZ_CAKLBU010000028.1 GCF_920984735.1 Pedobacter sp. Leaf250 | reverse complement strand
AAAATAAACAATTGAGTACTTAAAAAAAATCATTTATAATTGTAAAAGGAAAGTGGCCCGTTGATTCCCGAAATGACTGGCCCGCTATGCTCCGAAATCCTTGGCCCATCAATGCCGTTATACACACAATTGAGCTTTGAAACCAGATGATTAGATACAAAACTTCATGTATCCACAAGCCAACAGAATCACTTGATAAGTAGCTTATTAAGTAACAAGCTAATCCGCTCAAGACTTCTATCAAGATCTACCGCTGTTCCTATGGACTTCAGGTCATGTCAATCTTTCTGCTTTTTTGAACACCATTATATTGCTGGCTAATTTCGGGTGGAACGAAGGACGATAGTCAATCAGCCCGGCCTCCACCAGTCCTTTCAGGCATTTATGGTATGTCGCATAAGAGCGAATGGCAGAAAAAGCCATCAGTTCCCGTCGGCTGATCCGGAAAGGATTTTGAAATAAAGCTTTTCCAAAACAAATTAATATTGCCGAATAAAGGTTCTGGTGCGACTGGTGAAAATCGGTCCTTCCACGAGCGACGCTCAGATAATCGGTTAACAGTCCTATTGTCTCCATCACCCCCTCCCGATTTTATCCAGCAACTTCACTATATCCGAATGCGCATAATACATAATACTGCCAATCTTTTGAAAGGGCAAAGCCCCATTGATCCGCAGATTCTGTAAAGTCCCCGGTGAGATTTTCAAGAGTTTCCTCACCTCCGCGCTTCGCAACCAATCGCCACCAGTTTTCAAATCACCCGGTTTGACGATTGCATTAATATCCTCAATCAGTTCCTTTCTGAACCTTTGAAGATCTTCCCAAGTTAAAATTTCAATTTGCATTTTCACCTCCATATTTAAATTATACGAAGCAAAAGTGTAACTCTAGGTGTCAAAAACCATGACCACTGAACCGGCCTGGTCATATTTAACTGTTAAACAACTGATCCGAAATCTTGATCCGCCCTGACAATTCTGAAAAGGCGGCGATCAGCTGGAACCGTGGTTCCCTTAACCGGAACATCCCCTTTCTTGTTCACAAAATAATTTCTAAGTGTTTCAATTGATATATTCTTTCCAGCATGGGAAAAATACCTGCTGATCATTTTGGCATAAGGAATCTTATGATCACTCTTCAATAGCTTTCTCCCGGAATCCAGTTCCAGTTCCTTCAGCTGCAAGACCAGATCAATTAAAGTAGGAAGATATCCCTCGTCAACCCACACCTTCTGAGTAACTTCGAACACGGTCAACTCTGACAGTTTTAGCTTGAGGGATTCAATTTCTGATAGCTGTCTTCGTATAACCGAATCTTTTTCTGCAATAAGCAAATGAGATGGTCGGGCATTCCACTCATCAATACTATCAAGATATCTATGAAAAGCCTGAAGCTTTTGAATATTACTTTTATGCAATGCATGTTGCCTTGAAAATGGGTCCTGCATCTCAAAATGCCTGACCCTATTCTCGACAGTTTGCCAGACGTGCTTAAAAAAGTCCTCTTTTTTAGCTATTTTTTTTTCTAACACATATTGCAGATGATAGGAATAGAAATCAGCAAATCTATCTTCATCCAGACTATAGATTTTTAATAGAAAGTGGTTATCATCGTGGCTATGCCAAAGTCCAATAATATTTCCTATGTCGAAAGGATGTGGCGAAAATGAAAAGGATTTGCGGGGTTTGAAGAAACTGGCTTTCATAACTTGCTAAATTTTTACTATCCTGAAATAATATTTAGATTCAGAAACAAATAAATGCTCAACCTATGTGGCTCAGGAAATTAATAAATATTTTCAATTAAATGTTCAAATCTGTACTTGATAGTCTAACCATTCATAACTACAAAATTCAACCTTTAGAAATTGCTTTTTTTAATCACAATGCACAACATTCTGGCTTGCAACTACTACGCTCCAGACACAATCGCAATGCTAATAGTATGTTATGTGTTTTTCTCATGGTGAGCAAAAATATAATATTATCCACTAGATGCAATAACCTCTAGATTTTTGTTTCTAATTGGCTTAAATTTAACATCAATGAACTCCTTAAAATATTAATTTCTTCGGATGAAAGCCCAGAATTCTTCATTGCGTCTAAAAGTTCTTCTTGTCTTGGTTGTCCAAAGGTAAGTCTATACAATGCCAAAGATTCTTTTAATGAATTAAATTTGGATTGATCTTTACTTAACTCATGAATTGGAACGAAACGTTCAATTTTTATATTAGCTTCGTTTAAATACCAGAATGGAATTAGATCAGAATCTCCAGGTTTCTTAATATCATTAACTGCATTTTTAAAGATTTCAGCCCAAATATTTTTCTTCTGATTATTTAGGGTAGAATGCTTTGTCATTTCAGCTAAGTTTTTCCGTATAACAAAAGCCTTATATCTATTTATCCTACCCTCCCTTTGCTCTAAATCAACTGGATTGTGTGGTAAATTCCAATGAAATATTTTTCTGCAGTAATAATGAAAATCTAACCCCTCTTGTCCTACAGAAGTAGATGTTAACACAAAAGGGCGGAAAGGTGAATTGAATACTTCCCTAACATTAACCATTCTGTCACTACCACTTTCAGTAGAAATTTTTTGATCTCCATAACTAATTGCAAAATGACATCGCATCTCTTTTGACTCACCAGTGAAAAAAGTATTCTTATCATCAACTTTAATACTTGTACTTTTTATTTTGAGAACCATTGCTATGCCATCCGAAATTTCTTCTATGGTATTTTTACCTTCACATTCTTTAAGTAAATAGATATATTCATCCAATAGCGATTGAATATTACCTGAAGCAGAATATTCAAGAATTTGTTTCCAATAAAATTGATCGTCTACCGAAAGCCTAACTACAGCAATAGACTCAGGCTTATTAAATAAGCTTATAAATCCCTCTGCAATATTGTATGCCCCGTGAGATAATGATGTCTCCAAGGAATCATCAAAAATTTTAGTCAGGGCCCTCAATGCTGTTGAAGCCGGCGAAGCAAGTGTTATATCGGCCAGAACATCATAGATATCCATTGGAAACAAACCTAAATCATCAAGTGTTCCTTCTAAAGCTTTACAAATTGTATCATTCAAAGTTTGGTAATGCTTCAATTTGCCACCTGATTCTGTTTTAACAAGCAAAGCAACTAACGTATCATTATTATTTAAATGATCAAGTAATGCAGGTAAAATCCAATACCACCTCACATCATGCTTAGTGTCTTTTGAAAATTTATCTTCAATATTTAATTTTTCTAATTCATAACGAATCTTTTCAGCAGCCTTTAGTTTTACATTTGAATATTCAACATCCTGCTCATCAAATGGATTTCTTTCTAAAATCCATTTATTTAAAGTCCAAGAAGGATAAGTTAAACAAACATTGGTCATGTGTAATGAATCCTCTTTAGAAGGAAAGGTAATTAAAGGCCTAGGATGACGTTTCCCCTCTTTGGAAAAATAGGACCTTTTATGTTGCTCTTGATTTTTACTAAAATCTTCCTTTCCGATAGTTCGTCTCTCTGCTTCATATGAAATTAGCGTTGAAATTGCTCTAGGAACCATAACCCAACCCGAAAAAACTAAAATTTTAGAAAAGTTAGTACTGTTTTTGAATGATCCAAATTGTTTATAATACGGCTTAGAAGGTGGCACCCATAATAAGAGATGGCCATTATCTTCAAAACATTCTTCAGCAAGCATCCGTAGTTTGCCATTTGGGTAAGTTGGGTTGTCATTTGACAAACCTACTGGTTTGTATTGCTTAATTTTATTAAAATCAATAAACGATTCTTTATGCTTTTTAATGACATTTTTAAGGGTGTTATTTTCTTTAAACTCCTGTAAAGATTCATGAAGTTTATATCCTCTTAAATAAGATAACGGATATGGAGTTGATTTGGAAAATTCAATTGTTGAGCCGAACATCTTTGATTTTCTTAATGATAACTCTTTTAATGTTTCGGTTATTTGATCAACCGCAATAAAGTTATTTATATCATCTTTAATGACAGTCATTTTGTTGAACGTATTCATCGATATCATGTTATCATGTTCCAATGACACACTCATTCTCTCATTGCGACTTATTAAATTTTTTAATCGCTTCTGCAAACTATTTTTAGTGGTGACTGCTGCATCAATATTTTCAATTGCTGTTTTTGGAAATCTAAGAAGTTCAAAAAAAGCTTCCTGATCCCTTCTAATATCTTCCCATAATTTATTGCCATTTTCCCCGCCTAAATAAACAATAAGCTTCCTAAATTCATCAAAGTGTGCTTCTCCTTTCATTTCCTCAAGCTTAGTAGTGAAAGGCTTAAAGGGAGTTGCGGACAATAGTAGAACTCTGGTATCGCTATCTCTTAAAACAGCCTTTGCGATTTCTGATGCTTCTGATTCATCATCTCCGTCTAATAAAGTTTTAAATCTTTGAAATTCATCTAAAATAAATAAATCAGCATCAAGAAAAGAAACGCAGACCTGGGTTAATTCATATCGAAGTGCTCGTACAATTTCATATGAAAATCTAAGGGAGTTATTGTCTTCGTTTTGATGAAGTTTATCGCAAAGTCTGCGAATTGCTTCCCACAAATTTAAATCTGAACTTGTATTTAAATAACTATAAGTTAATGGAAAACGATTAAATGAAAATTTAATATGTTGGAGATGCGACTTAAACTTTGCAGAAAGTCCCAATCTTAACTTAGGTTTATAAGTATCTAATAAGTAGTTCCAATTTGCTTCTGAGATCTGATTATTACCTTTAAATAATCCCCTTAACACAGATTCTCTATTCTTGAAGAAAGTAAAGTTAAAAAGCAGCTGAAATATGATTGCCCTTTCTTCTTTAACGCCTACACTATTTGTAATTTGAAACGATGTTGAGGGAGTGAGCGTACTTAAGCTAAGGGGTTGACTGCTTGGTATGGGTTCGAAAGCTAAAAAAATTAATCTATTAACAGGATTTGCATTTTCTTTAAATGGATTAAGCTTTTTAATGTTTTGATGAGCGAGAACTTGATTTGAGCAAATGTAAATTACGTTATATGGTTTATTAGGAACATAATTTCTTTGCAGGGCTTTTAGCAAGACACCTTTCGCAATTATAGTTTTACCCAGACCCACCTCATCAGCAACAAGAATCTTTTTTCTGTCCTTTTCAAAAAATTGATTAATAACGTAATTGACAGTTGCTGCTTGAAAATCCTTCAACGTATTCTCAATCTCAATAACTTGCTGATTTATAGAATCAATCATTTGCAAATTCTTTAAAAACTTCCCAAATAGGCTTAAAATCGGCTAAAATCTCACTATTTAGCTTTTCCATCCTATTCATAATTTGATTAATTTCTTTTAACTTTCTAGGGCTTCTCGAAGCTGCTTTCATTAGATATTCATATATTGGAAAGTCAAGTCCATTCTTATTATTCAAGTTCGAATTAGCATTTCCATGAATTTCATTTTGATCCATATTTATTAGACCTTCAAATTCATCTGGACTTAAAAGAAATTGCAAGTATTGATAAAAAGAATGTTTACTATTTATCAATTGATTAAAAATGACATTATCCCGTTCATTGGGAAAGTCTTCAAAATGAACTTTAACAACCAGTTTATTTTCACATTTATCTTCAATCAAAATTTCGACAATAACAAATTTTGATAATTGAGTTAATGCTATATTTTGAAATAAAACAGTATTTATCTCGGATAAGGTAAGTTCATCGCCAGATTCAGTTCTATGTAAAAGTGAAATCTTTATCTTAAGTTTCGGATTGGACTGAATCTTAGAAAGGTCAACCACAATGCTTAGATCAAAAGTTAGCTGATTTTCTCGTTCACTAACAACTCCTTTAAAATGTGTCTTGCTGATTTCGTGATTGAGTTTCCGTAGTTCTTTTTCAAGATTTTCTTTTTCAATATCTAATTCTTGCATGACATACTGATAAGGGAAAAATACTTGACTTTCCTTATTTGTTAGTTGCTCTTTTATCGATTGGAAATCAACTTTTGAAGACTTGGAGCTATTTTTTATTAAAAACTCCACATTCCTATCAAGTGCTGGTTGCGAACAGTTAGCCGAACCAATAAACCAATCAGTTAATCTACCTCTTTTTCCAATAAAAATTTTTGCGTGTAAGTCTTGATAAAAACATAATTTGTCTTCAGAATCTATCTTAAATTCGCCATCTCTAATGTCCTTGTTGAAATAATAAACTTCATCATTCTTTAATACATCTTCTTCTATTTTGTCTAGCTCATCTTTTCGAGAGAATAAAACAATCTTCTTGTTATTGGCTTTTAATAAGTTTATAGTCTTCGCATCTAAAAATGGAGAAATGATAAGTAACTCATCATAATGTGCTAAAGTTAATGGATTAGGATAATTAGCGGATTCATTATTAAATCCAACAATAGGATACAAATCAGTAGATAGGAAGTTTACAGGCAACTCAAAATCAACTTTTGTTAATTCCCTAAGAAACTTAATATCCTTTTGTTTCCCAGCATAATCATGTAAATATGTTAAATAGGAAGCCAGTTTTTTACCATTTTTAGTTTCATTTTCTTGCGGTTTACCTTCTGTGAAATATGAGATATCCCAAGACCGATCAAATGTTAGGTTTCTGCTTAGTACAGCAAGTCTGTAAACAACATTTTTCTTTTTTTCAAATCGGAGCACCCATATTTTGGGATGAAATGATGCCGCAAAATGTGGTGGTAAAACTTCTACAATACATTCTTCTACAAAAGCTAGCAAACTACTGTATGAATCTGGAGCATGAATCTTTCCTCGTTGACAAAATAATGTCACCTTTTCATTACTCATTCTTATTGCATCGAGAACATCATAACGATTTTGAGTAAAATTTCCCTCTAATGATTTCGCATAAAACATTGCAACAGGAATGGCCAAAAGCGCATAAAGATCTAACGAATAGCTTGTACCAATTGCTTTGGTTAATTCATATCCTTCAGGTGGTGAGAGTAAATCGGAATATGTTAGTCTGTTTTTTTTAAAATCAAGCATTTTTTAAGCCATTTGTGATGTCTTCAACCAATCTTTTTGCTTGCACAAAACGATAGCTTAGTTCTTGTATTCCAATCCATCCAGAAAATTCTTCAGACTTAGAATTTAATTTTGATTTAGAACCTTTATTTGTTAATTCTTGATTGTATACTAGTTTATCTAATCTTTCCTCAGAAATAGACGTCTGCATTATTTCGTTATACCAATTATAAATAAATCTGCGTGTGCTTATTTTTGTCCTAGTTGCTATTTCATTAAATAAAAAATCAATATCAAATGTTGCTATTTTAGCTTTTCTAATCGACAATTCAGCTAACCATTCATCCCATATAGTTGTAAAATCAGTTTCGCCAGCTCGTTGGTGTAACATTATGTTATATCTAATATGAGCGCCATGAATAATAAAATCAAAATTCAAAGCTAAATTTAGAAATGACTTTGTTTTTAGTGGGAGTTCTTCCCTATTTAATAAAATTTCACCTAAATCTTTAAAACTTGTTGTGGCTATTGTTAAATCGGCTAATTCGTCGAATGAAAGAATATATTTCAATAAATTATCTATTTGCTTTTTCTCCCTCAAGTCAGTTTTAAGTTGGTCTTTTAAAAAGCTGGCTTCTTCTATAGATAAATCCATAGTTAAATCACCCTGTTCAAGTAATGAAAATGAGGGTATTTTCAGGTTAAACAAATCATATTCAGAACCCGTATCTTTATCATCAGATTGATGTTCTCGATAAAGTGTTTTAGAAATTTCCGATAAATCATTTCTATTCAAATATTCAGCAAGAGAATAATTAGTTTCAATAATACCATGGGTTCTTAAACCGTTCCAATATACAGAGGAAGCTTTCCTCGCTAATTCTCCATTATTTTTTGCCACATTTATCCCTATGACACCGTTATTTTCTTTATAGTTGTAATGCTTTGCTAAACTGTGCATTACGTCATTCTCTTTCTCATTTAACCATTTAGCTAAAGTAGAAACTACTGAACCCTTTTGGTGCTCCCTCACGTATGCTAAAATAATATTAGATATTATTATAAAGTATTTTGGTCGTGTTTGAATTGTTGAAACTCCAGGAAATAAACAATCTGCAAGAGCGTCTCTAATTACACCAATTCCAAGTTCGTCAACAGTACCTGGTTCACCAAGCATATCTATAACCGAGAAAACTCTATCTCTATGCTCTCTAGAAAAATCTATCCACCCTAATCCCGTAGCCATAATTTAATCTTTAAGTTAAAGAACGAGTTACCATTACTTCTGCTATATTCTTCTCTAATGTGTAAGCTTATTAATCATATTAGATAAAACAGCTATTTCTTCGAGCTTTTCTGAATCACTTAACTTTGGCAAAATATTTTCTTGAATATTGATTTGCTTTATTTTAACATATGGAAAGAATTCCAAAAGCTTAACTAACGCCTTGTCTTTGGTATATTCTACACCATCTTGAGCAAGAGCCGATGCATTATTAATTACTGCTCTCAACGGATACCATGTATTTTCATATAAAAAACAGTTTAGATCTTCTCTGTTATTGAAATTTAGTTCACCGTTATGGCACTCTTTAATTGATTTTAAGATGTGATTTAAATTCATTGCAATTGTTAATTTTTGGATTTTAAGTTATTTAATCTTTTGCCACCATAATTAAAAGTGTAAAGAAACTTCTTCTGATTAGTTATTGACCTCTCAATTATATAAGGCCACACTCTTAAAACTGACATCCCTAACTCAAACATATCATATTTATCTTTAGGCAATTTACAAGCCACTATTCTATAACCACTTTCGTGATGTTTCAACGTGCTTACTGACAACCCCTTAGATTGTTTATCAGTCATTAAGAAAATTGAAGAGTTGAGATCAATTTTATCTTCATCGAGACCCTGCCATTTGATTATTTCTATGTTTTTTACCTTTTGTAATTGATGCATTTCATAAAGAATAGCGGTAATTTTCGGTGAAAAGTTTGGATGAATGTATATCTTTAAATTACTCATGATGCATAACTTAAAGCAGATTCTATTTCCTTTTTAGTCAAATTGTAGTTTTCCATAAGCTCATCTATTGAAGATTCATCTTCATAAAAGCCCAAAATCATTTCAACCTCTAAGTCTGAATGATTAATGAATGAGGGCTTACCACTCGCAAGCTTAGGATCGATAATGATTTGTCCATTGCCTTTTGCCGGCATAATTCGAACAGCTATATCATTTTCGAAAACTATTTCATCGAAGAAAAGATATATGAAGTCTAAATTAAATTGACTTGTTCCATCCAATGTAACATCTCCATGTGATGTTCGAAAAATTATACTTGAACCTGATTTTTTAAGATTATCTCTAACATTGTTAGTTGCAAAGGGGTATTCTTTAGAAGTTATGTCCTTTAAGTTTTTTCTTGCTGTAATTACATCACTAATTTTTGAGCCATTCTCTAATAGTGTACCAATAACAACTAATTCAATTAATCCGTGGAAACTTATTCTACGCTTTTCAATATCGGTTTTAGCTGTACCATCTAAACCTTCATAATCTACTTCAGATAATTTTTTGAACCATCTACGTATCTTATCCACAGGTTGTTTGATGATATTAGCGGCATCAATAACTGAATAAATCCCTTCATTCAAACTAAATTCTTTCATACCTAAACTTTGTTCAATATCGAATAACGATACTTGATTTATTTTCTTGTGTTCTATTCTAATACCTTTTGTTTCAGCTTTCTTCTCTTTCTTGACCGGCTTCTTCTTCTCCCACAACCCAGCGTTGACTTCCTCTTTGTGAATTTTATGGTTGAGCTGGAGTAATCGTTTTAACACCTCTTTTCGAGCTTCTGGGTGAATTGTGTAACGGACACGATCATTTTCCGGTAAGTAATCAACTTCATAAAAATCATGGCGCAAGTCAATATCTTGCCAAAGATATGCTCCTAAAACTGTTTCATCCATTTCTTGGTGTAATTCACGTAATCTGATAATGCCTTGAATAGCCCCTTCAAAAGAAATTGAATCAGTCACTTTTTCTAAGTGATTTTGCAAGGCAACTACTTGTTTGTCTTTTGCATCAACATAAGTTGATTTAATGGATCTACAATGAAAAAGATTATACGTTTTAGTCAGACCAAATTGGAATCCAATCATCAACTGTCTACGGTACTCATGGTAGTGTTCTCCAATACTTTCAAGTTTAGATATACTTTCTGAATTTAGACCTTCAGGAAAGGGGAACGTTGACAAAGCTGAGCTGGGAGTATATCTTAAAGTATTCCCCCCCATTGTTGAACTTAATAACCAAGCCCACTGTTCGTGAAATGTATTACTAATTATAGAAAAATTAGCATAGTTATCAAATGCAACAGCACCTGCTGCATGGGAAATAACCATTTCTTGATCAACAAAAGAAAAAGATAAATATTTTGTTGTCAATGGAACAACCAAAAACCTATTTAAAGGACTTATTGTTCTATATAAATCAACTGCTCTCCTTCCATATTGCCACCATCTTTCGCTATAGCCTTTATCAGGTGAAATTATTCGCTCAGGTTTTACCCGTTCTTCAATTATTTTAAAGCAAAAGGGATAATTTTCAGAGCTATATTTTTCATTCCAATCGAAGAAATTTATAATGTATCGGCTTGGCCTTTGATATATATCCGTGTTTATATCATCCGCATTTAAAAATTTCTGAATTACTTCTTTTGATTTAGGATCTTTTGAAATGATTTCGGCTGCTTCTGCTTCTGATAAAATAAAACCGCTACCAAGAACATAACTTCCTATAAAACCCTTATTAATATTTTTAGATAAGGGAAATGGATTATAACTCGTTTCAGAGTCATCTAAATTTGAGTTTATTTTTTGGACTTTCTTGTTGTTGAGATTAAAATTAGCCCCCCATTCTCCCTTATATATGGTTAAAAGTGATATATCTACTGCTGCCAATCCAGGCCATTTCATAGATTTAATTGCGAAATTAATTGATCCATTATTAGCAACAATATAATCTAAGCCCCCAATTCTAGAATCACCTTGACAAATAGTATTTGTAGAAATTAAAGACTGGAAACCAGTTTTTTTTACTATTTGATAAATTCGTCTAAAAAAATATACCACTAAATCAAGTCCACCGTTTGATGGTTCAAAATAGGATTTTATAAAATTCAAATATTGATCCCCATAAGCACCACTGATTTTTTTTCCACCCAAAAAAGGCGGATTTCCCAAAATACAATCAAACCCTCCGTTTTGAAAAACTTGTGGAAACTCTAAAAACCAATGAAAAAAGCGTTTTTGTTCACTAACTGCCATGGCAGCACCGCGATCAATTATTTGAGAACCATTTTTAAGGTAATCTATATATTGGCTTTGGGTTGTTAATTTAACCTTGTTGACATCCGTTTTTGGAATAAAGAATTGAGCAACCTGTAAATCAGCCAGCTGTTTCAATCTCCTCCACTTTTTACCGTTGGTTAGTGTGTTATAAGCTACTTCCTTTGCCCAAATTTGTTCTGGTGAATTTTCTGGCAAACTAGTAAATTCTTGAAATGATTTTTGAAAACCACGTAAGCTGTCATCTATTTGCTCTACATTGTAAGTAATTAACTGATTTTTAATTTTACGTTCAAAATCGTTACGCTTTTTAAATGCGGTCGCTATTTCTTTTTCATCACCTGGTAAGGCTTTAAAAGCTTCGCTTGCAATACCATTTTCAAGTTCCTCAAAATGAGCCAAACCAACAATAGCATTACCACACTTGATATGATGATCTAAAAAATTCATGGGTTGCCCCGGCTCGTGTGCTTCGAGCCATAGAGCTACTTTACATAATTCTACTGCTAAAGGATTTAAATCGACCCCATAAATGCAGCTTTTTATCACATCACGAATTGCAATTCGCAAGACAGATGGTGTAGGTTGGTCTTCCTTGGAACGGTATTTAGCTAATTCAAACCCGACACGACGTGCTGCTGACAATAAAATGTGACCGCTACCACATGCAACATCACAAATATTTAATGATAACAAACCAGCTTCTGGATCAACTTCTTTAAGTTTATCGGCAATTAGATAATCTAATGAATGTACGATTAGTGGTTTTACCAACTCTTCTGGAGTATAGTGAGAACCGCTAGATGAACGTTCATCTCCTTTTACAAAATTGAATTGATAATTGGTAATAGCAGGAGCATATTCTAATAAACCCTCATAGATGGAGCCAAATTCCTCAACATCTAAATCGGCATAATTGACACGAACCAATTGCCTATTTTCGTTTTCGAAAGTCACTAAATAGCGTAAAACTTTCAACAAAGTTTCGTTATTAACCAACTGGTCTTGTAAACCACCTAAAGCATTTGGTGCAAATAAACCAGAGCCCAAAGCTGATATACCAAGTTTAGCTCCTTGATCTGAATATTCAAATAAATGAAAAGTAGTAAGTAAAGACTGCCATAAATCAGTTTTTCTTGGGTCTATATATACTTTCTTTTCTACCAAATAGGTTAATCGCTGTATGCTGTAAAACTTGTAATAAACATTCCTTTTTCTGTTGAGTTCGTCATCTCTTTTTTCAGGAAAAATGAGTTTGCGTTCTTCAATTACTAATAAAAACAATATTCTATAAACAGAACGAAGTACATGTAAATAGTATTGGTGTGGAGTTATTTTATTTTCATCAATTTGTTGACGTAAGGATTCGTTGTTTGAGTTTTCTAAAATTCCATTTGCCAATAATAAAATAGATTGTTCAACTGCTTGGCTCAACCGTTCTCTAATTCTAGAACCTGATGATAAGGCTTCTTGATGGTACCATTCTATGAAACTCTCGGCATTTTCCTCTTTTTTGTTTGCAATTCTAGAACTATGCAAGGTTCTGTATAATAAAGCGAACTCTACATACAAGCCCTCTTCCATCATTTGCTCTAAATTGAATTCAACATAACTCAATCGGCTCAAACGGGTAGCATCACGTAAAACCCTTAACATAGCACCATTGGTTGCAAAACCATACAAATGCTCTGTATTGTTTAAATATTCCTGTATAAGCGCATGGGGTGATAAACGTGCTCCACCAATATCAGCTTTTTTGTCTAAGCTTTGTTGAATACCAACAACGTGAATTGGAAAGCCATCTTTATTGTTTGCTCTATGGCTTACTGCATAAGATTTATCATTTATTATTTCTGCATTTGACTGACTGACATCGTATCCTAAGATTTGAAGCAAAGGTAAAATCCAATATCTACGAGTTTCGGTAGTTCCGGTATCAGTTAATGAAAGTGATTCTCTTTTTTGCTTGAAAGCATTCCAATGGCTGGTGGCTAAACTCCAAGCAATATTGATTTCATCACGAACGGAATCGCCCTGATTTAGATTGAAATCTTTAGCCCCTTGAAATCTAGTATCTTCCTGGCGTATTTTCTCAAGAATTTCGCTAGTAAATATATTTCCCTGTATAGAAATTGCACTGTAGTTCATGGTTTATAATGCTTTGGGTTGAGGAATTAAAACATAAACTCCCATTACGTCAGGTGGTAAAACTGGTGTCGCTTTTTCATATCTTCTACCTCCTATTAATTCTTTGAATCTCCCATGTGCTTCTACTAATTTTTCGGCTCGTTCTGCAGCTAGTTCCATAAACTGGGGTTTCATTTTTTTAAAATAATCCAGTTCTTGGCCAATATCAATAACCTGTCGTTCTAATGAAAGATTACTTAATGGAATAGCTTCCATTAATAATTTTTTAGTTTCTTTAAATTCTAGAGTTTTAATGTTTCCATTACTTGTAGTGTAGCCCCATAAATACATTTCTTCGGCAACAGATTCTCGTTTTGAATTTACTTCCTTGATAACGTTTCTAACTCTAAACATTACTAAAGTTGTTTTAGACTTAACTTCATTGGTTTGGATTTCACACACTCTAGCTAAACGACCATATTCAGGGTTTTCTTCAAATGCAATTGCTAAAAGAAATTGGCACAATTGCTCAACAAATGAATGATTTCTACCTATGTACACATAACCTTTTGGTGTTGGCGAAGCGAAACTGATTTTAACAATTGTTTCTGCATTAAAAATTCTTTTAATATGTGGTGGCAAATTTGCGGGTTGCAAATCAAAACCAGCAAGATTATCTGAATTACAAGAACCTCCAAGCATATCCACAGCACCTCTAACAAAGTTCTCTACTGTTTCTACATCTCCTATAGCTTCATCAACCTCTTCTAAATCTTTCTTTATTAACTCTGGATCTATGCCTTCATGAGCAAAAATAGACCTTAAGTTTTCGCCCTTCCTTCTGGCTAGTTCTAATTCATTAGTAACGGTTTCTTTAGTGTCTTTAAATAACTCTTGTTGAAAACCTGACTGTTCCTGAAAAAGTATTCGTCTGGCGGCTTCAGTCATTATGGATTTACTATTTTCTCCAATAGGAATTGAAACCCCGGTTGATTTCTTTATTTCGTTTACTTTTTTGATTAACACTTCTAAAACAAAAGTATCCATAGGGTTATCTTCACCATACAAAATGTAAGTTTTAATTATTGGTGCAGTTTGGCCATATCTATCCACACGTCCTTCTCTTTGCTCAATTCTATTTGGATTCCAAGGCAAATCATAATGTAAGACTGCAGTGAAATATTCCTGTAGATTAATTCCCTCACTTAAGCAATCTGTAGCAACAAGAACTTTCCGCTCCTTTTTGCCCATGATTTCAATACGCTCTTTACGCTGTTCATCGGCTAATTCAGAAGTAATGGCCTCGACATGAATATTTTTCGGTAATTCATGACGCAAAATATCAGCTACGTAATGAGCTGTAGCAATATAATGGCAAAATACTATTGGAGAAAAGTCTTCTTTTACCCAATCTTTAATGATTTTTATGGCTGCCTTAGTTTTGTAATCTTCTGGACTCCCTTTTAGTTCAATAGCTTGTTGTTGTAATTCTTTTAATTCAGAAAGCTCATTTTGTTTATAAGAAATTGAATCCAACAAATCTTGGCGATTAAAATCACCACTGAATTCGTATTCCTCAAATAATGTATTTTCTAAGGACGGTTCGTTTACTTCATCTAATTTTGACAACTTATCTTTTCTTCGTTCTAACATTTCTGTCGCCATTGCAGGACTAGACATAGCACCTTTAATTAAAGCAATAGCTGCCCAAGAGCGCAATAAACGTGTTTTGTCATCATCATTTTCAAATGAAGAAATACCCCTGGCAAATTTGACCAAACTTTGGTAAAATAATTGGTACTGTAATGACAAACCATATCCAACTTCTCTTGCATCACGTTCTGGAAATAAGGTTTCCTCATTTAACCAACGTTTTATGTTTTCCCGTTTGCGTTGAATAAAATGTTTGGCAATTTTCTTTCGATCAGATTGTTCAAGATTTTCAAAATTAATTTTGTTGAAATCTTTCTTTAATAAACCTAATAGAGATCTAAACTCATCATCTTTACCGCTATGTGGTGTAGCTGTAAGCAGCAATAAATGTTTATTTGTTTTTTCTGCAAGATCGTGTAATAAATTATATCGCTGTTGCTGTGTCTTGGATTTCGAACCCTCAGGCAATGCACAAGTATGTGCTTCATCAATAATAATAAAATCAGGACTATCATTAATAAAAGTCCCTCTTCTTTTATCTGCTTTAATATAATCTATCGAAATTACTTGATATGGTATGTGGTGGAAAACTGATTGATCATCAGGGATTTTTCTATCTAATTGTGCCGCAGTACTTGAACGTATAATTTCAGAATCAATATCTAATTTGCCTTTAATTTCTAATTGCCATTGCTCACAAAGATGGGGAGGACAGATTACAGCAAAACGCTTTATCTCACCACGCTCAATTAATTCTTTCAAAATAATAAGTGCTTCCACAGTTTTCCCAATTCCAACATCATCAGCAATCATT
Source organism: Pedobacter sp. Leaf250 (assembly GCF_920984735.1). GTDB lineage: Bacteria > Bacteroidota > Bacteroidia > Sphingobacteriales > Sphingobacteriaceae > Pedobacter. The sequence goes on along the minus strand of NZ_CAKLBU010000028.1, from coordinate 39,231 downwards.
AATCTAACTACATCATGCTTTAATGCCATAACTAATGGCACTAATTGGTAGGAACGTGGACGAAAAGATAACTTACCCATACAACGAAAAGGACCAGCAGCATTCCGAAAAGACAATCTTGAAGCGTCAAAGAGGAGTTTAGCCGATTCGAAAGAACCAATTTCATTCGGTTTAGGTTCTGGGAATTCAGCATATTGAATTTTTTCTTTCCCTAACGCCAAAGGAATATATACACCTGTAGTTTCTTCTTCAGATCCACCAAGTGGTCTGATACTTAAGATTTCAGCATCATCGGAGGGTAAAACCATCCAATCTCGACTACGATATTTAATTAATGTTCCTGGCTTGTAAGTTTGATTTGAAATCATCTTTATTTTAACTTTCTTAAAATATCTTTTCTACGAATTACTAAATCTTCTAAAAGTTCACTATGATGCCATTCAAGAATATCATACCCTGCATCTTTCAGTAATCTTCTTTTTTCCTTATCAGACTCTTGAACTCGTTCTAAATCATGAACATTACCATCACAGAAAATCAAAACTGGTCCATTATTAGTATTTAATACAAAATCAGCACTAATGTAAAACTCTTGAATATTTACTTGTGCTTTACTGGGCAGAACGTAGTTATTTTGATATAAAAAACGAAGTAACTTTAATTCAGTGTTACTATTCTTATCATAATTTTCTAAAAGATATTGGTATTGTTTTTCGCGATCATTATTATTTTGAACTACTGAAAACTCACAATCCATTAATCTTTCCAATGGTTCTTTGATACTATGACGGTCTAATACCTCATGGTGTATCTGGTTGTAATAAGAGAGTAAATCTTCATAGGATGCTTTTGGTAATTGTTTTCCCCTTTCGGTTTCTTCTCTAGTCTCAGGGTCAAAGTGCATGTAGCGGTAACTTTCTTCAAATAATAGACGCAAGGTTTGGGGCTCTTCAATGAGTTGAGATAAAATCCCTAAACTCCCTTCTGAAGCTTCATACAATAAAATATTAGGTTTTTCAGGATTTCCCAAAACACTTACACCAATTTCATTTTCTTCAACTTGAAATAATTTTTCAATCCCTCTTTTTAATGCAAAACTTAACGAAATAGTTTGTTCTGCTGTCAATTCTAAATTTGATAGCGGTTGAATATATAATGTATCTGCAGTATCCCTCGCAAATATCATTACCTCTCTAGAATTTTCGGCAATTTCAGGTTTTTCTAAATCCTTTTCTTTTATCCAAACCCCATTTGTTTTGTTTATCCTAAAACCTTCTTCCTGAGAACGGCGCATTTTCCGATTTAGCTTAATCAATTCAGTTGCCTGATCATAAATTAAATTTAATAACTTTTGTCCGTTCTTAGCAATTATCAGAGATTTGGTATGCTCTAGACCTTTCGCATAACGGAAATATTCGCTAACTTCATATTTAGAACCAGAGCGTTCTTCCTCAATACAAGATATTCTTTCTACTGGTATTCCCTCACTTTCAGATAATTCAATCAAATTGGTATTTAATTCCATATTATCACCCCGCAAAGGATTTTTTGTAATAGGATCAACATTAGCAATTGATGCATCATCATCCAAATATGCATATCCCGTTTCTTTTGAAATTTTAATTTTGCGTTGACTGTTATCTGTATCCAATACAGACATTCGATTTATCCTATATTTATTACCATTGTGGTAAACAATATTACCAGGGCCGAATTCTCGCAATGCTAAGCTTCTTGGTCTTGATACGTATTCGCCCTCGCCTTTAAAGCTATAGCCTAAAAATGTTCGAATAGGTAAGCGTGTAAAATTATAACCCGGTAAAAAACCTTCAGCTGCTAAATACCGAAATACATAAAATTCAGAATCATTAGAGAAAGAACCTTTTCCATCGTTTTTCAGTAAAGAAATTTGTTTACGAGCAACTGCTTCTTGCCTTTTTGCTTCATTTTTTTCAGGACTATCCGATTTGATTATATGATTGTCAATTACCAATTGCGCTTTATCTCTTAAATTACAAGCGTTTAGGAATAATGCGATCCATCTAGCGAAAGCTGCTTCAAAATTATGAGAGAATGAATTTATTTTAACATCAATCCAACTATCAGAAAACCAATATGCATTTTCTAAATCTCCTTCAATGGATTTCACCACTTTGAGAAAATTTTGTTTATAATAAATTTTATTTAAATCTATAGCATTGTTGATGTTGTCGATAACTGATTGTTTTACTTTTACTTTTCTTTCAATTGAAAGGTCTAATATATCTGCTACGGAAGTTTGCAAGTCACTAATTTCGAGATTCATTAACATAAAAGAATTGAAATGTGTTGATAACAAATCTTCGTTAAGTAGATCAATTCGAGGCGGAACAACAGTTCCAGAAACCATGGTTTCAGCAGCTTTAAAATAGTTCTGATCATGTGGCGACATTGCTGAACAATAAGTAAAAACCACTGCTGTTTGTCCACTACGCCCTGCACGACCACTACGCTGTGCATAGTTTGCAGGATTAGGAGGAACATTTCTCATATGAACAATGTTCAAATTAGCTATATCAATCCCTAATTCCATAGTAGGAGAACAGAAAAGTGTAGATATTTTACCTTCTCTAAACTGCTCTTCTCTAGTTATCCTGTCTTGATTGGCTAATTGACCAGTATGCTCTTTTCCTATGATTTCTTTGTCATATTTTGAAAAGTCAACTTTATATAGCTTCTTAAAATAACTATTGGGAATTAATTTAATATCTCTAAACGTGTTTAAGCGTGTTTCATCTTTTTGTACTGTTTTTTCATCACCAGGTAGCCAAATAATTTTATCAGTTCTTAATTGGTATCCTTTCACAATTCCGCCCAAGAATTCTTCTTTAGCTAAGAAATTCGTTCTTGTTAATAAATCACATAGAGTCTCGATAAATTCTTTAAAATCTTCTTGATTTAAAGTATCAACCCCGGCATCTTCCATTTTGCGTTTCAAGTATTTTCCAATACCTGAACGCGAACCCATTGATGCGAAAAATTTTCCTTTCACCCTTTGTTTAGGTACTACACTAACTAAATGACTTGGTGTATCTATATCTTCATTTTTATCTAATGACCAAAGCTTTCTATCATCAAGTTTATTCTTTAGGAAAGCTTCGGTTTCCTGTCTATTTTTTAACAATCGATGATCTAGCGAATAGTTGGTTCTAAAGAAATTGAGTACCTGAAATAAAATTTCTTTTCTGCTATTAGGGTTAATATTATCAAAAAAGTAAATGCCACTGAACTTATCATCAAATTGAGACAATTTCTCTAATTCTTTATATTCAACTTTTAGTAATGCCGTTTGTTCTAAATTAGGAATAGTATATCGCCATCCACGTTTTAAGTCTTGGAAAATACGATATAAAATATATTCCTTAATAGCTTTACTGTTTTCTTCATCAGGAAAATCAGGGTCTTGGGACGGATAAGATGCGAATGAATCTTCCCTTAATTTCAACTCATCAAATACACGTTCGGCAATCTCATGCACATTGATTCCGCTTAGATTATTTTGTAAAGCCTTATAAAGTCCAGCTCTTAATTTTATTGAGGATAAAAAATCATTGAAGTGTCCTGCTTGTAAGGAAGCATCTTGCCGATTATCAGTAAAGCTTAATAATTTCTGATTTTGAGTTTTTTCATTTTGTTCAAATAATGTATCAATTACCGAATATGATATAACAGTTGTAGCCGTACTACGCCCTTCGCTACCTAAACGTGTTAGTTTTGTAAACTCACTAGTCTTACTATCTTCATAAATTACTCCAGCAGTTGGATCAATTCTTAATTTAGCAGCTATAAAATATCCTTTAGTTGGGTATTTTGGTTCTAACGAATAATTCCCAAAAGCATCAAAATATATTGGCGCTGGCATCAACCATTCATAATAAGGTTGGATGCTTAAACCATTGTTATTTAACCATTCATTTGGAATATAACTTAGAGGGTCTTCATTCCAATAATCTTCTCCATCATCTAAAACAATATACCCAAATTTAAAATCATCTTCAGAAATATTACCTTTTCGCTTTTTGAAGTCGGTATTTGTTAGATTCTTAAATTCTCTATCAGGATTAACTGGATTCAACTTATTTTGAATAATATCTTTTTCGACACAAATAAATTCAACACCAGAATATCTACTAAACAAAATTGGATATAGCATTTTATCCTGACCGCTTTTATCTTTTATGTACCTACCGGATTTTATAGTTATTGTTCTCGAATTCCTAGGTTCTAATGTTACTGATACAGAACTAGTTTGAGAAATGAACTGATGAAATCTAAATGGCAGAAAGCTTTTTCGAGTATTCCTTAATCTATTTTCCTCGTTTAATTTTTCTGTCCATTTTAATACGTTGATAATAGTCAATTCAATTTCATCAAATGCTAAAGAGGTTATATCTTTAAGTATTTGAGCAATTTTCTTAATTGATAATGATTTTCCTCTTTCGAGCACACCGTGATTGTCTTTTAAGGCAATATTAATTTCAAGCCAATTGGTTATAGAATGTTTGATATAAACGACTTCATCCCAATTATGATCTATTCCTTTTTTGAGAGATTCAGCTAATTCAAACGCAGAAGGATTTATTCCCTCGGTGCATGTTTCAAGGTATTCACCAACAATTTGTTCCGCATGAAAGCTTTTCCCGAAAATCTTAGCGGCAACTTTGGCGACTTCCCGTTTTTTATTGTCAGGACTTCCATCAGATGCCATTGTTGCAGATGTACCAATACAAATAATATCATTTTTACAATTGGCTTGAATTCGTCTGTTGAGGTAGCTTACATCAGCGCCTTGCCTACCTCTGTACGTATGAAGTTCATCATAGACCAAAAACTGTAAATTATCTTCTAAAGAACTTCTTAGCCAACTTTCAGATTGTCGTGTCATGATAAGTTCCAACATCATGTAATTGGTTAAAATTACATCAGGTTCATTTTTTCTTAAAATTTCCCTGGCTTCCGCTGATTCTTGACCAGTGTACTTCCCAAATGTAATAGGGAAATCATTCCCAAAGTTTTCAGCATATTTTTTAATTTCTTCCTCTTGAGAATTTATTAAAGCATTCATGGGATACACCAAAATAGCCTTAATGCCTTTCTTTTTTTCGGATCCTAAATTGAAAAGATAATTAAAAACTGTAGCCAAAAATGTTAAAGATTTTCCCGATCCTGTACCTGAAGTAACGACAAATCCTTTATCTTGAATACCAATCTTAATAGCCTCTATTTGATGTTTGTACAAGCTATAACCTCCAAATGTTTTTGGTAGGTTTGAATTAATTAGATTTTGTTCAATTAACGCATTCAGAGTTTCACCCTTTTGAAATGATGGATTGAATTGAATTAAAGGTTCGGGAATAAGACCTTCTCCCATGATAATTTTATCAACTTCATTTTTAATTCTTTCATCGGAAATAGAGAGAAATGAATGCAGGTAATCTTTGTAATTACTAATTACTTTCGAATGAGTTTTAAAAGCGTCCATTAATTATTGTTGGTTTTATTCTTTAAGGTGGTTATAAAAGTAATTCTTTTTTGACTAAATAAGTTTTTGACATATTAAACCCCTAAAATGGGTGTATTATTTTCTTTAAAACCCTTCATTAATTCTGGTAGTAATTTAAAAGAAAATGTAACGCAAGCACAAGAATACATAATATTAATAAAATAATTTACTGGAAACCGTAATCCTACAACTCTGTATATATAACCCCCTCTTTATCCTCCCATTTCAACTGCAACAGAATTTAATACTCATTGACTATACTAATATGATCAAATACTTCGATGCCCAGGTTCGCCATCATTTCATCAGCAATTTCTTATGTAACTCACTCTATTGGGATGGTTGAGCTGCATTTCTTTTTCTGCAAAAAAGTATAGAAAAGTTCCCCATTCTGTGATAAATGAAAATAATGACGGAATAATATCCAGTGGCCAGAATGGCTAAGGCTGACAAGTACTGCAGCCAAGAAATTGATGATAACATAAGCCTTTATTTGAATCACAGCTTCAGTGCTGTAACAAAGGCAAATTTAGGAGGTATTAGGTTTTTGATTTTACACCTTGGAGGTGAGGTGTGTATTTTATAATTAACTCAACCTGAAAAATTAAAATTAAATACCAGCTGGAATGTTAAATTGCAATTAGTTACTTTTTATCATAAAAAATATTGTCATGTAACTAATCTCGATTGCAGTTCGTAATCCGATGTAAAATTTCCAAGCTTTAATAAATAACGAATAGAAAAATTTTATATTAACAACCGCAATTAGTCTAATTTAAAATGGCAATAGGAAAAATTTTATTTAAAGTAGCACAGGAACTTAATATAAGTATTCGAGTAATTGTTGATTTTTTGGATAACAATGGAATTAAAATTGAAAACAGGCCGACAACTAAAATCGACGAGAATATTTACAATAAAATATTACAAGAATTCTCCGAGAAGCCATTAAATCAGGGCACGAAGGGTTACAGACTAAAACCTGAAATAAAAACTAGTGATAAAGACATTTGGAAAAAATACATTACCGCTCAATCAAAAATATTAGAACACAAATCTAAACCGATTGGAATTGACACATCAAAATCAGTTCAACTTAATGGATTGAAATTAAATCTATCTGTTGACCAAGAAATATTCAAGCATGTATTCAAGAAAGAAGTTGAGCAAGTTTTCAAAGTCGAAGACTTTGATTTTAATAGCGGATATATTCAGACAAGTGTTGCAAATACTGGCAATATTACAACTGAAAAACTTGCAAAGCTAAAAGAACTCGCTGAAATCTGTTACATTGACTTTAACGAAAACCCTGTTATTGAAGGCAAAATAACAGGGCTACAAAACAACACCAAAGATGAATTGAAAAACGTAATTGGTGAACTTCCCACAAGCTATCACTTTAAAAATTCAGGACAGATATTTTTAACCTTAGACGAATGGAAGAAAACAATCCAAATTCAAGGACTTAATTTCAATAAAAAAGCTGGTGCAGTTTTTCAAATAAAACCATCGATTTCATTTCTTGTCTCCTCTTTTTATAAAAAGAATGAAATATCTCAAAAAGACAATAAGATAACCGTAGTTGGTGAATTACATCAGAACATTTACGAAATATTTGAAAATCATTTTGGATTGACTAAGCGTGGAAACCGTTTGGTTTTTACTTTTCAAAATGCCGAAATTTTAAAACAAAAGATTGAAAAATTATCAAAAATTGGAATCACATTATCTAAACCACAGGGCAACTGCCTCTATTTTGATTATGACAGTAAATTCTATGAAACACAAGAGTCAAATTTGAATTTTGAAGCATTTCGATTAAAGCGTTCTTTGGAATGGTATTTTCCTGACAATCCTTTTGAATTTTCCTATTCAACTGATTATACTTTTGATTTTAGAAAGCTGGACAAAGGTATTGACGAACTTGAAAGGGATGAAGATGTATTTTGGAACAGATTATTCACCGAAATTCATGGAAATAATTTTCAGATAAGCCAAGCACACAGAACCATTTCATTTGATTTTGAAACTGAAGATGAACTAACTGAAAAATTAAACTTCGTAAAATCATTTTCTTTCTTTGATATTTACGACAGGGGCGAATATCACAGATACAAATTCAACATCAAATTTGAAACAGGCTTGCATGATTTGCAAGCTAATCTAAAAAGAGAAGTTCCAAGCCTAAACACAAAATTAATTTCAAATGGGGAAAAATTAATATTTCGTCAATTCTATCATACAGGAAATAAAACAGAAACACTTTCACGGTTAATCAACCAGTTAGATGATTATTTTATTGATTCAAAAGCTTTCACCTACACGATAAACGATACGTTTCAAGAAAAATACCTTTGCGAAGAGAATTTTGAATTGAAAGTTGAACAGGAAGAAGAAAAGCTATCAAAACTTTTGAGAGAGGATTTTTATTTTGGAACCTTAAAAGAGAAACTCTATTTAGGCAAACTACAAAAAGTAGATTACCCTGATTTGTATTTTGTAGCGGATGAAGAAAGGCTCGAAGAGGTAAAAGAGAACATTTCGGAAGAAAAGGTAAAAGCCATTTTTCCAGATTTAAAAGGAGACAAGGATAAAATAAAACGATTAGAAGATACAGTTTTAAAACTTGACGATGAAAAAACTAAATTGCCCAACGATAATGCAAAAGTATTTCTGTATGATTCATCAAAAGCTAAAACCATTGAAAATATAAATTACTTACTGAACAGATCTAGTGAAGAATGGCAGGATTTTGAAAATAATCTTTTTTCAAAAACACTAAACGAATCACAAAGACAAGCTGTTTTCAAATCGCTTTATGCCGAAGAATTGGCTTTGATACAAGGCCCCCCGGGAACGGGTAAATCAACTGCGATTGCCGAAATAATTTGGCAACACATCAGAAAGGAGCAAAAACAAAAAATTCTTTTAACTTCTGAAGCCAACCTTGCTGTAGATAATGCTATTGACAGATTAAAAAACAATGAGAATAATGTAGTAAAACCTATTCGTTTTGGAAATACCAAAAACTTAGAGTCAGAAGGATATTTTTATTCATTAGAAGCCATTGATAATTGGCGGAAAGGTAACTCTACACAAAACAATACAGTTTCACATTGGGTAAATAATATTACAAATAGGATTTCAAATCAAGAGGATGAAGAAATAGACTCAGCATTAGATAAATGGAAAAATCATTTGCAAAACCCAAGTGATGCAACTAAAAAATTATTTGCGGATAAATATTTAGAATATGTAAATCTGATTGGTGCAACGGGAAGTTCTATCGGAAAACTAAATTCAGAAAACAAATGGACTTCTTTTTTCCGCTCATATTTGAACGTATTTGAAAGAAAAGATTACGAGAAAAGTTTTTCAGATAAATCTGCAAAAAATCATTGCTATAGAGTAGAAATAAGTTTCGATACTGTAATTATGGACGAAGCAAGCAAAGCAACACCACCAGAGCTAGCTTTACCAGTTTTATATGGTAAAAAATCTGTTATCGTGGGTGACCACAGACAATTACCGCCAATGATTGACGGAGAAGAAATTAAAGATTTACTTATTTCAATAGGTGAAAAGCAATTAGCCGAAACACTTTCGAAGAAAGAATTTGAAATATCACAGTTTGAAAGATTGTTTTTAAACATTGATAATAGCATAAAAGGAACTTTTGATACACAATACCGAATGCACCCCGCAATCAATGAAGCAATTGCACAATTTTACAAAGAAGACGGCGGTTTGAATTGCGGTTTACCGTTAGAAGAAACTTTTCATAATTTATTTGGTAAATGGAATTCAAGATATCACGGATTAAAATTCAAAAACATCATCACTCCCGAAATACATACAATTTGGGTAAACGTGACCACGCCCGAAATTAAGGAAGGAACATCAAGGGTAAATTTTGGAGAAATTGAAGCTATTGACAACATTCTGACTGTACTAAAAAGCAGCGAAGGGAAAAGTGAATTAGACAAATGGTTGTCGAACCAAAGTCTAGAAGAAAAACAAATTGGACTTATCAGTTTTTATGGGAAGCAAATTAACTACATCAACAAAATGCTGAAGGAAAACCATAATGAAGTTCCAATTCGGTTGAGTACAGTGGATAGGTTTCAAGGAATGGAAAGAAACATACTTATTGTTTCAATGGTACGAAGTAACAAACTTGCATCTTTTCAAGGGCAACAAGCCGATGAAATTTACGGTGACATAGGGTTTCCATCACAAGAAAGTTTAGGTTTTGCAGAATCACCTAATCGTTTAAATGTTGCCTTGTCGAGAGCGAGACGATTGCTTATTGTTGTTGGAAATAGTGACCACTTTTGCAGAAAAGACATTTACAAAAATGTATTTGATACTATTAAACAAAACGGAAAAATAATTAGTGCAGAGGAATTACAAAACGAAGTAGAACAAAATGGGTAGCACTAAAACAACATACGCATCATTTCCGTTTGAATGGTATGTCAAAGCCACTTCTTACCAAATTCGATATAGAAAAGCGTTTAACATCAATCAAATTGATGAAATTTTTTGTTCAATCATCAATGCAAAAGGAAATGAAATCAATTTTTCAGAATTAGGAATTCTGCTAGGTTTCAACCTACAAGATTTGGCTGAAAGAGATATTTTGAACATTTACTTAAAAGATCTTACTGAATACAACTTGATTACGATAAATCAAGAAATAATTCATTTAACAGATTTCGGACAAGAAGCCTTACAAAGTAAGTTGAAATACAAATACTATTTTGCAACAGCCGAAGTATTTGAAAACCAAACAGCTAATGGCGAAAACTTTGATTTTTCATTCAAAAGTGTATTTGATTTAGAAAATAGATTATCTCACGAAAGAGAAACGACAAAAAAAACATTCGATGATCTTGAATTGAAACAAAAAATTCAATTTCAACTTTTCGAAAACGATATTTACTTAGGTGAAATTGTTGACTTAATAGAAAACCCGAAATTCAATCACAAAACTCAGGTTATCGATGTTGTTGTAAATGGTTCGGAAATAAATTATAAAACCGAAGTCGTTAAAGTTATTGAAAATCATCTGGATATCAGTTACAAACCAATTACCTTGCAGTGTGACATTAATATATTTGATAACGTTTTAAAGTTTTCATTTTACAAATCAGGCATTGATAAACCTCAGATTGAAACGTTAATAAATTTGCCCGAAAATGAGAAATTAAAAAGCGAATTGATACGCAAAGCGATGTATCATCATATTCTATCAGATAAAAGCTCTATTAATGCACAAGATATTGAAACATACATTGACTTATGGAATTGGAAAGAACTAGCAGAAAGTCAAAAAGTTGACTGGAGTGATAAAACTGTTTTTGAACTGTTCCATAAATACGGAGATGGAAGTATTTGGAGCGCCATTTCCCTCAATGCACCAATTGAAAAAATTAAATTGGTTATACAACGATATGCTGAATATTGGAATTGGACTATACTAACAGAAAGATTTGATGATAAATTTATCAAAGAAAATATTGAGCATTATGACTGGGATTTTGAAGAACTTTCGCAAAAAGAAAGTGAACTTGTAACATCGATACTTTTTAATTTAGAACTTAAACACCGTGATTGGGATTGGAATTATTTGTCAAAAAATCTTCCTGATAATTTTATAGAGGAACACATTGAAGATTTTTCTTGGGATTTTTATGTTATAACGGTAAGCAAAAATGAAATTTTTAAAAATACGTTTATCAAATACCGAGATAGACTTGAAATACTAATTTCAAAAGAATGGAATTGGAAATTTATTTCGGAAGAAATTAATCTTAATTTTTTATATAAAAACATTTCAGGACTTGCAAGCAAATTAGATTGGCATATAGTATTAAATCGTTTTTTCAACAACAAAGAAATTACAGCCCATTGTTTGAAAGACGAATCGTTTAAAGCCCATTTAAAAAAGTATTTGCCTGACAATTTTGTAATTGCACATCAAAAATACCTTTGGACATTAGACCTAATTGACTTTTTTGAGGAACAAAATCTAATACAATGGGAAACAAAAATCTACATACAAGGTTTTGATACGAACGATAATTTTGAATGGAATAAATTAATTTTTGAAAAGTATAATAGACGCATTACGTCAGACAAAGGATTTTTAAATGTAAGCCAACATATTTCAGATTACCATCTAATCGAAGAATTCCCAGATTTTGCCTGGAATTGGCTAGGTATGTCAAAAAACAAGAATCTGATTGACAACACGACATTTATTGAGGGTGCTTTTGTAGGCAATTTTTCATTTTCAGGGAATTTGGTTTGGAACGAAATCCTATCTAATTCAACTTTTGATATTTCATTTTGGAACAAAAACTTAGAAGCATTTCACGATACGTTAGACAACGAAAAGCAAATTGAATTTTGGAAATCTCTAACACGGAAGGAACAACAAGACTACATTATTGCAAATAATCATTTCCCTTGGGATTGGACTTTTATTACAGAAAACATTGATGAAGACGCAATCATTGACAGCTTTGATGATGATGTTTTATTTGAAAAATGGGACTGGAAAATAGCATCCCGTAAACTTGACAAAGAAACTATTCTTGATAATTTAGAAGATTTTGCTCGTTTCATTGATTGGAAATTTTTAATAAAAGAAGTATTCAGCGTGGAAAACGAGCTTGTAATGGATAAGCAACTTCCAAGAATTGCAGCTTGTTTGTCGATCGTACAACCCGAAATACGAAAAGATATATGGAGAGACATAACGGCTAAAATTCCATTTGAATTATTGTTTCCAATTGTTGAGACAACGAACGACTTCCAAGTTTTTGAATGGGATTGGGATTTCATTGCAAATAATAAATATTTCCCGACAGACATTTCTACTCTTAACAAATTCCGACAAAAAATAAATTGGTCTATTTTATCTGAAAGCAATGCCATTCAGAAGAAATTTAATCCAAGTAATTGGAATAATGGTAAAGAGTGGTTTAACAACATTGACCATTATTTAAAAAAATTTATTGACAACTGGGATTGGCAAATTTTAACTCAAAATAGAAATATTAATTACAACAGGCTTCTATTACAAAAGTATAAAGACGAAAATTGGGATTGGGAGTATTTAACCGAGTTTGGCGGGTTTCTAACAAGGCAAAAAAAGGACAATGAAAAGTATTTAGAACAAGTTGCCAAACAATTTCCTAAAATAAACTTTGAGACTTTATCTAAACGTTTAGACATCAATATTGATAGCAATTTTATTCTTTCAACCAAAGACAGAAATTGGGATTGGCAAAGTTTATCTGCAAATGAAAAGGCAGACATTTCAAATGAACTCATTCTTGAACTTAAAGACAAAAATTGGTATTGGAAAGCCATTTCTAAGCGGAAAAAGATAGACATTACCAATGTAATGCTTTTACAATTGTTAGAAAAAGATTGGGATTGGGCTCATTTATCGGAAAATCTAAATCTTGAATTTGACTTTGGATTTATTGAAAAAACGAAAGAAAAAAACTGGAATTGGAAAACTGTTTCACGGCACAAAACATTTTTACCAACCATCGAAATTCTTACGCTTACTAAAGATTTTGATTTAGATTGGGCACATTTATCGCAACATTCGAGTTTAGATCCGACAAAAGAACTACTTGCCAAATTTGAAAATAAATGGCATTGGAAAAGCATTACGAAAAATACGAAAATCAATTTTGATGATATTGATTTCATTGAACGTTTTGCGGACAAATGGAATTGGCATTTTATATGTGAATCAAGTAAACTGACATTGAACAATCAAATTCTAAACCAATTCAAAAAATATTTAGATTGGAATTTGATTTCATCAAACACCAATATGGATTTTACAAAAAAAAGTATTCAAGATTTTAAACAGTTTTGGAATTGGACTTCGCTGAAACAAAACAAACGAATTGAGGAACTTTTAGGCAACTATATAGAGGATGAAATTGAAAATTCCCCGATTTTAAATTTCGTTGATAGAATTGATAAACAGTACTCTCATTGGAAAGGTAGTATCTATCACTTTGCACATATTGACAATGCTGTAGAAATAATTAAAACCAGAAAAATTCAAAGCCGAAATACAGCAGCAAGAAAAAGCGATGCTGCAGGCAATGTTGTTCACCGCAGAGACGATGCTCACGATTATGCACGCTTTTATTTCAGACCGAATACACCAACGCAATTTTATAATGAATTTTTAGGAAAAAATACAACAGACAAGTTTTTTGACAAAGCCCGAAACCTAGGTTTTCCAAAATGTCCGCTACCTATTTTCTTTCGTTTTTCATTAAAAGAAGTTCTTTACAAAAATGAAAGTAAATGTTGTGTTAGTAACGGTAATATGCAAAAAGGAGCAACAAAATTTAAAGCTGTTGAACAAATGATTGACAAGTTTAATTTTCAATATTTATATTCTGTCATAGGTGACGGTTTAGAAAATTATATGAACTATTCGCAACAAGAGTTTTTGGTAAAAGACGAACTTTCTTTTAAAGATGAAGAGTTAAACGATTTTGAAATTGTTTGTCCTACGGAAGCAGATAGAAGGTTACTTGTGAATTTATTGGGAAATGAGCATAAAGATATTTTTTCAAAAATTGTAGTAGATAGACGTTATTACAACAATGAAAATCCACGAGTAAGAATTGAAGAAGAAGATTCTGAATTGCACATTTCAACTAATTTCAGCGGAGAGGGTTATTTTGTATTGAACGGAACATCTGATATAGAAAAAATAGAGATTCTTTTCGGAGATGTAACTAAAACAACCCAAGACAAAATTATTTTTAAATCTAATATTTCTCTTGGAAACGTAAAGCAAAACCTACAATTAAACTTTATAGATGAATCAAACAGAAATTGGTTTGTGTATGCGAATTGACACGCTTCTATTTTCGGTTTTACCTCATAAATTATGCATAATAAAATGGCAATAAAACATATTAAAGGAAATATTTTTAATTCAAAGTGTCAAACCATTGTGAACACCGTAAATTGTGTTGGCGTAATGGGAAAAGGAATAGCATTTGTCCATAGACTTCGTTATCCTCAAATGTATGAGGAATATAAAGAGCATTGTAAAAACAAACTTATTAAAACAGGTTCATTGTGGCTTTACACCAAACAAGAAAATGCACCTTGGATTTTAAGCTTCCCGACAAAGTTTCATTGGAAATATCCAAGTAAAATAGAGTGGATTGAACAAGGTCTACAAAAATTTGTCGACACGTATGAAAAGAAAGGAATTAATTCCATTGCTTTTCCTCTACTTGGCACGCACAATGGTGGCTTAGATACAAACGAAGTTAGATGTCTGATGGAAGTATATTTAAACAAATGTTCAATTGATATTGAAATTTACGACTATGACCCAAATGTTCAAGACGATTTATTCGCTTCTTTCAAAGCAAAATGGTTGTCATTAGACGAAAAGACAATCAAAGTAGAAACAGGTATACAACCTCAATATGCAAAAAAAATATCAGAAATAATCCAAAGCGGTGAAACAAATTCAATAATTGCATTAGCAAATTATGACGGAATCGGAGAAAAGACATTAGAGAAAGCGTTTAACTATTTGCTAAACAATCCAAAATAATTCCTGTTTAATTGCTGACGCAACGTAAATATTAGCAGCCTTTAGAGTAATTTTCAAAAAGAATATCAGTTTATTATATCTAAGGTAGTTATTATTTCAATATTCAATTGAATTTATTTATTATTATATTTATCCTACTCAATTTGGTTTTCTAGTCAACCATAATCAAAGTTCAATAATTGATTTGAAATATTTCAAATTGATTTTTCTGCACTTCCAACAGATCTTTAACGGTATTGGAAAGCGTATCTCCTAAAAATTTAAAAGAGTTAGCAAGTTCTTCCCTGTCTAATTTGAATGACGCTTGATTTTCATCTCGCGTTTGAGACGCCTCATCTCTAATTGCAGGTTCAAGTTTTGAAAGTATCAAATCTGCTTTATAAAACTGTTCGAGAAGTGGTTGGTTATTTTGACTGTTTTTTTGATCAGCAGAAGAAATATAACAATAATTATAAGAGTAATCAATATTACTAGTAAGATTTCAATAAGCATGTTATAAACGAAAAGAGGTTAATTATATTCAATTAAAAATAATTTAAATTTTTGTTATTTTCTATTCTGATATTTCAAAATCGACAAATTATTTTCAAAAGATCACTTATTAAGGCGTTTGTTCTGGTAATGCCAGCAAATTATCATTCCAGACATTATCAGCATAAGTTCTTAAAAAAGGTGAACGTCCATCATTTGGATTAACCACACCTACATTTGAACGATTACCATTTTCCAGCACATAAAAAGTGTTTGTTTTATTGTTGATGCTCTCAATAATATCTTCTCTGCTCCAGTACCAAGTCGGCGGGTTTCCAGCATGGGTAATATGTTCATGCGCACATTGACGATTTTTTTTAGTGATGTGAGTGATTCTGCAATCTGCCATAATATTCTTGTTTAATTTATTCCAAAAATATTATTCACTATTAATATTAATTTACGGAAAACCGTAAAAATGATTTTATAAATTTTAGCATCCGGATTTACTGTGACCGATAAATTCTTCTATAAATTTTCTTAAATTGTATTTATCTATGCTTTTTGGAATATACCTGCATTACGGGATCACCCGAAGAGGATTTAATAGAAGAGGGTCGAATGGTTTACAGCCTTTCTCTAGTTATGAAAAAACGGTTGCTATACGGATCAGTTTGAGTACTTTGTAAACTGCTGGCTTATTATAAGTAATAAAATTCTTCTTGCTATATTTCATCAAGTTCTATATGATGGTAGATTGTAAAATAGGCTAATTTAAGAATCATTTTTGTGGATGTTGCTAAATCCATTGTTTTAGCGGGCTTCCCCCGACCCATATCCCCATGCCTACTTTGTAGGCCAAGCATTCCATAATTATTGGCGGTTCCAGTAAATGCATTGATGTTATTTATAGTAACTTCGCTTTTCTCAAGTATGTAGGCTATTCTTTGCTCTCTTTTCTCCTTGGTCAATTTCTTATCTTCAACCAACGGAAACTTTGCTTTGGTTTCTATCGTATCCAATAAAGCATGTAGAGATATAAAACTGTGCTTTTGGCTAGCCAATAGAAGTAGTGAGTTAACAAAACGATCATATTTTGAAAGATAGATGGCGTATTTAACAAAATCTTCTCTTCTGTAATCTATTGCTTTACTACGATCAAAGAGTTCAGCTTGGCTGTATGGATTTATTGGGATAATATCTTCAGGATTAACAATCTGGACACGTTTTTCTTTCTCCCAATCTATCAACCAATCCAATGTAATATCCAGTGAACTTCCTTTTTCATGCGTAGCTATATTAAAGCTACCACCTATCAACATCGCAAGGTATTTGCTTTTGGCGAAAACTTCTAAAGCAGTATCCGTGTCAGTTGGGAAATATGGTATAAAAATTAGGTCTGTTGGATCTTCTGATTTATGGTCGTGCTGAAAATTAAAATCATCGTAAGCAGTATTGTTTAATGCTAGCGCAATTTGTCTATTACCTGCTGGGGTAAAATAATATTTAGACATACGAAATTTAGATTAATAGTAATCTTATAACAAAGGTAGTATTTTCAAATTTTAACACCGAAACCTAGTGAGTGATCACCACGATCGTAATTTAAATAATACTTCACGCAATAAAAAAGCCCAAAAAATAATATTTTTTGGGCTTCAATCATTAACCTCTTGGTGGATACGGATCATTACCATAACTATTACGATCCCTAATCTGTCCATTTGGTCGGTGGATAACTACCTCTGATTGGTTATTAATTGCATGCTCTCTTGCAATCTGAATTGCCTCTCTCTGTGTAGAAGCTATTTGGGTAACCCTTTGGTTGCCCTCCTCCTTAGCGGCCCATTCGCCATTGTGCGGAACCACATGATAATTCTTTTTCATAACTTTAAAGTTGTATATATTAAATAATTCAAACAATATTACAACTATATAGTTATATTACATATCTTTGTTGAAAACTTTAAGAGTGTGAATAACTAACAATATAAAACATAAATAATTTTCCGATATACTAGGCTAATGCAACTTTAAAGTTTAATTTTACAAAAAAACTCACCCTTGGCTACTATTGATGACGTAAAAAACTTTCTCAGAGACTTTAAAACGAAGGCACAGATTTTCGATATTTTCTTCCGTGATGCCAGACAGAAAAACACCCAAGCCCTATTAGATCTGGAGCTTACACCACTGAAAAGACGTGAAATAGTTGATGCAATAGTCGCCATAGATTATTCGGAAGGCCCAATTGACGATGACCTTAATGGCATTGCCAGTTTATGGGTTTTTGGAAGAACGCATAAAAACCAAGAAATATACATTAAGATATCTATGGGAACTAAAGATAACCCTGCCATTTGCATTTCTTTTCATTTGGCAGAGTACCCCATGAGCTATCCATTAAAATGATGATTATGACCAGCCCATTCAACAACAAACCAATGCTCCGCAAGCATAAAGAAGTTGATTTCAAATTCAGGAAAGAAGAGTTTCGGATTTGGTACCACTATTTTGAATGCACCAAAACCCAAGAGGCATTTACCAATACCGAACTGGATGAGATTAACATGAACCAAGTGTATAATCAATACAGGGAAAAGTATGGCATTCCCTTTCCTGAGGAGATTACAAGTATTAGGGAAAAGTATGGCATCTCCGCATCCAAGATATCCGAAATATTAGGACTGGGAACAAACACATACCGTTTATATGAAAATGGCGAAATGCCATCGGTTTCTAATGGAAGATTGATATCAACCATTGAAAAGCCGGTTTCTTTCCTATCACAGGTAGAGGCCAGCATCCACTTTCTGAGTGATAAGGAAATCAATAAGCTTACCAATCACGTTAAAAAAATTCAAGAGCAGGAAACCAGGGAGTGGTGGGAAACCATGTTTGAGGAAAAAATATTCCATGACCATAAGCCATCTGAATACAATGGCTACAAAAGTCCTGATCTTTTAAAGATAGCCAAGGTAATCTCCTACTTTTCAAATGAACTAGATACCTACAAGACTAAGGTTAACAAGTTGCTTTTCTATTGTGATTTTCTGATGTACAAAAGAACGGCACATTCTATGACTGGTATTACCTATAAAGCTATCCCCTATGGACCTGTGCCAGCTGAATACGATAAAATGTACATCAAACTATGTGACGATGAAAGAATAAATATTACACAGATAGCATTTAAAGATGGTAATTATGGCGAAAAAATAGTTGGAAAGGAAGATGACATGGATGATTTCAGTACTATGGAACTAGAAGTTCTTTCAAGTGTACTTAAGCATTTCAAAAAAAGTACCACCAAAGAAGTAGTTGATATTAGCCATGAAGAACCTGCCTGGATCGAAAACGAACCTACAAGAGAATTGATCAGTTACCAGAAATATGCATTTGATCTAAAAGCATTTTAGTAAAAGGCATTACTCTATATTATTCAAGGTGAAGTCGTGGCATCAATATTTTATAATAATAAATGAAATTCACGGTTTTAATGTTTGCCGACAAAAAAATAAGTGTAATCTATAATGACATTTTTACGATTATATATCTGCTTTTTTTCTTCACCACTAAAATATATTTTTACTTCGAGAGCGTTAATTTAGATAGCAGGAATATTCGAGATGATGAATGAAAGACTGAAATTCCAACAATTTTCCTAATTCACAAAACAACTTATGCAAATTAGCTACTTCCCCGGGCTTTGCTTTTACTTAACGCTACTTATCGTAATTCTTTAGGTTCTTTTCTAAAAATTCATTATTTTTGTATATTGCGATTGCAGCTAAAAACGTACAAATTTAATGGTGAGCGATTCGGTGAGTAGAATTTCAAACCGCGAAAAATACTCTTTAAACGTTGATTTTTGCTTGAGGTGCAAATCCCAGCGGGATCACAGAAAGACGCAAGAAATTGCGTCTTTTTTGGTTTAATAATATTTAGACCAAGATAGCTTTTCGAAGATAAATCAATCAAATACAACTTAATTCAATCTGTATGGTGGTGAATTCACTGGCCATATTATGAATTAAATTTGTTGGCCACCATTAGGCTCACCTCCTATCGAATCAGTTTTTAGCATAAGCCGTTTTGCCGGATCCGTCCGGGAAATAACATGTTTTACTTTAAATGGATTGAAAATGAAAAGCAATCAGGTCATGAACATATTGTTCTGGCACAAAAAATCAAAAGCCGGTAAGGACGGCTACGCAACGGTGGTCTGTAGGATTACCATCGACGGGATGGAAAAGGAATTCTCTACATCCAAAAAAGTTCATACCGATCACTGGGATCTGGTTACCAAACGGGCATCTGGTGGTAGGGATCACAAAGCTGTCAACCTCGCACTGAGTGATGTGGAGTCGGATCTTGAAACCCACTTTAAGGTTCTCCGGATGTAACATGGCTTTGTTACACCACAAATGGTTAGGAATGCCTACAAAAATGCACCCTTACACCTGGAAAAAATTGGCAAAAGAACAACTGTTGAGGAAATACCGACGCTTCTGGAGCTAAGTGAATATCACCTGGCTGAATTTGCCGAACTAGCGGCAATTGGCCAGCATTCAAAAGCAACGCTTAGGCAATGGAGGTCTTCTCAGAGGAAGCTTAAAGAATTTATTTCTTTTGAATTTAAATGTAGCGATCTGCTCCTGTCCGAAATTGAATTTTCGTTTGCGCAAAAGCTTTTCCGGTACCTCACGATCAAAAGGTTAAAAAAATTAAAGGCCGCCGCCGCAAATAAGCAGATCAAGAATGCGAAGAAACTGTTAAATTTAGCTGAAGCCAATGGCTGGTTACTGAAAAACCCTATAGAAAAGTACCGTTGTAAAGGCGATGAAGCGGAGATCCCGCCATTGGAAATGGAGGAAGTTGGTGCGATCTGGAAAAAAAAGATTGACATTTTACGCTTGGACAAGGTCAGGGATGCTTTCGTTTTCCAATGTTTTACAGGTTTTGCCTATCAGGACATCTATGCCCTGACACCGCAGCATATCAAAAAACACGGTGTTGAACGGGAACGATGGTTGGTTAATAAGGAAAGAGGAAAGACAAAGGTGACTGAGATGGTACCGGTGCTCCCCATAGTGGATGAAATCATTGATAAATATAAAGATGATCCCTATTGCCGTTTTAAAAATAGCCTCTTACCGGTAAATAGCAATGCGAAATACAATACCTACTTGAAGGAACTTGCCGATATTTGTGGTATTGGAAGAGAGCTGAATACCCACCTTGCATGCCATACTTTTGCAGACATCATGCTCAACGTCCTGGAATTCCCATTGGAAGATGTGAGCAAAATGCTCGGACATAAAAGTATAAGAACTACCCAGCGTTATGCCAGAGTCAAAAAGCGCCGCATAGGAAATCGGATGAACGCGGTCAAAGGATTGCTATTCCAAGCAGATGGACAGTTAAAAGACTTTTAACCTATCAATTGTGAAAATAATTATGTATTTGCCAAGCATCTGAATTGCCTGATCGTGGCACTATTCGTGTTCAATCTATTATAGCGGTATATCGCCGCTAACGAACAGTTCTATTAAAATTGATCAAATGGAAAATTTAGCGTTACTGGCCCACTTCGAGGCTAAACCCGGTAAAGAACAACAAGTTGCTGACTTCCTTGCAAGCGCTTTGCCTTTGGCGGAAGCGGAATCCGGTACTATTCGCTGGTATGCATTGCAGCTCGGACCTTCCACCTTTGGTATATTCGATACATTTACCGATGATGCCGGTCGAGATGCGCACTTAAACGGTGAGATCGCTAAAGCACTGATGGCTAGCGCCGATGAACTACTTGTTTCGACGCCAGTGATTGACAAAGTAAAAATACTTGCCTTTAAGTGATCTCTAACAAAAGCTGGCAGTGACCGCAGGTCGGCATTCGGCACAGGCCGACCGCTATCACTTGCCTGCTGAATATGATCTGATCGGATTATGTGGATAATCTCAAATATTACCCGATCCAACCACATAAGATATCGTTGTGATCAATTGCCGATATCAATAGATATTTGGTTTCCAGTTCAGGCCTGCAATTAAAATTAGTTTAATAGGGATCTTATGTACAATCATCGAACAACTGACAGGCTTGAATATTTTAGCGATGCTGTTTTAGCTATTGCTGCAACATTACTCGCCACAGAATTGCCTAAACCGGAAGCCGGAACAGATCTGCTGGGAGAGATATTGAAAAACTGGCCTCATTATGCTGCGTTCGCCGCGTCTTTCCTGTTTATATGCGTTGCCTGATCCAACCATCACAACATGTTTATTTATATAAAAAAGACAGACCAGTACCTGCTCATATTACATATCTTGTTTTTAATGTTTGTCACACTCCAGTCTTTCACTACAGGATTATTGGCACTCCATGTAGGCAAACCAGACGAAAGAACGGCGGCATTGATCTATCATACTATATTGGTGTTGATGACAGTACTTTATAACTGCGTATGGTGGTATGCCACCAGAAAGAAAGGTCTTTTGGAAGAAAATACAGACCCGGCACTTGTCAAACTGCTGACAAGAGAGTATGCGATCGCCCCTGTGCTACACTTAGCTGCCTTAATTATTTCTTTTTGGAACGTGGCTTTTAGTATTATTCCCATAGTATTACTCTACATCTATTTTGCGCTGCCTCGGTTCAGCGAAAAGAAGATAAGGGAGAGGAATGAGTCGATTCAAGGTTAGCTAACCTATAAGAATCTGTAGAACAAAGGCCAGCAAACAGCTAAATTACACATTAGTGGTATGATTAATGTTGCTAGTAAATAGTGATCAGGATTCGTTTTCTGATGACTGAAGGTGTATGTTTTTCATGAAAAAAAAACCGACAATAATCGTGCTGCGATTGTGGAATGAAAGTTTTGTCATCATGCTTTGGATTCTCTATATGAGTTAGGTTTTTTTAAGAAGATATAAAAAAAGCATAATATGATCTTGGAAGACCGATGAAGCGTAAATTTTCACGCCAGTGTTATAATACACTAATTTTTCTTACAAATTGTGACGGTGGCGGTTTTAATATTAAAAATCTGTGTATTTAAGGATATATAATTTGAAGATCTTTTGCTTCAAAAAATTTAGAAACCCAATTATTAATCCTCCTTTATCTTATTTCGATGGTTTTTACCCCAGTCAATCATTTCAGCAATCATATTGCTTAGCGTATCGCAATAGCTAGTAGTCGTGCACTCCACACGGGGTGGAGAGGTGTCGTATACTTTGCGTAGTACAAGCTTATTTTGTTCCAGTTCTTTAAGCTCTTTAGATAATGCTTTGGTGGTAATACCGCCAGTACTCCGTTGTATATCTCGAAAGCGGGTATTCCCCTGGTGGACAGCAACCAGTATAGGCAGTTTCCACTTCCCGTTTATTACATACAGCGTATCCTGCAAATGTCGTATCTGCTGGTCAATGGCTGCTTTACCCTCTTGTATATCTGGCATCCTTTAGGTAACTGGTATGTTTTATAAACCAACGGCTCCGTAAATTTACAAAAAAAAAATGAACGAACAGATATGAACAATAAACCATTGATACTAATAGCCGGTGCCACCGGAACACAGGGTGGTGCAGTTATAGAGGCATTATTAGCTAAACACATTGCTGTCAGGGCAATAGTAAGGGATAAAAATAGTGAAGCGGCAAAGGCATTGGCAGCAAAGAATGTAGAAATAGCCGAAGCTACTTTCGACGACCTGAAAACTCTAACTCAGGCGGCCAAAGGCGCCACAGGAGTATTTTCTGTACAAATGGGAACACACCCAGGCAATAAAGGTCAAGAAACCCTGCATGCCAATAATCTAATTGCAGCAGCAAAGGCGGCAGGGATAGAGCAGATCGTACATACTTCGGTTGCGCGTGCCGGAGAACACGAAAACTTTGCCGGCTGGGAAGAAGGCAGATGGGAGCCGCTATACTGGGAAGAAAAAGCCGCAGCAATTGATGCTGTTAAAACCGCAGGATTTACGTACTGGACAGTCATCAAACCGCCTTTTATTATGGTGAACGTACTTCCACCTATGGATGAAGTGACGTTTCCTACTCTTAGAGAGGGTAAAATACTCACTCCAATCGCACCGGACACAAAAATAGATTGGGTATCTCCTAATGATATTGGGCGTTTCGCAGCTGAAACTTTTGCGCAGCCCGAGAAATTTAATAAAAAAGAGTTTGCCATAACCGGTGATAACCTTACTATGACACAAGTTGCTGATGTACTGTCTTCGGTTGTTGGCAAACGATTTGAAGCCATCAGCCAAACTGAGGAAGAAGCTGCTAACAGTGGGTTGTTTAAATATGGCATCGATTCCTATCTCTGGCAAAATGTAGAAGGTTATAAAGTAGACCCGCAGGAATTTGCAGAATTTGGCATTCAGCCTGAATCACTCAAAACCTTCCTAGAGCATCATAAAGCGCAACTTTAAAAAAAAATATAGTGAATTAAAATAAACTGCGACAAATGCAGTAGCAAATTACAGATTGTCGCACTAAAGGCGCGACAATCAATACCGTTTTGTTTCATTCACTTTTACTGGTGAAGTTATATGCAGCAATTATCACATTATAGTAAGGCCTGACGCCCTAGAATGAAGTGCTAAATACAAAGATAAATTCCCTTAGTGATCAGATGCCTTTCACTGTACATAGACTATTAGGAAACATGCGAATAGCAATCCGGCTTCATGCTTTCCCTCCGGTCTTTGCTCATTCAATACATAATCAGGTACGGAACCCTGTTATTTAGGTACTGTTCAGACTTTAAGAAAAAAAAAGAGGATCTGCCTATCTCGTCAACATCGTTAAACTACGTGTCCTGCCCAGCCTCGATTTGCCTCCTCTTTTATGAAATCAAAGATATGAGCCCGGGCAGAAGGCAACGGCAAAATCATCGAGGATCAGTTTTTTATTTTATGGTATCGATATAGATAGAGTGAGCAATGTAATTGATAAATTTACCGCATGACGCTCGAAACCGAAGACAAGGCAACAAGGATTGCCAAAGAACTGAAATCCATTATAAGCCAATTTAGCTACAGGAGCTTTATTGCCCATATGGCGCATCTTTCCACCGCCCACCATAGACAGGGTACCGGAGTAATAAAATTACGTTCTCCTATCCGTCAACTGATGTATCTGGTGAGCCTATATCATGCTACTCCCCAAAGAGGGACAAAAAGATATTCTGCAATCGGTACAGATGAGCGCCGGATCATCAAACTATTGAATGAGATTGAGCGGGAATATGGCTACGCACCAACTAACGCACAGAGCAAATTAAGCAAAGAAGACGTAGATAAAATCATTGTCACCAAGAGCACCTTTTTAAATTATTATCTTAACGCTCCCCTTTCTTTCTTTGAACAGGATATCGAACGCATAACCAGAACGTTCAGGCATCTAGAACCTTTTATCTTTCAGGAAACCGGATTCAAGATCCAGGATTTCATCGACTTCTTTCAGCTATTGACCCGTTTGGAGAAAAAATACATGGAATTATATGCAAACAATGATTTCGATGGCAATCCGACTATTGCGGCTCTGAACCGGGGAAGACCAGCAAAACAGTTATCGATCGATGAAAAACTCCATCTGCTGGATTTGGGAGAAAACAGGATTTACAAGATGGGGATTCCATTTTCCGATATATACAGTGAAATCGATAAAGAAAAGGCGGAACAATTGCTTGCACATTTTACACTGCTCGGCAAGGAAGACGCCGATTATCTCTATTATACGGATGATTGCCCATATCTCGACCGGCCTATTTTGCTGATGGACGGGGATCATATTGTGATGCTCTATTCCAAGCAGTTGATCAATGCGATATACAACTTTCTTTATCGGATTTGCAATGTTCCGGAAGCGCCCGGCAGAAAGATATCTGAACGGCGGGACGAGTTTTTGGAGGAAAAAACGCGTGAGGTTTTCCAGGATTTTTTTGGCAGTGAAGCTAAAGTCTACACCAGCTATTATTGCAATGGTAATGAAAAAGACCGATTGATATTATGCAACAGACAGGTATTTGTTATAGAATGCAAGGCTCACAAATATCATGAGCCTCTACGGGATACTGAACGTGCTTACCAGCGCATCAAAAGTGATTTCAAGAAAATAATCGGCAAAGGTTTCTCGCAGGCTATCGAAGTTGAAGATGTGCTTTTGGATGACAAGCCCTTTGACATATGTGGAAAAAATAAAAAGGCCACTGAGACCATACAACCAGAAGATTTTGATGAGATTTTTACGATTGTAGTAACCCAGGAAAGATTTGGGCAGATTCAGTGCAACCTTGGTCATCTGTTAAACATCGACGATGACCGTAATTACCCCTGGTCAGTATCAATTGATGATCTTGAAAGCTTCTTGATTACCCTGAAGCGGAAGGATGATTACGTAGCAGAATTTGGAAGGTTTCTTTTAGCGAGGGAAAAACTCCATGGGCGGCTCTACTGCTATGATGAACTCGAGCTTTGTGCATATTTCCTTTTCGACCGGGACAAATTCGTAAAAGACTGCGCTAAGAAAGCTCCATTTTTTTCAAGCCCTGATATGAACAAATGTTTTGATCTCCTGTATAGGGTTGGATTTGGTTTTAAAAATGAACAGAACTTTGATGATAAAGAAAATCGGTATGACTTAGAAGCTCATCATTTCACTCGATATCACAAACTAAAGCCTGTAAAAAAAACAGAGGTATAAGCTATCTAATATTTTGAACTGGATCAGGTAAAATAACATATTGAACAGGTCAAAAGCCATGAACAAGATGACCGAGAAAATTCCGACCGCAAGTGCGGCAAATATAGACGGTTTTATTACATTTGTTCTGAGAGCGTTAATTTAGATACGGGGGTAACGGTGAAAACTGTTCCCCCGTTTTATTTAGATATTTTTTACTTTCTCAGGCACCATGTGGTCATTGACCGCAGGTTCTGCACATTGGTTGTTTTGATCGGCTCATGCAATGTGGCTCCAAGTTTTGACGTAAACCTCAGCAGCATTTCCTGATTGACCAAAAAGCGTTCAGATTCATCTGGCAGAATATACCTTCCATTGCCAATTGAACGCACCAGGTTTTCAATACCGATATCCGATGCCAAACGGCAGAACAGATAGCCACCTGGACGTATTACCCTCCATATGGAGTTTAACATTTCCTCGAAATGCTGCACATTGTTTGCAATTGTATCTTTTTTGTCTTTTTTATTTATGAATCCGATTTAGCTGCAAAAACGTCCGCGTGAAAGCTTATTGTTAGGATGCTCCGTAGTTCAAATACCTATGAAAATAGGGATAATACGCTGATGGTACAGCGCCTGATCTGATGAAGGAAATAACAAAAGGCACTATCCGCGCCACTTGTAGCACAGTCCCGCCTCCAACCACAACATTCCATCACGGTTAGAAGCAAAAAAGCACCTTTCGGGCGGAGCTGATAGGCCGCAAGCGTGTGGTGGGAAATCACTTGACAACTATCCGACATACAGAAAGATTACAAAATTTTGCCCTGGCTTTCATCAATACCGCGTGAGCGGTTGCAGCCGCATCCTCCTGAAGTGTGATACAGAAGCAGACGCTGGTCTTTTAGGCGCACGCCAAAAAAATAGAAAACAAGTATATAGCTACCCCAACGACTTGCTGCACAGTCCAGCGGTGCCACACAACATCGGCTATCTGGTAAATGCAAAAAATGACTCAGCTTTTAACAGTAAGTGAGCAGGGTAAGAAACATTAGCCAAACGTCACACCTTTTGGTTCCATTCAAAATATGCCTTGAAAAATGGCTAGTCTCAGGGTATATTTGCAATAAACAAAATATTAATTGACGCTCAAAATGATCATTCCCGTTTTCGAAAATATCCTTACCGCTACACTAAGCGAACTTTCCGCCGCAAAAAAATCGATCAAAATTGTAATGGCCTGGTTTACCGACCCGGACCTGTTTGAAAAGCTGATTGAAATGAGTAATAAAGCCGTTGATATTGACCTTGTGCTCTTAGACCATGCCAGCAATAAAAATAACATCATGGTTCCAACCAGCCACAAGCCCTATGGCCTGTTCAAACTCGAACTAGACCGACTCAGGGAGACTGGGGCTAACATCGTCCTGATTGATGCGCATCTTGAATTTTACCTGCACAGTAAATTCTGTATCATCGATAGCCAGACTGTGATTACAGGATCTTATAATTGGACTTATTCCGCCAGAACCCATATTGAAAATATCGTGATCATCCGTGATGGAAAAATAGCTAAGGCTTATGATAACGAATTCCAACGCATCAGTACACGAAAACTGCAAATCCTTAAGCCCAAAGCACTTCCTAGATGCAAAACCTGTGATGGGTTTGCAGTGACTGTTAGGATTTATGATTATTTCGATAGTAACCAATCATACGATGAGGTTAAAGACATACTTTTTTGCCTCAACGAACCCTTGGAGCACCTGGAAGAAATTGATGACCTGCAGGATTGGAGCTTTACACTAGGCGAGGTGCAGGAGCAGGTCAACTATGCAATCGAATTAGAGCAAGGCATGACCCCGGGGCTGGAGATCAGCCCAAAGCAACGCATGAGGCGATTTGGTGATGCACTGAGTGAATTCCTAGGCAGCCGCAATGACCTTAATTTTGATAACGCGCAGAATGCTGTACTGATCCTGGCAAAAAGGACTGCTGATGAGGAGAAGGATTGCGAATTCCCAAAAATTGAAATTATCTGGCACAATGACCTGGTCGGCGATTTTGCCGAAGTGTTTGAATACTGCTCAGAGGACCTGATGGAACAACTTTACGGTTAAGACCCGGCCCCCTAAGCCTTCATGGATTTGTAGTATTTGTATTTTTTGCTTAACTTGCATTGCAGCAAAGTGCTGGCAAGATCGATAAATTAAAACCAAAAAAAATGAAAACACTAAGTTTCATCATCGTGAGGGCCACACAGGAAAAAGGCTACATCCTTCCAGAAGATCTGGAATTTGGAGAATCACTGGTTCAGCATGCTGACAGAACCCAAATCTACACTGACGCAGAGCTTGAGTATGATGACCGGATGAACGACCGGCACGGGTTTATCTAAATTTGATTCAAAAATCGGTATAGGGCCAGCGCAGGACGCAGGCCTTTTTTTTGCCTTTATCTTTTGATATCATTTGCAAATGACGAATATGTGGTCAAACAAATCGCACAAACTAAGGCTCCTATTTAAAAGATCGGTCTTCGAAATTGATCAAAAAACATTAAAGAAAAATATATAAGGGCCTTTCTTATTCCATTCGAGGATGACATGTCACTGCATGGCTAAACAACATTCACTCAGGGATAAAAGCAAAAAAAAAAGCACTTTTCGTACGTAGCTTTTAGCCCGCAAAAGCGAAAAAAACAGCGTCAAACCGCCCATCCCTAAAGAGATACTTTAGCCCTAAAAAATTCAGCTGTCTCCGGATCAACACAATAGATATAACATCCTTTCATACCCCTGGTCATCAGCGTCCGGTAGGTATTCTTGATAATTAAGTCCAAAAGTTTTCCGCCCTCAATCGGGTCTTGTTTGAGTAACTTTTTATAGCCACGTACAGAACTGTCATTTTTCGACCGTTTGTAAGGATTGGTAATTACTTTACCATCCCTTACCACTAAGTCCTCTCCTATGATTACACCAATATAATCTACTTCCAGGCCCTGACAGGTATGGATACAGCCAACCTCATTCACCGATTCCGGTTTGATGATCCAAAGACTGCCATCTGTCTTCAGGTTCCATTTCATTCCAAAATTATGTTCGGCGATAACTACATCATTTACTGCCGGATTTTTATCACTCTTCCAGTCCCAGCAATAACCGGCCACCATCCTCGCTTTATTGTTTACCTCGTTTTTCTCCTGAATTGCTGTCCTTAACTCATTAGGGGAATCAAAGACCTTAAACTCATAATTGGTAGCTGCCAAAGTTTCATTTGCTGTTTCCCTCACTTGTAACGTATTGTCCAGCCAGGCGATATATGCATCCGATCCTGAACAACGGAACTGTGAACTCAGCTCCATCTCCTGAACATTTGCACCGACCAAC
Organism: Pedobacter sp. Leaf250; assembly: GCF_920984735.1. GTDB lineage: Bacteria > Bacteroidota > Bacteroidia > Sphingobacteriales > Sphingobacteriaceae > Pedobacter. The sequence goes on along the minus strand of NZ_CAKLBU010000028.1, from coordinate 9,502 downwards.
GATGCCCAGTGCCTAATCTCATTTACCGAACCGATATCTTTCAGGTGTATCCGCTGATCCTCATCCAAAAAGAAAACGGAAGACTGGGCGGCATCAATGATTTCCTTAACCTGGTTTAGCCCATCGGTACCATACAGACCGGATTTTTCATTCAGGCGGTGAGCCTCATCCACAACGAGTACATCGAACTGTTTACTCTTTGTATTGATAAATGCACCGGAACCACCAAACAGATTGGAAATCACCGTTTTTTTGATGGTGCCTGTAAGCTTGCTTTCATAAACTGCTCTTGGTGCAGCGTTTTTGGACACATATTTGGCAAGCAAACCTCTGTTGGTCAATTCCACAAGAAGATTTATGGCAACGACTGACTTTCCGGTACCAGGACCACCCTTTACGATCAATATTTCTTTCCGGTTGATATTTGCTTTGGCAGATACCTGAAGCGCAGTTTCGTAGATCACCTTCTGGTCATCGATCATGATGAACTCGGTATTACCGTTTAACATGCCTACCATACTATCGGAAAGCATTTTAGACGGCCTTATCCTACCCCGATCTATCCTGTACATGATTTTACAGTCATCCCCGTATTTGACAAATTGTTTAATGAAATCACGGAGCTTAACTGCCTCCCCTTTCAAAAACATAGGTGCTTTTTCTATGTGTTTTTTATAATTGCGATGGGAGATCACATCATCCGCCACATAATTGTGCAAATATGCACACGGCCTTAACTCAATTCCGTCCTGCTCTACCGTTTCGTTAAAACTCTCCAGTAACGCTGCATATGACCAAGCCTGATAAGACGGGTAGGTACATTCCCGCACCTTACCTCCTACAAATGAGTTGACCACTGCATCTTTATCAGACAAAGTAGCCTCGGACCATTGCTTGAGCTCAACTATTACCGCATATTCTTTATCCTGCTCGCCTTTCCCTGTTAAAATAAAATCAATTCTGTTCGAGGTCTGCGGTATCTGGAACTCAATGGATATTCCGCAATCATCCGGAATTGACGGATCATTCAACACCCGGTCCATATAATGCATGGAGTTCTTCCAGGAGCGTATTTCCGGATTTCCAGTTGAGCGGTTTAAATTCTGTTTGAAATAAGTATGGATTTTGTTTTCAATCTGATCATTGAGGACATCGTCACTGAAGCCAGCTTTTGTAGCCTGGTATACAATCATAAAAGAGCGTTTAAAGTTCGTTGTATTTCTTGGCCGAACCTTTGGATTTAGCAATAGGATATTTTTCTGCGTTCTTTTTTATCTTACCTGCAACAATCTGGTTGATGTCCAGGTCATATTTTTCAGCAAGCAATATGGCATAGGCAAAAACGTCTGCTAATTCGTCTTTTATTTTTTCCTTGTCTGCCTCATCAGCTTTTTTCCAGAGAAATAATTCATTCAGTTCTGCCGCTTCAATAGACAGCGCAAGGGCCAGATCTTTAGGGTTATGAAACTGTTCCCAGTCCCGTTCGTTTCTAAATTCAATTAATGCTCGCTGAAGATCTTTCCAATTTTCCATGATAAAAGCCAAAATATTGTTGAAAAATAAGGAAAAACTGCAGTCAAAAGAAACAATTTATCGTTGGCGGGTATTTTAAATATTAAAATGGGCAGTCGTCCTTTTAGCTTTGGCATTCATCAACCGTTTTACTTTTAGCTTAACCGGTGATAATAACATATCCGGTTGAATGGAATATTAGCAGTACTTTAATCAGCAAATTTCTTCTAGATCAACTCAGTTACTAAAAAAAAGCAACAGATCAAGAGCAGGAACTTTGGAAACAATACGTATCTTATCCCAACAATACTTAATTATGCCACTTATAGATTCTTACAGGAGAAATGTCAACAAATTTAGGGAGGATATAGCCTCCTTAATCAAGAAAAAGGCCTTGGAGGGTAAAAATCTTTCCTCGATCTCCTCACGAATCCAAGCAAGCAGAAAGACTTTGTTATCAACAAAGAACCTGTCCACAATAAAAAGTAAAAATTCAGAAATCTCCCGGTATAGCGATCAATATGCCAAGTCGGAAAAGAAGATAGCGGATATCGATGCGAAAATCAGCAAAATTGAGTTGAACCTCGCAAGAGAACTGGCAAAGTTATCAAAAGAGGAAATCAGCGAGCAGAATAAAAGGTCAAAACAGAATGCTCAGATACAGCAAGCACATCAACTAAACCTGAACACGTTACAAAATACCGTTAATGTCCACGGCTTGAAACTACGCGAATTATCCAATCTCCCAAAAAAAATAACGGTATTATTTTTTGCTTCTAATCCTGTAGACCAAGGCCAATTATTCTTGGATGAGGAAATCAGGGAAATACAGAAAAATATTTTATCATCGAAACACCGTGATTCTGTGAAACTGGAATCCTGCTGGGCAGTGCGCCCAGTGGACATACTTCAAGGTTTAAATGAATTTCAGCCAGTGATTGTACATTTTAGCGGGCACGGAACCCAGGAAGATGAACTGGTTTTAATGGACAACCAACACCAAAGCAAAACCGTATCCATTGATGCAATTGTCCAGACCATGCACGCCTCGACCGACAGTATCAGGCTGGTATTTTTTAATACCTGCCATTCCCATAGACAGGCAGAAAAAGTAGTTGATCAAATTGAAGTAGCCATAGGAATGACGACATCCATCAGCGACAATGCGGCCAGGATATTTGCTGCGCAGTTTTACGGATCGATCGGATATGGCAATTCGGTTAAAAAATCCTTTGAACAAGCTAGGGCCTCGTTGATGTTAGAAGGGATCCCCGAAGAAAACACCCCAAAACTGTATATCAAAAACGGATTAAATGCTGAAAATATTTTTATAGTAAAACCCTGATCATAATAGACAACAGAAACCTGATGAAACTATCGATATAACTTATTTCTTTTTGACCATTTTTTTCTGCCTGGCAAATTCTCTGCTCATTTTGTCGATTTCCTTTTGCAGGAATGAAAAATGGGCATTTAGCTGCCTCTTAATTGATGGTGAATCAAGGCCACATCTTTCAACCCCCGAAGCATTTTTGTAACTGTTTTTAGCTGCATTCATCGCATAGGTAATAAAGTTCCTTTCCCCGGAATGCGAATATCTTTCATACAACTGCTTTTTCGAAATCACCGCTTTTACCGATTTTTTGCCATAAGCCATCATCATGGTCTTTAATACCCTACCCTTGACTTTCCGGAAATACCTGGAAAGGCTTCCCGGACGGATATAGGTGTTGCTGCCATTAAATTCAAAACCCAGATATTGAAGGTTTTTATAAAGCCGTTGCTCGTCACTACCAGGCTTAATGACCGCTTTCGCACCGATATCGAATGAGCGAACCTTTCCTTTGGAATTTGGTCTAAACTCTACTATCTCGGTTTTCTTTTTTTGTATCGTTAACTTATATCGGACACTAATCTCTTCTATAACCTGTTCGATAAGATCCTGGGCATGTTCCGATCTGCAGATGATCAACAAATCATCGCAGTATCTCATGTATTGGAAATCCATGTACCTGCCTCTGTTATGGAGCCATTCATCGAAATTAACAAGGTAAATATTTGAAAGCACAGAACTCATCGGTGATCCCTGGGGTATACCCCGGTATGATTTGTTTCCATGGGCATCTGTTTTGGGTTTGTTTCTGACAACAAGCTGCCTTTTCCTTAAAAGTTCAAATTTGTCGTTGTATGTTTTCCCAGCCAGAGTAGATGGAATAACATTCAGCAGTGTTCTTACATCCTCTTCTTTTTTGAGGTCTATCTTGAAATGCTTGAGCAAACTCGATTTATTGATATAAGAATAATTGGTCAGTGAACGGAATATCTTGTATTGATCTGCCGGTAGTTCTTTCAGGCTGATTACAGATGCCCACTTATCCTTAAGTTCAGTATGATCTATATTATCAAAATACCCTGTGATGTCCAATGCAATCGCCGTACACTTTCCGTACTTCCCAACCATCATGGATACTGAATCAAATGCCCGTTTCGCAAACTGGATATTGCAATCACCATTCAGATCCGACCTATACGCCAATATACTACTGTCAAAACCCTTGCGTTTAATGTAATCTTGATACTTTTTATTCAGCGCATAGGCATAAAATCCATATAGGTAGGAATCAAAATGGGAGGCAAAGGATATCGGCCGGATCTTCGTTTCCAGGTCATAGACCCCGTCCTCTTCATCGTATTTATATCTTGGCGTTTTTGTCAGGATTTTCAGCAACGGGACAAACGAATGTTTAGCGACACGCAGTAGCTTTGGGTCGCTTACCAGGTGCTGTATTAGTTGGTTCTTTTCAGCAAAATCAAAGATGTGGTCGAAATGCTTATAGGTCTTGGGTTTGTTTTCCCTGAGCACTTTATCGGAATACTCTTTCCAGATTTCTTCTGAGTATAATTGAGCGTAATTCATCTGTTTTAATGGGACATTGATCAGAAAGATTCATCAGTTTTAACTTTCTGACCAATGCACAATGTATGTCATTGCTTGGTAAACGACTGCCTTAGATCGTTCAGGGACTTGCACCCCTGCCTACCTTAATCCGCCCATGGCCAATCATCCATAACAAATGTGGCACTACACATCTACCGGACAGTTCCGGCAGACCTATTTGAGATTACCGGCAGGTAACTGATACCTGCTTCTGTTGCCTCAAAACCTCTCTCCATATGTTTCGACTTTGATCGGGTTTTCTGGATTTCTCCAGTAAGGTCTCTTTAAACTTTATAAACAATGTTATGGAAACACTCAACACCGTTCTACAGATTCTCATGTGTTCAGTACTCATATCCGTTAGGATGGAGCCTGATACTGCTATAAGGATTATAGAAGTGCAGAAATATTTGGAAAATTCCCAGATATTTGGTATATTAAACTGTTAACCCCCTAGACATTTCTAAAGGCGAAATCACTCTTTCAAGTTTTATGCCATTATTTTATTTGTATTTCTCACTGGACAAGATGGCAGTTATTCATATAAGTGACACCATTATTTCATCAAAAAGAGAACTGTGGCAGATTGCGTCCTAATAAAATCATACCTAAGCTGATTAAACATGACACTAGCTCATTTACTTAAACCAGATTCATTTAGCTAATCATGTCATGAAATAGATTTTTCGTAAAGTCAGTTAATCATCAGCGCGTGAGCGGTTGCAGCGGCATCCTTTGGAACAAAAGATATAGCGTAAGACGCAGCCCTTTAGGGGCACGCCCAAAAAGAAAAAAAGTCTTTTAAAAAGAATTTCTAAATGAAAATCTGCAAATGATCGGCCTGTTTTCTTCCCCTAACATTAACAGGGTGTTTTTCATTGGTTCAAGATCTGGTTAGGTGGATCAATGTGATCTACAGTACAAATCTGCGGCGAAGAAATCGGGAATTTTCCGACAAATGTCGGTAAATGAAAAAAGTTGGTGTTGAAATTTAAGTAACGCACTGCTCTTTAAATATGCTCTAGCACCGTCTTTAATGACAAAATAAAAAAACACAAATAAAAGTTGTCAAATAGACAACTTTTATTTATGTTTGTACCGGCAATCCTAGGTTTGGGAAGCTAGTGATGCTAATTCGAATGTTGCCATTTGCAGCATTCGTTAAACTTATAGCGGTAAATCAGACGAATGGTCGTCTGAAGCCTTTGTATTTTTACTTCTAAATTTTTTGAATCATGTTTAATAGGCCTTCAATTAAACCTAAAGCTATTCCAAATGAGGATAATTTATTTAAAGAAGTTACAAGACTTCTCAAGAACACACGTCGATTCAATTAAAAGCATATCTGTTTTTAAAAGCATCGTAGAAAACGCTGATTGGAATACGCCGTTAGAAATAATGAAAAGCTTTCCAAAAGCCAAAGTACTTAACGGCCGAAGGGCCAGATTTAAAATTGTCGGAAACAAATACCGCATTATAGTTGAGGTGGATTTCATAGACAAAACAGTTGAAATAAGATTTGTCGGCACACATGCCGAATATGACAAAGTTGATGCATTAACGATATAGTTTGTATTCAAAAGTCAATTAAGGAATTATGAGTAAAACAACCCAGTGGTTTTTACTGGAGAATGAGCAGGAATATGATCTTGCCACGTCTCGATATGAAGAGGTAAAGTATGCCCCAAAGGATTCTCCAGAACACAGGGAGAAAATGCTTTTGGTACACCTTATTTCCGAATATGAAAACAAGCAATGGGCTTTACCAGCTGTAGACCCCATTGAAACAATCAGAATCAGGATGGAAGAGTTTGGGCTAAAACCTGCCGACCTGGCCAGGAAGTATGGAGATAAAGGCAACCTAAGCAAGGTTCTGAACTACGAAAGGGCATTATCACTCAAAATGATCAGGCAGTTCAGTGCCACCCTACACATTCCTACCAATTTGTTAATTCAGGAATATGCGCTAAAAGCCTAATCTTCACGAAATCATTTTCTGTTTATTAAATCGCAGGAGGTCGATGCCTGCCCCCACCACTTGTAGCACGATCCTTCGGCAACCCACAACATCCCCTCACGGATAGAAGCAAAAAAAAGCACCTTTCGGGCAAAGCCGATAGGCCACTAAAGTGTGGTGGGGAAAACAGCAGCATATCGCACACCGCATTCCACTTGTACCACAGTCCTGCGTCAAGCCACAACATCCCATCACGGATAGAAGCAAATCACTTTTCGGGCGAAGCCGATAGGGCAAAAAGCGTGGCGGGAAAACACCAACAACCTCCACCATCCCTTCCACTTGCAACACAATCCTGCGGCAACCCACTACATCCCCTTACGGGTAGAAGCAAATCACCTTTCGGGCGTAGCCGTTAAGGCGTAAAAGTGTGGTGGGAAATCACTTAATAACACCCAGCAAAAAATAAGATTTTGCCATGGCATTTATCAATAGCGCGTGAGCGGGTGCAGCGGCATCATAAGCTCTTTTAGTTAAAATAATTATATCTCTTCGATTGAAGATTTAAAACTTTTTTAAAATTTCGTTCTTTTCACGCTCGCTCGCTAACAATCTTTCATACAACTCAACAATTTTTTCTATTGGATTAAAATTATTTTGAATTGAATTATCATGAAAGTTATTTATATTATTAAAAATAGTTTCTTCAGTGAAATGCTTAATTCCTTCGGCGGTCACACCAAGAGCCTTTGCAACCTTATCTAAGGTCGAATCTTCAATATCTTCACTCTGCTCAAGCTTACTGATAGCCTGTTGGCTGATGCCTAATTCATTAGCAAGCGCTTCTTGTTTCATCCCGCGTAATTCACGTATACGAGAGATTTTACGCCCTAAATGCATTCGAGTGTTTTTTTCAGATGTTTCCATACCCAAATATATCGATTTTTTTCGAGCGTTAAAAACAACTAAGTTTTTGTATTTAACAACCCGCTCGTGGTTCGGTACGATCGAACAGATATGGAGATTTGGAATAAATTCAAAATCATATAGTTATGAAAACAAAACATGTATTACAAACGGTTAGGACAGATTGCATCATTGAGCTCTGTAGATTGCTTATAGAGAAATTCAAGCCAATTTATATTTATTGCTTTTGCAAGCTGACTCAAACAGCAACAAAATCGGGATGTTTTGGTTCCACTTATTCTTCAACTGAGCACCACTACTTTTTGTTAATGGTTATGGCGAGTAAAACAAGAAACGAGCATGAGGCACAGGATTTTTGCAATACCAAATTTTTCTGCGGTAAAATAACTATGCTTTCCCACGGCATGGAAACCATTCAATACTGCATCAAAAAGAATAATCGCTTTTTCATTTCCATATTAAATGCGGCTCAGCACCTTTACAGTTCAAATGGAATCTTAAATGAAACTTCAAGTATCGCTTTTGATTCTTCACAGAATTCAGAGAAAGCAAGCAAACATTATGCACACAGAATTAAACTCGCTGCCGGTTTTTTGGAAGGTGCATCGGATTGCTACAGTAATGAGCATTATGCGGTATGTCTGTTTATGACCCACCAGGTTATAGAACAATGCACGATAGCACTAATTCGTGTATACCTCGCCTACCGATCTGACATTCATCATTTAGGTCGGCAGCTTGATTTGTGTAGCAGCTTTTCACCATTACCTTACGAAATGCTTAAGGCAACGGAGGCAGATCGCAGATTATTTGAAATCTTGTTAAAGAGCTACTCGCAGGCCAGGTATAATGACAAATTTAGCGTCCAGCAGGACGATGCAGATAAATTATTATCCAAAGCCTATGCTTTTGAAAAGCTAACCAGAAAATTGTGCGAAAACAAAATATCAGAATTTGAAAGGGCAGGAAATATGACAATGGAAAATAAAATATGTTTCGAATAATTCGATTTAAGAATGTAGAAGACATGTACAGGATCAACTTGTCATCTATATTCAACTTTTACCCGTTTACCCTCACTATGTATTCAGCATGGCAAACGTTTTGCAATTGAGCTTATCTAGCTAATAGTCAAATAATTAAATTCAATATAATTCTTGTGAGAAATAATTTAAACAGACAAAAGAAAAATAGGATTATACTACTTGATGATGAGGAGATAGTAGTGCCGATCAAACCGATAACAGCATTCTTTGATGCGGCATGGTTACCTGATCAACTTAAGATGTTGAAAAAATAGCGCAATGACGTTTCATTTGAGGCTAATCATCCGCTTAAAAGCAGCCCATCCGACAGACTTTATGATTATGAACTTACTATGAAACTCATTGAAGCTGCCTGGTTAATTCGAAAGAAAACATTTGGAAGACTTGATATTGCTAGTGGAGAGATTGATATCATTGTAGCATGGTGTATTAAAGAAGAAAAGAAAGGAATGAGGGACTATCCAACTCACCTAAATGCAGATGAAATAATAAATCCTGTGAAAGTGTTAAGGAAAATTTTTAAAACCTTTAAACTCCGCCATTACCATGTTATTTTGAAAAACTGGCTTTATGATTCATTAAGTCAAAAATATATGGAGGATAGTCTATCGAAAGAAGAGATCATTGCTGTCTATGAAAACTTGGTTCGGTTGTTTGAAGCATTGTGGTTAATAAAGGAAAGGAATAAAGCAACTGCCTGACCCCGTCAATTATCTACGAGTAGTCAATCCAACAAAGGGTATTCGGAATAAGTAGTGACCACCAATCATTATCGGATATCTATTTACCTTTTAAAGCCTTTAAAAAGTAAATAATCCCTTTTATAAAAAAATATGATAATAAAATGCAGGCAAAGAATAAAAAAAAGAGAATAATTTCGGGTGTACCAAGAAAGGCTAAACTTAAAGTTGAGAACATATATGAAATGTTAATACTTTCAAACTTACATAAAAAGTGAGGAATTATAATCGCGTTCAATAAAAATTAAGACCACCTCATCGATCTTTATTAACTTTATAATGAACTAAAAAACAAAGTTGTTATGGAAAGATGTTGTGGTCTTGATGTACATAAAGATAGTGTTTTTATGTGCATTTTAACAGAAACAGGCGAAAAGATAGA
>NZ_CAKLBU010000027.1 GCF_920984735.1 Pedobacter sp. Leaf250 | reverse complement strand
GCTAATAGGAGGATATAGCTAAGTTTTTAATATTTTTATAAAAAAGAAAGCTTCTGAGAGGTGTTAATTTAAATAAATAGAAACCGCCAATTCTCAGGGCAGGGAACATCTTTTGCCCATAAAAAAAAAAAAGCTTCCAAAGCTACTTGAAAAGGGTTTTATTCATAGGAGGTTTAGATTACTCAGGTTTTGTAATTCTTGGGAAAGGCAGTTAAAAACCACCCCCAGCCCCTCCTTGAAAATAAGGAGGGGAGTTGAAAGGTGCTATGAAGAAACTTTTAAAGCACCACAAACTTTCCGAAGAACTTATGCGGCCTAAGAAGATTTGGCAGCAAAGACCAATAAATTTTGATGCAGTTCCAATTCAAATTTCCGATTAAGGAAGAAATCCTACGAGTGGAGCACTATTTTAAATATTGCACAATCGTTCACACGGCTTAGGATTACGTATAAAAATTTATTGAGAATTTGCAACAAAGGTTCTTAAGCCTTGATTTTTTGTTGCTTTTTTATCAAGAAAAAAGAAAAAAGCCAGTTTGGCAAAAACAAAAGCAAACACTCCATTAAGAGATTGCCACAGTGATGAAAAATCGCTTCGCAATGACGAGTAACATTGTATCTGCAACATTTCCATTAACATCACCACTCCCACCCCGTTATTCCTTAAATTAGCCTATCAATTAAGCAAACTGAAATGAATAAAAAATTACTATTACCTACACTACTTCTTTTTACCTCGTCTTTTGCTTTTGCGCAAGACAAAAAAGTAATCGATAACATCGTTAAAGAGGTGAATGAAAACTCACAATTGGAAAAACTGGCTCATGAGCTTTTAGATGTTGTCGGACCACGCTTGGTGGGTTCACCGCAAATGAAACAAGCTAACGATTGGGCGGTAAAAAAATACAGCGATTGGGGTATTTCTGCTAAGAACGAAAAATGGGGCGAATGGCGTGGCTGGGAAAGAGGCGTTACCCATATCGATTTGGTTAGTCCACGCTTAAGAACTTTAGAAGGTACACAGTTAGCCTGGAGTCCATCAACCAATGGCAAAGCTATTAATGCAGAAGCTATTGTGCTCCCTGCAATTACCGATTCAGTTTCCTTCCAAAAATGGTTACCAAGCGTGAAAGGTAAATTGGTTTTAATTTCTATGAATCAAATATCTGGTCGCCCTGAAAAAAACTGGGAAGAATTTGCAACAAAAGATTTATTCGAAAAATATAAAAGAGAAAAAGCTGATGCCGCAAAAGCATGGGCTGCAGGAATTTCAAAAACAGGTTTAAATGCAAAAAATCTTGCTTTAGCAATCGAAAATGCAGGTGCAGCGGGAATCATCATTAATAACTGGTCCCAAGGTTTTGGAGTAGATAAAGTTTTCGGTGCTAACACAACAAAAATCCCGACAGTAGATTTATCGGTAGAAGATTATGGTTTAGTTTACCGTTTGGCACAAAGTGGCAATAAACCTACTTTAAAAATTGAGTCGGAATCGAAGGAATTAGGTGTAGTGCCAACTTTTAACACCATTGCAGAAATTAAAGGCAAGCAAAAATCAAAAGAATATGTCATGCTTTCAGCTCACTTCGATTCATGGGATGCGGCCAGTGGCGCAACCGACAACGGTTCAGGAACCATTTTAATGATGGAAGCCATGCGTATTTTGAAGAAGTTTTATCCTAATCCAAAACGTACCATTTTAGTTGGTCACTGGGGAAGTGAAGAACAAGGTTTAAATGGTTCAAGAGCGTTTGTTGAAGACCATCCGGAAATTGTAAGCAATTTACAAGCTTTATTTAATCAGGATAATGGTACAGGGCGAATCGTAAATATCGGCGGACAAGGTTTTGCTAAATCGAAAGATTATATCACCCGCTGGTTAGCTGCAGTTCCTGATACGATAAAAAATCAAGTTAAAACAAATTTCCCTGGAATGCCAGGTGCTGGCGGTTCTGACTTTGCTTCTTTCGTTGCTGCAGGAGCATTAGGTTACTCATTAGGCGCAACGAGCTGGGATTATGGAACTTACACATGGCACACCAATCGTGATACTTATGATAAATTGGTATTTGATGAAATAAAAAGCAATGTGATTTTAACCGCAATTATGGTTTACATGGCTTGTGAAGATGCAGAAAAAACCTCTACAGAGAAAGCGACTGATCTGCCTGTAAATCCTCGTACAGGCAAGCCTACAGAATGGCCTGTTCAAACAAAATCGAATAGAAAAGGCGGATTATAATTTTAAATAAATAAAACTTTAAGAAGTCAAGTTTTCAAAAACTTGACTTCTTTTTTTTATCCGCTATTTTTAATGATTAGATTTTTAATCATAACCTGATAAAGTGGAAATACTTTTAAATTGTAGTAACCTGGAATGTACTTTCATGCTGAGGTATAGCAGTTTTAAAAGATTGCAACGATAGCAGAACTATCAGAACAGAAGAATTACAGTTTTTGCTTTTCAAAACCTTTTTGATTCTAATCGCTTTAAAATTGCTTCGTAACTCACAATGATGGTTAGCAATTATTCCTCTTTCTTCTGGAATTTATAAAACAAATAACCAAGAAAAGGAAGAATTAAAATACTACCTAATAACAAAGCCAAACCCAAACTGTAAATGGTTTTTTCTGGGCCAACGGTTTCGAAAAGGGAAATTGCATTTCCATTTTTTAATTGAATGAAGTTGGGGAAATGTGCATAGCTAATGGCCAGCAAAATCATCGTTACCTGGAAACCTGCTAAAATTCTCAATACTTTGGTTTTTCCTTTAATCAAAAGGTACCAAAGTAAAATCAACGATAAGCTAGCCAAAATAATTGCTGTTAAACCAACTGCATTTTTGAATACCCAATCGATTAAAGGGATATTATCCAATTCTGCGGCAATGAAAACCATGGCGCCAAAAATAACTGCAGCTATGTTCATAAATTCTGCCTTTCTGATAAACCGACGCTTATCGTGTTCGTCTGTTGTTTCTCCAATTAAATAAATGGCGGCAAGAAAACCACAAAGAGATACGGTAAAAAATCCAACGGCAATTGAAAACCAATTGAGCCAGCTGAAAATATAAGCAGATACAAAATCGTTGGCTTCAGAATCAATGTGGCCTGAAATTAAACTCCCAGCAATTATTCCGAGAAAAAGTGCTGTAATAAAACTTGAGTAACGAAAAATTCTATTGTATAACCACTGCATGTCGTCTTTCACAGCATCATAATGACGAAAAACAAAAGCCGTACCGCGGGCAATGATGCCGATGAGCATGATAAGCAAAGGAATGTGGAGGTAAACCGACATGGTGGTATAAATGTGTGGAAACCCAACAAAAAGGATAACAATTGCGATAATCAGCCACATGTGGTTTGCTTCCCAAACTGGTCCAATGGCTTGATACATTGTTTTTCGGGTCCGGCTCCTATTTTTTGTAGAAGTAAATAATTCAATGATACCCGCACCAAAATCTGCTCCGCCTAGAAGGAAGTAAAGCAAAATTCCCAAACATAAAAAAGCGATTACAACATATTCCATAACTAATGATTTGATGTTTCAGTTTCGGAATTATTGTATAGTACCGGAACCATTTTTATTTGTCGATACAGTAAAAAGGTAACGATACAGCTTAGCGATAAATAAATTGCCGAGAAAATATAAAATGAGTAGGCAATTCCGGGCATAGGTGTCACGGCGTCTTTAGTACGCATAATGCCGTAGATAATCCAAGGCTGCCTACCGACTTCTGTAACTACCCAGCCGGCCTCGAGCGCAATATATCCCAACGGAACAGCCAAAACAAATAATTTCAATAACCAACGTTTCTCTAGAAGCGGCTTCTTTCTAAGTAGATTAATAAAATATATTGAAGAAATTATAGCCAGCAATGTGCCTATTCCAACCATAATTTGAAAAGCGTAATGCGTTATTGCAACTGGCGGATGTTCATCTTCAGGAATTTTATCCAAACCTTTAACTTCAGCTTTGAAATCTCCATGAGCCAGAAAACTTAAAGCTCCAGGAATTTTGATTGCGCCCTTAACCGTTTTATCTTTTTCGTTGACTATACCACCAATTAATAGCGGTGCAGGTTTTTCGGTTTTGTAAAGTGCTTCCATTGCAGCAAGCTTAGCAGGCTGCCTTTCTGCAACATCCTTTGCAGATATGTCACCACTCAATGGTTGTAACAATGCTCCGATACAAGCAAAAACAGCAGCAATTTTAAAGGCTTTTAAATGAAATTCTTTATTTTGATTTCTTAAAATCATCAGTGCATGAACGCCTGCAACCGCAAAGCCTGTGGCCGTAAATGCGGCCAGGCACATGTGTAATGCCTGTGAAAACCATGCTTTGTTAAACATTGCCTGTATTGGGTCGATATTTAAATACTTTCCATCTACAAAATCAAAACCCGCAGGACTATTCATCCATGCGTTTGCTGCAACTACCAAAATACCAGAAGCTAATCCGCTTACGCCAACAACCATTCCTGTAAACCAATGGAACCATTTATTCAGTTTATTCCAACCATAAAGGAAAAATCCCAATGCAATTGCTTCAATAAAAAAAGCAGTTCCTTCTAAAGAAAAAGGCATTCCGAAAATAGGACCTGCATGTTCCATAAATTTTGGCCATAGCAAGCCAAGTTCAAAAGACAACATGGTACCCGAAACAGCGCCTGTGGCGAAGAAAATAGCTACACCCTTACTCCATGCTTTGGTTAGGTTTTTATAAACTTCATCGTTGGTTTTTAACCATTTATAATGAGATACTGCCATAAAAAAAGGCATTACCATACCGATGCAGGAAAAGATAATATGAAAGCCTAAGGATAAGGCCATTTGGGAGCGGGCTGCTAAAAAATCATCCATATCTGCTTGTTGGATTTTGTGTAACACAAATATAGCAGATAAGGGTTATGATATAACGGTTTTGGATTGGTTGTTTAAAGTTATTTAAAATATAGAATGTTTATAAATTGAAGAAAGATTTGGAATAATCTAAGCGCAGATTCGCAGATTGACATAGATAAATCTGCGAATCATAAAGGAAGAAATTAGTTGTAAAACAATAGCCAAATGAACCAATGACTAATGAACCAATGAACCTTTAACTTTAAACACCTTTCAATTCCTCATAAGCAGCCGTTAAACTTCTTTGAATGCCTTCGCCTTGCCATTCGGATGCATTTGGAATGGTAGTAATTTTTAAAATATCTTCCTTAGATTTTCCGGCCTTTATCTCAGCTGAAACCAATTTCAATAAATTCTGAAGGTAATTTTGGAATGCTTTTACATCTGCTTTATTTCCAGTGATTTTTTCTGGATCACGGCTATGTCCAAAAATAAACAGTGTATCATTATCAAATTGATTATTGATTTTTTCTAAAGCGGTGATCCAGTTTCCAATGTGTGCACCATTTTCTCGATCAATGTATGGAAATTTTCTATTGGAAACTAAATCGCCAACATGAACGATATTTGCATTCTCAAAATGATAAACAGCATCGCCATTTGTGTGGGCCGAACCATAATAATAAGCACTAATTTTTTCATCACCCACTTTTGCTTTCCATCCTGTTCCAAAAGTGGTATCTGGCAATAATTGTTTATCTAAATTATTTGCTTTCTCTGCGCCTCTTCTTTGATTAACAAGTGAATTCTGATGTGCAACCACTTTCTCCGCCAAACCTTTAAAGGCAATATTTCCTGCGGTATGGTCACCATGATGATGTGTGTTAATTAAATATTTGAATGGTTTTTCACCCATTTTTTTCAGCTCTTCTATCACATGAGGCGCTGATGTTGGAAACTGCGCATCAACCACAACAAATCCATTTGAAGAATTTAACCAACCAATAGTTCCACCTTGTTCGGTAAAAACACCAACATTATTTCTTAATGGTTTGAAATTATATGCCCGTAATATTTCATTTTGAGCAAAAACATCTGTTTTATAAATCGATAGCAGGGCCATTGCCAATGCTGAATTTTTGATAAAATTTCTTCTTTCCATTTTGAGATTAACTAAAAAGCCACAACAAATGCTGTGGCTTAAATTTAATATTTTTTGCTCGTAAATTATTATACGTTTAAATGCTCGAACCTGGTGTTGTACCTGGTTCGTGACCTGGCCCAAAAGAGTTATTTTTACGTCCTTTGTCTTTGTTAAATAAATTAGTCGCAACTTTCGATGATTTATTTTCATCAAGCGTTCTATCTTCTTTAATATCCTCTGCGGTTTTATTAAGCAAGTCGTTCTCAACAACTTTACCTTTTTCTTTATTATTTTCCATTGTTTTTCAATTTGATGTATTAATGGAACAAGTGAAAAATAATATTGTTTTTAAAAGCTGTTTTAGGAATGAGTTTAAACATAACATATCCTTGCTATTACTTAAGAGTTTCAAATACTTGATAAGGATTCAAAACTACATCATGGAGCCAGATAACTTTCTCAACTCATGTATGCAGCCAAAGGAATTGAATTTCCTTTTATGAATCTTATTGAAATGATGTGATGATTCAAATGAAAACGGCAACAAAATGAATTTGTAGATGTGCTTTCTGTTTTCTAATGATTTTCCATTCTCAAGATTTGTTGATTGTGGATTAATTTCCTGATTTTCCATAACGATAAATTTTTATAAAAGCCTTATTGCTTTGGTGTGTTGAATAAATTTTCAAACAAATGCGTATTAAATCTCCTATCGAGAATTCAAAAAAATGTTTTGAAATTTTGCTTTACCTTATACCAAAGGGATGTTTGATAAGGTTTCGTTGAGGAACTAATTGCTATTGGCTTTGAATGGCCTTTATCTTAATTAAATATAAGTTTTTGTTATGAGATATGCAAGAGGTTTGTCTTAGCCAGACAGGCTTATTACTTTTTTCTTGATAAAAAAAAGTAACCAAAAAATCAATGCTTGCAACTGATTTTGGAAAAATTCGTCAAACCGTTATTGAAAATAATTTGAGGTCTTTGCCTTTACGCTTCACCCTCTGCACAGACTGCAAATTCTTTTGTTCAGTAGATTTTGAAAGGATTTGCAAACGGCTTCAACGCTTTTTCCTAAAATCATTTGCTATGCCAGATAAGTACTTAGGAAAGTTTTTGGTATTTTGAAAGTTTATCTATAGCGCCGTTAAATCCATCTCATTTTTTAGTAACTTCTGTGTTTCCGTGGCAATTTTTTTGAAAGGTTGCTTTCCCCTCATAATTTTAAGGCGCTAGAATTCCTCCCGATTTATGTGGAGGTGTCAGAAATGCAGGGTGGTTTATTTGCTGTTTATATGAACTGACGTACCCAAGCACCACAAACCTTTGTAAGCTAAACCTGATTGCCGTGGAAACCAAAAGCTTTTTCTGCTTTTGTTGGAACAGAAAGCAGGACTAATTTAAATAGTTGAACTGCAATTGCTTTCCAAAAAAATAGATAAAAAAAAGTCCCGAATTGCTCCGAGACTGTTCCTATTTGGTTAATGATATTTTAAGCTAAGGCATTTTGCTTAACCACCATTTTAACTTTTTCAATTACATAATCAAGTTCTTCCTTTGTAGTGAATTTACTGAAAGAAAAACGAACCGAAGGACGATTTGGGTCGGCATTGATGCCATTTAAAACGTGTGAACCGATGTTTGAGCCTGACGAGCAAGCGCTACCGCCTGACGCACAAATGCCATTGATGTCTAAATTAAACAGTAACATATCAGCCATATCCATTTCTGGGAAAGACACATTTAATACCGTGTAAAGGCTTTTATCTGCATCGGTTTCGCCATTAAAAGCAATGCCCGGGATTTCTGCAAGTAAAGCTTCCTTTAGATAATCTTTTAAACCTTGAATATGATTTTGGTGCTGTTCCATTTCGGCATAAGCAATTTCCAAAGCTTTCGCCAAACCAACAATACCGTAAACATTTTCAGTTCCACCACGCATGTTACGCTCTTGTGCTCCACCATAAATCATCGGTGGAATTTTGATGTTGCTGTTTACATACAAGAAACCCACGCCTTTCGGACCATGAAGTTTGTGTGCTGCGCAAACAATAAAATGAGCTTTCAGTTCGCGTACATTATGCGTGTAATGCCCCATGGTTTGAACAGTATCGGCATGGTAAATTGCATTGTATTTTTCGCAGATGTCACCAACTTTAATCATATCGGTTAGGGTACCCAGTTCATTATTTGCATGCATTAAAGACACAAAAGTGCGATCATTATTTTGCAACAATTCTTCTAAATGGGCATAATCTACATTACCTTTTTCATCAATATTAACGAAACTCAACTTATCAATTTCGCCATTTTTAAGCATCATATTTAAAGTGTGCTCAACGGCATGGTGTTCAATTTTCGAAGTGATGGCATGTTTAATTCCATAAGCAGAAATACCGCAACGGATGGCTGTATTATCGGCTTCGGTACCACCAGAAGTAAAAAATATTTCGGATGGTGAAGCGCCTAAAAGGTTCGCAACAGTTTTACGGGCTTTCTCAACCAAGGTTCTTACCTCGCGACCAAGCGCATGAATAGCCGATGGATTGCCAAAATAGTTCTCCATCACATTTGTCATTTCTGCAATCACATCTTTATCTAAAGGCGTAGTGGCTGCATTATCTAAATAAACTCTTTTCATGTGCTAGTTTAATTTTAGGATTTCTTTAATATCCGAAATGATTTTGTTTGCCAAACTTTCGGCAACCGTTTCATTTTCGGCTTCACTGTAAATGCGGATAATTGGCTCGGTATTAGAACGACGCAAATGCACCCATGTTTTATCGAACTCGATTTTTAATCCATCTATTGTGCTGTAAGGCTGATTTTTATATTTCTCTTCTACCTGTTTCAATAAATTATCGATATCCATTTCAGGCGTAAGAGTAATCTTATTTTTCGAAATATGGTATTGCGGATAACTACTTCTTAACAAAGAAATAGATTTTCCAAATTTGGCCAGGTGCGTTAAAAACAGAGCAATTCCAACTAAAGCATCTCTGCCATAATGCGATTCTGGATAGATAATTCCACCGTTACCTTCGCCGCCAATGATGGCGTTGGTTTCTTTCATTTTGTTAACTACGTTAACTTCGCCAACTGCCGAGGCATTATATTCTGAACCAACTTTCTCGGTTACATCGCGTAAGGCACGTGTTGAAGAAAGGTTTGAAACTGTATTTCCGGGTGTATTTTTCAATACGTAATCGGCAACTGCAACTAAAGTATATTCTTCACCAAACATGCTTCCGTCTTCATTTACGAAACATAAACGGTCAACATCTGGATCAACTACAATGCCTAAATCGGCATTATTTTTCTGAACCTCTTTTGAAATTTCCGTCAAATTTTCTGGCAACGGTTCAGGATTATGTGGAAAATGCCCATTTGGTTCGCAGTATAGTTCTATAACTTTTGTTACACCCAAAGCCTTTAACAAAGCAGGGATAAAAATACCACCAGTTGAATTTACACAATCGATAACAACTTTGAAATCGGCCTTTTTAATGGCTTCAACATCAACCAAGGGTAATGCTAAAACTTTATCAATATGTTTTTGAAGGTAAGTATCATTTTTAATCACTTTACCCAATTTATCTACCTCAGCAAACTCAAAACTTGCGCTTTCGGCTAAATCCAAAACTTCTTTACCATCCAAATCGCTAATAAATTCGCCATTTGCATTTAATAATTTCAAGGCATTCCATTGTTTTGGGTTGTGGCTAGCCGTTAAAATAATACCACCGCCAGCTTGCTCATCAGGCACGGCAACCTCCACTGTTGGCGTGGTCGATAGGCCTAAATCGATAACTTCTATACCCAAACCTTGCAAGGTTCCGATAACCAAATTGTTAACCATTTCGCCCGAAATACGTGCATCGCGACCTAAAACGATCCTTTTGTTTCCTGTTTTTTGCACTACCCAGCTACCAAACGCAGCCGTAAACTTCACTATATCTATGGGTGTTAAGCCGTTTCCTGCTTGTCCGCCAATGGTTCCTCGTATTCCTGAAATCGATTTTATTAAAGTCACTTCCTGTATTTTATTTGAAGTTCAAAAATAAGAAAAAAAACAAGATAGCAGCTATTTCGGGCATACTTGGCATGTTAATTTACATTGTTTTTATATCTATTTATACGATATATTTAATAGAAATTCTTTTGCTGGTTTTTAGTTAAACGTGTAACTGATTTATTGTTTTTTTGGAAAGCAATTGCAGTGATGCTTCGGTTAAAGCAGTCCCGCCCTCGTTTCAAATCCTCGTCTCGTTCCTCGCCTTGAGGGTTTTCCACTAAGTCGGGTTTAGATAAATCAGGATTGTGAAGACAATGAAAAAACCATTACCGTCATTGCAAGGTACGAAGCAATCTTACTACCTGAGCTTTATCTTTGCGTTTAACCTATAGCCTTAAAATTACTTCGTACCTCAATGATGTGAGGCCCAATGCAAACCTTCGTTATTAAACCTGGCAACAGCCCAGTCCAGATTTTAATCGGGACTAAGGGGCTACAGCAAATGGCAGGATAATATTCCAATAAAAACTAAACGCTGATTTCCAAAACAAAATTATTTTAACAATTATAAAATTGCTTAGCCATGAAATTAATGTACTTTGTTTACCCCAATTTTATCTAAGTTTGCAAATTCGAAAACAAAAGGCTTTTTTATGCAGCGCAAGTGGTTTCAGTATTGGTTTAATTCACCCTATTATCATATTCTTTACCAACAACGAAACGATGCAGAAGCCGAATTTTTCATCGATAATTTAACGAAATTCCTCCATCCAGAAGTTGATTCTAAAATGCTCGACATTGCTTGCGGTAAAGGCAGGCATTCAATTTACCTAAATAAAAAGGGCTTTGATGTTACGGGAATTGATTTATCCGAACAAAGTATAAAATACGCCAAGCAATTCGAAAATAATAAACTGCACTTTTTGGTGCACGATATGCGCAGGCTTTTTTACATTAACTATTTCGATGTTGCTTTAAACCTGTTTACCAGCTTTGGCTATTTTGACACCGAAAAGGAACATGTAAATGCCTTGAAAACTTTCAGAAAATGTTTAAAAGCTGATGGAACACTGGTAGTGGATTATTTTAATACAGAAAAAATTATCAGAAATTTAAATCATTGCGAAGTGAAATCACTTGATGGAATTACGTTTAACATCACTAAAAATGTGGTAGACGGCAAAATTATCAAGAAGATAAATTTCGATGATAAGGGTAAGGTATTCAATTTCGAAGAGCGTGTTCAGGCTTTTAGTTTTGCAGATTTTGAGCGCATGTTACTCAAGGCAGGAATGGTAATTCAAAAAGCATTTGGCAGTTATTTACTTGATGATTTTGATGAATCAAATTCTGATCGTTTAATTTTAATCTGCAAAAAAGCATGATAGAAAGCATACAGCAGTTTGATGTTGAGTTGTTTTTGAAAATCCACCGCGGACTTTCGAACGGCTTTTTCGATTGGCTGATGCCTTTAATGCGTAACCGTTTTTTCTGGTCGCCACTTTACCTTTTTATTGTGATTTTTTGCATTAAACAATATAAAAAGCAGGGTTATTATATTGTTGGGATGATTCTTTTTACTTTCGCCACGGGCGATTTAATTGCATCAAAATTAATAAAACCGTTTGTAGCCCGTGTTAGGCCCTGTAATGATTTTAGTTTGGCTAACGATATTATTCACCGGGTTCCCTGCGGCAGCGGACTAAGTTTTCCATCAGCACATGCAACCAATCATTTTGCCATTGCTGTGTTTTTAATTTGTGTTTTTTTCACCCGTTGGAAACCTATCTTACCAATTGGGATATTTTGGGCTGCAATTATTAGCTTTGCACAGGTTTATGTAGGTGTGCATTACCCTGTCGATGTAACTACAGGCGCAATATTGGGGACAATAATCGGTTTTATCTGTTCAAGAATTTTTAAAAAACTACAACCTGAATTTTAATGGAAGCTTGGAAATTTGCCGTACTTTTCTTCTGTGCATTTTTAGGAGGCGCTGCCATTTTTTTGGTTAAAAGCGATAAATCAAAACTGCTAAAACTGATATTATCATTTAGTGGGGCTTATCTATTTGCCATTACAGTTTTACATTTAATTCCTGATGCTTACAGCGGCCCTGATAAATGGCAAATTGGTGTTTTCATTCTTATCGGATTTTTACTACAGGTATTTCTGGAGCAGTTTTCGGAGGGCGTAGAACACGGGCATATACATAAACATCACGATGGAAATGTTTTTCCATTTGGAATTATGATTAGCCTTTGCTTACATGCTTTTTTAGAAGGTATGCCGCTTGCAAAAGACCAACATAACGAACTCATCTTTGGAATTTCATTGCATCATATTCCTGCAGCATTTGCTTTGGCGAGTATTTTAATGCAAAACCATTTTAAAAAAGGAAGCATTATTATTTATCTACTGATTTTTGCCGTTATGGCCCCACTTGGTTTTTACGTTAGTATTGGGCTGAGTAACGGAAGCATTGGCGGTATAGATGCCTATTTCAATAAAATAATGGGAATCGTTATTGGTATTTTCTTACATATTTCTACCACGATTTTATTCGAATCGAGCGCCGACCATAAAATCAACACCCGCAAAATGGTTGCCGTTTTATTAGGAATCAGCGTAGCACTGATTGGGTTCTTTGCAGGGCATTCTCATTAATACATTTCCGATCTATAAAATTTTTATCTAAAAATATTCAGTATATTAGAATATGGAAGAGATTGTAAATGAGCCAAGTGTAGAGTACAAAAAAAGGCATTTTACCGTTGCAGAATACTTGGAAATGGAAAAAGCATCACAAGAAAAACATGAGTATTTTCAGGGCGAAATATTCTCAATGGCCGGCGCAAGTACAAATCATAATGAGATTTTTACCAATTTATTTTTAGAAATCGGAGCTCTGCTAGGTAAACCTTGTCGTCCTTACGGTAGCGACCTTCGTATGCAAATAACTGCAAATGGGTTATTCACCTATCCTGATATTTCAATCTATTGTAATGGCTTAAATCATAGTGATATTGATAATGAAAGTTTTATCGAGCCAACATTAATTATTGAAATACTTTCTCCCTCAACAAAAGACTACGACAGAGGCCATAAGTTTGACCTTTATAAAGATATTCCAACATTAAAAGAATACATCTTAATCGATTCTGAAGCTATATCAGTTGAGGCTTTTTACCTAAATGGAAAACAAAATTGGGAATTGATTGAATATAAAAAAATTGATGAAGCGGTTAAATTTGTTTCAATGGGTTTTGAAGTACCATTAAATGAGATTTATAATCGGGTACGGTTTAAATAATCTAAAGACTATTTTTTATCTTTCTTTTTGCCATAACCCCAAGGGCAGTGCTTACACTTGTTTTTGCAGCAATTGCCTCTTTTTAAATGATAAGCTTCAGTAAAAACCATCAATCCATCTTCATTAAAATAAAAGTCTTCTCCCTCTTTCATAATCAAAAATTAAGTAAGTGAATTTTGATTGAATGATTTAATTAATTCGTTCAATCAAACACTCATCCTATCATTCATTCATTATCTTAATTTCTAACCTACCATTAAAATATTCCTTTAATTGCTTACCATCGCCATGCAAAGTCCAAACCTGTTGAGGTTGCACTTTTTCAATCGTTTTTAATATTGCATCCCAATCGGCATGGTCGGAAATATAGAGTGATATTCCATTTTGTTGCTGCAGATTCTTCCAACCAGATGCAAATGCCCGCACAACATTAATCGCTTTGTGATAACTGTGAAATACCATTGGCGGCACAATATAAACCTGGTGTTCATGATTATTCTTCATCACCTTTCTATCATACATTTTGTAACTACCAATTTTCATTCCGTAGTCTTCATATATTTTCACAAAAGGCATAATGCTATGGTGAACCATCACATTTTTTGTGGAGCAATATTCATTTAACAATTGAATAATCCGCTGACTTTTACCTAGCGCATAAGAACCTAGCATAATATTTGCATTGGTTTCATTCAATTTTTTTATTTCATCAACTGGCGATGGATGCTTGGTTTCGGGATTGGCAAAAGTACTTTCTGTAATCAGAACATCAGCCTGAACAAATTCAAAAGGCTCGCAAGTTGTATCGGGTTCTATTTTGTAATCGCCTGTATATAGATATTTTATACCTTGATATTCCATTAAAATTTGTGCGGAACCTAAAATATGGCCAGCAGAATAAAAAGTAATGGCTATATCTTTAATCTTAAAAGTTTCACGGTATTTCTTAATATGAAAATCTACCGCTGCAAATTTCCGGTAGCGATGTTTCATGAAACTTTCTGTAGGCGCTGTACAGTAAACATTCTGACTTCCACCAATGGCATGGTCACCATGCGCATGGGAAACCACAGCTTCTTTTACGGGTTGTTGCGGATCGAGATAAAAATCGCCATAAACACAATACAAACCTGCTGGAGTGATCTTAATAAAATCGTCTAAAATCATAGCTAGTATTTGTGGGATTTAAAGATAATGCATGATTTTATTTTAATAATCATATTTGATATCAAAGGTTTTCAATGGATTACTTCAAATTTGAAGCGATTTTTAAAAATTGTTTGTGCAGGACCAAAACTTGCTCAATGATAGAATTCTTTTCATCATTGATAATAAAATGATCGGCCATTTTAGCCTTTTCTTCATCACTCATCTGCTTATCCATTCTTGCTTTGACTTGTTCTGCCGTAATTTTATCGCGTTGCATCACCCGATTAATTTTAACATCTGATGGAGCAGTAACTAGTATATTGGTATCGCACATTTTGTAAGAACCACTTTCGAAAAGTAAGGCAGCTTCCTTTAAAGTATAAGGAACATTTGGACCAACTTTTGCTTCCCAGGTATAAAATGCTCTAAATACTGCGGGATGAACCAAGGCATTTAATTTTTCGAGCTCTGCTTCATTACTAAAAACAATGCCTGCAATGTGTTTATTATTCAGTTTTCCATCATCGAAATAGCTCTTCTTACCAAAGGCTGATTTTATCCCCTCAATAAGTAATTCATCTTGAACCATAATATTTTTTGCCTCGGTATCGGCATAGAAAACAGGAATACCCAATACTTCGAAAACCTTGCAAATGGTTGTTTTACCACTGCCAATTCCACCGGTTATACCAACTTTATACATTATTTTTCTACAACAAAATCAATCTTCGATGGACTAACACTAATTAACTTACAATAATCAGGAAATTCTGTAATTTTCACAGCAAACTGTTTGTGATTTAAGTTTTTCCATTCATCAACATCAACCGTTGCCGTAATAAAATTTGCATCAACCTGTGCATAACTGCCCAAGGCAACCAAGAAAGTTACCTTTACTTTTTTCGGATAAAGTTTGATGCTGTTGTAGTTTCTGTTGTTAACGATCTTCAAGGGCACTTCAACAGTTTTTTCGGTAAATTCATCTACCGAAAGTTTTACTTCTGTAGATGAAGGATATATACTAACATTTTTATGAATGCTGTGCTGTAATCCAATTCGGGCAGTGCTACTACTTTGCAAATTATTTATCTTCAAGGTATCAGTGGGCCACGAAGTAATTTTACTTAATTCCTCTTGCGGTCCGGCTACAGTAACAATTTTAGGGTTAAGTATTACTTCACTTGCCAATCCATGTTGCTTATAAAATGCCAGCTGACTTACCAGTTTTATATTTACCTTTTTTACTATTTGTTTGGTAAAATCGAAATACAATGTATCTGGTTTAACAGATATTACTTTTTGAGCACTTCCAACCTGTTTATTAATATTATACAACTGATCAGATAAAACAACAAAATCTCTTGCATTTAATTGACTCAAATTAATCGATACAGATGGTGGACTTATTCTCAAGCGGGTAAATACCAACTGCCAGCCTGTTCCTTCCACCTCTAAATCTAAAGTGTCAGTTTGCAAAGGATAAAATGCCCTTTTAGCTGGTTTATTTTTAAAAATAATAACCGTTTTTGCTATATAGTTGTATTTATTGTTTAACGCCATAAAAAGCCAGGCCGCTATAGCCAGCAATAAACAGGCTAACAGTGTAAATACACGTCGTCTTTCAATTTTAGTTAATCTAATAAATGGCATTCGTTATTTAACAATTTGCTGCATGATTTGTGCTAAAAGAGCAATTCTTTCAAATGTAGCAATTTATTAATTGCCCGAAACTACTAATAAAAGAAATCGGATTTTGCGAAGATGATTTCTATCTTAGTATGATTAATCTCGATTATGAAAAGAACACTCTTAACCCTCCTTACCATTGCAATACCTTGCTTTGCTTTCAGCCAGAAACGATCAAATGTTTACTATTTTAAAGACGGAGTTCCCGTTAAAAACAATGAGCTAGCCGACTATAGAAGAGTTATTGAAGAACCAGACCCTGGATCGAAATTTTATAATTTTTATGAATATTACGCTGATAATACAGATAAAGCAACTGGTAAACTATCCAAATTTGAGCCTAATCTCGTATATGAGGGAGAACTCAAACGCTTTAATAAAAAAGGAATTTTAATCGAAAAAACCAATTATGTAAATGGCAAACCGATAGGTGAATCTTCATCATATTACGCCAACGGGCAATTGGCCAGGGTTATTCTATACCCCGAGGCGGAAAAATCTGAATCACAAAAGCGCTCTTCTTATAAAGTAATCTCTGGTTTCGATTCTTTGGGCGTTCAATTTATAAAAGATGGTAATGGGCATTTAAATATAAATGAAAGTGAAGAAGGAGATTATCTAGATGGCTATAAAAACGGAGAGTGGAAGGGTAAAATTGGAAAAGACAGTTACGTAGAACATTATGATAGCGGATACTTTATCAATGGAATAGCAACATTTGAAAATGGAAGCACAAAAAAATACAAGGTTGCAGAAGAAAAACCAGAATTCCCTGGTGGAATAACTGAATTTTATAAATATTTAGGGAAGAGTTTCAAATATCCTACAGAGGCATTAAGAAATAAAATTTCAGGAAAATTATTTATAGGTTTTGTAGTGGAGAAGGATGGAAAATTAACCAACTATAAATTTAAAAATGACCTGGGTTATGGTACTCGCGAAGAAGCCATGCGTGTTTTGGATGAGTGCCCCAATTGGAATCCTGGGTTACAACATGGTATCCCAGTAAAGGTTTCTTATAACATCAATATAAATTTAGCACAAAGATAATGCAATAAAAAAGCGCTCCGAAATTCGGAGCCCTGTCTAATTTTATAATACTTTAATTATGCTTTTGCGGCAGGAGCTACAACGGCTTTAGTGGCATCTAAAGAAACCGCCGATTTATCGAAACGGATTTTAACACCACCTTCAACTTCGATTAAGAATGTAGTATCGTTCATATCAGCGATACGACCGTGAATACCTGCAGTAGTGATAATTTTATCGCCCTTTTTTAAGCCTTCAATTAATTTTTTATGGTCTTTAGCTTTCTTAACCTGTGGACGGATCATGAAAAAATAGAATACTACCGCGATAGCACCTAACATAATTAATTGTCCGTACTGGCCAAATCCACCTGCTGCTTGTAAAATTACTGTTGATGTCATTTCTTATTTATTTGATTATTGATTATGTGTAATGGTTTGGCGTACAAAACACCAAACCCTACCTATTTTATTTTTTAGTAAGCACCTCGCCCACTAAATGTACTGTCGAAATTGTAGGGTTTGCATTTGATGTTATGGTTACCACCTTATCTTGCATTCCCTCTTTACCTGTGCTATTAAAAACCACTTTTATCACACCTTCTTTTCCTGGTAAAATAGGCTCTTTTGGAATTTCGGGATCGGTACAACCACAAGTAGCTGTAGCATTAGAAATAATTAAAGGACTTTTACCTGTGTTTTTAAATTTGAATTCATGCTCTACACTTTCGCCCTGCTTAATCTTTTCGAAATCAAAAATATCACGTTCAAAAACAACGATTGGTGCATCTGGAGAAGCAATTTTGCTTTCTATCGAAGTATCATTCCCAGCCACTTCAACTGTAGAATTATTTGCATTTCGGCAAGCCGTAAAAGATAAAGCTGCAATAGCAAGGATGAATATTTTTTTCATTGTTAATCTTCAATTAATCCGCGACCGATCTTTTTAATGGTATTGGTTTTCTTAAGGTCGCCTAAAATTTTGTCTAAAATACCGTTAATAAACGAATTACTTTTCGGAGTACTGTAATCTTTTGATAGCTCCAGATATTCATTAATGGTTACTTTGACAGGAATTGATGGGAAATTTAGCAACTCACAGATGGCCATTTTCATCAAAATAGTATCCATTAAAGCAATACGCTCCGATTCCCAATTCTTTGTACGCTCGGCAATTAGTTCTTGGTATTTGGCATCGTTTTGCAAAGTGTGCACAAATAAATCCTGTACAAATTTGCTATCTTCAATCCAATCGGCACTAATTTCGGTCAGTTTATTTTTAAAAGGATCGTCGAAAGTAAAGTTTTTCAAAGTTTTGGCAACCATACCTTTCATCACTTCATGATCTACCTGCCAATTGATAAACTTCTCTTCAAAAACCTGAATAATCCCCTGATTTTTTAAGATAATTTTTCTGAAAATGTATTTAACTATATCTTTCGATGATTCTAAACTTTCGTTAGAATCGGCTAGATAATCAGCATATTCCTGAGATGCTTTTAAAGAATTGAAAACAGTTTTACGGATTTCCGGATCGAATCCCCAATCTACTTTATACTTTTTTACCGCCGATACATATTCGGGATTCTGCTGCATTAAAACGCTAAACTTATTGTGTAGCAATTTCATATTCGGATTAATATCTTCAGCAGTTTTAATAAATTTGTTAGCACGTTCTGCAGCATCGTTTGCTGTAAACTCTGTAACTTCAACTATTAATGATAACATCCAGATGTACATTTCGTACACGCTATCAATGCTTTGCATTAAAGTTTTCAAATCACCTTTAATGTCTTTTTTGTCTGCCATGTGCCAAGCAAAAATATTTTGCAAAGCTTTGATTCTTAAGTGCCTTCTATTTAACATGAATGTAAGAACGAGTGCGGTTTATAAAACCTGTTTTAATAATTATTTAATATGACGATTTAATTTTTTTTACATCTGCAATTCGCTTTTCGGCAATGCGATTTGCAGCAATATTTGTTGATATATTTTCAGTTTTACTTAATTTAATTACGCTACGGGTGGCATCGTAAATATTTTCTGTGAGCTGAACCGTACGTTTCTTGCCAAACCCAGTCCATTCCGAGTAACAGGCAATTAATCCTCCAGCATTAATTAAATAATCCGGAGCGAAAAGAATTCCCTTTTTTAATAGCAATTCACTGTCTAAAACTTCATCTTTTAATTGATTGTTTGCCGAGCCTGCAATAATTGCAAACTTCATCCTTTCAATAGTTTTATTGTTAACGGTTGCGCCCATTGCACATGGAGCATAAACGTCAGCATCGCAACCAAAAATTTTATCAGCTTCAATCGGTTTAGCCTTGTATTTACGGGCAACATAGGTCAATTGCTCCTGATTAATATCACTGATTAAAACTTCGGCGTTTTCCTTTCTAAGTAGAGCCACCAAATGTTCACCAACGTTACCAATACCTTGTACCACAATAGTTCTGCCTGCTAGCATATCGGTTCCAAAAACCTCTTTCACACTAGCTTTAATACCCAAATAAACACCCTGAGCCGTAAATGGAGCAGGGTTTCCAGCGCCACCAATAGATTCGGGAACACCCGTTACATAATTGGTTTCCATACGGATGTATTCCATATCCCGCGTGTTGGTACCCATCTCTTCCGCAGTAATAAATTCGCCATTAAGGTTTTTAATAAACCTGCCATAGCTACGCATTAATGTTTCCGTTTTATCCTTACGGGAATCACCAATGATTACACCTTTTCCACCACCCAAATTTAATCCCGTAATGGCCGATTTGTAAGTCATTCCACGCGATAAACGTAACGCATCTTCCAAAGCTTCGCCCTCAGTTGCATAACTCCACATCCGGGTTCCGCCTAAAGCTGGACCTAAAGTGGTGTCATGTATGGCAATAATCGCTTTCAAACCTGTATCCGGATCATTACAAAAAATCAATTTTTTATGCCCGTAAGCACTCAATTGCTCTAGTATGGAAGAATCTGACGAAGAATTTGCTGGCATATTGAACGTTCGGCTAATCTGCTGCAAAATTAAAATAAAAAACCATTAATACATGGATATAAACAAACTATTTATGCTATAGTTACAAACAATGATTATCTATATTTTTGAAAAGCAATTTCAGTAATACTTGGGTAGGTACAGTCCCGCCATTCGCTACGACCTTTTTGTTACTTTTAATAATGGCTCGAACGGTCTGCAACAAAAAGTATTTACACTACTGTCGGGTTTATTTCAGGTAGTGAAGTGATTCTTGGTAAAGATTTATAAAATGCAAACGAATCATATGATCTAATAGAATTAAGAAATATTGATTGCTATTAATGTCATTAAATTCTAAAGCTAAGCCATTCAGTTAAAAATATACGATATGAGATAACAAAATTATCTAAGTTTGTATGGCATGAAACATCTAAGCAGATTAAACAAATACTTTTTAAAATATAAATGGTGGATTATTCCCGGTAGTATTTTCGTGGTAATCTCCAATATTTTTGGTGTGGTGCCAGCCCAGGTAATTGGTTATGCTGTTGATTTAATTACAGAAAATGTTCAGGTATACAACCTCTTTAGTGGTTTTAATCGCCAGGAAATAATTTACGATATTTTTAGCAGCAATCTTTTATTTTTTGGCTTATTGGTAGTGGCGCTATATGTTTTGAGAGGATTGTTTTTGTTTTTCATGCGTCAAACCATTATTCTCATGTCGCGGCACATTGAGTTCGATATGAAAAATGACATCTATCAACATTATCAAAAATTAAGTTTGGGTTTTTACAGGCGCAATAATACTGGCGATTTAATGAACCGAGCAACAGAAGATGTTAACCGTGTTCGGATGTACGTTGGCCCCGCCATTATGTATACCATTAATACTTTCGTTTTATCTGTACTTATTATCTGGTCGATGTTTGATGTAAACTCTAAGCTGGCCATTTATTGTCTGTTGCCACTCCCCTTTTTAGTGATTATCATCTATTATGTAAATACTTTGATTTTTAAAAAGAGTGGTAAAATTCAAGAGCGTTTATCAGAACTTTCGAGTTTTGTGCAAGAACGCTTTTCGGGTATCAGAATTATAAAATCTTATGTACGAGAAGATTATACTCGAAACATGTTCGAAATTCAGAGCAATGAATATAAAAGAGACTCAATGAGCCTGGTAAAGGTTTCTGCTTTGTTTTATCCAACCATGCTTTTACTAATTGGCTTGAGTACGATTTTAACCATTTATGTTGGCGGTAATCAGGTAATGAATGGAAGTATCACTGCTGGCAATATTGCAGAGTTTATCATTTATATTAACCAGCTAACTTTTCCGGTAACCATGTTAGGTTGGGTAACCTCGCTAATTCAGAGAGCGGCAGCATCACAAAAAAGAATAAATGAGTTTTTAGATATCCCTTCTGATATACAGTCGACTAATAACGAAGAAAAAGAAATTGATGGCAATATTAAATTTGACAATGTAAGTTTCGTTTATCCTGATACTGGAATTGTTGCGCTAAAAAATTTAAGTTTCGAAATCAAGAGCGGCGAGTTTGTAGCTATAATTGGCAAAACGGGTTCAGGAAAATCGACACTTGCGAATTTAATTATGCGGATGTACGATGTTGAAGATGGCGCAATTAACGTTGATGGAGAAAATTTAAAAACCTTAAACCTTAAAAATTACCGCAGCCAGATTGGTTTTGTGCCACAAGAGGTTTTCCTATTTTCTGATACGATTAAAAATAACATTGCCTTTGGCCTGGATCAAGTTACTGATAACGAAGTTTATAATGCTGCAAAGAATGCTTCCGTTTACAATAACATTATCGATTTTGAAGAAAAATTTGAAACGATGCTTGGTGAAAGGGGAATTACGCTTTCTGGCGGACAAAAGCAGCGTGTTTCTATTGCCAGAGCATTAATAAAATCGCCAAAAGTTTTAATATTTGATGATTGTTTATCGGCTGTTGACACCAAAACTGAAGAAGAAATTCTTCAAAATTTAGGCAAAATAATGATCGGCAAAACCTCGATATTAATTGCCCACCGTATTTCTACTATTAAAAACGCAGATAAAATATTGGTGTTAGATGATGGAAAAATCATTGAGCAAGGCACACACAATGAATTACTTAGCCTAAATGGCAGTTATACCGAACTTTATAACAACCAACTTTTAGAAGAAGAAACAAGAACAATTTAAAATGTATTAAAATTGTATTTTGTACTTTAAATATTTGCTTTATATTTACCGAAACCAAAAACCAACATCAATACCAACCATGGGAGAATTCGACAACAAGGAAAGAGAAGAAGTTTTTTCAAAGAAAGTAAGAGCAGGCAAGAGAACTTATTTCTTCGACGTGAAGGCTACTCGCTCAGGTGATTATTATTTAACAGTTACCGAGAGCAAGAAAAGATTAGAAGACGGTGTATTCGTTAAACATAAAATCTTTTTATACAAAGAAGATTTCGAAAAATTCGCTGAAGGATTAAACGAAACTGTAGATTACATCAAAACTCACCAGGATGTTGTAGAAAAACGTTATGAATATTCTGAAAATGGAGAACATAGCGCCAAAACAAACGATGATTTTTCTTTTTAATAAATTATAATTTCAATAAAAAAGCCCTTGTTACATTAAGGGCTTTTTTTTCGTGATATATTTTTTCCTTAGTTATGCCTTTGCTACGCCGGCACCAACCATAAATATCAATAAAAAGTAGAAGGCAATAATGGCGATAGTAATCGATCCCCAAAATTTAAATAAAGATTTTAAACTTGCCATTGCATTATTTAAACTTTCCTGATCGCCAAATAAAATCCCTTGTTTGCCCTTATTGGCCACTTTATTTAATAAGATGCTTGGATAAAATAACAACAAACCTAAAACAAAGTATATAATGGTAACTATGGTGGTACCACTCGAACCCAACTGTCCCATTTGGGTCGCCACAGCAGGATTGCTGTTCATTAATGCAGGAATGCTAAACGCCGCAAGAATTACAAAAATCGAAATAACGAATCCGATAATCGATAGAAATTTTGCCCACTTCGTGATATCGTAAAGATAACTCCGCATTTCTTCTGTAACTACTAATTTCACCTCCACCGGTTTTTCATCCTCAAATTCTTCCATCATCTTTTTTTAATTTTTCGATAAACTTAGATAAAATATACCTCTACCACAAATTCACATCTTTAAATAAAGGTTTAAAAGCTTATCTTTGCCGCCTGAAAAAGGTGAAAGGTGAAAGGTGAAAGGTGAAAGGTGAAAGGTGAAATCGTAAATCGTAAAATAAATCAAAATATATAGATGGCATTACAATGTGGTATTGTAGGTTTACCAAATGTTGGAAAATCGACTCTTTTTAACTGTTTATCAAATGCAAAGGCTCAGGCAGCAAACTTTCCATTTTGTACAATTGAGCCAAATGTTGGCGTAATTACTGTACCTGATGAGCGTTTAACTAAACTTGCTGAACTGGTTAAACCTAACAAAGTACAACCTAACACAATCGAAATTGTTGATATTGCCGGATTAGTAAAAGGTGCTTCAAAAGGTGAAGGTTTGGGCAATCAGTTTCTTGGAAACATTCGTGCTACCAATGCAATTATACATGTTTTACGTTGTTTTGATGATGGCAATGTAATCCACGTTGATGGTTCGGTTGATCCTATTCGTGATAGAGAAATTATCGACACAGAATTACAGCTAAAAGATTTGGATACGGTTGAAAAACGTATTCAAAAGGTGGAGAAAATGGCCAAAACTGGTGGCGATAAAGATGCTAAACGTACTTATGAAATTCTAACTGTTGTTAAATCTCATTTAGAAAGTGGAAAATCGATTCGCACGGCTTCATTATCACAAGAAGATTTTGATTTTATAGAAGATTTAGGTTTGCTAACGCAAAAACCAGTGATGTATGTTTGCAATGTTGATGAAGCATCAGTTGTTACCGGAAACAAATATGTGGATTTGGTTAAAGCCAATGTTGCAGACGAAAGAGCTGAAGTATTGGTTATCTCTGCAAAAATAGAATCGGAAATTGCAGAATTAGAAAGCTACGAGGAGCGCCAGGAATTTCTAGCCGATT
Source organism: Pedobacter sp. Leaf250 (assembly GCF_920984735.1). Taxonomy (GTDB): domain Bacteria; phylum Bacteroidota; class Bacteroidia; order Sphingobacteriales; family Sphingobacteriaceae; genus Pedobacter. The sequence continues at coordinate 35,432 of NZ_CAKLBU010000027.1, read as the reverse complement.
TAGGATTAGATGAATCTGGTGTAAACAAATTGATTCGTGCAGCTTATAAATTATTAAATCTATACACTTATTTTACTGCTGGTGTACAAGAAGTTAGAGCCTGGACCATTACCAAAGGCTTTACTGCTCCGCAAGCTGCAGGTGTAATCCATACCGATTTTGAAAAAGGATTTATCAGAGCTGAAGTAATTAAATACAACGACTTCGTAACCCTGGGATCAGAAAATGCGTGTAAAGATGCAGGTAAATTAGGTGTAGAAGGAAAAACTTATGTAGTAGAAGATGGCGACATTATGCACTTTAGGTTTAACGTTTAAAGCCTAAAATTCTTCAATAGACAATATAAAGTATAAAGCCATTCGTAAGAGTGGCTTTTTTGTTTTTAAATGTTTTATATTTTTCCCGCAGATCACGCAAATTTCCGCAGATTTAATTTGTAATCCTCATAAGCCAATATATTATTGTTTGCTTCTGCGTAAATCATCTTAATCTGCGGAATACTCTTAAACTTCCAACCCATAACCAGCTAATTGCGCTTTCGTATCCTCATAACTGGTATGGTGAATCCCTTTTAGTCCCAAACCCTCGGCAACTTGTACAAATAGCATTCTATCATCAATATATAAACTTGTTTCTACATCGCTCTGCGAAATATCTATCGCTACTTTAAAAATATCAGCATCGGGTTTACGGAAATGAACGAAACTCGATGAAACGAAAAAATCGACAAATTCATTTAGTTTAAAAGTGCTGATGCGGTATTGATTAAGTTCTCTTCCCTCGTTACTAATTACTGCTACTTTTAAATTATATTTCCTCTTCAATTCGCAAACCAAGGCAATCATTTCTGGATAATCCAAGGATTTACTGAACATGAATTCTTTAAAATCATCATAAGTGAAAGATCGTTCTTCAAAAAAAACGATGCGTTCCAAATATTCATCAAGTGTAAGTTTGCCTACCTCGTAGGTATCGAAAGTTAAGTGATGACGTTCTTCCAAATCAACAGAATCAAGATTAAAAAGCACCGCAGCTTCTCCTCTGGCTTGCCTATCCCATCCATTGGTTAATAATACACCACCTATATCTGTAAATAATGTTGTGATTTTCGTTTGCATAATTATAAGTTAAAGTAATATGCCGCTTAAAAATAATATGGCAAAAGAGAAGTAAATAATCAATCCCGTAACATCAACCAAAGTGGCAACAAACGGTGTAGAGGAAACTGCAGGATCGGCACCTACTTTTTTAAGCAGCAAAGGTAACATAGAACCCATTAAAGTTCCCCAAAGTACTACTCCTATTAAAGAGCAGCCTACAACCAATCCAATTCTTATGTAATGATCGGTAAAACCTGGCCAAAATAAATGCCACGTTCCAATAACCGCGAAGCTTAATAAACATAGTGTGCATCCTAATAAAATACCAGAAAAGATTTCTCTTCGCATTACATTCCACCAATCTCTGACGGTAACTTCGCCTAGTGCCATGGCTTGAATAATTAGTGTTGCGGCCTGCGAACCACTATTGCCACCACTAGAAATAATTAATGGAATAAACGTAGCTAAAATTACAACCTGGGCAATTTGATTCTCGAAGTTAGACATGGCAGCTATAGTAAGTAGCTCACCGAAAAACAATACGATTAACCAAACCACACGCTTTTTGTAAAGCTCAAAAACAGGAACATCTAAATAGGGTTCATCCAAAGCCTGCGAACCTCCAATTTTATGGATATCTTCTGTATATTCTTCATTGGCAATCCATAGGATATCATCAACGGTTACTATACCCAGGAGAATATTATTTTCATCCACAACAGGTAATGCAACCCGGTTATTCATTCTAAAAATACTAATGGCATCTTCTTGCGGATCGTTTGCTTTTAGGGCGATGAACCGTTTATCAGTTAGTTCACCAATAATGGCGTCGGGATCTGCCAATAACACTTCCCGAATCCGAATATCATCAAGTAGAACACCTTCTTTATCAATAACGTAAACCACATCAATGGTTTCCGAATTTTTACCATAACGCCTAATATGCGCTAAGACCCTTGTAATCGACCATTCTGGTTTAACAGCGATGTAATCTGGTGTCATCAAACGGCCAATACTATCTTCTTTGTAACCTAAAAGCGCAAGAGATTCTTTCCTTTCCTCAGGAGGCAAAAGGGTAATCATTTTCTTTACTACATCGCCTTTTAACTCACTAAAAAGTGCTGTTCGATCATCAGGAGGAAGATCTTTAATAATTTGATTAAGCTTATTACCAGTTAGTTTTTTGATAATTCTTTCCTGTGTAGGAAAGTCGAGAATGCGAAAAACATTAACAGCTCTATTTAAGGAAATGGTGTCGATAAATTTGGCTGCATGCTGTGGAAGTTCATCAATTAACTCTTCCACATCAGAGATATTCAGTTCATCCAGATAGTGCTTTAATGCTTTATCATTCTCTTTATTAAGTAATTCCTGAACCTCTTCTACAACCAATTCTTCCATAAACGACTATTAATATTTACATGCTTAAACCTTTATTAGCGGTCCGCAAAGGTGCATTTTTATTTTTAGAAATGCCAATCTGGAGATTAACGGTAGATTATATTTAAATTAAAATCTTTAAAATAAACCGATTTAACATTCAAAGTGGCAACAGTTTAATAAGGTTTTTGTTTGATAGTAATGATTAGAATGAATCATTAATAAAAATAGCCGCCATAAAGATAATTATGGCGGCTTATAATGTGCTCCCGACGAGATTCGAACTCATATCGATGGTACCGGAAACCATAATTCTATCCATTGAACTACGGGAGCATATGGCTGCAAATATAGAAAATCAAAATGTTAGTTTCTGGTATTATGCAAGGTAAAATCAACTTAATTTTAATAAAATTTGAAGATAGCCAAATGGTTAAAAAACAATTAAATACAAGTTCTTTAAAAAATTTCCGTTATAGCTGTAATCATTATTTGTAGTTTTGAGTGAAACACAAATTAAACCTAAAACCAAAATTTTACTATGAACATCACTAAAAATCTTTTTTTAACAGCCATTATTGGTCTATCTACTTTAACCATTTATTCCTGCAAAAGTAAGAAGTTAATAACCAAGCCAGATCCTGCTCCTGTTTCAAAACCTACTCCACCTGTTGAAGAAAAAAAACCAATAGCGCCGCCGCCAGCCAAAGAAGAAGTAGCGCCAGTTGAAAAACCAAATTTCAATTTAGATAATATTCAGTTTGAGTTTAACTCTTTCGTACTTAAAACATCATCATTTGCTATATTAGATAAGGCTGTGGCCGAAATGAAAAAAGCACCAAATACAAAATTTGCGCTTCATGGACATTCTTCTGCCGAAGGAACGCCAGAACATAATATGTCATTGTCTGTAGATCGGGCTAATGCAGTGAAATCTTATTTTGTTAACGCCGGACTCGACGGTTCAATTTTTACAATTGTTGGTCATGGAGAAAAAGAGCCAATTACCTCAAATGCAAGTGAAGAAGGCAGGGCTGTAAATAGAAGAACGGAAATCAAAGTTCAAAAATAAGCATACTCAATTTTACTGGTTTTATAAATGAATGAGCTTATCTCATTTATCTATTGAAACACAAAAACATCTTAAAGCCTCGTAATAGAGGCTTTTTCATTCATTATTATATTTATTTGAAAATATTAATCGATTTTTTTAACTTTCACACAAAGCTTATTAATCATTCATTTAAATATCTGAGTCGTGCATCCCATACTGATCAGAAATAACGTAAAAATTCTTGGAGAAGGTAGCCAGGTAATTGTATTCGCACACGGATTTGGTTGTGCACAAAGTTCATGGAAGTATATTACGGATGCATTTCTTGCTGACTTCAAGGTGATCCTTTTTGATTATGTTGGCTCAGGAAATTCTGATAAAGACCAATACGATTATCATAAATATGCTACGTTAGAAGGTTACGCCTGTGATGTGATTGATATTATTGAAGCATTGGCACTTAAAGATATTATTTTTGTTGGTCATTCGGTTAGTAGTATGATCGGGATGATTGCTGCCATACAAAAACCAGAGGCTTTTAAGAAGCTTGTTTTTATAGGTCCTTCTCCAAAATATCTAAATGATAGAGATTATATTGGTGGATTTGAAGCAGCAGACATCGAAACTATATTTACACATATTGCCGAGGATTATGTAGGCTGGACAAAAGCCATTTCGCCTGTGGTAATGAGCAAAAGTGAAGCCCCGGAACTATCTGATTTTTTACAAGAATGTTTTGAGGAAACAGAACCGAGCATTGCTTTGGCCTTTGTCATGGCTACATTCAAATCAGATTATAGAGCGGAGTTAAAAAAACTTCATACCCCTAGCCTGACTTTACAAAGCAGCGAAGATATTATGGCGCCCCAATCTGCTGGTGAATATATACATCGAAATACGAAAAATAATTTTTATGTGGTAATGAAAGCGACTGGGCATTTCCCGCACATTAGCGAGCCTGAGGAAACCATTAGAGAGATTAAGGATTTTATTGCCTATCAAAATGTAACAGAAAGAAGTGATGAACTTTATGCTTAATTCATCTTTAGTTTAAGATTGTTTACAAAGTGCTGTGCTTCTGTTTTTGCTTTTCTACAAATTTCATCTACATCGTTTAATTTTGCCTTCATTTCGTCTTCAACTGTGTCAATATTTTCCAAAGAGCGTAAAATAGGCTCCAGCTTGCATTTTAAACCCATAATGTAAATTGTTGAAAGTGTACGATGAGCAATCATTCTTATATTTTCATCGTTTTTTTCAGCAAAGCTTCGCTGTAAATCCAACAGATCCTGATCAATTGTTTCTATAAATTTTTCAACTATCTCTATTTCATATTCTTCATCGCCCAAGCTTACCTCTTTTAAATAGCTTAAATCAATAGTTTGATAAGAATAAAAATTACCCGATGTTAATTTATTGCCAAGCAAATATTTGGTTAGTATTCCAAAAATTTCAAGTTTATCAATAGGCTTACAAACACATCCACTCATACCAAAAGCGAAACATTTTTCTTTTATATCATCAACCTTGTTAGCCGTTATTGCTACAATAGGGGTATCTAACCTCATCTGTTTGCGAAGGATTTTAGTTAATCGGAAACCATCAATTGTTGGCAATTCTATGTTGAGAAGAACCAGTGAAAAAGAAATGGTTTTGAGCAAATTTTGGGCTTCAATTCCATTTTTGGATATTTTAAAAGTAATATCATATTCTTTTAAATATGCCGATAACAATTTTTGATCAATCAAATTATCTTCCACCATTAAGACATCAATTTGTTCTTTCATAATTTTAATACATCGATGTTATTATAGAATCTTCATCCGCTTATTTAACGATGCTTTGTACGCATCAGAAACCGGAACAAAATGCTGTTGAATAATTAACCTCCCTCCTTCAATGGTATCAATTTTACTTATATTGACAATAAAGGATCGATGAACTCTGGAAAATACATCCATAGGCAATTTATCTTCAACTGATTTTAAAGAAGAGTGAATTGCATATTGTTTATCATCAAGATAAATTTTAACATAATCTCCTTTGGCTTCGAGATAATTAATATCGGCAAGTTTTAACCGGCGTATTATATTTGAATCCCTTATAAAAATGAATTCATCTTTTTTGGAAGGGATAAATAAGTTCTGATTTTTAAAAATTTCTTTAGCCTTTATAACTGCTTTCAAAAAGCGATCTGGCGTAACTGGTTTAGCAATAAAATCAACTACATTCAAATCAAATGCATCAGATGCATAATCTCTCTTGGAACTTATAAATACGATTAATGGCCTTTTATCTCCAAGAGCTTTTATCAGTTCAATGCCCGTAATCCCTGGCATTTCTACATCAAGAAGCAATAAGTCTATTCTATTTGCATCTAATATATTGTAAGCATCTGCGGCATTTTCACATTCGGCAATAAGCTTTAACGACTCCTCAATTTTAAGCAGGTTTTTAAGTACACTTCTTGCAATTGCATTATCATCAGCAATCAGGCAGTTCATTTTTGTGGGTTAGCGAAAATAAAACTACCAATAACACCATGAAATCAATTCAACAAAATCGAAATGAATGAAATGAATAATTTCTTAAATAATGAAAAACCAATAAAAATTTTAACACGTATATAAGCCCATTCAACTTGCAAAACTGCCTTTCTATCGACAAGATATTTATCAGTCAAGCTTTTAGAAATACTTTTGACGACAGAAAATCATTCATAAAAATAAAAGAATATCATGAACACTATTAAAACAATTACACTTTCACTTTTAAGCTTATTATCAATCACTTTACATGCTCAATCTTTTAAAGAGCCTATTGCCTATAAATTAAACAATGGAATGAACATTATCATCTCTGAAAACAACCGTTCTCCAAAAGCTTACGCAAGTTTCACTTTAGATAAAAATGCATATTCGAACAAGAAAGATGGTATTGTTGAGCTGCTTAATGCGGTTTTAAATGAAAGCATTGGAAAAAGCAATAATTTAATATTTAATGATAACAGTGGTAAAATAGCAACTGCGGCTGATGGTTTTGATAAAGAACTAAACGATATGGCTTCTCTTTTGCAAAATGCAGGTATTGATGAAAAAACATTTAATACCGCCAAAACAAAACTATTATTGAGTTTGAAATTGCAGGATTATGATTACGATCAAACCGTAAACAATAACTCCATAAACAATTTAACTTTCGCTGATGTAAAAGATTTTTACAATCAGATTTCGCCAGAGAAAACTTTTTTAACCATTGCTGGTGATATTGATTTAATTTCGGCCAAAGCATCTGCAAAAAAAGCTTTTGGAAACTGGAACAACAGTAACAAACAAAAACATAGCGTTGCTACAATAGCAAAATAATCATAAGTTAATTTATTACTAAGCCCTTTGATGAAAATCAAAGGGCTTTTTTGTTAAAATGTTACAGGTATTAATCGCTGGTTTTAATTAGTTCTGATAATCATTCAATATATTAGCTCAATTAATTATTCCTCGAAAATGAAGAAATTTTACAGCTGTCTATTATTCGTCTTTATCGGCTTTTCTGCTCAATCGCAAACCATTATAAACCGCAATGCAGATATCGATCGAATGGTTAAATCCGTTAATCAGGATTCCTTAAAATCATATATTACAAAAATGGTTGCGTTTGGCACCAGAAATACTTTAAGCGACATAAAAAGTAAAAGTAAAGGAATTGGGGCCGCCAGAAATTGGGTAGTGGCTAAGTTTAATCAGTTTGCAAAACAAAGCGAAGGAAGATTAACAGCCTTTTTGGATACCACTACTTTTAAACCTGATGGAAAAAGGGTTGATCAACCGACCTTATTGGGAAACGCTGTAGCCATTTTAAAAGGAACTGACGCTACCGACAAACGGGTATATATAGTGAGTGGGCACTTAGATAGCCGGGTAACCGATGTGATGAACCGCACAAGCGACGCACCTGGTGCCAATGATGATGGAAGTGGCGTTGCCGGTGTAATTGAAGCGGCAAGAATAATGAGTAAATACAAATTTCCAGCTACTGTTATTTTTGTTGCCGTAAGCGGCGAAGAACAATCTCTTTTAGGTTCTGGCTTTATGGCAGCCAAGGCAAAAAAAGAAGGCTGGAATATTGATGCCATGTTAAACAACGATATGATTGGCAGCAACAATAGCAGCGAAACTCAAATTATTGATAACACCAGATTAAGGGTTTTTAGTGAAGGATTACCAAGTTATGAGTTAGATAAAAATGCTAAATCAATCCGTCAGTTTGGTTTGGAAAATGATGGAAAAAGCCGCCAATTGGCCCGTTATGTAAAAGAAATTGGTGAGAGATATGTAGATCAGTTGGAAATTAAACTGATTTACAGAAACGACCGTTTCTTACGTGGTGGCGACCATACCCCTTTCGTCGAAAATGGATTTCCGGCAGTGAGAATTACGGAAATGAATGAAAACTTTGAGCACCAACATCAGGATTTAAGAACTGAGAATGGCATTCGTTATGGCGATTTACAAGAGTTTATGGATTTTGAATACCTCCGAAAAAATACGGCAGTTAATATTGCTGTTTTAGCAAATCTTGCCAAAGCACCATCCACTCCAGTTGATGTGAAAATCGATGTGAAAAACTTAAGTAATTCATCATATTTATATTGGAAAGCACCTGCTAATGGAACCGTAAAAGGCTATTATGTATTAATGCGTGAAACCAGCAGTTCCGTTTGGGAAAAGAAATTTTTTACTACTGCAACTGAACTTAAAATTCCTTATAGTAAAGACAATTATTTATTTGCAGTTCAAAGCGTAAGTAAAGAAGAAAATGAGAGTTTACCAGTAGTTCCAGGTATCGGGCGGTAATGAAACATTTACTTTTTCCTTTTGTTTACTATCAAATTCTTAAAAATGAAGTTTAAGCCAGTCGCATTTATTATAAATATTGCCATTACTTTAAGCATAGGTGCTTTGGGTGGTTGGGCCACGTCCGAATCTGTTAAAACATGGTACCCAACTTTAAATAAACCATCATTTAACCCTCCCAATTGGTTATTTGCACCCGTTTGGACAAGCCTATACGTGTTAATTGGCATTGCAGCTTATCTGGTTTGGGTAAAACGCGACAAAATCGTTCATTTTCCAAGAGTATTTGCCATATACTTTATGCAAATGATTTTAAATCTTTGCTGGTCGTTCATTTTTTTTTATTTACACGAAATAGGTTTTGCACTATTCGAAATCATTATATTATTGATTGTGATTATTGCCAATGCCATCACATTTTATAAAATTGATAAATGGGCTGGCTACCTTTTCATTCCATATATTCTGTGGGTAAGTTTTGCATCATTTTTAACTTATAACATTTTCATGTTGAACTAATTTTAAAAGAAAACACTATTTTAGAAGAGTGGTAACTTTTAAAAACTTTTTGCTGATCTTATTCTTCTTGTGCAGTTCCAAACTACACGCACAAAAAGTAGGGCTTGTTTTTAGTGGCGGAGGTGCCAAGGGTTTAGCACATATTGGTACACTTAAAGCTTTAGAAGAAAATCATATCCCAATTGATTACATCACAGGAACATCAATGGGTGGAATTGTGGGCGCCATGTACGCTGCAGGGTATTCACCTAAACAAATTGAAGAAATTGCAATAAGCAAGAATTTTCAAAATTGGGTAAACGGACGATATACCAGTGATTATACCTATTATTTTCAGAAAAATGCACCCAATGCTTCCATGCTTACAGCAAAAGTGGCTATCGACACTGGTTTCCATTTCAGTTTTAGATCAAACATCATTAACGATATTCCATTAAACTTTGCCTTTTTAGAACTTTTTTCTCAGGCATCGGCTGTATCTAAGGATAATTTCGATAACCTGTTTGTGCCTTACAGGTGTATGGTTGCCGATGTGCTTTCGCAAAAAAGCATTACCGTAAGTAAAGGAAGTTTGGCAGAAGCCGTAAGGGCAACCATGACTGTCCCAATTATCTACAGACCTATAAAATTAGATGGAAAATATGTTTTTGATGGTGGCTTATACAATAATTTTCCCGCCGATGTAATGGAGAAAGAATTTAATCCCGATTACGTTATTGGCGCAAATGTTTCTTCTAAAACCTATAACGAATATCCTAAAAATATTGATGATCGATTAATGAACCGCTTTCTGGTTTACATGTTTCTATCTAAATCAGACTCTACAATGATTGGTAAAAACGGCATCTACATTCAGCCAGATTTAGGAGATTACAGTGTAACCAATTTTGCTCCCGTAGAAGATTTGATTAAAAAAGGTTACGATGCTACCATGGCCGATATGCCTAGAATCAAAACACTCATATCCAAGCGTGTAGACTCTGTAGAATTAGAAAGGAGAAGAGCGGCATTTAACTCTCGTAAGCCCGACTTAAAATTCAGTAATATTATCGTTTCCGGTGTAAATAATCAGCAGAAAAAGTATGTTGAAAGACTTTTTAAAAGCGATAAATCAACCTTTAATCTTCAAGATATTAAGCGTGGATATTACAAACTGGTTGCCGATCAAACCTTTGAAACCATCTATCCGAAAATTACCTACCAAGCCATTAGCGATAGTTATACTTTCGAAGTGGTTGCCCAACCCAAAAAAAGCTTTAAACTCGATTTAGGCGGAAATATATCTACAAGACCAATTAGCAATGTGTTTTTAGGTGCAGAATATAATTATCTAAATAGAAAGGCCTACACTTTTGGCACCAGTTTCTATTCAGGTAGGTTTTATGAATCGGTTCAGGTTAACGGAAGGATTGATTATCCAACCAAGCTCCCGCTATTTCTGGCAGCTGAAATGACCTATAATCACTGGAATTTTTATAATACCAGTAAAATTTTTATCGAAAATCCGCGTCCAATTTATATCGAGCAATCAGATAGGAAGATCGATCTGATGATGGGTGTACCGTTGAATTATAATACTAAAGTTGTGCTTCACGCCAATTTCATAAACAATAACGATCGATATAGCCCAAATAATACCTTTGCTGTTGGCGATTTATTAGATCAAACCATCTTCAATGGCTTTAGAGGATCATTAAATTTGGAGAAAAACTCTTTAAACCGAAAACAATACGCCACCAATGGTCAAAGCTTTTCGCTAAGCGTAAATTATACTACCGGTCGCGAAAATTATAACCCAGGCAATATTTACCGAACTATTCAAGGCTTTGCAAAACCAGCTGGCATAAGTAATTTACGTCAATGGGGAAGCATCAAACTCACGCAGGAAAATTATTTTCTTCATATAAAAAATTATACTTTGGGTTATATAGTAGAAGGCGTAATTTCCAATCAACCTTTATTTAATAACTATTACTCTACACTATTGGTTTCGCCTGCATTTTATCCATTACAAGACAGCAGATCGCTCTTTTTAGATAAATTTAGGGCTACAACCTACGCAGCAGGCGGCATAAAGAACATCTATAATTTTAGAAAAAATTTAGATTTTAGATTAGAAGGATACTTATTTTTGCCACATAAAGAATTTGAGTTAAATAATTTTCAGGATATAAGTTACGCAAAAGCCATTAGCAAAATACGATATGCAGCCACAGCAGGCATGGTTTACCATACACCAGTTGGCCCGGTAAGCTTAAGTTATAATTTATATAATGATGCAATTAAAAGAAATGGTGTATTATTACACATCGGTTATTTAATTTACAATAAACGTTCTATCGAATGAAACGAATTTTCTTACTGTTATTTCTATGTTTAATCGGTTTTTTTGGCTTTGCACAAACGGCAGCCATCAATAATTTTCTGGTTAAAGAAAACCTGCTAAAAAACAATAAATTGGCCATTATTGCAGCCGACTCACTAAACGTACCCAACGAAAATATTAATGGCACCTATACTTTTAGCGTAAGTGGTTTTACACAGGTTTTAAAATTTAACGATGGAATAGCGGTTTTACCACTTCCTATTGATAAATCAACATTTGTATATATTAAGCACCAAAATGATACCGGCACGCACAGTAAACTGGTTTATGTATATAAAAAAGATGCCGATTTAACACCGTACGCCATTAACAGCCTATGGCTCTTTATTATTCCAATTGCGTTGGTAATTATTGCTTTTGCATTTAGAAAGCTTATCATATTTGTAGTAATTGCATTCTTGGTTTTCGTTTACTTTAATCACAGCAGCGGCCTAAATATTGGCACCTTTTTCGAAAGCATATTCGATGGATTGAAAAATTTATTTTGATTTAGAAAAGCCAGCATAGCACTTTTAGGTTACTGTAGTCCGGCTTTTCGCTAAATTCCCGATGCAATGTCAGTGCCGACTGTTCGGCAGAAGAATCGGGAGATAACGCTTCAATCCGGTTTAATAAATTTGGCTCTTGCTGCTATTAATGTTTTACCCTTGCACCGTTTGAATAAAATATGCGCATTGCCCTTATCGATTTAGGTACAAATACATTTCATTTGCTTATTGCAGAAATAAAGCAAAAAAAGTTTGATATACTTTACAAAACCAATGTTCCCGTAAAACTAGGAGAAGGCCGAATCAATGATAATATTATTATTCCTAATGCATTTGAAAGAGGCATTAATTGTTTAGAAACTTTCGCTAAAACCATAAAAAACTACCATGTTGATAAAGTAAAAGCTACTGCAACTTCTGCAGTTAGAAGTGCTGAAAATGGACAAGATTTTGTAAAGGTTGTAAAAGAAAAAACAGCTATTGAGATTGAAATCATTAGTGGTGATGAAGAAGCTGAACTCATTTACCAAGGTGTAAAATTAAGCGGGGGTATTCAAGATTTATCTCTAATTATGGATATTGGAGGCGGAAGTGTAGAATTTATTCTTTGTGATACTCAAAACCTCATCTGGAAAAAAAGTTACAACATTGGGGCCGCCCGCTTGGCACAACAATTTTTCAAATCCGACCCCATCAGTGATTCAGATAAAAATGCAATACTGCTTCACATTCAAAATGAGCTTTCTGATCTCTTCCTTATTTGTGAAGAATATCAGCCTAAAACGTTAATCGGGTCTGCTGGAGCCTTCGAAACCTTTGCAGAATTGATCATCAATAAGAAAAACGATCAAATTGATATTACGAAAACCAGAACATACACATTCAATTTTGATGAATACATCGAAATTGCCATTGAACTTTTAAATAAAAACCATGCTGAGAGAGCTGAGATGAAAGGCATGATTCCTTTGAGAGTTGATATGATCGTAATGGCGACGCTAATTACCAATTATGTTTTAGGTCGTGCTAAAATAAATCAACTTAAACTCTCCACTTTCGATTTAAAAATGGGGTCGTTGGCTTCTTTTTTATAAAATTTTATTACCCTTTTTTAGGATTGTACATAATGCGACCAACAATCATCGATTCTAGTTTCAAAACTAAATCAGCTTGTTTTTCAGTTGCATAATTTAATGTCAAATTACCAGCAAATCGGGCGCTTTGAACGGAAAGAATTTTATTATCGATGCCAATTCCATTGATAAACTTAATTTCATAATTGCCATTTTTGTCGGTAGAAGCATAATATTTGGTATTCAAAATTATTACTCTAATTCCCTCTAATGGCTTTTTATTCTCATCTAAAATTCTGCCGCTAATCTTTTTAATTGTTATCGGTTTTTTCTCGTCGAACTTATCTGCTTTATCTTTCGAAATCTCAATCTTTGCTTTTGGATTTACAGTTAAGGCACTCGCATTTTGAGAGAAAACACTTACCCCAATAGCTAAAACGCCAAGGTATTTCATCCAGCTTCTATTGGCGGGTGAAACTACTAGGTGATAATTAAGTTGGTTGAGTTGGGTCTCGGTTAACCTTCCACAAACTTCCGATGAAGCACTGGCTAATGTTTTTATAATTTCTGCATTGCTGTAACCAGTAAAATCGACTACACATTTATTACAAGCCTGACAGAAATTAAATCCGTCTTTTTGATTCATATCCTCCCAATTTTGATTGCAAGGTTCAGCTATGCTAATTTGTGGTTGTGCGTTTTTCATCGTTTGTGTATTTGATTACATGATGAAAAATGGGTTTACATTCCATAAAGGGATTTTGAAAAATGACCAAAACATTTAAGTAATCATGTTTTATATGTATTGAATAATTTCCATATAAGAGAAAAAATAGTCATATTTGTAACTATAATTCAGTTACATTTTGAGTAAGATTGAAAAACTAGTTGCCAGATTCCTTACTAAACCAAGAGATTTATCTTGGGATGAACTGGTAATTGTATTAAAATTTTATGGCTTTGAAGAAATGGCAACTGGAAAAACGGGCGGTTCAAGGAGAAAATTTACAAATAAAAACAAAGATATTATGAGTTTGCATAAACCCCATCCTAAACCAATTGTAAAATCTTATGTAATTGACCAAGTTTTAGAATATTTAAAAGAAAAAGGAAAACTTTAAGATGATTGATAATTTAAAATACAAAGATTATATCGCTTCTATCCACTACAATTCTGATGATGAAGTGTTTTTTGGAAAAGTTATTGGAATAAATGATCTTATAACCTTTGAGGGCTCTTCTGTAAATGAATTAAAGAGTGGCCTTTCTGAAGCTATAGAAGATTATTTGGATACTTGTCGCGAATTAGGTAAATCTCCAGATAAAACTTACAAAGGAGTTTTTAATGTAAGAGTTCCTTCAAGTTTACACAAACAGGTGGCAATGTCTGCTTCGCAATATAAAATGACTTTGAATGATTTTGTTAAAACAGCTTTATCATACGCTGTTAATCATAAAAGTGATGTCGTGGCTGATTTAACGAAGTAGCCACTTAAATAAATTCAAGCAATTCCCTATACAATTTTTCCGTTGGTAAACCCATTACATTGGTGTAAGAGCCTTCAATGCGTTGAACCACTACAATTCCCCACCAGTCCTGCACACCATAACTTCCTGCCTTATCATAAGGCTGGTAATTATCAATATAAAAATCTATTTCCTCGCTGGTAACGGCTTTACAGTAAACTTCTGTACGATCGTAAAAAGAAAACATTTTATCGCCTTTAACAAGCGTTACGCCAGTATAAACTTCATGTTTGCTCCCCGATAATTTTGCAAGCATTTCCTGAGCATGAGATCTGTCTCTTGGTTTTCCCAAAATTTCTCCGTTTAGCGCCACAATTGTATCGGCTGTAATTACAATTTCATCCCCCACTTTAAAGGCTTTTGATTTTTGTTCTGAAATATAAACGGCAATCTCCGCCGGACTTAAATGTTCAGGATAACTTTCATCAACATCTCTAAGCTCAACTTTAAAGTTTAAACCCATAAGGGCTAAAAGTTCTTGCCTACGCGGAGATTTAGACGCTAGGATAATTGGGACATTTTTTAACATATTGCTCATTAGAATTGCTAAAATAACAAAAGCGGCTAAAAAGCCGCTCTTAAAATAGTTATTGTTAACAAAAACTAGTTATTTCCACCACGTTCTTGCATGCGTTTTTGCATTTCAGCACGTTGCTCATCTTGCCATGTTTTATACAGTTTTTTCTGATCTTCAGTTAAAACAGCATTAACCTTCAAATCGCCATCTGTACGGAATTTTTGCATTTTCTCTCTCATCGCATCTCTATCTCCACCCTGTGCCTCTTCACGCATTTTTTTCATTGCATCTGCTTGTTCAGTAAAAACAGTGGTTAATTTTGTTTTCTGCTCATCGCTTAGCTTTAATTTTTCATCCAGTTGTTTTACGCGATCTTCAGGTTTCATCATCATACCACCACGACCGCCACCTTGCTGCGCATTTGCATAAGTTATTACCGAGAATAACAATGCACAAATCATCATTAATTTTTTCATGTTTTTTGTTTTGAAATTTAGACTTGTTGGAGTAAATCTAAAATCAAAAGTTTAACGCACAGTTGTAACTTCGTTGTTGCAAATGCAGGCTTGCGAAGTTTAGAAGAATTTTGCGCCGTGTATACTTTTTTAAGGATACCTGAATAAAAAATTATCGAAATTCTTTTACCCGAAAACCTTTAAACTTCGCGAGTTAAATTACTTGCCGGAGTCGGCAGCATTTGGATTTTCATCAAACCACTTGCCTTGCAATTTCATTACTTTCTCGATGATATCACGAGCGGCGGTTTTACCTCCCTGATAGGGAGAAATAAATGTAGATATGGCTTTAATTTCATCCACGGCATCAGCCGGACAAGTGGGCAAGCCTACCAATTTCATCACTTTTAAATCAGGAATATCATCGCCCATATAAAGCACCTCTCCTGCAGTGATCTTCTTATCTAAAAGGTATTGATTAAATATTGAAACTTTATCTCCTGTACCTAAGAAAACATCAGTTATTCCAAGATTTGAGAATCGCTTAGCCATCGCGATACCATCTCCACCAGAGATTATACAAACATTATAGCCTCGTTTTACAGCCAACTGCAAGGCATAACCATCTTTAATGTTGAAGGTGCGTAGCGATTGTCCGTTATTATTAACCTGAACAGAACCATCGGTTAAAACACCATCTACATCAAATATGAAAGTGGTTATATCTTTTAGTTTTTGGAGAAACATCCAGCGTTGAAAGTTAAATATTGAAAGTTGAAGGTAAACTGGCTACCCACAACCCATTACTCAATTAATCTTGATTATCTCTCCACTCGTAAACCCAGGCAGATTGAATTTGCTCTAAGTGTCCTTCGCTACTTTCTTCGCGTGTACCTTTGAAGTTTGGAAGGGTTAACACCCACTCCAACAATTCAGTGAAGCGAATGCGGTAAATTTTGGTTTCGCCAAACTCATCGCCAAATTTTTCATATAAAGACATAGCAATATCTTCATAATCGTTCCAGTAAAAAGGTAAAGCAAATTTATCGTTGTTCATGTTTTTATTTTAAGTTGTAATGTTGGGTAATTCGTATTAGAATGTTTGTGGGTCGAAGGTTGAAAAGTTGTTAGGCTGAAGATTAATATTTTCGGACTTCGGACTCCAGACTAAAGACTTCCGACTAAACTAGTGTCCCATAAATCCAGATTGATCTGGAATGGTTACTTCAATATCGCCATTGATAATAACACACTGGCAACCCAAACGTGATGTAATTCGTGGGCGAACGGCTCTATCGATGAAATCTTCCTCTTTATCAGAAATTTCTTCAATATTATCCATTCCTTTAGTAACATAAACGTGGCACGTACTGCAACCACAAACACCCCCACAATTATGCTGAAGGTCGATTCCATTATCCAGACAAACATCCAAAACAGATTCTCCTGCAGCTATAGGTAATTCTATAGATTCGTGATCTGCTTCTTCGAAATTTATTTTTAGTTTAAAAATGCTCATAATTATTTTGCAAAAGTAAGAAGCAAAAGCGGTAATAATGCTATTTAGACATTAATTTTATGCTGCTGCTTATAGTTTTATAAATGTTCTGCATGTCAGGTTTGTTTTCTAACATCTCTAAATGCTTATTCATAGTGTTTTCATCGTTCCGCACTGCAGGACCAGTTTGCACACTTTCGGGCAAATTATCCATCACCTTATCTGCCGTTTCAGCAATTAAGGGTCTGATGATATTAAAATCTAAATTATTCTCTTCCAAAATTTTATGAGCCATAGCAAATAAATGGTTTGGAAAATTACATGCAAAAACTGCCGCCAAATGCAATACTTTTCTTTTTGCACCATCCAATTCATATACCTGATCACTCAATTTATTTGCAAGATCCTTTAATATTTGCAGCTGATTATCATCGTTAGCTTCAATACAAAGTGGAACATCGTCAAATGAAAGCGCTTTAATTTTGGAAAATGTTTGCAATGGGTAAAATACGCCTCCATTTTTTACATGTGATGAGAGTATGCTGATATCTGTTGTGCCGGATGTATGAACCACCAAACCGTTTACATTCTTCAAAGAAGTTGCTACATGCTCAATTGCATCATCTTTTACTGAAATAATATATAAATCAGCGGTTTGATCAACCTGAGCTAAATTATCAATGGCTTCGGCATTTAATTGCTTGGCTAATAATTTTGCATTTAAAAGATTCTGGCTATAAACCTGCAACACCTGTTCACCTTTGGCATTTAAAGCCTTAGCTAAGTGAGTTGCAACATTTCCAGATCCCAATAAAACAATATTCATCCAATTATGCCACTTTGGCTTCTTTTCTTCTTCTAAAAATGGACAGTAAGAAACCTACAACCATAATAATAGTACCAGCCCAATATAAATTGATGAAAGGAAATTCAATGGCTTTAAAAACTACCCAATCTTTAGCCTGTTGTGGTTTCTCAAAAATTTGAAGTTCAACCTTTTTCTCATCGGGTAACACTTGAGCAAAACGGAATTTTAAATCCAATTCATCAATTTTACGAGCAAAATCGAAAGTGTTATTTCCTTTAATCAAAAACATAGGTTCTGCAGTGTAAATCTTACCTGCCGCATTAATTTCCAATGGCAAGCCTACAGCATAATCACCTTGTGCCAATACTAAATCTTTGGCCATTGGCTTGTTATTTAATGCCTTTACCGTTACAATACCGCTTGAAGTATGAATGGTATCCCCTACCGAAACCTTAACAACTCTTGGCGCTTTATAATTTTCATCATCCGAATGACCTTCATGGTCATCGTGAGATTCTTTTTTAATGGCTGCACTGGTGATGTGCGTATATACATCATAAGTGAGGTAATGTTTTGTATCTGGTGATGCAATCAATCCCATTTTCTCATTATCCTGAACATGAGGATGTAAATTAAAATCTTCCTTAACCTTACCTTCCTTATCTAAAACCTTAAAGTTGAGTGTATAAATTGTATTAGGTAACTGAGTGGTATCTGATACATATGTTACCGTGTACTTGCCCATTTGTTTAGGCTCGTTTTTGTATAACATAATGTTTTCACCAGGTTTTTCCGTTTTCTCGAAATCCTTAACCGGAATAAAATTGTTGGCGTTTATAGAAAGCGGCTTATTTGTAGCCGCAGAAATTAACGCTCCTAAAATTAAGAATGCAAAACCAATGTGCGCAATTGCAGAACCAGCCAATTTCACTTTGCCTCCAAATGCTTGATAAAGAACAGCTGCATTTGAAAATACTGCAAACAAACAACTAAATGTAATTAAAATATACATGGTGTTGGTATAGATATCTGCAACGTAAACCAATCCAGCGGTGATCACAATAGAAAATAATATCACAGAAACTAAGCTGCTGTAAAATTTGCGAGGATCGGTTCTTTTGTATTTTAAATACTGAGAAAATCCAGAGATTAAAGTAATTAAGACTGCAAATGGCGCTTGCCATTGATTGTAGTATTTCACTGCATCAATTGGCGGCGAAAAGTTTGTTCCGAAGGCTTTATTAAAAACCGGAACAGATGTTGAAAATATTACCTGAATACAGGCAACGGTAACCACTAATGCACCAATAAACATCCAAAACTCGCGAGAATAAGTCTCTTCATCTTTTGTAGTAATTGGCAAATCTTTCCATCGTTTAATAATTAGAAAAGCTGCCAGAACTGCAAATACTACATTATACAATATCAGGTGACCAAACATTCCCATATCGGTGAATGAGTGAACGGATGTATCGCCCAAAATGCCACTTCGGGTTAAAAAAGATGCGTAAAGCACCAATAAAAAACTTAAAAAAACCAATGCAATTGCTGTAAAATAAGCATGGCCAGTATTTTTATAAGCAATCATTACGTGTACTGCCCCAATTAAAGTTAACCACGGGATTAATGATGCATTTTCTACAGGATCCCATGCCCAAAAGCCACCGAAATTTAATGCCTCGTACGCCCAGAACGAACCCATAATAATACCTGTACCTAAAACCATAACCGCAAAAAGTGTCCATGGCAAAGCAGGTTTAATCCATTCTTTATATCGTTTTTGCCAAAGTGCTGCAATTCCGTAAGCAAAAGGAACAACCATACTGGCGAAACCTAAAAACAAAGTTGGCGGGTGGATAACCATCCAATAGTTTTGCAACAGTGGATTTAATCCCCTTCCATCGGTGATAAATGTTAAATATTTTGCGAAGTTTTCTGGATTAGCAAAAACAACAGGTGCCATTGCTTTTAAATCTATCGCATCTCTTAATAAAATGAAAGGAGAACTTCCGATACGTTCGCCGAAAATCTCAACGCCAAGCATCATGGATGTCAAAAACACTTGAGAAAAAGCGACAACAGTCATCACCGGACGCTCCCAAGTTTTGGCCTTCCAAATTAAAAGTGCGCCTAAAAGAGATTGCCAAAAAGCCCACAACCAAAAACTTCCTTCCTGTCCTTCCCAAAATGCAGATACAATATAATAGATTGGAAGCTCTTTTGAAGAGTGAAAATAAACGTAGTTATATTCATTGAAGTGACCAAGAATAAGATAGAAAAGTGTTGCACCAATACCAATAATACTGGCCCAGTTTACTAAAAATCCAATTCTACCAATATTACGCCAAGATTTATCTTCTAAATTTTCTTTGCGACTGGCAAAAAAATATGCAAAAGTTGAAAGTAACGATGCACTAAAAGCCAACACAATAAAAAACTGTCCGATTTTACCCGGCAACAGGTTTTCGCCTACAAATTGAATATCCATTAAAATTATTTATATATTTTTTCGCCGTTTTGATTCACGGTATCCACCTTACCATCTTTATTAATTTCAACTAAATTATCGTTGTATTTAGATGGGCATTTCATTAAAATTTTAGAGGCATAAAACTTGTCCTTATCCATTTTACCGATAAGTACTAATTTTTCAGATTTTTCGAAGTCCTGGGGTTTCGTTCCATTGTAAATTACTTCACGAATTTCGCCTTTCTCGTCCTTCATGTGGAAACCAAAGTGATTAGCGTCTTTTACAGCATCATAATACATGCCCATTGATTTTTCCCAGTAGCCCATTACATGCTCCTCTTTACCCGAAGTTGATGCTTCCTTAAAATTGGAATAGGTATCTGTGTTTGCGTTCAAACTAAATAAAATCCCCACAGAAATTGCGATGGTGATTAGACCAATGATTGCACTTTTTTTCATTTTATATGTTATTGTAAAAGCTGGCAACAAAGATAGAAAAATAGCCTTAGCGAAGGTTGATTAACAATTTTCTTGTCTTTATATTGACAATTAGCTGATTAATTATTCATCAATAATTTGATTTATGCCTAAACAAAAATTACCCACAGTTCTTAAGCTCACATAAACTAATTTTAAAATGAGCAATCAGTAATCCTTCGCCATAAACAATTCTGCCGTTATGGCCTATTTAGTTGGTGATACAAAAGCCTTTCATCTATTGAAAAATTAGCTTTTGCCGCTGTTGGATTTTTAACATGGATTACCCCACGGAAAATTAAAACTTCTTAAAAATTCCGCCTTTATTGATTAAGTTTGAGGCATCAGATCATTCCCCAAATACATTCCGTTATACCATAAAAAAATTAATATGAAACTTAAGCAGTTTTACATTTTAGCTGTGTTTGTATGTTTAATACCTCTATTAAGCTCATGTTTTCAAGTAATAGAAGAAATCACCCTGCGAAACGATGGTACGGGAGATGTATTGCTAACGATTAATTTAAGTCAGAGCAAAACCAAAGTAGCCTCTATAATGCTATTGGATAGTGTTCAAGGATATAAAGTTCCAAGCAAACAAAAAATCCAGCAAGAGTTGAATGATGCAGTTGCTTATTTACGCAAAACAGAAGGTATATCAAATGTTAAAAGCACTAGCGACTTTAATAATTTCATCGCAACAATTAGTTTTACCTTTAAGGATGTAGCCAATATAAATAATATCACAAAAAACATATTGGCCAAGCAAAAAATTAAGGCAACCAATACCTCGAGCTACAGTTACAATAAAACCACTAAAGTTTTTTCAAGAAAATATCAGCCGGTTGCTACAGCAAAAACAGAATTTAATAAACTGAAAAGCCAGGATAAAGCAGTTTTTAACGGTGCAAACTATACCAGCATATATCGTTTTGAATTCACTGTAACAAGTACCAGTAATCCAGCATCAAACCTATCAAAATCAAAAAAAGCCGTGATGCTTAAAAGTAGCGTAATGGATTTAATCAATGGAAAAATTAATGTTTCCAATCAAATACAACTATCTAAATAAAATGAAAAAAATTCTAATTGCAATCTCACTCCTACTTCTTACCAAATTAAATTACGCTCAAGATTTAGTTAAGAAGATTCCGGCAAATGCCTTCACCGTTGCTACTATAAAAGGCGACAATGTTTTCAAACTGATGTTTGTAAAAGATTTTAACGAATCTTTTTTAGGCAAAAAATTACTCACTGAAACCTCCAAATCACTCGATCAGAACTTAACCTCAATTGAAGATTTCGGGATTAATCTGGAGAAAAACATGTATTACTTTAATCAATTGAGTGATAGTATTAGTTACAACTGTTTTCTAATCCCTTTAAAAGATGTTAAAAAATTTGAAAGCCTGATAAATGAAAAGGATAAGAAAATCTACATAAATGGCGATGTGAGAACAATGGTTTTGCCAGATAGCACAAGTATCATCAAGTGGAATAACAATATGATGTATTTTGTTACGGGAAGTATTAGAGGCAGTTTTTTTGCCGATTCTGCAAATTCTGCCCGATACGGGATTAAGGAAATCAGGTATCAAAATAATTATGATGTATCGGTAGCAGATAGTGCAGTCGCAATGGTTGATTCGACATATACCACTACTCCACAAAATCAAGTTCTTGATATTGTTATCGCCCCGCCGCCACCAGTAGCTAAGGGATGGACAGTTGATCCTCCGACGAATAAGCAAACCGTTAAAAAAAGCAAAAATATTTCAACACCAAAATCATCCAAGAAAAAGTCAGCGAAAAAGAAATCCTCAAAGAAAAAAGTTGCATCAAAAGCTAAAAAAGTAGAAGAATTTGAAGAATATAAGGTTTTGGATGTTCCCGTGGCGCAAGAAGGATATACAAGCGATAGTACCGCAATAATGACCCAAACCGGAAATCCTGATGAACAATACGACGAATACCAAAAAGAAAGAGCCGAGCAAGATGCCAAGAAAAAGCAATTGGCCTTTGTGTGGATGAGCGCACAAGCTGATCAGATTTTCACTTCCAATTATGAATCTATAGAAGCCAATAAATCATATTCCGCAAGTTTGGACAATAAAGCTATCGCAGAACTTTGGGTTTCTAGCTTGCAGGATGCATATAGTTCTATTGCTCCAGAATTTGGCACCTACGGCAAATCGGGCTTAATGAAAGGCTACGGCAGTTTAAGCGCAAAACTTTTTATGGATGATAAAAGCTTCCGTATTTCTACAGGTTTGGAATTGGCTAAGGAACAAGCTGATGCTTACAAAAAAATCATGAACAGAAAGTTAAATAAAAAGTTCCTGAAATATATTAATAGCGGAAAAGCGATTGGTTTTATGGGTTACTCCATTGACACAAAAGCGTATTTAGAAGAATTTCCTAAACTGTTGAAACAGACTTATGGCTCATTTTTAGGAAAAAATATGGACGAAGAAATTGAACTGGGAACCGATTTGTTTTCACTTTTGTTAGATGAGGAAGCTGTAAGCAAAGTAATAAAAGGTGATGCTTTGTTCGTAATTAACGGATTAAATACCAGAGATGTTACCTACACTACTTACGATTATGATGATGACTACAATCGCAAGGAAGTTACCAAAACCAAAAAAGAAACGCTACCTGATTTCTTGTTCATGTTTTCATCAGAAGATAACCGACTGATGAATAAATTGATTAAATACGGAATGAACAAAAATTATGTTACCGTAAACAATAACATTTATAAAATCGAAGAGAAGAAAAGTCCGATTGACATTTACTTTATGATCAAAGATGGAATGGTTTTCTTTGGCAATTCATTAACAGAAATGCAAAGCATAAGCAACAACACTTTTGCTCCTACAATAAGCAAATCACATAAAACACTTTTGGCAAAAAACAATTTCAGTTTCTTATTCAACGCGAAAAACCTGGTTGGAAAAGTACCAACTGAAGAAATTGGTGGTGAAGAAACTGCAAAGAAATTTAACGAAACCTTGGGCAAAATGGGGAATATTTATATGAAATCGAACCCGATAAAAGGCAATGTAGTTTCAGCCGATATTAGTGCAGAAATTCCAAACGGACATGAAAATGCCTTAAAATATTTATTCACTTTGATTGAAAATGCATCGAAATAATTATTTGGGCATTTTTAGTTTTATTGAGAGTTTTTTAGCGATAGTCATCGGATGAATATCAGCATGATGCAAATATTCATCCGAAGACTGACTTAATAAATTAAAAAATTGAGCTGCGAACAAATTAATCTATTTATAAATGATTAGCCTGATTTGATGAAGAAATTTTTGAAAATAACAGCAGTGCTTATTCTATCGCTGCTTATTTTTTTTGTTGGCACATTTAAATATAGGCAGTATAAAGCCAATCAAATATCGATACCTAAAAATGCAACTTCTTTAATAAAAATCAGCATTGATGAGATTTACAAAAGTTTGGCAAAAAATATGATTGCTAACCCAGGATATTATTTTAAGTCAGATTTAAAAAAGGATACCACTTCAAAATTAAAGGATTTTGATCACGGTTTAAGCATTTCTGCTGCCATTTATCTTTACTCAATTGATAATCAACCTAACACTGCGCTATTTACTAAATTGGAAATCGATGACGTTAAGAAGTTTGAAAATTTTTTAAAGAACGTTCTTCAATTCAACATAGTTAAGCAAAAGGATGGAATAAATTTAGCTAAATCCAAATTGGGCAATGTTGCTCTTTTGTATAATAAGGATTATGCAGCAGTTGCAATATCAGGTATGGCTGCAAATTTTAATTCAACATTGAATGATATATTAGATCAAAAAAATAACACATCAATTAGCGACAGTCAATTTAGCAACTTAACAAAATCGACACAGCATATCGCATTCAGCAATTGCTCAAATGAAGCTTACATCAATTTTGAAAGTGGAACTGTTAAATTCGATTATACGTTTCTTTCTAAGGCCATAATTCCTTCTAAAAAACCTTCACATAAAAAATTTGATAATGCAAGCACCATTAGCTTTTGGATGAATGCAGATTTAAAGGCTTTGCACAGTAATCCTCTTAAAATCAAAAATACCCAATTACATCAGGATAGTGTGTTGAAATATTACAGGGGTTACTTAGATTTTGAATGGCTAAATACCTTAAATCAAACCGATTCAATCATTACTTACGAATACAATGATGATTTTGAAAAGGTTGAAAAAGTGACTTTACAAAAAATCAATATTCCGAATATTACAGTCGGGATTGATGCTGATGCTAAAGGTTTACAAAACTACTTGGATCAAAAGGATGTGATTAATCTGAATAGTGGCACCATCAATAAATCGTTTTTTCCTTTGTATAAAGTTTATGTATCTAAAATGAACAAACAATTTCTATTGAGTACTGGTAAAAACCCCAAAACCAAAAGTGCCATGATTCAAAGCGATGATTTTTTAGGCTTGAATATTAATTTCCTTAAATTAAGGCGGGAAGCTAATTTTCCATTGATCACCAGATACTTTCAAAATTTACAAAAACTAGAAATTAAAGGTAAAGCAATAAGCAATAGAAAAGTGAACATTACTGGCGATCTAAGCTTCAAGAATGATAAAATTAATTCACTCTACCAGATTTTAAAAATGCTGTGAAGTATATGCAAGTTGTTTATACATCAAAATAGTTTCCTATTTTTAATCCAAAATTTCCTTCATATAAATTACTGAATCTTCTTTCAAAATGCTGCATGACAATCTAATCTTAATTCTCATATTATTGCTTGGTGTAACTTTATTGGTTATGGTTGGGCAAAAATTAAAAATCTCCTATCCTATTTTTCTTGTTTTAGCAGGCTTGATTATTGGCTTTATCCCCGGTATTCCACATGTGAAAATAGATCCGAACATAGTTTTTCTTCTTTTCTTACCTCCGTTGTTATACGAAGCTGCCTGGTTTACTTCGTGGAAGGATTTTTGGGAATATAAAGGCGCTATTTTTCTAATGGCTGTTGGTTTAGTCATCATTACTTCGGTTGCGGTAGCCTATGCATCAGTTGCTTTTATTCCTGGTTTTACCTTAGCATTGGGCTTTTTATTGGGCGGAATTGTTTCACCACCAGATGCCGTTGCCGCGGCGGCAGTGCTTAAAGGATTAAAAATCCCAAAAATGGTCAGTTCTCTTTTAGAAGGAGAAAGCTTAGTGAATGATGCATCCAGTTTAATTGTTTTCAAATTTGCCTTGGCCACTGTTGCCACCGGAACATTCGTAATGCATGAGGCAGCCATCGATTTTGTTTCTGTTGCTGGCTGTGGTATTTTGGTTGGTTTGGCTATTGGTGGAATATTTTATGCAATACACCGTTGGCTGCCCACTACTGAAAATATAGATACAGTACTGACGCTAATAACACCGTATTTTATGTATATCGTTGCCGAGCATTTTGAAGGTTCTGGTGTAATGGCTGTAGTTTCGGGTGGATTGTTGCTTTCCAGTCAATCACACGTTATCCTAACTTCAAGCTCAAGAATTAAAACAGTTTCTGTTTGGTCTGCACTGATATTTCTGCTCAACGGAGTTGTTTTTATTTTAATTGGTTTAGCCTTACCAGATATTGTTGCAGGTTTAGGTCCTGATTACCCAATTGGAACTGCGATTGGTTACGGTGTTGGCATAAGCGTTTTGGCCTTAGTAGTCCGTTTTATTTGGTTATTTTCAACTGCAAGAATAACGAGTTTATTTAACAAAAAATCAAGAGTGCGTTATCAAGATATGACTTGGCATTCATCCTTGGTAATTGTATACGCAGGTATGCGGGGTGTTGTTTCTCTGGCGGCTGCATTATCAATTCCGGTAATGATATCCGAGCAGATTCCTTTTCCATTACGTAATTTAATATTGTTCATCACCTTCGTGGTTATTTTTGTAACCTTGGTGGTTCAGGGATTAACATTGCCCTTATTTATTAAATGGTTAAACATTCCAGAACCAAAACATAAATTGTCTGAGCAGGAACAAACCAGTCAGATTAAATTAAAACTAATTGATCTTTCTCTGGATAAACTGAAAGCAGATTACCAATACCAATGTACCCACAACGAATTAATGGTTAATTTAAAGGCCGAACTACAACATTCTTTAATAGAAAAAAAGGATACACTTAAAGCTTTCAAAAATGGTGAAATAGACAAAGTTGATTTGAAGGCTTATCATGAAATTATGCTCGCTTTAATTCAGGTTCAACGGGATGAATTGCATCATTTAAAGAGCAATAAGAATTATGATGATGATATTATCAGGAAAGAAGAGTGGCGATTGGATTTGGAGGAATTGAGTATTTCTTCGCAAGATTAAGGTGATTAATTTTAATCGCAGATGTACGTGTTGCCGCTTGTGTGTTAGTATTTCAAGATTTACATTATTGATAACATTCTGAGGGGGTCGTCATTGCGAGAAACTATTTTTCATAGTTTCGTGGCAATCTAATTGAGGTGAATAGTATCTAAATGAGATTGCTTTCCCGAAATAGTCGGGATAAACTGTGCTTCGCAATGACGACCGCCTATACTAGATTTGCTAAACTGACCGTTGATCTTAAACCCGATTGATGTGGAAATACTTTTGATGCAGGTCTTCGACAAGCTTAGACTGACATTAACAAAAGATTGGAACGAAAGCGGGGCCAACCCTAACCTACAAAACATAGAACCCTACGTTTTCAAAATAAAAAAGCGCTGTAGATAATTCTACAACGCTTTCGAATGAGATTGCCACATCTCGAAGAAAAATCGAGATTCGCAATGACGGCAATTAGGCTATGGCCAAACGCCTAAGTTCATGTATGAAACGGCAATTTTATCAATTGAATTTACAAAAGCTGCAGTTCTTAACGTTTTTGTGTCTGGTTTAACCATTCTGGTTTCACGAATTTCATGATAAGAATGAATCATTGTATCTTCTAAACCAGAGTTTACCAATTCAATTTCAGAAGCGCCTTTAACAATCATTAAACGGTGTTCTGGAAGGATGGTTTTGCCCGTTAAGTTTTCTAAAGTAGCAATCAAATTGGCATTTGAATTAGCTGCATAACGGTTTTCCATACGGCCGAATGCTACGTGAGATAGGTTTTTTAACCACTCGAAATAAGATACCGTAACACCACCGGCGTTGCAATACATATCTGGAATGATGATACCGCCCATTTCAGTAAAGATTGCTTCAGCTTCTGGAGTTGTTGGTCCGTTTGCACCTTCAGCAATAATTCTTGCTTTAATATTGCGAATGTTAAGTTCTGTAAACTGATTTTCTAACGCTGCAGGAACGAGAATATCGCAATCTTGCTCTAAACCTTCCATCGAGTTTTTAAAATCTGTAGCGCCCGGGAAGCCTAAAATTGATCCGGTATTTTTACGGTGTGCAAAAACCTCATCAACGTTTAAGCCATTGGGATTGTAGATTGCACCTTCATACTCACACAAACCAACAATTGTAGCGCCAAATTCTGCTAAGAATTTTGCCGAATGGTAACCCACGTTACCTAAACCCTGAACAATCACTCTTTTATCGCCTAAACCAGCTTTGAAACCAATTTTAGCCATATCTTCAGCAACATCTACACATTCGCGAACCGCATAAGCCACGCCGCGGCCAGTAGCTTCTTTTCTTCCACGAATACCATGCAAGGCAATTGGCTTACCAGTAACACAACCTAAAGCATCCAACTGACCAGGATTCATAGTCATGTAAGTATCTGCAATCCAGCTCATTTCGCGTTCACCCGATCCATAATCTGGAGCAGGAACATCGATACCAGGACCAATAAAGTTTTTCTTGATAAGTTCTGTAGTATAACGACGGGTAATGGTTTCTAACTCGGCTACGCTATACTGTTTGGTGTTAATTTTGATACCACCTTTTGCACCGCCGAAAGGAACGTTTACGATGGCACATTTGTATGTCATTAGGGCTGCAAGTGCCATCACTTCATCTTCATTTACCATTTCGCTATAGCGAATACCACCTTTTGTAGGGCTCATGTGATGCGAGTGTTCTACACGCCAAGCATCGATTACTTCGAAACCATTTCCACGACGAATTGGGAACTGGAAACGATACACACTATTACACGCTTTAATCTGGTTCAATAAACCTTCCGGATGATTGGTGAATTGAGCCGCACTGTCAAAGTTCTTGCATACATCTGCAAAAAACTTGTTCTCGTCTGCTAGATTAGCCATTATTTCTTTTTTATGAATTAAGTATGCCGCAAAATTGCCTAAAAAAACCGCATATATCCAAATGAAAAAAGACTTAGTGTATAGCCAACACCAATCCTAATTGCAGAGAAAAACAGGTTTAAACCGTTTAAAGTTAGTTTTTAGGTAGGTTTTCTTTTTCGATTTTTTTTAATCTTTTATCGATTGAGAAAAGGTAAGCCAATAAACCAAGCAAAATAATGACTATACAAGCCACAACAACGTAAATTTTACCGTCGCTACGCAGCTTATCTGCCATTTCTACACCTTTATCTTGAGCGAATAATTGTATGGTTGTCAGCATAAATAATAATGAGAAGAATATCTTTTTCATTTTGATTCTGTTGTGTGTTGAAATGTTTAAATGTTGAAAGGTTATTATCAAGGTTGTAATGTTGAAAAGCAAACGAATAATGATTGTAAGACTAACCTTTTCTCCTTGATCCTTGATCCTTGATCCTCAATCGTCTAATTGTGTTGTTGTTTGTTTTCTAAAGAACGTAATCTGAAACGGATGGTGTAAACCCAGTAACCGATTAATATCCAACCTAAACATGCAGGGTAAAATACCATGCGCATGCGGCTATCTAAATCGTAGCTATTAAAACCAGGGTTACCGCCATTGCCAGGATGCAGCGAATCTTTTAAACGTGGTAAAACAAAGAGTAAAACTACCATCATCGGGAAAGCGAAAATATTGTAAATGGCCGAAATTTTTGCTCTTTTCTGTTCCTCATCTATCGCATTGCGAAGAATTAAATAAGCAAAGTAGAGCAGAACAGAAATGGCTGCAAAATTTTGTTTAGGGTCGAAACTCCAGAATTGTCCCCAAGTATATTTTGCCCAAATGGCTCCTGTTACTAAGCCCAACAAACCAAAAATGATCCCTGCATTTACACTTTCAACGGCTTTGATATCATCAATTTCACTCATAGAACTTAGCGATTTGATGCTATAAAAAACAGAAATCGAGAACAGCACAATCATGGCAAACCACATTGGAACGTGGAAATATAAATTCCTGATTGATTCATTTAAAATAGGCAAACGAGGCACACCAAGCAACAAGCCTGCAATTGCAGTATAAATTACCAGCACTGAACCTAAAATTTTCCACCAAGTTTTATTCATTATTTTCGTTTTTTAGTTATTGGTTGTTTGGTTTTTTTGTTCCATCATCCATTTTACATCTTCCATTTATTAGTCTCTCCAAAGATAAGGAAATAGCAATAATGAGGTTGCAACGGTTAATACATTTACCAGAAACAACATGCCGATTTCGTCGTAACTATTTTCCCATGGCAAGCCATCAACTGCATTTTTGGCTAATTTTATTAAAAGTATAAGCACAGGAATGATGATTGGAAAACTTAAAATCGCCATTAACATTCCGCCGTTTCCCGCTTTGCTGGCAATGGCCGAAACCATGGTAAATACCGTTGAAAAACTAATGCTCCCCATCACTACCGCCACATAATATAAAAGTAAATCGGGTGGAGTGAAACTATCGAAAACCAAAGTATAAAACCCCAATGCAATAGTTGTTAAAACCAGCATTAAAATGGTATTGTAAACTGTTTTGGATATTAAAACCGCAGCAGGACTTGCTAGAATATAACTATAAAGCTGCTGGCCTTTGGTTTCTTGCAAAAAACTTTTAGAAACCCCGTTAATTGATGCAAAAAGCATAATTACCCAAAATAAAGCATTCCAGGTTAACTTATCGCCGAGGCTTACAAATGATAAATAACATGTAAAAATTGTAGAAACTACATATAGCAACACGCCGTTAATGGTATATTTGGAGCGCCACTCTAACAGTACTTCCTTGTGGATTAGATATTTAACCTCTTTGGCCAGTTGCATAACCGCAAAGATACTTTTATTGATAAATATTGCGAGGGTAATTTGTTGTATTGTTGTAATTTTGTTTAAAGCATTAGCCGCAGATTATGTTTCCACGGAAACACGGAATACACAGAAAAATTATATGCGATTTTGCTACTAACTGTATAGATATTAATTCATTATATTCCGTGAACTCTGTGCTTCCGTGGCAAAAACAACTATGAACTACGCATCAGTCATCGAATCACCTATCGGCAAAATAACCGTCTTAGCAGATGATGATTTCGTGTACACCATTACTTTTGCAGAAATAGACATCACTGGATTAACGGACAACGACCTGACCAAAAGCGTGGCTAAACAGCTTGATAATTATTTCAAAGGCGATTTAAAGGCTTTCGACTTCCCGATAAAACAAAAAGGAACCGATTTTCAGCAAGGTGTTTGGCAAAATTTATTAGCCATTCCGTATGGCGACACCATTTCTTACGCCAAGTTTTCGGCACATCAACCGCTGGCTATTCGGGCTATTGCTGCAGCCAATGGTAAAAATAATATTGCTATTGTGGTTCCATGCCATAGGGTAATTGGCAGTAATGGTAAATTGGTTGGCTACGCTGGCGGATTATGGCGAAAGCAATGGTTATTACAACACGAAAGAGAAATTGCCCTAAAAGGACAGACAGAATTAAAATTTTAGCATGAATACAAAACTAGATAAAGCCGATACTCCAAATTATTTAAAAGCCGTTCGTTTGATAAATATCGAAGAGGGAAAATGCGATTTCGAAACGGGAAGAATCCCGATAAGGCAACATATTAATACCAATTATTTTTTTGCTCAAACAGACATTTCGCTGGAACACAGTATCCACCCAGCACCACGCAGGCAATATGTTATTACACTTAAAGGAAAACTGAAGTTTACCGTTAGCAATGGAACAAACTTCATCATTGAACCTGGAATTATCCTAATTGCTGCAGATACCTCTGGTGAAGGACACACTTGGGAAACTTTAGACGGCAACGAATGGGAAAGACTTTATCTACCATTAGAAGATGACGTTGAAGATTATTTTATAGCTGATTAGTTATGTCTCAGCGATTCCTGTTTCAATAAAAGTAGCAGCTCTTAAGGATAATTCCTCAAGTACCTGATCATCCATTAAATAGGAGAATATTAATTGAATTGGCTATTGTTTAAAAGCAGTGGACTGGATTTATTTATTCCTTATTTTATAACAATTTGGAACCATAGATAAAGTGATTGCGTAAGTATAATCAAACTTACTGCTGTTATGAAAACGATTTGCACAATCTTTCTTATCCTTTTAAATTATTTACCAATCGAAAAAAACGCACCCGTGACGAGATTGGATTTAAAAAAATATTCGGGCACCTGGTATTCATTATATTCTATTCCAACTATTTTTGATAAAGGAAGCAGAGAAACTACAACAAAATATACTTTGAACAAAGAGGGATATTATAATGTGTTAACCACGTATAAAAAGCCAAATGATGAGAAGGTGTACTCTAGAAATTCTAAAATGTTCCCTTCGGAAGAAGGAAATAATGGTGAATTACAAGCTCAATTTATCTGGCCTATAAAGGTAGATTATTGGATTATCGAGCTTGCTGAAGATTATTCATATGTAGTTGTTGGTCATCCAGACCATAAATTTTTATTCATCATGAGTCGTAACCAGACAATGCCGAAAAAAACTCATGATGAAATTGTTGCCCGTTGTAAGGCCAAAGGATATGAAGTAGCTAAGCTTACTTCACAGTTTAAAGATTAGTGGTTTGAGCAATAATTTTTTCGCCGCGTTTAGTGCTAAAAACCATAAAAATAACACCCACTAAAAATACAATCCATCCCCATTGGAAATGTACTACCCTACCAATTAGTTTATTCGCGAAACCATATTTTGT
This sequence comes from Pedobacter sp. Leaf250, assembly GCF_920984735.1. Classification (GTDB taxonomy): domain Bacteria; phylum Bacteroidota; class Bacteroidia; order Sphingobacteriales; family Sphingobacteriaceae; genus Pedobacter. Next base: position 2,784 of record NZ_CAKLBU010000027.1, on the reverse strand, counting down.
ATAATTATTTGCTGTAAAATAAACAGCTCCTATAGCTAAAACGTACCATATTGCCATTACAAAACTCATAAAGCGAAATGCGCCTGCCTTTCTAATAAAAAGTATCAGTACTGCAATTGCAATAATCGCATAAGTAATTAAAAACAAACGGGCATCAGATTGATACAGGTTCCAATTACCTTTAATCGGCACCTTCAACATCGGGCAGAAACTTGCAATAACGCAAAGTAAAATGCCCACCCAAGCTCTAAATTTATTTAGTATTAACATTTTTGTTTGGTTTTTAAGTTGGTTAGTTGGTTAGTTGGTTAGTTGGTTAGTTGGTTAGTTGGTTAGAGTAAACAAAAATTGACTAACTTGTTTGGCTATTTTTTTAACTTTTAACTTTTAACTTCTAAACTACTGCCCCTCAACAATGCCCATTTTCTCGGCAAAATGCGCACAGTAATCGCGTAAATCTTCAACTATTAAAGTTTCGTTTGTAGCCTTCAAAAAGCTATCACCCATGGTTTGTAAAGTTTCGTAGAAGAAACGTTTCATTTCATCAACAGGCATATCCTTTGTCCAAAGGTCTATTTTTAGAGTATTTTTGTAATTATGATCCCAAACCGATAAAAACATCGCCTTTGCAGGCACTTTATCAGCACTTTCAGAATCTGTACTTTCCCAAAGGATGTTATCTGGATTATTTGCTTCATCTAGCTCAACCGTCAATTTTATTTCTGCTGTTTTCATACTATGTTTTCACTGATTGTGGAGATACCACTGGTTAAATTTTGAGCAAAGATGCTTTTTTTTTAATTTGATTATACGGTTGAATGGAATACTTAGATTTTTTTACTCTTGCATTACGCTAACTTTTGTATAATGACCATTAGGATCACGGTAATCAAGATAAAGATCGATTCAACAATCCAAATCCGTTTCAAATCCTTTAGTGTGAAACGAAAAATCAAATCGGTAATAAATGTAACAAGAATCAGGCACACAAGAATGAGCAAATAAAAACCGCTCATATCTATATGCCGTGGCGCACTTTCTTTCTGACTTAAAATATTAAAAACTGCTAAACCTAATCCTACAGCTCCAATTATATTTAAAGGCGTAATCCTCAGCTTCATTACTTTTTCTTATCGAATTTTTTACCCTTTTTAAAGCTTTTAATTTCTTTCCCAGCTTTTGCTTTTGCCTTTTCTCTCGCTTTCTTATCAATTGCTGCAGCGTGTTTTTTCTCATGGAAAGCACCTTTAAAATCAGGGTCTTCTTTACGTTTCTGCATATCAATCTCTTTCGCGATATGCTGACGCTCTTCATAAGGCGTTTCATCAATATAAACACCCTCAGGAATTTCTGCCACAGGTATATACTGGCGAATTAATTTTTCAATTTTCCGGATGTAATATTTCTCGGCATCTGTTGCAAAAGTAATGGCGTCGCCTTTAGCGAAAGCCCTACCCGTACGGCCAATTCTGTGTACATAATCTTCAATAATAATCGGCACATCGAAATTAATCACATGGCTTACATCACTTACATCAATTCCCCTACTGGCAACATCAGTAGCCACTAAAACGCGAATATTGCCTTCTTTGAAACTATTTATCGAATTGATTCTTGTGTTTTGTCCTTTATTGGCATGAATTACACGAACATTTTCTGCTCCGTATCTTCGCTCAATAAAACTAAAAATATTATCTGCAACCGTTTTGGTTTTGCAGAAAATGATCAGTCGTGAGAAAGCCTCATCATTCTTCAGCAAATGCTGTAAAAGATTAATTTTAGTCTTAAAATTTGGAACGTAATATAAAGCTTGTGTAACATTGGCTGCTGGGGTAGCCTGTGTTGATGTTTCGATTACCAATGGATTATTCAAAAAATCTCCTGCAATTTTTTGCACTAAATCACTCATCGTTGCCGAAAATAACAGGTTTTGGCGTTTCCGCGGAACGATTTCTAAAATCCGGTGAATGGAGCCAATAAAACCCATATCCATCATTTTATCTGCCTCATCCAGCACCAAAAATTTTAGGCTCTGTGTATTAATATCTCCAGCTAAATATAAATCAAGAAATCTTCCAGGTGTGGCAATTAAAATATCAACACCTTTTGCAATCTGTTCTTTTTGCGTTTTCGGACCAATACCTCCAAAAATTACAAGGGAACGTAAATCTGTGTAAACAGAAAATAACTTCACTTGTTCGGCAATCTGCATCGCCAATTCTCGTGTTGGTGATAAAATCAAAGCCCTCGGATTTTCGCCTTGAGCGTATTTCAATTGCATTAAAATTGGCAAAACAAAAGCCGCGGTTTTCCCTGTTCCTGTCTCGGCAATGCCAAAAATATCTTGTCCTGATAATACTGGAGCAATTGCTTTTTCTTGTATTGGCGTGGCAACGGTGTAACCTGCATCGGCAACTGCATTTAAAATTTGCCTGTTTAACTTAAATTCTTCGAACGATTTTGCCATAGCGCACAAAGATAGTGATTATGGTTGAGGGTTTGAAGGCGTAAGGTAGAAGGTTTAAACTCATTCGTAAATTCAAAGTCCACTTTAGGGAATTTAAGGGTAAAGCAGTGTCAGTAATTCTTTGGTTACGGTAGTCCTGCTATCGTTTCAATCTTTTTGCGATTGTTAGTCTGAGCCTGTGGAAGACCTGCACCAAAAAGTATCCATGTATTAATAAGAGCCTTAGTTCGAGAAGTAGTCAAACTTGCTACAATAAAAAGATAATTTTATACTCAAAACTAAGGCTTATGTCAAATATACGTGAAATTGTAGATTTT
>NZ_CAKLBU010000026.1 GCF_920984735.1 Pedobacter sp. Leaf250 | reverse complement strand
CTTATCAGATTGTACTTCTCTGTTTCTGCTTTATCGTAAAGACTGGAAAAGCGTTCGTAAATATACTCATAGATTTCTTTAAAGTAATTGGGGTCGATTTTTGAAAGCCTTTCGGAGATAGAGCTACACCGTATTTTTTCTTCTTCACCTAATCCAAACAAAGCCTTGAAACCACTGCTGTTAAAAGTATCTTCCAGGGTTCTCTGACTCAATTTCTCATTATCAAAAATACAGAACAGGAGCAGATAAAACATTTTTTCACCATGCAGCACTTTGCTGTAGTAATCCACCTTCGTGGTTGCTGAAAGATGGCTCAGCAAGGCCTTTGGAACAAACTCTAAAATTTGCTTAAATGAGATTTTATGGTCTTTAAAAACTGACATACTTAATTGATTATCAGCCTATAAGATAAGAAAACAAAACAACAAAAACAAATTTAAAATTCTGATAATCAGATGTTTATGATGATAATTCATTAATTAAAAAACAAAAAAAGTCGGAAGAAAAATCTTCCGACCACGACTAACTAATTAGCCTGCTTTTTATATAATTTTAAATAATTATCAATCTAGGATTTTAAAACAGAAACTTTAATAACTTCTACGTTACTGTTAGAAAAATTAAGATCAAATACAACAATATTTTTAGTCTGTATTTTATCTATTAAACCTTGAGCAGAAACAACTAAATCTCTTCCACCGTTTGAAGGTGTTATCAAGCCTAATCCCTGTTCATCATCGTAAAACTTAACCGTCCCAAGTCTCATTGCCTAAACTAGTTTTACATTAACAGCATTAAGTCCTTTTTTACCTTGAGTAACTTCAAACTCAACTTGATCATCCTGATTGATTTTATCTACCAATCCTGTAATGTGAACGAAGATTTCTTCTCCATCTTCAGATTTAATGAAACCAAAACCTTTTGATTCATTATAAAATTTTACTGTTCCTTGCATTTAATTTTTGAACGTTTTAGATTCTATAAACATATCAAAAGAAAAAAGGTTTGAAAAATTTAATAGATAGGGTGAGTATTTTAATAGATAAACCTATTATTAATGATGTTTAATAAAAAAATATATCATGAAATTTAAAATCCATGAGATATTATCAATGTATGGAGATCAATTCCTTGTTAAATTTTCTTACTGGCAAAAATTAACCAGAAAACTGAAATACCACTTAATATAAATATAACGCCGAGTATAAAATTTATTCTATCATCCATTTTGGTAAGCTACTAAAATTCTGATGACATTCAGATGATTTAATTCATATACAACTTATAGGGTTAGGTTTTTTACGACGCTATTAAAATTAGCTGTCCTTATTGTTATTAAATATCAATTTTAGTAACCATTAATAATTATTTGAAGATATTTGTCGAAAATTAAAGCAGATGCAGAATATTAAAAACATCATTTTTGATTACGGAAACGTAATTTTCGATATAGATTTTAGAATAGCGCAAGATTCCTTTAAAAAGTTAGGCATTACTGATATTGAAAATTTCTTTGCACATAAATCTCATAATCAATTGTTTGACGATTTTGAAACAGGTGCAATTTCACAGTCAGAATTTCGCGACGGCATTAGAAAAGCTGCAAATAAACCTGAACTTACAGATGCACAAATTGATGAGGCCTGGAACAGCTTATTAATTGGAACCATTCAGGAAAACCACGATCTGCTCTTAAAAGTTAAAGATAAATACCGTACATTTTTATTGAGTAATAATAACGAAATCCATTACGATTGGATTATTAATTATTTACAAACCACCTTTAAGCTTAATAACTACGACGACTATTTTGAGAAAGCTTATTTTTCTCAACAGATGAAACTGCGTAAGCCCAATACCAATATTTTTGAGCAGGTTTTAAAAGATACCAACCTTAACCCTGCTGAAACATTATTTATTGATGATAGCCCTCAACACATTGAAGGTGCCAAAAAAGTGGGTTTGAATACACTTTTAATGACTGATAAACCAGCACAACTGGAATCTTTTTTAAAAGCGAACGGAATTTTGTAAACAATGTTATGGCAGAAAAGAAATATAAATCATTAAAAGAGTTTTACCCTTATTATTTAAGTGAGCATACTAACACAGCTTCGCGTATTCTTCATTTTATAGGTACTGGTTTAGTAGTGTTAGCTTTCTTTACGGGATTTATGTTTCATAACTGGCTTTTCTTTTTGGCAATGCCTGTTTTAGGTTATGGATTTGCCTGGGTTGGGCATTTCTTTTTTGAAAAAAATAAACCCGCAACATTTAAATATCCAGGTTATAGCTTAGCCAGTGATTTCATTTTGTTTTATGATTTGCTAACTGGAAAGCAAGGGTTTGTTGTGAAGAAATAACATGTTTCAACGTTTAATTTTGCTGCTACCTGTAACCGTCATTAACATGAATTTATTTCAGCATCTTAATTCTGTAATTCGTTAGCGTTTGCATTCCGCTAAATGAAAATTTTTTCCCACGGAAATACGGAAAGAAATATTGGAAATTAAGTACTGCACTAAATTCTTAAACCCGATTGGAGCGAAAATACTTTTTGTATTATATTTCAAACAAGTTAGAACTGACAATAACAAAAAGATTGTAGCAAAAAGCGGGACTGTATTTTCAAAAGAACCAAGCACTTTTATTTCCAAAAAAAAACACTTGGTGATTTTGCTTAAATCAGGCTCATTTTGTATTAGAAGAATCTGCAATCTATTAACAGATTCTTAAGAATAACAACTAAAGTTTTCTTCTTTTCAATTCCCTTTCTATCAATCCCAATTCTCTTCCTGTTTGCCCAGCAACCGAAGTGTTTTCCTGCGCTCTTCTAAACAAATAGGGCATAACGGCTTTAATCGGGCCATAAGGAACATATTTTGCGACGTTGTAATTTGCATCGGCCAAATTGAAACTTAGGTTATCGCTCATGCCCAATAACTGTGCGAAATATACATGAGGATGATTATGAGCAACATTTTTCTCATTTAATAGATAAGTTAACAGGCGACTGCTATCTTCATTATGCGTTCCGCAAACAATGGCAATTTCTTCTATATGATCTACACAATAACGCAACGATTCATTATAATCTTTATCAGATGATTCTTTATCCTTCTGAATTGGCGATGGATAACCCATTTCGGCAGCACGTTTGCGCTCTTTTTCCATATAAGCACCACGAACCATTTTAACGCCTAAAATAAAACCTGCGGCTTTAGCAATCAGGTGGTCAGCTTTCATATCTGCCAGTTTATCGTGGCGATACATTTGATAAGTGTTGTAAACAATAATTCGCTCTTGGTTAAATTTACGCATCATATCCAAAGCCAATTCGTCAATTGTATCCTGAATCCATGTTTCTTCAGCATCGATCATAACCGGCACACCCTTATCAAAAGCAGTGCGACAAATCATTTCGCAACGTAATTTTACTTTATCGAATTCCGCTTTCTCATCAGCGGTTAACGTTTGCTTTGCGTCTAACTTTTCTAATAATGCAAAGCGACCAATACCTGTAATTTTAAAGACAGTAATTGGGATGTTAGGGTCGCCATCAGCACGAAGAATGGTACGGATAATTTCCTGACAAGTTTCATCAAATACGATTTCTTCTTCTTCACCTTCAACAGAATAATCTAAAATAGTTCCAACGCCACCTTTAGCCAATTGAACAATGGCTTTATCGCATTCTGCAATGGTCTCGCCACCGCAAAACTGCTGAAAAATGGTGGCTTTTATGGCGCCTTGAATCGGCAAGCCAATATTTAAAAAGAAATTAGTTATAGCTGGCCCAACTTTAGTTAAGAAATTGCTACCAATCATTTTAAATAACCAGAATGCCTTTTTTAATTCGGCGTTAGTTTTTTGTCGGAAAGCAACTTCCGTATTGTCGAAATTAGGTTGTTTATTGGGAATAGAATCAATCATTTGATGTATAATAAGTCAGATGGATGCAAAATTATAAAAAGCATCCATTCTACGAACGTAAAACATCGAAATAATCGTATTTTTGCAGCAAAATGATACAATTCAAATTAGAGGGCGAGTTTATTCCATTGATCCAGCTTTTAAAAGCAACTGGCTTGGTAGGTACTGGAGGCGATGCGCAAGCTGCTGTAATGGATGGCTTAGTAAAATGTAACGGAGAAGTCGAATTTCGCAAACGTTATAAAGTTAGAGTTGGCGATATCATCACTTTTGAACAAGATAAAATCGAAATAATATAATGGAAACCTTAACTAGTGCAGGCCATTCGCTTTATTTCGAAAGCAGTTTAAACGCCTTAAAAATACTGTTAGAAAGCAATAAATACAGTAAAGTTTTTATTCTTGCTGATGAGCATACAAGCGAAATCTGTTTGCCTGTTTTTCAATCGATGATGGATGATTTTGCTGATTTTGATTTAATTGAAACCTCTGCTGGCGAAGAAAATAAAAACATCGATTTTTGCATCGGTATTTGGAAAACCTTGCTTGATTTTGAAGCCGACCGCAAAAGTTTGATGATTAACTTAGGTGGTGGTGTAATTACCGATATGGGTGGTTTTATTGCCTCAACTTACAAGCGTGGTATTGATTTTATTAATGTTCCTACTACCCTACTATCGCAGGTTGATGCCTCTGTAGGTGGCAAAACTGGGATTGATATTGATAATGTGAAGAATATGGTGGGCACATTTACCTTGCCCCAGATGGTTTTTATCGAAACAAAGTTTTTAGAAACCTTACCTCAACGCGAACTTTTATCGGGTTTTGCAGAAATGATTAAACATGGTTTAATTTATGATAAGGCCTATTATGAAAAATTAAAAACTACCGATTATTTAACGCCATCAGCCGAAGATATCTACCGATCGGTAGAAATTAAAAACGAAGTGGTTACTATAGATCCGCATGAAAAAAATCTGCGTAAAATTTTAAACTTCGGTCACACTATTGGTCATGCTGTAGAAAGTTATTCGCTCGCTAACGATGAAAACCCACTTACTCACGGCGAGGCGATTACCATTGGTTTTGTTTGCGAGGCAGCTTTATCCATCAAAAACAGCGGATTAACAAAAGAAGAATTTAAAGATATCAGCGGCTATATTTTATCGTTATATCCAAAATATCATATTCAACAAGAAAGTTTCGAAACGCTTTTAGAATTAATGCAAAGTGATAAAAAGAATGAAGATGGAAATATTCTGTTCTCTCTTTTAGAAACGACAGGCAAATGCACGTTCAACTGCCGTGTAACCAATGCCGATATTTTGAGCAGTTTGGATTATTATAATAGTTTATAAAAAATGAAGTTTACCGGAAGTGATATTTCTGTTGGCGGCTTATTTGGCTTTGTAATCGTTTTAACCTTGGTTGAAATGTATTTCAGCTATGCACACGACAAAAAATTATATACCAAACGCGATACCTGGACCAATATTTATTTGATGATTGCCGCTGTAATCATTAATTTAGGTATGAAAACAGCCACTTTCTTTTTATTAGAATACTGCTACCAGTTTCGTTTATTTCAAATCTCAAACGTTTGGATTTATTGGTTGGTTCTGATTTTAGCACAAGATTTTCTTTATTGGTTTCTGCATACAGTTGGTCATTATGTGCGTTTTTTCTGGGCCATGCATGTTACCCATCACTCATCAGAGCATTTTAATTTAACAACTGGTTTTCGTTCAACCGTATTCGAACCTTTATACCGGGTATTCTTCTATCTACCACTTGCTTTTATGGGTTTCACTGCAATGGATATACTTTTTGCGTATCTGGTCACTCAAATTTACGGCAACCTGGTCCATACTCAATATAAAATCAACTTCCCGAAATGGTATGAGTATGTTTTCGTCACACCATCACACCATCGCGTTCATCACGCCAGCAATGTGCGTTATCTGGATAAAAATATGGGTATGGTGTTAATTCTTTGGGATAGAATGTTTGGCACTTTCCAGGCTGAGTTACCTGAAGATGAAATCAAATATGGCTTAACCACGCAACCTAAAGATACCGGTCCGGTTAACATTATTTTCCATGAGTTTATTGCACTTAAAGCAGATGTTAAAAAGGCACCAACTTTTACGGATAAGGTTAAATACTTGTTTAATCCACCAGGCTGGAGTCATGATGGCAGCACCAAAATTGCGAAAATAATGCAGCAAGAATTACACGAAGCTGAAGAGCAAGCCAAGAATAACAACGTTAAAGATTTTAACGAAAAACAGCGAACGCTAAGTTCAACAGGATAATATTTAAAACGGTTTGTATTTTACAGACCGTTTTTTGTTTTATAGCTGTAAACTAAAGTCATTCGATAAATATTGGCATTTTGCAGATATTCATCGGATGACTAATTTTTTAAAGATTTTGGAAATGTAAGGTTCGGTTCATTTGGCTTATGTAGCCCTGCTATCCATTACAATCTTTTTGTTGTTGCCAGTAATGGCTTGTTGAGTACCTGCAACAAAAAGTATTTTCATTTCTATCAGTATCTATGTAATAAAGTGATCTTAGTTCGAGTGGTCTTTTGCAAGCCACAATAGTTAAATTTATATAAACAAGAGAACTAAGATCATGACAAATTTAGCAGAAAAATTAGATTTTAGCGGTCACACGATAAGCTGTGGTATCGATGTGCACCTTAAAAGTTGGACCATCTCCCTCTACTTAGGTAAGCAGTACCTTAAAAGTTTTGTTCAGTCTCCTCCTTCTGTTGAGGGGCTTAGGAATTTTCTTCTAACCAGTTACCCTAAGGCGAATTATGAATGTGCCTACGAAAGTGGATTCTGTGGGTTTTGGATACAGCGTGCTTTTGCTGCCCTATCGATAAGCTGCATTGCGGTGAATGCAGCGGATGTTCCCAGGACTGATAAGAGTACGAAGAATAAGAACGACAGGAATGATTCCCGGCGAATAGCAGAGGCACTTCAGGCTGGCCAGCTGGAAGGTGTCTATGTTCCTGATCCTGAGCTTGAAGCCGATCGACAACTTGTACGTCTCAATGAGCGTTACAGTAATGACCTCACCCGGGCAAAAAATAGGATAAAAGGGCTTCTACGCCTGATGGGTATTGAAATACCCCATAGATTTGCAAAGGCCAATTGGAGCAATGCATTTGTGGAATGGCTAAAACAGATTAGCTGTGGGGAGTCGAGCATCAGAGTTGTGCTGGACAGGCAGATCTCGATAATGGAAACCATCAGATCTGAGAAACTAGATACCTTAAAGGAGATACGCAAACTCATGTGTAAGGTACGTTATCAAACTATTTTCAGGCTGCTCTGCTCAATACCAGGCATAGGGCCCGTAACAGCCGCTGTGCTGATTGTAGAAATTGTTGACGTTACCCGTTTTGAGAATTCAGATAGGCTCAATTCATTTGTTGGGTTATGCCCAATGCAGCATTCCTCAGGTGAAGACGATAGAAAAGGAAGTATAACAACAAGACAGCACCGCCGGCTTAGGTATTTACTTGTAGAGTCTGCATGGGTGGGTATAAGAACAGATCCTGCTTTAACCCTGTGCTACAGCAGATGGTCTGCAAGGATTGGTTCCCGCAGGGCCATAATCAAAGTAGCCAGAAAGCTATTACAAAGGATAAGATATGTCTGAATTCATTCGGTACCATATGTGCCGGGTCTGGTCAAATAAAAACGAAACTAGCTGTAAAGATATGATAGACTGCTTTCTAAACCTTGCGCGTCAACCTGCTTTAATCAGTGTGCGGCTATCTTTAAACTTGAGTATTAATAAATACCTGCGGCAAATTAATGACCGCTAATAGGAGGATATAGCTAAGTTTTTAATATTTTTATAAAATAACAGCTTCTGAGAGGCATTAATATAAATTCTAGATAGAGCCAATTCTCAGGGCAAGGGCATTATTTTGCTCATTAAAAGGGAATAGCTTTCAAAGCCACTGGAAAAAGAGGTTTATTCATAGGAGGTTTAGGAACAACGAACTGCTTCTTTGGAAATATTTTTACTTTCAACATAACAATTCGATTTACAACCTAATAATTATAAAGTAATCGGGACTCAAATTTTCACCCAGCAAAGCCCTACCACACAATCTCCGTTCTACTTAAATCCGGCCTAACAAATTTTTGGGGATGCACTGTATGTGCCAAAGCAGAAACTTCAAAACAAAAATTTTCAGCCGGCAATTTTGTTTCTTTTGTTGTCAAAAGAAAAAAGCCCGTCTGGCTAAGACAAAAACACTCTACCCCCTCAACCTCCACATTCCCCCATTTCATACCCATCTCAAAAACGGCCTAAATCAAACAAAATTAAATTTTATTAAAAATAATTTCATTTTCCTATTGACAAATTAAATTTTGTTATTAAATTTGGCTCATTCAAAAAACAAAAATGAAATTATTCAACACATATTACTTTGGTTACTTTTACTATTTTAGTAAGAGCCGGGGCTAATATGCAAAAAGATATATAACAATATTAAAATGTATAAAAAAGTCCCGGCAAACAGCCGGGACTTTTTTTGTTTTACGCAAAAATGGAAACGACAAAACGAGTAGCAATTCAAGGTATTAAAGCATCTTTTCATGAAGAAGCAGCTTACAAATTCTTTGGTAAAAACATCGAAACTGTAGAATGCAATTCATTTAAAGAAACATGCGACAAGCTGGAAAAAAACGAGGCTGACTTCGTAGTAATGGCTATTGAAAATTCTATTGCAGGAAGTCTGTTACCAAATTATACCTTAATTCGCGATTATGGTTTCTCGGTAGTTGGCGAGGTTTATTTGCCAATACAATTGCACTTAATGGCATTGCCAGGTGTGAAATTCGAAGATATCAAAATCGTAACTTCTCACCCTATCGCCATCCGTCAGTGTATCGATTTTTTTTACGATTACCCGCACATTAAAATTGTAGAAAGCAATGATACAGCTGCTTGCGCAAAACGTATTCAGGAAGAAAAACTAACCGACACGATGGCTATAGCAAATAGTTTAGCCGCAGAGCTTTATGGGTTAAACATATTGGAGCGCCGGGTAGAATCGAACAAGAAAAACTATACCCGTTTCCTCATCCTGAAAAAAGATAAAACAGACGAGGGAAAAAAAATAAATAAGGCTTCAATCTGTTTTCAGGTTGGTCATAAAGCTGGCTCTTTAGCAACAGTATTAAATATCTTTGCAGAACAAGAAGTAAGCTTAACAAAAATACAATCTATGCCGGTGTTGGGTAAAAGAAATGAATATTATTTTTACGTCGACTTAGAATGGCCAAGTACCGAAAAGTATGATAAAGCCATTAGAAAAGCATTAAAATACACTTCGAATTTTAATATCCTCGGAGAGTATCAAAAGAACGATAAAGTATAAATAAGTCGGAAGTCCTGAGTCAGGAGTCCGAAGATAAATAGTAAGAAATATAATAACTAAAATCAAAATATAACTCCGGACACCCGACTACGGACTTCGGACTAAAAAACAAGCCATAAATCATGAAACTTAATTTAAACATCCAACCTTTAAACACTTGGTTAAACGTTAACAACGAACCATTAATCATCTCTGGCCCTTGCAGCGCAGAAACTGAAGAGCAATTATTAACTACAGCACATTTATTAGCTGCAACTGGTAAAGTATCCGTTTTAAGAGCAGGTATCTGGAAGCCACGTACTCGTCCGGGAGAGTTCGAAGGTATCGGAAGTATTGGTTTAGAATGGTTAAAACGTGCAAAGGCAGAAACTGGTTTACCAACGGCTGTTGAGGTTGCAAATGCAAAACACGTTGAAGAGGCTTTGGCTGCAGGCGTAGATATTCTTTGGATTGGGGCTCGTTCTACAGTGAACCCATTTACTGTTCAGGAAATTGCCGATGCTTTAAAAGGTCATGATGTTCCTGTATTAATTAAAAACCCGGTTAACCCTGATTTACAATTGTGGATTGGTGCGATCGAGCGTATTAATGGTGCTGGTATCACTAAAATTGGTGCTATCCATCGTGGTTTTTCTTCATTCGAGAAGAGCTCTTTCCGTAACGAACCAATGTGGGAACTTGCTATTCAGTTGAAAACTTTATGTCCTGAATTGCCAATTATTAACGACCCAAGTCACATTTGCGGTAACCGTGAGTTAATTCCTTACATTTCTCAAAAAGCATTGGATTTAGATATGCAAGGTTTAATGATCGAATCTCATGTCGATCCTTCAGTGGCCTGGACAGATGCTAAACAACAAGTTACGCCTGCTGCATTATCTGAATTGGTAGACCGTTTAACCGTTCGTGAGCCTGAAGCACCAAATGAAGCTTTTGCTGATAAACTAGCCGATTTACGTAAATCAATCGATAAAATTGATGACATCTTATTGCAAAAATTAGGTGAACGTATGGCTATCGTAGAAAAAATCGGCGAATTCAAACGTGATAATCAGGTAACAATTTTACAGGTTAACCGTTGGGATGCCATTATCAAGAAAGGACATGCCTTTGCAAAAGCTTTAAAGTTAGATTTGAACTTCACAGAAAAATTCCTAGAATTGATGCACGGCGAATCTATCCGTAAACAAACTGAAATTATGAATGCTGGCAAAGCTGAAAAAGGAATTGCTGCAGAACAACATACAGTAGTTTCAAAATAAGGTAAAGGGTTTAGAGGTTTAAGGTAGAGGGTAAAACCAAAAACTTAACAAAAAACCTTTTCTCCACGTCATTGCGAGGCACAGTTTATCCCGACACTTCGGGGTAGCAATCTTAAAACGGTAGCTGCAAAATCAAAATGATACTATAAATTACAATGCATTGTCAGTCGGAAACGTCTGACAATTGCATTTAAGAATAAAACCAGAATACAATGTCAAAAAATGCCTTAGTTTCTTTTAAAGGAACCAAGAATATTAATACGGAAATCCAGTTAACTGGCTCAAAAAGCGAATGCAACAGAGCCTTGATAATTAGCGCTTTAAGCAATAAATTGGTTAAAGTAGAAAATCTTTCGAATGCTGCTGATACGGTAACTTTGAATGATATTTTAAATAATTTGGAAGAAGAGTTAGAGGTAGAAATTGAAGAATCTAAAACCGTTGATGTTGGTCCTGCGGGAACAGCGATGAGATTTCTTTCAGCCTATCTATCTGCAAAAAACGGCAATTTCTTATTAACTGGAACCGAGCGCATGAAACAGCGCCCGATTGGTATTTTGGCGGAAGCGCTGAAAACTATTGGGGCAGAGATTTCTTATGCAGAAAATGATGGGTTTCCTCCGTTGAATATTGTTGGCCCTTTAAATCAAAAAACCGCTGAAGTTAAAATTAAAGGTGATGTGAGCAGTCAGTATATTTCAGCATTGCTAATGATTGCGCCTACATTGCCTCAAGGTTTAACCTTAGATATTGAAGGAGAACTCACTTCAAAGCCATATGTAGATATGACTTTGGATATGCTGGCTGAAGTTGGTATTGAACATTCTTGGAACGGAAATTCGATATCAATAAAACCCCAATCTTTTCAGAAAGGAACGTTAATTGTAGAGCCCGATTGGAGCGCTGCATCATATTGGTACAGCATCGCAGCGTTGGCTGATGAAGCTGAAATCAGTTTACCTGCATTGAAAGAAAAAAGCCTGCAGGGCGATAGCCAGATTCAAAAAATCATGAAGATTTTTGGCATTGCAACTGAAAAAACTGAAAAAGGAATTTTGATCAGCAATTTAGGTTTATCATTAGAAACTAATCAAGTTCTGGATTTAAAAACCTGCCCTGATTTGGCGCAAACTATTATAGTTATTGCTGCTGCTCTAGGTAAAAATATGTCGTTTACCGGATTAGAAACTTTAAAAATTAAAGAAACTGATCGAATTGCTGCGCTACAAAACGAGCTTGCGAAAATCGGTGTAACTTTAACTGAAGATAATTTTGTTTATACACTTAATACTGACGAACTTCATTTCCCCGAAAAAATTACAATAGCTACTTACGAGGACCACCGCATGGCTATGGCTTTTGCACCGCTTGCATTACTAATCAACGAAGTTGAAATTGAAGAAATGCAAGTTGTAGAAAAATCTTATCCATATTTTTGGGAGGATTTAAAAAAGGCAGGGTTTTCAGTATAAGAACAAGGATAAAAGAGCAAAGATTAAAGACCACAAAACTTACAACTTATAACCTAAAACTTTTAACTCAAAATGGCAGGCAACTCATTCGGACAACTTTTTCGCATCACCACCTTTGGGGAATCTCATGGTGTAGCCATTGGGGTAATTATTGATGGCTGTCCGGCGCAATTGGATATTGACATGGATTTTATTCAATCAGAATTGGATAAACGCAAACCTGGTCAATCGAAAATTACTACACAAAGAAAAGAAAGCGATACCGTTCAAATTTTATCCGGAATATTTGAAGGAAAAAGTACAGGTACACCGATTGCGTTGTTAATTCCTAACGAAGACCAACGTTCTAAAGATTATGGTCATAATGTTGATGTTTATCGACCAAGCCATGCAGATTATGTTTATGATGCAAAATATGGCATCCGCGACCATCGCGGTGGTGGGCGTTCATCTGCCCGTGAAACTGCTGCCCGTGTGGCTGCTGGTGCAATTGCAAAATTATTTTTAAAGCAACAAGGCATCGAGATTTTTGCCCATGTAACGTCAGTTGGCACCATTGAAGCGCCAAATTTAGAAAGTAACGATTTATCAGCTTTGCTGGATATTAGAGAAGATAATATTGTACGTTGTGCCGACCCGGCAACAGCGCATGAAATGATTGAATTTATTGATTCTGTTAGAAAAGACGGCGATACTGTTGGTGGGAAAATTGGTTGCGTAATTAAAGGTTGTCCGGCAGGTTTAGGTGAGCCCGTTTTCGATAAGTTACACGCCGATTTAGGCAAAGCCATGTTAAGCATTAATGCTGTTCATGGTTTTGAATATGGCTCTGGCTTTGCAGGAAGCGAGTTAAGAGGTTCGCAACACAACGATATTCCTCAACCGAAAGCTGCCGATTCAAAAATTTTTAAAACCACCACAAATTTTGCAGGTGGTATTTTAGGTGGCATTTCAAACGGAATGGACATCACTTTTAAAGTCGCTTTTAAACCAGTTGCTACCATTATGCACAATCAGCAAACCATAAATGCTGCTGGTGAGGCATCAGAAATTAAAGGCAAAGGTCGCCACGATCCTTGTGTGGTTCCAAGAGCAGTTGTAATCGTAGAAGCTATGGCTGCTTTGGTTTTGGCCGACCAGTTTTTAAGAAACAAAGCGAGTGTAATTTAAAATCCGTCATTGCGAGGTACGAAGCAATCTCACTAAGGAAAAGATTGCTTCGTGCCTCGCAATGACGAAAACATATAATTCATTCAATTACAACCAATTATGAAACTCCTCCCTATCCTACTTCTCTTCATCAGCTTAAATACTTTTGCTCAATCCTACTCCGAGCAAATAGCCAAGCATCGCGAAAGCTACAAACAAGATTTTATCAAAGAATCGAATTCGCCGTTAAAAGAAAGTGATTTACAAAATCTTCATTTCTTTGAGGCAGATAGCACATATAAAATTTTAGCAGATGTTGAAATTTTAAAGAATGAAAAGGTTTTTAAAATGCCCACGTATGATGGAACAAGCAAGGAATTTTATCGCTATGCAAAAGTAAATTTTAAAATAAACGGCAAAGCAATCATTATGACTTTATACAAAAGCATCGCACTGGCTAGTAATCCGATTTATAAGGATTTACTCTTTTTGCCATTTACCGATGAAACAAACAATAAAGAAACATATGGCGGTGGCAGGTATATCGATTTAAGCTCGAAAGAAATCATCGATAATAAAATTGAAATCGATTTTAATAAAGCATACAATCCTTATTGTGCCTACAGCGATGGCTATCGCTGCCCAGTTCCGCCAGAAGAAAATGATTTACAAATCGCCCTTAAAGCCGGAGAAAAAACATATACAGGAGAGAAAAAACACAGGAAATAGAGCAGAAAGAATAGCGTTAGAATTATTAAAAATATTTTATTCTAATCGACATAATTTTAGAGTATATTTAAAACAATACAGTGTTAAGCCTGTATTATTATAAATTTAACAAATTGAACAATGTTGTATAAATGTATTATCGTTGATGATAATGAAATTGAAAGAGATGCACTGGAAATGCACCTTAAAAAAATTCCATCACTAGATATAATAAAAGTGTGTACTAGTGGAATCGAAGCAGCGAGTATATTATCCAACACTGATATCGACATTGTATTTTCTGATATTGATATGCCCGAACTATCGGGAACGGCATTATTAAAAAGTATAAAACAAAAACCTCTATTTATTTTTATCACCTCACATAGCGAGTATGCTGTAGAAAGCTATGATTTAGATGCAATTGATTTTGTGGTAAAGCCGGCCACATTCGAAAGAATTTTAAAAGCAGCAAATAAAGCCATCGAATATCTTGAATTAAAAAAGCAATTTATAAATGATGGAACTGATCATAATGAATTCAAAAATGATCAAAATGATTTCTTTTATTTTAAGGAAACCAAGGGAATTACCAAACTGAAATATAATGATGTTATTTATATAGAAAGTATGGGTGACTTTTCAAAACTATTTACAAGTACCGATAAGCACATAATATTAGTAAGTTTAAAAAATTTAGAAAAGCAACTTCCAAAAGAAATTTTCGCACGTGTACACAAGCAATATATCATTAACATAAATCATATTGCAACATTAACCAATCATGAGGTCCATTTAGATTTCAATTTTGTTGTTCCGATTAGTGCTGCAAATAGACAGGAATTAATGGAAAATTCTATTGACAAAAAAATCCTTTCCAGGTTTATCAAATAATTAATCTATTAAAAAAGGGGCATATTATTTTGGTAGGGTAATGGTAAATATTGTTCCGCCACCTTCATTTTGCCCAACCTTTATTTCACCCTCCATCAAGGTTATAAATGTTCGGCAAAGCATTAATCCTAATCCTGTTCCCTTTTCATTATTAGTTCCTAAACTACTTTCACCTGCACCTAAATATTCAGATTTATTAAAGTGATTAATCTGACCCATACTTAATCCAACACCAGTATCGGCTATTTTAAGTTGTACATTTTCGGAGTTTGTGATTGCGCATATATCAATCCTCCCATTTTCAGGAGTAAATTTTATTCCATTGTTCAATAAATTTCGAATGACAAGAGAAAGCATATTAGCATCTGCTTTGCATAAAATTTGTTCGGTTAAATTATTGGCAACAGTAATATGCTTTTGTTTAGCCTGATCCTGTAATGATTGTGCCACTTCTGATACCAAATCGCGAATATTTAAAACTTCCAAATGCGGATTGAAACCCTGCATCTGACTTGCGGCCCAATTCAACAGATTCTCCATCATGGTTGAAGTATAGCTTAAGTTATTCCTCAAAGAAGAGGCATATCTTGTTAATTTATCCTGCTCAATATTTCCACCTTCCAATAGTTGAATAAAAGATATGAGTGAATTTACAGGTGTTCGCATATCATGACTTACCACACTGAATATTCGATCTTTTACTCTACCCAATTGCTCTAATTCTCTTTTTTGTGTACTGATGATAATATTTAAGCGGGTTGTTTTTCGTTGATTTAAAAAGATAAGAAATGCAGTTAAAAGAAGTAGCGTAATGGCCACAGTAAGAAATATTTTCACCCGCCAATCAAATTTGATTTGCTGTTCTTGCCTAATTATTTGCTTATCTCTTAATGAGGTTTCATATTTAGCCTGTAACTTTGCCCGTTCGAACTTGTTCTGTTGCAATTGGCGATCCATTTCTAAATCAGCCTGTTTCTTTAAAAATGTTAAGCGTTGAAGCGTTTTTTCCTTATCACTTAATGCCAATTGTTGTTGTTTTAAATAAAGTTCCTGTTGCTGTTGTCTCGCCAACAAAACCTGTTTCTGTAGCTCTACATCTGTTATTTTCTGCCGAAACTGATAATCCTTTTCTTTAAAACCGAAGTCGATCTGCATCTGTCTGCGGGTAATTTCTCTTTCCTTATCTCTATTAAAAATTTGGTCCTTTACAATGATATATTCTTTATAAAAAGCTAAAGATTCATCATATTTATTTAACCCTTCATAAACATCGCTTAAGCCTAATGCCGATTTCTTCTTGGTTTCTAAAAGGTTATTTTCTTTCGCAATATCAAAACTGTTTGAATAAAGTACTACTGCATTATCAAAATCTTTTTGTTTGTGGTAAAAGTTACCAAGTGCATATAAACATTCAGCATACAAATTTTTATCATCTCCCAGCTGACTAATCTGAATGGCTTTTTGATAAGACTTTAGTGCTAAATCATTTTCACCAGTTTCATTATAAACGTTTGCTATATTTCGCTTATTTGAAGCAATTAATCCATTATCCTTTAATGATTCGGCTATGGCCAAAGATTTTTCAAAGTTGAAGAGTGCAATTTGTAGCCTTTCTTTATTTGAGTTTCCCATCTTTGCCAATTCTTCTTTCGAAGCGTCAAAATAAGCTGAACCAATTAAGTTATATACCACCGAAACACCCCTAACGCTGTTATCATCCTTCATAAAAACTTTAAGCGCCATTTGAAGGTAGACTAATGATTGACTCGCCTTTCCGAGATTTTGATAAATGCTTGAAATATTTGTGTAACAGCTGGCCAGGTCTGGTTCATTTCCTAACTTTTCATATATGGCTATTGCTTTTTGGTTTACTTCAAGAGATTTTGCATAATCTGGTATGTTGGCATACATGGCTCCCAAATTTAGATAAGTGCCGGCCACCATATCTAAATCTTTAAGCTGGTTATACTCATTTATTGCAGAAACATAGTTTGCTTCAGCCTTAACATAGTTTGTTCTTCCATGATAAAATAAGCCTCTTCTGTAATAAGTAATGGCTGCAAAGTTTCTGAGTTTTAACTGCTGGGCCAATTGGATGGCACGATCGGTGTAATCTTCTACACGATCTACATCTTTCATCCGCATGTACTGCCGGTATACTTCAATAAGGAGTTTAACCTTTACCGAGTCGAATTGATTGTAATTCTGGTTTATGGATAATAAGCTATCCAGCCGCTTTTGTTGTTCTGCTGTTTGGGCAGATGAAAGCAATGGGAATAAGAGTGAAATAATAACAAGTATCCTGAATAGCCAAAAAGCTCCATACATTTCTGTACGTGATAATCTTAACCTATTATTTCCAACTGATCTTTTCAAAATATTAAATACTAAGAAAAGTTAGTGTAGGAAATGTTATAGCATAAATAATGCGATAATAGACTTTTGAAAGCATAATATAGGGAATAATAGACTTTTAACCTTGTAAGATAAATGTTTAATACAAAATTAACAAATAATCAAATTTTTTTTTGATCAAAATGCTTTAAGCGATTTATATATTCCTATTTTTCTTTACGTTATTTAGTAGATAGAAGGGTATTTAGAAGGATTTGCATCATGCATCATTCCATATATGGTTTCAATAATATCATCAACTGATGGCTTACTAAAATAATCTCCATCCGATCCAAAAGGTGGGCGATGCGCTTTTGCAGTTAAGGTTTTAGGTTGACCATCCAAACTAAAATATCCTTTCTGATCTTCTAATATTTTTTGCAGGATATAAGATGATGCGCCTCCGGGAACATCTTCATCCACAATTAAAAGCTTATTTGTTTTTGCTAATGATGATGAACAAACATTCGTCTTATCAAAAGGCAATAAGGTTTGAGGGTCGATGATCTCTACAGAAATACCCATAACAGCCAATTCTTCGGCTGCCTCCTGAACCAATCTTAAAGTTGAACCATAAGAAACCACTGTAATATCATTCCCTGATTCCAAAACTTCTGCTATGCCAAGAGGTATAGTAAATTCACCAACATTATTTGGGAGGCTTTCTTTCAAGCGATAACCATTAAGGCATTCTATCACTACAGCCGGTTCATCAGCTCTAAAAAGCGTGTTATACATCCCAGCAGCTTGAGTCATATTTCTCGGAACACATAAATGCATTCCTCTTAACGAGCCTAATAACATACTTATTGGTGAACCAGAATGCCAAACGCCTTCTAAACGATGCCCTCGGGTACGAACAATAACCGGTGCTTTTTGAATCCCTTTAGTTCTATAGGATAATGAAGCTAAATCATCGCTTAAAACATTTAATGCGAAGATTAAATAATCCAAATATTGAATTTCAGCAATGGGCTTTAATCCCCTCATAGCCAATCCAATACCCTGCCCCATAATGGTCATTTCGCGAATACCAGTATCAGTAATCCGTAATTCGCCATATTTTGCCTGTAAACCAGCAAATCCCTGGTTTACATCCCCAATATTTCCTAAATCTTCACCAAAGGCAACCAATCGCTGGTCGCGGGCAAAATTTTTATTAAAACAAGCATTTAATATTTCTCTACCATCGACCATTTTCGATTGATCATCGTATACTGCATTGATAATTTCAATCTGGTCAGGAGCATCCTTACCATCTGTATGCAGTTTAGAGTTGTATCGCTCGTAGTTTAAAGTGTTTTGTGCTTTATACCATTGAAGTAATTCATCTCTTTCTGGTGATGGAAATTTGGTTGATAAACGGATTGCCTTCCTGGCCGAAGTAAATACCTCTCTGCGTTGTGCATCGGCAGTTGCAGCCAACTGAGCGGCGATTTTTGCCAACTCTGGCTGATGTTTAACCAATCCGTTAACAAGATCGATTACTTGTTTTTGTTCTGGTTTTATACTATCTAAAAACTCGTTCCAAGCCTCTTTTTGTGCATTGCGAACAAATATTTTTGCCTTTTTTTCTACTTCTGCAATTTCTTCTTCGGTTGCTACAGCCGAATCAAGCATCCATTCACGCATTTTTAAGATGCAATCGTGCTCGTTTTCCCACGTTAAACGGTCTTTAGATTTATATCTTTCATGAGAACCCGAAGTAGAGTGTCCTTGCGGCTGCGTAAGTTCGGTAACATGAATTAATACAGGCACATGCTCTTCCCTACAAACTGCAATTGCTTTTTCGTAAACTTCGCATAAAGCAGGATAATCCCAACCTTTTACTTTATATATTTCGTAACCAAGCTGTTTTGAATCTCTTTGAAAACCTTTTAAAACTTCAGAAATATCTTCTTTGGTAGTTTGATATTTAGCAGGAACAGAAATTCCGTAAGCATCATCCCAAATAGAAATTGCCATAGGAATTTGTAGCACACCAGCAGCATTTATGGCTTCAAAAAATACCCCTTCTGATGTGGATGCGTTACCAATTGTACCAAATGCTACTTCATTTCCATGAACAGAAAAGTTTTTTAAATAATCTAATTCTTTGTTGTTCCTAAAAAGTTTCGAGGCGTAAGCTAAACCCACCAATCGGGCCATTTGCCCACCAGTAGGGGAAATATCAGATGAACAGTTTTTGATTTGGGTTAAATCATTCCAGCTTCCGTCTTCATTAATTGATTTGGTTGCGAAATGGCAATTCATTTGTCTTCCTCCAGAAAATGGATCTGCTCCATTTGTAGGATTTGCATACAATTGCGCAAAAAATTCTTTAATTGTAGAAATGCCTGTAGCAAATGCAAATGTTTGATCCCGGTAATATCCGGAGCGCCAATCGCCATTTTTAAAAGCCTTAGCCATTGCCACCTGAGGTACTTCTTTACCATCGCCAAAAATGCCAAATTTAGCCTTCCCTGTTAACACTTCCCTACGCCCTAAAACACTAGCTTGTCTGCTTTCAAAGGCGATTTTATAATCATTGATAACGATACTTTTAAAATCGTTAAAACTTAATTCGGAACGGTCAATAGAGTTGGTTATAAATTTTTCATCATGCATCATAATCAAATATTGGTTGCGGCAAATATATACAAAATTAAAAGTTTGCCTTTATCTTCAATTGTAAAATTATATATGGAAAAGCAAAATTTAATTGGAATAGTTTTTGTTTTAAGCTGAAAACATTAAATTTGTTTTAATAAGTTTTAGAAAAATAATTTCAATATAACATGAAAAAGATCTTAGTATTATTCGCTTTTGTTTTAGGTTTTGGTATCGCAGCAAACGCACAAGCTAAACCAGCAGAATTTAAATTCGAATCAGAAACTCACGATTTCGGAAAAATTGCTTTGAACAAGCCGGTTACTTATGATTTCAAATATACTAACGTTGGTGAGGAACCATTAATTATTACCAAAGCGGAAGCAAGTTGCGGTTGTACAGTTCCAAAATACACAGTTACACCAATTAAAAAAGGAGAATCTGGTGTTATTTCAGTTACTTTTAACGCAGCAGCTGGCCCATCACCTTTTTCGAAAGCAGTAACCATTACTTCAAATGCTAAAACGCCAATTAAAGTGCTTTATATTAAAGGAGAAACAGTTGCAGCTACTTCTGCCAGTTCAAAATAACATTTAAATTAAATAATATTTAAAAGTCCCGATTTTAATCGGGACTTTTTTATTTTTGTGCCATGCCAAAAATTTCACAAAAAGGCTTGCAGATGCCTGCTTCGCCGATCAGAAAATTAACTCCATTTGCCGATAAAGCAAAACAAGATGGTAAAAAGGTTTTCCACCTTAATATAGGTCAACCAGATATTGAAACCCCTGAAGGAATGTTAAACGCAATAAAAAATATTGACTTTAATGTTTGGGCATATACACCATCAGAAGGTACTTTGGCTTATCGCTTAAAATTAACTGAATACTACAATAAACTGGGCTACAATATCAAACCAGAAAATATTTTGGTAACTGTAGGTGGATCAGAAGCGATTACGATTGCCATGCAAACTTGTGTTAATGAAGGTGATGAAATTATAATTCCAGAACCCTTTTATGCAAATTATAATGGTTTTGCTTGCATGAGTAACGTAGTTGTTAAACCCATTTTATCGTACATTGAAAATGGTTTTGCCTTGCCTCCTATTGCAGAATTTGAGAAATTGATTACAGATAAAACCAAGGCAATAATCATATGTAACCCGAATAACCCAACTGGTTATTTATATTCAAAAGAAGAATTAGAAGCGTTAAAAACATTATGTGTTAAATATGATTTGTTTTTATTTTCTGATGAAGCTTATCGTGAATTTTGCTATGATGGCAGAGCGTTTATCTCACCAATGCATTTAGATGGATTAGACGAAAACGTAGTGATTATGGATACAGTATCAAAACGTTATAGCGCCTGTGGTGCCCGTTTAGGTTGTTTAATTACCAAAAATGCAGCAGTTATTGCTTCAGGATTGAAATTTGCACAAGCCAGATTAAGTCCGGGAATGGTTGAACAGATTGCAGGTGCAGCAGCTGTTGATACTCCTGATAGTTATTTTGAAAAAGTAAACACTGAATATACCCTAAGAAGAGATACTTTAGTTAGCCGTTTAAATAACATTGAAGGTGTTTTCTGTCCAAATCCTGGTGGCGCATTTTATGTGGTGGCTAAATTTCCCATTGATGATGCAGATAAGTTTTGTCAGTGGATTTTAGAAGATTTTAGCCAAAACAACCAAACAGTAATGATGGCCCCAGCAACTGGCTTTTATTCTTCGCCAGGTTCTGGCAAAAATGAGGTGCGTATGGCATATGTATTAAATACAGATGATTTGAATGCTGCAATGGATTGTTTGGAGATTGCATTGCAACAATATCCTGGGCGGACGATTTAATTCCAATAAAGAAGAATGATTGAATTATAGACAACAATCATTCATCTTTGGCGTATTTTTTGTACATTTGTTATTCGATTTTCAATTTTATAATTGATTATTGGGGCCGTTCTTGGATTTGACAGGGTGGCGAAGGTTATGTTAGCATGCAGTGCGTTGTACGGAGAGCACTTAAAGTGAACGTTCACATTTTAGTTGGCGAAAATACTTACGCCTTAGCTGCCTAGTTTAGAACTACTTAGCTTTTGTCCCTCTAACTGCTGCATTGTTGGGTTAGAAATCGGGGCATCGAAACAACAAAGCTGGCTTCAAAGAGATGCGATTTGAAGTGAGATAAAGTATCTAAGGATTTAAATAAGGTCGGTTTTCAGCCCGTTTATTTCCCGAAAATCAATTGAAAAATAAGCATGTAGAAGGTATAGGTTATCTCACAACTGGACAAGGGTTCGACTCCCTTCGGCTCCACAATTAAAGACTCGCATATTAAGTTATGCGGGTCTTTTGTATTTTTAAGGCTATTTTAGGTATAGTAATGAGGGCTGCTTATGGCCTATTTAGTCGTTAAAAAAATATCCAATTAGTATCGTTCAATAAAAATTAAATGAGCACTTATGAACATTTTATTTCGGCTCCATAATTCTTGCGAAAATTTACTAAAAAATAAAGTCTGCAAAAAATTGCAGACTTTATTTTTATTAATTCATACATGATTTAGCTTATCAATATATTAATCTTGATCTAAACCTCTACCAGTTTTATGCTGAAGTTCATCAATTCGTATGGAAGCTTGCGCTTTACTCAAATTTTCGTCAAATGGTTCTCCAGCTTCATCAGATAAAGTTTTTAAATAAGATTGCTGTGCGCCTGTCATAGGCTCTTCTCCTGTACTCCAATCATTTGGATCTTTAATTGTATTCGATCCTTTTAATTCTGTACCCTGATTTTGATCAGTATTATTTTTTGGCTCGTTCATATTATTCGATATGTTATTTACTTTAAACAACAGCATATCTTTATCCATTGTTTATATCATCTTACTCTAAAAATCTCTATAAATGTGGGCATTAGTATTAGCAGCCCTTTTTTTAAAGACAGCTGTAAATAATAATTATAGTCTCTACCCTGGAGTCATCAGCAATAAAAAAATACGTGTTCAACTTTTATAATTCATTATGTTGAAAACATCCTGTTAGAAGTTATAATTGTTGTATTACTTTTGCCCACAATGTTGTCCAACTATAAAATACTCTATCTTTTTGAAAACGCTGAAACTTTAATAATGGAAGTTAAGCGAACTGATCTGCCTGAAGGAACAGATATCTCGCAGGTTTATCACTGGCTTTACCTGGATAAAATAACTTCATCGATGGTTAAATTATGGTTTAGATCAATGGATTCATCAGCCGAAATTGAAGAAAGATATTTTGAACAAGGATATTTAAAATTCAGTAATACTGAAGCAACCTTTATTGAGAAATACAATTCATCTCAGCACAGATTAATAAATTGTACACTACAACCAGTATCATCAGAAAAACATCAGCTGATTCAAGATTATTTTAAGCAGCCTAGTTAGCATAATTTTCAGAATATTAAAAAAGCCCCTCAATCCTGAAAGGGCTTTTTTAGTTGTCTATCCCTATATAATTAGGAATAACAAAATTAATTAACACGATTTACAATTTCGCTGGATGAATAAACTGAACAAAATTATTATTGTACAATCTGGTTTTTGAAATAAATTTCCTGCATTTTACCATAAGCCAGGCGTAATAAAGATATAGCACTAACCACATCAGCTTTGTTATGAATATAAAAGCTAATCCATCCTGATTGTTCAAAAATATGATGATCATGAGCAAGCTTTTTATCGGTAAGTATTTTTTTCAACTTTTGGTTCAAGCGTATATCTAAAATGCCATTGCTATGCAAATGACCTAACTCTTTGTTATAAAAGTTAAACTGGGTACCACCAAATTTGTGTAAGGAGATGGAGGTGCCCTCCCATTTTAGTACTTCATTTTCTATATCATCACACCATGATAACATATGTGGATTTGATATCATTATCCAAAGTTTTATTAAGCTATCATAAATCAATGAGAAAAATGGTATTGATTTCAAAAAACCCAGGTATTTTACAACAAAACGAAATATCATTTTTCACTTAGGGTTTTGATATGTTCCATAACTCTTAAATGCACATTTCTGGTGATGCTTTCTGCCCAAATATCATAATACCAAATAGGGAAAACATGAAGTTTATACCAACTATTCCCGATGAGCGTTGTGGTACCGTTACCGTTATCTTTTAAAATAAATTGCCCCCTATCAATATCAATGTGCCCCATTATTTCCGGATCTTGAGGCTGATTGACGATATCGAAAGTTAGATTTTTGTTTACATCAAAAGCAACTATCTTTTCATCAAAAGTGTAACCATTAC
Organism: Pedobacter sp. Leaf250; assembly: GCF_920984735.1. Taxonomy (GTDB): domain Bacteria; phylum Bacteroidota; class Bacteroidia; order Sphingobacteriales; family Sphingobacteriaceae; genus Pedobacter. Next base: position 37,100 of record NZ_CAKLBU010000026.1, on the reverse strand, counting down.
TAAAAATACATTTTCTGCCGGCGCCAAGCTTATTTGCTGTTACGGTAGTTTGCATTGGGCTTGGCATACCAACTTTAAATAGCCAGTACTGATTTGGTTCTTTGATTTTTTCAAATGCCACAACATTTTTCCAGATTTTTTCTGGCGTTGCTTTAATTACGATTTTATCTGAAACCATATTTTCATAATGATGATCAGATATGGAATCGGTGATAAAAATGAAGAGTAGTAAGAAAACAAAACTGACATTAAATTTTTGATTATTTCTTTTGAACATTGTTTTGCCAATAAATGCCCCGGTAATAACAAATGCAAATATCAATGGAGATACGATAATTAAGCAAATAGTGCCTTCTCCCAAGAATAAAAAACTAAGTAATATGGCAATAAAGCCGTTTAAAATAGAATTCCAGATTAATGCTTTACTCGATAGCTTAAAGTCTTTCCAAAACCAGGCGCTCATAATGCCCATAAGCATTGGCAGAATTACAAATTCGGAAAACACCAACACACCACCACTTGCTGGATTGAGCATTTTATTGTTACCAATAATGGATAAAATGACCAAATTCGGAATGATAAAACCTAAAACCTTCTTATTAGATTGCTTCATAAATATTAATTTACAAACAAAAATAGCCTAATGTTTTAAACTTTCAAAATTTACTGAAAATAAAATTAATAAATCAGCTATATGGTTCTGAAATTGATTTGAGCGATGAACCATTTGTTGTTTGGAAAATTTAACTTACCCTCTTCCCTTTTAATAACATATCAAGAGCATCATTTAGTGTTCCAGCTTTTTGCACCTCACCTTCATTTACGAAATAAATTTCATCGGCATTTTCAATGGTATTTAAGCGGTGCGCAATAATCACCAGGGTTGTTTCTTTTGATAATTTATTCAATATACTGCTTAACAATTGCTCTGTAATGGTGTCAATATTTGCTGTTGCTTCATCTAAAATCAACAATTCAGGGTTACGCAATACTGCTCTCATGAAAGCAATTAACTGCTTTTGCCCTAAACTAATACTATCAGCACCTGATGTAATTTGGGTATTTAATCCCTCATCAAAAATGGCCAGAAGTGCATCGAGGTTAGCATCCTGAATGATTTTTTTTAATTCATCATCACTCACGTCTTTATACTGACTGTTGCCATAAAGAATATTATCTTTTACGGTTCCTGTAAACAAAAATGGCTCTTGTAAAATGAATCCGATTTTCTTGGTACGTTCTTCTGCAGTAAATGAGCGAATATCTCTTCCATTTAGTAAAACGGTACCTTTTGTAGCATCGTACAAACGAGAAATTAATGATGCGGTTGTAGTTTTACCACCACCCGTTGGACCAATCAGGGCATAAGTTTTACCTTTTTCGAATTTTAGATTGATGTTATGCAGAATCTCCTTCGAATCATTATATGAGAAATGAACGTTTTTAAATTCCAGCAAAGCATCTGATGTGACAGATTTATCGTCGTCAACCTGAGTAAGGTTTGTTTCCAGCAACAGGATTTGCGAAATCCGATCCCAACTGGCCATTGCCACTTGAAAGCTTGTCCAAAGTGCCGCCAACTGCCTTAACGGATTGTAAAAATTAGTGCAGTAAGAAATGTAACTCACTAACAGGCCCAAAGAAAAATTTCCAATGGAAATTAAATATATACCGAAAAGCAAAACAATTAATTGTGCTGCACTCGAAAGTAAACCATAAACCGGTACAAAAATATTGTTAGCCAAACCTGCACCAATTGCTGTTTTGTAATTTTCTCTGTTGGCTTCATCGAAACGTTTCCTAAAGTAATCGCGACGGTTAAAAGCAATAATAACTTTAAAATTATTCAGGCTTTCCTGAATTTCGGCACTCATTCCGCCAACGCTTTTTAAATTCTTTGCATTCTTTCTCTTTACCCATGGAGATAAAATCACGGTAAAAAGTACAATTACAACTGCAGGCGAAAGTGCTGCAGCACCTAGTTCAAAATTGATAGACAACAGGAAAATGCCAGCGCCAATCATGGTGATAATACTGCTTACAAATTGCATCAGTGATTGCGAAAAGAACTGGTTTAGCTTATCGGTATCATTGTTTACGCGAGAAATTAAATCGCCAGCTTTATTTTCATTAAAAAAAGAAACTGGTAATTCTTGAAGTTTGTTAAAAATAGCATTGCGCAAGGTAAAAAGCATTCGTTGACCAATGCCACCCATTAATTTAGTTTGCGTGTAACCTGTAACCATGGCAATCGAATACATTACAAGAATAATTCCGGCGAACATTAATACACCATTAAACTGTTTTGTTCGGATATAGGCATCGATAGTATGGCCTATCAAAAGTGGCCCAAGTAACAGCAAGCCAGAATTTACCAGAATTGCAATTAGTGCCAGCCATAAATTTTTATGTTCGCCAGAAATAAATTTAAGCAATCTTTTAAGCGCCTGGTAGGTAGATTGCTTTTCCTGCTTTTGAGTAAGCTGGTTAAGATTGTAGTTCATAATTGCTGGTGCTCTGTTGTGAATTGTAAATCTGAACGTATTCAGGGCTGCTTTTTAGCAATTCCTGATGTGTTCCCTCTGCGATGATTTCGCCCTGCATCAGCAAGATAACTTTATCGTAATTTTCAACAGATGCTATTTTTTGAGTAACTGATAATAAGGTTAAACCAGGATAATTTTGTTGAATGTTTTCCAAAATTCGTTTTTCGGTATTGTTATCCACTCTTGCTGTAAAATCATCGAGCAATAAAATCTTCGGATTTACAGCCAGTGCTCTCGCCAACATAATTCGCTGTTTTTGCCCTCCAGAAAGACTATTTCCACGTTCAGAAACGATGGTATTCAATTTATCGGGTAGATTGTCTACAAAATCTTTTAATTCGGCAGTTTGAATTGCTTTTGCTAATGATTCATCGGTAACGGTATCGCTGAACGCAATATTTTCGCGAATGCTCATGTTAAACATGATGCTATCCTGAAAAACGAAACCCACTTGCCTGTGAAAATTCTCTTGGTTATATTGATTAATTTCCTTTTCATCAAAAAGAACTTCTCCACTATTTGGATGGATTAAACCCGTGAGAATATAAAGTAATTGAGTTTTCCCCGCAGCTGTAGGACCAATAATTGCCGTTTTTGAACCAGCTTTGGTTGCAAAGGAAATATATTTTAATATCGGTTTTTGTCCGATGGTTAGTGTTATGTTTTTGGCTTCTACATCGCCTACCAGTTCATCTGTTAAAGTTCCCGGATGTTTAATTTCTGGTGCGTTTAAAACACTTTCTATTCTTTGGTATGATGCCGTTGCCTGTGCAATCACATTACTCATAAAGCCAATCACCAAAATCGGGAAGATAATAAGTGATAAATAACTATTGAATGCGGCAAATTCACCCAAACTCATGGTATCGTTAATCACAAAATGACCACCGAGAACTAAAATAGTTAAACCTGCAAGGTTAGCTACAAATACAATAATTGGTATCAAACCTGCAAAAAGACGAAGAATCGACAATCCTAAATCTCTGGCTTTCGCGTTTGCATCCAGAAATTTGTTGTATTCAAGTTGTTGCGAATTGATTACACGAATTAAGGCAGACCCTAAAATACTTTCGCTGATTACTTTATTCAGCCAATCGATCACTTCACGACTTTTAATAAACAACACCCTTACTTTTTTCAAAACGAAGAAAAAAGCACCACCAATTATAGGCACAATGGCAATGACACAAAGAGCCAATTTCCAATTGATCATCATTAATAAAATGCTGGCGCCAACAATTAAAAATATAGAGGATGCAAGAGAAACAATTGCCTGCGATACGAACATCTTTATTGAATCGGCATCGGAAGTAAGGTTAGTAAGTAGCTTAGATGGATTCGCCTGAATAATATAGGCATGACTTTGACGCGAAATCTGGTCGGATAGTTTGGTTCGTAAATCTCGTGCTACCCTTTCTGATGCGTAGGTTTGCACAATACTCTGCAGGTAAGTGAAGATAAAAACCAATACAATCGCAAGCGCAAACTGCAATAAAATCGAATCTAAATCAAAAGTGTTATTGGTATAAGAATCAATTCCATGGGCAATAATTTTTGGCAATAATAAATTAATGCCATTACTTAATAACGCAAATAAAATCAGCAGGAAAATTAAGCCTTTATATGATGCAAGTAAACTAAAAACACTTGGTTTTTTAGCCTCTTTGAGTTTTGCCATGTTGTGATATGAACTATTGTAAACATCAAATTTAACCCAATTATCTGAATAGATGGTATGTTTATTTTAATTTTTACCATTGTGATTTGGTTACATTAATTCGGCTAAAGCCTTGGTCAATTATTTGATGAAAGGCAGTCAAATCAGCCTGCAATGAATAGCATAATGGCTAGCGCTCGATATTCATTGCTGTTGGTTTCAACCAACGGAATCAAATAGAAATTAACTCCCAAAGTTTATTGCGTTTTGCAAAATCCTTTGTTTCTAAACGGGATGGCAGCGGTATACTTTTAAAATTGCAACTACCTAAGTTCACATTCTCTGCAACCGATGAAACAGATTCTTCGTTCCTCGGAATGACAGATGTTTTAAAAGATTTAGCGAACAGCCCGACAGAACCAATCCGATGAAACATAACAGCACCTTTCCAAATAATTAAAATATAATCCACTCAAACATTGCTACCTTTGTTGTAACCATTGAAGAAAATGGTGCCCATATTATGATTGAAATAGGAAAATACAACGAATTAAGAGTTTTAAGCAAAACCGAGGCTGGTTTAAACTTAACTGATGGCGATAAATTAGTCATTTTGCCTTACCAATATGTACCAAAAGGTTTGGAAATTGGTGATAATGTGAGCGTTTTTGTTTACATTCAAAAAGATGGCCGCTTAACTGGAACTACGCAAAAAGCTTATGCCGAAGTAGGAGATTTTGCTTTCTTAAAAGTTGTTGCTGATGGCGAAGATGGCACTTATATCGATTTAGGTATAGATAAAGATGTTTATGTGCCAACTAAAGAACAAAAACGACCAATGCAAAAAGGCTACAAATACGTAGTTTATTTGTACCTGGACGAAAATAGCGAACGCCTTTTGGCATCATCGAAATTGTACGATTTTGTTGAAGAGGAAGACTTCGATTTTGAAGAGGGCGACGAGGTTAGTTTGTTAATTACTGAAGAAACTGATTTGGGCTTCAACGCGATTATTAATAATACTTATATTGGTTTATTGTACCACAACGAGGTTTTTGATAACCTTCAAGTTGGCGAACAGCGCAAAGGTTGGATTAAAAAAATTAGAGTTGAAGGTAAAATTGATTTGACTTTACAACCCAGCGGTTATGGGCATATTCTTGATTCGAAAGAAATGATTTTGGCTGAATTGAAAAAGAGTGGCGGTGTAATTGAATTGGGTGATAAAAGTTCTCCAGAGGAAATTTACCACCGTTTTCAGATTAGCAAAAGTGCCTTTAAGAAAACGATAGGTTCGCTTTATAAAGAGCGGTTAATTGTACTTTCTGATGATTCGATTCGGTTGTTAACCGATGAGGATGCGGAATAGGGTGCTACAATTTTTGAACCATATAAGACATATAAGGTCATTTGAGCTGATATGTTCTTATGTTTCTTATGTGGTTAATTTTTAACTGCGATAAAACTAATTCAGATTAAACTTATCATTCTGAATTTTTACCATGTTGGATGCTGAGATAATCGACACAATCATGATGCCGATGATAACGGCCAGAATACCTTGAAATGTGGAGTAAATTTTCGTTCCTGAGACAAAGATTTTAGAATCTTTAATCAGCTCGTCTCCCACTTTCGATTGAATTTTAATCAATGCAGAAAGTTTCTCGAGTGTTTTCGTCGATGCAGTTCTTCCAATCGACTCGTAGATTTGTTTTCCCTCATTGCTTGCTAAAGTCAACATCTTATTTTCCAATTGTTGTTGAATATTCAAGGCTTCTTTAAAATCGTTAAGAAAGGTTTTTTCTTGCTTTACCAATAGTGTCAATTCGTATTTAGTGATAACAGAATCGATTTTTAGATTGTTCTTATTAATTTCTGAAATGATGGTCGACGGATCCATTCCACTTGAAAAAACATCCTGTAGAATGGCGTTTTTATGATAAAGGTTTTCGGCAATAAAAAATAAATCAGTTGCCGGAACCAATCGATCATTATACATTGAGATAAAAGACTCGTTAATTTTTGTTACACTTTTATCTTCCAAAAAACGAATAAGCAAAGTGCAACACATGATACAGAATAGCAAGAATGCAACTTTCAGCTTATTTTTAAGGCTAAATGCGAATTTCATAGTATAATTTTGGTTAGCGATTCAAGGTAAAAATTAAAGCGTGGTTGACCGCAGATGTTATCGATTTTTTGAACCATGTAAAACATTTTAGCGCATTTAAGTTGATGTGTTATATAATGAATTCTAATCTGAAATAATGGCAAACTTATCTGTGTTTATCCTGTATATCTGTGGTTAATATCATTCATCATCTCCTAAAAGTAATCTTCCTGCGCAGTTTTCGCAAAAAGCTGTGGAGCAAAATTAACCAAATACAACTCCTTTTTAGCTCTTGTTACTGCCGTGTACAACCAGCGTAGAAAATCCAAATCGATCATTTCTTCCGTTAAATAACCCTGGTCGGCGAAAACCGCATCCCACTGACCGCCTTGTGCCTTGTGACAAGTAACCGCATAGGCAAACTTAATTTGCAATGCGTTATAAAATGGGTCGGCTTTTATGGCCAGCATACGTTCTCTTTTATTTGCGATGTGTTCATAATCTGCATTTAAACCATCGAAAAGTTTCTTATTCTGCTCGTATGGCAGATTTGCTGATTCCAAGTTCAAGGTATCCAGCATCACTTTACAGCTAATTTGTCCTGCAGCAGGAAAATCCAAAAATTCTAACGTAGCATCAGTAAAGCGAAAACCATAACGTTCTTCTTCGCCACGCACCCGAATTACCTTGGCCATATCGCCATTGGCTATGAAAGCAGTTTCCTCATTTTCGGGCAGCCAAAAATAATTATTCCGAACCACCATAATCTGGTCGCCACCTGTTAATTCTTCCTCACGATAAAGCAACCTAGCCCTGATTTGTTGATTGTAAACATTCGCCGATTTGTTAGACCGGCAAACCACCAACGTATTTTCAATTCCGAATTTTCGGTAGGCATATTCCAAACCCTCAACCAATCGGGCGCCCGCCATATTATAAATGTCCTTGTATTTTTTAGTTAGAAATTTAGGTAGCGGATTTTCAGGATTTTTAGAGATCTGGTTCCTCAACATCGTTGCATTGGCTAAAATGCCCGATTTTTTTTCCTGCCGAACCACTTCTTTTAACTCCACTGAGGTTATAGTTAATGCAAATTTATCTTTCAAATACTGTTCGTTCAAAGCAGGACTATCCAAACTCCCAACAGGTGGCAGCTGTGCGGTATCGCCAACAAAAAGCAGAAAACAGTTTTTCGTGTTGTATACAAACTCCAATAAATCCCTCAAAATTGAGGAACCCGTTTCATTAAATTCATCAGCAATCATCGAAGCTTCATCGATAATAAAAAGTGTATTTTCTGATAGGTTTGGCGCTAGTTGGAATTGCATTTCAGGCGATGCCGCTGAACGTTTTCTATAAATTCTTTTATGAATGGTTAATGCTTTCCGATAAGAATATTGACTCATTACTTTCGCCGCCCGCCCGGTTGGCGCCAATAATTCGCTCCTCAGATTAAACTTTGCCAAAACTTTTACCAATGCCGCTACCGAAGTCGTTTTTCCCGTACCCGCATAACCTTTCAGCACAAAACATTTGTACTCATCAGCCTCCTGCAAAAACCTCGACATCTGCTCGCAAAAAAGCAACTGCTCTTTTGTTGGCATATGTTCGTAAGATTGGGCAATTAGTTGACTTTTATCGATGTACATGTAGGTTGTTTAATTGTTTTAACTGGGTAATCGGTTAATTGTTCGCTTTGATAATTAATTTGGAAAGCAATTGTATTGCGAATCGTTTGCAGCAGCCCGTCTTTCCGCTGTATCTTTTTTGTAAATGTCATACTGAGCCTGTCGAAGTACAGAAACAAAAAAGATGCCGCTTCAATACGGTTTAGGTAGCAAAGATACAAGCTCTTTTTAATGTTAGTCCCTGCGAAATGCATGAACGCCAAACCCACCCAGCTAAGCCTTACCACTCTATCTCCGTTCCACTTAAATCCGGCCTATCAAATTTTTCGGGATAGCTTGTCAAAGCCAAACCACTAATTTCAAAAGAAAATTTTCAGCCCGGCAATTTTTGCTTCTTTTTGTTGTCAAAAAGAAAAAAGCCCGTCCGGCCAGGACAAAAAGAAAAAAAGTAAAGAGATTGCTTCGTACCTCGCAATGACGCCTTTCCAATTACAACAACAACGTTTCAATACGGTGTGCCATTACCATCTTCTGCTGCTTACTCCAACTAAAAATAGTAAAATGCCCATCTTGCGAAGCCACTAAACCAATAGCCTGCGGCTGGTCGTTAACAAATTGCGCAACTGAAAAATGCCTTGTACCACCCAATTGTCCTGGATATAAAATTTTGTCTTCGCCACCAACAATCGGTTCAGAAAAAGCAATTTGCTCTACTGTAGGTTTGCCTTTCGCACGGCCAATCTTTGCTCCAAAAGCAATCAGATCAAATTGCTCATTAATTATAGTTGCACCGTCAACAGCGGTTAACCCTGCCAAATGCTCCACCTCGCGACGTAAAGCACCTTGAGAAAAAATCTCACTTTGGTTGCCACTTTGTTTGGCCAGGTTTGATAAACCACAGAAAGGTGGTTCAACTAAGTATTGTATCGGATGAATAATAGATTCTTCCCATTTGGTATCATTTTTTGGAACAATCAGTAACGCCCCGCCCCGCCCATGGCTACGCATAGAAACAGAAAACTGAATCAAAATATTTATCGGATCGTTCCAACTGGCGAGTACAGTTAAATCAAGCAAGGCTTTTAAAATCGGCGGACAATCGCGATTAGAGCAAGAAGTATCGTCAACAATTCTAATTTGCTCGCCCTTTAAAACGGCAACATTGGTATATTTCCCAATGCCATAAATCCTACGGTGTTTAATTACAATAAGTCCTGGTTCAGAAACATCAACCACGAAACAAAAATTCGGAATGTTTAATGTTGTGCCCCATATATATAGTTCGCCATTTTCTTCCCAAACACCTAAGTGAATACCCGAACGCTCAATACCAGGAGCGATTTTGGTCAAAGTATTGGCATTTAAAGGCAAAGGTTTAGCAAATTTTAGCGGTTTAGAAGTTTGCGATGGAGGCATAAAAGCCACAGAAATGCGAGGCGAATGCCCTTCTTCTTTACGCAAGCTACTCCAAAAAGCAACATCAATCAGTGCCTCAATAATTTTTTTATCTGGCTGTGTCGCCAAATCCAACTCGCCCTGCGCCGCTGCATTTGCATGCAGTTTTATAAAATGTTGCTCAATTTTAGCCGCAACTGTGTTTGCTGCTTTATAAGTAGGCTTGTAACTCATGTTTCGAATTTAAGCTGAATATTTTGGATTTCAGATAAGCGAAAGGTTTGATTTTGGTAAAAAGATTTAGTTGGGTTTTTACCACAGATGTACACAGATAAACACGGATTATTATGTCTAAAACATTTGCCACGGAAACTCTGAAATCACGGAAAGAAATCGATTAAACTTCCGTGTCAATCCGTGTTTCCGTGGCAAAAAACTGTGGCAAAAAAACATCTGTGTCTATTCTATTTATCTGTTGTTAATTTCTTTTGTTGGTTTTGGGTTGCGGTAAATCTCTAAAAAACTCTATTTTTGTTTTAATGAGTAAAAACAGCCTTTTATTAGTCGACCCGAATTTTAAAGCTGACACATCGGTGAACTGCCATTTATTATTAAAAATAACGAATGACAGTTTTTCTTACGCCGTTATAAATAAAGATTCAGAGGAGATTAATGTAATTTTTGATAAACAAGGTTGTGAGGATTTAAAGCAAGATTTGAAGGTAGCTTTTGAATCAGACTCCTTTTTATCTCAGAAATATTCAGCTATAAAAGCTGCTATTCACACTTCGAATTTCATTTTCATTCCCGATGAATGGTTTGATAAAGATAACCTTTCCGTTTATTCTAAATTTCTGGGTCCGGAAGGTAAAGTTTACACCAAACATCATGATGAATTGGGCTTTAATACGCTTTTTTCATTGGATGAAAAGGTGGAAGAAAAGCTTCCCGAAAACACGGTTTTTTACCCTCAATCTTCTCCGCTGTTGGCTTTGTTCAGTCATTTATCTGGCGATGCTTTATTGATTGATTTTACGGCATCCTCATTTAATGTCCTGTTTGTAAAAGATAAAAAAATCAATTTTCAAAACCATTACGAAGCAGAAACGGCAGAGGAATTTAATTACTTTTTGTTATTAATTATTGAGCAATTGGGTTTAACAGAATCTGCTCCGGTTTATTTACAAGGCATTATTAACGAAGACGATGATTATTATAACACGCTTCTAAAATATTTCAATAACCTTTATTTTTTTCTTCCCGCAGGAAAACAAAACAGTGAATTATTGGCCGATATGCCGAAACACTATTTCAGCGGGTTGCTTGCTTTAGATTTATGCGAATAATAGGAGGCAGATTAAAAGGAATTCGTTTGCAGCCGCCTGCAAATTTACCTGTGCGCCCCACTACGGATATGGCAAAAGAGGCACTTTTCAATATCTTAAATAATCGGTTCGATTTAGAAACTTGTTCCGTTCTTGATTTATTCTGCGGAACAGGAAACCTGACTTTTGAATTTGCCTCTCGCAACGCCGAAGGTGTATTGGCTATTGATATGGATTATGGCTGCGTTAATTGGGTTAAAACAGTAGCTAAAAAACACGAATTTAATCAGGTAGATGTTCGCAAAGGAGATGTTTTCAAGTTACTGAAACAAATGACAGGTTCTTATGATTTAATCTTCGCCGACCCGCCTTACAACATGCCGAATATTCCACAAATCCCAGTGATAATTGAAGCGCAAAAATTGCTTAAACCTGATGGACTTTTAGTTGTAGAACATCAAAGCAACATGAAACTAAACAGCCAGCCAGGCTATACTGAAACCAGAAAATACGGAAATTCTTCTTTTAGTTTTTTTGAATTTGGTTAACCGCAAAGAGCGTTAAGTTTTTCGCAAAGGACGCAAAGCCAAATGGCTAAAAACATACTCGTCATTTCGACCGCAGTGGAGAAATCTTTGAAAATTAAAAATAATCTAGTTTCAAGATTTCTCCATTTCGCTGCGTTCCAGTCGAAAAGACGACCCTTTATGATATGCCGTTTTAGCCTTTCTCCTTTCCGCTTAAAAATCTATATTTGAAATATGAAGATAGCGCTATTTCCAGGTTCATTTGATCCCATTACAATTGCCCACGTAAACATTTTGCAACGTGCTACACCCCTTTTTGATAAGATTGTAATTGGCATCGGTTTAAATAGTTCCAAGCAAAATTTTCTTACTGCCGAACAGCGGCTTCAAATTTTAGAAACAGTTTTTGAGGGTTATAAAAACATCGAAATTCAAACTTACGAAGGTTTAACCGTCGATTTCTGTCGCAAAATAAATGCAACTTATATGGTTCGAGGTATTCGCTCAGCATCAGATTTTGAATACGAAAGAGCCATTGCTCAAATCAACCAAACTATGATGCCCGAAGTGGAAACCATTCTACTTTTGAGCAAACCAGAATATTCAGCCATCAGTTCTACTATTGTTCGTGATATTTTAAGAAACCACGGCGATGTGAGTCCGTTTGTGCCAAAAGAGGCTTTAGGGTTTTTGTACAAACCATAAGATTTAACTCAAAAAAATCTTTCTGAAATGATGTAACGTTTTTAAAAATCGAATACCAATTGAGTAAATAAATCAAATTATGAAAGCTCAATCGCTGAAGGTTTTTAGAAAACTCAGTTACATTTTCAAATAATTCTATTCATTTAGCAAATCCTAAAGCACTGAATGAAAGAAGCTGAAAACATATTTCTCTCCCTGATTAATCAGCATAAAGCGATTATACATAAAGTTTCGAAAATGTATATGGACGATGCCGAGCAACAGCGGGATTTGTTTCAGGAAATCGTGATGCAACTCTGGAAAGCCTACCCAACTTTTAAGGGCAATAGTAAATTCTCTACCTGGATGTATCGTGTGGCTTTAAATACTGCTTTGGTTTACTTCAAAAAGGACAATCGAAAAGTTGACAAAACACCGCTTGATGAAAATATCGATGTGATTGATATTAATGAAAATGAATCAAAAGAAGAGAAACTCGCCTACCTGTACAAAGCCGTTCAGGAGTTAAATGCAATTGAAAAAGCCTTAATATTCCTCTTTCTTGAAAATCAATCACATAAAGAAATTGCCGAAAACCTCGGTATCAGTGAAGTGAATGCCCGGGTAAAACTCAACAGAACTAAAGAAAAATTACAATTCATCATAAAGAAAAATGGTTATGAATTTTGACGAATTAAAAAACGAATGGAATGCATATGGTGCTGAAGAAACCAACATTTCGGAAGATATGCTTAAAATTAAACAAGCCCGAACACCTATTGATATCATCAGGAGAAAAATGAAACACGAATTAAATTATCAGTTAGTTGCATTAGTTTTAATGGCTGCATTTCCTTACCTATTCGGACTTTCGCCCCAAATGAAACTGGTATATCTGGCTTTTTATGCAATTACGTGTGGTTTTACAGCTCATTATTTTTCTAAATTTTACCGTTTCTATAAAAATTCATATGATATGACCATGGACAGCAGAAAAAGTATTCTTTGGTTTTTCTACGAAATGAAACTAAATATCGAGCTATACAAAGCACTCACTTACATTATTGCTTTTATATGGGTAGGTTTTATCGCTGTTTATTTGCTTATAGAAAAAACTGGTGCAATAAATAAAGTTTTAGCCAAACTTTCGCCTACTTATATACTTTTGAATTGTTTCGTAACTATTATTATTATCGGCATTATAACCGAACTCTGGGCTTGGTATTATTACGGTAAGTATCTTAAACGTGTTAAAAAAATAGTTGATGAGTTGGATTTTGAGAATTAATAAAAATTTTAACCATAGATGTACAGGATGAACACAGATTCTTTACATCACCTACAATTGAATAATAGTTGATGTAACAGGTTATCAACTTTTCAACTTACAAGCAAACTTAAGTTTTCGATTAGGGACGAAATCAAACCTTATAAAATTCCGCCAGCCTTCAACACATCCATAATCGATGGAAAAGTGTTTTTTACCACAGGACCAATGTGCCCTTTATCTAACCAAACCGCCTCATCAATTCCCTCCTCTTTTTGAGGAATTAATTTTGGTTCGCCTTTAACTTTCATTTTATACCAACTGGTTTTTTTAATTACCATTCTTGATCCAATTGGATAAACATGATAGGTTTTGCAAAGCTTTTCTTCACGTTTAAACACTTTGATTCCACACTCCTCTTCTACCTCTCTAACGGCGGTTTCTTTCATTTTTTCGCCATCCTCAAGCTTTCCTTTTGGCAAATCCCACTTTTTATTTCTGAAAATAAATAGATAATTACCATTTGCACTTTCTACCAAACCGCCGGCTGCTTTTATAATCTCGCAGTTCTTTTTCAGCTTCCTGAATGTTTCTTGTGGGTTTTTACTTAAAAAAATGTAGCTTTTTTTTGAACCGTTTTTTAATTTTTTATAAAATGTCTGCAAATCAAAATCCTGAAATTCAAGCTGTTGAATTTTTTCTTTTTGTTCTGGCAAAACATCTGATATAAAGAGGGTGTTATCGTTAATATAAATTCTGTATTTTTGAGCCATGTATAATAAAAGTGATATTGAATTAAAGGTAGCGGAATTTTTATTACAAATAAAGGCAATTAAATTGCAACCTAATAATCCTTTTACTTGGGCATCTGGTTGGAAGTCGCCAATTTATTGCGATAACCGGATTACGTTATCTCATCCACAAGTTAGAACGTACATTCGCCAGAAGCTGGCACAAGCTATCCAGGAGGAATTTGGTTCGGTAGATGTAATTGCTGGTGTAGCCACAGCCGGTATTCCCCAAGGTGTTTTAGTAGCACAAGAATTGGGTTTACCTTTCATCTATGTTAGGGCAAAAGCAAAAGAACACGGTACCGGAAGTTTAATTGAGGGTGAGGTTGTAGAAGGCCAACGCGTGGTAGTTATTGAAGATTTAATTTCTACAGGAAAAAGCAGTTTACAAGCAGTTGAAGCATTACGATCTGCAGGTTTATCAGTTGCAGGCTTAGCCGCAATTTTCACCTATGGGTTTGAAAAAGCTGACGAAAATTTCGCCGCTGCAAAATGCCGTTACTTAACTTTATCTAACTACGCTGCATTAATTGAATATGCTGCCGAGCACAGTATAATTGCAAAAAACGATATGGAGTTGTTAGGCAAATGGCGCTTAAATCCATCAGAATGGGGTCAGGTGGTAAGTCCTGAATCTTAATCACAGAATAAGAAACTAACCTATAAAATATTATAATGACAATAATTGAAAGCGCTGTAGAAGTAAATAAACCTGTTGCCGAGGTTTATGCTTTTCTCTCTAATATGAACAATCATCAACAATTAATGCCCGAAAATATTTACAATTGGGAATCAACTGAAGATGATGCTCGTTTTACCATTCAAAACATGGCTAAATTGGCTATCAAAATTTCTAATCGTATAGAAAACCAGGAATTAACAGCCATTCCAACGGAAAAAGTTCCATTTGATATAGAATTAAAATGGACAGTTGAAGATAATGGAAACGGAACTACTACAGCTAAACATATTATTTCAGCAGATTTAAATATGATGATGAAAATGTTGGCATCTGGTCCGCTTCAAAAATTAGTAGATCATCAAACAGAGAAATTACAAGAGATTTTGGGTTAATTTTAACAAGTTAAGTTCATTTTAAATATAATTCTGGCGAAGATTTTTCTTCGCTTTTTTTATGCGTAAAAATTCTATTGATGTTTATTTATCAATATTAAATTTTGATACCTTAGTTAAAGCTAAGCCCCAAATTATGAGATTTAATTTCCTGAAAATTTCCATTCAGATTCTATTCCTTTTCACAGTTTCCAATGTTTTTGCACAATCACTAACTGCATTAAAAGCTGAATATTTAACCAACCCAATCGGATTGGATAATCCAAATCCTCGGTTTACCTGGCAAATGAATGATGCCCGCCAAGGCGCAAAACAAACAGCTTACCGAATACTGGTTGATGTTGATTCCACATCTTTGGTCAATCAAAAAGCAGTCATGTGGAATACTGGTTGGATTAAATCTGACGGGAATTTGGCTTCTTTTTCCGGCAAACCACTAAAACCTTTTACTAAATATTTTTGGAGGATTGATGTAATTAATGGAAGCAAAAAAACTTTGAGTAAAATAGCAAGTTTCGAAATGGGAATGATGAACATGGCCAATTGGCAAGGGGCTTGGATATCAGACAATGAAAATATTAAACTTAAACCTGCACCGTATTTTAGAAGTACGTTCAATTCTGCAAAAAAAGTGAAATCTGCCAGGGCCTATATTGCTACCGGAGGTTTGTACGAATTATCGATCAATGGAAAAAAAATAGGCAATCATCGCATGGATCCTATGTATACCCGCTTCGACAGAAGAACATTGTATGTAACCTATGATGTGACCCAAGAAATTAATCAAGGAAAAAATGCCATTGGAGTTTTGTTAGGCAACGGTTGGTATAACCATCAATCAACTGCGGTTTGGTATTTTGACAGAGCGCCATGGAGAAACCGACCAGCATTTTGTTTAGATGTTCGCATAACGTATGAGGATGGAACCACTGAAACCATAAAATCAGGTAAAGATTGGAAAACAGCTTTAAGTCCGATCGTTTTTAATAGCATTTATACCGCCGAACATTACGATGCCCGAATGGAAAAACCCGGATGGAATACTGCTAATTTTGATGATAAAGAGTGGAAAGCTGTGATGTATCGCTCTGCCCCATCCAAAAATATTGTTGCTCAAGCCCTTCACCCCATTAGAAATGTGGAAGAAATTTCAACCAAAATGATCAAAAAAATTAACGATACCACTTACCTTTTTGATTTGGGAAGAAATATTTCTGGTGTAAGCAAAATAAAAATTGATGGCCCCGCTGGTACAGTAGTGAGGTTAAAACATGGAGAACGTTTATATGCAAATGGCAGATTGGACATTTCAAATATCGATGCACATTATCGCCCAACGGATAATACAGATCCCTTTCAAACCGATATTTTAATTTTAAGTGGTAAAGGTGAGCAAAGTTTCATGCCACATTTTAATTATAAAGGTTTCCAATACGTAGAAATTACTACCTCCGCTCCTATTAAACTGAAGAAAGAAGATCTTGTTGGTTATTTTATGCATAGCGATGTTCCGGTTTCTGGCGATATAAAATCATCAGAATCCATCATTAACAAAATATATTACGCAACAAATAATTCATACCTATCTAATCTTTTTGGTTACCCAACTGACTGTCCGCAGCGGGAAAAAAATGGCTGGACTGGAGATGCGCAAATTGCCATTGAAACCGGACTGTATGGTTTTGATGGGATCACCATTTACGAAAAATGGTTGGCCGATCATCGAGATGAACAACAGCCAAATGGCGTACTTCCATCTATTATCCCTACCGATGGTTGGGGTTATGAATGGGGAAATGGACCAGATTGGACAAGTACCATTGCAATAATTCCCTGGAATATATATTTATTTTATGGTGATAAAAAACTACTTGCCGATTGCTACGATAATATCAAAAAGTATGTAAATCATATCGATGAAACTTATCCGACAGGCTTAACCACCTGGGGTTTGGGCGATTGGATTCCGGTAAAATCCAAATCACCAGTTGAATTAACCTCTACCTGTTATTATTATGCTGATGTTATAGTTTTAACAAAGGCAGCTAAAATTTTAGGAAAGGAAGCTGATTTTCAGAAATATACAGCGTTAGCAAAAAGGATTAAAGATGCCTTCAACGCTAAATACTTAAACAAAGCTACAGGTATTTATGCTTCCGGAGTACAAACAGAAATGAGCGTACCGTTATATTGGAAAATAGTACCAGAGGAATCAATTCAATTAGTTGCAGAAAATTTAGCAAAACGTGTAGAAGCTGATGGTTTTCATTTAGATGTTGGTTTACTAGGCACAAAAGCGATTCTAAATGCCTTATCAGAAAATGGGTACAGCGATGTGGCTTATAAAGTGGCAGCGCAGAAAACTTATCCAAGCTGGGGCTGGTGGATGGAAAATGGTGCCACAACATTATACGAAAATTGGCCAATTGATGCAAAATCCGATATTTCGATGAACCATATCATGTTTGGAGAAATTGGTGCTTGGCTATATAAATCTCCTGGTGGTATCAAGCCAGATGAAAGCCAACCTGGTTTTAAGCATGTGATTTTAGATCCACACATTATGGAAGGATTAGATTCTTTCGAGGCCAGCCATGTTGGTCCATTTGGAAAAATTATCAGCGCATGGAAAAAAACGACTAAAGGTATTCAGTACGATATCACTATTCCCGCTAATTCAACCGCTACAATTAGTTTAAGTCTTGTTCGTGGATCAGACATTTTTGTAAATGGAAGAGCAAATAATATTGAGAGAATTAATTTGGTAGCTGGAAAGTATGTTATCGAACGTAGATATAAATTATAGCTCTTTATTTATAACATTTCGTAACCTGAACCTTACTGATATAAATCCCAATATTTTTTTCAAGAGTAAATAGAAAGAAGTACAGTTTCCAAAAATAACAAACGCACATTTCCATATCATTTTAAAAAACCTTTAAACGCCAAAATTTCAGCACAAAACACTAATAATCAGAAAATTAGTCACACAAAACAAAAACATACCGACAAAATTTCCGATTCAAAAATCAAATTGGCTATGGCATTTGTTTTGACTAAAACGGTTATATGAACTTCAACAATTTTACAATAAAAGCCCAGGAAGCAATTCAACAGGCTTCTGAAATAGCCCAAGGCAATCAGCAACAGGCTATTGAAACGGCACACCTCCTTAAAGGTTTGCTTACTGTTGATGAAAACGTAGTTTCTTATGTTTTGAAAAAACTAAACGTTAACCTTAATTCCTTAAATCAAAATTTAGATGCAGAGATTGCAAAATTTCCAAAAGTAAGCGGAAGCAATGTCTATTTGTCATCAAATACCAATAGCGTTTTGCAGAAAGCGCAAACATTTTTAAAAGAATTTAAAGATGAGTTCGTATCTGTAGAGCACTTATTACTGGGAATTCTAGCGGTTAACGACAGCACTTCAAAATTATTAAAGGAACAAGGTGTTAATGAAAAAGACCTTAAAAAAGCAATTATAGAATTGCGTGGCGATAACAGAGTTACTGATCAAAATGCAGAAGCAACTTATCAAGCTTTAAGCAAATATGCCCGTAATTTAAATGAATACGCAGAAAGTGGCAAGCTTGATCCGGTTATTGGTCGCGATGAAGAAATTCGTCGGGTGATTCAGATTTTATCACGCAGAACGAAAAACAATCCCATTTTAATCGGAGAACCTGGTGTTGGTAAAACTGCCATTGCCGAAGGTATTGCGTTTAGAATTATTAAAGGTGATGTTCCCGAAAATTTGAAAACCAAAACCGTTTATTCTTTAGATATGGGTTCACTTATCGCAGGTGCGAAATATAAAGGTGAATTTGAAGAGCGGTTAAAAGCAGTTGTTAAAGAAGTTACGCAGAGTGATGGAGACATTGTTTTATTTATAGATGAGATCCACACCTTGGTTGGCGCAGGTGGTGGAGAAGGCGCTATGGATGCTGCAAACATTCTAAAGCCTGCTTTGGCTCGTGGAGAATTGAGGGCAATTGGAGCTACTACTTTAGATGAATATCAAAAATATCTGGAGAAAGACAAAGCACTCGAACGTCGTTTCCAAAAGGTAATGGTTGAAGAACCAGATACTCAGGATGCCATTTCCATTCTTCGTGGTTTGAAAGAACGTTACGAAACCCACCACAAAGTGAGGATTAAGGATGAGGCCATTATTGCGGCAGTAGAAATGAGCCAGCGGTATATTGCCGACCGTTTCCTGCCAGATAAAGCCATCGATTTAATGGATGAAGCAGCTTCAAAATTACGTATGGAAATGGATAGTGTTCCTGAAAATGTTGATGCCTTAGATCGTGAGATTATGCGCTTGGAAATTGAACGTGAAGCCATCAAACGCGAAAAAGATGATCGGAAAGTTAAAGAACTATCTGAAGAAATTGCCAATTTATCCGCAGAGCGTGATGAATTTAAAGCAAAGTGGCAAGGTGAAAAAGACCTGGTTGATGCGGTAAATAATCAATTGGAGCAAATTGAACACTATAAACTGGAAGCCGAACAGGCTGAACGTGCTGGAGATTATGGTAAAGTTGCCGAAATCCGCTATGGAAAAATTAAGGAAGCACAAGATCAGGTAGAAATACTGAAATCAGATTTAGAGAGTCAGCAAACGGATAGCCGAATGCTTAAAGAGGAAGTTACAGCTGATGATATTGCGGGTGTAGTGGGCCGTTGGACAGGGATTCCGGTTACGAAACTAATCGCCAGTGAGAGAGAAAAATTATTGAATCTGGAAGCGGAATTGCACCAACGCGTAGCTGGTCAGGATGAAGCGATTGAAGCCATTTCTGATGCCATCCGTCGCTCTCGTGCAGGTTTGCAGGACAAACGTAAACCCATCGGATCTTTCATTTTTTTAGGCACAACCGGCGTGGGTAAAACAGAGTTGGCGAAAGCACTTGCTGAGTTTCTATTCAACGATGAAAATGCTTTGACCCGAATTGATATGAGTGAATATCAGGAACGCCATGCGGTTTCTCGCTTAATCGGTGCGCCTCCGGGATACGTAGGTTACGATGAAGGCGGGCAGTTAACGGAAGCTGTTCGACGCAAACCGTATTCTGTTGTATTGCTCGATGAGATTGAAAAAGCCCATCCTGATGTGTTCAATATTTTACTTCAGGTTTTAGATGATGGCCGTTTAACTGATAATAAAGGCAGAACGGTGAATTTTAAAAACACCATCATCATCATGACATCGAACATTGGTGCTCATTTGATTCAGGATAATTTTAAAAATTTGAGTGATGAAAACCGTGATGAAGTAATTGCGAAAACGAAAAACGAATTGTTCGAGGTATTGAAACAAACAATTCGTCCGGAGTTTTTAAACCGTATTGATGAACTGATTATGTTTACGCCTCTAAATCGCAACGAAATCAGAGATATTGTGTCACTTCAATTTAAACATGTTCAGCAAACTTTAGCTGAAATGGGTATTGAAATGGATGCATCGCCTGAAGCATTAGACTGGTTGGCACAATTGGGTTACGACCCGCAATTTGGTGCACGACCATTGAAACGTGTTATTCAAAAGAGAATATTAAATGAATTGTCGAAAGAGATATTGGCCGGTAAAATAGATAAAGACAGCAAAATTAAGCTCGATATGTTTGATCATAATTTTGTGTTTCTGAACCAAAACCAGGATTAAGCAAAATCATTTAAACAAGATCCCGTAGATTAATTTCTACGGGATTTTTTTTGTGTTTAAAAATTGGATAATCGTCATTGCGAGGTTTTTTTTTTCATAAGTGGCAATCTGATTAAGTTAATTTATCCAAAGCAGTTATTCCCGCGTATTTAAGAATCTAAAAGCATTAAGATCCCCAGTCAAGCTGGATGACGACCGTTGATGTAATAAGTTCATAAAATATCAGTAGTGTTTTCCATCATTCTCGCAAAAGCGGGAATCTTAAAGCATCTAAGTAAATTAAAATCCACAATTAAGATGAGGATGACAGCCAAATTTCGGTATTGCTTTTTGTATCAAATTTGATTATTATTGATTACACACAAAAACAACACAAAATGAAACCTAAATTAATCATCATGGCACTGTTATGTGCCGTCAGTTGGCATAGCTATGGCCAAACTGAAAAAGGATCAGGCTTTGCCGGAATAAGCTTCAGCTTCGGAACTTCGAAACAAAATAATTCAACACCATCCATCAATACCTTTACCGCAACACCAAGGGGTGGCTATTTTATCAAAAACAATCTAGCTATTGGTCTGGAAATTCCATTAAATCTATCTAGGCTTCGCGGAGAAAGTTATATCTCTTGGGATGAAGAAGACGGTAGATATGAAGATCGCTACGGACCAAAAGAATTCAGTTTTGGCTTATCTCCTTTTATAAGAAAATATGTTGATGTAAAAGAAAGGTTTAAGTTTTTTGTACAAGCTAACCTGCTTTTGCAAATTAATACATTCAATAGAATAGATGATGCCGGTTATTTGATCAGAACCGACGTCAGGCCAAAAGGTTGGGGCGCCAGCTTAACTCCAGGCTTCACTTATCTCCTTTCGGATGATTCAAGTATCGATTTTTCATTCCCAATACTGACATTTTTTCATCAGAATTATTATGCAGAAGAATCACTTTATAATTTTGATAAGAAGAACAATTTACGTTTGGCGTTAGATAACTTCACCCCTACTTTTACCATTAATTTACACTTTTAACTCCCCTCTCATGAAAAATATATTCGTAAAAGCTTTAAACTTGAAAAGCTTAGCCATATTCCTATTTTTAACTTTTTCCCTACACGTAAATGCACAACACTTTCGTGGCAAAATAGAATATTACAGCAGTGCATTTCCTTCAGAAGATGGGAAGATCAAATCTATCAACAACACTAAAATTGAATACTATAATTCTGTTTTTAAATCTGAAGATGGAAAAGTAAAATCAATTGGCGATACCCGAGTAGAATATTACAACAGTGTTTTTCCTTCTGAAGATGGCAAAATAAAATCAATTGGTAATGTGCGTTTGGATTATTACAATTCGGTATTTCCTTCAGAAAATGGAAAACTTAAATCAATTGGCAGTATAAAATTTGAATATAATAGCAGCGGCTTTAATAACAGCGAAGGCAAAGTGAAATCGATTAGTAATGATGGTGAAAATCTCGATTCGGAAAATGCATTAGACACTTATTATTTCATTGAAAGGCTAAACCACCAATAAAATTACTAATCAAAATTTTGGAAAATGCAGCTTGCCATAAGCTGCATTTTTTATTTATTGATAATCAATATTTTAAAAATTAAAATAACTAACGAAATAGTTTTACAACCTTTTTGTGTTATCATTGAGGACACAAAAACACAAATGAAATGAAAAAACAATTATTATCTCTGGCGGTGCTATGCGCTGTCGCATTCACAGTTAATGCCCAAACTGAAAAAGGTAAAAACTTAATTGGTGGTTCAATTGGGTATTCAAAAAGTGAAAGCAAACCCACAATCACATACCCAAATAATTACGCTTACGGGGATGGAGAATCGACATCCTTCAATGTAAATCCAAAGTTTGGTCATTTTTTTAGCAAAAATTTAGCGATAGGTTTAGGTATCGGATATTACGAAACTAAAAATATTTCAGATTTAAATTTCCTGGATGGAAATAGTTTAATTACCTCAACTTCAATCCAAAGAAATAAGTCTTTTAATGTGGGGCCTTTTGTTAGATATTATGTAGACATTGTAGAAAAGTTCAAATTTTTCGGACAAGGAAGTTTTGATATTGCCTTTGGCAAGTCTAGCCAATCACAAAGTGGCAGCGGTAGTTACAATTATCAGCGTTCAAATTACAAAACTGGAGCGTATAGTGCCTCAATTAATCCAGGATTTGCATTTTTTCCAGCAAAGAAATGGGCCATCGAATTTTCTTTCCCATTGTTATCATACAATAACACTAGCATAAAAGATGATGGTGGTATTAATTCATCCAACTCCCAAGCGAGTGAAAATAACAGCTTCAGATTTGGATTAGATACCTTTGTGCCAAGTTTAGGATTTAACTTCCACTTTTAGTCATATAAAATCCCGCCTTTTATCAAGGCGGGATTTTTTTTATTTCTTCTTTGTTTCAATATTTGGCAAAAAGCCGGTGAGCAGCCCAATTAGCGGAAGGAAAGCACAAATGTTGAATACATATTCAATACTGGTAGAATCAGCCAATTTACCCAATAGGGCAGATCCTATACCGCCCATTCCAAAAGCGAAGCCGAAAAATAATCCAGCTACTAAGCCTACCTTTCCAGGAATCAATTCTTGGGCATAAACCAATATGGCTGAAAATGCCGAAGCTAAAATCATCCCGATAGGAACTATTAAAACGCCAACCCAAAACAGATTGGCATGTGGCAAAAGCAATGCAAATGGTGCCGTTCCTAAAATCGAAGCCCAAATCACATACTTACGGCCAATCTTATCTCCAATCGGACCACCTAATAATGTTCCCGCAGCAACCGAAAACAAAAACACAAATAAATAAATCTGTGAAGTTTGAACCGAAACATCGAATTTATTGATCAGGTAAAAAGTGAAATAACTAGTTAAACTGGCCATATAAAAATACTTCGAAAAAATAAGCAAGAGTAAAATAACAACCGAGAAAACGATTTTATTTCTTGAAAACTGATTAACAACACTTGCAACAGCAGCCTTTTTACTTCTGGCGACCACAAAACCTTTGTACCAATTGCCTACATAACTCAAAATTACAATGGCCAGTAAAGCGATAATGGAAAACCAAACCACACTAAATTGTCCGTATGGAACAATGATCCAGGCGGCCAATAGCGGTCCTAAAGAACTTCCTGCGTTACCACCCAACTGAAAAACCGACTGCGCTAAACCTCTTTTCCCTCCGGATGCTGCATGTGCCATTCTTGATGCTTCCGGATGAAATATCGATGAACCCACACCAATTAGGGCTACGGAAATCAGCATTGTATAAAAATGCGTGGATTGCGATAAAGTAATTAACCCTATCAAAGTAAAACCCATTCCCACGGCAAGCGAATAAGGTTGAGGCTTTTTATCGGTATATAAACCAACAAAAGGCTGAAGTAACGATGCTGCCAATTGAAAGGTAAGTGTAATTAATCCAATTTGTGAAAAGCTTAATCTATAATTTGTTTTAATGATTGGGTAAATCGCTGGGATCAGCGATTGGATCGTATCATTTAATAGGTGTGAAAAACTAAGCGCAAATAAAATTGGGAATACTGTTTTTTCGATAATTGCTTTGGAGGGATTTTGCTCGGTCATAAGGGGATTGCTGGTATACAAAAATAGCAATTATAATTTTTTATTCTGAACGGTATGTCCTTGTGGCGCTCAAACATTTTGATTATGCTGTGGTTTAATCGATATGGAAAAGAATAAAAAAATTGTTGGCTTGTGTGGAAGTCTGAGAAAAGGTTCATACAACGCCTTGTTGCTTAAATTTGCAGGTAGTTTAGTTCCCGAAGGAATTGAATTTGAAATTGTTCCTTTTGATGATGTTCCTGTATATAATGCAGATGATGATACGCCAGAAGTAGCAGAAAGACCAGCAAGCGTTGTTAAATTTAGAGCGGCTTTGGCACAAGCCGATGCTTTTATTATCGCTTCTCCGGAATACAATTATTCGATTCCAGGAGGCTTGAAAAATGCCATTGATTGGGCGAGTAGAGGTAAAGATGCACCTCTAATGCATAAACCTGTTGCCATGCTAGGTGCTACACAAGGTATGTGGGGAACGGTGCGTATGCAAACTGCCTTTCTCCCAGTTTTTACCTTTCTTAACATGAATCCGGTTTTGCAACCTGAAGTATTGATTGCCCAAGCACAGACTAAATTTGATGAGGAGGGGAATTTGACCGATGAGAAAACGATTAGTTTAATTCAAAGAAAAATCGAGAACTTGATTGGTGCTTGTAAAGTTTAAGGATCGCCGATAATGAACAGTCGTCAACCTTAAGTTTACGTCTTTGGGAAATCGTCTTTTTTATAAATTGAAGCAATCTCATCATTTCTTATGATGTGAGATTGCTTCGTTCCTCGCAATGAGGATTGTACTTAATAACAGGTTATCCGCTTTAAGATTCCCGCATACGCAGGAATAACGATTATCAACTAGATGCAAATTTAATCTGAGCTTATTATTTCTTCTTCTCCCTAATCGCTTTAAATTCCGAACCCGATTTCCATTTTGGATAAACATCTTCGTTACTTAAACGATAACCCATATCGAAAACCAATCGCACATCTTCTACAATCCCCGATAAATCCCAGGTTTTGGCATCGAAATTATCCTGTGGAGAATGGTACCTAAACTTCGTAAAATCGGCGACTTGTTTCAAGCCCCATTCCCTTCCATTTTTCACATTATCTACTCCTGAACCCGTAAATAAAGAAGGTACCCCCACTTTTGCCAGGTTGAAATGATCAGAACGGTAATATAAACCCGATGATGGAACTGGATCAGGAACCACAACCCTTCCCTGTTTTTTGGCAGATTCTGCAGCGTAATCCTCCAACTCCGACTGACCGAAACCATACACCACAATATCTTTTGTTTTACCAGCGATGCCCATCATATCCATATTGATGTTGGCCACCGTTTTATCCAGAGGGAATGAAGGATGTTTAGCATAATACTCTGAGCCCAATAAACCCTGTTCCTCCGCTGTGTAGGAAATAAACAAAATGGTACGCTCCTGTTTTTTAGGAAGTTTTTTAAACGCCGAAGCCAACTCAAACAATGAAGCCACACCGGTTGCATTATCAACTGCACCATTGTAAATCGAATCGCCCTGAATCTTTTCTCCAACCCCCAAGTGATCCCAATGTGCTGAATAAATAATGGCCTCATTCTTCTTTTTATCGCCCGGTATTTTAGCCAAAACATTATAAGTCACCGATTTTTTAATGTTATTTTTTACCACGAGCGAAGTAGTAGCATTCAGATCCACCGCTTTAAAATCTTTCTTTCTAGCAGCTGCAAATAAAGCATCGCTTTGGCCAGCCAATTGGAAAAGTTGCTTGGCTTTATCCAATGAGATCCAACCTTCTACTACTGTTCGGTTCATCCCATTATCGGCCGATTGCAAGGTCAGTTTTGATTTCGACCAGCCACTTCTCACAACACTCCAAGGATAAGCCGCAGGTTCGGTATCATGAATAATCAAAACCCCAGCAGCGCCTTGTCTCGAAGCTTCCTCAAATTTATATGTCCAGCGACCATAGTACGTCATATTTTTGCCCTTAAACAGCGTTGAATCTGAAAAGCCAGGATCATTGATCATCACCACGACTGTTTTCCCTTTCACATCCAGGTTTTTATAATCATTCCATCCATATTCTGGCGCCACAATACCATAACCTGCAAAAACCAAAGGCGAGTTACTAATACTTACCTCATTTTGTACCCTTCGGGATCCGGCAACGAAATCCGTTAAATAATCCAGATTTAAATTACCACTCTTTCCTTTGATTACCATTTTACTTTCAGGTACCGATTTAATTTCCACCATAGGTACTTCCTGAAAAAAACTATCGCCATTTCCTGGTTCTAAGCCCAGTTTCTCAAACTCACGTTTTAGGTAATTAATGGTTTTGGTTTCGCCATTGGTAAAGGGTTTTCTACCTTCCAGACTATCCGCAGCAATAGCAGATAAATATTGAGTTAAGCTCGAATCGTTAATCGCTTTAATGGCCAACGAATCTGGCCCAATGGCATTGCCGCTTTCTGATGCTTGCTGACAAGAACTTGCAAACAAGGCAATTGCCGCTCCATAAAATAAAATTTTGTTCATTAAGGATATTTTAGGCTGGTAATTTAGGAAAAAATAGCGATTTGATGTTTTTGGGTTTTAAGGGCAGAGTTTGATTCACCATTTACGATTTCTAAAATAATGGATAAGAAAACTATTCTTATATTTAACTATGGCAGATTTAGAAACTTTCAAGCAATTTTCATTATCGTTTCCAAATACCGTTGAAGCACCACACTTTGAGAAAACTTCATTCAGGGTAAAAGGAAAAATTTTCGCTACCCTGAATATTGATCAAAAATTAGCCAATCTCAAATTTTCGATTGCTGACCAACAGCAGTTTTGCGCATTAAGCAAATCAATTTATCCGGTTAATGGCAGTTGGGGCAAAAGTGGATGGACTTCCATCGAAATCGAAAATTTAAGAGATGAACTGCTATTGGAAGCATTAGAAAGTGCATACAATGAAGTTGCTCAACCCAAAAAGAAATAAGTTGCTACAAAGCCCTCAAGAAATCTAAATACTGATCTACACTTTGCTCAATCCTATCTGGCGTTGCATGATATTCTATGCCATAATAAGCAAATATTGGTCTGAAATCTGCTTTAACATATTCAAAGCTAAGTTCAAATGGTCGGGTAAGTTCTGCCAAAGGATATTTGTAAATCCCTCCAGGATTTAATTCTTCTTCGGTAACGCCTAATGATATGGCTAAAGTAATTTTCTTTCTCAATATGGGATATCCGCTCTTGCTACCGTAAGCCCATCCGTGGAGTAAAACGTCATCTAACCACTTTTTTAAAAACCAGGGGCTATTAAACCAATAATAAGGAAACTGGAAAACAATTTTATCATATTTTTCAATCAGTTTTTGCTCTGCCAACACATCTATTTTTCCATCTGGATAAGCTTCGTGAAGTTGATGAACAACAAATTGATCAGGAAATTTTTGAAGTTCTTCTATCCATCTTTTATTGATTAATGAGTTTTTAATATCTGGGTGAGTGACAATGATTAATGTTTGCATTTTATCGAAATTTTAAATTATTTGATACAAAAGTAACACCCTTAGCATGGCTTTTGTATATTAACAACCCATTGTTATGTACTATATAAAATGTAAGTAATGACTGATATTAAAGAAACATCGACCAATTTCGCCAATAAACAAGCTTTGGCAGATGAATGTCCGGAAGCTTATGCCACAAATATTATTGGTGGCCAATGGACTTTGGTAATTTGCTCCTGGCTACTGGATGGAAAATTAAGGTTTGGCGAACTAAAAAAGCGTTTGCCTAATATTACAGAACGGATGTTAACCCTGCAGTTGCGCAAATTGGAAGAAAATAAAATCATCATCCGAACGGTTTATGCAGAGGTTCCGCCAAAGGTGGAATATGAACTTACTGAAATTGGATATGCACTTAAACCGATTATTAAAGCGCTTGAAAATTGGGGAGCAAAGCACAAAATTTTGGTTGAGGGTTTAGAGAAAATTTCATTTCAAACTAAAAAATTTAGCCTTCTTTGCAAGGATGCAGGAAGCGGCAATCTCCTTCTATTTCATTATTTATTCCGTAATGAGATTGCCACGAAACAATGAAAAATTGTTTCTCGCAATGACGAGTGTGTTAACTGAGCGCCAAACTAAACCACTCGCCTTCCTTGCGAGGAGGCATAACGTGGCAATCTCATATTCGCTATTTCAATATTTATTCAACGATGAGGTTGCCACGAAACGATTAAAAATTCTTTCTCGCAATGACGAGTATATTAATTGAGCGTCAAACCAACCCATTCGCCGTCCTTGCGAGGTGGCACAACGTGGCAATCTCATCCATAATTGATCTAGAATGAAGTTTTAATTTCTACTTCCCAGTCTTCTCAATATCCCGATCCATTTCTACCAAATCCACATCTTCCGGGCTGGAGAAGTCGCCGATTAAATATTTGTTAAAGTGATCTGCTAGTTTCCAAAATGCATATTCTGTCATATCTCCAAAACCATGGCGCTGACCTGGAATAATCAGAAAATCGAAACGTTTTCCAGCTTTCATCAATGCGTTTGCTACTCGAATGGAGTTAGCAGGATGCACATTATTATCAACATCACCATGCATCAATAATAAATGCCCTTTTAGGTTTTTAGCTAAATCAGGATTTTTATCAATACTGTATTTAAAAGAGGTATCGCCTTTCAACGAAATCACTTCCTTTACACCATGGTGTTTTTCGCTCCACCAACGATTATAAATGCTATTATCATGGTTACCAGCATTTGAAACAGCCGCTTTGAAGAAATTTGGATAAACCAACATGGCTGCAGTAGACATGAACCCACCACCTGAATGACCGGTAATTCCAACTTTCGTATCATCTATATAACTGTATTTTGAAGCCAATTGTTCAATTGCCGTTTTCTTATCAGCTAGCCCATAATCACGAAGATTTCCGTAACCGTAAGTATGGTACCATTTAGAACGTGAAGGATTTCCACCACGATTGCCCACCGTAATTACAATATAACCAAACTGTGCCAAACGCTCTGTGCGATCCATGGCTTTGCTAAAAGCTTTATTTACCGCTTCTGTTTGCGGACCAGGATAAACATATTCTACAATTGGATATTTTTTGTTCGGATCGAAATCAAACGGTTTATACATTACACCATATAAATCGGTGATGCCATCATCAGCCTTAACAGTAAAAGGCTCAGGAAATTTATAACCTGCAGCCATTAGTAAAGATAGATCTGTTGCTTCAAGCTCCATCACTTTTCTACCACTCTTATCGTACAACGTAGATTTTGGAACCGTGTTTACCCTTGAATAGTTATCAATAAAATAAGTATTGTTATCATTCATGCTAATGGCATGATCAAAATTGCCAGCATTTAACAACTTCATGTTCGAACCATCGAAATTAATGCTGTACAAGTGTAAATAGTATGGATCTTCCTTCCCTTCTCTCCCATTTGCAGTAAAATATAGCACTCGGTTTTTCTCATCAATATTTACAATGCTCTCACAGTGAAAAGAACCTTTGGTAATTTGGTTTTTAAGTTTCCCGTTACCATCAAAAAGGTAAAAATGAGCCCAGCCATCACGTTCGCTCCAGTGAATTAATTCTTTTCCATTGTTTACCAATCCTGGGCGATTAACTTCAACATAAGTATTAAAGCGCTCATCAATTAATGGTGTAACCTTGCTGGTTGCAATATCGATGGTTCCAATATCAATTCGTTTTAAATCGCGACTGGTGCGGGAAAAATAAAGTTTGCTATCATCGCCCAACCAAACAGAAGGACGAAACTCATTATCACGATCTTTTGCCAAAGCAGGTTTTCCCCAAATAGAAATACTTTGATCTTTAAAAGCAGCAACATTTAATTTTTTAAATGATTTTGCAGGAAAATCAAAAAGTAAAATTTCATCCTGTGGCGCTTCTGCTTCACCAGGCATTTGATATTTATAGGTTTCTAACGTTGGTCGGCCAGGTGTTACACTGTTAATTACCCATAAATCTTTAACCTTTCTAGAATCGGTACGATCCAAAACAAAGTATTTTGAATTTGGCGACCAAAGTACGTAAGCACCACGTCGTTTCTTATTGTTCTTTTCGTTCTCTACATTGTTTTCACCATCGCCATCACTCCCATACGAGTAAAATTTTACGCCATCTTTTGTCAGTTGATGCTCTACAATGGTACTATCCTCTTCATTTTTTACCGCTTTCTTGTAGTTTTCTTTATCCATCCAATACAAATTGTAGTTGCGTGAAAAGATAATGGCCGATGAATCTGGCGCAACCGATCCCCAGCTTGGTTTTGGTTTAGGTTTACTAAAATTTGGAACTTCAGTTAACTTTGCGGTAGCCAGATCATATTTAAAAGAGAAGATCTTTTTTTGTAATGAATCAGCAGCTTTTTTATCCTTACGATCAGGTTTTATCTCGTCAATAGAACTCTTTACTTCAAAAGAAATACTTTTTTCATCGGAAGCAAATTTTAAATTTTCTAGAGGCAAATGTTCTGCATCAAAAGGATCACGCACTACCATAGTAATATCAGCAGCCAATTTAGCATTATCGAATATTTGTTTTTTGCTTTTCGCTGCTGGATCTACCAAATACCAGAACTTCCCCTTAGGATTTTCGAAGGTATACCAAAAACGATTGCTCAATTTTAACCAATGTGGATCAACCGATGTGGAATAAACCATTTTTTTTAGCTTATTCGGCGAAAATCGCGAAGCGAGTTGGTAATTGGCTTTTGGTTGCGATTGAATATTTTCAGTTAATGTGAAAGTTTTGTTTTGTGCCGCTACTGTTAGGGATAAAAATTGCGCACAAAGAACGAGTTTGTAAAGTTTGTTCATCAAAATTTGTTTGAGGCGCTAAATTATTTAATAAAAGCTGATTGTGATCTGTAGATATTGTAATAAAACAGTTAGTTAGCGAAATTTTTCTCTATGGAAATTATTTATCAACAACTCCTATTTGAAGTATAATTCATTAGCAGATTTTATAGTTTTGTATCCATAATATTTAACTATGAAATACAAATTATTAACCATTATAACGGCTGGAATTATCTTATTTACCAGTTGCCAGTCTAAATCTCAAACGGAAAGTAAAGATGGAATAGATTCAACTGAACAAACATCAAAAACAGAAGAAAATCCTTCAACACCTGTTGATGTTTCGAAAATAAAAGTAGCCGATGCCAAAACGATTTTAGCTAGAAAACAGGTTCCGATTTTATGTTATCACCAGGTAAGAAACTGGAAACCAACGGATGGCAAAGTGGGTAAGGATTATATCGTAGAGATTCAAAACTTTAAAGACCAGATGAAAATGTTGGCCGATAGCGGTTACCATACCATTCTGCCCGATCAGCTTTATGCTTATTTAAATACGGGCGCTGCTTTGCCAAGCAAACCGATTATGTTAACTTTTGATGATACCGATCTGGATCAGTTTACCATTGTAAACCCAACATTGAAAAAGTTAGGCTACAAAGCAGTTTATTTCATCATGACTGTTTCCATTGGCAAAAAAGGAAAATTTGTAGATTATATGAGCAGCGACCAAATTAAACAACTTTCTGATGAAGGCAACGTAATTGGCTCACATACTTACGACCATAAAAACTTTAAAAAATACGCTGGTAAAGATTGGGAAGAACAATTAGATAAACCAACAAAAAGATTGGAAGAAATTACGGGTAAAAAAATGACTGAATTTGCCTATCCATTTGGTTTGTGGAATGCCGAGGGAATTCCAGAGTTGAAAAAACGTGGTTTCAGAATGGCTTATCAGTTATCAACGAAACGCGATGAAAAGGATCCTTTATTTACTATCCGCAGAATTATAGCAAGTGGCTACTGGAGTCCGAAAACATTAAGCAACAGCATTAAAAATAGTTTTTAAGCATTAAAACCTCGGCGAAAGTCGGGGTTTTTAATTTAAACCCCTTTTACAAGGCAAACATTAAAACCAGGCATTACTGATCATGAATGAACAACTTTTGAAAAAATATTTATAATTTCTTAAAACGCTGTATCTTTGATTAAATAATATAATAAGAAGTTGAAAATAAATCTTAAAACAACCGCTCAATCCCTTTTTACTGCAATATTCTTTGCATTCACTTTAATTTCATGTTCTAATAATCAGGCAAAAGAAAACGCTGAAAAACTGAACACTTCCATAGAAACTAAAGTTGATACCGCTCAACAAAAACCCGCAGATGCCAAAACTATTCTTGCCCGACGCGAAGTCCCTGTTTTGTGCTATCACCAAATTAGAAATGCTTTAGCAAGCGATAGCAAAAGAGCTGGCGATGATATTATTTCGCCGGATAAATTCAGGGATCATATCAAAATGCTGGCCGATAGTGGCTACCACACCGTTTTGCCAGATCAGCTTTATAATTATCTTGTGTTTGGCGCAAAACTTCCTGAAAAACCTATTATGATAACGTTTGACGATACCGATATGGATCAGTTTACGGTAGGCAACGCAACATTAAAAAAGTATGGCTTTAAAGGTGTGTATTTTATCATGACGGTTTCTATCGGGCGAAAAGGTCGAATCAATTACATGACCAAAGAAAATATTAAACAGTTATCGGATGAAGGAAATACGATTGCGAGCCATACTTATGATCATAAAAATTTTGCACACTTTACCGATGAAGATTGGAAAACACAGATCGATGAACCCACTAAAAAACTGGAAGAAATCACAGGAAAAAAGGTGGAATATTTTGCCTATCCATACGGTGTTTTCAAAGCTTCAAACTTGCATAAATTAAAAGAACATGGTTTTAAAGCCGCTTTTATATTGTCTACAGCTAGAGATGAAAATTATCCTTTGTATACCATCCGCAGAATTATAGATCCGGGAAGATATTCGGCCAAAAACCTTTATTACAGCATTAACAAGAGTTTTAATAAAACAAAATCATAGTTTCAACTGTAAAATAGGTACAATACCTAACTGTTTTACCATGAGAAAATATTTTCATCTTGCTCTTTTTAGTCTGTTCATTTTATCTTCTTGCAACAATTCAAAAAACAATCAGAATACCGAAAGTACAACCGATAGTATAGCAGTAACAAAAACAGAATTACCTGATAATTTTTATAAAAGATTAGAAGGCACCGTTGCTGGTAAACCTGTTGTGGTGAATTTGCAAAAAGTTAATGGAGAGGTTGATGGAAACTATTTTTACGGGGGATCATGGCTAAATCTATCTACAGACACCTCAATTGGAACTGACAGCTTAGTATTATTTGAGAATAGTTTTTACGATTATTATTTCGATAAAGATGCAAAGCAGAATCGTTTAGCCCTAAAGTGGATAGGAAATGGCTTCAAAGGAATGTGGTTAGACGGGAAAGGATCTAAAAATTTCCCTATTTTATTAACAGAAAAATATCCTGAAGGAAGTTATAAATTTACTACCAACGCTTATGCAGATTCGATTAAAGCTTTTGCCGATAAAGAAAAATCTCCAATGGCAACGATTGATTTTGAATATTTAGAGGTGACTGAAAAAGATGAAAATAGTAAGTGGATAGATGATCAACTTAAACGCATTTCAGGCATTAATTTAGCCACAACAGATAGGCAAACTGGCTTAAAAAAAATCGCAAGTGATTATCTTGCCGATTATAGAAAGGAAATTGCAGATCAGCAAAAAACCGGACCAGATCGAGGTTTTGAGCAATGGATGAATTATTCGAGTAACAGTCAGCAATCTGTCTCCTACAATCAAAACGGCTACGTAGTAATCGATTTCTTAGCAGATGCTTACACAGGTGGTGCACACGGGAACTACGGCAGCACGATGTTTTGTTTTGATGTGAAAAATAAAAAACAAATGGTTTTAAGTGATGTGGTTAAAATTGATTCTAACACACTGCAATCACTATTAGAAAAAAACCTGAGGAAACAATATAATATCAAGACCCAAGATAAAATAAGCAGCGTTCTTTTTGACGATTTTTTAAAGCCGAATAAGAATTTCTATTTCAATAAAAACGGTTTGGCTTTTATGTACAATCCTTACGAGGTGGCCAGTTATGCACAAGGTCAAATTGTTGTATTTATACCATTTACGGAGTTGAAACCTTACTTAAATCCAGCATTTGCGGAAAGAAACGGGTTAAAGTAAATTTAACTGACGAAGTTTTGCCGGCAAGAGTGGATGAGAAACTTCGTCAGTTTTATAACAAAGCATAAACAGACCTTCAAATCCCTACAATCAAATCCTACAAAATCTCTTCAATCAGATATTTCTTGCCGTTAAAATTTAATTCCTCACCAACCTTTTTGCCTATAAATAATTTTCCAATCGGCGATGCTTGTGAAACTGCAAAATATGTTTGTCCACCGTATTTAAGTTCGCCTGCACTAATACTGATGTAAAAATTTCCGCTTGCAGTTAATACTAAACTACCATTTTTTACTTCTTTAGCCGCATCTACATGCTCTACCTGTTGCAAAGTTATTTTCTGTTGACCAGCCTCGTATAGCAGTTTACTATTCCTATCCATTTCCTGCTGCATCATTTCCCGGGTGGTTTCATATTTATCACCGGCACTACTTTTTGTATCGTCGTTTGATGCTTGCCTGGCTTGTTGCAATGAATATTCAATGTTCTCTATCCTATTTTGAATAAAGGTTAAGCAAAGCTGATAAAGTTCCGATTTTAAGGTAGACATGTTTTAATAATGGGAGAAAGAAAAGGGTAAAGAATTTGATAATAGTAGATAGATTAACTGCGTAAATAAAGGGCTTGCCTAAGAATAGATTTTATCTTTTTTTCTGGGATATCTTCGAGATGATTAATCAGTAAAATTTTCATTCTGGCTCTTTTCTCCCGCAATAAATCTTCATGGTCAATTTTATTACCATCAACCAAACCAATGTAAGGCTGCCGGTATTTTTTATGAATCCAAATATAGCAGAACATTTTTCCTTTATAATAATAAAAAGGCAAGCCATATTTCCAATGTTCAGTAATATCTTCATAACCAATAAGCAGCAACCTTAAATATTGAAGGCAACCCTTTATTGGTTCATCTTTTTGTTCGAAGAAATTATCTAATGGATTAAGCATATTTTAAGAAATCGATTTATTGTTTTATTGCTACTGCTAGACATTTTTACTAACCAGCCAACCAAATAACTAACCAACTAATCTATTCCTCAATCCACTTTACTTTTTCAGCCATTGAAGTGCGGTTTGGCTCCCATGGTTTTTCATTATGATAGCCCATATAGAAAAGACCAATACATTTTTCGTTTTCGGCAAGACCTAAAAATTCGCCCAAATCATCTATCAAAGGTGGAGAACTCCAGTAAGCGCCAACCCTTAAACTTTCGGCAGTTAAAGCCATATTTTGAACCGCACAAGATACCGCTGCCAATTCTTCCCACTCAGGAATTTTGCCGCTAACAGCCATGTTAATTGCGATGATACAATTCGCCTGACTGGTTTTTTCGGCAAAGCTATCATACTTTTTTTGTAAGAATTGCTGTGGAGAAACAAGTTGTTTATACAATTTACCAAGCTCCTCGCCTAGCCTTGCCAAACCGTTTTTTCTGATTACAGTAAAACGCCAGGGTTGGGTTAATTTATGTGTTGGTGCATAATTTGCAGTTTCCAGAATTTGATTGATAACTTCTACAGGAATTTCTTTATTTATATAACTTGCCGGAAAAATACTGCGGCGTTCTTTTATAACTTTTGAAACTATATCGTAATTGCTCATGGTGTAAAGATAAGGGAAAAGGTGGAAGGATTAGGCTGTAAGGCTATTACTCCATAAACATTTGACTTTTTAATGTCTTCACACTCTACACTTTTTTACGCTGTACTTTTCACTTTGTACTTTTCACTTTGTACTTTTCACTTTCAACTTTTAACCCTGAGCTGCTTCCTAATCTGTTTTACCTTTGCAAAAAAGGCAATGCTTTCTTTGTCGACTAAAAACTCCATAGTTTCTATCAGCTCATTTTTAATCCAGTTATGTTTAGGAACTAAATTGGCAAGAATGTTTAAGCAATGAGATTTTACCGCAACAGGAATTTTTTCATCAATTAGCCAGGCAAAAACAACTTCTAAAATTTGTGTTGTATCGTAATGATTGATGATGTTTTTTACATTAGCATTGGCTTTATTATGCGTAATGAAGGCCAAAATTTTCACATAATGCCGCAGTGCCGATAAATTATGCTGAAAAGGAAGTTTTTCGAGAAAGTAATTTGCTTGTGGCAAAAACCTTTCCTGGTGATTGGAGTACAAGCGTTCTAAAATCCATGCCGCTCGGAAGCCAATCTGCTCATTTCTGTCAAAACTCAAATCAATTAAATCTTTGACAGAAAAAGTTTCGCTAGAAGCAATTGCTGCCAGGTGTTCAACTTTATTTTTCCCGATTGGATGCTGTATAATATCTATTAAAAGCTGCATAAAACATAAAATTAAAAAAAATTACTATCAGCTGAAGCAGACGGCAATTAAATATCAAACGGGAAAGGCATGAGGCTAAATCCATTGCCTTTGGATTCAATAAACGGATAATAGAATTGCAAGTGGACTTTAGCCAATAAATACTATGGGTTTTATATCTAGCCAAAAGCACCAACCTTTGTTCAATAAACCCGATTGAACGGAAATACTCCTATGATTAATATTAGTCATTTAGCATAGAAAAGGCCAAAGCTTTCCTTTAGAGCAGCAGACATTTATTATCTGCCGTTCTTCCGGACATTTCTTTCTCATTACAAATATAATA
>NZ_CAKLBU010000025.1 GCF_920984735.1 Pedobacter sp. Leaf250 | reverse complement strand
GGGCTAAACCTTTTTTACGGTATAACTCAAAGTTTACCTAGCCTCGAATGGCCTCACACGAACAGTCAATATATTTTGCATAACAACAATATAATGACCTTTTTAAAATTCTCAGTAAAAATAAAAGCCCCGATTTGTTCGGAGCTTTTAGATTATAACGATAGAGAGAAATTATTTTTTGCTTTTAACATATTTTTCCAGCCATTGATCTTCTTCCCAAAGGGTGTGAAGAATATTTTCTTTACCACGGTAGCCGTGTGCTTCGTACGGTAAAAATACAAAACGGGTAGTTCCACCAGCGCCTTTAATAGCGTTAAATAAGCGTTCGCTATTAATCGGGAAGGTTCCTGGGTTATCATCCGAATCTCCGTGGATTAATAAGATTGGTGTTTTGATTTTATCAGCGTAACTGAAAGGACTCATTTCATAATACAACTGTGGTACCTGCCAATAAGTACGTTCCTCATTTTGGAAACCAAATGGCGTTAAAGTTCGGTTGTAAGCACCGCTTCTGGCAATTCCTGCTGCAAAAAGATCGGTGTGAGCCAGTAAGTTGGCCGTCATAAAAGCACCATAACTATGTCCGCCAACTGCCATACGTTTCTTGTCGCCAACACCTAAATCAGATAGTTTTTTAATCGCTGCTTCTGCATTTAGCTTCAACTGATCAATAAAGGTATCATTAGGTTTTTTACCATCCTTGGCAACAATTGGCATTTCAGCATTATCTAAAATGGCATATCCTCTGGTTACCCAATAAATTGGAGAACCCCAGCTAATTGCAGTAAACTTATCTTTCGAACCACGAATTTGTGCTGCATCAGCTGCAGAATTAAACTCGCGTGGATAAGCCCAGATTAAAGTCGGGAGCGGACCATCCTTATCCTTATTATAACCTTTTGGTAAATATAAATCGCCCGTTAAATCTACTCCATCAGCACGTTTGTAAGATATTTTTTCTTTCGTAATACCATCCAATGAAGGGTAAGGGTTTGCAAAATCAGTTATCGGTTGATCGGCAATGCGAAGCATTAAGTTTTTAATAAAATAGTTAGGTACAAGCTTTTGGCTTTCTTTTCTGGTAAGTAAAACCAACTTATCAGGATTAATAACATCACTTACATATTCGAAAGTTCCTTCTGCACTGCGCCATATAATTTCATTCTTTTTCGAAGAAAGATCAAATTTGGCAAGGAACGGTAAATCGCCTTTTTCAGATGAACCAATTGGATTGTTCATCAATAATTTTGTTCCGTTATCTACAGTTTTGATTACCTGGCGGCCGTATTTATTTTTAACAGTAACAGGCGATCCCGGATTGCCATAAGCATCGGTTTGGTTTCGGCTATACAATTCCTCAACAGCGCCGGTACTAGGATTGTATCTGCTCACTTTGGAGGTTTGTTTGCTCCTTAAGCCTTCCATAATTAAGGCCAAATTGGCATCGCCCCATTGAACGCCACGGTAGCGGGTTTGCGTTTTAAATAATTCCTTTTCCGATCCTGTAAATGGGGCACTTAGCGCATAAACGGCATCGTGAAAAGGAACATTCTTTTTAATTAAGCCACTATCAAGTGGTTTTGCCCAAACAATGGTTGCAGGTTCATCATCCCTCCAATCAAAACCCCGGGCTACATTCTGTGTATTATCATATCCTGATGGAGTTCCTTCTGATGAAGGTAATTCAGCAATAACCTTAACGGGTTTTCCTGCCAAATCTGTAATGGCTACGGTTGATGGAAAACCAAAAGCCGAAACCAGGTAAGAGAATGGTTTTCGAATGGTTTCTACCATCATGAAATTTTTATCAGGAGAAATATTTACTCTTTGATAGATGGCTGGTTTGCCGATTGGTGTTTCTACTCCGGCTGTATTTTTAACCAATTGAGAAGTGGCAAAAAACTCAAATAATTGCTCATCAAATGGCGATTTAATCAAATCCTGATAAGTAGCACTCGGAGCGGCTTTACCTAAATTTTGTTGAATGGTTGGTCCTTTAGGCATTAAAGGTTTAGTTGGTGCCGCACTGGCAGGTTTTGTAACGGTGCGATAAATAATTGTATTATCATTTAACCAGGTTAAACCACTTCCTAAAACAACATTTAAAAATGCCTTATTTGTTTTTGTTGCTTTTTTAGTCGCAATGTCAATCACATATAAATCGACTCCCTTTTGTGTTGTATTAGTAAATGCAATTTTATTCTCTGATGGATTCCAACTGATGTTGCCAGCATATAAAGGACTTGGCAAACCGACAACCTGAAAAGTTTGGTTAGATTTAATATTTTTCAGACTAAAATTGTTGATAAAATTTTGTCTGCTTGGCGAATAATTATTCGGGTTTAACCTTAATCCTGCAATGCGATATTCGGGCATAGCCAATTCTTCTACTGAAGGATAGGAATTTCTTTCACTGAATAAAATCCATTCAGCCTTTTCATCTATACTTACGCTAGGGGTAGGTTTCGCTAATAATAAATCGGCTATTTCTTTTGGTGGTGTTTGATAGCTGATGGCGTCTTGAGCCGTTGTATTGATAGAAAAAGATACACCTGCTATTAAAAAATAAAATCGTAGTTTTTTAATCATCTTCCTTTGTTTTAATTGAAATATGGGAAGATCAAATATTGGAAAATTTAATTTTACTATGCGTAACTTCTTATTTACAAGGCTATTTTATTGCACTATTTTGGATATTGGTTTTGAATAGATTCTATTGAATTTTTTATGATTACTTTTAGGATATCTAAATCAATATCATCTAATTTTTTTACGTAAACACAGGCTTTGCCGGTTTTATGTTTTCCAAATTTTAATAGGAGTTCTTCTTTGTCTTTAAAATCAGTAGCAAAGTATAATGATACAGCATCTTTACGGGGAGAAAAACCAACTAGCGGCGCATCTCCCTCTCTACCACTTTCGTATTGATAATGGTAGCTGCCAAAGCCAATAATTGCAGTTCCCCACATTTTAGCCTCAAAACCTGTTGTTTTACTCATAATATTACAGAGTGAGATACTATCTCGTTTTTTAACTTCATTTTCAATAGTATCCAAAAAGTCATTAACGTTAGAATCGTTTTCCGTTGTTTTATTTTGCGCCATTACCTGATAAAATTTATAGATAAACTTAAATAAAGAATTTTTAAAATAATTTATCGCTTCAAATAATCTTAAAAAAATCATTTACGTATGCATGAATTGACATAACATAACTTCCGTGATTTTGACCTTATATGAAATGGCTTACACACAGAAGAAGTTATTCAACATTCTCAAATTTCCCAGTTATTTTAGAAAAAGGAATAGCCACTTATGTTAAATAAGTGGCTTTCTAAATTTATAAAGGGGTTGCCTTTTTATGGTGTGCCTGCCCTCCGCGGATCTCCCGCTCACAGGACTTTTTGTCTTTTCTTTATGCTTAACAATTTAGCGAAATGTTAGTTTTGCAAACAAAAATAATTTTACACAAATTCATAAAAATGTTGATAACTTAAAATCGTTCAATCAAACATTAGAATATGTAGTATCGTTATTTTGTTTGCCGTACTATTATTTTAATAAACAAGAGCTATTTGATGTATAGGGCAACTATTTTATTTGTTGCAATGGTCTTTGTATTATTTTTATGGAAAAATATTTATCTTCAAAATTTCATCCCAAAAACAAGTAATGAGTGATCAAAATTACCTTTTAAGCAACGAACAGTTGTTGCAAGTTTTTAATTTAACACACACTGCCACTGCTATACACGTTTCTGAAACTGCCATTATTCAAGAAGCGAATGATGCCATGCTTAAAATTTGGGGAAAGGATAGAAGTATTATTGGTAAATCTTTGGAAAAGGCCCTGCCTGAATTAAGGGGCCAACCTTTTATTGAGATGTTTAGAAGAGTTTGGCTAGAAGGCTTAACTATTTCAGGT
The DNA here is from genome assembly GCF_920984735.1 of Pedobacter sp. Leaf250. Classification (GTDB taxonomy): domain Bacteria; phylum Bacteroidota; class Bacteroidia; order Sphingobacteriales; family Sphingobacteriaceae; genus Pedobacter. Next base: position 58,175 of record NZ_CAKLBU010000025.1, on the reverse strand, counting down.
AAGGATACAGCGGCAGATTTATTGATAGATGGACAGCTCAAAACATTTTACTTCGATTTCGAATATAGGGCTGTAAAAGATGAAACGGGTAAAACCATTTGTATTTTACACACTGCTATTGATGTTACCGATCGCTTTTTAAAAAAGGAAGCCATAGAAAGAGCTGCCGAAAAGGAAATTGCCTTACAAAGAGAACAAGAGCTTAATGAAGAACTGGCTGCCAGCAATGAAGAGCTTTTAGCTACTAACGAAGAATTACAACAAGCCCAGGAAAAACTTTCTGTTTTAAATAACGAATTAGAGAATAGAGTTAAGAAAAGAGTTCGAGAACTGTACGAGAGCGAGGAGCGTTTTAAAACCATGGCCGAAGGCACAGATATTTTTGTGGCTGTAGGAGATGAAACTGGAAATGCCATTTATTTTAATAAACCCTGGGTAGAGTTAACAGGTAGATCAATGGAAGATTTACTTCAGTTTGGATGGGCAGATTTAATTCATCCTGAAGATAGAGATCGTTACGTTGGTATTTACCTTTCTGCATTGGAAAATCAAACAGCTTTTGCAGGAGAATTTAGAATTTTAAGCAAGAGTGGTAAATACCATTGGCTGTTGGCCAGTGGACCTCCACGACTGCATGCCGATGGTACATTCGCGGGCTATATCAGCTCTTGTATTGATATTACTGATCGGAAAAAACATCAGGAGGAATTACAAGAGCTTAATGAGGAAATGGCTGCCGCAAATGAAGAGCTTGCCGCAACTAATGAAGAACTTGCTACTGCCAACGAGGAATTGGCTCAAGCCCATAAAGAACTTATTGAATATATTAAAAAGCTTTCTGATAGCGAAGAAAAACTCTTACAAGCTATTGAAACTGGTAAAATGGGAACTTGGAGTGTTAATCCAAAAACCATGAAAATAACCATGTCTGTATTTGTAAAAGATCTGTTGGGTTTAGATAGGGATGGAGAAGTAAATGTAGAGGATGTAATGAGGGCAGTTAATTCTGATTACCATGATTTGCTTCTTAATGCTTTAGACAGTGCAATGAAAAACCATTTGTCTAGTGATATGGAGTATCCAATAAATAATCTAATTACTGGCGAAGAAAAATGGGTAAAAGCAGCCGGTAAAGTTTTCTTGGATCAATTGGGTAATCCTACTGAATACTCGGGTATATTCATGGATATCACAGAGCGTAAACTGGATGAGCTACGTAAAAATGATTTCATTGGAATGGTGAGCCACGAATTAAAAACGCCACTAACCGCTATTAATGGATTTGTTCAGGTTTTGCAAAGAAGGGCAAAAATGGCTGATGATGATTATGCCGCCAGCGCTCTTGATAAAGCTTATATCCAGGTAAGAAAAATGACGGCAATGATTAATGGTTTCCTTAATGTTTCCAGGTTGGAATCAGGTAAATTAATGATTGATAAAAAACCTTTCAGGTTAGATGAATTGTTACAGGAAACCATAGACGAATCGTTCATTTCGCCATCTACACACCATATCAGCTTCGGTACTTCCTGTGATGTGACTGTAAGCGGCGACCGGGATAAGATTGGTAATGTAATATCTAATTTATTAAGCAATGCACACAAATATTCATCAAATGGCAGCAATATCGAGGTAAGTTGTGAAGTTACTGATGACAACGTAATTGTTAGTGTAAAAGATGAAGGTATCGGAATTAATAATGATGATGCTAAAAAACTGTTCGAAAGATATTATCGTGTTCATAGCAACCACACCATTTCAGGCTTCGGTATTGGTTTATACTTAAGCGCCGAAATCATCGAAAGGCACAATGGTGAAATTTGGGTAGAGAGTGAAATAGGCAAAGGATCTGTATTTTATTTTAGCTTGCCACTGACTTAGAATTAAATAAAAAAAGGATAGGCGTTAAGCCTATCCCATATCTAAACCCAAACATGCGCTCAAACATGAATGAATTATAATTGAAACAGCAAAATAGCACATTGGTTTTAATCTCCCAAATTTATTATTTGCAAATTTCAATTGTTTTCTCATCCGGAAAGTCTTTAAAAAATGCAGATATCGCATTTTTAAATATCGGATTGCTTTGAGATATAAGTGAAAAAACTGTCATTGATGAATGCAGTTTTAAATCATCAGGATAACCAAAAATTTCGTTGGCACTTTTGTTTTTATGTTTTAACAATTCTGCTGTAATTTCCAATAACCGCTTCCCTAAAATAGGATGATCTAAAAATTCACGTGCCTCATTTAGATCTTGTAGTGCATAATATCTGGCGGTTTCGCTAAAGCCTAAACCTTTAACCTGTGGAAATATATACCACATCCAATGCGTAATTTTTTTGCCTTTTTTTATTTCCGAAAGTGCTGATTCATATTGTTTCGCTTGTGCGGCAATAAATCTTTCCAATGGCTCCATATCTAATTTAAATTAAATAAAAACCTTAATTATTTGTAATGGTTTTCATTTTTTATCATCAGAAAGATATCTACGTAGTCATAAAACTACAGCCTGTAATTCAATATTTGGCTTAGGGTTTGCTTCCAATCCGTAAAAATTCTAAATGGACTACTCAAGCAATACTTTATTTAAATGTGTAATCATTGATGATGATCAACTAAGCATCGATGTTCTCGAAAATTTTATTAATCAAATACCAGATCTGCATATCTCAAAAACCTTTACCGATCCAGCACAAGCCATTATCGATATTTCGGAAAATGATCATATCGACTTTTTATTTTTAGACATAAAAATGAATATTTCAGGATTGGATGTTGCAAAATTGCTTCGCGATAAAGTACGGTTTATATTCTTTGTAACCTCGTACGATCAATATGCCCTGGATGCCTTTGGTGCTAATGGCGATAAATTTTTGGTAAAGCCAGTTGTATTTCAAAAACTCCAGACTGCAATTAATGAAGTGCTACATCGTGAAAACAAGCAAAAAGGCTATACCGTAAGCTAGCCAATTTTTTATAGTTTACAATAAAACAATTTTCATTTTTAATGATTGTAAGAAAGGTTTCTCTATAAATTATAGTTAGATAACTGTGTATTTATATCCTAAAATATTACATGATTAAATGAGTGTAAAAACTACAAAAAAAAGAATTGCTATACTTGGAGGTGGTCCTTGTGGAATGTTTATATACAAAAGACTTATCGAATCGGGTTTGAAAAATCTGGAGATCGAGATTTTTGAAAGAAAAGCTCATTTAGGCTCAGGTATGCCGTATAGTTCAGAAGGAGCAGAAAAAGAACATATAACCAATGTATCTGATAACGAAATTCCAGTCATCTTTAACTCTATTGAAGATTGGATTAAAACTGCACCAGAAAGTACTTTGAAAGAATTCGACATCGATTCTGTTAAATTTAATGAGTATAAAGTTTTACCGCGTTTATTTTTTGGTGAGTACCTTTCGGCACAATTTGATCTATTAATAAAAGAAGCTGCCAGGAAATCGATTACAACCAAAGTGCATTTAAATACCAATGTAACTGATGTTTTTGATGATAAAAAAGCTGGAACGGTTAAGGTAATGATTGAAGGGAAAGATGAATTGATTTTTAACGAAATTATGATTTGCACCGGGCACAACTGGCCAAAAAAATACGAAGGTAAAATTCCCAATTATTTCGATTCTCCATATCCACCTAAAAAGTTAGCAAAACAATATAATCATCCTATAGCACTTAAAGGCTCTTCGCTTACCGCTGTTGATGCTGTTCGAACACTTGCCCGTAATAATGGCAATTTTACCCAAAAGGAAGATGGCACTTATTTGTTTAAGCTTGATCCTAAAAGCAGTGAGTTTAAAATCGTAATGCACTCTCGTAATGGCTTACTGCCCGCGATAAGATTTCATTTAGAAGATAGTCATTTAGGAAAAGAAACCACACTTAGCAAAAATGAAATTCAAAAGTGTGTAAAAGAAAATGGTGGTTTTATTTCTTTGGATTTTGTATTTGAAAAGAATTTTAAAGAACAATTTAAAGAAAAGGAACCCAAGTTTTACGAGCGGATAAAAGATATGGATCTCGAAACTTTCGTAAATGCAATGATGGATTATCGGGAAAAATTGCCGCCTTTTGATTTATTCAAAAAAGAATATGCAGAAGCCGAAAAATCGATAGAAAAGAGAGAATCAATTTATTGGAAAGAAGTGTTGGCGGTATTAAGTTTTGCTATGAATTATCCGGCTAAATATCTTCCGGCAGAGGATATGATCAGGCTACAAAAAGTGTTGATGCCCCTAATTTCGATTGTAATTGCATTTGTGCCTCAAAGTTCTTGTCGAGATTTAATGGCGCTACATGATGCCGGGGTTTTGGATATTGTTTCAGTAGGAGAAGATAGCCGTGTAGAGCCTAATCCAGATGGTGGAGCTACATACTATTATGAGGATGAAGACGGGAAGGAAATATCCAAAAGTTACGAAATGTTTGTCGATTGTGTAGGCCAGCCTCATCTATCATTTGATGATTTTCCTTTTAAAGGCTTGATTAATGATGGAACGATAAGCCCGGCAACCTTGCAATTTAAGGATGCAGAAAAGGGGAAGTTGGAATTTGAAAAGAAAAACAAATTAGTAAAACAGACTGCAGAAGGGAATTATGATTTAAGTGTTCCTGGAATTACCATTAACGATTACTTCCAGGTGGTTGATAAAAATGGCGATGCAAATGAGCGTATTTTTATTTTAGCAGTGCCTTATATTGGTGGTTACAATCCAGATTATTCAGGAATTGATTTCTGCGAAGCCGCTTCTGAACAAGTAATGATGAAAATAAATGCATAAAAAAAACCGAGGGATTTGCCTCGGTTTTTCTTTTTGAAATAATTAAACTTATTTCATTCCATCTTTAATTTTATTTATCATCGTTAAATGGGTTTGTACCACGGGTGCAGTCTTAGTAGCAAATGCTTTTAATTCTGCATCCATTCCAGTTTTCGATTCATCTTCCATTAATTTTAATGTCGATTTATGCCCATCTATCATAGCATCAACATAAGCTTTATCAAAATCAGCTCCTGATTTTTTGCTCAAATCGTCCATTTTGCTTTTGTGGTCCTCATCAACTGTAGATGGTAAAGTAATGTTTTTTGCTGCGGCAATTTCCATTAATTCAGTATTGGCCATTCCATGATCGTTAACCATCATTGTAGCAAATTCTTTTACCTGAGCATTGCTGCTTTTTTGTAAGGCAAGTTTACCCAATTCAACCTCTGCCATACCACCAACGGCAGCTTCTGTTGCAAATTTAGCATCATCATTATCAACGGCAATTCCACCGGTTGCAGCCGCATTTGTGGTGGTGTCTTTGCTCATGTTTAGGCTATCAGCTGTTTCTTTGGCGTCTTTGTCTCCACCGCCACATGCTTGAAATGCCAGGGCCGAAACTGAAACGGCCATTAAATAAATTAACTTTTTCATATTATTGGTTTTTGTTGTTAACTAATAACATGTTTTATTCAGAAAGGTTTAGCAGATAGAATATGAAGGAGTAAAGACATTAAATTTTGTCCAATTTGAAATAACCTAAATGAATTTCATCGTCAGGAAGAGAAGAATCAGGTGTAATTTCAATATGATATTTTTCTTTGTGCTGTGGGCTTAAGATATCCTCAACACGATAAATATCATCAATATCGATTCCATACTTTTCATCAATGTGCGAATTTGCGCCTTTTACAGAATTGGTTTTAAAAAAAACTGTTTTTTTGGCATCTTGAATGGCCGAAGCACGATCATCTTTTACACCTAAAACAATGTAATGCTGTTCTTCTAATTTGCCCGATTGATAGCCGCCAAGGTTAATGAAAAATAATTTATGTGGAGAAGAAATGTGCGCATCATTACGAAGTTTAACGTTGATTTGATAGCCATCTACCTGATTCACCTCACGCCACCCATCAATATGAATACTGGTGCCGGCTTCAGGCCAAAATGCTTTAATGTCGGGCACAAGTTCTTTAAGTGAATTTGCAATTCCGAAGAAGTAATCGTGCTGCTCAACATTTCTCTTGGGTGCTTTTGAGCCCAAAAGTAACATGTATAATTTGGGATTTCCGTTTTCTGATAACTGGTTGTTCATATTGCTAAATTATAAATACTATAACCCGCAAACACTGTTATCGTTTTGATAAATGTTATTTTATCAACGGAAGCTACTTAATGGATTTGATTTGGTTAATCTCTATTTTCAAATCTTTAATCTGTTCTTGCGCTTGCCTATTTTCGAGATAAAAGTAAATGGCAAAACCTAAAAATATCTTTCCTAAAACAAAAACAGCAGCAAAAACCCAGCGCCATGCTTTACTAATGCGCATTTGGTTCGTTTCTGATTCAACTTCTATATAACGGTCTTGCTTAACTTTTTCTTGTTCTGCCTGTTTGTATCTACTCTCTGTTTCAGTAAAGCGCTCCAAATTTTGTTCACGAAGTTTAATCTCGTTAACCTCCTGTTCAATTTTTGATAATATGCCTGAAGGGGGAGGAACAGCCATACTTTGCGCCAGAATTTCCATATCCACTTCTAATTTTGTTAAAGCATCGGCAAATTCTGGAAACTGTTTTTTTGCCCACAAAACCTGTTGAATTTCAGTATCAGTTGCCACGCCCATTACATAGGTTTCCATTAGGCCGCTATCTATCAATTGTTTAATTTCCACGAGCTTTCCTGATTTTATCTATTGATGATTTCAATTGGGTACGCAATGTATTCTCATTCTTGTTAAGCAAATCTGCAAGTTGGGCGATTGATTTACCCTGATAGTAAACTGCCTGGAAAACATCCCGCTCTTCTCGATCTAATAGGTTTAAATTATCATTTGTAGAATTGCCAATAATTATTTCTGCATTACCAATAGGGTAGAATTCAATTAATTTATATCGGGCAAATTGCCTCAACTCTAACCAGGAGGCAGCTTTGCCATTGGTTTCCAACGCAAATTCAGATATAATTTTTATTAAAAATTCTTCCGACCTTTTTTGATCTTGAACAGAACCTCTTATAAAACCCAACAGCATTCCAGCATATTTATCATATAACTGACGAATATCTTTCAGATTATCCTTCGAGATGTTTAAAGCAACTTCAGACATTTATTAACGGGAGTGATTAAATATAATTGCAAGATAACTGCAAAAATTTAAAATACTTTTACGCATCGGCAAAAATAAAACAATTTTAAGCCGATTATTTTTTTTTGAGTTCAAATCATCGAAATTTTAATCTGGTTTTAACTTGCAGAGAATTATATGTTCCTTAATTTAGCTTTCCAATATTTCTAATGATGAGAATAGCAACCTACAATGTAAACGGCGTAAATGGGCGCTTACCAGTTTTATTAAAATGGCTTGAAGAAACCCAGCCCGACGTTGTTTGTTTGCAGGAACTAAAAGCACCTGATGAAAAGTTTCCGGAACAAGCTATTCTTGATGCAGGTTACAATGCCATTTGGCATGGTCAAAAAAGCTGGAATGGTGTAGCTATTCTTTCTCGTGGCCATGAAATAAAAGAACTTAAACGTGGTTTATCTGGCGACCCTGAAGATTTGCACAGCCGATATATTGAAGCCATGGTAAATGGTGTTGTGGTAGGTTGTTTGTATCTACCCAATGGAAATCCTGCACCTGGGCCAAAATTGGAATATAAGCTGGCCTGGATTAAAAGGTTAACACAACATGCAGCCAAACTTCTAGAATATAATTTACCTGTTGTTTTAGCTGGCGATTATAATGTAATGCCAACCGAATTGGATGTTTACAAGCCTGAACGATGGGTTGATGATGCACTTTTTAGACCAGAAGTGCGTAAAGCATTTCATGATTTGGTTGCTCAAGGCTGGACAGATGCGATTAGAAAATTATACCCAAACGATGTGATTTATACTTTTTTTGATTATTTCAGAAATGCTTATGGAAGAAATGCCGGCTTAAGAATTGATCATTTTTTGATGAGCCCGGAATTAGAAGGAAGACTTTTAAATGCTGGTGTAGATAGGCACGTTCGTGGCTGGGAAAAAACAAGTGATCACTGTCCTGTTTGGATAGAAATCAGTGATGCTGAAGTTTAAATTTCTGATTATTATTTACGAATCTTAATTTTTTAAAAATCTTTTTAAAATTTGGCTACCTTTGCCATGCTTTTGGTTTTCGGTTAACACCCGGAATTAAAAGGGAATTTGGTGTAAATCCAAAACTGTCCCGCAGCTGTAAGCTCCATAAACGGATTTCTATTCTTAAAGCCACTGTTTTGCAATTGCAAAATGGGAAGGCAAGAAACCCGGGAGTAAGTCAGAAGACCTGCCTCTTGCAATATTTCATAGCTTTCGGGGATTGAAGCTAGAGATGAGGTACTTTCGGTATTCCGTATTTTCATTTCTTGTAATTCTGTTTGCTGTGGGGATTTAAACTCACAACAAAATGTTTAGGTTTTTACATGCCTTCAAGGGCGTAAAATATTATCTTTTCGTATCGTTCATATTATGGACAAGCATTCTTGTGCCTAAGTTTGCCCTGGCACAAACCGATTCGTTAAAAGCCAATAATTTAAAGGAAATAAAAATTACGCAAAAGCGAAGTTCTTTGCAAAACCTTTCTCCTACACCACTTCAAATATTAAACGGAACTGCACTTAAAAAACTAAACTCATTATCAGTCGCTGATGCAATAAGATACTTTTCTGGTGTTCAGCTTAAAGATTATGGTGGCATTGGCGGCTTAAAAACCATTAACGTTCGCAGTATGGGCACTAACCATACCGCGGTATTTTACGATGGGGTTCAATTGGGCAATGCACAAAACGGACAGGTAGATTTGGGCAAGTTCTCACTTGATAACATTGAGGAAATTTCGTTGTATAGTGGTCAAAAAAGTGAATTATTGATGCCTGCTAAAGCGTTTGCATCGGCAAGCTCCTTATATTTAAAATCTATTGTTCCAACGTTTGAAGCTAATCAAAACAGAAATTTTAGAATCGCTTTAAAAACAGGATCCTTTGGTTTAATTGATCCATCAGTTACTTATAACCAACGTTTAAATCATAAGCTTTCAGTAAGCTTAAATGCTGAATTGATTAACGCAAACGGAAAATATAAATACCGCTATACCAATAGTGTTTATGATACCACTGTTGTAAGGCATAATGCCGACATCTTTGCAAAACGTATTGAAGGAGGCTTATACGGTACAACTGCTGATAGCAGCATTTGGCAATTAAAGTTATATAATTACAACAGCGAAAGGGGAGTGCCTGGCGCTATCGTTGCCAACAGATTCGAATTTCCTCAACGCCAGTGGGACGATAATTTTTTTGTTCAATCTTCATATCAAAACAACTTCAATAAAAAGCTCCAGTTTCTGGTAAATGCTAAATATGCTTATGATTTTACGAGATATCTCGATCCGGAAAGAGTTTCGCTTTCAGGCGCTTTAGATAATCGCTACGCCCATCAAGAACTTTATTTATCCTTTGCCAGTCAGTACCATTTAACCAAATATTGGGATCTTTCTTTATCAACCGATTATACCTTTCAAAAGCTCGATGCGAATTTGGAAAATTTTGCCTATCCGGAAAGGCAAACCGGTTTAATTGCTTTTGCTACAAAATTGAGCTGGCAACGATTTAGTATCCAGGGAAATATTTTGACAACTTTAGTGGCTGATCGGGTAAAAAATAACTCGCCCGCCGGGGATAAAGCCGAATATACGCCAACATTAATGGCTTCCTGGCAGCCCTTCGCAAAGGATAACTTGAGGTTGAGGGCATTCTACAAATCCATTTTCAGGATGCCAACTTTTAACGATTTGTATTATACGTTTATAGGCAATAGCAAGTTAAATCCCGAATACACTACCCAATACGACTTTGGTTTTACTTATTCTAAATCTTTTGAACGCAAGAGACTAACCAATATTTCCATCCAGGCAGATGCCTATTACAGCGCTGTTCGCGATAAAATTATCGCTATTCCTACACTAACATTATTCCGTTGGACGATGGTAAATTTAGGTAAGGTAGAAGTTAAGGGATTAGAAACCAATATTCAAAGCAATTGGGTTATTGATCAGGTTCAAGTAATTGCAAAAGCTAATTATACTTATGAAAGAGCTTTGGATGTTACACCAAGAAGTGAAGTTTTTGGTCAGCAAATTCCCTATATCCCAATAAACAGCGGTTCGATTACTTTCGGAGTTGATTACAAAAATTTCGGCTTTAATTACAGTTATATCTACACCGGAGAGCGCTACAGCCAGAAAGCAAATATCCCGGTTAATTATGTGGAACCCTGGTATACACATGATTTGGCACTTCGCTATTCTTTTACAGTCGCTAAGATAAATTATAGTATTGCCACTGAAATGAACAACGTTTTCAACCAATATTATGATGTGGTACTCAATTATCCCATGCCTGGAAGAAATTTCAGAATTACATTAATTACCAAATTTAATTAACATATAAAATGAAAAAATCTCTATCCATTAAACTAATCACAGCAGTTTGTCTGTCAACAATTTTATGGTCTTGCCGGAAAGATAAGGGCGTTACTCCTGAAGAACAAATTCAGCTACCCGGGCAAGGCATTACTGCCGTAAATGGCCTTTACGTTTTGAACGAAGGCAACTGGGGTTCAAACAAATCATCAATCGATTACTATGATTATGCAACAGGTGTTTACCGAAGAAATATTTACGGACAAGCAAATCCTGGGGCAACATTAGGTTTAGGCGATGTGGGCAATGATATTAAAATTTATGGCTCAAAACTTTACGTAATCGTAAACGGATCAGGAAAATTGGAAATCCTTGATGTTAAAACTGCAAAAAAATTAAGTCAGGTAGATATTTCAAATTGTAGATACGTTACTTTTCATAAAAACAAGGCATATGTAACGGCTTACGATGGTTATGTGGCGGTTATCGATACAGCAAGTTATAAAATAGACGCAAAAATAACAGTAGGCAGACAGCCAGAGGAAATGGCTGTAGTTGGCGAGAAGCTATACGTGGCCAATTCTGGAGGGTATTCCAGTAGCAATTACGAACGTACACTTTCGGTAATTGATTTAGCTACCAATAAGGAAGCAAAACGTATTGATGTTGCCATTAACCTCCACCGCTTAAAAGCCGATCAGTATGGCGATTTGTATGTAACCTCACGCGGAAATTATGGAGATATAAAATCAAACCTTTACGTAATTGATACCAAAACCGAAGCAGTAAAAAAGAAGTTCGATATCGAAGCCAGCAATTTAGTAATCGATAAAGATTTTGCTTATATCATTAGTACAGCTTGGAGCAATACCACAATGTCGACAGTGGTTTCATATTCAAAAATCAATGTGAAGGATGAAAGCATTGCCGCAGGCGGATTTATAACTGATGGAACACAAAAAGAAATAGTAATGCCTTATGGTATTGCCGTTGATCCCATTTCATCAGATATCTACATCACCGATGCAAAAGATTATGTAACACCTGGAACTTTATATCTTTTCGATAAAACAGGCAAAAAGAAGTTTTCTGTTGCCACAGGCGATATTCCTGCTCACCTGGTATTCTACACTAAATAATTAACAATCAATATAAAATAATGAAAATTAACAATTACTTCGTCGCATTACTAACAATTGCATCGCTATTATTTGGCTGCAAAAAGGATTCTGAAAATGCTCCTGACGGCAAGATGGGCATTACAGAAAATGCCATAACCGGAAAAGTAAATACCAGAACAGAACTTTATGCAGTTACTAATGATGGAAGAGGTTTTCAGCACGAATGGAAACTTGATGGGAAAGTAGTTAGTACAGCTTATAATTTTGGCTTTGTTCCTACAACTGCAGGCACATACATAATCGAATATAAAGGTTATAACAGCGCAGGCAGTTTTAACCATACCTACACTGTTACCGTTCCAATACCTGTAGTGGCTGCAACGCCTAACAGCAGCAAATTTATTTACAAAGTTTTTGAATATGTTCCGGCGCCCGGGCAGCACATTAATAATGCAAGTTTGGGTTCTCCAGAACAAGCGCAGAAATTGGTAGGAAGCATTAATAATCTGGTTTCTTTGGGAGGTTTCGGTGGATACATCGTTTTCGGTTTCGACCACTCTGTTGTAAATCAAACTGGTGCTGATTTAGCTATATATGGAAATCCGCTTGGGCCACCTTATGCTTTTGCCGAACCAGGAATTGTGATGGTTAGCCAAGATAAAAATGGCAACGGTTTACCTGATGATGAATGGTTTGAGTTGGCCGGTAGTGAATATGCAAAAACAACTACCATTAAAAATTACGAGATCACGTACACCAATCCAAAAGCTGCGGCAAATGTTGCATGGACAGATAATCAAGGAAATAGCGGTTTTGTAAATAATAGTGCAAAACGAATAAATTTCTTCCCATTGTTTACTGCCAATCAGGACAAATTAACTTTTAAAGGAACATTATTGCCATCAACATTAAGCACATCTGGTATTGTTACCAATGCTGCTTTTGATTGGGGATATGCCGATAGTTATTCAACCGGAGATGATTACAAAACCAACCTTTACAATGGTTTTGATATTTCATGGGCGGTTGATTCAACAGGGAAAAAGGTAAGCTTAAATACAATTGATTTTGTAAAAGTTTACACTGCACAGAATGTAAATGCTGGTATTTTAGGCGAAATATCTACCGATGTTAAAGGGGCAACAGATTTGAATATAAAATAATTTTTTTTACGCTTCTCACAATTGGCAAAGCTCTTCATTTGGAAACATTTGAGGAGCTTTTGCTTTTGTGAGCTAAGTAGTTCTTTTCAATCTGCAATCATTTGCTATTTTTACAAGATCCATCATGATGAAAAAAAATAGCAGCTGCGATCTTCAAACTTGTTTCATGTGTCGGCATACCTTGCCCGAATGGCATGCCGCAATAAATAGCCATAAACGAAATTTTATTGCAAAAAGAGGCGAGGTTATCATAAATGAAGGCGATCCTGTTACAGGAGTTTATTTTGTTACTTCCGGAAATGTAAAAGTTCATAAACACTGGGGCGATAAAGAATTGATTTTGCGTTTTGCAAATGAAGGAGCGATTTTGGGACATCGTGGTATAAGTTCGGTAAATTCGGTTTATCCAATTTCGGCTACGGCTTTAGAAACTACATCGCTTTGTTATGTAGATATCGAATTTTTTAAAACCACATTAAAAGTTAACCACGATTTTGCTTACAGTTTATTGATGTTTTACGCAGATGAACTTCAATCTTCGGAGAAAAAAATGCGTGAGCTGGCTTTAATGTCGGTAAAAAGCAGGTTAGCCGTTACAATTTTAAATCTTCGAGATCAATTCGGCTTAAATGAAGAAGGTTTTTTAAATCTCGCGTTGAGTCGTCAGGATCTTGCGGCTTACACGGGCGCTACCTATGAAACTGTTTTTAGAACCATGAATGAACTTTTGGCCGAAAAACTTATCCACTTAAAAGATAAAATGATCGGAATTTTGGATGAAACTGGATTGGTAGATTTAAGTAATAAATAATTGTGATGCTGGGAATCGTGTTATGTGGTGGTCAAAGTATTCGCATGGGCACCGATAAAGGTTTGTTAAATCATCATGGAAAACCTTGGGCAGAAATAGCAAGTGATAAACTAAAGGAATTAGGGCGAGAAGTGAAATTTTCCATTAATCCCCACCAAAAGGAAAAATATATCAACTATTTTGATGAAGCCCATTTGATTATTGATCATCCATCTCTTGACATAAAAGGACCCTTGCTTGGCGTTTTATCTGCACATCTCGAAAACCCAAAAGCTGATTTGTTTCTTCTTGCCTGTGATTTATTATTAATGGAAATTCGTGTTTTAAAGAAAGTGATCGAGGTTAGCACAACTCATAAATCTTCTGAAGCGATTATTTTTAAGAAAAAAGATCAGCCAGAACCCTTATGTGGCATCTATACAGCTGCGGCTTTAACGAAAATAATGCTGTGGTTGCAGCGAGGCGAATTACACAAACACAGTATGAAATTTGTGCTATCAAAACTAGAGGTTTTAGCCATAGAAATTGAGCAAGAAGATTATCGTTGTTTTGATAACTTCAATTCACACGCAGAAGTTAGTGGCTTATAATATTTGTAAAGCAGTGGTTAATTTTTGAGAAATTACTTTTTTCTCCCTCACAAATCATACAACAATAATCTTCCGGCAGGTTTACAAATGGTATTTTGCTTATAAATTAGCTGGCCTGGGATCTACACCTGCTGCAATTATTCAACATGCAACTTTGCCACATCAAAAACAAGGTACATGTGAAATTAAGGATATTCAGGAGATGGCTTTAAGGGAAGGATTGGCTTATCCTGCCATAATTGTTATCGGCGATGTGGTAAAGGCAAGGGAAATAGTTTCAGCACAACAATATTTTAAGCAGGCGGTAGCCGTTTAGTCATCCATAATTATTTCAGATAATAGTGTCTAATCTTCTGAAGATTATCATCAAGTTCATAAACTAACGGAACTCCTGTAGGAATTTCCAATGCGGTAACCTCTTCATTTGTGAGGTTATCAATATATTTGATTAAGGCCCTTAAACTATTTCCATGCGCTGAAATAATTACTTTTTCATTTCTGCTTATTGCTGGCACAACAGCTTCATTCCAATAGGGGAGCACCCTGCTAATGGTGTCACTTAGGTTTTCGGTTAAGGGCAGCTCTTCAGGAGTTAATGATTGATACCTTAAATCTTTTCCAGGATAACGATCATCATTTAGGGTAATAGCAGGTGGTTCTTCATCTGGATCTCTCCTCCACTTTTGAACCTGCTCAAATCCGTATTCTTTTGCTGTTTCTTCCTTATTCAATCCCTGTAAACTTCCATAAAAGCGTTCATTCAAATGCCAGCTTTTATATTCTGGAATCCATAAATGATCAAGATCTTCTAAAATAATATGAAGTGTTTTAATTGCTCTTTTTAAAAGCGAGGTAAAGGCGATATCAAAATTGTAATCGTGTTTTTTTAAGATTTCACCAGCTTTTTTAGCTTCTAGGTAACCGTTTTCAGATAAATCTACATCTGTCCATCCGGTAAATCTATTTTCCAGATTCCAAACACTTTCGCCGTGGCGGATTAAAACGAGTTTTTTCATGTATGGATGTATTTTAGAATAATTGATGTCAACATTATCAATTTTTGGCAAATCACAAAATAAGGTCTAAGAAATTATCCTTAAACCTTATCCTGTAAAAAAGAGATGGCCACGTCGTTGTGCTCTTCGCAATGAAGACAGAGATTCTATTTAAATTCTCTGAAATCTTGCCCGTCTTTAATGTTTAATAAGCTTTCATAAATCAAGCTGATTACATTATCCACATCTTCTTGGTGTACCATTTCTACGGTAGTATGCATGTAACGTAGTGGCAACGAAATTAATGCCGAAGGAACACCACCGTTTGAGTATGCAAAAGCATCAGTATCAGTTCCCGTTGAGCGAGATGATGCCTGGCGTTGAAATGGAATTTCGTTTTTCTCTGCCGTTTTAATCAACAACTTATTCAAATTGGTTTGAACTGCCGGAGCATAAGAAACCACTGGTCCTTTTCCTGCAGATAAATCGCCTTGGGTATTTTTATTGATCATTGGCGTGGTGGTATCATGTGTTACATCTGTAACAATTGCCACATTAGGTTTAATGCGTTGGGCAATCATTTCAGCACCACGTAAGCCAATTTCTTCCTGTACAGAGTTTACAATGTATAAACCAAATGGAAGTTTTTTCTTATTTTCTTTCAATAAACGGGCAACTTCAGCAATCATAAAACCACCCACACGGTTATCCAGGGCACGACCAACATAATAACGATCGTTCAATACCATAAATTCATCTTCATAAGTGATTACGCAACCCACATGGATGCCCAATTTTTCAACCTCTTCTTTTGAAGTACAACCACAATCGAGGAAAATATTTTTCAATTCTGGTGCCTGCTCTTTCTCTCCGTGACGAGTGTGGATAGCTGGCCAGCCGAAAACAGCTTTTACCAATCCTTTTTCGGTATGGATATTTACACGTTTTGATGGTGCAATTTGATGATCGGATCCACCATTGCGAATAACATAAATTAAGCCATCGCTGGTGATGTAATTTACGTACCAAGAAATTTCATCAGCATGTGCTTCAATTACAACTTTATATGGTGCTTTTGGGTTAATTACACCAACAGCGGTACCATAATTATCTACAAAATGTTCATCGATATATGGCTTTAAATAATTTAACCATAACTTCTGACCTTCCCATTCGTAACCTGTAGGAGCAGGGTTATTGATATATTCCTCTAAAAACTGTAGCGATTTTTTAGTTACAACTGTTACGTGTTTTTTCTTTTCCTGCGCTTTAGGCAGGCTAGCGTCTTCTTTTTTCTTAGCCATATTTTTATTTAAGATTTTAGATATACGATTTTAAATTTGCATGTGGCAGACCCTTTCGTTTATCTTGTTTCATTCAACCATATTTTTATTTAAGATTTTAGATGTACGATTTTAGATTTGCATGTAGCAAACCAGTCATCAACAACATTTATTACAATTTAGGTATGCGAGTTGCCCATCAATCGTAATTCGTCAATCTAAAATTGTAAATCCCTTTCCATTACCACAAAATCATATCCATCTTTAAAAAAGGTTTTTTCAGTTTCGTGAAACCCAAATTTATAATAAAATTCTTTAGCATTTACCCTTGCATTACACCAGAGCTTGGTTGCCTTCTGAATTTTACAAAAATCTAAGATATAATTCATCAATTGAGAACCATAACCCGATTTTTGTGCTTCATTTAAAACGGCAAGTTTCCTAAATTGATAAACATCGCCTTCATGAAACAGAGAAACCACACCGGTTAATTTATGGTCGGCATAGAGCCCAAAATGTAAACCATCAAAATCATCAGGCAATTTGACACTATCAAATGGCATTTCAGGATACATCACTTCATGGCGAATGCGCCAGGTGAGTGAAGGGAATATTTGTTCAATTTGTACTAATAACATAATTATAGTAAATAGCTGAAGCCAATTCTGCCTAATATAGAAAATCGGCTGCGATAGAAGTCTGTTTGAAAAGATGGCCCGAGCGCCAATTCAATGTTTTTGTTTTTTAATGTGTTCTTTTGAAAACCCCAAACAGGAGAAATAGAATGTATGTAATTTGTTGTATAACGCTCGTTTATCAGAATGGGTGCAATTAAATTATATTCTACGCCGAAATAGCTTGCACGATTGTTTTTCGTGGTTTTTTTTATATTTTCCTTTTCTGATAAATTAAAATAGTTTCTGAAACCTAAACCGAGTATTGGAGCAAAATTAATAGAATAATCTATTCCAATGACATCACTTGAATTTCTTGGTTGCTCAGGATAGAATGGTGCAACTGCTTCTATTGCAGCACTAAAATATAAGCTAGATTGCTTTGATATTTTCTGTTCACGTTCAATTCCTACCCCTAAAAAATACAGTTTAAACTTATTTAATGATTGAACAGTGAAAGTTTGATTAGGCATTTCCTGAGCTTTTGTGCAGCATGAAATACCGATTAACATAAATAAGATGAGCGGTGTAGCGAATTTAGATTTCATAAATAATTTAAAGGTGAACTGAAGATTTTTTGTTTCCGTAAAATAAATAAATTAAAATGTTAATGATAATAATCGCCGTCATGCCGTAGCAAAACATTTCCCAGCCGCCGTGCCCCCATAGCCACAAACCCAATGCTGAGCCACAACTGGCACCAATGAAGCTAACTGACATAAAAATCGTATTTAAGCGATTTCTCGCTTCTGGAATTAAAGTATAAATCCGGGTTTGATTGGTTACATGTATGGCCTGTTGACCAATATCAATAAGTACAATTCCGATTACAAAGAGATATAAATGGTTTCCTGTGAAATAAAATAATGCTACACTAATAAGCTGCAGGATAAAACCAATCATCAAATTTTTGCGGGGATTGTTGCCATCGCTTAACTTTCCTACAAGCGGAGCTGCTAAAGCACCAGCAGCACCGGCAATTCCAAATAAACCGATCTGTAAGGTTTGAAAATTAAAAGGAGGGTTGGCTAAAAACAGCACCATGGTAGTCCAAAAAGCACTGATAATAGCGAAAGCCAAAAAATTAATGATTGAAGTTTCTCTTAATGCAGGCTGTGTTTTGATGTAGCCAAACATGGAGCCCATTAACTGTTTATAACTTCCCTTAAATGCTGGGAAACTTTGCGGAAAACGTTTTGCCATTAAGGCAATAAGCAGCAAACAAATGCCTGCGGCTATATAATATACTGCTCTCCAGCCCAGCCAAAAACCGATGCTACCACTTACTGCCCTCGAGGCTAAAATACCCACTAACAAACCACTCATAATCATACCGATGTTGGCGCCCCGATTTTCATCGGTACTCAAATTAGCTGCTAAGGGAAGTATTAATTGGGGAACGATGGAACAAATTCCAATGAGTAATGAAGCTATTTCCAATAAGAAAAATGAATGAGAAACCGCCGCGGTTAGCAGGGCTAAAATTGCCAATCCGGTAATTATCAAAATCTGTTTTTTACGCTCAAACATATCGCCCAAAGGCACAAGCGAAAACAAGCCAAGCGCATAACCTATCTGGGTAATGTAAGTAATTCGTCCTGCGTAAGTTTCGGTTAAGTTAAATTCCTTCGCTATTAATATAACCAATGGCTGGCAATAGTAAATATTGGCAACAATAAGACCTGTGCAAAAGGCCATGAGGAGGATGTCTATTCTTTTTAACATGAGATGATATGTAAGATGTAAATATGTAAGAGGGATGATGGAGATATGGCTCTACAAATACCACCTTTACAAATGTATTTAAGATGTAAATATGTAAGATGGATAATGGAGATTAGGCGTGAGCTTTCGAAATTTCTATCATTCATTTTCCCTCTTACCTCATCCCCCTCCCATTGTATGTAAGATGTAAATATGTAAGATGGATAATTGGATTAGGTGTGAGCTTTCGAAATTTCTATCATCCATTTTCCCTCTTACCTCATCCATCTTCCATCATCACAAGGGTATATTGCCATGTTTTTTTCGGGGATTATTAACCACTTTATTTTCCAGCATCTTAAATGCTTTTATCAATTTTGTTCTGGTTTGAGAAGGTTCAATCACTTCATCGATAAAACCTCGTTCTGCGGCACGATAGGGGTTTGCAAAAATATCTGAATACAGTTTTTCTTTTTCCAGCCATTTTTCTTCTGCGTGTTCTGCTGATGTAATTTCCTTTTTAAAAATTATTTCTGCTGCTCCTTTTGCACCCATTACGGCAATTTCTGCACTAGGCCAGGCATAGTTCATATCTGCGCCAATGTGTTTGCTGTTCATTACATCATAAGCACCACCATAAGCTTTTCTGGTGATTACTGTAATGCGTGGAACAGTTGCTTCGCTAAAAGCATATAGCAACTTTGCCCCATTCGTTATAATGCCGTTCCATTCTTGATCAGTTCCTGGCAAAAAGCCTGGAACATCTTCAAAAACCAATAATGGGATATTAAAGCAATCGCAAAAACGTACGAAACGAGCGGCTTTGGTAGATGAATTACTATCTAAAACGCCAGCCAAGTAAGCAGGCTGATTGGCAACAATACCTATGCTTCGTCCAGCTAAACGGGCAAAACCAACAACAATATTCTCTGCGAAATCTTTATGAACTTCTAAAAAACTCTCTGCGTCAGCAACTTCAGTTATAATTTCACGAATATCGTAGGGTTGTGAAGCATTTTGAGGCATGAATGTATTGAGTGATAACCTACTTTCATCGCCAATTTCGTAAGCCAATTGTGAAGGTATTTCCTCACAATTTTGAGGCATGTAGCTTAATAATTTTTTGACATGATTGATCGCCTCAATTTCATTGGCGCAGGCAAAATGCGTAACACCAGATTTGGTAGCATGTGTTGTTGCCCCACCCAATTCTTCTGATGTTACCTCTTCATGCGTAACAGTTTTAACCACATTTGGTCCCGTAACAAACATGTAAGATGTATTTTCAACCATTAAAATGAAATCGGTAATGGCCGGAGAATAAACTGCACCACCTGCACATGGGCCCATTATAGCCGAAAGTTGAGGTATTAACCCCGAAGCCTGAACATTTTTGTAAAAAATATCGGCATATCCACCTAATGAAACCACACCTTCCTGAATCCGGGCGCCGCCACTATCATTTAAACCAATTAAAGGAGCACCATTTTTCATGGCCATATCCATCAATTTACAGATTTTTTCGGCATGGGTTTCTGATAATGATCCACCAAAAACAGTAAAATCCTGCGAGAACACATATGTTAAGCGGCCATTGATTGTACCATAGCCGGTTACCACGCCATCGCCCAGATATTTTTCACGTTCCATACCAAAATCGGTACTGCGGTGGGTTACAAACATGCCTATTTCTTCGAAACTTCCTTCATCCATTAAAAAATGAATACGCTCACGAGCGGTAAGTTTTCCTTTTTTATGTTGACTGTCAATTCTTGCTTGCCCACCACCAAGGTTAGCCTGTTGAATTTTATGCTGAAGTGTTGCTATTTTTTTATCCATTGCAAAGGTATGAGGATTTAAAATTAAAAATTACTAGCGGTAATGCAAGGTAACTTATTAAGTTTCGAATAGCCCAAAATTAATAGGCGAATGAGCTAATGTGATTGTTTTAACTCCTGATTGATTTTATTTTATTGTTCATTTTTAAATTTCAGCTACTTCCTGCTATTGCACAAGTAAATCTCATCAATTTTAAGTAAAATCAATATGAGTAAAATTGATGCTATAAATCATGCTCATGGTAGCACTACATTTTTTTTACAACTTAAAGTATTGAAAAACCAATTATCCGTTTATTTTTGTAAGATCACATTAGAATAAGATTAGAAAATCTAAAATGATTTTAAGGAAGTACAAATATTTCATTGTTGCAGCATTTATGCTCATCTTCTCTGCGAAGATGATAATTTCTGGCGCACCAGTATTTTGTACAAGTATTGATAAGGAAATCATGAATGCGGTAATCATGCAAATTGAGTTAGAGCATGATGGCGGTAAAGATCCAGCTAAAGACTCTGCGAAATTTTCAGATTTTAAACTTCTTGAACTTAATCATCCGATCTTTTCTTATGAGTTTTCTTCAAGTCACATCATTTTGAAGAGCAGTTTTATTGAGCATTTCAAACGATATGTAGATCCCTATCTCCCTACAGTTCCAACACCGCCACCAAATTTTATCTAGTTCTCCCCTTTGGGATAAGTTAAAATTCGTTATGTGCCATGGCTTGTATAGCTGTGCGGTTACAGTTTTAACTTCTTCCACGATTTTATTCGTTAAAATTTACTAGATAATTATATCGTTATGCAAAAGTTTAACCCGGCCTTTTCAGGATCGGACGTGAAAAAATATTTTCTTGCAAAGAATTTAAAGAAAGACCTTCCCTCAAGTATTGTTGTTTTTTTAGTGGCTTTGCCGCTCTGTTTGGGTATTGCACTGGCTTCGGGCGCAGAGTTATTCGCTGGTTTAATTACAGGTATTATTGGAGGTATTGTTGTCGCTTCCTGTAGCGGTTCGCAACTTAGCGTAAGCGGTCCGGCAGCTGGATTAACAGTGATCGTATTAGGAGCAATTACCTCATTGGGGAGTTATCCAACTTTTTTACTTGCAGTGGTACTGGCAGGTGTTTTTCAAATCATTTTAGGTTTGGTTAAAGCTGGAACCATTGGTAATTATTTTCCATCAAGCGTAATTGAGGGGATGCTGGCTGCCATTGGTTTAATCTTAATTTTGAAACAACTTCCACATGCTTTGGGTGTTGATAGCGATTTTAGTGGCGATGAGGGTTTCTTTCAGCAGGATCATGAAAACACATTTTCTGCTATCACAGCAGCGCTTGGTCATTTCAGTTTAGCGGCAGTAGTCATTAGCTTATTATCAATTTTAATTTTATTGTTTTGGCCAAAAGTTAGGCAATTGGCAATTGTGCCAGCTCCATTAATCGTTGTAGCTATTGGTGTAGTTGGAACCATACTTTTTGCCAGTACTGATTATGCTCTAAGGGCAGATCAAATGGTTAAAATACCTGTAGTTGGTGGTTTTAGTGAGTTTATGGGCCTGTTTACCACGCCCGATTTTTCGCAGCTGACAAATAAAAATGTTTACATTGTTGCTTTAACTATTGCAGTTGTGGCGAGTTTAGAAACTTTGTTAAGTATTGAAGCGATAGATAAAATCGATCCAATTAAGCGGGTATCGCCAACTAACAGAGAATTGCTTGCGCAAGGCATCGGAAATGTGGCGAGCGGTATGATTGGCGGTTTACCGATGACTTCTGTAATTGTCCGCAGTTCGGCTAATGTCAATGCAGGAGCGAGAACCAAAATGTCGGCGATTTTTCATGGTGTTTGGCTACTGCTCTCATTACTATTTATTCCGCAAATCATCAACATGATTCCACTTTCCTGTTTAGCGGCTATTTTATTGGTTACGGGTTATCGGTTAACAAGGATCGGATTATTTAAACACATGTACCACAAAGGTTGGGATCAGTTTGTACCTTTTGTAGTAACCATTGTGGCTGTGTTGTTTACCGATTTGTTAAAAGGTGTTGCTATAGGGATGCTGGTATCGATTTTCTACCTGTTGCGTACCAACATGCGTAATCCATACTTCTACAGAATTACTAATGATGGAGATAAAAAGAACATTAGAATTAAACTGGCAGAAGAAGTTTCATTCTTAAATAAAGCGGCAATTCAAGTTGTTTTAACAAATATTCCTCGCGAAACAAACGTAATTATTGATGGTTCAAATGCCCGGTATATCGATCCAGATGTTTTGGAAACAATTTTTAATTACAAACATAATGCTTATACAAAAGGCATAATTGTTACCCTCGAGAATGTACAAAAACATTATACGGTTCCAAAATTAACAAATAAGATTCTGGAGGATATCAACAAATAAAAAAATGAAGCCCTGGATGATGCCAAGGCTTTATTTTTCTTCTGTATTTGGCATGTTTCCAGCTTCTCCTTTGTTGCCTTTTTCGGCATCTTCTCTAGCTTCTTCCGAACCAAAATCACCTCTTCCAAAATTTCTGCCAAGGTTACCCGCATCAGATTTTACTTTGTTTTTCTCGTTGTTTTCATCGCTATGATGGCGGGGAACCAAGCCATCGGGCATATTGGTTTTATCTGCTGAATTATCAGCGTTCTTATCTTTTAAATTCTCGTTATCTTGATTTTCCATGATGTTTTTTTTATATAGAACAGCTGGAAATGGCGATAGTTTTAGAGGATTTGGAAATGAGCGGTTTTGTTATTGCAAGTGCTTACCAAATCCTTTAAAAAAGAAAAACCTCCGATTGCTCAGAGGTTTTTGATATTTAGTCATCGGATGAATATAAACATCACGCAGATATTCATCCGATGACTAGTTTCGTATATTCACGAATCGATTAATCTTCAGCCAAAAACGGGTAACGATAATCAGTTGGCGATTCGAAAACTTCTTTGATGGTACGTGGAGAAACCCAACGTAATAAATTAATCATCGAACCAGCTTTATCGTTTGTACCCGAACCCCTGGCGCCACCAAATGGTTGCTGACCAACAACGGCTCCGGTACATTTATCGTTAATGTAAAAGTTACCAGCTGAGTTGCGTAAAGCATGACTTGCTTTGTCAATCGCATAACGGTCTTGAGCAATTAAAGCGCCCGTTAAAGCGTATGGTGAAGTGGTGTCGATTACTTCTAAAATCGAATCGAAATCCTTATCGGCATACACATAAACGGTTAAAACCGGACCAAATAACTCTTCGCACATGGTGGTATATTTCGGATCGTCAACAACCAAAACAGTTGGCTCAATAAAATAACCTTTGCTCTTATCATAATTACCTCCAGCAATAATTTCTACTCCTTTATCGCTTTTAGACTGGTCGATATATTTAGCTAATTTATCGAAAGAACGTTCATCGATAACGGCATTAATGAAATTGCTAAAATCTTCGGTTCCACCCATTTTAAATGAAGCAATATCGCGTAACATTTGCTTTTTAATTTCAGGCCAAAGGCTCTCTGCGATGTAAACACGACTTGCAGCCGAACATTTTTGTCCCTGATATTCGAAAGCACCACGAACAATTGCGGTACTTGCAATATCAGTTTGTGCCGATGGATGAACCAAAATAAAATCTTTACCGCCAGTTTCACCAACGATACGAGGATATGATTTATACTTATGTATGTTTGTACCAATCGTCTTCCAAATTTCCTGGAAAACTTTTGTAGAACCGGTAAAGTGAATTCCGGCAAAATCTGGGTGGTTGAAAATAACATCGCCAGTTTCAGGGCCATCAGCATAAACTAAATTTACAACACCATCTGGCAAACCCGCCTCACGGAAAATTTCCATTAAAAGATTGGCGGCATAAACTTGTGTATCTGCAGGTTTCCAAACCACAACATTGCCCATCATTGCTGCCGATGCAGGTAAGTTAGCTGCAATTGCTGTAAAGTTAAAAGGCGTTAAAGCGAAAACAAAACCTTCTAAGGGGCGTTGCTCTACACGGTTCCAGCTGCCACGAGGCGAAACAGGAGGTTGTTGTTTGTAAATATCACTCATGTAACTCACGTTGAAACGCAAGAAATCGATCAGTTCGCAAGCGGCATCTATTTCTGCCTGGTATGCGTTTTTGCTTTGCCCCAACATAGTTGCAGCATTTAATTTATAACGATATTTGCCAGCAATTAAATCAGCTGCTTTTAAAAAGATGGCAGCCCTGTGTTCCCACGAAAGGTTTTCCCAATCTTCTTTTGCCGCCAAAGCCGCATCAATGGCTTGTTGAATATGTGTTTTATCGCCAATGCTGTATTGGGCTAAAACATGTTGATGATCGTGTGGTGGAACAACTTTACCTTTTTTAGTAGTATGTATCTGTTTTCCGCCGATATACATCGGGATATCTTGTTGGTGTGAGCGGGCTTCGGCAAGTGCTTCTTTTAAAAGAACGCGTTCTTTGCTGCCTGGACCGTAATTTAATATAGGTTCGTTTACCGGAGTGGGTACGTTAAAAAATCCTTTAAGCATATTTTATTTTTTATGATTTGAACAAAGATAAGGCTTTTTGAGGGATGCTATTCTATTCTTCTGTAAAGAAAATAGGGGACACTCTTAGCGAAGTAACCACAACATAATGTAGTTGTTATGGTTGAAATAATCTGTTCCTGATATTAAACAAAAACATATTAATACGCCAAAGCCAGATATTTTCCGTGATGGCTGATGCAACCTGGTTTGGTTTCCCTATAATTGGAAGGATGATTTGGGAGTTCGTAAATAGAAATCTTAATTTCATCGAGTTGATGAGGAGTAAAAGACGAAATGCTGTGTACATAAGCTGAATTGATACTGCTTTTGGTAAAGTACATCACCTCATCAATATTTACTATTCCTAACGTTAAATCTGTTTTTTGCAACATGCTACAAGCTAGCTTTTTAGGTGCATATTCTCGAATACCAGTTTTGCGGTTATGTATTTTGTAGGCGGCCTCCTTCATGCTCCACAATAGCCAAACCATCACATCAGGATCTTCTGCTGATGAGACTAACAGTTTTTCATTCGAATTAAAAATTTTGTCGAGATACCCTTTTCGTTGCCAGTTGCTTTGTATTTTGGCCAGGTTTAAATCTACAATATCATTGCCCACCATTGCCTCTTTTGCTTTCGATAACTTCTACTGTGGCTTTAACAGTTAGCATTTTTGCCATCGAATCATTGTCGATTTCGATGTTAAATTTTTCTTCGATGTCAAGTACAATATCAACCAGGTTGGCCGAATTTATTTTTAGATCGGTTAAAAAATCAGTGTCTTCATCAATACTTTCGAAAGCAGCGGTTTCTTCGCTGTAAGGTTTAATTATGGTTTTAAGTTCTGCAATAATTTCTTCTTTATTCATAATGGTATTTTTTAAGGATGATACATGCATTTACATCACCAAAACCAAAACTAGCCTTTGCCAGAAAGTTAAATGGTTTATAAATTAATCTCTGTGGAATGCGAGATTGATCGACCAGATCGGTTATGGCCGGATTTAAATCTTCGCAATTAATATTAGGAAAAATGAAACCCTCGCTCAGTTGTAAAACTGAAGCAACAGATTCGATACTTCCAGCTGCGCTGATGCAATGGCCCACTAAACCTTTTAATGAATTGATGTAAGGGAAATCGTCTTTTGATCTATTTAATGCAGCTTTCCAATTCTCAATTTCCAGGGCATCTTTAGTTGTTGCAGTAAGGTGTCCGTTAATAACCTCGATTTCATCGGCACGGATTCCGGCATTTTCTATCGCCTTTTTAATGCATCTTTGAACAGCGACAGGGTTTGGAGCGGTCATTGTACCTAAACCGCGTTGTCCGCCAGAATTTAAATCGCCTCCTAAAACCTCTGCATAAATTTTCGCCTTTCGCGATAGCGCACTTTCAAGCGATTCTAAAACCATTGCTCCGGCACCACTCCCGGGCACAAAACCACTTGCAGTGGCGCTCATTGGTCTGCTGCCTTTTTTAGGTTCGTGATTATGTTTAAATGTACACACTTTCATCGCATCAAATCCTCCCCAAATATAAGGACCGCTATCGCTCGTGCTCCCGGCAAGCATTCGTTTTGCCCTTCCGGATTTAATCCGATCATAAGCCAGCAAGATACTTTCCACTCCCGTGGCACAGGCAGCAGAATTGGTGCTCACCTGATTTCCAAGTCCTAATTTCCCTGCTATAAATGCACTAACTCCACTCGCCATAGTTTGTACCACAACGGAACTACCCAGTTTGCGTATTTCCATATCATCAATTTTATTGATGGCCCAGCGAAATTTATCTATTCCAGAGGTGCCAGTACCGAAAATAGTTCCACTTTCCCAATCTGGTTCTTCATTAGCACTTTTTTCTAAGCCTGCATCTTTCCATGCATCCAGGCCCGCAATTACACCATAAATTATGCCTGTACTATTGAGATTTCTTAATTCGAGTGGACTAAAATATTCAGCTACTTTCTCATCGCTAAGCTGCGGTTTTCCGGCAATCTGGCATGAAAAACCAAGTGTCTCTAAATCTGGCTGATGGGTAATGCCTGAAATACCGTTTTTAATGGAATGCGTAAATGTTGCTAAATCAATTCCATTTGGCGCACAAACACCCAAACCTGTAATTACAACCCTATTGCTGATCATATAAATTTGAGATTAACATACCTGAAATTATTCCTTTGCACAACATTTCGCCAATAGAATTTTCCATTGCAACACGGCAACTTAATTTGTTAAATCTAAAGTATATTTTTTCGCTTTTTACCCATACTTTTTCTCCAGGATAAACAGGTTTTAGAAAATCTACTGAATTTGAACTCATGGCAAAAGTGGTTTCATTTATTTTGGGATTATCTTTTAATAAGAAAATGCCCAGGCAAACCAATCCGATTTGAGCCATGGTTTCCGTTAAAATTACACCTGGGGTTATTGGCATATTTTCAAAATGACTGCTGTAAAATGCCAGATCCTGATGAAAAGTAAAAGTGCCTAAAACGCCATTTTCGTCAATTTTTAATATTTCATCAACGAATTTAAAACCTTTGCCATATGGCAGTTTGCCGATTATTTCCAATGAATTCATATTACCATTGCAAAAGAATTCTTTGAGCAGAGAAGCCAGGGCCGAAGCTAAGCATAAGTCCTTTTTCACCGGGCGAAGGTTCTTTATCGAGATAACGCTCTAACACATATAAAACTGTAGCACTGCTCATATTTCCATAAAGCCTTAACACTTCCTTTGTCTCATCGATGTTTTTGCCGAGTTTACCAAAAAGTTCTTCCACAACCTGGATAATTTTTTTTCCTCCAGGATGAAAAATCAGGTGATCGATATCTTTGATTTCGAGATTGTTTTTAGCCAGAAAAGGATGAATAATTTGTGGAAAATGCGTGGCTATGGTTTCCGGAACATCAACATCTAAAACCATTTTCAGGCCCTCATTAGTGAGTTTAAAACCCATCATTTCTTCTGCATCATAAAAGTGATACATTTCTTCTGCAACAATTTCTGGCCCATTATCTGTTGCGTCGGAACTAAGTAAAACACACGCCGCACCATCGCCAAAAATGGCAGCGCTTACAATATTCGCCATCGAAAAATCATTCAATAGAAAAGTAGAGGTCGGTGATTCTACAGCAATCACTGCAGCCCGTTTACCAGGATTTGCCTGTAAGAAATTTTTGGCGTAAATCATTCCTGAAACGCCTGCAGCACAACCCATCTCGGTAACTGGCAAGCGAATAATGTCTTTGCGCAGTTTTAGTTTATTAATAATGTAAGCATCTAGTGATGGAATCATGATGCCTGTACAGCTCACTGTAATAATATAATCCAGGTCTTCGGGTTGCCATTCTGCTTTTTCGAGGGCTGTTTTTAAACATTGGCTTCCAAGTTTTATACCTTCTCTTGAATAAATATCATTTCTTTCCTCAAAACTTAAATCGCTAAATACCTCTTCTGGCGACATAAAAGAGTAACGTTTATCAACGGCAGCGCCTTCAAATATTTTTTTAACTTTTCTAACAAAACGTTCATCCTGATTTTTAAGCCAACCATCTAGAAAAGGAATAATTTCTGCTGTTTCTCTCCAAAATTCTGGTAAGGCCTTCGCCACTGCTTTTACAACTACGCTCATAATGTTTTAATTATCCACTGGTATCGAAAGGCCCACTTCCATTTTATCGAGCTATTATTAAAATTTAATTTCTTCGAAAATTTTTCTAAATCTTCCCTTTTAAAGCCACGAAGTATGGAGACTAAACCATCTTCTTTTGACATGTAATTTAGTCGAAACACAAAACACAATGCCTTAAAAAGCCGATATGCCAGTGCACTTCTTTCTAAATCATTAATCACAATCCCTATTTTGGCTGAAGATTTAAAGCGCTCCAACAAAGCAACAATTTCTTCATCTTTGAAATGATGAAGCGTTAAGGTACAAATGAAAATATCACAAGATTCATCATTAGCCGAATGGTCAAAAATATCTCTGCACTTGTAACTGATGTTGGAATATTTACCAGATAAATGTTTTGCGTGATCGATCGTAAACAGATTCGCATCCACTCCAGTTAAACTGAAATTCAAATTATTTGTTTGTGCATAATCAGCTAAAGTTCTAAGCATATCTCCATTACCACAACCTATATCTGTAATACGCACTATTTGAGTTTTTGGTTTGCCTTTCAATAATGTTTTTACTCCGTCAAGAGTAACTTTATTCCCTCCAAGCAGTTTGTTTATGCTTGCAATTTTGTCTAATGCATCACGCAATACTTCGCCTTTCATATCAAAGTCATCCATCAGCTCTGGCGAATTGCTTCTAAATCTGGTATCTATCGGCATTAATTTTTCATTTTAATGGGTTGTCCGTGGGTATGTTTAATTATCTTTCTCAATACAAATGGCATTGCTGTTATTGAATTAATGGCTAACCGTTCGTAAGTTTTATGTTGTAGGATCATGCTTAATATTCTCCCCAGTTTTAACCTGCTTCCAAAAAGTTTTTGCCAGTTTGCAGTGTATTCGTTTTCCAAAGAATTTCTTGAGGTCTTATTTTCAGTTCGTTTCTGTATCAGTTCGCTTACTATTTTTGCGCTATGAATAGCCATTGCCATACCGTTTCCGCATAAAGGGTGAATCAAGCCAGCGGTATCGCCGATCATTAATACATGATTAAATACCGGTTCTTTTTTATGGAAAGAAATTTGGCTTATGGTTAAAGGCGCATCAAAAACCATTTCAGCTTCCTGAAGAATATTTTTCAAATTCTTGTTTTGATAAAGCACGTTTTCCTGATAGGCTTGGATATCCTTATGTTTTTTAAAGCTCTCATAATTTGCTAAATAACATACATTCAAAACATCATTTTCTACTTTGGAAATGCCACAGTATCCACCAGAGTAATTGTTCAGACTTACCAGATTATTCGGAAAATTTGATTTGTAATGTGCTTTTATGGCCAGATATGGAGACTTTTGATTTATAAAGTTGCGCTCTAATTTTACATCAATAGCGGAGCGTTTACCATAAGCACCCAAAACGTAACGAGCTTCGAAGCTTGTCCCAGATGTAGTTTCAACCACAAATTGATCTTCAACATAAACTACACGATCTACTTTTTGATGTATGATGTTCACTCCACGATTTATAGCCAGGTTATATAAGTAATAATCAATACTATACCGGCTTAAACCAAAACCGCCAAGGGGTAAAACTGCATTTACATATTTGCCAGAGGCTGAAGTGAATTGCAAATTTGTGATTTGCGTTGGTGCTAAATTTTTAAGATCTATGCCGAGCCAAGTAAAGTAGGGAAGCACTTCATTTGAAATATATTCACCGCAAACTTTATGGTGGGGATAGCTTGATTTTTCCAATAATACAACCTCAAAGCCTAACTTATTGAGGTGAAGTGCCGCAGTTAAGCCTGCTAATCCACCACCAATAATTAAGATTTCTGTTTGAAACTGCATAAGGGATTACAGATATGCAATGTAACAATTATATCAATCCCTTTGTTCAAAATTTATTACAGTGTTGAGTTATTGAAATTACCGGTCACTTCTCTCCTCCATTTTCAAATCCGTATCAAACGGGCTCTTGGTAAAAGGATAAATTGACTGTTTAACAAAACCTTTCGGATACTCGGCTTCATGTACACCCATACCTGCAGGCCATTCTTTGCCCGGTAAATAATAGGTGCCGAACATCATATCAATAAAAGGAAATATCGATGCGAAATTATGTCCGTAATATTTCGGGTCTTCGCAATGATGCCAATGATGGTATTGAGGTGTAGTGAAAATATACTTAAGCGGACCGAAATTTATTCTCGTGTTGGCATGGATGAGAACAGCATGGATGGCAATAAAAATAATGTACACATTAAATACTGTAGATGAAAAACCTAAAATATACAAAGGAATAAAAGTCATTGCCCGGGTAAAAAAGATATCAATAAAGTGGGTTCTGCTTCCTGCTAACCAATCCATATTTTGGGTAGAGTGGTGGATGGAATGAAAACGCCATAACGAAACTCGTGTATGGAAAAAACGATGTGCCCAATACTGGAATAAATCTGTTGTAAAAAATGCCAAGAACAGCGCCACGATAAAGGGTAAGCCCTGAATCCACTTGTGTAATTTATCTAATCCCATCCAACCGAAGAAAAGCACAGCAGGTTTTTGTGTTACAATTCCAAAAAACTGGATAAATAAATGGCTGATTACGAAGTAAGTTAAATCGGTTCGCCATTCTTCATGAAATTTGGTTTGTTCGTTATTTTTAGGGAAAAACAATTCAAGTGGAACAAAAATGGCGACCATTAATAATAGATCCAGAATCATCCAATCCAGGCCAAAATGCCAGCTCGATTTGGCTACATCTCTACCTTCTACACTCAAAGCACCTAAAATTACCGCCAATGCAGCCAAGGCAAAACCTGGCCATCCCCACTTTAACTTTCTACTTAAAATAACACTTAATGCTGCAAAAAAGAATGAGGTAATTACACCACCGAGCATTAGTGCTTCCATACTATCTTTAGTATAAATTTTACGAAATTCTGGTGTTGTAAGCTTTTCTGGATAATGGAAACATAAAATTCCTAGTAAGGCCAAAACGGCTAAGAAGATAGAAATATAACCACTTATTTGGCCCTGGCCTACTATTAAACGTTTATTTGGAGACATTGAATTGAGTTTGTTAATTAGCAATTATACTGAATTTTAAGTATTTGTATTGAAATGAAGCAAAAATTTTAGTTTGATAAAAAATTGATAACGCTACCATTTCAATAATATTCTTACAAACCTTTTATGCTTACTTGGGTTGCTTTAATAGTCATTGCTCAAAAAGCAATGTTTAAAAATTAATAATCCCTATTTTTGAAAACACGACAGGTATGCTACTTAACTATTTACGCCTTTTACTTCTTCCTTTTTCATTAATTTATGGTATGGCCATCACACTTCGTAAAAAACTTTACGACTGGGGGATCATGCGTTCAGTAAAATTCGATTTGCCAGTAATTTGTGTAGGGAATTTAGCAGTTGGTGGTTCGGGGAAAACGCCAACAACCGAATATTTAGTAAAGCTTTTAGCCGATTATAAAATTGCAATTTTAAGTCGTGGATACGGACGAAAAACAAAAGGCTTTGTTTTAGCAGATGCCAGTGCAACTGCAGAAACCATTGGTGATGAGCCACTACAATATTATCAAAAATTTGAAGATGTAACTGTTGCCGTTTGTGAAGATAGAGTTGCGGGAATAGAGAAATTAAAAGAAAACCATGATTTGATTATTCTTGATGATGCCTATCAACACCGGGCAGTACAGGCTGGATTTAATATTTTACTTTTCGAGTTCAGGAAATTGGGAACATTGCAATTCTTGCTTCCGGCAGGAAATTTAAGAGATGTTTTCTCTTCCAGGAAAAGAGCCGATGTATTATTGGTTACCAAATCTCCGGTTCCGCTATTGCATGTGGCGCAGCAAGCCTCGATAAATGAGCTCCAGCCAAACAATACACAAAAGGTTTTGCATTCATATTTAAAGTATGGAGAACTTAAGCATTTATACAACGATGAAAGCCATTCATTAGATTCAATTAAAAATTACCAAATTTTCTTACTTACCGGAATTGCGAATCCTGCTCCACTTATCGAGGAGTTGGAAAAATATTCTAAAACCATCAAACACGAAGAATTTCCAGATCATTATGCATTCAAAATCAACGATATTGAGAAATTTAAATCGGCTTTTGATGCAGAAACGAAAAAAGAAAAAATTATCATCACAACAGAAAAGGATAGCAAACGTTTAAAAGCTGCGGGATTTAAAAATTTACTGATAAATTTACCAGTATATTTTTTACCCATTGAGGTTGATTTATTTGAAGAAGATAAGATTACCTTTGATGAACTTATTTTAAACTATGTTAAGAGCAATAGAAGAAACAGTTGAATATATAAAACGCAAAACCGAAAACTTTAAACCAGAAATAGGCATAATTTTAGGTACAGGCTTGGGTGGCTTAGTTAAAGAAATCGAGATTGAACATCAATTGATGTACTCAAATATTCCAAATTTCCCCATCTCTACATTAGAATTTCATAGCGGAAAATTAATTTTCGGAACATTAAACGGGAAGAAAATTGTGGCCATGCAAGGTCGCTTACACTATTATGAGGGATACAGCATGCAGCAAATCACATTTCCGGTTAGGGTAATGAAAGGTTTGGGCATCGAAAATTTAATCGTTTCAAATGCAGCAGGTTCATTAAATCCGGAATTTAAAAAAGGTGATTTAATGATTATTGAAGACCATATCAATCTTCAACCCGATAATCCGCTACGTGGTTTAATAGAAAGTTCATTGGGTCCTCGTTTTCCAGATATGAGTCAACCTTACAAGCGCTCAATTATTGCAAAAGCTTTAGATATTGCCAAAAAGGTTGATGTTAAATGTCATAAGGGAGTTTATGTTGCGGTTTCCGGTCCGAATTTAGAAACTAAAGCAGAATATAAATATTTGCGCCTTATTGGTGCCGATGCGGTTGGAATGAGTACCGTTCCAGAAGTTATTGTGGCAAACCATGCAGGTTTACCTGTTTTTGCCATTTCGGTTCTAACGGATGAAGGCTTTCCTGAAGATTTACAACCTTTTAATTTAGACGAGATCTTGGAGGCCGCGGCTAAGGCAGAACCAAAAATGACGGAGATTTTAACCCGCTTAATTGCTGAATTATAACATGTATAAGGTTGTTCAAATCTGCTTTTTTATCTTGTTGCTTTCGGGTATTCAAAAATCTTTTGCCCAAGATTTAAAAACAAATATCAACGATAAATCTGAAGCTGACTCCATGAGGAAAAAGCTTGATGCAAAAGATTCTGTTATTTACACAGCAAAATTTATTCGTTTTACTAAACTTGGCTTAAGCAGAGATAGTATTGTTTTATTACCACTTGATACTTCTACCACCAATATTCAAAATTACAGCCCACTTTTACAGCCACAACATCCAACTATAAATAATGGCAATATGGGCTTGGCTGCCCGCCCATTGCTTTACGAGCCTAGTAAAAGAATAGGTTTTGATGCTGGATTCCACTCTTTGGATTATTACGCCTTAACTCCCGAAGATATTATTTATTATCAGGCCCGGTCGCCT
Organism: Pedobacter sp. Leaf250; assembly: GCF_920984735.1. Lineage (GTDB taxonomy): Bacteria > Bacteroidota > Bacteroidia > Sphingobacteriales > Sphingobacteriaceae > Pedobacter. The sequence goes on along the minus strand of NZ_CAKLBU010000025.1, from coordinate 23,835 downwards.
TTTACCAGCCTATACTTAATTAGTGCAGGGCAGAAAGAGCAATTATTTAAAGCCACTCACAGTCAGAATATCAAGAAAAACTGGAATGCAGGAGTAAATTTTAATAGAGGAGATTCAAGGGGTTTTTACAGCAGGCAACGTGGTGATAATTTAAACGTTGCTGTTTTTTCCTGGTATCAATCGCCTAGCAAACGTTATAATATGTGGGCATCTGCAATCTTTAATACCATGCGGGCTTACGAGAATGGCTCAACGCTCGACTCAACCATATTTAATGCAGGTTACAATAAAATCAGCAGAGATGCTGAAACCATTAAGTTAACATCGGCCAGAAACCTTTACCGCAAAAATACCGTGTTTTTAAAACAAACCTATTACGTAGGACGGATTGATACATCTGCGAACTTTAACAGTGCTGTTTTACCAACCAACAAAGTAACTTATACGGTAGAATATAACAACGATAGCTACGATTTTGCAAAAAATGAAACCGATACCTATGGCGTTTTGCCTGAAGGTTTTGCCAGTCCTACTTTTACCAACGATTCTACCCATGTTCAGCATGTGAAAAATGAATTTATTTACAGCTTCTTTCTTCGTCCAAAAAACTCAACTGTAATTAAAAATGAATTGAAGGTTGATGCAGGGATTCGCCATGATTATTTTCAGCATAAATATTTGGGAAATAAGGAAGATGGAACTGCGTATGAACAAAGCCAGTTTACTTATCAAAACATTACAGTTTTAGGAGCAGCAGGTTATCGTTTTACTGGCAATATCGATTTGAATTTAGATGTGCAGCAGATACTGCAAGGTGAAAACGCTGGCGATTATTTATATGAAGCGAAAAGTAGAATATTGTTAAGTAAATCGGTTGGAAGAATTGAACTGGGTGCTTATGCGCAAAATCAATCGCCGGCGGCAATATTTAATTATTACCATGGAAACCATTACAGATGGGACAATCAAAATTTTAAGAATACTAAAGTTGCCAATGCATCATTCAATTTCATAAATGATAAATATGGTTTCACGGCTGGAGCCAAATATTTTTTAACCAGCAACTATCTATATTTCGCGGCCGATAACGCTTTTGGAACAACTGCCATAAAACCAGTACAAGAAGGGGAGGACATAAGTTTAATCAGGTTTGATATATCGAAGAAATGGCGCTTTGGTAAATTTGTGTTAGAAAATTACATCGCCTACCAGAAAACGGATAAAAATGCAATTTTAAGAACGCCAGAATTTTATACCTATAATAGCTTTTATTTAGATCAAACTTTTTTCAAAGTATTAAAAGCGAATATTGGTTTTGATGTAAGGTATAATTCTGAATATGCAAATTATTCTTATTCGCCAGCAACGGCACAATTTTATGTAGGTAGCGATCGCGTTTTTAAATCAGAACCTGTTATTGATGTTTATATTAAAGCCAATTTGAAAAGAGCGAATCTATTTATTAAATATGATTATATTAATCAGGGATTATTTTCTCCAGGATATTATACTGTTAACCGTTACCCTATGCAAGATGCGTTGTTGAAATTCGGAGTTAGCTGGAATTTTTACGATTAAGCAAAATTCACATAAAAAAAATGGCGTCTTGATTTTACTCAAGACGCCATTTTTTTACTAGTAAGTTCTAGAATGAATAACCTACAGAGAAACCTAATACGCGGTTTTTAAGTTTGTCATCGTTCGATCTAGCATCTTTTGGTACAAGGTTAGATAAACCCAAACCATAGTTAGCACCAACTGAAATACCAGAATTAAGACGATAAGCTAAACCGAAGTTTGCACCAAAGTCAACGCTACTTAAATCATCGTTGTTTGCACTTCCAAATTCAATATCTCTATCTGAATATGTAGATCCGGCAACAGCATTGTTCGTATAAGTTCCAGTGTATTTGTTTTTACCAGAAATGTTAAAACCAATGTAAGGTCCTGCACTTATTTGAAATGCTCCAGCATCACCTGTCGGGATTCTCACCACAGCATTGATAGGAACTTCGATCGCCATTACATCTTGTTTAAATGTTCCGGTTACCGTTGTTCCAGCAACTGTACCTGTACTTTCCAATTTTGCACCTTTATTTTGTAAGGAAACCGCTGGTTGGATAAAGAAGTTATTTCCAACTGCAAAATCTCCGAAGGCTGTAAAGTTATAGCCCACATTGCTTTTGTAATCTAAATCTCTGGCACCTGTACCACTGTAGCTTGATAAGTTTACACCTGCCTTTAAACCAAATCTTGCATCAGAACCGGTCATTGTTGTTTGTGCAAATGCGCCTGTTGCTAATAATGCGATTGAGGCACTAAATAATAATTTTTTCATGATATTTTCTTTAGGTAAAAGAATCTTGTTTTTAATGTTAATTACAAGCCCTGTTTCCAAAAGCTGTGCCAAAGTATCATGTGTGTTACAGTCTTAGGGTATAAGATATTGGTTTACAGTAGTTTTTTAGTTGATTAAATTGCTTTTTACAGCATTTTACTCATAATTGAAAAATTGTTTTAATTTGTATACAGAACAGGAATATTCGCTTAAAGTCGACAGGTTTTTATAAATCGCTTAGGTTTTTTGCGGCTTCTTCTTCGCTGCTGGAAAAAGGACGTTATTTAAGATCAATCTGTAACCAGCAGAATTTGGGTGAAGGTTTAAATCCGTTGGTGGATCTCCCACGGCATGTTGGTAATCTTCAGGGTCGTGACCACCATAAAAAGTAAATTGTCCTTTGCCGATTTCTCCATGTAAATAACGTACTTCCGCTGCACCTTTGTTTTCACCTAAAACCGTTACGCTTGGTTTTACCACTGATTTTTTGAATGCCGTAGTTTGGCCCATAAAGCCTTTTATCACTTTATCATGATTTTGTGTCAGCATGGTTGGTACTAAATCCCATTTTGCTGAAAAATCGAATAAGGTAAAATAGTCGTTCGATTGGTTTAACGATCTATTACCCGTTACATCAATATCCGAAAATTCGTAATTCATTGGATTATTATCCAGCTTAAAATTTTGGAAAGCCAGGCTTTTATTAAAGTCCAACTTCGATTGTGCATTTGGGTCAGCAGCATCGCCATCAAACATTTGTGCACAGATATCAACGCCTTCAGCAGCTAATGCAATGTCGAAACTATCCGTTCCAGAGCACATGGCAAACATAAAACCACCGCCTGCACAATATTCCTTAATGTGTTTTGCTACTGATAATTTCATTTCCGAAACCTTTTTAAAACCCAGTTTTTTTGCCAGAGCCTCTTGATTCTTTACATCTTCCTGGTACCACGTTGCATATCTAAATGACGACCAAAAACGACCATATTGCCCTGTAAAATCCTCGTGGTGTAGATGTAGCCAATCGTATTTTGTTAATTTATCTTTTAAGATATCGTCATCATAAATTACATCGTACGGAATTTCGGCATAAGTTAAAACGAGCGTAACAGCATCATCCCAAGGCAATTTGCTCTTTGGCGAATAAACTGCGATTTTTGGCGTTTTCTCCAATTTCACCATTTCCATGTTTACCGATGGATCGCTGATTTCATTAAGTAAGTTAACCACTTTTCCATCAGCCATTACTTCGTAAGAAACGCCTCTAATTTTACATTCGTCCTCAACGGTTTTATTGTATTTGATCAGAAAACTTCCTCCTCTATAATTTAAAAGCCAATCTACTTCCACTTGCTTGCTGATGGTCCAATAGGCTATACCGTATGCTTTGAGGTGATTTTTTTGGTCTTCATCCATATAAATTAATAAAGATGAGGCTCGGGTAACAAAGCAACTTATCAGGAAAATGATGAGTATATAATATTTCTTTTTCAAATTGAATGGGTGTAAAACACTAAAATACCTCATTTAAACTGTTTAGAAAAATTTAATGCTGTATGAGTTCTACAAATTTGCTATTTTTGCCCTCTACTTTTAAAACACGAAGTTTTTGAAGCAACAAAAATTTAAAACCAGTACACACAATTGATATGAGTAAAGCAATAATAAAAACTGAAAAAGGAAATATGACTGTTGAGTTCTTTGAACAAGATGCTCCGAAAGCAGTTGCAAACTTTAAAAAATTAGCAAACGAAGGTTTCTATGATGGTGTAACTTTCCACCGAGTAATTCCTGATTTCATGGTTCAAACAGGTTGCCCTAACTCAAAAGATGGTGCAACAGGAATGCCAGGTACAGGCGGTCCGGGTTATAAAATTGATTGTGAATTAACTGGAGAAAACCAATATCACGATCGTGGTGTGTTATCAATGGCTCACGCTGGTCGCAACACTGGTGGATCACAGTTTTTCATCTGCCACAGCAGAACAAATACTGCTCATTTAGATCGCAACCACACTGTTTTTGGTAAAGCAGTTGAAAATGTTGACCTTGTAGACGATATCCGTCAGGGTGATAAAATTTTAGGAATCGAAATTATTGAAGATTAAATTGCGTTGAGCGTTGGGCGATAAGCGTTTAAGTCGCTAAATTCCAACCGCTAACCGCTTAACAAAATACATTATGAATTTAAGAGGAATTGTTGCCGTATCTGGCAGACCAGGTTTATTTAAACTGGTTGGACAAAATAAAGTAGGTTATATTTTAGAGGGTTTAGATGCCCAAAAAACTAAAGTTGTTGCCAATATCACCAATACTAAATTAGCTTCTTTAGAAGATATTACAGTTTATGGCGAGGAAGATGAAATTAAATTAGCAGATATTTTCGCTAAAATTTCAGAAAAAGGATCTACACCTGATGTAAAAAGCGATTTACGCCCTTTCTTTTTAGAAGTAGCACCAGGACATGATCAGGAAAAAGTTTATGCTTCTGATATGAAGAAAATCGTTACCTGGTATAACTTGTTGAAAGATTTGCCTTTATTTACTGAAGATACTCCTGAAACTCCGGGTTCTCCGGCTGAGGTTAAATTGGCTGAAGAAAAAGTTGCTGCTGATAAGAAAACAAAATCTACTGCTACAAAATCAGCAGGAAGTGCAAAAGCAACAACAAAAACATCTGCTCCAGCTAAAAAAGCAAGCATGACAAGTAAAAAAGGCGTTTAAGCTTTTTATAATATTTTGGAAACACCAAGCAATTAGTTTGGTGTTTTTTTATGCTTTTAAAAGAAATAATAAAGAATTACGACAATAATTAACGAGATGATAATACTGATCCATAACATTTTATTGTTGCCACTTTGGTTACTTCTATAACGGTAATTACGTTTATATTTATCTAACATATCTTTTTATTTTATGATGATTTTGGAATGCAGATTCCATATCGTTTATTTGATTCCCATTTACATCATTCCTGTTTCATACTAGGCATGATGATAGGGCTCACCCTTCAAAATGCTAAAGCCCCGGTACAATTGCTCTACAAAAAACAGGCGAATCATCTGATGAGAAAAAGTCATGTCGGATAAGGAAATTAATCCGTTGGCCCGCTTATAAATAGTTTCGTCAAACCCGTAAGGACCGCCAATTATAAAAATTAAATGCTGAATACTTCCAATCATTTGTTTATTTAAATAATTGGAGAACTCTACTGACGAATATTTTTTTCCTTTCTCATCCAACAAAATAACAACATCGCCATTATTAATTTGTTTGTGCAGCAACTCTGCCTCTTTGGCTTTTTGTTGGGCTTCACTCAAATTTTTAACATTTTTCACATCAGGTATTGGCATAAAGGTAAAATTGATATAATGTTTCAACCTACCGATGTATTTGTCGATGCCCTCAATCAAATATTTATCTTCCGTTTTACCAATGGCAATTAAGGTAATCTTCATTTAATATTTTCCTATCTTTAGAATTTTCTGCGATTCAAAGATAATGTTAAAAAACCAAGCACAAATAATATCTGGCTATAGCCAAAAAATTAATGAGGTTACAAGTAAAATTGAACAAACCAAAAAGCTAATCGATCAACTTTCTTTGGTGAGGATAGGATTATTTTTAGCCGAAATTTTATTCTTTATTTTACTGCTAAATTCTGCGGATGATAACGGCAGAACACTTATTCAAATTGCATTATTGCTGCCTGTGTTTGGATTTGTATTTGTGGTGAGAAAACAAGCTAAACTCGATCGCGAAATAGATTATGAAAAACAATTGCTATGGGTTTACCAAAATGAGTGGAACCAACTGAATGGTAAGCCAAATGGTTACGACAGTGGTAAAGAATTTGAATCAGAATCGCACCCATATTCTTCCGATCTGGATATTTTCGGTAATGCTTCTTTATTTGCTTTGATTAACAGGTGTTACACCAAAACTGGCAATGATTTGTTGGCAAAACGTTTGGCGAATAAATCTTTAAAAGAGGAAATTTTATCTCGCCAAGAAGCTGTGAAAGAAATCCAGGAAAAAATCGAAGAAACTTTTTTTTTAAGGGCTAACCTTCATGGTCACGACATTCAAAAAATTGAACAGATAAAAATACAATTGCAAGGAAATTTAGGTTTACAACTTGCATTTGTTCGCAACAAATTCTTGCGATTATATGTTGCCATAGCGCCTTATTTTACTTTGGGCCTGGTTTTAGCAGCCATATTTGTTGGAGGTTTATTTAGTAATGTGTTAGGGCTGTTTGTATTCATTCATCTTGGCATTAATATTTTTTTCAACTCCAAAATAAATTTGGTTTTCTATAGTTTTGGTGGTGGCTCTGGTTTATTAAATAGTTATGCCAAAGCCATAAAATGGACAGAAAATCAGGATTGGAAAAGCCAATATATCACTTGTTTATTTACTTCAAAAATACCAGTAAGCAAAGAAATTGAAACGTTATCTAAAGTAATTCAAAAATTTGATGCCAGACTAAATCTGATCGTTGGTGGCTTTTTAAATGGCTTGTGTCTGTGGGATTTGCAATGTTGCATCAGCTTAGATAAATGGTATCAGTCGTCATCAAAAGATGTAATTACGACTTTAAACCATCTGGGCGATTTTGAAGAATTGATCTCCTTAGCAACATTGGCTCACAATCATCCTGAATGGGTTTATCCTAAAGTTGAAGATGGTTTTCTGCTCACTGCGGTCGAGGTTGGTCATCCATTGATTTCAATTGAAAAAAGAGTGAATAATAATTTTCATCTCGAACAAATGCCAACTGTCGACATTGTAACGGGATCAAATATGGCTGGTAAAAGTACATTTTTAAGAACGCTTGGTATCAACATGGTTTTGGCTTATGCAGGTGCGCCGGTTTGTGCCAAATCATTGCAACTATCTGTCTTCTCCATTAACAGCTATATGCGTATAAAAGATTCGCTAAACGAAAGCACTTCTACATTTAAGGCTGAACTCGATCGTTTAAAAATGATTTTGAACAATATAAAGCATGATAAAAATACTTTTGTTTTAATAGATGAAATGCTGCGTGGAACTAACAGCAAGGATAAATATTTAGGATCGAAGGTGTTTGTAGAAAAGCTGATTACTGAAAAAACTCCAGGTTTATTTGCCACACACGATCTACAGCTTGCAGATTTGCAGCATGATCATCAACAAACATTAAGAAACTTTCACTTTGATATTCAAATTAATAATAGAGAAATGGAGTTTGATTATAAATTGAAACAAGGTCCATGTTCTACATTTAACGCAGCAATCCTTTTAAAGCAAATCGGTTTGAGTTTAAATTAATCTATCGCAATAACGTAACCGATCCGGTGTATTTTACAGCTGTATTATTTAAATGAGTGCCCAAGATTACATAAAAATAAACACCTGTTGGTAACTCACTATTTTTGAAGGTTCCTTTCCAATTATCGAAAATATTATCTGTAAAAAATACCTGGTTTCCGTAACGATTGTAAATCTGAATTCTGTATCGCTTTAGATTCGTTATCCCAACCACAAATTCGTCATTTATGCCATCGCCATTAGGAGAAAATGCATTGGGTGTAAAAATAGACGCTTCTTTCCTTACAATTAAATCACCCTGTGTAGTAGAATTCGAACAGCCATTTTTGGAAAATGCCGTTAACGTAATTCTAAATGTTCCATCAGTTTGATAGGTGTGTATAGGGCTTTTCTCCGTAGAAAATATACCATCACCAAAATCCCATTTAAAGTAATCGCCATATTGTGAGGTGTTGGTAAATATTAATGGAGCTGGAGCAGAAAATTTTACGTTGAAAGATGGTTCAGTGTAAAAGCCTGCAATGGGGATTCTGGTAATAGGTGGAATGATAAGACTCATCGGATCAGAATTACAGGTACCCGATGTTAAAACGATGCGATATTCTCCAGCTTGATTAAAGTTGGTTACAGGGATCTCCACGCTGCTCGTGGTCGCGGTAAAATTATTTGGTCCTGTCCAGGTATAGCTTATATTATTTTGTTGTGGAACAGAAAGTTTTATCACATCATTTAGGCAAAAACCAGGTTGATTAATGGTTATTTCGGGGATTTCTGGTTTTAATTCTACTAAAATTTCTTGTGAGTAAATTGAAGTACATCCGTTAGGTGTTGTAATGGTTAATGTTATTTTTTTTAATCCGGGCGTGTTGTAGGTAATTAATTTACTATAGTTTGCCGCGTCGATATCTGTTTTTACCGAGGAATCGAAATCCCACTTTAAGCCAGTATAATTTTTGGATTCATTGGTAAATGAAAAGCTTTGATTGGATTCGCATTTGTTATTAATAACAATCGAAAATGCTGCTTCAGGTTTTAAATCTACAGATAAAATTTCTAAATTATTTTCTTCGCTAATGCAATCGCCAACTTGAACAAATAATCTGTATTCGCCTACATGCTCGGGCCCAACATTTGAAATGGATGGGTTTTGTTCCAAAGATGTAAAACCATTCGGACCACTCCAATGATAAGTGGCGAGATTTAAGAAAGGAGTTGAAAGTTGTAGTACATCGCCTTGGCACAATGTTACGTCTGATGCAGTGATGATTGGTTTATCTGGCGTTTTGGCAACAATGAAACTTTGTGTAGTAATTACACTGCACCCATTGGTTGCTTTTGCTTCTAAAACCACAACCTTTTCTCCTGGTGTGTTGTATGTAATGGTGTAGGGACCAACACCGTTGGCAGTTGTTAAACTTGCACCTTCTCCAAACGACCATTTAAGTTCAGCATAATTGGAAGCAATTCCATCAAAAATATATGCCTGACTATCTGTACAAGGATTTAGTTTTTGAACTGCGATTTCAGCGCTCGGTCCGGCAAGATCTGCATCTCCGCCAAATTCTAAAGTAAAGCCGTTGTTCCCGCTGGAAAAGTTATCAATCAGGATCGCGTAAGTATGTCCTTCTATTAAATCGACATATTTAACATAGCCATTTTGCCCTGCAGGGCATCCAGACGCTTCAGTCAAATCGGTTTCAGTCATGCTTAGCCCGGTTTTATAATATGTGGGTGTACATTGCACACCACTTCCGGCAGCACAACGAATCGCGTTTGATGCGTTTACCATACTACAATCTCCATTCAGGCCTAAGTCATAAAATATCCAGTCAATATCATTTGTAATTACCGTTGGTGTAATCACAAAAGTAAAAGAGCCTGCCTTTGATGCTTTAAACATATACCAGGCTGAATTTGATTCAGTACCGAGGCACGTGCCAGCCGATTCGTTTCTGTTCGAACCAGTACCTGTAACATTAAGTTGGGTAAAGGTTTCTTTAGAACATAATATCGAAACTGTACCACAATCTTGTCCGGGTTTTAATGGAGGGAAATAATTATCCAAACACAACTTAAATGTTCCAGTTTGATCGCCTTCTGCACTTATACGCACATAATAAACCTGTCCAAGTACTAAGGCTCCTTTATAGAAGGTATTCACATTAGCTGTTGTGGTAGATGTACCAACCATTTCGCTAATTCCGGTGCTGGATGGATCAAAAGTGTATAAAGCAACTAGTGGGTTAACCAATGTATTGCTGCTACTAGAATTTACCCGACCACTTACTGAAATATTAACGTCGTATTTTGTGGCGGTAAATTTAAACCATACATCCTTACCTGTCGAGGACCAATCTGTTGGTTTGTTGTACATGGTACTGGTAGTTGCATCTGTATTGTTATAAGCCGCCTCTTCACTACAGTAACCTGATGTGTTAGCAATATTAATTGCATTAACCAATTCATCGTTAACTGGAGGCGCAAAACTTGCACTTAATTTTGAGCAAAATATGATAGATAATAAGAGAATTAATGAAAAGCGCATAAGTAAAACTATTAAAAAATGTTTTCATTTTGATCACTAAATATTTAATGTTTTGTTAATATTAAAGTTGCAACTTGAGGCGGCAATATATAAATATGATTAAAGCAAGCGATTTTGGTTCAAACTTTCTGTGGGGTGTAGCAACAGCAGCGCCACAAATAGAAGGAGCCGCAGATTTATATGGGAAAGGCCCATCAATATGGGATACCTTTTCTAATCGCAGCGGGAAAATAAAAAATAACCATAAGCTTAATGTTGCATGCGATTTTTACCATCGTTATCAGGAAGATATTGCATTTGTAAAGTTATTGGGTTTTACCATATTTAGGTTTTCTATTGCATGGCCGAGGATTTTTCCACTTGGCAGGGGAGAAGTTAACCAGGAAGGGATTAGATTTTACCATAATGTAATTGATGAATGTTTAGCCCAGGGCATTATTCCGTATGTTACACTTTATCATTGGGATTTGCCACAGGCTTTGGAAGATGAAGGCGGATGGACAAGCTTTAGTATTAATGTGGCGTTTAATTCATTTGTTAGCACTTGTGCATTAGAATATGGCGATAAAGTTAAAAATTGGTTGATATTAAACGAGCCATTTGGATATACATCGTTAGGATATATGCTGGGTGTACATGCCCCAGGAAAAACGGGGTTAAGTAATTTTTTTCCTGCAGTTTTGCATACGGCACTGGCGCAGGCTGATGGGGGAAAAATTCTTCGGTCCGAAATTAGCAATGCGAATATTGGTACAACCTATTCTTGCTCCGAAATCATTCCTTACACACAGCGTGATAATGATTTGTTAGCCGCTAAACGAGTAGATAGTTTAATGAATCGATTATTTGTCGAGCCCGCCCAAGGTTTAGGTTTTCCAACGGCCGATTGGGATGTGCTGGAGAAATTTCAAATAGAATACGGAACGTGGCGTTTAAACGAACGAATGAAATTTGATTTCGATTATATTGGTTTGCAGAATTACTTTCCGCTTACGGTTAAATATAATGCATTCATTCCAGTTATTCAGGCTTGGGAAGTTAAAGCTAAGAGTAGAAAAAAACCACATACATCGATGGGATGGGAAATTAATGCTGATAGCTTTTATAATATCATCAAACAGTTTGCAAACTATCCGAATGTGAAAAGTTTAATGATAACCGAAAACGGTTCGGCTTATCACGATAAAATTCATAATGGCAGCATTGTAGATGCGGAACGGATTAACTATTTCGAACTTTATTTAGCTGCTCTGCTAAAGGCTAAAAACGAAGGCATCAAAATCACAGGCTATATGGCCTGGACGTTAATGGATAATTTTGAATGGGCAGAAGGCTTTAATGCCCGGTTTGGATTGGTACATACTGATTTTAAAACCTTGAAACGTACGGTTAAATATTCTGGATATTGGTGGCAGGAGTTTTTGAGAAATTAGATTATTTTCCGTCGATTAGATTAGCAGAATAACAAGATTGAATGCAGAAAAAGCATTTGCGAAAATCTGCAATAGTGATCATTTTAAATCTACTTGAAATATAACTATCTTGATCTTATGAATGATAGAACAGTAGTTTACAGCACCTATTATAACCCAATGGAAGCTAATATTATCAGGGCTAAATTGGAAGATTCGGGTTTCGCATGTTTCCTAGCCGATGAAAATGTGGCTACAATAAATCCACTTTACAATCAAGCCATTGGCGGTGTTAAGCTTATCGTTTTTGAAAGAGATGTGGAAGAGATCAATAAATTGTTGATTGAGGATAATGAATTAGAAAGTATAGTTACAGATGATCAAATTGTTGATAGACCTAACTTAGAAGAGCGCTTAAAATGTCCAAAATGTGGATCTAAAAATCTTAATCAATCTGAAACCAGAAATAACAAATTTAATCTCTTTGGAATATTTAATTATCGGTTGCCAACAAGTGAAATAGTAAAATGTATTGATTGTGGGCATGAATTTGAATAATAGTTATTATTTAATATTACGGCTAATTTAAATGGATAGAAAATATCGTATGTTTTTTGATTATGGTTGTATTCACTAAAACTAGTTTAATTGAACTTAAGCAGCGTTTTACAGCAATTTTCGTTTTAGATAAAAATAAGATCAATGAAAAAAATTAAAGGAATTTTAGTCTTAGTGGTTTTGTTCAGCATATTTAGTACTTGTAAAAAAAGTAACCAGAATATAAAGGAAGCAGAAGTACAGGAACTTGAGCTTCTTAAACAGGATATCATAAATGATTCTGAATCTGTAACTTGTGAGAATGCTTTAGATTGGCAACTTGTTGCACTAGGGACTAAGCCTTGTGGTGGTCCAATGATGTACATTGCATATTCGAATAAAATTGATCAAAACGTATTTTTACACAAAGTTGCTGAATATAATGCTAAGTCAAAAGCATTTAACGAAAAGTGGGATGCTTTCTCTGATTGCATAATTATAGGTCCACCAAAAGGAATAGCGTGTGTTAATGGGAAACCTTATTTTATTATGTAAATTCCAAATAAAAAATCCCGTCTTGATTTTACTCAAAACGGGATTTGCAATATTTGATTCCAGATTTCTAAATCCAGACCCTCTAACTTAATTAATTCCCAGCTTTTGCAGCAGCTTCAGCTCTGATAATATTCAACGCTCCGCCAGCTTTAAACCAGTCAATTTGTTGTGCATTATAGCTATGATTAACCGGAAAAGATTCTTCTGTACCATCTAAATGGTGTAATACCAATGTTAACGGTTTATCTGGCGCAAATTCTGTTAGACCTAGAATATCGATGGTATCGCCTTCTAAAATTTTATCGTAATCATCTTTATCAGCAAAAGTTAAGCCTAACATACCTTGCTTTTTAAGGTTAGTTTCATGGATACGGGCAAAAGATTTTACCAATACAGCTCGAACTCCTAAATGACGAGGTTCCATAGCTGCATGCTCACGAGATGAGCCTTCGCCATAATTTTCATCGCCAATTACAATTGATCCAAAACCGGCAGCTTTATAATCGCGTTGTGTGGCAGGAACCGGACCGTATTCACCTGTTAATTCGTTTTTAACATTATCTGTTTTATCGTTGAAGTAGTTTACCGCACCGATTAACATGTTGTTAGAAATGTTATCTAAGTGGCCACGGAATTTTAACCAAGGACCAGCCATTGAAATATGATCGGTTGTACATTTACCTTTAGCTTTGATCAATAGTTTTAAACCTTTTAAATCAGTGCCTTCCCAAGGTGTAAAAGGATCTAATAGCTGTAAGCGGTGAGAAGTTGGAGATACCAAAACTTCCACATTAGAACCGTCTTCAGCTGGCGCTTGATAGCCTGCATCTTCAACAGCGAAGCCTTTGGTTGGTAGTTCATGGCCAGTTGGTGGATCAAGTTTAATTTGCTCGCCTTTATCATTCGTTAAAGTATCAGTTAAAGGATTAAAACCTAAATCTCCGGCAATTGCAATCGCTGCAACCATTTCTGGCGAAGCTACAAATGCAAAAGTATTAGGATTACCATCAGCACGTTTTGCAAAGTTCCTGTTAAAAGAGTGAACGATTGTATTTTTCTCTGCTTTTTCTGCACCCGTTCTGTCCCACATCCCAATACATGGTCCGCATGCGTTGGTAAAGATTGTAGCATTTAAATCCTCAAAGGTTTTCAAATAACCATCACGATCGGCTGTGAAGCGCACTTGCTCTGAACCTGGATTGATACCAAATTCTGCTTTGGTTACCAAGCCTTTTGAAATGGCTTGATTGGCAATTGATGCGGCTCTCGATAAATCCTCGTATGAAGAATTGGTGCAAGAACCAATCAAACCCCATTCTACCTTTAATGGCCAGCCATTTTTTTCTGCTTCCACTTTCATTTGAGAAACTGGGGTAGCCAAATCTGGCGTAAAAGGACCATTTAAATAAGGCTCTAATGTATCAAGATCAATCTCAATTACCTGATCAAAATAGTTTTCAGGGTCTGCATAAACTTCAGCATCACCAGTTAAATATTCTTTGATTTTATTCGCTTCATCGGCTACTTCATTACGATCAGTTGAACGCAAATAACGCTCCATGCTTTCGTCGTAACCAAATGTAGAAGTAGTTGCACCAATTTCAGCACCCATATTACAAATGGTACCTTTACCCGTACAACTTAAATTAATTGCACCATCGCCAAAATATTCTACAATTGCACCAGTACCACCTTTTACAGTCAAAATACCAGCAACTTTTAAAATTACATCTTTAGCTGCAGTCCAACCATTTAATTTACCTGTTAATTTAACGCCAATTAATTTGGGGAATTTTAGCTCCCAAGGTAAACCAGCCATTACGTCACAAGCATCAGCACCGCCAACACCAATGGCAACCATACCCAAACCACCTGCGTTAACAGTATGTGAGTCAGTTCCAATCATCATCCCGCCAGGGAACGCATAATTTTCTAAAACCACCTGGTGAATAATACCTGCTCCTGGTTTCCAGAAACCTATTCCGTATTTATTGGATACAGAAGATAAGAAATCGAAAACTTCGGCACTTTCAGTTTTAGCGTGAGGTAAATCTATTGAAGCGCCTTCTTTAGCAGTAATTAAGTGATCGCAGTGAACCGTTGAAGGTACAGCAACTTGTGGGCGACCCGCCTGCATAAATTGTAAAAGTGCCATCTGTGCCGTAGCATCTTGCATGGCAACACGGTCTGGAGCGAAATCTACATAATCACTTCCTCTTGAGAATGATTTTTTAGGATCGCCATCCCAAAGATGGGCATATAATATTTTCTCTGATAATGTTAAAGGTCTACCAACAATTTTTCGAGCCGCATCTACACGAGGGCCGAAATTTGCGTAAACTTTTTTAATCATGTCTATGTCAAAAGCCATACTTTATTTTTTATAAATTATTTCAACAACTATACGTTCTAAATTAAACAATTTTTAATAGACTTATTTTTGTGATTTGTCAAATTGTGTTATTTAAAAACATTCTATGCAAGTTTTGCAAAACAAAAAAGCTATCTGGTTTATCAGATAGCCTTCAAGGTTTATTAACAATTTATATGATTTTTTGTTTCTTATTGTTTTGTAGAAATGGGCGTAAACTTGGTTAAATTAATGCCTTCTACAGCTGATTTATATTCATCAATATTTGGAATACGACCTAAGATGGCCGATAAAACCACAACCGGAGTCGATGCCAATAATGATTCACCTTTTTTCCCATCTCTATCCTCAACTACACGGCCTTGGAACAAACGCGTTGATGTAGCCATTACCGTATCGCCTTTAGCTGCTTTCTCTTGATTACCCATACATAGATTACAACCAGGACGCTCTAAATACATAATGTTCTCATACTCCGTGCGGGCTGAACTTTTTGGCAGCGCATCGCTAAATTCAAATCCAGAATATTTTTGAAGATATTCCCAATCGCCCTCTGCTTTTAATTCATCTATAATATTATAAGTGGGTGCTGCAACAACCAATGGTGCTTTGAAAGAAACAGTTCCTGTTTTATGCTCTACGTTTCTTAACATTTGAGATACGATTTTTAAATCGTCTTTATGTACCATGCAAGAGCCAACAAAACCCAAATCAACTTTTTTATCTCCGGCGTAGAAAGTTAGATCTCTAATGGTATCGTGAGTGTAACGTTTAGATACATCTACATTATTCACATCAGGATCGGCAATCATTGGTTCATTAATGATATCCAGATCGATTACCACTTCGGCAAAATATTTTGCATTGGTATCAGGCATTAAAGCTGGCTTGATTCCGGTTTTAATTTCTTCAATACGTTTGTTTGCTTTGTTGATCAAACCTTGTAAAACTTGGTTATGGTTATCCATACCTTTATCTATCATGATTTGAATGCGGTGTTTGGCAATTTCCAAAGATTCAATCAGGGTATCATCTTGCGAAATACAAATTGAAGCTTTTGCCTTCATCTCTGCTGTCCAATCGGTAAAAGTAAAAGCCTGGTCAGCTAATAAAGTACCAATGTGCACTTCGATGATGCGGCCCTGGAATACATTTTCGCCATCAAACTGTTGCAACATTTGCAGTTGCGTTGCGTGTACAACATCACGAAAATCCATGTGTTCCTGCATTGCACCTTTGAAAGTTACTTTAACAGATTCAGGAATTGGCATAGAAGCCTCGCCTGTTGCCAAAGCTAATGCAACAGTACCAGAATCGGCACCAAAAGCTACGCCTTTAGACATACGCGTGTGAGAATCGCCACCGATAATAATAGCCCATTCATCAATTGTAATATCATTTAATACTTTGTGTATCACATCCGTCATGGCATGATATTCGCCTCTAGGATCGCGGGCAGTAATTACGCCAAACTCATTCATAAACTTCATCAGTTTAGGGATGTTTGCCTGCGCTTTCTTATCCCAAACCGATGCAGTATGGCAACCAGATTGATATGCACCATCAACAATTGGAGAAATAACTGTAGCAGCCATCGCCTCTAATTCCTGTGCGGTCATTAAACCTGTTGTATCTTGAGAACCTACAATATTTACCTCTACTCTAACATCAGAACCGGCATGTAAAACCTTACCAGCAGTTAACCCAACTGCATTTCTATTAAAGATTTTCTCTACAGCCGTTAATCCCTGGCCTTCGATAGATACTTCTTTAGCTGGCGCATAAACTAAAGGAGCTTCAACTCCTAAAACCCTAGCTGCAAAAGTTTGAATTTTTTTACCAAAAACGATGGCGTAAGAACCACCAGCTTTGATAAATTCCATTTTTTGCGGTGTCAATGCTTTTGAGATATTGATCAGCTCTTGCTCGCCGTTGTATAGTTTTTTAGTTCTTGTATTGATGGTTAGAACAGTTCCTGTTTCAACAGAGTAAACATGATCTAAAATAGGCTCATTGTTTTCGTTACGTAACACGTTGCCATTTTCATCTGTTTTCTTTACCCAGTTTTGAAGATCGATACCAATACCGCCAGTAACATCAACAGTGGTTAAAAAAATTGGAGAAATACCATTTGTTCCACCAACAATTGGAGCGAAGTTTACAAATGGAACATATGGACTAGATGGTTTACCTGTCCAAAGTGCTACATTATTTACGCCCGACATACGAGATGAGCCTACACCCATGGTACCTTTTTCGGCAACCAACATTACGCTAGCATCTGGGTGTTTCGCCTGCAGGGATTGAATTTCCTCCTGTGCTTCTGGCGTGATCATGCATTTTCCATGCAATTCACGATCTGAACGGGAGTGAGCCTGGTTGCCTGGAGAAAGTAAATCAGTAGAAATATCGCCAATGCCGGCAATAAAAGTTACCACTTTAATTTCTTCTGCTACTTCAGGTAGTTTAGTGAAAAACTCAGCTTTGGCATAGCTTTCCAGTATTTCTTTAGCAATCTCATTGCCATTATTGTAAGCTTCTTTTAAACGATCTGTATCTGCATCGTACAAGAAAACTTGTGTTTTAAGTACATCGGCAGCTTTATGAGCTTTATCTCCATTATCAGCTAAAGCAATATCCAATAAAACCTTAATTGAAGGTCCGCCCTTCATGTGTGATAGCAATTCAAAAGCAAAATCAGGGGTGATTTCTGCAACAGCAGTTTCGCCTAAAATAATTTCTTTTAAAAACTGTGCTTTAACAACAGCTGCACCAGTAGTTCCTGGCAAAGTATTGTAGATGAAAAAATTGACAGCATCTGCTCTGTTAAAATTATTTACATTTTTGATTTGAGTGATGATTTCACTCAATAATTCAGCTCCATCAATAGGTTTAGGATGAAGACCTTGAGCTTTTCTGTCTTCAATTTCCTGGATATAATCGTTATAAATACTCATCTTAAATATTTTATTCTTTTTCTTATCGCATGGTAAAATGAATCATCCACATCAATTTATAAAAGAATATTGTTTGTAAATTAATTTGTGTTATTGAGCCAATGAAGCTCAATTTTTGGTCAAAACAAAAATAACAAAAATCAACCCTTATCTGCAAATCACGCAGGCGATTAAGTAATTTGGAATTGTTCTAAATTATCCCAGATGATTTAAATTATAAGATTAAAAATATAATCGATCAATCAAAAATAAGCGCTCCAATATAAATTATTGAAGGCTTTTAACTCAATTTCCCAAATATATATCTTGGAATTTATAACTGTTCATTAACGAACAATATTGTTCAATTACGGACGCATTCCCTATTCATATAGTTAGTAATAATAGATTGATTGCATTGAAAAGCCATGAAGTTTTACTGGCACAGCAATGGCTATAAAGCAGAAAAAGTGAAACCTTTATCTGTAAAATACTTTAAAACCCTTGGCAGCGTATATTCTAAACGATCAAAAGCTTTTAAACTATCGTGAAAAACTACAATTGAACCATTTTCGGTGTTTTTTATCACGTTTTGATAGCATTTTTCGGCTGAAAGATTAGTGTCGAAATCGCCACTTAATACATCCCACATTATGATTTTAAGATCTGGGATCTGAGATCTGAGATTGGAGATTTGAGATTTTTTGATTCTTCCGTAAGGTGGTCGGAAGAGGGCGGTACGAGTAAGTTGCTGGCACATTAATGCATTTTCAATATAGGTTTCATCATCGGTTTTCCAACCTTTTAAATGGTTAAAAGTGTGGTTGCCGATGGCATGCCCATCGTTTATTACACGAGCATAAACCTCGGGATGTTTTACAATATTGTCGCCGATACAAAAAAAAGTGGCTTTTGCGTTAAAAGCTTTTAAAGTTTTTAAAACAAAATCTGTAACATTGGGTATAGGTCCATCGTCAAAGGTCAAATAAATAACTTTTTCGGTGCGGGATTTATTCCATAATAATGATGGATAATACCATTTAAGCAGAAGCGGCGATTTGATCAGGTACATTTTACAACCAAAGTTAGTAAATGCCTGTACAGATTGAAATTATTAAAGTTGTTTATATAGATTTGAAACAAATTATGAAAATGTTTACCAAGAATAAGTTAATTACCGGATCTGCATTATTATTGGCCTTGAGCATTAGCCAGAAAATTAAAGCGCAAGAAGTGATTACCATTCAACAGGCAGTTGAAAATACTTTAAAAAATAATTTAAATATTAAACAGGCTGCGTTCAGTGCCGCAATAAGCGAAGAAGATTTGAGGCAATCAAAAAATGCTTTGTTACCTACTTTAAATGGAAGCTTAAATCAATCTATGCAATGGGGAAGGAGTCAGCAGGTTTCAGGTTTGTTCGAAAACACTCAGAACTATAATTTAAATCCAAATTTGAACGCTAATGTTTTACTTTTTGGTGGTGGAACAAGAGTAAATCAAATCAGACAAAATAAATTTTTGTTAGATGCTGGAAAGACAAACGTTGAAAAGGTAAAAAATGACCTGATCTTACAAGTAGTTACTGCATATCTTCAAGTTTTAAATAATCAAGATCAGGTTAAGGCAACACAGCAACAATTAGAAGTTGCCAATGCCACTTTGAAGCGTGAGCAGGCATTATTAGATGTAGGAAATAAAACACTTGCTGATATCTCACAGGCTAAATCTCAGTCGGCAACTGCAGAACTAAATCTTACAGATGCTCAAAATCAGCTAACAATTTCCTATTTAACGTTAGGTCAATTGATGGAGATTCAACCACCAATGACATTTAAAGTTCAGCCGCCTTTGGTAAATGAAATTGAAAACGTTAAAACAGCTTATGTACCTAATGATATTTATAAACAGGCGATGGAAACATTTCCTGACATAAAATTAGCCTGGAATTACAGCAAAGCTGCTGAAAAAGCCGTAGATATTGCAAAAGGAGGTTTCTTTCCACAGATTACCTTCGGTGGTGGTTTAGGCTCTGCATATTATTATCAATTTAACGCAAGTTCACTTCGTCCAAATGCGCCTTTCGGCAATCAATTAACTGATAACTTTGGTCAGTTTTTAAGCATGGGTATTCAAATTCCTATTTTCAATGGATTTACAACCAGATCAAATGTTAGAAGGGCAAAAATCACTTTGCAACAACGCAGAACTGATGAAACACTTGCGAAAAATAATTTGATCAAAGTAATTAATCAGGCTGTAGCCGATTTAAATGCGGCTAAAAGTCGTTATAGTTCTACTCAAAACGCTTTTCAGGCGCAAAAAGATGCTTTCTATGTAATTGATCAAAGATATAATGTTGGTTTGGTTAATTCACTTGATTACAGTACAGCCCAAACCAATAGAAACAGAGCGGAAATCGATTTTATTTTAGCAAAATATGACTTAATTTTTAGAGCTAAAGTAATTGATTATTACCTGGGAAGACAAATTACATTCTAATAAAAAACAAACGAAATACATTAAACAATTATGAAACTGAAGCACATATTAATTACCATTGGTGTCATTCTTGCCATTTTAGCCGTGTTGGCTGTAACTGGCGTAATAGGTGGTGAAAAAATTGAAAAAGTTACTGTAGATAAAGCAGCAGATAAAACTGTTGTTGAAACAGTAACCGCTAGTGGTAAAATTCAGCCAGAAACTGAAGTGAAGTTAAGTTCAGAGGTATCTGGTGAGGTAGTTGAGCTAAAGGTGAGAGAAGGTGATATTGTTAAAGCGGGGCAATTACTTTGTAAGGTTCGTCCAGATATCTTACAATCAGGATATGAGCGTACAGTAGCTTCATATAACGCACAAAAAGCAAGTGTGGCATCTGCACAGCAGCAGTTGGCGCAAAGTCAGGCCAACTTTGTAAATGCCGATGCTACTTACAAACGTAATGTAGAACTTTTTGGAAAAAAGGTGATTTCAGCTTCAGAATTTGATGCTGCAAAAGCTGCGTTTTTGGGTGCGAAAGCAACTTTGGCTAGTGCAAAAGAAAATGTAACGGGTGCTAAATTTACTTTGGAGCAAACAGGCGCAAATGTTAAAGAAGCTGGGGCTAATTTAGCCAGAACAACCATTTATGCACCTGCTGATGGTGTGGTTTCAAAATTGTCAATAGAATTGGGCGATCGTATTTTAGGTACATCGCAAATGGCAGGTACTGAAATTATGCGTATTTCTAATTTAGCGGCAATGGAAGTAAATGTTGATGTGAATGAAAATGATATTACCCGTGTTAAAGTTGGCGATAAGGCTTCTATCGAAGTTGATGCCTTTGCAGATAAAAAATTTAGAGGCGTTGTAACTGAAATTGCCAGTTCATCAACTGCAGTTGGTACAACCACCTCAACTTCTGTAGATCAGGTAACAAACTTCTCGGTAAAAATCAGAATCACTGAAGAAATAGAAGGAAAACAACAATCTATTTTCCGCCCAGGTATGTCTGCTACAGTGGATATTGAAAGTGAAACGGTAAAAGGTTTGGCCGTTCCAATTCAAGCGGTATTTACCGAAAGTGGCAAATCTGGCGATGGAGATAAAAATGCAGGAAACCAAGAAAACACTGATAAGCAAAAATCTAAATTAGCAGATAAAAAAGTAAAGCAGTTTGTGTACACTTTCGATGGCAAAACGAAGAAAGTAAAGAAAGTTGAAGTATCAACTGGCATCCAGAACGATCAGTTTATTATTGTTAAATCAGGCATAAAAGCTGGGCAGGAAATTGTTACAGGACCATATTCAGCAATCCAGAACAAACTTAAGGATGGAATGATTGTAGAGAAAACCGCTAAAGACCAATTATTTAATAAAGACGGTAAAAAGTAGTTTATAATTAATCGCAAGAAATAGTAACTTGCGTTGTTTGAGGTGTAATGTTTAAGGTTGTAGCAAAAGCGCTAAACCTTAAACATTACACCTTTTACCTTAAACCTTTTTTTATAAGATGGTACCTAAAATAGCGATGATAGGGGGCGGGAGCTGGGCGACTGCCATTGTTAAAATGCTTTCAGATAATCTATCAGAGAAAGAAATTTTTTGGTGGATGCGTAACGAAGTGGCCATTGAGCACATCAAAAAGTTTAAGCACAATCCACACTATTTAAGTTCTGTCGAAATTAAATTTACTGATAACAATATCTCATCCAATATCAATGCAATTATTAAAGCAGCTGATTTTGTCGTATTAAATGTTCCTGCAGCATTTTTAAAAGATACACTTTCATCAATCAGTATAGAAGATTTAAAAGGTAAAAAAATTATTTCGGCCATTAAAGGAATCGTACCAGAAGATAATTTAATCATTGGCGAGTTCCTTCACGAAAAATATGCCATTCCATACGACGATATTTTAGTGGTTAGCGGTCCTTGCCACGCCGAAGAGGTTGCTTTTGAAAAACTTTCTTACCTAACCATTGCCTGTACCGACATCGAAAAGGCGAATACTTTTGCAGCTTTTCTAAACACCAGATACATTAAAACCAATGTTTCTGATGATATTTTTGGAACAGAATATGCTGCTGTGCTCAAAAATATTTACGCTGTAGCCAGTGGAATTTGCCACGGAATTGGCTACGGCGATAATTTTCAAGCCGTGCTTATTAGCAATGCCATTCGCGAAATTAAACGCTTTGTGGATGCTGTTCATCCCATCAATCGCGATATTATGGAATCAGCTTATCTTGGCGACTTATTGGTTACGGCTTATTCGCAATTTAGTCGCAACCGTACTTTTGGAAACATGGTTGGAAAGGGTTATACCGTAAAATCTGCCCAACTGGAAATGAATATGATTGCCGAAGGTTATTATGCCGCAAAATGTATGCATATCAAAAATCTAGAATTAAGTGTCGATATGCCAATATGCAAGGCTGTGCATAACATTCTATACGAAAACCGTTCGCCACAAATAGAAATGAAATTGCTTGCCGAAAAGCTAAATTAACTTTAGTAAATCAGAAACAGTGCTAATCGGATACCACAGTCCTTCTTTCCGTTTTATCTTTTTGTGTTTGGAACTGCTGAATTGAAAATTTTAGCTGCAAAAAGTATATCACTTCAATAAGGTTTATTTAACAAAATGCAGTGCTGCTATTCAAAACAAATTTGCTAAGCAACTGTTATTGAGTAAATAAAAAGTATAACTGTCATGAAAAAAAGATTTGTAATGGGTTTACTAACATTAGCCTTATTTGGCGGTGTAACCCTTAGCGTAAATGCACAAGAGAAAAAAACAGATGTTGGTAAAGCATTAGATAAAACCGGAAAAGCCATTGGTAAAGGTGCAAAATCGGTTGGTAATAAAACTGCCGAAGTTGCTGTTAAAGGTGGTTCAAAAGTGGCCGATAAAACCTGGAAAGGTAAAATGGCACCAGATGGAACTGATGTTTACATTAACTCAAAAAATGAAAAATACTATGTTAACTCAAAAGGTGCAAAAATTTGGTTAAAACCTAGTCAAATTAAAAACAGACCAGTTGAGAAAAAATAATTTTCAATAAACAAAAAAGCAGCTCAATGAGCTGCTTTTTTGTTTATTGCATTTTTATGCATAAAGCGTTAGCTGAATAACAAAGTATTGGCAAGCGCTTTAATGTTCCCACCTGCGTGGGAATAACGAATTTTATAAGAGATTTTGTATTCTAATTGATCGTCATCCTACCATTGACGTTACTTTCAACTATCTATAATTCAATTAATTGCATTTTTAGTTCATTTGCTTTTTTATGAAGAAACATGATTTGCTGCTGTTTGATTTTTTCTTCATATTTTGCTAT
>NZ_CAKLBU010000024.1 GCF_920984735.1 Pedobacter sp. Leaf250 | reverse complement strand
CTCCTTCGTCTATCCTTTTGTTTTATCCAGGCTCGCTCTGCGGCCTTAAGTACTGTTCAGACTCCTGAGAATAAAATCGTGTGGGCTAAACCTTTTTTACGGTATAACTCAAAGTTTACCTAGCCTCAAATGGCCTCACACGAACAGTCAATATATTTTGCATAACAACAATATAATGACCTTTTTAAAATTCTCAGTAAAAATAAAAGCCTCAACCATAAGGCTGAGGCTTCATATTTTTGAGATTATAGTAGACTAAACGCCCAATAATAATCTAGCTGGATCTTCTAGAAGTTGTTTAACACGAACCAAGAAACCAACCGACTCACGTCCGTCGATAATTCTGTGATCATAAGATAAAGCAACATACATCATCGGACGAATTACCACTTCACCTTTTTCAGCAATCGGGCGCTCAATAATATTGTGCATACCTAAAATAGCCGATTGTGGTGCGTTAATAATAGGAGTTGACATCATCGAACCAAATACACCACCATTTGTAATAGTGAACGTTCCGCCAGTCATTTCTTCAATAGTTAATTTACCATCACGAGCTTTTAAAGCCAAGGCCAAAACAGATTTTTCAATTTCAGCTAAACTCATGCTCTCTGCATTGCGGATAACAGGAACCACTAAACCTTTAGGCGCTGAAACTGCAATAGAAATATCAGCAAAGTTATTGTAAACGATCTCTTCCCCATCAATACGAGCATTTACAGCAGGGAAATCTTTTAGTGCCTCAGTTACAGCTTTAGTGAAAAAGCTCATAAAGCCTAAGCCAACACCAAATTTTTCTTTAAATGAATCTTTATATTTTCCACGTAAATCCATGATTGGTTTCATATTAACCTCATTAAAAGTGGTTAACATTGCGGTTTCATTTTTAACAGAAACCAAACGTTTTGCAACTGTTTTACGCAATGGCGACATCTTTTCGCGACGTTCAGAACGTGCACCCGCAGGGGCTGCTGCTACAGCAGGAGCCGCGGCTTTTGGAGCTTCTGCTTTTTTGCCAGCTTCTGCTTTTACTGCATCATCCTTAGTAATGCGACCATCAACACCGCTACCTTTTACCGCAGCTGAATCAATACCTTTTTCAGCAAGAATTTTTCCTGCTGCAGGAGATGGCGTTCCTGTAGCATAACTTTCGCCTGATGATTTTTCGGCAACAGGAGCTGAGGTTTTATCTTCTGCAACTACTGCTTTTTCTTCTGCTTTTGGAGCATCATCTTTTGCAGGAGCTGCGCCACCATCTTCAATTTTACAAACTACTGCGCCAATTGCTAAAGTATCGCCTTCAGCAGCTATGGTTTTTAAAGTTCCAGCTTGTTCTGCGGTTAATTCGAAAGTAGCTTTATCTGATTCTAACTCAGCAATAACTTCATCCATTTCAACAACATCGCCATCGTTTTTTATCCAACGTGATAAAACAACTTCGGTTATCGACTCACCAACTGGTGGAACTTTTATCTCTAAACTCATATTTTTAAAATTGTAATTTTTTGCTGTTATTATGTTTGAAGGTTGAAATGTTAGAACATTTTAAACTCTAAACTTTCAACCTTATACTTTCTACTTTCAACCTTAATCGGCTTCTGCCATTTTTTTGCTTGCTTTTTTAGTAGCTTCTTTTACTTCCTCTTGTTTAATTGGAACCTCTAAAGCTTTAGCTAAAATGTATGCTTGTTGATTGGCATGTTGTTTTGCAAAACCGGTTGCTGTACTGCTACTTTCTTTACGCGAAATTACATCAATACCTTTTAAATCGGTTTTATATAGCTTGCGGAATAAATATGGCCATGCGCCCATGTTTTCTGGCTCTTCTTGTACCCAAAAAATCTCGTCAGCATTTTTATATTTTTTCTTAATTGCTTCCATTTGGTCAACAGGGGTTGGATATAATTGCTCTACACGTATAATTGCAACATGTTTAACTTTATCAGCCTGTTGTTTCTCAAGCAACTCGTAGAAAATTTTACCGCTACAGAAAACAATTCTCGTTACATCTGCAACTTTAACATTTACATCATCAATTACCTCTTTAAAG
The DNA here is from genome assembly GCF_920984735.1 of Pedobacter sp. Leaf250. GTDB lineage: Bacteria > Bacteroidota > Bacteroidia > Sphingobacteriales > Sphingobacteriaceae > Pedobacter. Next base: position 63,234 of record NZ_CAKLBU010000024.1, on the reverse strand, counting down.
CCTCCCTCGGTAAACTCTTCTAACTTAGAAACACAAGCCGGGTGGCGCAATAAACTTTTCGGAGTAAATACAACCAATGGTTTACGGAAATCGCGTTTAAACTGGCGACGTAAAACGTGGAAGAAGTTTGCAGGTGTTGTACAATTGGTAACCTGCATGTTGTAATCTGCGCAAAGCTCCATAAAACGCTCAATCCGAGCTGAAGAATGCTCTGGTCCCTGACCCTCGTAACCGTGAGGCAATAACATAACCAAACCATTTTCACGTTGCCATTTTGTTTCCGCACTTGCAATATATTGGTCGATAACAATTTGCGCTCCATTAAAGAAATCCCCAAATTGAGCTTCCCAAATGGTTAAGGCATTAGGGTTAGCCATTGCATAACCATATTCGAAGCCTAAAACGCCGTATTCTGATAAATGAGAGTTGTAAATATCAAATGGTGCCTGTTGGTCTGAAATATTTGCCAATGGTACGTATTCTTCCTCGCTATCTTCTAAAGTTAAAACCGCATGACGATGAGAAAAAGTACCACGTTCTACATCCTGACCACTTAAACGAACACGTTTGCCTTCAGATAACAATGTACCATAAGCCAATTGTTCGCCCATAGCCCAATCGAAAACATTGGTTTCATTAACCATCTTGGTACGCTCTACAAATAGCTTTTCAATTTTTTTGAAGAACTTTTTATTTGATGGTAAAGTTGTAATGCGTTTACCAATTTCCAATAAAGTTGATTTTTTAACAGCTGTAATTGGTGATGTTAAGAAATCTTTTGGAGTAGCCATACGTAAATCTGCCCAAGCACCACCAAATTTTACCTCGGTATCGCCGGCAACAAACTCTTTGGCTTCATTTAAACGTTCCTGTAAAATTCCACGGAAATCTTTCTCCATTTCTTTTGCCAAGCCTGCCTCTAACTTACCTTCTTTAGTTAATTGCTCAATATAAATCTCTCTTGGATTTGGGTGTTTCTCGATAGTTTTATACAATAAAGGCTGAGTGAATTTTGGCTCATCAGACTCATTGTGGCCGAAACGACGGTAACATAAAATATCAATAAAAACATCATTTTTATATTTCTGACGATATTCCATTGCTAAATTAATCGCATAAACTAAAGCCTCAGGATCATCTCCATTTACATGGAAAACAGGAGATAAAGTTACTTTAGCGATGTCTGTACAATAAGTACTTGTACGTGCATCTTTATAGTTTGTGGTAAAACCGATTTGGTTATTAATTACCAGGTGAATGGTTCCACCGGTTTTGTAACCTTCTAATCCCGCCATTTGGATTACTTCATAAACAATACCCTGACCAGCAACCGAAGCATCGCCATGAATCAATATGGGTGCTAAACGAGAGTTATCACCACCATATTTAAAGTCGATTTTCGAACGGCTCATGCCCTCAACTACTCCATCAACAGTTTCTAAGTGCGATGGATTAGGGCAAAGACTTAAGTGAACACTTTTACCGGCAACTGTTGTTACATCAGTAGAATACCCTAAATGATATTTTACGTCGCCACCAAATGGAGTATCTGGATTGTAGCTCTTACCTTCAAATTCAGCAAAAATATCTTTATAGGTTTTTTGCATAATATTGGCCAACACGTTCAAACGACCGCGGTGCGCCATACCAATTACAAATTCCTCGATCCCTAAATCAGCACCTTTTTCAATTACTGAATCTAATGCAGGAATTAAAGCTTCTGCGCCTTCTAACGAAAAACGCTTTTGACCTAAGAATTTCGTGCCCAAAAAGTTTTCGAAACTTACTGCTTCATTCAATTTTCTAAGAATACGCTTTTTCTCATCCATAGAAAAATTAGGCGTATTGCGAGCACTCTCCATTTTACCCTGAATCCAGTTTAAAACTTCTGGTGTACGCAAGAATTTGAATTCAGCACCGATAGAACTGGTATATGTCTGCTTTAGAAAAGCAACAATATCTTTCAATTTAGCTGCACCAATACCAATTTCAACTCCAGAGTTGAAAACAGTTTCTAAATCAGCATCTGATAAACCGAAGTTAGAAAGATCCAAGCTAGGCTGATGTTTGCGTCTTTCGCGAACAGGATTGGTGTGTGTAAATAAGTGACCGCGACTTCTATATCCGTCGATCAGGTTTAAAACACTAACTTCCTTTAAAAATTGTTCTGGAGTTTCTGCTGTAACTTCAGAGCCTCTTCCAAAATCGAAACCTTCAAAAAACTTTTGCCAACCAAACTCAACTGATTCAGGATCTTGCTGATACGACTGATATAAAGAATCTATATATTCGGCGTTTTCGCCACTAAGATAAGATAAACTACCCATTATTAACTGTTTACTATAAGCGATACAAAATTAGAATTTTACCTTATATAAATGGTAAAAAACGAGATTAATTGCACAAAAAAATATATTTAGAAACATTCTGACTTTCAACAGCATTAGCGTTGATAGAAATAAATTAATTTATGATTATTAACAAGCAAAATATAAGCCAACAATTAATTATTGGATTTTTAAATCAGTAGACTTGAGATTGATTGGATTATAGATGAATCATTCATCAAACATTAACGATTCGAAATTCAATCTATCAATATTCAACTCTTTATTAAGAAGCCCAGGTTAAGGCATAATTCCCTTTGGGATCGAGATTTTTTATATTCTTATCCAAATCAAAAACACTTTTTGATTTTTGATCATTACCAACTCCGGCAACATTTGCCCAATTACCCCAATTGCTAGCCGGGTTGTAGTCGATTAATTTTTCTTCGAAATAAGCCGCTCCAAAAACCCAGCTCACTTCCAAATTGTTAATAAGATATAGAGCAGCGGTTTGCCTGGCAATGTTAGAAATAAAACCAGTTTGATTTAACTCTGTCATTACAGCATCAACAACAGCAAAGCCGGTTTGCCCATTCTTCCATTTATTGAAGTTTTCGAGCTCATTTTCTACATCCACCAAACCCTGGCTGCCAAATCCATTCGGATTAAAAAAGGTATTGCCATATTTTTTAAACATAAACCGGAAGTAATCCCTCCAAAGCAGTCCTAATAAAATATGGTTAAACATGGCTTTCGTATTTGGAACACCTTCCATTTTTTTAATTTCCCAGTATACTTTTCGGGGCGATAAACAACCCATGGCTAACCATGCAGAAAGTTTGGAAACTAAAATTAAGTTTTTGGCTGTAGCCGCTTGCTGCATGGCTACAATAACCTTTTGAAGATGGATTAATCCTTCTGCTTCGCCACCTACAAATTCAAAATCCGCACGTTGATCCTTTTGCTGGGAAAGTAAGTTCAAATCTTCAAGAGTTGAAAGTGTACCCCAATCGATAACCTCAGCAACATTGATTCGATCTGGTGCCAAAAAACAAGGTTTGATGATAGAATCTCTTTCAATTTTCTTTTTAAATTGATTAAAGGCATCGGGTATATCCTTTATCGGAAATGGTAAATCTTCCTTGTTATACAAAGTATGGCCGATAAAATGTTTCAGATTTACACGCAATTTCCACAATGCATTTTCTACCAATGTAGATACATGTGTTTCTTCTCTTGCAACTTCACGATGATGATAAACCTCTGTTATTTCATATTCCTGAACTAGTTGAGGAATAATATCTTCTGGATTTCCTTCTGCAATTAAAAGATTACCACCTATTTTTTTTAGTGATGACCGAAGACCTAAAACGCTTTCTAAAATAAATTCTGCCCTAATATTTCCCGTTTTCAGTGTTCCATATTTAGTTTCTCCAAATTGGCGGGGATCTAAAATATAAACAGGTAAAATTGAATCAGACTTAGCAATAGCCTCCACGAGCATTTCATTATCATGCAGACGAAGATCATTTCTAAACCAGACTAAAATTTTTTTGGACATATTTTATTTTGAAAAGTGTACTAAGGGAGTCATCACAAATTTATCTTATTTTTTATTGGCATCAAAAAGCTACAACTTTCTTTACAAATACCCAACAAAAAATAAATCATTATGGAATATTCTGGAATTGCACATCATTTGTTCGAATGCGATTTCAATACACATAATAAGAAAAAAATGAAACGAATCCTAATTGCGCTATTATTTCCGATTGCTGCCTTTGCACAGCAGCAAATTAAAACCAAGGCTAGTTTAGAAAGTGTAACCGTTTATAATAATGGCGCACAACTTATACATTCCGGAAAAGTGAATCTTCCCACCGGGACTTCAGAAATTGTAATCAATAATATATCAGGTAAGGTTAACGAAAATTCTATCCAAGTAAGCGTTTCTACTAGTGTTACTATTTTGGCTGTTCAATTCAATAAAGATTTTCTAAATACTGATGTAGCAAATCCTGAAATTAAAAAACTAAACGATAGTATAAAGATAGTTTCTGCAGAATTAACAAAGATCAAGAATGCAAAAACGATTGAAGAACAAACTTTAGTGTTATTGGATGAAAATAGAAAATCTGGTGGAACAAATAATGGAACCAATGTTGCAGAACTAATTAAACTGGCAGAATATTACCGTACGAAAAGCGCCGAAGTTAGAACTGCTATTTCTGCCCTGGCATTAACAGAAGATAAACAGAACCAAAAACTTAATGCTTTACAACAGCAGATTGCGGAGTTAAGAAACAGTCCGAATCAGCAATTGGGTCAATTGGTTTTACAGTTAATGTCAAAAGAAAATACCGAAGCTAATTATCAAGTTTCTTATGTTACACCTCATGCAAGTTGGTTGGCCAGTTACGATATTAAATCGGCAAGCACATTAAAACCATTAGGAATTGTTTATAAAGCAGCAATAACTCAAAGCACTGGATTGGATTGGAAAAAAGTTAAACTTTCATTATCTACAGGAAACCCTAACTACAATATAAGTGCGCCAAACTTAAACCCTTGGTTTCTATCTACTTATAACCCTATTGAACAAGCATTAGCTGGCAAGGCTTCAGGAATACGCATTCGGGGTATGGCCTCTCCAATACAATATGACGAGAAAAAACTAGAGGAAACCGTTGTGGTCGGTTATGGCGCCACAAGAAAATCAAAGCCAGAAGCATCAGTATCAACCATAAATAACTATACATCAGTTAATGAAACTCAACTTGGGGTTACATTTGATATTGATATTCCTTATGATGTAAATAGCGACAACAAACCCCACACGGTTGCATTTAAGGAATATGAAGTGCCTGCAAAATATAAATATTATGCAGCACCGAAACTCAGTAGCGATGCTTACTTATTGGCTGATGTAATTGATTGGGAAAAATTAAATCTTCAGGCAGGCAATGCGAACATCATTTTTGAAGGAACTTATACAGGCAAATCATTCATCAATCCTGCTAATATTTTAGACACTTTAAGTTTAAGTATGGGTAAGGATAAAAAAATTATCATCACAAAAGAGAAACAAGAAGGTTTTAGCAGTACAAAATTTATCGGATCGAATAAAAAGCAGCTTTTTACTTATTTGATTAAAATCAGGAATACTAAAAAAGAAGCTATCGATTTATCATTGAAAGATCAATATCCATTATCAACAGAAAGCGACATCGAAATTGAATTGATGGAAAGTAGTGGCGCCGAAGTAAACAAAGAAACAGGGATGCTTGCTTGGCAATTGAAAATTGCACCAAATGAAACCAAGACAATTAAATTAAGTTACACTGTTAAAGCGCCAAAAAGCAGAATTATTGCGGGGTTGTAATTTTCAGCATTAAGATACCCACATACGTGAGGATGACGGACCTGAAAAATTAACCTAATCCGTCATTTCCAATTGGGAATCTTAATGCCTGGAATAGTTAACAACAAATTATGATCCCCCACATACGCGATGACAAAGGCTGATCGATCTACTTCCTACTAAAGTCAAACCCTTTTGTATCTTTCGTGTTTTAAAAACATGGTAAAAAAGATTCTGATTACAGGTGCTACCGGATTAGTTGGTAAAGAACTAAAAAAGCAGTTGCTAAACAAGGGCTATGATGTTAATACACTTTCCAGAAAAAGGACTAGTGATCCAAATAACTTTGTTTGGGATGTATACAAAGGAACAATTGATGCCAAATGTATTGAAGGTATTGATTCGATTATTCATTTGGCTGGAGAACCTGTTGCAGATAAAAATTGGACTGACGAACGTAAAAAACAGATCATTGATAGTCGTGTAAAATCAACAGAACTTCTTTACCAAACAATTAAATCAAATCCCGGTCACCAAATTAAATCTTTTATTTCAGCCTCAGCAGTGGGTTATTATGGAGATTGTGGTGATGAAATTTTAACTGAAGACAGCTCAAATGGCTTTGGGTTTTTAGCCGAATGTTGTAAACTATGGGAAAATGCTGTTGATCAAGGTCATAAATTAAGTTTAAGGATAGTGAAGCTTCGTACCGGAATTGTATTAAGTAACGATGGCGGAGCATTGCCACAGTTAGATAAATCTGTTAAATTATTTGTTGGATCTGCTTTAGGAACTGGCAAACAATGGACACCCTGGTTACACGTTGATGATATGGTTAGCATGTACATTTATGCGATGGAAAACATTGAAATGGAAAGCGCCTATAATGCCTGCGCACCCTTCCCTGTAACCAATACAGGTTTGACAAAAGCAGTTGCCAAACATCTTAACCGACCATTCTGGCCAATTAAAGTCCCAAGAAAAGCTATCGAATTGCTTATTGGAGAACGTGCTGAAGCTGTATTGATGAGCAGTAATACATCAGCACAAAAAATATTGGATGCTGGATTTAAGTTTAAGTTTACGGATATAGACGAAGCACTCACCAATCTCTACAAAAAATAATCTAATTTTAAAGTCAAACCGATATTCTTTTATATGAATAAACCTTTGAACATTTTTTGGTTCCGACGCGATTTGCGGTTGGAAGATAATGCAGGCCTTTATCATGCCTTAAACAATGGCGAATCTGTACTTCCATTATTTATTTTTGATCAGAATATTTTAGATAAACTTCCTAAGGATGATGCCCGCGTAACTTTTATTTACGAAACCATTCAGGATTTAAAAAAGGAACTTCAAAAACACGGATCAGATTTATTGGTAAAATATGGTAAACCTGAAAAAGTTTGGCCAGAGATTTTAAAAGAGTATTCAGTTGAGCAGGTTTACACCAACCATGATTATGAGCCTTACGCCCGTGAACGCGATGATAGCATGGTCGAATTTTTAAACAGTGAAAAAATTGCTTTCAAAACTTTTAAGGATCAAGTGATTTTTGAAAAGGATGAAATTTTAAAAGCAGATAAAACACCCTATACCGTATTTACGCCTTTTTTTAAACAGTGGCATGCTAAGCTTAATGATTTTTACATAAAAGCTTACCCCACGAAAAAGTATTTTAAAAATTTGTATCAAACCAAATCTTTGTCGCTACCCGCGTTAAAGGATATGGGTTTCGAAAAAAGCAAACTTGATTTCCCCAAAATTAGCTATAAAAATAAATTGGACGATTATGCTAAAGAGCGAGATTTTCCAGCATTAAATAGCACCACCAGAATTGGATTGCATTTAAGATTCGGCACTTTAAGCATTCGCCAGGCAGCAAAAGATGCTATTGACGCAAAATCTAGCGTGTGGCTTTCGGAATTGGCATGGAGGGAATTTTACATGATGATACTTTGGCATTTTCCTTATGCTGCTTTTGATTCATTTAAAAAACAGTACGATAAAATTAAATGGCGCAACAATGAGCAGGAATTTAAAGCCTGGTGTGAAGGAAATACGGGTTATCCTCTTGTTGATGCAGGAATGAGACAACTGAATGAAATAGGTTGGATGCATAACCGGGTGAGAATGGTTGTAGCCAGTTTTTTATCAAAACACTTGCTGATTGATTGGCGCTGGGGCGAAACATATTTTGCTGAAAAGTTATTGGATTATGAAATGGCCAGCAATGTTGGTGGATGGCAATGGGCTGCGGGGTCAGGAAATGATGCGGCACCATATTTCAGGGTATTTAATCCCGAACTTCAGATGAAAAGATTCGATTCAAAAATGGAATATATTAAGAAATGGATACCAGAATATGGGACAAAAAAATATGCCCAACCAATAGTTGAGCATACATTCGCACGTGACAGAGTGCTTAAAGTTTTTAAAGAAGCGTTATCTTAATTGGTAACGCTAACAATTTCTAAATCAAACTCTATAGGTGTATTTTGTGGAATACTTCCACCATTTCCTCCGCTTCCATAAGCATAAGCCGAAGGAATAAACATCCTAAATTTAGTTCCTACCTTAAATTTTGGAACCATAACTCGCCATCCAAGAATAAGTTGAGATAAAACTGCAGAGTAACCATCAGCATTGGAATCAAAAACTGCACCATCTAATGTACGACCTGTGTATTTGATATTCACTGTACTTTCGACACCATTTACTACTTCTCCAGTACCTAAAGTATTTACGATATAATAAATACCACTAGGATCTTTGGTTGCAGTAAGTCCTTTAGATGTTAAAAATGTGGTGATTCTATTATCATCAAGCAAAGCTTGCTTTTGGTACGGATAAGTTGTAACTATCAAGTCGATCACTTCATTTGATGGGATATTTCCTGCGCCATTTCTACCGAAGGCTAAATATGATGGCATTAATATTCTTGCTACACCACCTGGTTTAAGCGAAAGTATTGCAGCACGAATGGCAGGAAAATCGTAAGCTCCAGAATTAGTTGAGGTAGCTAATGAAGAATTATAAAATTGATTTGTATATCCAACGAAAGTAGCTAAGTTTCCTAATAAAGGCGATTGTAAATAAGTAGCTCCGCTAGATAAAGACTTTACTGTTAAATTGTACAAAACAGAATCTGGATTTTTAAAATTGTTACCAGTTCCTGGTGAAGTTACCTGATAATAAAAACCTGATTTATCTGGATCAGGAATCATAGATGATGTTAAATTATTTTTAGAGATATATGAAGCTATTATTGCATTATCTGTAGTCTGTATAGTTTCATACTCTTTTTTACAAGCAGAAAAGAGAACGGTGACTACTAATAAAGTGAACAGGCTAAGTTTGGTAAATTTATTCATTTAGTTTGTAACGTCTGTAAGTGTTATGTTGAAATCGAGGATAGAATTTGCTGGAACTAATGATGATGGAGACCTTGTTCCGTAAGCATAATAGGATGGAATAATTAATCTGATTCTTCCTCCCTTTTGTATTTTAGGAATGCCGAATTGCCATCCTGAAATAACGCCACCTAACGAAAATTTTATAGGAGTTCCTTTTGTACTGTCGAAAACAGTTCCATTTAGCAACTTACCTTCATAATTTGAAGTAATTTGCGTAGCAGTGGTATAAGTAATAGTACCTGCTCCAGGTTCGATAATTTGGTAAAATATTCCTGAAGGATCTTTTACTCCTTGGATATTATTTGCTTTAACAAAAGCGCCAATGGCGGCAGTATCTGCTTTAAATTGAGGAGTTGGATCGTAAGCCTCACCTTCATCAGTTTTTTTACAGGCCGCAAATAAACCTATAACACAGAGCAATAATAATATATACTTGAATTTTAGCATCATCCGCAAAAATAAGCTTTTAATACGGATGCTACAATTTTTAACCAAATTTAACATTCAAGAAACGTTAAAGGTAGTAAGGTTAAAGGTACAAGGCTTGAATTGTTTGAAGAAAATTATATCGTTACTAACAAAAAAAGGTTGAGAGTTTGAGCTACAAACCCAAACCCTCAACCTTTAAACCCTCAACCTTCTACCTTAAAAAATATATTTATTCGCCTCAATCAATTGCTGTGCAACTCTTTGACGAGCGTCTTTCACATTAAATGGCTCTACTTTAGTAAATCTACGTAAACCCACCAACATCATGCGTTGCTCATCGCCTTCGGCAAAAGCCCAAAGTGCTTCTTTACCTGCTTTAGCTACACCATCAACCGCTTCAACCATGTAAATTCTTAATAGATCCAGCTGACCAGCAATAGCAGTTTCACCTTTTGTAGCAGCTAATTTTTCTGTTCTCAATAAGGCCGATTCAAACACATAAACATAACTGGCCATATCGGCGATGTTCATTAAAATCTCTTGCTCTTTGCTCAAAGTCATCATTAACTTTTGAACTGCCGCACCAGCAACCATTAATGTTGCTTTTTTAAGATTCGCTAAAACTTTTTTCTCCGCAGCAAATAATGTAGTGTCTTCTTCGCCAAAATCAGGAATGCTCATTAATTCAGCAGCAACAGCAGTTGCAGGCCCCATTAAATCCAGTTCGCCTTTCATGGCACGTTTCAGCATCATATCAACGGTTAACAAACGGTTAATTTCATTCGTTCCCTCGAAAATTCTGTTGATACGGGCATCACGATAAGCTCTATCCATTGGTGCATCGGCACTAAAACCCATCCCACCATAAATTTGAACACCTTCATCAACTGTATAATCTAATGCTTCAGAACCCCAAACTTTCAAAATCGCACATTCAACAGCAAATTGTTCTACAGATTTTAATCTCGCTTTGCCAGATTCCATTCCACCTGCAACCAACTGGTCATAAGTATCATCTATATTTTGCCCGGCACGATAATTCGCTGCATCAACTGCATAAAGCTTAGAGGCAATTTCAGCAATTTTGAAGCGAATGGCACCATATTTTGAAATCGGGCGACCGAACTGGCTACGCTCATTTGAATAATTAATCGCTGTACTTAAGGTTGCTTTTGATGCACCAATTGCCGCTGCCGATAATTTTATACGACCGATATTTAAAATGTTAACGGCGATTTTGAAACCATTTTCTCTATCACTTAACATATTTTCAACCGGAACTTCGCAATCGTTAAAGAAAACCTGACGGGTTGATGAACCTTTAATACCCATTTTGTGCTCTTCAGGATTCATGGTAATGCCACCAAAATCTTTCTCTACAATAAAGGCAGTTAGGTTTTTATCATCATCAATTTTTGCAAAAACGATAAAAATATCTGCGAAACCACCGTTGGTAATCCACATTTTTTGACCGTTGATGATGTAATGTTTTCCATCAGCGCTTAAGACTGCTTTGGTTTTTCCTGAATTTGCATCCGAACCTGAATTTGGTTCTGTTAAGCAATAAGCAGCTTTCCATTCACCAGAACCTAATTTTGGGATGTATTTTGCTTTTTGATCTTCGTTACCGTAGTACAGAATTGGCAAGGTTCCAATTCCTGTATGTGCAGATAGTGCCACTGCAAAAGAGTGACCAGCACCAACCACATCAGCAACCAACATCGACGTGTTGAAGTTTTTACCAAAACCTCCGTACTCTTCTGGCACAGAAACCCCAAGAATTCCTAATTCACCAGCTTTGGTTAAAAGCATTGGCATTAACTCAGGGTCTTCCTGTTTATCAATTTTATCTAAGTTTGGATAAACCTCTGCTTCCAAAAAATCACGACAAGTTTGCGCAATCATTTGTTGCTCTTCATCAAATTCTTCAGGAATAAATACATCCTGGTAAGCAGTTTCTTTAATTAAGAATTCGCCGCCTTTAATTGTTTTTTTTTCAGTTGTTTCCATTGCTGTAATGATTAAGGATTAAGGAACAAAGAATAATGACGATGTGCCTCAATCAAATATTTTATTTTATAGAAGTGTCTTTTTAAAGGTTGATATCTTTTTTTGTAAATGGATAATGGAATTGAAAAGATTTCCTAAATCATCTTTTATGAAACCGAGTTCTTTAGATAGTAACAGTTGGGTTTCCAACTCAAACAAAGAACCTAAGGAAATAGATAAAAAATGTGCAAATTCTTTATTTGAGGACCTTGACGAGCCTTCCGCAATATTGGAAGAAACAGAAACGGCGCATCTTGAAATCTGAGACATCAAGCCGAATTTTTCAGATGGAGGCAAATTACTCAATATCAAATAGCTGTTTTTAGCTATCTGCATCGCTTCATTCCAAATCTGCAACTGTCTAAAATTATGCATCTAGGTTATGCTAATTATCTTTGTTCTTTGCTCCTTAGTCCTTACTCTTAAAACATCTCAAAAATCCCTGCAGCACCTTGTCCAGTACCTACGCACATCGTAACCATTCCGTATTTTTTATTCTGTCTTTTCAATTCGTTTAGCATTTGCACCGAAAGTTTTGCACCTGTACAACCCAGCGGATGACCCAGTGCAATTGCTCCACCATTCACATTAATAATATCAGGATTCAAATCCAACGTTCTGATAATCGCTAACGATTGCGATGCAAAAGCTTCATTCAACTCAATTAGATCAATATCATCTTGCCTTAAACCCGCTTGTTTTAACGCTTTCGGAATGGCTTCAATCGGACCTATTCCCATAATTCTTGGCGGAACACCAGCCACACCATAACTCACCAATCTTGCAATAGGCTCTGCATTCAGTTCTTTCATTTTCTTTTCAGAAACCACCAAAACGAATGCCGCACCATCAGATGTTTGCGATGAATTACCAGCTGTAACACTTCCAACCGCATCGAAAACAGGTTTCAGTTTTGCCAGTTTTTCTAAAGTTGTATCCGCTCGCGGACCTTCATCTGTATCCACCAGATAAGAACGCGTTTTCTTTTTCAGGTTCTCATCAAGGTAATTTTCGTTTACAGTAATTGGCAGAACACCATCTTTTAAATGACCGTTTTTAATCGCATGAATTGCTTTTTCGTGAGATTTCAAAGAAAATGCATCCTGGTCTTCACGGCTTACGTTGTATTCTTTGGCAACAGCTTCAGCGGTTAAACCCATTCCCCAATACCAATCCGGATTGTTTTTGGCAACCTCAGCATTCGGCACCAATTTCCAACCTCCGAAAGGCATTCCGCTCATTACTTCTACACCACCTGCGATGATACAATCGGCCATTCCAGCCTTAATTTTCGCAACGGCAGTCGCAATTGTATCCAAACCCGATGCGCAATAACGGTTCACCGTAACCCCTGGAACTTTATCCGTATCCAGGCCCATCAGCGAAATCATACGAGCAATATTTAAGCCTTGTTCAGCTTCTGGCGTAGCATTACCCACAATTACATCGTCAATTTGTTCTTTATCTAAATTCGGAACCGAGGCCACCAAAGCCCTAATCACTTCCGCAGCCAAATCATCAGCTCTCGTAAAACGGAATACGCCACGGGGCGCCTTGCCCACTGCTGTACGATATCCGGCTATAATGTATGCTTCCATTGTTTTAGTATTTAGTAGCGAGTATCAAGTATCAAGACAGGGCTCAAATTTGAATTCGCTAATATTTTATTTTTATTTATAATATTTAGAAAAGCAAAACCTGCATTTCATCAGTTCGGGTAGTCCCGCTATTCGTTTCTCCCGATGAAAAATCGGGATTCACTTCTATCGGGTTTAGAAAACTTAAGCTTGTTTCCTACAAAATCCACCACATTAAGATTGCTTCGTGCCTCACAATTACTAGACGGCTAGACAAGCTCCAATCTTGATATTTGATACTCATATCTTGATACTTATATCTCTATACTCGGATTAATTCCTTAACGGTTTCCCTTTTGTAATAATCGATTGAATTCTTTCCAATGATTTTCTCTCTCCAGCAAGCGATAAAAACGCTTCTCTTTCTAAATCCAATAGATATTGTTCACTTACTTCTGTAGGAGAGGATAAATCGCCGCCACACATCACGTAACCTAATTTTTCAGAGATTTTTTTATCATGCTCAGAAATGAAATGACCCGCATACATGCTATTAGCACCTGCGTAAACAATTCCTAAACCTTGTTTACCCAATACTTTAATATCTGTACGTTGCACGGGTTTTGTATAACCGGCATCAGCCAATTCTATCGCTTTAGCTTTTGCATCGGCCAATAAACGGTTGCGGTTCATCGAAATTGAGAATTTATCTTTTTGCAAATAACCCAATTCGTAAGCTTCATAACCTGAAGTGGAAACTTTTGCCATTCCGATAGTTAAGAAACGATCTTTCAGAGCATTCTGAACAATCTGGTCGTCTTTATACTCATCAGAAGCACGCAAAGCAAATTCCTTAGTTCCGCCGCCACCTGGAATAACACCAACACCAAACTCAACTAAACCCATATAAGTTTCTGCTGATAACTGAACATGGTCGGCGTGTAAGCTAAATTCGCAGCCACCACCTAAAGTTAAATTGTGCGGCGCAACAACAACTGGAATCGAAGAATAACGAATGCGCATCGAAGTATTCTGGAACATACGAATCGCCATGTTCAATTCATCCCACTCCTGCTCTACCGCCATCATAAAAATCATCCCAACATTTGCGCCGGCAGAGAAGTTTGCACCATCGTTACCGATAACCAAACCACGATAATCTTTCTCCGCCATATCAATGGCTTTATTAATTCCGGAGATTACATCACCGCCAATGGTATTCATTTTCGTATGGAATTCTACATTCAGAATGCCATCGCCTAAATCAATAATCGAAACACCAGAATTTTTCCAAAGGGTTTTATTTTCACGAATGTTATCTAAAATTATAAACTCATCGGTTCCTGGTAAAGCTTTGTAAGATTTTGAAGGAATATCATAATACTTCTTAATACCACCTTCAACTTTGTAGAATGAAGTGTGTCCGGCATCAAGCATTTCATGAACCCAAGCCGCAGCTTTATTTCCATATTGTTCCATTCCTTCAATGGCTTCTTTAACACCAACAGCATCCCAAAGCTCAAATGGGCCTAATTCCCAACCGAAGCCTGCTCGCATCGCATCATCAATGCGGTACAATTCATCAGAAATTTCAGGAATCCGATCTGAAACATATTCAAATAAACCAAAAGAAGAATGGCGGAATAATTCGCCTGCCTTATCTTTTCCTTTAGCAAAAATCTTCATGCGTTCGCGAAGATTTTCAACAGGCTTGGTCATTTCTAAAGTAGCCGATTTTACTTTTTGCTGAGGTTTGTATTCAAGCGTTTTTAAATCAAGCGCTAGAATTTCAGTTTTTCCATCGGCTGTTTTAGTCTTTTTATAGAAACCCTGTTTGGTTTTATCGCCCAGCCATTTATTCTCTTCCATTTTTTTAACATACTCAGGAAGTTTAAATAAATCATGTGCTTTATCCTCAGGACAATTATCGCAAAGTCCTTTGGCAACTTTAATCATGGTATCTAAACCCACCACATCCGAAGTACGGAAAGTAGCAGATTTTGGTCTGCCCAAAGCTGGGCCAGTAAACTTATCAACTTCTTCAACTGTCAAATCCAATTTTTCAACCAGATGAAGCAAAGCCATAATAGAATAAACTCCAACGCGGTTAGCGATAAACGCAGGTGTATCCTTACATAAAACTGTGGTTTTACCTAAAAATTTATCACCATAATGCATTAAGAAATCAACGATTTCGGGATGGGTGTGCGGAGTTGGAATTATCTCCAATAATTTCAAATAACGGGGCGGATTAAAAAAGTGCGTTCCACAGAAATGCGCTTTAAAATCTTCACTCCTACCTTCAGCCATTAAATGAATCGGAATACCAGATGTATTTGAGGTAATTAAAGTTCCAGGTTTGCGGTATTGCTCTACCTGTTCGAAAACCTTTTTCTTGATGTCAAGATTTTCTACAACTACTTCAATCACCCAATCAAAACCTGCAATTTTCGACATATCATCGTCGAAGTTTCCGGTTTTTATTTTATTCAATACTTTTTTGGAATATACCGGCGATGGGTTTGTTTTTACAGCAGTTTGCAGTGCGGTATCAACAATTCGGTTTTTAACCGCTGGCTTATCTAAGGTTAATCCCTTTGCCTGTTCCTCTGGCGTCAGTTCTTTTGGGGCGATATCTAAAAGCAAAACCTCTACACCAATATTAGCGAAGTGGCATGCAATACGCGAACCCATAATACCTGACCCTAAAACAGCAACTTTATTAATGCTTCGTTTCATTATAAGTAATGTTTAATCTACAGTATATGCTACTGTAATATCATTTAGTTTTATCAATAGATTAATGAATGCTTCTTTTTCTTTTTTAGAAAAATGTTCATCGAGATATTCGTTAAATTTTCGAACAACACCTTTGGCAAGCTGTTTTTTTTCTTTCCCAAAATCAGTTAGAAAAACCTTCACCGAACGTTTATCGCCAACAGACGCTTCACGATAAATAAGTTTAGCTTCTTCCATATTATTCAACATGCGAGATAAACTAGTGGCCTTTACGCCAAGCAAAGCTGCAAGATTTGAAACGGCGGTACCTTCTTCGTCATTAATATTTATCAGCATATATCCAATAGCCTGCGTAATACCAAAGCTGGATGCCATCTGGTTATACTTGTTGAACATGTTTTGCCATGCAAACTTCACGTGATAATCTATTGTTTGCTGTTGTTTCATTTTATTAATTTATTATGCTTGCATAACAAAGCTAATAAATGTATTTTGTTATTGCAATAGAGATTTTGATTTTTTTGAGCTTTTACTTGTATATTAGATAATACTAATGCATATAAAATGATGACTAGAATAAAAATTGCATTGATCATTTCAGCCATAGCATTTGCTGGAAACATCACAAAAGCACAGGTATCTTGTTTTGCAAAATCATATTTAAAAGATGAGAATTTTCTTAGGTTTAAAAGCACCACTACCATATTCACTTTGAGATATGGTGACTATGAAAATATCGATCAATATCGCGTGGCTATTCAAAAAGCTTGGACCATCACACCTTTCTTAATCGTAAAGCCAAACGAATTAATAAAATACCAAAACAACTCTACTTACTCTTTTTTTTATTTTGACAGCTATGTTGAGCAACCAGATTCATTATATTCTTTAAATATAATCTATGCACTTAAATTAGGTGCAGAAAAAACTACTAGAAGAAACATGCCAATTGTAGCGACTATAAATCTTTATCCTGATCTATATAGCTTGAAATACATGCAAGATATCGGATATAGTTATGTTTCGGCACTTGACAAACGCAAGCTTTTTGCTAACAATCTATATAAGCATTCTACGTTCTACAATTGGTCTCCTGGTTTTTTAACAACATATCTAACTTTGTTAGATAAAGCATTGCGCTCTAGGAATGAGTTTGACATAGAGTTTGAAACCGCAGATAAATCTAACCTCAGTAAACTAAAAAATGAGCCGCTATATATTCCTGAATATGTCAAAGATAGTTTCAACCAAGAATTCAATCAATATTCCATCTTAAATGAAGTAAATGAGGGAAATAACGAGAAGTACCTATATCAAATTAAATTTGTTTCTACCAAAGAACTTGATGAGTTGATATTAAGTAAAGATTCAGATATAAAATATCTTGTCTATACGCAAAATTCATTTGATAAAGTGATTACTATTTACAATAGCAAGAACAATAAGATTATCTATCAAAAGTATACTCCAAAATCCTACGGTTTCAGAAATAGCGATTTAAGTAGTATACAGAAAAACGTAAACTAAAAAAGCCTCCGATTTTCATCGGAGGCTTTCACAATATTTAATAATCTACTAGTATAAAGTAAATTCTACACGGCGGTTTTGTTGACGACCAGCTGCAGTTTTGTTTGTTGCAATTGGTTGACCCATTCCGTAACCAGTAGCTTCAATTCGAGATGCATTTGCACCTTGAGAAACTAAATAAGCTTTTACTGATTCTGCTCTTTCTTTAGATAAACGTAAGTTTAATTCTTTAGAACCTGTATTATCTGTATGGCCAGCTAATTTTAAGCTGAAGTTTTTCTCTACCAATAAACCAGCAACTCTATTTAATGATGCATAAGATTTAGAACGGATTGTAGCTTTTCCTAAATCGAATTCTAAATTTTTGATGGCTTCGTTAACCACCTTACGATCTTCTTCAGTGATAACAGTTACCTGAGGTTTTGGAGCTACCAAAGGACAACCTGAACCATCAACAACTGTTCCTGCTGGAGTACCTGGACATTTATCCAATTTATCAGCAACACCATCGCCATCTGTATCTTTTAACAAGTCATTCATTTCTGAACGTAGTTTTGCATTTTCAGCTTTTTGAGCATCTAAATCAGATTTTAATGCATTAGCAGCATTTTTTGCGGCCAAAGCTTCATCATAAGTTAATGCAACCGGATTGTGGAAGGCCAATTGTTTTCCTGTTCCTAAAGCAAATTCTAAACCAGCGTAACCATAGTTATATTTATCGTTTGATGGACCTCTATGCAAACCATCTAAATTATCAGCATCAACATAGTTTATTGTCCAACCTAAATCGATATTAATACCATCAGAAACTTTGAATTTAGCACCAACACCAACCGGAATAATTAATTCTCTAATGGTTTTTCCACCAGCAAATGCAGTAGTTCCTGCTGCTGTTGTAATGGTTGGTTTATAACCAGCTAAACCAGCACCAACTGAAGTATATAATTGTAAAGCGTTTTCTTTTTGGAACATATCGATGTTAAACATATTAACAACGGCATTTAAACTTCCAGAATATTCCAGTTGAGTTTCAAAAGCGCTAACCGGTGAATTATTTACTACTCCACTTTTAAAAGCTTCTGTATTATCACCTTTTAATTTACCTCTAACTCCATCTAAACGCAAAGAAAAGTAAGGTGTAAATTGCTTTTTAATGTACAAACCATAACCAAAGTTTGTTCTGTTATTACTAAAATCATTTTTTCCACCTAATGGCGATAACGGAGTTAATGCACCAGCATTTACGCCAATCGACCAAGTTCTGAACTGTGTTGTGGATGTTGCTGGTTCCTGTGCCATTGCTACGGTACCTGCAAATAACCCGGCTAGTACAACCGGTAGGGATTTGATTAGATGTGATTTCATATTTTTAAATATAACGTTGATATGCGTTGCTCACACTATGCAATTGCTATACCAAAAATATTGTAAAAACAAAAAACTTATCCACTTTAACTTTTAGTATCCAATGGCTGTATCATCGCCACGAGGATCGGCACCTGCCTGAAGTGTACCCAATTTGGTTTTCAGTATCGCATCTACCCTACCAATTGGACCGCGATATACCAATTTATAACCTTTAGCCTTCAGTTTTTCTGTTGATAAACTATCTATTGCATCCTTTTCTATATATACCTCGTCAGGCAACCATTGATGGTGAAATTTTTTCGCTGCTACAGCCGATTGCATGTTCATATCAAAATCAATCACATTAATAATGGTTTGAAAAACAGACGTGATGATGGTTGATCCTCCAGGTGTGCCTACAACCATGAAAAGTTTCCCATCCTTTTCTACTATAGTTGGAGTCATGGAACTTAACATTCGTTTATTTGGTGCAATGGCATTTGCCTCGCCACCAACTAAACCATACATATTAGGTGCGCCTGGTTTTACCGAAAAATCATCCATTTCATTATTTAACAAAAAGCCACCACCTTTCACTACAACCAAAGATCCATAAGATCCGTTAAGTGTTGTAGTAATCGAAACTGCATTCCCATCATGATCCACGATAGAAAAGTGTGTAGTTTCTTCGCTTTCCTTTCCTTTGGTTACACCAGCCAAAATTTGATTACTTGGAGTAGCTGATGCCCAATTAAAATCGGTCATTCGTTTTTTATTATAATTGATATTCAGCAGTGTGTTCTGTGGCACTTTATAAAAATCCGGATCACCTAAATGCGTAGCACGATCGGCGTAAACCCTCCTCTCTGCTTCCACAACAACCTGTACAGTAGAATCTGCATTATGCCCCCATCTTTTCAAAGGATAAGGCTCCACTGATTGCAACAATTGAATAAGCGCTATACCACCACTAGAAGTTGGCGGCATCGTAATAATTTTATAGTCGCGATAATTACCGACTATAGGCTTACGCCATACTGCACGATAGTTTTTTAAGTCTTGTTTAGTAATTAATCCATTTCCACGTTGCATTTCGGCTACAATAGAATCGGCAACAGCGCCTTCATAAAATCCAGCCTTACCTTTTTGTTGAATAAGTTTTAACGTATTCGCCAATTCCGTTTGTACCAACAAGCTTTTCTCTTGCCAGGTACTTTCCAAATTAACTAAAGCGGTCCCATTTATGTTGACATCCATCAATCTCCGGTGCAAACCATTTAATTCACTGGCCTGACGTTTAGTAATTTCGAATCCCTTTTCAGCTAAATCTATAGCGGGCTGCAATACCTGTTTCCACGAAAGTTTACCATATTTCTGATGAGCTTCAACCATGCCAGCAACCGATCCCGGTACACCCGCCGCTAGATGTCCATATAAACTTTTATCTACAATTGGATTTCCCGCAGCATCTAAATACATATCTCTACTTGCTGCCGCAGATGCTTTTTCGCGAAAATCCAATGCATTTACCTCTCCTTTTGCAGAGCGATAAACCATAAAACCTCCGCCGCCAATGTTTCCTGCATTTGGATAAACCACCGCAAGCGCAAATTGAACTGCAACTGCTGCATCAACAGCATTGCCCCCTTTTTTCAAAATCTCAATTCCAACTTTTGATGCCTCTGGATGCGCAGTTACAACCATGCCATTTTTAAATTCTCCACTATCATTTTTACCGAGCTGACTACTTACGCAACTGGCAAATATGATTACAGAAATAATTAAGGTTGAGGTTATTTTGAGTTTAGTTAGGGGCTTTATAGTTTTCTGCATCCTTATATATTTTTTCAATAATGACAGTATTTTTCTCGGTGATTACTTTTCTTTTTAAGCTTAATTTGGGTGTTAATTCACCTCCATCAATACTCCATTCTTTTGGCAATAAAGCAAATCTTTTTACTTGTTCCCATTTTCCAAAATCGACACTGGCAGCCTCAATAACTTCGTTGTATTTGGCTAAAACCTGATCATTTTTAATAATCTCTTCATTGGTGGTAAAAGTAATCCCTTTTTTGCCTGCCCAGGTTTTTAAAGTTTCGAAATTGGGAACAATCAAAGCAGAAGGAAATTTTTTATTTTCCCCTAAAACCATAATCTGTTCAATAAAAATCGATTCTTTATATTTGTTTTCCAACATTTGCGGGGCAATATATTTACCACCAGCTGTTTTAAACATTTCCTTTTTACGATCGGTAATTTTTAAAAACCGTCCATTTACCAGCTCACCAATATCTCCGGTATGAAACCAGCCATCATTATCCACGGCTTCCGCTGTTAAATCAGGTCGATTGTAATAACCTTTCATTACCTGATGTCCTCGGGTTAAAACTTCACCATCCTGGGCAATTTTAACTTCAACACCTTTAATAACCTCGCCTACTGTTCCGAACATGGTACCATCAAAATGGTTTACCGTTATCACCGGAGAAGTTTCTGTCAATCCATATCCTTCGAAAACAGGCATTCCGGCAGCCCAGAATATACGAGCCAATCGTGGATTTAATGCGGCGCCACCCGATACAATGACCACAATTTCTCCGCCAAGTGCTTCCTGCCATTTCTTAAAAACCAACTTCCTTGCAATCCCTAACTTGAAATTGTACCAAGCGCTTGCATCCGTTGTATATTTTTCAGCTAAAGCCACCGACCAGAAGAAAATACCCTTTTTTATTCCAGTAAGCGATTTTCCCTTCTCCATGATTTTATCGTATACTTTTTCAAGGAGACGAGGCACAGTAGAGAATGCATTTGGTTTTACATGTTGGATATCCGCAACAATGGTTTCCATGCTTTCGGCATAATAAATACTTGTTCTATTATATAAGTACAAGTAAATAATCATGCGCTCAAATATGTGCGAAAGCGGCAAAAAGCTTAAGCTCTTATTCACACCTTCTGGCATAACTACTGATGAATTTACAAAGTTAGCCACCAAATTATGATGCGTTAACATTACACCTTTAGGCGTGCCTGTTGTTCCAGATGTGTAAATAAGTGTTAAAATATCTTCAGGCTCAACTTTCGACCGATAATCATCTAGATTAAGATCCTGATTATTTTTGCCATCATCGATCAGGGTTTTCCAGCAAGTAACTCCTTCAATATCACTAAAACTAAATATTTTGATACCTGGATTAATTGCATCTGCACAAGGTTTAATTTTTTGATATAAATCTTTATCGGATACAAACACAATCGAAATTTCAGCATCTTTTAAAATAAACTGAATATCATGCTCTGCCAGAGTTGGGTAAAGCGGGATTTGATATGCACCGATTTGATTTGCAGCAAAATCGGCAATGTTCCATTCTGGTCTATTGTGCGACATTACGGCCACACGCCCACCCTTTGTAATTCCTTGTTTAATTAACCCACGACTTAAATTGTCTACAGTTTCAGAAAATTCTGAAGTGCTGTAGTTAACCCATTTACCATTAATTTTTCCGTTGATAAACTCTTGCTTAGGATTTTCTAGGCTATATCTTAATAGATCAAATACCCTCGTAATTTCTGCAGCCATATCTTTTTATATTATTTGGTTAAGTTAAAAAATCAAACATAAAGATGCATGAGTCTTATGTTTTTTAATCGAAAAAATTCTGCCCGTGTAAATGATGCCGAAAATTTATTAAGCACAAAATATTGGAATAAACTTAAGAAATCAAAAATTACTATGCAAGCATTGTTTTTTATAGCAATAAAATTTTTACCATAAAAACATAAACGGCATTAAAGTTGTTAAGCTGATTAATTATTTGAAAAACATTATTCACTTTAAAAATCTATTATGAAAAAGCTATTTACAATTTTAGGATGCATTGCCTTATTTGCACTAACAACAACGAGTGTTAAAGCGCAAAACTACAAAACAGGCTTAGGTTTAGGTATTGACTTCGGCGATGGTGCTACTCTTGTTGGGCCTTCAGTAAGACATCATTTTAGCAGAAGTGCAGCGTTACAAGGTGAAGTTTTGTTTGGTGGAAATTCTACTACTTTACAAGCTTTTTTGCAATATAATGCTTCAATTCCTGGTGCTAAAGGTTTAGATTGGTATTTAGGTGGTGGTCCATCAGTACAACTTTATGATGGGGGTTCTAATTTTTATTTAGTACCAATGGTTGGTTTAGATTATAAAATTGCTGGCGCACCTTTAGCAATTGCTTTAGACTGGAGACCAAGACTTTACCTTGGAGATGGAAATAGCGATTTTAACGCAGGAAGATTCGGCTTAGGCTTTAGATATACTTTTTAAGCTTCAAAGTAAAAGCTTAATGCAAAAAAATCCCGCTGGAAAGATTTCCAGCGGGATTTTTTATTGATTTAGGAATTGGAAATTATTTTCCTGTCCATTTTTTGAACACCACTTTTTGAGCTGGCGTTGCATTTTCATTGATAGTAGCTTTCAAACGCACACTTGGGTTTTCTTTAAGTGTTAAAGAAATTTCTTTCTCTAATCCATCACGTTTTATTTTAAGCTTTAAAACATCACCAATATTCTTCTTAGCAACCAAAGGCAAAGTTTCTAACGATAACATCGGGCTTCTTAATTTCACAGTAGCCAAAGCTTCACTTACGGTTACATCATCTAAAGATATAATTTCATCATTAACGTTCAATCCAGCAATCCATGCTGCAGAATTTCTTGTAATTGAAGAAACAGCAATTGTACCATTATTGGTTAGCTGTCCGCTTGCACCACTAACAGGTTTATTAGGTGTTGCATTTTCTGTCGCTACATCCACACCAGCATAGCCTAAATATCTTACATATTCGGCATCATCAACTCCATTAACATATTTAGCCCAGAAATTTGTAAAACTAATGCCCGAAATTTTTTCAACCATTGCTTTAAACTCTGCGTCAGTATAACCGCGTTTTAAAGTTTTGCATTGTAAATACATCGCTTTCATTACATCATCTAAACTTTTAGCCCCTTTTGTAGCGTTGATAATTTCCAAATCCATCAAAATCCCAATTACCTCACCTTTACTGTAATATGAAATAGAGTTATTTTTAGAATTTTCATTTGGGCGATATTGGATTACCCAAGCATCGTAACTTGAAGAAGCTGCCGATTGATACTTCGCTCCTGGCGTGTTTGTTACTGTTCCTATTGCTGAGGCAATATCCTTTACGAATGTTTCATCATCATTAAAACCAGCCCTGTGCATATATTTATTTTCGTAATACGAGGTAAAACCTTCAGCAACCCAAAGGTTGGTGGTATAGTTTTCATTATCGTAATCGAATGGGCCTAAAGCTACCGGACGTAAACGTTTTACATTCCACAAGTGATGATATTCGTGAGCAACCAAAGCTAAAAATCCTTTATAACCCGCTTCGGTATTGTAGGCATTTCTACTTGCACCCAGCGTAGTAGAGTTTAAGTGCTCTAAACCACCGCCTCCACGTAAAAAATTATGTACAATGAAAGTATAGTGTTTGTTAGGGTTTTCGCCATAAACTGCTGTAATTTCTTCAACAATTTTGGCCATATCTACTTTCAATTTCTCTTTATCGTAATTACCACCGCCGTACATTGCAACCTCATGGCGAACACCAGCTGCATTAAACTCGAACACATCCTGATTTCCAACCTCAATCGGACTATCATATAGGATATCAAAATCAGCAGCTTTGTAGGTGAATTTTTCTCCAGCAACAGGCTCTAAACCAGTTGAAACCTTACTCCAGGTATTAAATGGAATAATTTTCACAGTGCTTGGAAATTTTATCATTCCATCTGGATGCATAAAAATCCCTGTTGAAGATAAAAATGCATGAGATTCATCAATAAAAGGTGTACGTACCGAAATTTCAAATGCATAAACACGATAGTTGATTTTAATATTGGCTGCTTTTGCCGAAAATATTCTCCAGGTATTTTTTCTTACCTTTTCCACTCTGGCGGTTTTTCCACCAGCTGTTGCCTTAAATTCTTCTACGCTTTTTTCAAATTCGCGGACTAAGTAAGAACCAGGAGTCCAGACAGGCATTTTAACGTCAACATAATCTTTTGCCAAGCCAGAAATATTCATCTGCACTTCGGCATAATGTGCTTGCGGTTCTTTAAAAGAAACCTCAAAAGCAATTTTCACCTGCGCCTTTGCTGCCATAATACTCGTTAGTAATAAAACTAAACTTAAAATTGATTTTTTAATAAACATATTGAATGTGTTTTGCCACAAAAATATATTTATTGACGGTGTTTTTGAATTAATTGGAAAAAATTAGTAGGGATTTAGAAGAACAAAAGTTCGAAGTCGAATGCCCAAAGTCGGAAGATATAGTTCGATAACCTAAATTTTGTCGGCAAGCTTTTATCTGAAAAGTAGGTTAACTTATTCAAAAAAGCGTTTTGTTAATCCCTGCCTTTATTTTTAACACTGGATCGATGACTTCAAACTTACAAAGTAACATCCTTAATACAACAAAATTAAGACTAAACTATTTGAATATTTTTACACTCTATCATCAAGCGTTAATTTAATTTTAACGTTCAGATAAGCACGACACAAATATAAACATGAAGAAAAGGTATATCATTTATGCTGTTTTGGCTATTGGCTTGGCCTACTTAGTATATTACAGAATTAACGCGAACAACAAATTAGAAGGAAAAGGTGGAGCTGGTGGCGCTCAAACAAAAGGAGGAGGTGCTAAAGGTGGTGCTGGTGCACCAATGGTTGTAGAAGGAATTGTAGTGAAACTTACATCTTTTGATAATGACCTGGAAGTAACTGGAGCTATTGATGCAAATGAATCGGTTGTACTAAAAAGCGAAGTTTCGGGTTTGGTTACTGGGATATATTTTACTGAAGGAACAAATGTAAGCAAGGGCGCTGTTTTGGTAAAAGTAAACGATAGAGATATTCAGGCACAATTGCAGGAAGCTTTAACCAAACAAAAACTATCTGGCACAACAGAAAACAGATCAAAACAATTGTTGGAAAAAGGGGCAATCAGTCAGGAAGAATATGATATTTCATTAGCAGATTTAAAATCCCTGCAAGCGCAATCGCAATTAATCAGAGCACAACTTGCCAAAACGACTATCCGTGCGCCATTTAGCGGACGTATTGGTTTACGCAGCATTTCAGCAGGAACTTATTTAACACCAGCAACCGTAATTGCTAATCTGGTAAGCACTAATCCAATAAAAGTTACTTTTTCTGTACCTGAAAAATATGCCGGACAAATTAAAATGGGTTCTTCAATTACTTTTACAACCGATGGTTCTTCAAAACAGAACACCGGAAAAGTTTATGCTATTGAACCTGGAATAAATGCTGCAACTAGAACATTGCAAATTAGGGCATTGGCTCCAAATGCAGATAATGCTTTGTTACCAGGATCATTTGCTAAGATAAAATTAGCATTAACTACACTGCAAAACGCTATTTTGATTCCCAATCAGGCAATTATCCCCGTATTAAAAGGGAAAATTGTTTATGTTCAGAAAGATGGAAAAGCGCAAGAGGTTAAGGTTGAAGCCGGCACAAGGACAGATGAAAACATTGTAATTACTTCAGGATTAAAAGCAGGCGACACGGTTTTGACCACCGGTTCAATGGCTTTGAAAAAAGATGCACCTGTAAAAGTTAACCTGGTTAAAGAATAATTATGAGCATCTCTACCACGAGTATAAAACGACCCGTTCTTGCCATTGTAATGAACTTGCTTATTGTTCTTTTTGGAATAATTGGTTATACATTTCTCGGCATCCGCGAGTACCCATCAATTGATCCTACGGTGGTTTCGGTTAGAACCTCTTATCCCGGAGCAAATTCTGACATTATTGAATCGCAAATTACCGAGCCGCTGGAAAAGTCGATTAATTCCATCGATGGCATTCGAAATATTTCATCATCCAGTAATCAAGGAACAAGTAATATCACAGTAGAATTTAATCTCGATAAAAATATTGAGGAAGCTACAAATGATGTTCGTGATAAGGTTTCGCAAGCTGCCAGAAATCTACCAAGAGATATTGATGGATTACCAATCGTAAGTAAGGCTGATGCAAACTCCGATCCTATTCTATCGCTAACCATACAAAGTGATAAGCGAAATACCTTGCAATTGAGCGATTTTGCCGAGAATGTAATTGCCGATCGCATTCAAACCATTCCAGGTGTAAGTAGCGTTCAAATTCAAGGCCAACGGAAATATTCCATGCGCATTTGGATGGATCCAAATAAATTAAGTGCTTATGGTTTAACCTCCCAGGATATTGTAACCGCCCTTGATAATGAAAATGTAGAATTGCCTTCAGGAAAAATTACTGGAGAAACTACAGAACTTACCGTAAAAACTTTAGGAAAATTAGTTAATGAGGAGCAGTTTAATAATCTGATCTTAAAATCAGACAGCAATCAGGTAGTAAAACTGAAGGATGTAGGCTATGCAACACTTGGTTCTGAAAATGAAGAAACTGTTCTGAGAGAATCGGGCAAGCCAATGGTTGCAGTAGCGATTATCCCGCAACCAGGCGCAAATTATTTGGATATCAGCAAAGAATTTTATAACCGTTTTGATAAACTTAAGGCAGATATGCCGAATGATATAAAACTTAAAGTAGCGCTTGATAATACTTTATTCATCAAAAGATCGGTTACGGAAGTTGCCGAAACTATCGGTTTATCATTGGTTTTGGTAATATTGATCATTTACCTCTTTTTTAGAGATTGGGCAATTGCATTCAGGCCGCTGATCGATATTCCGGTATCATTGGTTTTTACTTTCTTTGTGATGTATGCTTTTGGTTTTTCGATCAATGTATTGAGCTTACTGGCTATTGTTTTGGCTACAGGTTTGGTGGTTGATGATGGTATCGTTGTTACAGAAAATATTTTTAAGAAAGTAGAAGAAGGCATGTCGCCTTTTGAGGCGGCTATAAAAGGCTCAAACGAAATCTTTTTCGCGGTAATTTCCATTTCGATTACATTGGCTGCGGTTTTTTTACCAGTGATATTTCTGCAGGGTTTCGTTGGGCGGTTGTTTAGGGAGTTTGGTGTCGTAATCGGCGCTGCGGTATTAATTTCTGCCTTTGTTTCCTTAACGCTGACACCAATGTTAAACGCGTATCTAATGAAAAAAGGTGGCCACAAGCCTTCGCGTTTTTACAATTGGACAGAACCGTACTTTGTTAAATTAAATGATGCTTATGCTTCAAACCTGAATAAATTTTTAGATAAAAGGTGGCTTTCTATACCAATTATTGTGGTTTGTATGGGTTTGATTTTTCTTTTTTGGAAACTTCTACCAAAAGAAACTGCTCCGTATGATGATAGGAGTGCGATTAATATGACCGCGACATTGCCCGAAGGTGCATCATTTACTTCAACTGATAAATTTATCATGAAGTTGAACCAAATGGTGATCGATTCTGTTCCGGAAAAAAATGTAAACATTACCATTACTTCCCCTGGTTTTGGGGGTGCCGGTTCTACCAACTCTGGTTTTGTACGTATGGGTTTAGTAGACGCAGGAGACCGTGAGCGTTCGCAAAAGGAAATTGCGGATATGCTAACCAAAATAACCAAAAAATATACTGAGGGAAAAGTAATTGTTAATCAACAACCAACCATCTCCGTTGGAAGAAGAGGTGGTTTGCCAATTAGTTATATTATTCAGGCTCAAAATTTCGAAAAACTAAGAGAAAAAGTGCCCTTGTTTATGGATGCAGTTTCGAAAGATCCAACTTTTACGGTTTCTGATGTTAATTTGAAATTTAACAAACCAGAAATCAACCTCACTATCGATCGTGATAAAGCAAAGAATCTTGGTGTTTCTATATCAGCGATAGCGCAAACCTTAAATTTGGGCTTAAGCGGGCAACGTTTCTCTTACTTCTTTATGAATGGAAAACAATACCAGGTAATCGGTCAGTTTGATCGTGGTGACAGAAAAGATCCATTGGATTTAAGTTCGGTATATGTTCGCAGTGATAAGGGCGAATTAATTCAGCTTGATAACTTGGTTACGGCAAAAGAAGAAAGCAGTCCGCCACAATTATACCGCAACAACCGCTTTATTTCGGCAACCGTTTCAGCTGGTTTGGCTCCCGGAAAAAGCATTGGCGAAGGAATTGATGCCATGGATAAAATTGCTGATAAGGTTTTGGATGAAACGTTTTCTACCGACTTAAGTGGAGAATCAAGGGATTTCAAAGAAAGTTCATCCAACACCTTTTTTGCATTTGGATTAGCTTTACTATTGGTTTATCTCATTTTATCTGCTCAATTCGAAAGTTTTAAAGATCCGATTATTATTATTTTAACAGTACCAATGGCTGTTGCAGGTGCATTCTTATCTTTATGGCTCTGCGGACAAAGCTGGAATATTTTTAGCCAGATCGGTACCATCATGTTAATCGGTTTGGTAACCAAGAACGGAATTTTGATTGTAGAGTTTGCCAATCAGTTAAAGGAAAAAGGAGTTGCCATTCCAGAAGCTATCCGTGAAGCTTCAGTATCGCGTTTACGCCCAATTTTAATGACAAGTTTAGCAATTGCAATTGGTGCTTTACCCATAGCCATGGCATTAGGTGCGGCTGCAAAAAGCAGAATGAGTATGGGAACAGTAATCGTAGGCGGAACCTTATTTTCACTGGTTTTAACACTTTTTGTAATTCCAGCAATTTACTCTTATTGGGCAAAACCATACAAACCGAACAAAGAATTGAAAAACGCCGATCGTTTCGAACATGAAGCAACACATATAGCAGAATAAGATGAACAAGAAATTAAACATATTCATATTCCTATTGAGCTTTTCGATTACTGGGTTTGCGCAAGAAAAGCTTAGTTTGCGAGAAGCCGTTACCATTGCCTTACAGAATAATTACGACATTAAAATAAGCAAAAACGAAATTGCCATAGCCAAAAACAATGCTAACATTGGTAACGCTGGCATGTTGCCATCAGTTGATGGAACCTATACCAATGGTGGAAGTATTCAAAACACAAGGCAAACACCAGTAACTGGCGAAGACCGTGTTATTCGCGGGGCAAGAAGTACCAACAACAGTTATGGAGCCGATTTAAACTGGACTATTTTTGATGGTTTTACCATGTTTGCAAATTATGACCGATTAAAGGAACTGCAAAAACAAGGTGAAATAAATGCCAGATTAACCATATTAACTACAGTTTCTGACGTGATTGCGGCCTATTACGATATTGTAAGACAGCAACAACTGTTGGTTGCTGCAGACAGTGCCATTGATGTTTCGGTATGGCGTACCAATATTGCCAAAACGAAATTACAACTGGGCCGTGGTTCTAAATTAGATGTTTTAACTGCCCAAGTAGATTATAATACTGATACCTCCAATTATATTCAGGTTAAAAATTTTCTACAAATTGCAAAGGTTCGATTAAACCAACTAATGGTTAGAGACATTGGCACAGGCTTTTCGGTTGCCGATAGCATTGATGTAGACAGGGGAATATTATTCAGCAAGCAGGCTGAAATTGCCGAGCTACAAAACCCAAATGTTCTAAATGCTTTTATCAATCAAAAAATAGCATCCCTGAATTTAAAATCGATTAAGGGTGCCAGATATCCGGCAATTATTTTAAACTCGGGCTACAGCAGGGCAAAAAGCACAAGCCCTACAGGATTTAACCAGCGTTTTGCTGCCAACGGATTTACCTATGGTGTAACAGCGAGTATGAATTTATTTAATGGTTTTTTACAAAGGCAACAGGAACGCAATGCAAAAATCGATATAGAGAATTCTACATTAAATCTTAATAAAACCAAGCTTGATGTTAATTCACAATTACTAACTGCTTATCAAAATTATGCAACCTATCTCGATTTGATCAAGCTCGAACAACGTAACGTAGATATTGCAAAAGAAAATCTCGATATAACAATGGCCAAGTATCGCCTGGGAAGTATTGCTCCATTGGAGCTTAGAGAAGCTCAACGCAATGCCATCGATGCGCAGAACCGGTTCATCGAAATGCAGTTTCAGGCCAAAATTGCTGAAACCACATTGAAAGAAATTAGTGGAAATATAGATTTATCTAATTAATTTTTATATTTATTGATATGATACTCGTTGCAGATAGCGGCTCATCAAAAACCGATTGGATGGGCTATATTAATGGTGAAACCATTAAATTCAATACACCAGGAATCAACCCCTATTTTTTAAGTGAACAGGATATTGGCAAGTTGATTTCGAATAATGAAATTGCGCTACAATACGCAGATCAAGTAAAAGAAATTTACTTTTTTGGTGCCGGCTGCTCATCGCCTGATAAACATGAAGTTGTTTCTAACGGATTATCAGCGGTATTTACAAAAGCCTTTATCTCGGTAGATCACGATTTATTGGGTTCTGTGTATGCAACCTGCGGAAACGCAGAAGGCTTAAACTGTATTTTAGGTACAGGTTCTAACATTTGCTATTTTGATGGAAAAAAAATCCACGATGGCCACCATGGTTTAGGGTATGTTTTAGGAGACGAAGGCTCTGGAACGTTTTTCGGGAAAAAAGTTTTATTAGCCTATTTATATAACAAAATGCCAGCTGCTTTGGCAGCAGAATTTAAAAAAGCTTTCCCTACCGAAAAGGAACAAATCATTACGAATGTATATCAAAAACCTTTTCCAAATATTTATTTAGCGGGATTTAGCCGCTTTATGGCCAATCATAAAGACTATCCATTTATTCAGGATATTTTAAAAACAGGCTTTCAGGAATTTGTTGATACAAATGTGAAAGACTACCCAAAGCATAAAAATGTTCCCTGTCATTTTGTAGGTTCTATAGCTTTTTATTATCAGGAAGAATTGGTGCAGGTTTTGCAAGCCAATGGCATTGAGCCTGGTAAAATCTTACAAAAACCAATAGAAGATTTATTCAATTTTATTCTTCAGAAAGAAGGAATAATACAGCAAGCAAGTTAATTTGATGACAAAGATATCCTAAATAAACTGAATGTTAATTTTTTTTGAAGTTTTTAAACATAACAACATACATTTTGTTATAAATTTAAAGGCACATAAATCGCTTTAAATATATGAAGAGAATATTGGTAGTTGACGACGATATGGAGGTTTTAGAGACCATACAATTAATACTCGAAATTGGTGGCTTTAAAGTTTCGGCACTAAATGATGGAGAAGAAGTTTTTAATAGAATAGAAAGCTTTAATCCAGATTTAATTTTACTTGACATTTCATTAGGTCATATCGATGGCCGTATACTTTGTGAACAACTGAAATCTATAGAAAGTACATCAAAAATTCCTATTCTTTTAATCTCAGGATTATATGAAGCAAAGGATTTTACAACTTTGAATTATGGCCAGGATGATTTTCTTTCTAAGCCCTTCCAAATGGATGTGTTATTAAAAAAGATCACCAAAATATTAAGTTTAGAAGAAAGCGAACCTACTTTTTTAATGAATTAAAGATTAATTCGATAAAATACTTAGCCAAGAAGAACAAAATCTTCTTGGCTTTTTTGTTTAAATTAATTAAAATAGCGTTTAATCAGAAACAATTTAATTATGGCTCCTACTCCCGAATGGATTAAAACATTTAACGAAAAGAAAGCACTATTGGCCTGCCCCAACAACCTTAACGATTATTTTGAAGAGCGTGAAGTGGCAGGAAAATCCATCGACCATCTGGAATTGGGAAGCGTTTCCATCCCAACCGGCGAAATACTGGTTCGCGATCCGTTGGTTTTTATTCAGAGAGATGCAGAACCCTATACCTACAAAGTTCCTGTTGGAGAGTTTCCAGTAACCGCAGCAGTTGTAGTACCAGATGATGAAGATGGTGCAAGATACGCTGCTGTTAAAGTTCAATTTACCGCTCATGATGCTGTAAGATTTGAAGAAGCATTAATTGGCATTGAAGATTTAGAAAGTTTTGAAGAAGGAGAATTTTTCGGTTTCAATGTTGATGCAGGTTTGGGTTGCATTTTGGATAAACAAACACTGCTTCTCTTCTGCGATTTTCAGGATAAATTTATTGCTGAAAATCCCGGCAAAAATTTATACGATGATTATTTTGCCGCATTATTTGCGGCAAACTATAATGCAAACCCAACCCATCAACGAGAAGGTGGCGATTGGATTAACTGGCAAATCCCCGGAACAAATTATAATATCCCATTTTTTCAAAGTGGTTTTGGCGATGGAACCTATCCGGTTTATTTTGGCTTTGATGCAGCAGATCAAATCTGTTCTTTAATTATTCAGTTTATTGATATTGAGTTAGCCTATGGTGAGGAGTTTGAATAGTATTTTGTAAGTTGAATAGTAAACCTGATTGGACTGAAAATCCTTTTTGAAGCTGGAGCGCAGCGAAAGCCAAAAAGATTGTAAGGGAAAGCAGGACGAACATTAATTGAAATACAGGTTTTGCTTTTCTAAAATAAATTAGGTTTAGGTGTTTAAATGAAAACTGGTTTCGCACTAAGTAAAATTCAATCTGTCATTTTGGCAAAGAAACCGCTTTGGAACAACCCTTGTTATGCAGGATGTAGATTAAACAATTTATTTACATATGAGCATTCAAGAAAAAGGAAACATCTCGATACATACAGAGAACATTTTCCCGATAATTAAGAAGTTTTTATATTCTGATAACGAAATTTTTCTTCGTGAGTTGGTTTCTAACGCCGTTGATGCGGTTCAGAAAATTAAAAGACTGGGTTCATTAGGTCAGTTTAATGGCGAAGTGGGCCAGCCTTTGGTACAAGTTGCCGTTGATAAAGATGCAAAAACCATTACCATTAGCGATAATGGATTGGGTATGACTGCCGAAGAGATTAAAAAATACATCAATCAGGTTGCATTTTCTGGCGCAAGTGAGTTTGTAGAAAAATTTAAAGATGCTAAAGATGCCAACGAAATCATCGGAAAATTCGGTTTAGGTTTTTACTCGGCCTTTATGGTTGCCGATTTGGTTGAAATTCAAACTTTATCTTACCAGGATGGAGCAGAACCTGCTCGTTGGGTTTGCGATGGCAGCACAGAATTTGAAATTACCGAAGGTACCAAAACCACTCGTGGTACTGATATCATTCTTCACGTAAACAAAGATTCTGAAGAGTTTTTAGAGGAGTCTAAGCTGCAGGAAATTCTTGATAAATACGCTAAATTCTTACCTGTTCCAATTAAGTTTGGTACGAAAACAGAATCAGAAGAAGATGGCGAAGATGAGGAAGGAAAGAAAAAATATAAAGATGTAGTAGTTGATAACATCATCAATACTACAAACCCAATCTGGACAAAAGCACCTGCAGATTTGTCAGATGAGTTTTATTTAAACTTCTACCGCGAATTATATCCATTTAGCGAAGAGCCATTGTTTTGGATTCACCTAAATGTTGATTATCCATTTAATTTAACCGGCGTATTGTATTTCCCTAAGTTGAAAAACGATTTCGAAATGCAACGCAACAAAATCAAGTTGTATTCTCGCCAGGTATTTATTACTGATGAAGTAAAAGATATTGTTCCTGAATTTTTGATGTTGTTACATGGGGTAATCGATTCTCCTGATATTCCATTAAACGTATCACGTAGTTTCTTGCAGGCAGATAGCAACGTTAAAAAAATCAACAACTATATCACCAAAAAAGTTGCCGATAAATTATCGGAACTGTTTAACAAAGACCGTAAATCTTTCGAAGACAAATGGAAAGATATTGGCTTGTTCGTTAAATACGGAATGATTAGCGAAGAAAAATTTTACGATAAAGCAAAAGATTTCGCTTTAGTTGGAAATACTAAAAACGAACTTTTCACTTTAAACGAATACAAAGAGAAAGTTGCGCCATTACAAACTGATAAAAACGGAACAGTAGTTTATTTATATTCGAACGATGCTTCGAAGCAAGATGCTTTTATCCAATCGGCCAATAAAAAAGATTACGATGTTTTGGTTTTGGATTCTCCAATCGATAACCATTTCATCCAGCAGTTGGAGCAAAAGCTAGAGAAAACTTCTATCAAACGTGTTGACTCGAGCGTAGCTGATAAACTGATTGAAAAAGACGAAGTTAATGAGCACGTTTTAAGTGAAGACCAGGTTAAAGAAGTAACTACGATTTTCGAAAAAGCCATTACTAAACCGGGCATGCAAGTAGAAGTTGTGGCTTTAAATCCTGATGAATTGCCTGTAACCATCACTATGGATGAATTTATGCGACGCATGAAAGACATGGCTGCAATGGGTGGCGGAATGGGGTTTTATGGTCAAATGCCAGATAGCTATAAAGTTGCCATTAACGGAAACCATAAATTAGTGAGTAAAATTTTAAAGGCTGAAGGCGAAGAGCAAAGTAATTTAGTTAAACAAGCCGTAGATTTAGCTTTGTTGGCTCAAGGTATGTTAACAGGTTCAGAATTAACCGCATTTGTGAGCAGAAGTGTAGAGTTGATTTAAGGTTAATCATAAGTTTATTAAAAGGGAGAAATCTTTCGATTTCTCCCTTTTTTATTGGGCACAAAAAAAAGCCCTATTAATTAGGACTTTAATTTCTATAGAATTTTCGGGACTCTTAGATTAAAATATATTGCTTTAGCTGGCAACAGATTTTTGCTCAACGTTGAAGTAGTCTTTATGCTCTTCAATCATTTTTGCAATTGTTGCTGCTTTAGTATCGGTTATTTTAAATTCAAATAATGGCTCTTGATTTTTTTTCGATTTAACCATTTTTTCAGTGTAGAAGCGGTAAACCAATCCGTTGGTTAATAAACCATATTTAGCTTTGGTTTTGCGAAAATATTTCGATAAACGAGAATCGTGAATATCCAAGCTATCTTCATGGTGTTTGCACTCCACCAAAATTGTTGGCTCACCATCTTTCATAATGGTGTAATCTACTTTTTTACTTTTTTTAACACCAAAATCCAAAACAGCTTCAGATTGAACTTCTGAAGGATCAAATCCTAAGATTTGAATAAATGGCATTACCAATGCATTCCTAGTCAAATCTTCATTTTGAACTTGAGGAAGCATCTTCTTAATTCTCACTGCAAACTGACCAATTTCGTCTTTAAGTTCCATGTTAATATTTGTAATTATTTATGTTTTTCATTTGTGCCGCTCAAAATCCTTTTACAAATTCAATAATCATTGATCCCAGTATTGTATGGCCTGTTTCTAATTTTCATATCCACAGGCTACACAAGCATGGGTAGGCAGATGTAAATGGTTAATTAATAGATTTGCGTTTTACAGCAAAACAATTAATTATTTGTTTTTGGCAAACATTATAAAGATTATTAAAAAGAAATGAGTACGTTATTTTTTTACATGAACCATGCGGATTATTACACGAAACCGTATTTTGTTTTGTAGTAGAAAATGGGTGTCAGCTTTTTTTTAGGCAGGAAGCGATTTCAATTATAATTTTCTTTAACTTGCAATAAAATCATTCCAAAATCATATTTATATATATCATGAATCTAAAATGCGTTGTTATTGATGACGAACAACATGCGATTGAGGTACTTACGGACCATATAGCAGAAATGCCGGGTTTAACTGTTTTTAAAACTTTTACAAGTCCGGTTCAAGCCTTAACTGAAATTAGCATCGATGATGAGATAGATCTCCTCTTCATGGACATTGATATGCCTGGAATTAATGGATTAGAGCTTGCAAAAAACATTAGGGAAAAAGCTAAATACTTAGTTTTTACCACTGCACATCCGGATTATGCTTTGCAAGCTTTTGATGTTCAATCTGATCAATATTTATTAAAGCCAATTTCATTTGCGAAATTTGCATTAGGTATTGATAGAATTTTGAAGAAAGAGGCAAATAATGCCAAGGATACTTCAAAAGATGCAGAACAAGTGGCTGCACTTTATATAAAAGGCGACCATAAATATGCCTTCTCGAACATTGCTATTGATGAAATACTTTATATAAAAGCACTTCAAAATTATATTCAGATCATTACTAAAGGTGAAACGCACACCACCTACCTCACATTAAAGGAGATTGAAAAAGCTTTAGAAAACCATGCATTCATTCGAGTAAACAAATCGAATATAGTTGCAAAAGCAGCAATCAAAAAGGTAGATGGAAATATAATCCGTCTTGTAAATAATGAAATGATTCAAATTGGTGAAGGCTATAAAGAAGCTTTCTTCACCTATGTACAAAGTAGCTTATTAAAATCTAATAGAAGTCAATAATTACTTTTTGAAGATATCAAGAGTTGACATAATTGTTTTCATAGTTACTGTAGACGGATCAGTATTGAAACCATTTGTTTCTTTAACATTTTTGTAAACGAAAACAGTTTTTTTAGCTAGTTTATTTGTGTATTGAGCTTTCATAATATTGATATTAAATGTTGTTGTTATTAATTTCTGTAAAGATGCAACACTTCATCAATTGCTTATATTTTTTTACACAAAACACCAATTTTAGGAGATAAAAGCCCACGATTAATAGATTTGATGCCAAAATAATGAATAATTCCATTATCAAAAATTTCTATAATAAAAACAAAATCCACTTACTATCATGGAGTTTCTACATTCTTTATGAGGTTACAATAACCCGAATAATGAATAAAGGATTTAATCAATTAGGAAGTTATATTAGTGTATATTCATTAGCTATTTTAACCTTCTATACGCACTCCTATTTTTTCGAAAAAGAGCTAAAAAGAGAAAAATTATCAACCAAATTATTTACTATCCCATTATTAATAATATTAGAAACTATTGCTTACACTATTTGTGCATTTCTTATCAGACATCTATTTAGCTATTTGCATATAATAAAATTAAATTCTCCAATTGTATTCGACGAGGATTTTATTGTAAGCAACATCTGGCGTTCGTTATATTTCATCGGCTTTTCTACCGGTTATGTATATATCTTAAAATCTTTTGAAGATAGAAAAAAAGTAGAGGCATTGGAGCGTCAAAGTTTGGTTACACAAATTGAAAAACAGGCTTTAGAAAATGATCTGGTTCAATCGCAAAATAACTTCTTAAGAAGCCAGATTAATCCGCATTTTTTATTTAATACCCTAAATTTTATATACAACGACGCCCGTAAAAAAGCGCCTATGGCAGCTGATGCCATAATGAATTTAGCAGAAATGATGCGTTACGCATTGAAAAGACCTGAAGCATCAGAAATGGTTCCTTTGAGCGAGGAAGTAGAACAAATTGAGCACTTAATTAATCTTCATCAGTTAAGAACTGCTAATACTATTAACTTAAAATTGGAGGTTACTGGGGACTTGTTTGGTTTAAGATTTCCGCCGTTAATTTTATTAACGCTAGTAGAAAACATATTTAAACATGGTAATGTAACCCACTCTACTCAACCAGCGATTATTAAAATTGAATACGAAAACGACAATTTAAATATCAGTACCATTAATATGGTAAATGATGTGAAAGGAAAAGAACATGAAAGCCATCATGTTGGTATAGATAACATAAATAAAAGATTAGCAAACTTTTACAAGGACGAATATATTTTCAGGTATTATAAAGATCCTTTAAATAGGTACATAACTGAAATAGATGTGCCTGTTGTTAATCCAATGGCCAGATTAAACCTTAACCTATAGCTCTTTTACGCTGAATATCTTTTAACAAAAAATAATACATTACCATTTCATTTGTTCGCTGATCTTTACTAAATAACCGATTAACATGCATGTGCATTAAATCAGTAAAAAGTTTAACTTTTCTATTGCCCTCAGTTAAATTAAGCAGCTGAATAAAAGACTGTTTAAAAATATTGAAACTTTCGTTTTCTTCAATTTCAAAAGGTGTATTTTTATATTGTTGATACTGTTGGTTAAGTTTCTTGAAGTCAGTAGCATTCAAATGATGTTCTTTATTAAAGGAATCAGAAACCATTTTGATCACTTTTACCATTACTTCCGAATCAAAAACACCAGCTTTTAATAACTCATCTACAATTTTTGAGCACCATTTATATTTGGCAAAGGCAGCTGTTCCGTATTGCAAGAGCGATATCACAAAGTTACTATCTGCAGAAAAATGATCTTCTACATTCACAATCATATCGGCTCCATACCTTTCCAATTCTCTCTTGTAAGATTTCAGTTGAAGATCGGATATCAAACCACTAAAAATGTAATCTTGCAGATAATTACCAAAGACTGAAACCAACTCCTGCCCATTACTATTATCGTGTAGCAACACCCTAAAGCGCAGGTGGTTGCCATGTTCATTGTACCTAATAAAGAACCAAGATTTTATTTTTGATGCAAACTGATTTAGAAAAGCTGGAATTACACCAACTAATAATTCATCTGAACGTTGTTGGTGGCAATAAATTTCGAAATATAACCATTCTTGTCCCGGTAGAAAAAGCTGTTGAACAGCATCCAAATTTTCGCTGCTGCTTTCAAATTTTGTATAGATAGGATTGTTATGGTAAAGATTAAGAATAAATTGGGTTAAATATGGTTTTTGGTTTTGATCCGCAACAACGCTATCTATAGGCATTATCACTTCTTCTAAATACAATTGAGATTGCTTTTGCATGTATTGAAGAAAAGCATTTAAGTCTTCATCACGATCTAAATTAAAGCATAGCGTTTGATCTGATAATCCGGTT
The DNA here is from genome assembly GCF_920984735.1 of Pedobacter sp. Leaf250. Lineage (GTDB taxonomy): Bacteria > Bacteroidota > Bacteroidia > Sphingobacteriales > Sphingobacteriaceae > Pedobacter. The sequence continues at coordinate 23,789 of NZ_CAKLBU010000024.1, read as the reverse complement.
TTAAAATATTTACTCACTCCAAGCTTATTGAGGAATAACCGACATTCATCTATGGATATTACTTCTTTATCTAACAAAAAATGAGCTTTCTTTACACGCCATTTTGCAGCACTTAAAACTACATGATGGTATTGAAAACGAGGATAAAAATCCAAATCAGGGAATATACTATCCAATGTTAATGAAAGCGAAGTTTGTAAACCTTGGTGCTGTAAATCGCACAATAACCTAAATACAGAAAGATCTGACCGGGTATAATTATAGGCCGAAGCCATGCGTGGGATAAGTCTTTTATTTAACTTTTTCGACCGCAGCACCACCTCATGATTTCGAACGGAAATTTGAATATCGCTAAGTAATAGAGGCGCTATAGAGGTATCAAAATTTAAAATAGATAACTGATGATCATACACCAGCTTTCTGCGATTGATATTATCTACATCAGTTTCCACCATGTAAGCAACGTCGAAGAAAAGCATTTCGGGGTTTGCATTCTGCTCAATTGCAGAAATTTCCTTACAATAACCTTCTACTGCCTTATCTGCGATGGAAAAACGGCCCGTTAATGCATTTGCGGTTACCCCGCCAATTTGGTCAACACATAATAAATCATCCACAACCCACATTAAAAGGCTAAAAGTATTTGGCAACGTGCTTTCCTTTTCGTTTGTTTCAAATGCCAATTTATTCAGATAAACGGGTTCCATATTTTTAAAAGCGGATGTAGAAAGCTGGTTTTTCAAGACTGATTTAAGGCTTTCCTTTTCTTCATCATTTTTTTTCCCTGCATTAAACTGGGCTACAAAGTCATCTTCACCAGCTTGTTCAAGTTCATCATAACCCACACCCATTTCAGGATCGAGTGCAATGGAAAGTGGCACCTCTTGCTGATCGAATTTGCTATTAAACCTGCTAATAAAACTCTTTAATGCTTTCCGATTATCCGATTTTAAGGTTTTACTTAAAAGATCAATGAGTCCTGGTATGGGTTTCAAGAGGTGTTCATCCAAACCTCCATCAATTACTTTTCTTTCAGCAATTAAATATTTTGGTAGATTGCTGGATTCAATGCCTATCCTTTCGAAGTAATCCTCGCCAATAATGTTTGGATCGCGATCAGTAAAAATAAGCTGAAGGGAGTGCATGTCTTGAAGTAGCTCTAAAAGTTCTGCCTTTCCTGCTTCATTAAGTTCAAGCTTATCAATTAGATTATTGATGGCAATTGGTTTAGCACAGGCACTTAGAATTTCCATTACAAAATCGTTCCTATCGATTTCTGCAAGTTCGAAAACGGCATTTGTGCAAGCAATGTATCGAATACTATTATGTGTTAAATAATAACTGCTGTTGCAAAACAATTGACCATTACGGCCTATCCATTCTTCGAAATCAAAGTTAAGCTTGTTTCTATATGGCCAATCGACAAACTGATGTACAATTTGTTCCTCTCTGACGGTAATTTTTTTACTTGTTTCCTGAAATGCATCAGCTAAAAAACTGAAGCTGGCAAATGTTCCATAAGGCGTTGAGCGATATTTTGCCCGATTAAAATATTTCCAAACCGTAAAATAAATTTTTGGGGAGAGGTTTTTAAGGTCCTTGGCTTCCACATCTTTTATTGTTTCATAAAAGGCCGTAGATGAAATAGAAATGGCTTTTTTAAGTTCATCCCAACTATCTTCCAGATCTGCTTGATAAGAAAATTTAGGCGTTCTGAAAATAATTGAAGGATGAATATGAGGTTTCATGGAAATGTTTTATTGGGTGAAAATTACAAAGATTAATCTTAAAACAACACTCCTTTGAAAACAAAAAAAGCCATCTCCAATTATGAAGACGGCTTTAAAGAGGCGTTTTAATTTTATTTCTTTGTTACTTTGAATTCGGTACGTCTGTTTTTCGCTCGTCCTTCTGGATTATCTTTTTTCTTCCTGCCTTTGCCAATTTCATTTGGTGCAATTGGCATCGATTCACCATAACCTTTTGAAGTTAATCGGGATTCGGAAATTCCTTTGCTAACCAGGTAATCGACACAAGATTTGGCTCTTTGATTTGATAAATTCAAATTGTATTCATCAGTACCCAGGTTATCGGTATGTGCACCTAATTCAATTTCCATTTCTGCATTATCTTCCATTATAGGAATTAAGAAATCCAATACTTTTTTGCTTGGCTCTGTAAGTTCTGCACTATTAAATTCGTAATAAATATTATCCAAAGCAATGGGAATCCCCAATTTAAAAGGGCTTAAGCAATAATCTTTGTAGATTAGTGTATCGGCTTTTGCCAACTCCTCATAGGCATAGTTTTTTGTAATAGAGAAATAATTGTCTTTTGCGAAAAGCAATTTTACAGGTCTCTTCGAATCTGTTCGAAAAATATATTTACCATCGGCCCCTGTTGTTTGTTTTAGATTGTTTTCTCCATTAGAAAAGGTGATAATAGCCCCTGCCAATGGCAATTTCGTTTTGCAATCAGTAAGAATTCCGCTGATGTTAAAAAATTCCTTCTTCACTTCAAAAACTTCTAAACAGCATGATGATTCTCTATCAGAGCTGATGTATCCTCTCGTTCCTTGATCATCAATGGCTGTGAAATAGATATCATCTTTCGATGAATTAAATGGATAACCCAAATTTTTAGGGGCTGTCCAGGTAATTAGGTCACCTTCGGCTTCAAAAAAATCTAAACCACCCAAACCCACTCTTCCATCGGTACTAAACAACAATTTTTTGGTAATTGTATTGTAGTTTGGGGCACGTTCGTCATCTTCCGTATTAATGGTTGGGCCTAAATTAACTGCCTGACCTAATGATCCATCATCGCGAAGCGCACAATACCATAAATCAAATTTGCCATAACCGCCACTTCTATCCGAAGAAAAAAGAAGAAATTTCCCGTCGGCTGTTACAAAAGGTTGGCTTGAATTAAAATCTTTACTATTTATTTCCAATCCAACAGGTACCGGATCCGACCACTTATTATCCACTTTTGTTGCTGTATAGATGGCATATTTTTCTCGCTCTCTCCAATAAGTAAAATATAATCTGTTACCATCAGGCGTAAAACTTGCCGCAGCAACTTCAATGTTTTTAGGTAAATTAATATCCATCATCCTCACCGAAATTTCAGCTACCTTTAAATCACTTTTTGTAGTGTACAAATTATTGATGAATGGATTTGCCTTTGTGGAAATCTGAACTTCGCCAGCATCCGTTTTCATAATGTCTTTTTTACCAGTTGTAGATACCGGGCGGGAAGATGTAAAATAAAAATCGTTACCAACTTTAACAGGAGCGTAATTAGAACCCAATCCGTTAACATTGCTAGCCAATTTCTTAACATCAACCATTCTTGGAAACCGCATTTCTTCGAGTGCAAACCTGCAAGAAGCAATTTCCATTTGAGCATTTTTAACCAAAGGATCATTTGGATTTTTTTTGATAAATGTTTCAAAAGCTTGAATAGCGGGTGTAAATTTTTTATTGGCTCTTAAACACTCAGCATAATAAAATTGAGCCTTTCTGTAACGCGTATTGGTAAAGGTTATCGCTACCGCATAATACTTTTCTGCCTCGGCAAACTCCCTATACAAACGGCTCGACTCAGCAAGATTGTAAATGGATTCTTCATAATCTCCGATTACCTTATCATCCTTCGCCGATTTTCTTTCCGCACCATAAGGCAAGATAGCCTGGGTACTATCGCCAGTAATTTTCAATGCCTTCTTGTAAAAAGTAGATGCCGCGTAGTAATCTTTGTTTTCGAAGTAAGTATCAGCAACCCGCTTATAGTTGACTACAAATTGTGCATTTGCATAACCAACAGATGTAAAAAATAAAAACAGTAGTATTTTTTTCATTTTGAATAATTATAAACGTGGACAGAAGAAATTTGGACCAATTATACCATTTCGGCCAATTAGCGATATTGATAATTCAAAACCACCATTGCTATTGGATGCCCTGCTGAAATTTGAAGTGTTAACATCGTAACTAAGACCAAAAACCATATTTCGTAATTGTAAACCAACAAATGCAATGGCTGCATCTTTTACACGATAGTTTCCTCCAAATAAAATATTTGATGATGGATTTACATTCAATTGAGCGTAGGCACCTAAAGAGACCTCATTGGTATTACCCTGATACATAACCAATGCATTCGGAACAATATCCAATAATTCCGAGGCACGGATCCTTGCACCACCATGCCCTGTAAAACGAACAGGGATACGAGAATTTGAACCAGAAAAACGATCGACTGGCATGGTTAAGTGGGCAGCACTGGCGCCAACAAAAACATTTACACTTTTGTTAGGATTGCCATCGAAGTACATGATACCTGCATTAACATCTGGTACCAATGATGATTGAGACTGGAACGTTTCTCCGCTCATCATTCCTCCATCATAACCAGATATTGGATTGAACTGATTACCAAATCTTCCTTGAGAAAAATCGAAACTTCTATTAATAATTCCGGCTTGTAAACCAAAGCTGATCATTTGCAAACCTTCAAAACCAAATCTTAAACGATAGGATCCAGATACTAATGCTGTTAAATAATTAAAATCCAACTCACCTGCTCTTTGATTTAGAACGGTGGCACCGAAGGCAAAGTTTTTAACTGGAGCCATATCAAACGACGCACCTCCTGTTAAGAATGAACTATTTAAAGCGCCCCATTGTTGTTTAAAATTTAATGAAGCACGATAATCACCATCTACTACTCCGGTTAGAGCTGGATTAAGCCAAAGCGGATAAGCATAGTATTGCGAAAAATGCGGATCTGTTTGAGCAAGTGATTTAGCACCGCAAATAACCATGCACATAATAGCTACATATACTTTTAAATTCGATAATATTTTCATGGAATTTGATTTTTTCTGTTTATAAATTAACCTGCTCATATCTATCTTAATAATGTAACCGTTCCTTTTTTGATTACAGTACTTCCATCTGTAAGCTGAACTTCTACCATGTATACGTATACACCAATTGGTTGATTAACACCTCTGAAAGTTCCATCCCATCCATTCGCTACATTATCAGATTGATAAATTAATTGCCCCCATTGAGTGTAAATAGACATTTTAGCACTCACGATTGTATTGCCATAAATCAGGAACACATCATTTTTACCATCGTTATTTGGAGTAAAAGCATTTGGTATGTAAATCTGATTGCCAAGTGGATTACTCGCTTTACCAGTAATTGGAGTTGAATTAGCACTGGTTTGGCAATCTAACTGACCTTTAGCTCTCACGATAATGGTGACCGATTGATCTGGTTTTAAACCACTGGTCAAATAACTGGTACCAGAAGCAGCTAGCCAGGTTAAACCATTATCAGTTGACACTTCGTAACCTGATGCACCATTAACCGCCGCCCATGCAAATGTTACGCTATTTGGCGTTGTAGATTGTACTACTACAACTGGAGCATTAAGTACAGGAAGTACATTTACTGTAACCGGTGTTCTAGTTGGACTTGCACAACCGCCAACAGCAATGCTTTCTACATAGAAAATGGTGGTTGTAGTGATGTTTGGTGTTGTAAACGTAATGCCCTCACCTATTGAATTTCCATTCGAACTTACGGTGTACCACCTGTAGATTAATCCAGATACAGGATTATTTACGGTTAATATGGTATTGCTACCTGCACAAATGGTTCCATTAGCAGCAGTTACCGAAGTAGGCGCCACAGGTACTGGTAAGGCAATAACATTTACAGGTGTTCTTGATGATGATAAGCAAGATCCATTAGCACCTTCTACATAATATGTAGCATTAGCCGTTAATGCTGGAGTTGTGAAAGAACTTCCTGTTCCAGCTATTGTACCCCCATTTGGCGTTGTATACCAATTGTAAACAATGTTAGCTTGCGGATTGGAAACCGTTAGTGCTGCTGAATTTCCGATACAAACACTTACGTTGCTTGATGTAACCGTTGGAACATTAGGTTTTTGGTTTACAGTTACAGTTACTTTAACTCTTCCACCGCTATTTGTACATCCACCTGCGCCAACGGCCTGCACATAATAATCAGTAGCAGTATTAATTACTGAAGTTGTATATGATGTTCCTGTAAATAATAAACTACCACCCGTTGCAGCAGTATACCATTCGTAAGTTACCCCATTTTGTGAATTGGTGATGCTAAGTGTAGTAGGTTCACCAGAACAGATGTTGGTTCCAGTGGTTGCAATTATTGGGCTATTTGGAATCGCAGCAACAATAATATCTACTACAACTGCATTTGCAGGTGCATTTTCACATTTATTATCTCCTCTTACAGTAACGTAATAAGTTGTATTGGTTGCCAAGACGGGTGTTGTGAAAACTGAACCTACAGCAGCAACATTTGTTAAGCCTGCGTTGCTGTACCAAGTAAAAATTGGATTGATTACTGTACTACTAGTTGCCGTCAATGTTGTTGTGCCACTGGTACATATAGCTCTAGATCCGCTTACAGCTATATCAGTGGTTACCGCTATAGGATTAACAATAACCGTAACAGCTTTAGCATTCGCAGCGCTGCTCTCACATTTATTAGCACCTTTTACGGTTACGTAATAAGTAGTGGTAGCCGATAAACTTGGCGTAGTAAATATCGGACCAACAAATGCCACACTGGTTAATGAAGCATCATTGTACCAGGTAAACACCGGACTGGTAACCGTGCTCGAACTGGCGTTGATGGTTGCCGTACCAGAACCGCATACTACTGCTGGAGTAGACAGGGTAATGTCGGCTGCTGTTGCCACCTCATTTACCGTTACAGCAACCACTTTAGCTGTAGATGCTGAACTTTCGCACCTGTTACTGCCTTTAATGGTCAGGTAATATTTGGTTGTGGCAGATAGTGTTGGCGTATTGAATGTTGCGCCAACAAAAGCTACCGATGTTAAAGCGGCATCATTGTACCATGTAAAAATTGGATCGTTAACTGTTGTTGTACTCGCCACCAACGCTGCTGGAGATCCTGCACAGATGGAAGCATCGCTTGCCACAACATCTGTTGCATTTGCAACTGGAGTGACCACAATGGCAACTGGTTTTGCACTAGCAGTTGTATTCTCACATTTATTATCTCCTTTAACAGTCACATAATAAGTGGTGTTACTTGTTAACACAGGCGTTGTAAATGAAGCTCCCGTAAACACCACATTGTTAAGCACCGCGTCACTGTACCATGTAAATATTGGATTGGTCACAGTGGTTGTTGTGGCAGTTAGCGTAGTGGTTGAATTATTACAAACTGCGGTTGTTCCATTTGTAATGATATCACTTGCCGAAGCTATAGGATTAACAATAACCGTAACAGCTTTAGCATTCGCAGCACTGCTCTCACATTTATTAGCGCCTTTTACGGTTACGTAATAAGTAGTGGTAGCCGATAAACTTGGCGTAGTAAATATCGGACCAACAAATGCCACACTGGTTAATGAAGCATCATTGTACCATGTAAACACCGGACTGGTAACCGTGCTCGAACTGGCGTTGATGGTTGCCGTACCAGAACCGCAAACTACTGCTGGAGTAGACAGGGTAATGTCGGCTGCTGTTGCCACCTCATTTACCGTTACAGTAACCACTTTAGCTGTAGATGCTGAACTTTCGCACCTGTTACTGCCTTTAATGGTTAGGTAATATATGGTTGTGGCGGATAATGTTGGCGTATTGAATGTTGCGCCAACAAAAGCTACCGATGTTAAAGCGGCATCATTGTACCATGTAAAAATTGGATCGTTAACTGTTGTTGTACTCGCCACCAATGCTGCTGAAGATCCTGCACAGATGGAAGCATCACTTACCACTACATCTGTTGCATTTGCAACTGGAGTAATTGTAATCAATACTGCTTTGCCATTTCCAGCAGCGTTTTCACACTTATTGTCCCCTTTAACAGTTACATAATAGGTAGTTGTAGTATTTAATGCAGGTGTTGTAAATATCTTTCCAACAAAAGTAATATTTGTTAATGCTGCATCACTGTACCAAGTAAATATAGAGTTAGTTACATTTGGTGAATCGGCTGTTAATGTGGCTGAAGCACCCGCACATGCAGTTGTTCCGCCGTTGACTATTATATCTGTAGGCGTAGCAAGCGGATTAACCGTAACCACAACAACTTTTGCATCTGCAGCTGTATTTTCACACTTATTTGCTCCTTTAACAGTTATATAATAAGTAGTAGTTGACGTTAAATTATTCACCGTAAATATTGGACCAACAAACGCGATACTTGTTAATGATGGGTCGTTATACCAGGTAAAAACAGGTTGCGTTATGGTTAGGCTCGATGCCACCAATAAAGCTGTAGAACCAGCGCAAATTTGCGTATTCGCTACAGTAATATCTGCAGCCGTAGCATATTCATTTACTGTAACTGCAATGGCTTTGCCAGTATTTGCTTGATTTTCACACTTATTATCTCCTTTTACAGTAACATAATAAGTTGCACTTGCATTTAATGCACCAGTGTTAAATGAAGCCCCCGTAAAGATTGGCGGTGTCGATAATGATGCATCAGTGTACCAAGTAAATATTGGATTGATAACTGTAGTTGATGATGCTGATAGTGTAGCGCTTGAACCTTTGCAAATTGAAGTGATTCCACTTAACACAATATCAGCATCAGTAGCATAAGGATTTACCGTAATGGTTATCGACTTGGCCGTTGCAGCAGTATTTTCACATCTATTACTTCCTTTAACCGTAACATAATAAGTTGTAGTAGCAGTTACTGTAGGCGAAAAGGTATCAGTGGTATTAACGATGGTGGTTAAAGCGGCATCACTATACCACGTAAATATTGCATTATTTACTACGTTAGCTTGAGCTCTCAAAGAAACCGTGGCCCCTGCACATATTGAAGTTGGTCCCGTTAAAGTAATATCAGTTGCTACCGCAATAGGATTGAAATTAATAGTAACTTCTTTTGCATTCCCTGCTGTATTTGCACATTTTCCAGTTCCGCTAACTGTTACGTAATATTTAGTTGGTGCAGTAATGGTTGGAGTGGTATATGTTGAAGTATTTGAGGCAACCAGTTGTGTTAAGGCAGCATCGCTGTACCAATTAAATACTGCAATGGATATTGAACTTGATGCTGTTAATGTTGTTGTTCCAGCGGCACATAAAGAAGTATTGCCAATTACAGTAATATCACCTGCTAAAGCTGAGTCGTTAACAGTTATTGAAACAACTGTTCTGGTTGAGCTTGAACATCCATTTGCATTTACCAATTCAACATAGTAGTTTTTAGTTCCGACAGGAAGGTTTGCAGGTGTTAAAAATTTATTGTTATTCGTAACAAGCATATTTCCACCGGTTGGCTGATCGTACCAGTTGTAGGTATTTCCTGCTACCGCTATTACGCTAAGCTCTACTGGTGAGTTTAAACATGTACTTGCTGGATTATCTGCTGTTGCTGTTGGTGGCGCAGGCGGAGAAAGTACAATCACCGTTGCCCCAACTTTAACTGTTTCGCAGCCATTGGCGTTAGCAGTTACAAAATATTCATATGTTCCTGCAGGTAAGGCTGGATCAGTTAAAAAAGTTATGCCATCTTTTCCTGTTTGATAGTCTGTTCCACGATACCATTTATAGATAACTCCCGGTTGAGGATTTTGAACACTTAAAGTAGCAGCAGTACCCAAACATGTACTAACATTATTTGTGGATAAAGTTGGGGCTAGAATTGTTCTTTGCGCATAATCCAAATTGATAGATGTTAAAGCACCTAATAAACCGGCATTTAATCGCAACTCCACTTCATCGAATTGACTCGTTGGAATAATGGTTAAAATACCCGAGTTGTTTCCAGCCAACAATTTTAAACTGATCAGTGGATTGGAAAGTGTGGTCACATTACCAGTACTGCTTCCATTTAAATAAGTGGTAACGGTAACATTTGGCAATAAGGCTAATGATAGCAACTGACCAGGAGTCGTAATTTTCAGTCTCAGGGTATCTCCAACATTAGATGCCTGAGCAAATTTTAATCTTTGATAGACTGATGAACCTAATAATCCAACAGGGATTACCAAGCTTGAACCAGTATTAATGTCGCCATCAATTGCGTTATTCGGATTGATAACACCCGCACCAATCGAAACTCCACCAGTTACACCATTAGTTTGTGATATCGCTGCGCCACAAGGTGTAGGTACAGGCGTTCCGTTTGGAACTACGGTAACCACAACACTTGCTCTACCAGTAGCAGAACATGCACCTGCATTTGCCTCTGCATAAAAAGTAGTAGTAGTAGTTAATGGAGCCGTAACAAAAGTTTCGCCTGTTGATAATAAGATACCTCCAGATGGTGCATCGTACCAAGTAATGATGGCACTCGCTATGCTTGAAGTTGCTTTTAAAACGGCAACTGAATTTTGAGAAATTGTTACAGCGGATGGTGTAATGATTGGAATATCAATATTTCCAATATTTATAGTTGCCGTAGCTTTTGTAGATGCCACACCACAATTATTTACCGCTTCTACACTGAAAGTTGTATTTGCAGTAACATTGCTTACAGTGAAAGTCGGACCATCAAAACCTGCCTGATAAACGTTAGCAGAATCATACCATCTGTAAGTTGTTCCGGCCACGGGATTACTAACCTGCAATACTACTGATGCACCCGAGCAAGTATTTACTGTTGGTGATAACAATACAGGAGGAACCGGAGCAGGGTTAGTGGTTACATTTACTACCGTTCTGTAACTCACGCACCCTGACGCAGAAACCGCTGTTACAAAGAATTTTGTATCACCTGTTAAAACTGGTGTAGTAAAAATAATTCCATCTTTACCAGTAAGATAAGTTCCAGCGGCATCATACCATCTATAAGTTAAGTTTGATGATGGATTACTTACCGTTAGTTGAGTAGTTTGACCAACACAAGCTGTTACATTAGCAGAAACCACTGTTGGCGCAACTAAAATGCGTTGGGCATAGTTGAAATTTAATGAACTTAATGCAGTTGCAACGCCACCATTTAATCTTATTTCAACACCATCGAATGTAGCCGATGGTACGAAAGTAATTAAAGCTTGTGTGTCGCCGCTCAACAATTGAACGTTTAATAATCCACTATTTAAAGTCCTCGAATCTCCATTGCTGGTTGTTCCAAGGTATGTTGTAATTTGAGTATTTCCTAAAACGGCTAATGATAGCAGTCTTCCTGGAGCTGATACCAAAACCCTAACGGTGTCTCCTAAGCGAGATACCGAACCAAAACTGGCTCTTTGGAAAACTGATCCGCCTAAGGCACCAACAGGCAAAATTAATGATGATCCTGTTTGGGTATCGTTATCGATTGCTAAACCTGGATTAAAAACACCAGCCAGTAATCCTAAGCCAACAACTCCGTTAGTTTGTGCTGTTGCCGATTCACAAGGAACAGGATTTGGCGAGCCACCGGTATTTACAGTTACCGTAATTTGTGCCCTGCCCAATGAAGCACATCCATTCGCAGAAACAGCTTCAACATAGTAAGTTGTAGTTGCTGTTAATGATGGTGTAACGTAAGTTGGGCCAACATAAACCGGCGTGGTAGATGTTGCTGAATTGTACCAGTTGAAAGTTACATTTGTTTCCGATGAGCTAGCCGTTAAAATTGCCGTTTGCCCCGGTGCTACTGAAGATGAACTTGTTGTTAAAGTAGGTAAAGCTGGTGCAGGATTAACCGGCACAATGACTGTGGTTCTACCTGTGCTTACACAATTGCCTTGAGCTGCCTCAACATAATAGGTGGTGCTAGCTGTAAGTGCTGGCGTAGTAACTGTTGCACCTGTTAAAACTGGAGTTCCGCCATTTTGAACACTGAACCAGTTGTAGGTTACTCCGGCAATTGGATTGGTTACAGATAATGTAGTCGGACTTCCAGCGCAACTAGCTGTTACTGTTGCCACAACTGGGGTGGTCAGTGCAGGTGTAACGGTTACGGTAACCGGAATTCTTACCGGGTTTGCACAAGTAGCTCTAGATACCTGAATGTAATATGTTGCCGTGGCTGTTAAAGCAGGAGTTGTATAAGATGCTCCAGTGGCCAATTCCGTTCCAGCTGCATCATACCATGCTATAGCGGTACCTCCATTTGCTGTTGCTGTTAATGTTGCTGTAGCACTCGAACAGATGGTTTGCGAACCGGCCGTAATGGTTGGAGCTGGGTAGGTAATGGTTGCGCCATAAATATCTAAACTTGTTACAGCAGAAACCAATCCACCAAAACGCACCTCTACCCGATCAAATGGCGCACCTCCTAAAATACTTGCAGCAAAACGAGTTCCACTTAAAAGCCTAAGATTAACCAATGATGATCCCAATTGTACTGTTCTAACCACAGTAGTACCGTTTAAGATGGTTACAGTTGTGTTGTTTAAAACTTGTAAATCCAACAAACCGCCTGGTAGCGCTAAGTCTAAACGAACGCTATCGGTGGCGGTTCCCGAAATTGGAAACCTCAATTGCTGAAATCCTGTTGAAGCTACACCAACTGCTAGTGTAATGCGAGTAAAATTATCGGGATTGGTGTCTGTAGAGTTTCCAGCACCAGTAATTCCGCACAATAAGCAAACTCCGGTTATACCACTGGTTTGGCTATTTGCGGCATTACACGCCGTTCCGCTTCCAACAGGAATAACGGTTACAGTTACCGGAACACGACTCGCACTTGCACAACCATTGCTATTTGTGGTTTCAACATAATAGGTAGTGGTTGCGCTTAATAAAGGAGTTGTAAATGATGCTCCAGATCCTACTTGCGTACCAGCAGTAGCCGCATCAAACCAAGTGATGGTATTGCCCGCATCAGCTGTTGCTAATAAAGTAGTCGATTGATTAGGATTGATCACCTGATTATTTGTGGTAACCGTTGCCAATGTTGCTGGCGGATTGATAGAAACCGTTACTGCCGTTCTTGAGCTTATAGCTGTTCCAGAAACTGCCTCTACATAAAATACGGTTTGGGCTGTAACTGCAGGTGTTGTAAATGTTCCTGTATTATTGGTAGCTAAAGGTGTTGTTCCTGTAGCTGCATACCAATTGTAGGTTACACCAGCAACTAAGTTACTTACGGTTAGCGTTGCAGCCGAACCAGCACAAACGGCTGCATTTGCAACAATAGGAGAATTTACAGTAACCTTAATGCTATAACCAGTTGTTGCAACATTGCCACTTTCATCCCTAGCTGTTAATGATATTGTATAATCGCCACCAAGCGAAGGCTCTCCAGTGATTTCCCTTGTAATAGTATTAAAATTTAATCCCGGAGGAAGATTGTTTGCAATATAAGTATAAGGACCCGTTCCGCCAGTAACTTCTGGCAGCGTTTGTGTTGGATATGCTGTTCCAACTACGCCATTTGGCAATGTTGCCGACGGAAGATTTAAAGCACCAATAATCTTTATTGCGTAATTATTTGTCGCGGTTCTACCTTCACTATCTGCTACGTTCACAGTAACAAAATAATTTCCTGCCTGTGTTGGTAAACCTGTAATTTCTCTAGTGCTAGTATTAAAGTTTAATCCTGGCGGAAGATTGATAGCCGTGTAAGTATATGGGCCAACTCCACCTATTGCCGATGGGATGGTTTGTGTTGGGTAGTTTACATTTTCATTTCCATCTGCTAATGTTGCAGGCGGTAAAGTTAATGGATCAATAATGGTTATATTGTATGTTGTTGTTGCCGTTTTACCTGTAAAATCAGTTACTGTAACTGAAATTGGATAAGTGCCAGATTGTGTTGGTATCCCCGATATTTCTCTCGTAGAAGGGTTAAATGTTAATCCTGCCGGAACACCTGTTGCTGCGTATGTATATGGCTGCGTTCCACCAATTGCCAGTGGAATGGTTTGTGTTGGATAAACCAAACCCGTTGTTCCGTTCGCTAATGTTGCAGGAGGCAGTAATAATGGATCGGTAACTTTTAAAGTGTAGTTTGATGTAACGGAGTATCCGTTTGCATCAGTAACAGTTATTGGGATAATATAATTTCCAGGTTGTGTAGGAGTACCCGAAATTTCTCTCGTTGCAGGATTGAAACTTAATCCGGGAGGAACATCCGCAGCAGAATAAGTAATTGGACCTGTACCACCACTTGCGGCTGGAATAGTTTGACTTGGATAGAGCGTTCCGGTTATGCCATCTGGCAATGTACCTGGTGCCAATGCTAAGGCAGGCGTTACCGTTAAATTAAATACTGCAGTTGTTGAACAGTTTTTTGTATCTGTTGCCACCACTGAAAAGGTTGGATTTCCTACCGCGGTTGGTGTACCATAAATCAAGCCTGTTGAGGATAGAGATAATCCTGCTGGCAAAGTACTTCCAGCTGCTAATGCATAAGCGAAACCTGGTGTACCGCCAGTTGCTAACGGCAACTGTTGATTATACGGAAATGAAATACTGGCATTCTTTAATGTTAATCCATTGAATAAGATTGCAGGATTTACCGTTATCGTTATTGGCGTTCGGGTAGGATTTGAACAAACGCTTCCATTGATTACTTTATTTACCTGAAGATAGTATGTTGTGGTTGATGAAAGCGCCGGTGTTGTAAAATCTCCACCATCAGGATTTAATACAGTTGCACTTATTAAACTATCAAAATAGCTCACAGTTGTTCCGATTACTGGTGTGACAGACAATTTAGCTGTACTGCCAGCACAAATGGATTGTGAACCAGATATAATGGTTGGGTTTGGATAAATTTGTGTTGCTCCGTAAATATCTAAACTGCTTAGTGCTGCAACTACACCTCCAAAACTGACCTGAACGCGATCATATGCACCTCCTGCGGCTAATGTGTAGCTGAATCTGCCGCCGCCCAATAAATTAATGGATAATAATCCCCCACTAATTTGAACTGATTTTACTTCTGTTGTTCCATTAAATATTTTAACTGTGATGTTATTCAATACGTTAACATCTGCCAAACCTCCTGGTATTCCTAAATTCAATCGAATACTATCGGTAGCAACCCCAGGATTTTGGAAAATCAATTGTTGAGATCCTACTGCTCCAACACCTACACCTAAAGTTAACCGGGTAAAGTTGTTTGGATCAGCATCTGTAGAATTGCCTGCGCCAGTTATGCCGCACAGAACACAAATTCCTGTAATCGCAGTATTTTGACTGCCTGCTGTATTACAAGCAGTAGTACCAGAAACTGGAACAACGGTAATAACAACAGGCACTCGAGAGGCACTTGCACAACCAGCTGCACTAGTGGTTTGAGCATAATAAGTTTTGTTTGTAGTTAATGGTGGAGTGGTAAAAGTTGCGTTAGTGCTCACTGGGCTGCCACCTGTTGCTGCTTCATACCAAGCAATGGTGTTTCCTGCATCAAAAGTAGCATTCAGTGTAGCGGTTTGCCCTGAATTTATGGCAATATTACTACTTGCAACTGAAGGCAAGGTTGCTGGCGGATTGATCGAAACAATAGCTGTGGTTCTAGTACTTACAGCAGTGCCAGAAACTGCATCAACATAAAATGTAGTTTGTGTAGAAACTGCTGGTGTTGTAAAACTGCCAGTTGTATTGGTTTGTAATGGTGTATTCCCTGTTGGGCCATACAATCTATAAGTAATAGTTCCAACTAATACAGTATTGCTAACTGTTAAGGTTGCACCAGTGCCTGAACAAACTGTTACAGAAGCAACTATTGGAGCATTTATATTTACGTTTAATGTGTAAGTTGTTGTAGCACTATTATTAGCTGCATCAGTTGCAGTAAGCGATATTCCGTATGTTCCACCTACTTCAGGTGTTCCTGAAATTTCTCTAGTGTTCGGGTTAAAAGTAATTCCCTGCGGAAGACCAGTTGCGGTATAGATATAAGGTTGTGTTCCGCCACTTACTGCAGGCAAAGTTATCGCTGGATAAGTGGTGCCAACTGTTCCATCAGCTAAAGTTGCTGAAGGTAAATTAAGAGCACCAATTACCTTTAATGAGTAAGAACGATTGGCTGTTCTTCCACCATCATCTGTAACTGTAACCAAAATTGAGTAATTTCCTGCTTGAGCTGGTGTGCCTGAAATTACTCGAGTACTCGCATCAAAAGTAATTCCTGCCGGAAGATTCGAAGCGACGTAAGTGTAAGATCCAGAGCCTCCTGTTGCAGGTAAGATTGTTTGAGGTGGATAATTAACCTTCTCATTTCCATCAGCAAGTATAGTTTGCGGTAATGCCAATGGATCGAGCACAGTAATAGAATAAATGGTGGTTACTGTTTTTCCGTCTGCATCTGTTGCGGTAACAGAAACAGGATAATTACCTGCTAAAGAAGGTGTGCCTGCAATTACTCTTGTGCCCGGAGTAAACGTTAACCCTGGTGGTAACCCAGTTGCCGAATACGTATATGGACCCGTGCCACCAACTGCTGATGGAATTGTTTGCGGGATATAGCTAATACCAGTTGTTCCATTGGCTAAGGTTGCAGGCGGTAAAATGAATGGGTCTGTAATTTTAAGCGTATAATTTGATGTTACCGTGTTTCCATTGGCATCGGTAACAGTAACCCGAACAGTGTTATTACCTGGAACGGTTGGTGTCCCCGTAATTTCCCTTGTTGCTTCGTTAAATGTCAAACCTGCAGGAACGTCTGTAGCCGTGTAAGTATATGGTCCAGTGCCCCCATTTGCAGCCGGTATGGTTTGAGTTGGATACAAAATATTGGTTATACCTTCTGGCAGAGCGCCTGGCAATAATGTTAATGGGCCAGTAACAATAAGGGTATAAGCTGCTGTTACACTACAGCCTTTTGTATCAGTAGCCACAACAGAAAAATTATAGGTGTTTGGAACTGTTGGTCTACCAACAATATCTCCAGTTGAAGATAGCGTTAATCCGGCAGGGAGTACACTTCCCGATGCTATCGAGTAGGTAAAACCTGGAGTTCCGCCTGTTGCAGGCACAAGTTGTTTGTTGTAATTGGAACCACTTGTAGCATTGGTAAGCGTGCCACCTGTAAAGTTAATGATCGGATTAACCGTAATATTAACTGGTACACGTACAGATTCTGCTGTACATCCAGATCGTTTTGAGGCGACATAATACGTTTTATTTGAGGTTAAAACAGGAGTGGTAAAAGTACCATTGTAATTAACAGTAGCCAAGCTTGTGCCACCATCGGCAACATCATACCATACCAACTGATTTCCAACTGCAGTTGTAGCCTGTAAATTGGCGCTTGCGTTATAACAAGCGTTTATTGTGTTAGAAACCGGTGCAGCAAATGTTGGAAATGCAGGGCTTCTACTAATATCATAAAGCTCTACATATTGCGTAACATTTGCACTAACTAAAGTTGATAATCTCAAGGAAACCCTATCGAATGCAACACCTGGAGCAAAAGGCACAGTTACTGCTTGCCCATTGTTTAGTAATCCAAGCAAATCCAAATCCAATAAGCTCGATGCCGAAACGTTATAAACTTCATCACTTCCGTTATATGCAGTAACTCTCAAATTATCAAATAATTTAAGATTTACCAATGCAGGTGAAGTTCTGAAGCGTAGATTTATATTATCTGTGGTGTTGGAAAGTGAGGGAAAATAAACATTAACACTTTTAGATGCCGCAACGCCCACCACACCTGTACTTAAATTATAAAAAGTATTTTTATCGTTGTCTATGGCTTTTTGAAACTCAAAATTTTCGGCACCTGCCAAATTTAATGCATCTAAAGAAATACCTACTTCATCGTAGTTTGCATAAGTATTTACATCACAGTTATCGTTGCCATCGATAGTATAAGCATAATAAACATTTGTTTTTCCTGTAGTAGTAAGTAAAACACCAGTGGTTCTGTCAATGATATAAACTTTATCGTAAGTTTCGTTGGGGGTAATGGCAATAAAGGTTTGGCCATTTTTATCTTTAACTATTTTAATGTTAGAGTTGTTGTTGAAACCCAAAGCACTCGATCTACTTAGAATAGTAGTTCCGTTAGGCCTTTGGGCGCCTACCTCAAATTGATGGTTTCCAATCACCAAACCCCCAACAATATCTGCTACAAGCCCGCCTAAAGTTCCGCCCAATAAGCCGTTCAATGCCGATTGATCGAAATCAATACGGATATAAGTAGTTTTGTTAGCAGGAATACTATTTGGAAACTTTAAATTGATTCCGCCATAATAAGAACCGATACCCAGCGCAACACCGCCATAAGAATTAAGGGTTGCAAAAGTCGCATCGCTGGTACTTATCGCATCATTTATATTGTCGACCCGTGATGGGCTTCCAGTAGTAGGTTTAATTTCGGTAACTGAAGTAGCAAAAATTTTTGTTTGTGCATACGATATCGAACCGAAGAACGTTAATAAAGTGATGATTGCGAATGCAAACGCATAGCGAATTATTCCTTTATCGGAATGAGAGGTAAAAGTTTTCATCATGTCAGGCGTAATTTGGGATGATTGGATTGTTGCCTAGTAGATTACACTACATAAACAATTCAGTGACAAATCTACATTCCGGATGAACACCCTTTCTATCCATTTCTGTTCATTATTTACCCAAACTTTTCATTCATTTTATTCATCCGTTCATTTAACAGCCATTTAATTTCCTACACTGTGAAATTTTGATGACATTAGTATCGTCATCCCTATAAATTAATGAATGCTAATGAACTCCTCTCCGATCTCAGGAAGTTTGTACTTATAAAGTCTGGATTAAAAATTATTGATCCCTCTCACTGTAAGTTAATTTCTGAGTATGTATTCCAAGAAACCAAAAACTATGTTAGTGAAACCACTATCAAAAGGTTTTTTGGCTTTGCAACTACATTGCATAAATTTTCATTATTTACATTAAATAGTTTATCTCAATATATTGGCTATTCGGACTGGAATACATTTTGTAAGGAAAAAGAAATTCCTGTTAAGGATGAAAAAAGTACTTGGCAAGCACTTAAAATAAAGGCTAAATATTTTAGTGATATTGCCCTAGTTTCCAAAAAAAACAATTCTGGTATTCCGTTTATTCATACGGCTAATAGAAATTTCTATTATCCAGACTTTGATTATTTTCTTAATAACGATTTTCAATTTACCACATTAAGTGCTTTGCCCGGGCAGGGCAAATCCATTTTATTGGCGCATTTGGTTCAACATTTCTTTTATGCAAATGATGCACTATATAAAAATGATATTGTTTTGTTGATGAACGTGAACAGCATCAACACCATTATCCAGAATAAATTAACCTTAAAACAATGGTTTTCAAAGGAATTCAAATTTGAAAGTATAAATGATTTAATCAGTTTTTTTAAAAAAAATCCGAGTCAGAAAGAAGGCAGATTCGTATTAATTGTTGATGGTATTGATGAAATCCTTACCAAAACAGAATATTTTAAAACGTTTGTAGATTTTCTTTACAGCATAGAAGAAAACACTTTCTTTAAAATGGTATTTGGCTTACGGACCAATAGTTGGATTAATTTACAACCCATTATAATCGGTTCGGCATTTTTAAATAAAAAATGGTACAGGGGTTTGTTCTACGATCTTGATATGCTTAGTAACGTTCCTCCATTAAATACCGAAGAAATTTTAGGAATATTAAGCCAGCTCGAAAATAAAACAGTTATTCAGGAAGATGTGAGTCCGGCTTTACTGAAGCAATTTAAAACACCATTCTGGCTTCAGGTATATTATCAATTAAAGCAAGAAAATTTTGTTCTTGAGCTGAACAATGCATTATTGTGCTATGAGATAATCAACCATTTCCTGGAGAAGAAAATTTTTCTCGCTAAAAAAAGTACTGAAAAAATATTCCTGTTAAAAAAAATTAGCCAAAATATATCCGAAGGAAATAAAGGTCTTCGGGTAGCCAAAGAAAATATTCTAGATATTATAAATCAATATGCTGATGCCTATCAGGAACTTTTATATGATGGAATTTTAATTGAAGAGAAAAGGCTTAGTACAGCTATTCCCACAGAAATTGTTCGTTTTTTAAATGATGATATTTATACTTATTTTATCTTCTTACAAATAACCGATCGGTATAATTATAAACCTGATAAAGAATTTTTTGAATACATTCTGGCTACTTTTCAGCCTAAAACAGTACTCATGTATCACATTTTGAATTGGGCAATTCGTTTTAGCATCAACAGAAATGAAATTTCAGAGTTAAAAAACATATTTAAACTTCCCTTTACAAATGAAGAAAAGAACATGTCGTTCGATTTCATTTGCAACGTTTCCAAATATGAATTAAGTAAGCCAAATTCCAACTTCAATAAACAAAGTATCGACCAGAATTTTATTGATATTTTGGCAACTGGCCGAACGATGAGTAAACTGTACAAGGAAACCATTAAAGATATTTCGCAAAATGTACTTAATGAGGATATTCAAATTATGCTATTGGTAATTGAATGCAATATTGCTTTAATTGATATCGATAAATCATTTTTGATCAATACCATGCATTCGCTAAAGCGACATTATAAAAGATTGAATGAGTTATTTCCAATAAATCCTTATGATTTAATTTTATATTTTCACAATAACCTTACAGGTAAACCAAATGAAAGTAAAACGCTTGAAGATAAAATTATTAAACTTTGCCAAAAAACTGATAAGAGCGGACCTTTAAGTAATAAGGAAATCACTACACCAGAGATTTTGTCGTATCGATTGGTTTTGCTCGCTTTATTTGCGAAAAAAAATTACAAAGAATGTGATCGTTTTATTGCAGCAATTCTAAATAAATATCCTAATATTTTTAATGTTCGCCATTCGGTTTTCTCTCCTTTCTTGTTATTACATTTAGGACACACCTGCCTTAAACTTAACAATTATAAAAAAGCTAAAAGGATTCTAGATTTTGTAGAGAAAGTAATAGAGTGCGATTATACTTACTACACCAATTTTATAAGCGTAGGTTTTAGTTTGTTTAAAGCGAGTTTTTATAATTGCACCCATAATTATGAACAGGCGCTGTTAGAAATTAACAAAGGCTTAAAAATGTCGTTTAAAAATGATTTCAAAGTGTATGAAATATCGTTGCATTTGTTAAAAATAGATTCCCTAAAACATTGCGACAGACCTGAAGAGGTTTCTAATGCAATTGAAGAACTATTTAAATTCATATCAACAAATAAAATTTCACTACCTGAATATGCAAACCTAAATAATTTTGAGTTTGAACAATCATTCAAGGTTTTAAAATCATACAAATAAATTGCCCTCCAGGGACGTCCTGCAGGGCAATTAAATCTATTTTTAGAATATTAAATTATTTGATCAAATTGTAAAGTTCATCTAATTTTGGAGAAAGCACAATTTCTATTCTTCTATTTTTGCTTCTTCCATCCGCGTTTGCGTTTGAACCCAGCGGTTGAAATTCTCCTTTTCCCGTAGCCGTCATCCTTACACTTTCTACCTTTTCATTATCAGTTAAGTACCTTACCACCGAAGTTGCTCTTAAAACGCTCAAATCCCAGTTATCTTTAATTTGACCAAGGTTGTTGATTTTTTGATTATCGGTATGCCCTTCTACAGCAATATTAATTTCTGGTTGTTGTTTTAATACATTTGCCAACTGCGATAAAGCCTGTTTTCCTTTATCATCAATAATAATACTTCCAGATGGAAAGAGTAATTTATCGGTTAAGGATACATAAACCTTTCCATTTTTAATCTCAACGGTAAGCCCGTTTTTAGTGAAACCAAGAAGTGCTTGTTGTAATTTCTCTTTCAGTGAATTGGTAGCTTCATCACGTTTACGCAACACTTCTTCTACTTCTTTTAAACGTTTTTCTCGAGCAGCCAAATCGCCCGATAATTTTGTGATTTCGCTGGTAGAATTGTTTTTTAATTTTTTATAATTGGCATCAACCTCATTGTAACTGGTCTGCAAGTCTCTCAGCTCTTCGGCCATTAGTGTGGTATCTTTCTTAAGCTTGGCAACCTCTTTTTCTAAATTCTCTATTTTTACCAATCCCTCATTGAATGCAGTATATAAAGAATCTTTACTTCCCAATAATGCTTTATATTTTTTTGGAGATAAAACAACACAAGAAGTTAAGGATGAAATAAATAGGGCGACGGCAATAGCTAAGAAGGTGTTTTTCATATTTAAAGTATCAAGATTTCAGTATCATGTATCAATACCATTTAGGACTATAATAATGATTTTGTTTGGGTTAATCGGTTAACTGTTTAAATGGTTAATCGTTCGAAATGGTTAATTGTAAAAAATGTAGCACAATTAACTATTAATTGCATTGCGTAAAAATGCAACTAATGGCTGAATTGTAGCAAAAGAACTTATCAACTTATTAACGAGTGCTGGTTTGAAAAATTCTTCATCGCCCAATGTTGTTGTGGCTTCAAAACTTTTTAATTTTAAGTATTCAATATTTGGATCAGTGGGATCATAGCCTTTTGGTGCATTCTTCAAAGCGTTACTGGTACCCAAAGTAAAGTTCTTCTTGAAATCTTTATTGGAAATGATTTCTTTAAATTCATCTATATTATAATCTATTTCCTGACGAATCAGTTTCAAGTCTTCTGCCTGAGGCATCCAATAACCTCCCGCAATGAAACTTTTGCCTGGCTGGATGTGTAAATAGTAGCCTGGTCCATCGGCACCTTTGCTCTTTGATGAAAACCAAATGCCAAAGTTATTTTTGTAGGGATCTTTGTTCTTACTGAACCTCACATCACGATAAATACGCAGTAAACTCTTTTTCGGGTCTGTTTCCGCCGAAATCATCGGGTCTATTTTTGCAAGCTCTGGAATTAATGCAGCAACTAAATTTAAAACATCGGCTTTGGCTTCTTCATATTTGGGTTTATGTTCAGCAAACCATTCTCTTTTATTGTTCTCCGCTACGTCTTTTATGAATTTTAAAGTTTCTTTCTTTAACATAATTTTGAGATTAACGGGTTAATTATTGAATCGGTTAACTGCTTTTATTGCATAAACATTTTCAACAACTAAACCCAACCTAAATTTACTGATCGTAATATGGCTTGTATTTAATATTAGGCGATAATACATGAAGCAATATAATCCGTGAGTAGCGGTAATTGAAAGGATACAAAATGAAGCAGCCTGCAAATATGGCAATGAGGTAATGCCAAAAAGTAGCATCAGTTAATGGCCCGAAAATAAGGTAAGTGATAAAACTAACGATAAGCATTTCAATTACGTTCATGGCATAACTTACATACATGGCCGCATAAAAATAACCTGGTTCAATTTCTATGCGTTGTGCGCAATAACTGCAAATTTCTTTGGTGTGCTGAATGTTCCAGCCATACATGCTGCCCGTAAATATATCTCCCCTACGGCAGTGTGGGCATTTGCAATGAACAATTGCAGAAAGTTTTGAGGTTTTACCAGACATTAGCTAGTTTAAATGGAAAGGTTCCCTTTTCATATTCAACTCTACATTTTTTTTGCGGTATTTTTTATACCAAACCACGCCAACAACAATAGCCATAATATATGGAATAGCCAGAAGATACAAAACGCCTGTATTTAGCCCTGCTGAAACTGTATTTCCATTTTTAACACCTTGCTCGGCATTAATGCTACACATGGCACACTGTGCTTGCACATTTGCACTAAATAGCAATATACAAGTAATTGAAAATAAGATAAAAGTGAATGTCTTTTTCATCATTGCAAACTTACATAAAAAGTGAGGAATTATAATCGCGTTCAATAAAAATTAAGACCACTTCATCGATCTTTATTAACTTTATAATGAACTAAAAAACAAAGTTGTTATGGAAAGATGTTGTGGTCTTGA
>NZ_CAKLBU010000023.1 GCF_920984735.1 Pedobacter sp. Leaf250 | reverse complement strand
TCTTTTTCTCAACCGCAAATTTATTTTGAAATAAATTTTTGGCCTTTTATCCTTCCCACATCCCCCAGATCCATCTTTTCATTCACAACCGTTTCCTCCGAAGCGGGATGCAAAAGTAGAAAAAAAAGGGCAGCATCCAAACAGTTTACCGCTTTTCTCCCCGTGTTTTCCCTAAGGCGCTGTTTATCAAAGGAAAAAAATCGTTGGCCTCAAGAACATTTTGGACGCGTGAACTGTTATAAGGGGTTTCGCCAAGGTTTACGGGACAGCGGAAAATGTGTCTGCTGGTTTGTGCCGGGTTTAATATTCTATAGGTTGTATAGGTAGAGGAATGGCCATTCAGCGGGAAATTGAGCTAAAGGCTGGCAACTATAAAGTTGTTATGTGCTTTCTTTTGAACCATATAGAAATATAGAAGATATAGGGATGAGGCGATTTTGGAATCACTACAGTATTTGTTTAGTTTTTTTTACGCCAAACCATTTGTTTGCTGCAACGGCCGCGCCACCTAAACCTGACCGAAGTGGAAAACCCCCAGCGAGGAACGAGCGGGGATTTGGAACAAAGGGCGGGACGGTACTTATATATAAGTAATAACAGTGCTTTCCAAAATATCAATATATGTAATAGTATATATATATGTTAAAAATTGTTAACTATATATATGTAGTGGTTTCCATTACATAGCTTAGCGGCGAATTGTTTTTATTGATGTTATCGTATTATTAATTATCTTTGCAGAATGTTTAAAGTTAAACACTTAATTATTTTAGTATTTGTTGCCGCATTGGGTATTGCGGGCTGTAAAAGTCGTTTCGAGAAATTGAGAGCGAGTAATGATGTTGCAAAAAAATACCAGGAAGCGCTTCGTTTATATAATAAAAGAGATTATAGCAAAGCATTAGTGCTTTTTGAAGATCTATCTCAAAAATATCGTGGTCGTGCAGAAGCTGAGGATTTAAACTATTATTATGCCTATACTTTATATAGGTTGAGCGATTACACTACTGCGAGATATCAATTTAAGAGTTTTGCCGATACTTATCCTGCCAGTAAAAATGCTGAAGAGGCACGTTACATGGGTGCTTATTGTTATTATTTAGAATCACCTGCTTTTTCTTTAGATCAGGAGAATACTTATAAAGCTATTGATGCATTGCAATTATTTATTAACTTATATCCAACAAGTGATCGTGCTGCAGCCGCAAGTAAGTATATTGCTGATTTAAGAGGTAAATTAGAAGATAAGGCTTTTGAAAATGCCAAAATGTATTTAACTACTGGTCCTAGTAATGTAGATAATTACCGTGCGGCCGTTATTGCTTTAAAAAATGCACAGAGAGATTACCCAGATATTAAGTATGCTGAGGAAATGGACTTTTTGATGATTAAAGCACAATATTTATATGCTAAAAACAGTTACATCATTCGCCAGGAAGATCGCTATAATGAAGCAATAGAATTATATACCGAATTTACTGAAAACCACCCAGAAAGCAAATTTACTAAGGAAGCAAAGCAACTTAAGCAAGATGTAGAAAGTGGAATTGTAACTACTAAACAAGAGTTGGCTTTATATGCAGCTGACCAAGAAAAATACAAGCAGATGTTGATTAGAACAGGTAAATTAAAAGATACTGTTTCTACTAAACCAACTACTGCAGACAACACTAATATTAAAAATTAATTAATACATGAATACTAACAAACCTGCTGTACCGAATACTACAGTTACCAGAAACGTTCACGATTTAGATAGAACTACAGATAACTTATACGAATCTTTGGTTGTTATTGCTAAAAGAGCAAATCAGATTTCTAATAACGTTAAAGAAGAGTTACATGGTAAATTAGCAGAATTTGCTTCGAGTAACGATAATTTGGAAGAGATTTTCGAAAACCGTGAGCAGATCGAAATCAGCAAGCACTATGAGCGTATGCCAAAACCTGTTCTAGTTGCAATGGATGAATTTTTGAATGATAAAATTTATCACAGAAATCCTGCTAAAGAACAAAAATAAGATTGGCATAGCGCATGGAGTTTATAGCAAGCGTTTGTGTACGCTCTATGCACCATGCTTTAAAAGCTTTGCTTGATGCTAAAAAATAAAAATATTATCCTTGGCGTTTGCGGTAGTATAGCTGCTTACAAATCGGCCTTTCTGGTTCGATTACTAGTTAAAGCTGGTGCAAACGTTAAGGTTATTCTCACTCCTGATGGCGCTAATTTCATTACGCCTCTTACCCTTGCTACGCTTTCTAAAAATCCAGTTTACACTCAGTATTTTGAAGAAGAAACTGGTGTTTGGAGTAATCATGTAGAATTAGGCTTATGGGCCGATTTAATCATTATTGCTCCTATTAGTGCAAATACTTTGGCTAAATTGGCTACAGGGATTTGCGATAATTTATTGACTGCGATTTACCTTTCTGCCAAGTGCCCTGTGTATGTGGCTCCTGCAATGGATTTAGACATGTGGAAACATGAAAGCACGCAAAACAATATCGAAAAAATCTCCAGTTACGGAAATACCGTTATTTCTCCAGGAAGCGGTGAGTTAGCCAGTGGATTATACGGTGAAGGTCGAATGGCTGAGCCAGAAGATATTATTACTTTTTTGGAACAAATTCTAAAAGAGTCTCTACCCTTATATGGCAAAAACGTAATGGTAACCGCAGGCCCAACTTACGAGGCGATTGATCCAGTTCGATTTATTGGAAACCATTCATCAGGCAAAATGGGTTTTGCTCTTGCAAATGAGTTGGCTAAACTTGGTGCCAATATTACTTTGATTACAGGACCTACTGCTTTAAAAGCAAGTACTGAATTAAAAAGAATTGATGTGGTAAGTGCAGATGAAATGTTAAACGCCTGCTCCTCAATTTTTCCAGAGATTGATATTACGGTAATGTGTGCTGCAGTGGCCGATTATCGACCAAAAGTTGTTGCAACAGAAAAAATCAAAAAAAATGATAACGAGTTGCTTCTGGAATTAGAAAAAACGGTTGATATTTTAGCATCATTAGGAAGGGAAAAGAAAGCAAACCAGATTTTGGTTGGCTTTGCCCTGGAAACGAATGATGAAGAAAATTATGCAAAGGGAAAACTTGAAAAGAAAAATTTAGATCTAGTTATTTTAAATTCGTTAAATGATAAAGGCGCTGGATTTAAATCGGATACCAATAAAATTACTATTTTTAACAAAGCATTAGAGCGAACTGTATTTGAGATGAAATCGAAAACGGAAGTAGCTAAAGATATATGTGCTGCTATTTTAAATATTTCAAAATGATGAAAAGGATTGTTTGGATATTGCTACTGGTTGGTTTTGGTAAATTGCATGCTCAAGAATTAAATGCAAGAGTTACAGTTTTGGCGCCGCAGGTTTCGAACATGAGCAAACCAACTTTAGAAGCTTTGCAAAGAACAATCCGTGATTTTTTGAACAATAATAAGTTTAGCGTAGAAAGTTATAAACCACAAGAACGTATAGATTGCAGCTTTGTAATTACAATAAATTCTTGGGATGGCGGCTCAGGTTACACTGCCGAGGCGCAAATTCAAAGCAGTCGCCCTGTTTTTAATAGCTCATATAACAGTACTTTGTTAAACATGAGTGACAAGAATTTCGATTTCAGTTATAATGATGGCTCGACAATTGATTTTTCGGATCAAAATTATATTTCCAATATTAGTGCACTTCTATCTTATTATGCATACACCATTATCGGTTTAGATAAAGACAGCTTTGCTAAATTGGGTGGCAATAACTATTTCAAGAAAGCTCAAAATATTATCAACCTGGCCCAGGCTTCAGGTAATACTGGCTGGAAAGCTGCCGATGGGTTGCGCAATCGATTTTGGTTTAATGAAAACGTTTTAAATCCTGTTTTCAGTGAATTGCGTGTATTTATTTATGCCTATCATTTAAATGGTTTAGACCAATTAACGGATAATGATAAAGGACTAACACAAATTGTTTCTGCACTCCCAGCTTTACAACAGATGGATAAACAGAAATTAGGTTCGATTTTCCCCAATGTATACTTCGCTTCAAAAGCAGAAGAGGTTACTAATGTACTATCTAAATTGAATATGCAAGAACGCATGAAAGCATATAATATGCTGGCCGAAATTGATCCGGCAAACATTGGAAAATACGAAGGTTTGAAAAAATAACTCTGGTACCTTAATAAAGGTTTAATTGTTTTCCATTGAATAGGTTAATAAAATCTATTTGGAAAGCAATCTCTGCGTACTAATTGAAAGCCACCCCTACTTTCCGCTCATACTGCTGCAGGCCTTATTCACAGGCCGGTATCCGCTACAATTAGGTTTAAACAACTTAAACCTGTGCTATATATCTAATTTCTAAATGAATATATCTCCATTCGTGCAACGTTTAAATACTTCTCACGTCTGTTAATCAACAATTATATTTAAAAATCTGTTAAAATATTTTGATTATACGAATATCTTCGTACATTTGATTACGAAATAATTCGTACAACATGTAACAATATGACCAATAGCAACATCAAACCAACAGAAGGTGAAATGGAAATCTTACAAATGTTATGGCAGAAAGGCTTGGCAACGGTAAGAGAAGTTCATGAAGGGTTGAATAAAAAAGATTCAGGCTATACCACTACTTTAAAATTAATGCAGATTATGCATGAAAAAGGAATGGTTGAAAGAGATACCAATCAGAAAACGCATATCTACAAAGCTATTGTTAGTAAAGATAAAACGGAAAAACAAATGGTTAGCAAAATGATCGATAATGTTTTTAATGGCTCGGCGGCCCGGTTGGTTATGCAAGCTTTGGGTAACCACAGCGCAAGTGCAGATGAAATTGATGAAATTAAAAAATATTTAGATAGCCTTAAATAGGTTTAGGGTTTAGGGTTTAGGGTTTAGGGTTTAGGGTTTAGGGTTTAGGGTTTAGGGTTTAGGGTTTAGGGTTTAGGGTTTAGGGGCAACAAGCAGCCTAAATAAAAGATTTAACAATTTTAAAATTTAAAAGCGATTTAGGCTTCATTTAATAATCATCTTTATGGAAACTTTATTACAACAATTTATCAAAGCATTTGGCTGGAGCATTTTAAACTCACTTTGGCAAAGTGCACTTATTTACGGTGTGTTGTTTATCATCATGCTTAGCATACCTAAGTTGCCTGCAAAATACAAGCACAATCTGGCTTTTGGTTCGATCGTGTTAATGTTCGTTGGCTTCGCCTATAATTTCGTTAGTCAGATGATGGTTAGCATCCCAAGAGGAATATCTAGTGGTGAGGCACAAAACATTCAACTCTACCAATATTTTAATAACCTTACTCCTAGTTTTAGCAGTAAGGCCGAACAATACTTCCCTGTAATTTTAGTGTTTTACATTATAGGCATCATTCTACAACTATTTATAATCGCTAAAGGCTATCATCAGCTTGCAAAGTTAAAAAAGGATAGTTTAAGTGCTGTACCAGAAAATTGGAGAATATTGTTCCTGAACATTACCGAAAGACTTAAAATAAATAAATCAATTAAATTCCAACTATCATCAATTATAAATGTACCATTGGTAATTGGTTACCTAAAACCAGTTGTGTTATTCCCCCTTGCACTGGTAAATCAATTGGATAACGACCAGGTAGAGGCCATTTTAATTCATGAACTATCTCACATCCGAAGGAACGACTTCTTATTAAACTTAATCAAAACTGCGATAGAAACATTGCTATTTTATAATCCATTTGTATGGATGGCTGGAAGATTTATTCACATCGAACGTGAGCATGCCTGCGATGATTTAGTACTTAAGATAACGGGTAAGCCATTAAATTATGCTCATGCCCTATTGAAACTAGAATTACTTAAAGATAAAAACAGTCCGGCTTATGCCTTAGCGGCAACCGGAAAAACACAAAATTTATATCAACGCATAAAAAGAATAACCAATATGAAAACGAACTATTTAAATGCCAAACAGCAAATGGCAGCCTTAACTTTGGGGGTTGCATGCTTGTTCTCTATTGCATGGATTAATCCCGCAGAAAAGAAAAAAGAACATAAAACTATAGCCAAGCAACAGATAATTGCGATTAATAACGAATCTGGAGATCTTAAAACAATTGTTTGTTTAGATACTACCAAAAAGCGAAAAATTAAAATTGTAACCATTGATGCGAATGGCAAAAAAACCGAATATAACTCTGTAAAGGAAATGCCTGATAGTTTAAGAAGAGACTTCTACAATGATGAACTTTTCTCGGGAAATAAAGTGTTTAGAGTAAACCTTGATTCAGGATTTAAATTTAAGGATTCATTGTTTCAGGCAAAAATTAACAAGCAATTCAATTCGCCAGAGGCTAAGGCTAAATGGAAAAAATTTGGAGAAGATATAGCTAAAGAATATAGCTCGCCAGAAGCACAGGCGAAATGGAAAAAATTCGGTGATGATGTAGCCAGAGAATACAGCTCGCCAGAAGCTCAAGCGAAGTGGAAAAAATTTGGAGAAGATATTGCCAAAGCATACAACTCGCCAGAAGCGCAAGCAAAATGGAAAAAAATGGCTGAAGAATTTTCCTCGCCAGAAGCACAAGCTAAATGGAGAAAGCTAAGTGAAGATATGGTTGCCAAAATGAACACTCCAGAATTTAGAGCACAATTGGATAATGCTCGTATTCAGAGTTTAAAATCAATTGATCGCATTAACTTCCCTAAAATGCCTCGGATGAATACGGACTCGATATTTATCAGAATGAATGACAATATTGCGTATGGTATAGATGGCACTTCAATTCGCATAAATGAAAACTTGAACAACAATAAAGTTAGACAAACTGAAGAGTACAAAAAATTGAAACAGAAATTCGATAATGAAGTAAAAGAATTGAAAGAGAAAATGGAAAAAGCAGAGCGAAAAGAGAAAAAAGAGAACTAAACCAAACATGCAAATAGTAAAACGGCGGAGATTATTCTTCGCCGTTTTCGTTTTTAAGCGTTTGTTGAAATAACTTTTTAGTATTTTCGTAGTCTGTATGCTACAAAAACTTTCCATTCGTAATTACGCATTAATTGATAGTCTTGATATCGAATTTGATAAAGGCTTAAACATTATTACTGGCGAAACCGGTGCTGGTAAATCAATTATTTTAGGTGCGTTATCTTTAATTTTGGGACAAAGGGCAGAGAGTAAATATTTCTTTAACCAAGATAAAAAATGTGTTATTGAAGGGAATTTTGCTTTGGCTGACGACAAATTAAAAGAGATTTTTGAAAATAATGATCTCGATTTTTTTAATGAAAGTATTCTTCGCCGCGAAATTTCTATAGATGGAAAATCAAGATCGTTCATTAATGACACGCCAGTTAATTTATCCATATTAAAACAAATTGGAGAAAAATTAATCGATATTCACTCACAACACGCAACACAGGAAATTAACGATGCCGATTTCCAGCTTCTCATTGTTGATTCTTTAGCCAATCATAAATCCTTATTATCTGATTATAGAATAGGTTTTAAAAAACTGAAGCAAGAAAATAATCGTTTAAAAAAATTAATAGATGACGCGGCAGAAGCAAGAAACAAACAGGATTACGAACAATTTCTATTTAATGAGTTGGAGCAGGCAAATTTAAAAAGTGGTGAGCAGGAAGAATTAGAGCAAGAGCTGGAAAAATTGACGCATGCCGAAACCATTAAAAGAGGACTGCTTACTTCAACAGGTTTGTTAACTGAAAGCGAACCATCAGCGTTGCAGATTTTGAAAGAAGCGCAAATGCAATTGCAAAGCATTGAAAAATTCGATCCTGCGATTAATGTACTATTTGAACGTTTAAAATCTTCAATCATTGAAATTAAGGATATTGCAGATGAAGTTTCTAGTTTGGAAGGGAATACCATACATAGTGCCGATCGTTTGGAAATCATCAATCAAAGGTTAGATTTATTTTACTTGCTACAACAGAAACACCGAGTTGCCAATAACTATGAGCTTTTATACATTCAGAACCAATTGGAGCAAAACTTAAATCAGCTGTTAAGTTCTGACGAGAATATTGAAAAACTCCAGAAAGAAATCGAAAAACTTAAAATTAGCTTGAATAAGCAAGCTGTGCAGTTAAGTGCCAACCGCAAAAAAGCGATTAAAACTGTGGAAGAACAAACAGGAAAAACGCTACAAAAGGTTGGTATGCCAAGTGCCAAATTAGTTTTAGCACAAGAATCATTATCAGAATTAAATAAAGACGGCTTGGATGAAATCACGCTGTTGTTTACCGCAAATGCCGGACAAAAACCTGCTCCGGTAAATAAAGTGGCATCTGGTGGGGAATTATCAAGATTAATGCTGGCTATAAAAGCTTTGCTTGCTCAACATACTTCATTGCCTACCATCATTTTTGATGAAATTGATACGGGAATATCTGGTGAAACTGCATTAAAAGTTGGCGAGGTGATTTCTGATCTTGGTGAAAATATGCAAGTAATCTCCATTACCCATTTGCCCCAAATTGCTGCCAAAGGCAAATCTCACTATTTTGTCCATAAAAATGAAGCCGGAGGAAAAACCACCACAGGCATTCGCAAACTAAAACAAGAAGAAAGAGTTGGCGTTATTGCAGAAATGTTGAGTGGTAAAAATCCTGGCGCATCTGCGATTGAAAATGCAAAAGAATTGCTGGTGTAATAAAATATTTTAAAATGAGACTGCTGTGGCTAATGAAAAATTCCCTCACACAAGCGACAGATTAATTTAAAATCAATATTTTATGGATTCCCCTTCCAAAAATTTTCAATAATCTAAATTAACTATTAACTTAGTTGATATTTTTTTCTATGAGATCAACCATCGTTTTATTCTTTTTACTCTTAACAGTGCATTATTGCTTTGCCCAAACAAGCTTTAACCTATCAGGTACAGTAAAAGATAAACGTGGTGAAGTTTTGCCAGGTGCTGGAATTTTTGTGAGCGGATATAAAATAGCAACAGTTGCCGATAACAACGGGAAATATACACTTCCGCTTAAGCCAGGTAATTATGATATTTTATTTCAATTAATTGGTTATAAAGCTGTTAATAAAAATGTAATTGTAGCTGACAAGCCTATAAAGTTAGATGTTATCCTGGAAGAAAGCATTACTCAATTGGCAGAAGTAACCATTAAACCCGATCCTAATCGGGCCTATTATATTGGTATGTTTCGCGATTTTTTTATTGGCACAACTCCTAATGCGGCAGATTGTAAAATCATCAATCCCAATGTGTTACTTATCGATTATGATAATGAAATTAATAGGCTCACCGTAAAAACCAATGAATTTTTGATTATAGAAAATCAGGCTTTGGGTTATAAAATTAAATATTTGATCAAGCAATTTGAATGGGACAGTAAAACTCGAGTGATCTACTATGAGGGTTTTCCATATTATGAAGATTTAAAAGGATCAGAAAGAAAAAAAAGAATTTGGGCTAAGAAAAGGTTAACCGCTTATCTGGGTTCGTCGCAGCATTTCTTCAAATCACTATATCGAAACAAAGCAACAGAAGAGGGTTTCTTAATCAATAAGATAATTACCAAAACCAACCCCGATCGACCATCGGACAGTGTAATTAATGCCAATTTGAAACGCCTAACCAAAACGCAAATGGGTTTAAATGGCAAAATCGTTATCGGTGGAAGTAAAGATGATTCATTAAACTATTGGATAAGAAAAAGAAATCTGAATAAAGGTATTTCAATTTTAAATCGGGCACCTGTTTTACAAGACACGCTCGTTAAAAAATTTAACTCTAATATTAAATCGATAAATTTCACAGATAAGCTTTATGTAATTTACACCAAGGAGATGGAAAGTCCGCTTTTTACGAATCGTATTGGACAATCCATCTCGAGACCTTTAGATATGCCGAATTATCAAATATCCAATATTGATTTACAAATTGCCCCTGTTTATTTTTATGAAAATGGAGGGATTTACAATCCTCGATCGATGCTTTATTCTGGTTATTGGGCTTGGGAAAAGATTGCTGACAGCGTTCCAATGGATTATGTTCCCGCAAATGAGCCATAAAACAAAAGTTAAAACTGTTAAAATAATGATTATCCAATTAGAATATTATCACTTTTGGCTACATTCGCTCTCATGATTAAAAGCCTATTGGTATCGTTAATATTTATCATTATTGGTACTAATGTAATTGCTCAAAATACTTTTACCATTAGTGGTGTTGTTAGAGATAATAAAGATGGATTGCCTGGTGCAAGTATTTATTTAAGTGGTTATAAAATTGCAACTGTTGCAGATAATGACGGAAAATTTAAACTTCCTAACCTAAAACCTGGAAGTTATGATTTACTAGTGCAGATTGTAGGATATCTCCCCTATTCTAAAAGTGTTATTATCTCTGATAAATCGGTGGTGGTTGATTTAGTGTTAAAGGAAAATGTAGCCCAACTGGATGAGGTTGTGGTTCGGGCAGATCCAAATCGTCAAAAATATATTAACCAATTTAAAGAATTTTTTATTGGTAAATCGCCAAATGCGCTTCAATGTAAAATACTAAATCCGCAGGTACTTAATGTTGATTTTGATATTACCAAGAGTACTTTAACAGTAACCACAACAGAGTTTTTGGTGGTAGAAAATAAAGCATTGGGTTATCGTTTAAAGTATATGCTGGATCATTTTGAGTACAATTCTAGAACGCATATCATTTATTATTCCGGGCATCCATTTTTTGAAGAACTAAAAGCATCGCCGGCTAAAAAGAAGAAATACATTTCTGCCAGAGAAATTGCTTATCATGGTTCTTCACAACATTTTTTCAGGTCATTGTATGCAGGTAAAAGCAAAGAAGAAGGATTTATCATCAATAAAATGCTTAAAATCCCAAATCCTAACCGCTATCCAGAATACGTAATAAATAGCACTCTTGAAAAGATTAGAACCTTACCAGGGAAAACAGGTGTAAGAATAACGGCTGGAAAAATTGATACCGCACTGCTTAATTTTTGGACCAAGCAACAAGAGATGCCCCGAACCATCGATAAGTTTTCTAGAGGCGAAGTATTGCCAGATACATTGGTACATTATTTCGATGATAACCTAAAATACCTTAGCTATACCGATGCCCTGATTATTCAGTATACAAAAGAAAAAGAGTCTTTAGCTTATTCAAAAACTGGTTTTTGGATTTTCAGACCTTTAGATGTTCCTGAAAATGAAATATCAGTGGCCAACTTAACTAGTCCTGGTGTACGCTTTTACGAAAATGGCGGCATCCATGATTCACGATCCCTTTTATACGAAGGCTTTTGGGCTTACGAGAAAGTAGCAGATATGGTGCCGATGGATTATGTGCCACTTCCTCATTCAAATCAGTAATGTGTATCTAACGATTTCGATTTATGCTTACTATACCTTATAATAAAGCAGCATTCATTTTATCTTAAATTTGCTGGTTTGCTCAAACGAGAATAGTATTTTATTTATCAATTAATTTTTCAACACCCACATCATTTTACTAAAAATATTAGTAATTTTAATGTATGATTGGCGAGGAAGAAAAAAGATATTTTAAGGGAAGAGGAGCGCAAGTTAACCCTCATAATAAATTTTTGAAAGATGTTTATGTGAAGGAGCATGATGAAGGAATTGATGATTGGGAGGAAAACGATAGTAAAACTTCTTTCATTTTCGAAAATTCAAAAACTATAGTCAATAAAGTTGATAGCCCTGACGTTGGCATGGCTTACTCTTTAAATCCTTATCAAGGTTGCGAACATGGCTGCACCTATTGTTATGCCCGCAATTCGCATCAATATTGGGGTTATAGTGCAGGAATTGAATTCGAACGAAAAATTATCGTTAAACAGGATGCGCCTTCACTATTCAAAAAATTCTTAGAGAAAAAGGGATGGGATGCTTCAACCATTTCATTATCTGGGAATACAGATTGTTATCAACCAGCAGAGCGGAAATTTAAATTAACCCGCCAGCTTTTGGAAATTGCCTTGGAATATAAGCAGCCTATCGGGATGATTACTAAAAACTCGCTGATTTTGCGAGATCGAGATATTCTCCAAGAAATGGCTAAATTAAATTTATGCATGGTTTATGTATCTATAAATAGCTTAAATGAAGATTTGAGGCAGGTAATGGAACCCAGAACAACAACTGCAAAACAGCGGTTACGGATAGTTGAAGAATTGAGCAAAGCAGGAATCCCCATGGGTGTAATGCTTGCTCCGCTCGTGCCGGGCTTAAGCGATCATGAAATTCCAAAAATTTTAAAAGCCGTGGCCGATGCAGGTGCCATAAAAGCAGGTTATACCGTTGTGAGGTTAAATGGTGCAATCGGACAGATTTTTGAAGATTGGCTCCGAAAAAACTTTCCAGATCGCTTTGATAAAGTTTGGCATATGATTCAAAGTTGTCATGGAGGCAATGTAAATGATAGTCGGTTTGGCGATAGAATGCGTGGTGATGGTAATATTGCGAAAATGATAAGAGATAGTTTTAGGTTGCATGCCAGGCTTAATCACCTTAATGAAAAGGAAATTATTTTAAACCACTCTTTATTTAAAGTACCAAATGATCAAATGACCTTGTTTTAATTTGGCCGTTTAATTTATAAGATATAGTTTTAGCTCATGAAAATAGCATTGGTAACTTATCTTGATCAGGGAAAATATGATACGGAAACCGTAGAAAGCGAAGACGAAAAGCTGCTTTTGTTTCTTCAAAATAAAGGTTTAAATATTGATAAAGTAATTTGGAACGATCCAACTATCAATTGGGATAATTATGAGTTGGCCATATTAAAATCACCTTGGGATTATTTTGACCTGATAAAAGACTTTCATCAATGGTTAAATATTTTAGAGGAAAAAAGTATAAGGTTGTTAAACCCAATAAATACTGTGAGGTGGAATACCGATAAACATTACTTAAAGGAAATTCAGGATGCTGGGCTATCGATTACGCCTAGTATTTTCCTAAATAAGTTCGATGAAATATGTTTCGATCGCTTTTTTAAAGAATTTGATACCAGGAAGTTGATTGTAAAACCCTGCATAAGCGGTGGCGCAAAAAACACTTTTAAGGTTACAGATTCTAATAAAAAAGAAGTTGCTAAAAAACTACCTCAACTAATTCAGGAAGAAGATTTTATTATGCAACCTTTTTTACCTGAAATATTAGAAAAAGGAGAATGGTCATTCATCTTTTTTAATGGATCTTATAGTCACTCGCTAATTAAACAAGCAAAAGTCGGAGATTTTAGAGTGCAACCAGCACACGGTGGTACTGTACACCCTCAAAATCCAAGTCAGAATTTAATTGATATTGCGGCTAAATATGTAAATCAATTTGCCAAAGATTGCCTTTACGCCAGAGTAGATGGCACTTTTGTAAATAATAATTTTCTTTTAATGGAGCTAGAGTTGATTGAGCCATTTTTGTTTCTGAATACCGATCAGCAAAACTATGATCGATATTACAAAGCATTGCAAGAATTGATTTAGTGCTGCCTTTATTTAAATATGAAGCTGCAGATTTTATAAGATGAATGTTAATCTTAAGATCTGCAGCTTGATTTGATAAATTAGAAAACGTTACATTTTTACGGCTAGCACTTGAGTCCAGAATAAACCAGATCTGGCAGCACCCATTTCTTTGTAGGCGGGGTTCATCATATTTTTACAATGCCCTTCACTTTTTAGCCAATCATTAAAAACCTGTAACTCGGTAGTTTGACCTTGAGCAACGTTTTCACCAACTGCCTTCCAAATATAACCAGTTGCTGTTACGCGATCGCCAACGCCTGTTCCATTGGCCGACTCGTGCTGCATTTTATTTATCGATTCCATATACTTGCTGTGGCTTATTGCTGCAGATGTTAAGTTCGCATTCCAACTTAACACAGCAACTGGTGGCATCGCAGTAGTTCCGCAGTTGCAACCCGCCAAACGCGTATCGTTTACCAATTTTAATAACATTTCATTATTTAAATTCGTTACCGATGAAATTTCTGCTTTTAGAACAGTTACTGGTAACTCAGGAGATTGGTTATCGATACTTTTCTCGCAAGATGTAGCCAGGCAAGCTACTGCCAGGCAAAAAAATGGGATAGATAATTTCATTTAATAGGACTGTTTCGAGATGAAATATACAGCGAAATAGAACAAAAAAAAATTAATTTAAATTTTATTTTTCTCCCTTTAAACCTATTTAAAGCAATATTTTAATATTTTGTAATCTTAAAAATACAGTATAAAAGCAACTTTGTTGGGCATAAAAAAAACTCCCAATTTTCATTGGGAGTTTTTTTTATTTACTTGAAGAATCTTCTTCTTTTTTCGGCTCTTCTTTTTTCTTTTCGCCTTTTTTGTGATTTACTGAAATCAATTCAGTTTCTTTATCGTAATCAATCTCTAAAACATCACCTTCAGATAATTCTCCTTTTAAAATCTCTTCGGCAATTGGATCTTCCAGATATTTCTGAATGGCTCGTTTTAACGGACGAGCTCCGAAATTACTATCAAAACCTTTATCAGCAATATAATCTTTAGCATTTTCAGTTAATGCAATTTCATAACCTAAAGTATGAACACGACCAAATAAAGCTTTTAATTCGATATCAATAATTCTGAAGATTTCATCTTTTCCTAAGCTGTTAAACACTACAACATCATCAACACGATTTAAAAATTCTGGAGCAAAAGCACGTTTTAATGCGCTTTCAATAACTCCACGGCTGTGAGAATCTGCCTGATTTGTTTTAGCTGCAGTAGAGAAACCGACACCTTGACCAAAATCTTTTAACTGACGGGCACCAATATTTGAAGTCATGATAATGATCGTGTTTCTAAAATCGACTTTACGACCTAAACTATCCGTTAACTGACCTTCATCTAAAACCTGCAATAAGATATTGAATACGTCAGGGTGTGCTTTTTCAATCTCATCTAACAAAATTACAGCGTAAGGTTTTCTTCTAACTTTTTCGGTTAACTGACCACCTTCTTCGTAACCAACGTATCCTGGAGGCGCTCCTACTAAACGTGAAACAGCGAATTTCTCCATGTACTCACTCATATCAATCTGGATCAGTGAATCATCACTATCAAACATAAAACGAGCAAGTTCTTTTGCCAATTCTGTTTTACCAACACCTGTTGGGCCTAAGAAAATGAATGAACCAATTGGTTTTTTCGGATCTTTTAAACCAGCTCTTGTACGTTGGATGGCTTTAGTTAATTTCTTAATGGCATCATCCTGACCGATAATTTTTTCGGCCACTTTATCGTACATATTTAATAGCTTAACGCTATCAGTTTGTCCAACACGTTGGACCGGAATACCAGTCATCATGGCTACAACTTCTGCTACGTTATCTTCCGATACTTCGTAACGTTTAGTTTTGGTCTCAGCTTCCCATTCCGCTTTGGCTTTATCTAATTCTTCAATTAAATTCTTCTCGGTATCGCGGAGTTTGGCAGCTTCTTCATATTTCTGACTACGAACAACCTTATTTTTCTCTAACTTGATATCTTCAATTTTCGCTTCAATATCAATAATGTTTTGAGGAACATGAATATTTGTTAAATGTACCCTCGAACCTGCTTCATCTAAAGCATCAATTGCTTTATCTGGCAAGAAACGATCAGAAATATAACGAGAAGTTAAAGTAACACAAGCTAAAATTGCCTCATCTGTATAAGTTACACCGTGATGTTCTTCATACTTATCTTTAATTCTTGTTAAAATCTCAACGGTTTCATCTGGCGTAGCCGGTTCAACCATTACTTTTTGGAAACGACGGTCTAAAGCGCCATCTTTTTCGATGTACTGACGGTACTCATCTAAAGTTGTTGCACCGATACATTGAATTTCTCCCCTTGCTAAAGCTGGTTTGAACATATTCGATGCATCAAGTGAGCCTGAAGCACCACCTGCGCCAACAATCGTATGAATTTCATCAATAAATAAAATAACATCAGTAGATTTTTCAAGCTCGTTCATCACGGCTTTCATTCGCTCCTCGAACTGACCACGATATTTTGTACCCGCTACTAATGATGCCAAATCTAACGTTACTACACGTTTACCAAACAGTACACGCGAAACTTTACGTTGAACAATGCGTAAGGCCAAACCTTCTGCAATTGCCGATTTACCAACACCGGGCTCTCCAATTAAAATCGGGTTATTCTTTTTTCTACGAGATAAAATCTGTGAAACACGTTCAATTTCTTTCTCGCGGCCAACAATTGGATCTAAACGACCTTCTTCAGCAGCCTTGGTTAAATCACGTCCAAAGTTATCTAGTACCGGAGTTTTAGATTTTATATCCGAAACCTT
The DNA here is from genome assembly GCF_920984735.1 of Pedobacter sp. Leaf250. GTDB lineage: Bacteria > Bacteroidota > Bacteroidia > Sphingobacteriales > Sphingobacteriaceae > Pedobacter. The sequence goes on along the minus strand of NZ_CAKLBU010000023.1, from coordinate 53,019 downwards.
TTTTGGTGTACTAAAGCTCTCTTCTTCACGATAATCATCATCGCCACCTGTTGATGCGCTATTTGAAATATCGTCTCTGAAACCATTTTTATTCACTTCTACCTCCTGTTTAAAAACATCGTAAGTAACACCATATTGCAACAAGATTTGCGAGGCAATGTTATCATCATCTCTCAAAACTGATAGTAATAAATGTTCGGTACCAATTAAATCGCTTTTAAATATTTTAGCTTCTAAGTAAGTAATTTTTAAAACTTTTTCGGCCTGTTTAGTTAACGGAATATTCCCGAGGTTTACTGTAACACTCGAAGTACCGCGAACAGCATCTTCAATTGAGCGGCGCAATTTACCAGTATCAACTCCTAACGATCGTAAAATCTTTATAGCCATTCCATCGCCTTCGCGAATGAGGCCCAATAATAAATGCTCGGTTCCAATGTAATCGTGCCCTAAACGCAGCGCTTCCTCCCTACTAAAAGAGATTACATCTTTAACCTGTGGTGAAAATTTTGCTTCCATAATACCTTTCTTAACAGCTACGTCCCTAAACTATAAAATTATTTATAAAAGAGTACTGCTGTTTTCTTTATTTTATCAACAATTGCGCCATATACGTGGATAAACAGGCATTTGACCACCGTGCTATCCGTAAATTTACTCAAGAAAATTATAATAATAGTAGATTTATTCTTTACTTATATCTACGTAATAAGTGTTTTGTAGGTTTTAAAGGCAGTTTTTAAAATGAAGTTCTTTTTGGCCCCTAAAAATGTCGGTTTATTGTAAGGATATTAAAGCAACAGGAAACTGCCATATTGTAACCTTTTGCAGAAGCAATTTACAAGTTTTGACAGATATATAAAAGATTCCTGTCACCATTTAACATTATTAACTACATCATTCTAAACAGCAGCATCAAGTATTAGTTATTAATTAAATGAAATTTAATACTAGGCGAACACTCCTTTCAACTATTATCTCGAATCTATATCATGGTTGAAGCAAATTTATTTACTCCGTAAAAATCTAATATTAATTATTCGACGTATATAAATTGATTTCAAGATACTGAAACATTTATATGGCAACTCTCTACCAACGGTTTTTTATATTACTCATCCTACTTCTTGCTTTTGCGGGTAGGAGTGTGGTATATGCATTTCCGGTTCAAAAGGTAGCCAAAGAGATTATTCATAAAAGCAATTCGAATGAGGCAGAAAAATCAGAATCTTCTGAAAAGCAAAATACACTGGAGGAGAAAGTTAAATTAGCTGATCTGCATCTCAATAAAGATTTGGGATTTGATTTTACTAAAATTGATATTATCAATTCACATTCATTTAATGGCAATTTTCTACTTGCCTATTGCCACTTACAAGTTCCAGAGCAACCCCCTAAATAGTAGCCTACCTAGCTCCTATTATCTATTCAAATAATTATTAAACATTAAAATCATGATGAAAATTAAACATTTCTTCATAATGGCGCTATTTGCCGTTATGACCCCAATTTTATTTTCTGCCTGTAAAAAGGACAGAAACAATCAAATGGAAACACTCGTTCCAGGACCAGACGTTAACTTTTATGCCTTAACATCAGATAGCAAGCTGTTGATGATAAACGCAAAAAATCCATCTTCAGTTAGTGCTACTGTAAGTATTTCAGGTTTACAACAAGGCGAAACCTTGCTTGGAATCGATTTCCGTCCTGCAACCGGGCAGCTTTACGGATTAGGCAGTACAAGTCGTTTATATGTTATTGACCAGAAAACAGGTATAGCCAGATCGGTTTCTGCTACTCCTTTTGCCACCTTATTATCAGGCACAGCAGTTGGTTTTGATTTCAACCCAACAGTTGATCGTATCCGTGTTGTAACCAATACTGGCCAAAACCTACGTTTAAACCCGGAAACCGGAACAGTGATGATTGTGGACGGAGCCATTAACGGTGTAACCAACGCAAGAGTAACTTCTGTAGCTTACACTCAAAATAAAGCTGGCGCTACTGCAACAGTACTTTTTGATATTGATGCAGCAACAGATAAATTGTACAAACAAGATCCACCAAATGATGGAAAATTGGTTGAAGTTGGCAGTTTAGGTTTTGATATTGATGAAGCAGGCGGTTTTGATATTAACCCTGATGGAACAGCAGCAATTGCAGCATTATCTGTAGGCGGTACATCTTCATTATTTAATATCGACATTAATACGGGTAAAGCATCTAAAATTGGCAACTTACCTTCAAATATTACAGGTTTAGCTATTCCAACTGAGCCAGTAGCTTATGCAGTTTCGAACAACAACGAGTTATTGATTTTCAATCCAATGGCTGCAACACCAACAGTAGCAGTTAAAACCATTGCTGGCATTCAAACTGGAGAAACTATTTTAGGTATAGATTTCCGTCCTTTAAATGGACAGCTTTATGCTTTAGGAAGCACAAGCAGAATCTACACCATTAATACTTCATCAGGCGCAGCTACAATGGTTGGTTCAGGTCCTCTATCAACTTTAATTAGCGGAACACAATTTGGTTTTGATTTTAATCCTCAAGCTGATAGAATTAGAATTGTAAGCAATTTAGGCCAAAATCTACGTATCAACCCTGCCGATTTAGCTTTAACAGTTGATGGAAATATTTCATTAACAACAGTTGGCATCACAGGTGCAGCATACACTAACAATTTTGCTGGCGCTACCAGTACAGTATTGTTCGACATTGATTCGACAACAGATAGATTATACAGACAAGACCCACCTAACGCAGGAACTTTAGTAGATGTTGGTGCTTTAGGAATTAATGTTGAAGCCAGTAATGGTTTTGATATTGGCGGAACAAGTGGTTTAGCTTATGGTTTATTTACAGTTGGCGGTACACAAAGAATTTACAGTGTTAACCTAACAACTGGTGTGGCTACTGCTGGCCCAGCAATAACAAACGCCTCAAGAGGTTTTGCTTTAGGTTTAGGCTTTTAATTAATACCAAAGTAAATGTTGTAAAAATGCCCTTCAAAATTGGAGGGCATTTTTCATTTTAAATAAGGAGATTATAAATCTTTTAATACTGCATTGGCCGCATGAAAGCCACACATGCCATGTACACCACCACCAGGCGGCGTACTTGCCGAGCAAATGTAAATTCCTTTTGCAGGTGTTCTGTAAGGTGAAAAACTTAAAACCGGACGACTATACAATTGTGTTAAATCTAAAATCCCTCCATTGATATCTCCACCAATATAATTTGGGTTATAGGATTCGAATTGAGTGGTATTAAAAACACGCCGATCAATAATCGTGTCTTTAAAACCTGGGGCAAATCTTTCAATTTGTTTTTCAATTGCATTGGTCATATCAACTGTAGAGCCATTAGGCACATGGCAATATCCCCAAAGTACTTGCTTTCCTTTTGGTGCTCTGCCAGAATCAAATAAACTTTGTTGGGCAAGCAGAACGAAAGGATTTTCAGCTATTTTACCATTGAAGGTAGCTTTCTCTGTAGATGCAATTTTATTAAATGTTCCACCCACATGAACTGTTCCGGCTTTTCTACAATCTGAAGCTGCAAAGGGTACAGGTTCACTAAGGGCCCAATCTACTTTGAAAACACCTGGTCCATAGCGAAAACGCCCAAGCCTTTTTTTATAGATGGAAGGCAAATGATCACCGGCAATTTCTACCAATTGGCGTGGCCCAGTATCAAAAATAACAGCCCTTGCAGATGGAATTTCACTAAAATTTTTTATCATCCAATTGGTTTGCACCTTTCCGCCCAAAGCTTGAAAATAGTTAAGTAGTGAATTTGCCAGCGCCTGCGAGCCACCTTTAGGTAATGGCCAACCTTTTAAATGTCCATTTGCCATAAGTACCAATCCAACCGCAGCGGTTGATAATTTATCAAGGGGCAAAAAAGAATGTGCCGCCATACCGGCAAATAATCCTTTAGCTTCTGGCGTTTGAAATCTTTTCGATAGCCATTGGGCAGATTTTATGGCAGAGAGACCAAATTTTAAACTGGCAAAGATTTCTTTCGGTATTTTAAAAGGACCCAAAATATCTGCAGCTATTTTTGGCCAATTTTCAACGATAGGCTGCATGAGTTCCAGATAACTATTTTTGTCTTTACCCAAGCTTTCGGCTGTTTCAATTAATGAAGGTTTGAGCACAGCACTTGTGCCGTTATCAAATGGATGAGCTGCCAATATGGGTGGATTGATATATTCCAATCCATATTCGGTTAGCGGCAACTGACTAAAAAATGGAGATCCGGCAGCCATAGGATGGATTGCCGAACATACATCGGATAAATAACCCGGAAAAAATTCCTTAGAGCGCATGCCTCCACCAATTTGTTCGGCACCTTCAATTAGCAAAACCGACAAGCCATTGATTTGCAACTGGATTGCACAAGCCAAACCATTTGGCCCCGACCCTACTACAACTGCATCATACTCGTATTTTTTTTGCACTATTGGTTTTGTTTATGTGCTGTCCCTGCCTTTTCGTATTTCGAAACTGCTGTTCCTAAATCATAAACAGCCTGATTTGGAAATTTGTTCTTAATGATACTACTACCAGCTGCAGAGCGATATCCCGATGCGCAGTTTACTAATATCGGTTTATCTTGTGGGATTTTATTCAACTGGTCTTTTAAATCCTGCAACGGAATATTAATAGCGCTGTTAAATATTGGTTCCTCTTTGAATTCCCTATCCGTTCTTACATCAATAATTGTAAATTTTGATTCATCGATGGATTGATCAGAAACATAACTATCGAGTTTTTGCCCATTTGATAGATTGTAGATAAATGCAGCGGCAATATTTTGTTCATAGCCAATTTTAGCAGTTTTAGCAATTACTTCTTCCAGCGATTTTTCATCTGCAGCAATTAAATAAAATTTCGTTTCTGGAGATACTGTACTACCTAACCAGGTTTCGAACTTAGTGCCATTTTGTAAGTTGATTGCATTTTTTCCAAAAGATTTCTTGAAGGCTGATGCTGTTCTGGTATCAATTACAACACTATTTTCGGGAGGTGTAAAATTAGGGGAAAAGATTTCAACTCCAGCTACGCTGGCTGCAAAATTGGGTAGTCCTTTAATATTCCAAGCCACATCGAAAGGAAAATATTTAGGAGTAAAAGGTAAATCATTTAAAATATTCTTTACAAACGCCTCCTTATTTTTGATCTGAAAAGCGGGATTATTGGCTCTTTCTTCACCAATAGTAGAACTCGAGGCATCGCGAATGGCTTTACCACAAAGAGAACCTGCGCCATGAGCTGGATAAACAATAACCGAATCGGCCAAATTGCCAAACTTCTGATGAACAGTGTCATATAATTGTGCCGCTAGTTGTTTGCGTTGTGTGGTAGCGTCGGTTCCACTTTCTCTTAAATCTGGCCTGCCAACATCGCCAATAAGCAAAGAATCTCCTGAAAATACAGCAATATCTTTTCCATTTTCAGTAAGTACAACAGCAATATGATCAGGTGCATGACCAGGCGTAAAAATCGATCGCAGGTTGACATTATCGCTTAATTTAAAGATTGCGCCATCATCAAAACCTGTGCGTTTATAGCCTGCTCTTGTTAAGCTACTGGCATAAATTTTTATGCCTTTTAACTGTTGAAGTTCTAAATGCGAACTGGTAAAATCGGCATGAGGATGTGTTTCTATTACACCGATAATTTCTGCATTTTGCGCTTTAGCATAATCTAAATATGGTTTGGGATTTCTACTGGGATCTACCAAAATGATCTTTCCATCAACTAAAATAGCGTACGAAAAATGTGCAAGCCCTTTATCCTGAAACTGTTCAATATGCCAGTTTCCGTTAGCACTACTTGAGTTGCTAAAAACCTTTGATGGAATTGCAGTAGAAAGTAAAATAAATCCTCCAGCCTGACGAATAAACGATCTCCTTCTCATTACTGAATTACAAAATTAATTTTATCTACCCCCGTATTGCCTGTTTTTTCATCATAGGCAAATACCAAAATTTCATAGTTTCCCTTTTCTTTAATATTTAATTTTCCTGCAAAAAGGTTGGTCTGGCCGGTAAATGATAATGTTAAATCTTCAGTTTTAATTCCTTCTTTTTTCACAATTGCCTGAACACTGATTTTATCGGCATTCCAAATACCACCGCTGGTTATGGGGCAACCGCAGCTCATGGTTACGTTGGCTTTAAATTCTAATTGCCCATCTTTTAAATTAGCCTGTTTAATTTGTTGATGTGTATTTGGTGCTAAAATATCAACGATAAACCCAGGAATTTCCAATACAACACCTTCACCTAAAATATTTTTCCCTGGGATAACCCAAAGTTGTGTAGACGCATTAATTGTCGCATTTTTCCGATTAACTGGCGCCACTACTTCTATATCGACAAAAGTGGGTTCTGCAATTTTTAAATTGGCGATAAACTTTGCCGTGGCACTATCTGTAATAGATTGGAAGCGCTTTTTAGCCTGATTCATGATTACTTCAGTGTTTCCTGAACTTCCGGTAGTTAATCCCTTTGCTAAAATCTCTTTCGTTAAATGATCGCGTACAATAACAAGTGCCCCACCAATACCAGTACCAATAAATTTTGCATCTTTTGCCTGCGCTCTAATTAACACTTGCGTGTTTTGTTGGGCATAAATCTGAAAACTAATCATCATGGCGAATACGCCACCAACTATCTTTTTTAATATCATCTTACTTATTAAATTTAATTTCGCTTCTATCCAATTTTGAAGCAAATTTCCTATCTACCTTATCTAAAATAACGTAAAGTGAATCTTTATGTTCATTCAATCCAGAAAGAATAATCCGATTGTTTCCCGCCCTCTCGAAGTGCCAAACCAATTTTTGCTCTTTTTTCTTTTTATCTTTTGCCGGCTTCTTTTTTCCTGGTCCATCTTCTTCTTTAGATGGTCGATTTTTATCTTGAAGCACTAAACTTTGCGTCTTGTAATCAATGGTGTAATATAAAAAGCGTCTCCCGCCGGCAATACCTGCAAGCTCATAACTTCTATCGATATCTTTTGGATTTGGTGTTCCATTAGCCAAAGAAATTGAAAATGGCTTATGCACCTGGTAAACCAAAGTACTCCATTTCTCTAACACTACACTTTGCCACCTTATCGAATCGAGTGGATTGAATGGCAACTCTTTGCCATTTAACTTAAATGCAGTTACATTATAATATCCGGCGGCGCCAGGTAAACCAGGAGTAATAGGTTCTTTAAGCTGGCCAACGTGATAATGAACATCGTATCTTAAATATGCAAAGATGATAGTGAAGACGATTACAAAAGCATATTTTGTAGAATAGAAAACGCTGCGTTGTTTTTTTGTTTTTAATGGCGGATAATAATAGTTTGGAGTTACTTCCTGTCTCAGGATTAATAGTCGCCATAAGTTCGGCAAATATTGAATGAGTAAAAACAACGACAAGAGAACGAAAAAGCTACTGTAAACATGCACGCCTCCATCATAAGCGAAGTTTGCATGCGCAATATTATAAAGTACACCTGCTACCAGCACTGCACCAATGGCAACTGTTCCTCTAAAGAAAAGTAAAACGCCAGCAACAATTTCAACCAAACCCAACACAATTTCATACCAAATGGAAACACCCACTATTTGCCAATAAATTTTGTAGGTGTTGTAATCCCCAAAGTTGGTATCAAGGTTTGAAATGGAAGGATCGGGCATTTGCATGGGGTATAGTTTTAAAAAACCAAATGCAATAATACCAATGGCAATGCGATAGCGCACCGCAACACGGAGCCAATAATAAAGGGTATTATAATTGGTTCTTTTGCTTTTACGGGCAATTAATGTCCAAATAAATGCACCAATTATAGCGGCTACAAAAGCAACACCCCAAGTGGCATATGATCCGATTCCCCATCTTCCGCTAGGCGTTTGCAGGTTATAAAAATTTGGGCGATACCCTGTTAAATTATTCAGAAATGCAAAAATGGTTTTAGATGAAATTGCCTTCGCATACCAATCAATCGTAACCGGTATAATGAGTAAAAATATGAAGATGAAAGCAAATCTAAACAGAATTTTCTCCCATTTGGTCCAGGCCCGCCATTGCTTTTGGACTATTGAGCCTTGATTAGGTTGTAGTGGTGAAACCAGCGTATCCATAGCTTAAAAATATAATTGATTAATAAACGCTAACTTTTTTACGACGTCCTTTTTGCAATAAGTACTCTTTCGGTAGTTTTTTCAATACCACTTTTATGGAGTCGTTATTTGCATCGGTGCCATCTAGCTGAATAATATCCTGACCAGGCCGATAAATTGTAAGGTGGAAGGTATCTTTAACATTATTTTTATTTGTGAGCTTGATTGTTGAACCTGATACTTTGTAGCTGTAAAAAAATCTACCTGCATTCCCCTTCGATTCGTAATCCTCCAAGCCATTTTTTTGAAAGGTTAAACTTGGTGATAATGCATTAATTGGAGCATTTATATTTTTCTTGATGCTCAATACGTTCCATCTTTCAAAAACTACATCAACCCACCTCAAACTATCGGTTGTCGAATAAGGTTTAAGTTGTCCATTCCACTCAAAACCCTCAACATTATAGTAGCCAGCAGCTCCGTTTAATCCTGGAGTATTCGGATATGGCCAATTGCTATTCCGGTAACTGGCATAAGTAATGGAGCTAAAGAAAATTGCAAAAGCGACAAAAGCAAGTTTTAGTGGCAGCTTAAATTTAGGTTTATAAACAGGATTAAAATTATCTGGCTTTGCCTTACGTTCTTTAATCAACAAATTATAAAGTCGTGGCACATCGTAAAGCAAAAGGAAAATAGAAAGGATTAATAAATAAACGCTATACAATTGATCGCTTAAATGATAGGCATAATTTACCAGAACAATGTTGATGAGCAAGGAAGTTGCCAATCCTGCACCGATAATGGTTGTTCTCCTAAATAGCAGCAACAAACCTGCAAGAAATTCAATTGCGCCTAAACTTTGTTCATAGTAAGCCGAAGCAACACCCGTTGATAAATAATATAGCTTCCAAGGTAGGAAATCACCATAAGCGGTATGTAAATCGCTTAAAGTTGGGCCAGGTAACTGAACTGGAAAAATTTTAATTATTCCATAACTCATCAATGAAATGGCTAACCTAAACCGAACAATAACCCGCATCCAATAGTAAATTTCGGGTTCTTTTTGATTACTATCTTTAACCCAAAAGCCCCAAACATATGCTACAATTAAACTAATTATGAATGCAATGCCCCAACCAGAAAAACTTCCGAAACCCCACTCCTTCCCTACAAAAAATTTGGGCACATAATTTACAGCCTGGAAAACATCCTGAAAATGAGACCAATCTGTTTTAAATAACTGACTGTAATAACTTCCTGTAAGTGGAATGGTTAACAGTAACAGAAATACAAAAATGGTTCTGAAAACAAATCCTCGCAAAAGCTCATCTTGCTTTATCTTTAAATCACTCATAACATCATGTTTAATATCCTGGGTTTTGTGATAAATTCGAGTCGATTAGCAGCTGTGCATAAGGAATTGGCAGCAATAATTTATTAGGATCGCTAAAACCCAAAACTGTATTTGCTCTACCTGTTCTCACTAAATCGTACCAGCGATGGTCTTCAAAAGCAAATTCTAAACGGTTTTCTGCTTCAATAGCCAATATTAAATTGGCTTGTGTTGTTGCCGTAGTTCCAGCTAGCCCAGCACGAGTGCGAACCGCATTGATATCTCGAGTAGCACCTGCCAAATCATTAAGCTGTGCCAATGCTTCTGCTCTTATCAAATACAATTCAGCAATGCGGATCAAATAAATTGGGTCAGTTCCAGCTGTTCTGTAATATAAGTTTCCAAAATACCGGGTAACTCCGCCTGTAGTTTGTGTAAGAATCAAGGAATTTCTATTTCCAGATACTGAAGTATTCAGCAATAATGAAGCTACTGTAGCAGTTGGTGTAACCCAGCCAACTCCACCATTACTGGCAGGCTGCCAATTGTAAGCCTGGCTATTGGTTACGTTAATATTATATTGGAGTTCTAAAACCGACTCTTGGGTAACCGTGGCGTTGGCTGGAAAAAATGAGTTATACGGGCCAATAAGTGCATAATTTGTATCCTCAATTAAACGAGTGGCAAAAGCCGCAGCATTTGTATAGTCTTTTTGATAAAGAGAAACTCGTGCATGTAAAGCATAGGCCGTTTTTCTTGTAGCTCTAATTCTATTGGTGGTATTTGGTAGAAGCGTTTCTGCTTGTGTAAGATCTCTCAAAACCTGGGCGTAAGTTTCTGCAACTGTGCTTCGCTTGGCAGTAGTTTGATCGGCAGCGGTAGCTGTTGGTGTAGTGATTAACTGAACGCCACCCCAGGTTCTGGCTAAATCGAAATACGATAATGCCCTTAAAAAATATGCCTCTCCAACCAGCTGATTTCTTAAAGCTTCGGTAAATGTTGCTGAAACCGGCAACGCTGGAACTTTTGCAATCACATTATTTGCCCGGTTAATGGTATTATAAATTGCTGCCCAGGAATTTCCTACAGCTGCCAGATCTGCCAATACTGTATGGTTTGTAAGTTGCTGATTTACCGTTTGCGAACCCACATATTGTACATTATCGCCAGAGAAAAGCCCTAGTGTTTGAAAGGTATAACCATAATAATCGTTAGATTGAAGTTGGTTGTAAATACCACGTACAGCAGTTTGAGCCGAATTTCCATCAACAATTGTTAGCTCATCAGAAATATTAAGTTCTGGCTTTACATCGATAAACTTTTTGCAGGAACTTGCAACAACTAAAAGTCCTGACAATGCTAAAGCTATTCGTATTGAGATTTTCATGTGTATCTTTTTTTGATTTTAAATGGTAATGTTTAGGCCAAACTGAAATGATCTTGGTTGCGGTGGCGTTCCAAATGAACCGAGGCCTTGGGCATTAGGATTAGAAGTTACACTCGACTCTGGGTCTCCAGTGTATTTGGTGATCAGGAATAAATTTGAGCCAACAAAGTAAAACCTTGCCTGACTTAACCTGATTTTTTTCAGAAATTCTCCAGGAAGATTATAACCAAATGAGAGTTGTTTTAAACGAAGGAAGGATGCATCTTCTAAATAACGTGAGCTTTGATCGATGGTATAATTGGTTCCGATGGAAGTTAATCTTGGGATATCAGTAATATCACCAGGTTTTTGCCAGCGGTTTAAAACATTTGCTAATACACCCCCACTTGTTGGGTTCCGTTCGCGGAAATAACGGTTCAGATTAAGCGATTTGTTTCCTGCCTGAAAGGTAAACAAGAAACTTAAATCGAAATTTTTGAAGGTGAAACTGTTGCTTAAACCACCGAAGATTTTTGGATAAGAATCGCCTAAAATTTGCCTGTTTGCTGTTGTTACGGTTCCATTTGCAGCCTGACCTTCAAACACCGGCGCTCCGGTTTGTGGATCTACAGCCAATTGATTGTATAACCAGAACGAGTTCATCGAATAACCTTCTTTCATAATCACCCAGTCGCGGGTATATTGAGTAATCTGCGTTGGCAATTTCTCGATCCTGTTTCTGTTCCCCGAAAAGTTTAAGCTGGTTTTCCAACTAAAGTTATTATTGGTGATGTTAGTGGTATTAATGCCAACCTCATAACCTTTATTGCTCATTTCACCCTCATTGGCCCAATATGTGGCAAAACCAGAAGATGCGGCAATTGGTTTCTGCAAAAGCAAACCGGTGGTATATTTATTGTAAACATCAACCGTAACAGAGATTCTATTCTCAAATAAACCTAAATCAAAACCCAAATTGGTTTGAGCTGTTTTTTCCCAACGCAAATCGGGGTTACCTAATTGAATAGGACCGATACCAGGTTGAGGCGATCCTGCAACATCAGGGTAACTGCTTCCGCCCGTCCATAAACCTTGCGCTGCAAAATTATCGATCCCAGCCTGGTTACCCGTTACACCATAAGAGGCACGAAGTTTTAAATCGCTTAGCCATTTGGCATCTTTTAGAAACGATTCTTGCTTTAATCTCCATGCACCTGAAACTGCAGGAAAATATCCCCATTTATTATTGGCGCCAAATTTTGACGATCCATCAGCACGGGCACTCAACCCAATGTAATATCGGCTTGCATAATTATAATCAAAGCGGCCAAAAAACGAAGCCAAAGAATATTTGCTCCAATTTTGAGATGAAGTTCTTGTGGAGGCTGATGAAATCAGTTTAAAATTATCGTTGGCGAAACCACTTCCTTCTGCCGCAGTTAAACTAATTACATTTGCTTGCAACGAGTTTCCTACCAGTGCATTGAAGTGATGATCTCCTTCATTTTTGATATAAGTTAAGGTTTGCTCGTTAATCCATGTACTGTTTTGGGTAATAGATGAGGTAGCATTACCTCCTACCGCCCGGCCAATACTGGTTTGGCTGTTCCAGTATGCCGATTCGTCGTAATGATTATAATCTAACGAAAAACTACTTTTAAATTTTAAACCATCTATAATTTTGGCCTCGGCGTAAGCACTTCCAACATACCTTAAACTGGTGGTATTTACATCGTAATTATCGATTAAAACATAAATATTATCCGAACCGGTAGAAGTACCATCTAATGCAAATTTCGGCGTATAAGTAGCTGCACTCGTGGCGGCATTCCACAAATTAACCTGCGGACCATCGCCTGTTCTGGCCTGATTCCGATCGCTTTTTGAAATGCTGTTGGTTAATCCAAAAGAAATTGCATCACTTAAATTATGATCGTAGTTAAATTTTAAACTGGTTCTTTGAAACTGCGGTACTTTAATTAATGCTTTTTGATCTGTGTAACCTGCACCAACGTAAAATCTCGATTTGTCGGTTCCACCTTGTATAGATAAATTGTAATCCTGTATCAATCCGCGTTGAAGAATATCTCCAATACGATCGAATGTTTGCTGTTCCTCTGGTAAGCCAGCCCCACCTTGCGATACTGGCCTAAAAGGTCGATTAGCAAAAGTTTGATTTAAAGCCGGGCGATCAATACCAGAATTAATCCAATATTCATTTGCCAGTAATGCCGATTCAGGCCCTGAAGCCAATTGTGGAATAGTAGATTTATCAGCTTCAACCCAGCCAGTAGAAACGTCTAAACTTACTTTTGTTTTGGCATTGAAACTTCCCCTTTTTGTAGTAACCAAAACAACTCCGTTAGCTCCTCTTGAGCCATAAATAGCTGTGGCGGAGGCATCTTTCAATACCTCAATGCTTTCAATATCCGCAGGATTGATATCTGCCAATGGCGAAGTTGTTCTTCCGCCCAAATTGGTGGTTTGCAACGATGTATTATTTAAAAAAACTCCATCAATTACATATAGCGGCTCGCTACTAGAGTTAATCGAGGTTGTTCCCCTAACCCGCACAAAAGTGCCTTCACCAGGCACACCAGAATTTGAATTAATTTGAACTCCGGCAGCTCTTCCCTGCAGCTGTGCATCAAAACTGGCAACCGGAAGTTTTACTGTTTCCGAAGCTTTAATTTTTGAAACCGCACCAGTTAAATCTGATTTTCTTTGCGTTCCATATCCTACAGCCACCACGTCATTCAGTTGGTTTGCCGATGCTTTTAAAGAAATTGTAACTGGGGATCCATCAACCCGTTTTTCTTGCGAATCGTAACCAATTAAACTTACAAATAACGTATAAGGAAAGCTTTGTCCGGTACGAAATGAAAATGAACCATCGGCAGAAGTAGCCACCGCATGTGTGGTTCCTTTTATCCGAACAACAACTCCCGGAAGGGGCTCTTTTGTTGCTACATCGATTATTTTACCAACAAGTTGAGAATTGATTGTAGAAGGTTTTACCTCTTGCCCAGATACAGAAAGCGAAAACAGGATTAATGCAAAGATGCTGGCAAGCGAAAAGAAGTCTGAAAAATTATGATTGTAAAATTTCTTGACATGGATATTTATTTCCATATTTAAAATGTTTGTTAAGGATTAGTCTTTAATGGAACAAGGAATGAAGTCCAGTTTAGTGATTGGCGTTACGACTGGGCTATTATTCATCTACAAACCGGCAAGGCTACCTTGTCGGTTTTATTATTTACAATTACGTCATTGGTTATTTTTTGATTTAGAAATCTGAAAGATGTTCTGCGGTATTGCCCTTAAAATAGGGTTTCAATTTTATTTAGCAACAACAATGCTGACGCATATTGGGAGCTAAATGATTGCGTTTGTAAGCTTTAATAATTTGGAATTGCAGGGATGTGATCATGACAACTACTAAAATGTTTTGGCAAATATAGAAGATTATTTTAATTAGACTACTAATTCTATAGAATTAATATGAAAATAATTTATCACGATGTTTTTCCCTCTTATATGAGGATGATGATAACAGAATTTGATTCTTGTGAAGGTTTAATAATTGTTCTCAATTCAGTAAAAAATTTAAATGCAGGCAAAAATATTTTAATAACACTGCTTACCCTATTTTTTATGGAATGGTTGTTTTTATCTTTGTAATCAATTCTAATCCTTAAATGGAGTAAAATCCTAAATAATAAATTATGTCAGACGAAAAAATAATCTTTTCAATGGCTGGAGTGAGTAAAATCTATCCACCACAAAAACAGGTTTTAAAAAATATTTATTTATCATTTTTCTATGGTGCTAAAATTGGCGTTGTAGGTTTAAATGGCTCTGGTAAGTCATCATTACTAAAAATTATTGCGGGTTTAGATAAGTCTATACAGGGAGAAGTTGTTTTTTCTCCAGGTTATTCTGTAGGGTATCTGGCGCAGGAACCGATTCTCGATCCTGAAAAAACCGTTCGTGAGGTGGTTGAAGAAGGCGTTGCCGAAGTAACCGCAATCTTAAAAGAGTACGAAGAAGTAAATGAGGCTTTCGGTTTGGAAGAAAATTATTCTGATGCCGATAAAATGGACAAATTGATGGCTCGTCAAGGCGAACTTCAAGATAAAATTGATGCCATGGGCGCTTGGGAGCTCGATTCAAGACTGGAAAGGGCAATGGATGCTTTGCGTTGCCCGGATCCGGAAACCAAAATCGGCGTACTTTCTGGTGGTGAACGCCGCCGTGTGGCCATGTGTAGGTTGTTGCTTCAAAAACCCGATGTGTTATTATTGGATGAGCCTACCAACCACTTGGATGCTGAAAGTATTGATTGGTTAGAACAGTTCTTACAAAACTACGAAGGAACCGTTATCGCCGTAACTCACGATAGGTATTTCTTGGATAACGTTGCCGGATGGATTTTGGAATTAGACCGTGGTGAAGGTATTCCTTGGAAAGGAAATTATTCTTCTTGGTTAGATCAAAAAGCTAAACGTTTAGCGCAAGAAGATAAAACTGAGAGCAAACGCCAAAAAGCTTTAGAGCGTGAGTTGGAATGGGTGCGTATGGCACCAAAAGCCCGTCATGCAAAATCCAAAGCCCGTTTGGCCAATTACGATAAGTTGGCATCAGAAGATGGAAAAGAAAGAGAAGACAAATTAGAGCTTTTCATCCCTGCTGGACCACGTTTAGGTAATGTGGTAATTGAAGCTACCAACGTAACAAAGGCTTATGGCGATAAAGTTTTGTTTGATAACTTGAACTTTTCGTTACCTCCAGCAGGTATTGTAGGAATTATCGGACCAAATGGTGCAGGTAAAACTACTTTATTCCGATTAATTACTGGTCAGGAAGAACCAGATAACGGAACTTTCCGTGTAGGTGAAACCGTAGAGTTAGGTTATGTAGATCAAATGCACAATGATTTGGATGCAGATAAAACCGTTTACGAAAACATTACTGATGGTTTAGATAATATTCAGTTGGGAACCAAAGCCGTTAATGGCCGTGCCTATGTTTCTAAATTCAATTTCAATGGGGGCGATCAACAGAAAAAAGTAGGCATTTTATCAGGTGGCGAACGTAACCGTGTTCACTTGGCCATTACTTTAAAAAAGGGGGCAAACGTACTTTTACTCGATGAGCCAACAAATGATATTGATGTGAATACTTTACGTGCACTAGAAGAAGCATTGGAAAACTTTGGTGGTTGTGCTGTTGTAATTAGCCACGATAGGTGGTTTTTAGATCGGATTTGTACGCACATTTTAGCATTTGAGGGTAACTCGGAAGTGTATTTCTTCGAAGGAAATTATTCTGATTATGAAGAAAATCGTAAAAAACGTTTAGGGGATGTTGCTCCAAAACGAATCAGATACAAAAAATTAAATTAGTAAAAATGCCCGATGAAATCTACCATCGGGCATTTTTTATGCGAAGATTAATGTGCATTGGTGGTTAATGGAACATTTATTTGCTGCCCTTCCTTCGATTTTCTTTTTCCCCTAAAGAAGAAATAAAGATTGATAAAGAGCATAATACCAAGATATATTGAAAAACCACCAATTTTTGAGCTAAGCGCTTCCACTAAATCCTGATAACTGTTTGAGTAAATGGTTATTTTCATAATCAAAAGTGCAAAACCAATGTTCAACAAATAAAATCCCGTTTCGAAAAGTTTATTTGTTGCATTTGCAATTTCCTCCCTTCCCTTAAAAATATCAAGCATATAAACTTTACTGTTTTTGAATAATGTTTTCGAAACATAAAAAGTTAAGAAAAGTGCAACTGGTAAATAAACAGCATAACCGATTAAAATTTTGGTAGTTTCCATGACTAAATTTTTAGATTGTTATTTAATTAATTTATGAATGGTATTGGTAAGCAAAAAAATATTCAAATAATGTAAAACTGAAAGTATGCAGATGATGACAGCAACTTTTACAGCTAAAACTTCGGCCAATTGCAAAGGGTTGTTAATGTTTTCCCAGCCAATGAGCGTCATGGCACAGTAGCCAATATTTACCAGGTAATAAGAAACCAAAAGCGACTTATTAATCTGTTGGCACAATTCCAAATGATCAGGAATAAGTGCTGCAACGAATATATTTCCGTTTCGATAGCAAATTTTCCCTACAACAACAATGATGAAAACGATTACTGTAATGAAAATGCCATAACCAATTAAATTGTAACTCATCTCTTTTGAATTTAATTAAACATTAAAACCGATTTCTAAATTAGTTGCCCCATCAATTTCATAAACTAATTTCACTGCTCTTTCATGATGTAAATTTAAATATTAATTTCTGTACTTTCAAATATTATTGAAAGTTTTAAATAAAAAAATATCCCATGATTTTTAATCATGGGATATTTTTTTATTTGCTATCTCCTTTTGCCTATCGCTTTATCTATTGCTATTTCGGTAACTTTTTCCATTACCTTATATCCAGCCAAATTTGGATGTACTCCATCAGTGGTAAATTCTGCTTTTTGCCCGTTTCGTTCATCCACCAATGGTGTCCAATAATCTATAACCGTAAATCGGTTGGCGTTTGCATATGCCGCAATTTCTTTATTAAGAGAAATAATCCCGTCTGCAACACCTTGAAGATTTTTATTCCATGGATATTCGTAAATAGGTAAATACTTGCACAGAATAACTTTAATATGATGTTTCCTAGCCAGTTCAGCCATCGATTTAATATTATTCAGTACCGTTTCATTACTTACATGACCTTTGTTCCCTGCCAAATCATTACTGCCAGCTAAAATAATTACAGCCCTCGGATTAAGATTTATCACATCTTGCCTAAATCTGATTAACAACTGAGGTGAAATTTGTCCGCTGATTCCCCTATCAACATAGGCGTTGTTAGCGAAATATTCAGGATCTTTTTGCTTCCAGAATTCGAAAATAGAACTCCCTAAAAAAACGACTCTTTTCTTACCTTTAGTTGGTTCTTTCAGTGCATCATTTTCTTTCTGATATTTTGAAAGTGCCGCCCAGTCATCAGAGAAATCTTCTTTTTGACTTGAATTTCCTTGTTGTGCAAATAAACTTGTTGAGCTTAATGTTAAAAGAAGTAGAAAAATCTTGATTTTCATTTCAATGGGATGTTGACGATCAATTTTTTATTTCTTCTCTTCTCTTGGTCCTCTTTTATAGATTACCAAACCATTTAAGAAATTGCGCAAAATTTGATCACCGCAAGGCTTAAAATTTTCATGGTCATCGTTCCTAAAAATATCACCTAATTCTGCTTTCGTAACTTTAAATCCTACCAAATCGCAAATGGTAATAATATCTTCCGTTTTTAATGAAAGCGCTACTCTTAATTTTTTTAATATATCGTTATTGCTCATACTTAAATGATTGAATTTTGAATGAGAGATTGAATGAATAGAGGTACAAATGCCTAACTGTAACACCCATTTTATTATAACTTCCGCCTTCCGCCTTCCGCCCTGCACTTTTAACTTTTAACTTTTAACTTTTAACTTTTAACTTTTAACTCAAACCCTAGCTCGCTATCTTCAGTTTTAACTTCTTGCCCTTAATTTTTTCACCCGCTAAATTACGCATCAATTGATCCGATTTTGCCCGCTTTACAGCAATATAACTCGTTGTATCTTTCACTTCAATTAACCCTAAATCATCTTTAGCTAGTCCACCTTTTTGCAAAAACAAACCCACTATATCAATTTTATTAATCTTATCCTTTTTTCCGTGAGCCAAATATAAAGTTACCCAATCGCTGGCTTCGGGTATTTTATAATGATCGCTTAAATCTTCCTCTTCAATATCTTCAGGAAGGTATTTATAATTTTCTTCAGGGGTAATAACAGCATAAGCAGTTCCTTTTGCATGCATCCGGGCTGTGCGACCATTTCTATGGATATAAGCATCTTCGGTGTAAGGCAACTGATAATGAACAATGTGTTCTATTTCAGGAATATCGAGTCCACGGGCAGCCAAATCTGTAGTAATTAAAATTTTATGACTGCCATTTCTAAATTTCAACAGCGCTTTTTCACGGTCTATTTGCTCCATGCCACCATGGAAAACATCGTGACCTAAGCCATGCTCAAATAAAATATCACTAATTCGATCAACTGTTTCTCGGTGGTTACAAAATACTAAAGTATTCTTATTGCCAATTTTGCTTAAAAGCTTGAATACAACTTCTAATTTATCAGCCGCTGGAGCAGTTACTTTTTTAAGTTTTAAATCAGGTTTAGATTGAATATTTTTTGAAAAGTCGATATCTACAGGTTTGCTTAACTTCACAAAAGCTGGAATCTCTTCCATTTTTGTAGCTGAAGTTAAAATACGCTGACTTAAAGAAAGTAATTTTGAAATGATATACGACATATCAGATTCAAACCCAAATTCTAATGATTTATCGAATTCATCAAGAATCAAATTCTTAACAAAAGATTCGTCAAAATTCTGGTGTTCCAAATGGTAGGCGATTCTACCAGGTGTTCCAATTAATACAGCTGGTGGATGTGCGAGATTGTTTTTCTCTACGCGTACAGCATGGCCACCATAACAGCAATTCACTTTAAATGGAGTGCCCATTTGCTTAAAAACCTGCTCAATTTGCAGGGCAAGTTCTCTCGAAGGAACTAAAATCAACGCCTGAACGCCTTTAACATCGGGATTTAGATTTGCCAATAGGGGCAGCAAAAAAGCAAGTGTTTTACCAGAGCCAGTTGGTGCGATCAGTAACACATCATTACCAGATTTTACTGCTTTCAACGCAGCTTCCTGCATTTCATTTAGCTTGGCAATATTTAATCTTTTTAAGGCGTTCTCTATCATTTCGCCAAAGATAAGCATTTCAATTGGCCGTAAATAAAAATCGATTAGAACTTAAAAAACTTGTTTTTAAGTTTCCTAAAAACAGAAAAATTTAATCGTTTATCCAATAACATTAACATACTGCCACGCTTCGCGATTGAAGAGTTTACCTTTTCTGTAACAAGATCAACCGATGATTTCAATCGATCTGATAAATCATCTGCAAATTTATTAGCTCTGCTGTTTTGCAAAAGCTGAAGTTCTTGAATTAATTCCGCTCTCATATTCGTTGAATTTTATTATTAAACCTAACAAGTAAAACGGCAATTAGGTTGTAAATAATATGAAACTATTGTAATTATTGATAACAAAAAATGCTAACTTGTTGAAAACTAAGTCGCTGTTAGCAAATAAACAATTTCATCTTAACATGAATTTAATTTCTAGCTCCTATTTTTATAAAAACCGAATACCATTTGTACCAAAGGGATTTCTTTGGAATTAACCTCAAAACAACATTGTGTATGACCTGGAAAAAATTTAGTGGTGAAATTATCCAATCTTCCATCCTCGAAGAAGTGGAACAAGCAATTATCAGAGAAACAGAAAATGGCTACAAACTAAAAGTCTGCATCGGAACCGACTCTCAAGTTAAAGGTTTAACAACCGACTTTGCGACAGTAATTGTGCTGTTAAGAGAACATCATGGAGGTTTTATGTACATCCATCAGGAAAAGAGCACCCAACAAGTGGGCATCAAGGAAAGAATGTTAATGGAAGTTCAAAAATCAATTGAAACTGCCTATTCCATTTGCGATTTGCTCGACATTTACGATGTCGCTTTGGAAGTTCATGCTGATATCAATACCAATCCATCTTTCAAATCAAATAAGGCCTTGAACGATGCCATGGGATACATTCTGAGCATGGGCTTTATTTTTAAAGCCAAACCCGAAGCTTTTGCAAGTTCTACCTGCGCCGATAAAATGGTACACTAGTTTTGTAAAGAAAATTTATAGGAGTATCTTTATCATAAATCCTTACATGAAAACATCCTGATTTTTCAAATCATTCAATTGATGATCCAAATCTTGATAGCTTCACCACCTTCAAAACAACTGTTTACAGATGAAAAAGATATTCCTTTTAATATGTTTAGCTATATCAGCGAATGTGTTTGCCCAAGTAACTGATGATAGCTCTTACACCAAAGTTGGAGACACTGCCCCAAATTTCAAATTTGAAATTGAAAAAGGAAAATCAGTTGATTTAGCGAATTTCAAGGGCAAACTTATTCTAATTAATTTATTTGCAACCTGGTGCCCACCCTGTAATGTCGAACTTCCTCTGGTTCAAAAACAAATTTGGGATAAGCATAAAAACAACAAAAACTTTCATTTTTTTGTATTTGGAAGGGAAGAAGGTTGGGATAAATTAACGCCATATAAAGAAAAGAGAGGGTTCACCTTTCCTATTCTACCTGATGTAGACAGAAGCATTTTTAGCAAATTCGCAAAACAAAGTATTCCAAGAAACATCCTCATTGATCAGGATGGCAAAATCATTTATCAATCTATTGGATATGAAGAAAAAGAGTTTCAAAGCTTGGTAAAACTGATTAATGATAAATTAAATGCTGCACCAGCAACAAAATAGCTTTGCTCGTGTTTATGTATAAAACTCAGCTTTGAAATTATACAGAAAAGAATTTACTCAAAAGATCCCGGTTGGTTTAGATACTGCCTGGGATTTTTTTTCGTCGCCATTAAATTTGGCTGAAATAACGCCGAAAGATATGACTTTCGATGTGACCACGCCCAATATGGAGAACACCAAAATGTACCCTGGCTTAATTATCACCTATAAAGTTTCGCCTCTTTTTGGAGTGAAATTGGATTGGGTAACAGAAATCACGCATGTAAAAGACAGAGAGTATTTTATTGATGAACAGCGTTTTGGTCCTTTTGCATTCTGGCATCATCAGCATCATTTTCAAGAGATTGATGGTGGGGTCTTGATGCATGATATCCTCCATTACAGCGTTGGCTGGGGGCCAATTGGGAATGTTGCAAATGCAGCTGTGGTTAAAAATAAGATTAATGGTATTTTCGATTTTCGCTATAAAAAAGTGGAAGAACTATTTGGTAAAATGCCATAACTCATTACCATTTCTTTGTAGAAATTGTTTCTTTCTTTGTTGGTTCAGCAGTCTTTTTGTCTGTAGCTAAATACTTTTTAAATGTGTCGCCAAACTTAGCCACTTTTAGATAAGCACTCGCTTGGATATCTTTCCATGAACCGGCATTTAATCGATCAGCCGATTTTTCTAAGGGCGTTCCAATGGTAGTTGTGGCAACAAAATTGCCATAGCGATCGCGTTGGTAAGGAATATATTCAAAATCTGTTAACCAGTATCGATATTTACCATCCTTAACTTCAAAAACGAAATTGTAATTCAGTTCGCCACTCGGGTGGCCAGCCACTAGAATAGTTTTATCAATAATGAGTTTCCCTTTTGCTAAAACAGAGGTATCCGTACTGGTTATTAAACTCATTGATTTTTTATTCACCGTTGAGACAAAATTCTTAGCTCTTTCTAACAAAATGGCTTTTGCTAAAACTTGCGAATCGACAACTTTATAATAAATGAATTTCCCATTTTCATCTTTAGGAAAATGTTTTTCCTGAGCTGATAATTTCAGCATGAAAATGGCTAAAATTGCGGCAAATGTGTATTTCATCGAATTCTTTTTATACTATTTACGAAGGTAAAAAAAAGCCGCAGGTTATATAGACCGGCGGCTTAAATCATTTAAATATTGCTTTTAGAAAGCGTAAACTGCTGCTAAAGAAAACTGACCAGCATTTGGTGCTGCCATTCCATTTTCTTTTGCAAAAGGTTTAGTACCACTGTGATCTAATCTCATCTCTGGAATAAATGTTAAACCACCCGATTTGATATTAGCAGTTAAAGTTACGGATGTATATTTCTCACCCTCAATGCCAGCAACATTTTTGTATTTAAAATATTCTCCTCTTAATCCTAAAGCTACAGCATCAGTAAAAGCATATTGCGGATACAAAGCAGCACCAGCATAACCACCTGCATCATCATTGATATCGTAATTTGCAGCATTTAGGCCTAATTTAAATTTATCAGTAATTTGATATGCCGTTGTTAAATCGGCAATGGTTCCGTAACCGCCACCACCAGCACCAGATAATACATTTAAGTAAGCCGTCCATCCTTCAACAGGAGAAACCATTAACTGACCACCAATGCTAGATACACCACGAGTGGCAGTGTAAACATTCCAATCGTTAAATAAACCGGCCATTAAACTTACCTTATCAGAGAATTTGTAGGTTGCTTTGATACCGGCATTTTGAAATGGACCATTGGTAAATAAGTATGATGTAGAATAGTTAAAGTTTCCAACCGGAGAAATTACCTCATATCCAATAAATGTACCCATGTAACCTGCAGTCATTGAAAACTGGTCGGTAAAATCATAATTTACATACAAGTTTTGAATATGAAAGGAAGAAGTGCCATCAGATCCATTAATTAATGATTGTTCTTGCCCTCTTGGTCCGAACGATAATTCTCCAACAAATGATGCTTTTCCAGTTTTCTTTTTTAAAACCAGGTCAATCATTCCTAATGAAACTGAATTGTGATCAGATGCGAATGAGGTTGCAATATTAGGCTTTTTCGCAAAATCGTATTTAAAATATGTATCAACAGATCCTGATATCTCGAGCGGAGATGTTGATGTTTCTTGAGCCAGGGCGCAGCTAGCGCTGGCCATTGCAAAAATAGCAGTTAAAAATTTCTTCATATTTGAGCTTGAATTTGGGTTTAGATATAGTTTAGATTTTATGCAATTGTTTCAGTTAACGGACTGTTCTTTTCGATATAAACAGCTCTTTCTTCAACAAGCAAAGTTCCCTGAGAATATTTTTCATTGTGTTGTGATTCATCAAGACCCATTTCTTCTTCTTCTTCTGATACGCGAATTGGTTGAATTAAATTAATGAATTTGAAAATGACGAAGGATACCACAAAACTGAAAATGATTACGATTACTGCACCTTTCACCTGAGTAAAGAAGAAATCAGTACCACCATACAATAAACCGTCGGCACCGATGCTGTTTACAGTTTTGGTAGCAAAAACACCAGTTAAAATCATACCAACAATACCACCTACACCATGGCAAGGGAAAACGTCTAATGTATCATCCAAACTAGTTTTTTGTTTCCATGAAACCACTAAGTTTGAAATTACTGAGGCAATAACACCGATGAAGATACTTGATGGAATACTTACGAAACCAGCACCAGGGGTAATGGCAACCAAACCCACAACGGCACCAATACAGAAACCTAAAACTGAAGGTTTTTTGCCTCTTGCAACATCGAAGAACATCCATGATAAACCAGCAGCACCGGCAGCAGTATTTGTAGTTAAAAATGCCGACACAGCTAATGAATTTGCACCTAAGGCCGAACCAGCATTAAAACCGAACCAACCGAACCAAAGTAAACCTGTACCAATTAAAACGTAAGGAATATTTGCAGGTGGAACTTCTTTATGCTCTAAGTGAGATTTTCTACGTTTTAATACCAATGCACCTGCCAAAGCAGCCATACCAGCAGAAATATGAACCACGGTACCACCAGCAAAATCTAAAACACCCATTTTTAATAGGAATCCTTCTGGCGACCAGGTCCAGTGAGCCAATGGCGAATAAACAAATATGGCGAACAATACAATGAATAATATGTATGAAGTAAATTTAATACGCTCTGCAACTGCTCCTACAACCAAACCCGGTGTAATAATGGCAAACATTAATTGGAAAACTGCAAAAAGCGACAATGGAATAGTTCCCCAAGCTGGACCAGAATTTACACCCTGAAAAAATAAATAAGTTGAAGGGTTTCCTATAAATCCACCTATTGATTCTCCGAACGCTAAACTGAAACCAACTACAGTCCAAAGAACAGTAATTACTCCAGCTGCAACTACACTTTTAATCATCGTTGACAATACATTTTTGCGGTGAACCATACCACCATAGAAAAATGCAAGACCTGGAGTCATTAAAAAAACCAATGCCGCAGAAATTAACACGAAGGCAATGTCAGGTGCACTGTATTTACCATCGTCAAAATTTGGAAGTAATGGAATAAATAGTGCCGCAACTGCTACAATCATTAAGACTGCGAAGGGCGCATACTGTTTGAGGGAAAATTTACTCATGTTTTTTAGTTTAATTTGTTTGTTTTGAAAAATACGCTAATAATCTGATAATTATTTCGATAAAAATACGACATATTGTATTTTTTACACCATTTTATTAAATAATTATATCAAAAAGATATAATTTTTATAAAACAAAACAAAATACAATACAAAAAATACGATCATAACAAAATACATAATGAATTGAGCCTCGATTTTATCAAAAATAAAATGATGTAATTTTCACAATCAATAGGTTTTTATCACTTTTTTGAAGAATATTATCTTTAAAATACACCAAAAGCAAAAAATCCTATGATAATTCATAGGATTTCTAATAAATATTAATAAAAATTCAATTTTAACTTAAATAATTGGAACCTTGAATAACACCCCTTTTTTCCAGTTCCTTATCAATGTATGTTTGAATTGCTGACTTATTTAATCCCCAATTAGGCGCAATTAGCAAATCCCAATCAGAAATTCCAAATAAACGTTGAATAACAATATCAGGTCTTAACATAGGAATGAGTTCACAAAGCAAATCCGTATATTCTTCCAATGTAAAAAGCTTGAACGGTTCTTTTTTATACTTTGCTCCCATTATAGAACCTTCAACAATGTGTAAATGATGAAATTTAACAAACTTAATTTGAGGAAAACGATTTATTTCATGAATATAGCCGTACATCATTTCTTTTGTTTCCCAAGGAAAACCAAAAATAGTATGTACACAAAGATCAAGCTTGCTGTTTTCTAATAATTTAACTGCCGCTACAAATTCTCCGTGACTACAGCCTCTGTTAATTTGCTCCAGTGTTTCATCATAAATAGATTCCATGCCCATTTCTAAATCAACATCGAAGCGGTCGGCATAACTTTCCAATAAAGCCACCTTCTCTGCATCAATACAGTCTGGGCGGGTACCTACCGAAAAACCAACAACATTTTCAGTTTCTATGGATAGTGCTTCATCATACATCATTTTTAAATAATGCGTTGGCGCATAGGTATTGGTATTTGGCTGAAAGTAAACAATAAATTTATCAGCTTTATAACTCGTTCTGGCTCTCTTTATGCCTTCTTCCAATTGTTCTCTAATGGTAGGCATTTTGCGTGATGGTTCTGGCGTAAAAGAATCTACGTTACAATAGGTGCAACCACCAAACCCTTTACTTCCATCTCTGTTCGGACAGGTAAAACCACCATCAACAATTACTTTAAATACACGCTGTCCGTTATATTTCTCACGCAAATGTGTTCCGTAATTTTTATATCCCTTAATGCCTAAATCTACCTGTGTTCCCATTGCTGCAAAAATACACAAATACATTTAAGTACAATATTTTGGTTTTTAAGATTACACGGCAGTCATAATTGATTGGAAAACGAAAATAATATAAAGGCCATATTCTGCCCACTGTTATTTGCTTACGCTTGGGCCAACGCATTCAGGCACTTGTATGCTTTGTAAAACCTGCAGCCACCTACACCTGCCAGGTATAGAAATTTTCAAACCAGTAATTATTTGAGTTGGCTAAACCCGACTGTAGCGAAAATACTTTTTCTTTGCCAGGTTAGGCATCCGATAAACAGAGCAATGATGCCAATGTTCATTGGATGATTTTGGTGAACCACAGAAATAGATTGAAGTGAAGGCGGGACTTTCGGAACCGATGAGCAATGCCATTGCTTTTCTATAATCAATAGAATTAAAGAATAATAATAGTCTATAAAAAAATAGGGTAGCAGAAAAACCCACTACCCTATTATTTTTACTTAATAAATTTTAGCCCTGTGTTGTTTTCCTGTTGATGAAAAAGTACACCGGAACACCTATTATTACAATGATTAGCCCAGGCCAGGTGTATTGCTGTTTGTAAATTAGAAGTAGAATACAAAATGCGGCTCCAATGAGTAAATAAATAATTGGCGTTACAGGATATAACCAGGTTTTATATGGCCTTTCTAAGGCAGGTTTTTTTAATCTTAAATATATCAAGCCAAAAACCGTTATCATGTAGAAAAGCACGATTACAAAAGATATCATATCGAGCAAATTTCCGTACTGTCCACTTAAACACAATACAGATGCCCAGATTCCCTGCATCCAAAGCGATTTCTCGGGCACGCCATTTTTGTTGTTCTCTAATGCGGCTTTAAAAAACATGCCATCTTGCGCCATGGTTTGAAACACCCTTGCTCCCGCCAGTACGATTCCATTTACACATCCAAAAGTAGAAACCATTACCAATATAGCCATTACAATGGTTCCAATTCCACTGCCGAAAATTTGTTCAGATGCTGCAACGGCAACCCTATCGTTAGCCGCAAAAGCAATGCTATCTCTATCTAATGTATTCAGGTATATCAAATTGACCAACAAATAAAGAATCATTACTGCTGAAGTACCTAAAACCATAGATCGAACAACATTTTTTTTAGGATTTTCAATTTCGCCCGAAACGAAGGTTACATTTTCCCAGGCCACGCTCGAAAATACAGAGCCAACCATTGCCGCGGCAATTCCGCCCATAATAGTCATTCCAGAAATTGATTCCCAGCCAGATTTTAAGAAATTTCCACTTAAATCTGTTTTCAGGTTATTGAATGCATCCCATCCAAAACTCATATTCCCACCCCATAAATTATTTTTCACCAGTAAAAAGCCTAATATGATTAAACCGATTAAAGCAACAATTTTGGATCCTGTAAAAATATTCTGTAAAATTTTGCCGCTTTCTACACCTTTTGTGTTGATATAAGTTAGCAGTAAAATAACGGCAATAGCTAGGATTTGAATCCAGGTGATTTTATAACCACCACTTTGAAAAATTGGAGCAGCATCGTTTAAAGCAGGAATTAAGTATGCTGTAAATTTTCCAAATGCTACTGCAACAGCTGCAATGGTACCAGTTTGAATTACGGTAAAAAGCCCCCAACCGTATAAGAAACCCATCATTTTACCAAAAATTTCTTTCAGATAAGTATACTGTCCGCCAGCTTTTGGAAACATAGCCGATAATTCTCCGTAAGAAATTGCCGCAGCCACCGTCATTACGCCAGTGATAATCCAAACTACAATTAACCAATAACCAGAGCCCAAATTTCTCATAATATCGGCACTTACGATGAAGATTCCACTACCAATCATCGATCCCATGACCAGCATTACAGCATCAAAAAGACCCAATTTTCTTTTAGCAGAGCCCTTTTCCTCAATATTTTCCATTTTTTAGTTTTAGTTTGGTTTACAGTTGTAGTTAGCGGCTAATTTATTTATAAAAATACATAAACCTACTTGTTGCTTTGTATTATTTTAAATGATGCTAAAATAGCAAAGTATTAACCATGCATACTTTATTACATTAACTAAAACCATTCCCTCAATCTCTAATATTTTATTTAACCACAAGAAAATAAAATTATTATATTGCTAATCTAATAACCAAAATATTAAAATCAATGTTCGTTACTTATGAGTGTAACTTGATGAACTTGATATCAACAAACTAATAACCAAATATTAACTATGAATTTTTTACAAGACAACTTAATTTACACGATCCCGGCTTTGGGCCTTGTTGGGATAATTGTGATGATGATTAAAAGCGCCTGGGTAAACAAGCAAGATGCAGGCGACAAAAATATGCAAGAACTTGCTGGCTACATCGCCGACGGTGCAATGGCATTTTTGAAAGCCGAATGGAGGGTATTAAGCATTTTTGCTGTATTTACAGCAGCGTTATTGGCTTATTCGGGAACCATAACCGAAATTAATGGTGTTCCGATGCATTCGAGCTGGATAATTTCAATTTCATTTTTGATTGGTGCATTTTTTTCCGCTAGCGCTGGATATATCGGGATGAAATCTGCAACCAAAGCAAATGTAAGAACCACACAAGCGGCAAGAACGAGCTTAAAACAAGCGTTAAAAGTTTCATTTACCGGTGGAACAGTTATGGGATTAGGTGTTGCTGGATTAGCCGTGTTGGGTTTAGGAGGATTGTTCATTGTTTTTCTAAAATATTTTAATGTGGTATCAGTAAATAGCGTGGAAATGAAAACTGCTATTGAAGTGCTGACAGGATTTTCATTGGGTGCAGAATCAATTGCCTTATTCGCTCGTGTGGGTGGTGGTATTTACACCAAAGCCGCCGATGTAGGAGCCGATTTAGTAGGAAAAGTTGAAGCAGGAATTCCAGAAGATGATGTAAGAAACCCTGCAACTATTGCAGATAACGTGGGAGACAATGTAGGTGACGTTGCCGGAATGGGCGCCGATTTATTTGGATCGTATGTGGCAACTATTTTAGCAACAATGGTTTTGGGACAGGAAATTAATGTTGTAGACAAATTCGGTGGAATGTCTCCTATCCTACTTCCAATGGTTATTTGTGGCTTAGGTATTATCTTTTCAATCATCGGTACTTGGTTTGTTACCATCAAGGATGAAAAATCAAACGTTCAAAATGCACTTAACTTAGGTAATTGGTCGTCGATTGTGATTACAGCCGTAGCGTCGTTTTTTATTGTAAAATGGATGCTTCCAGAAACTTTAAATTTACGTGGTTACGAATTTTCTAGCATGAATGTTTTTTACGCCATAATGGTGGGCCTGGTAGTGGGTACAATTATGAGTATCGTTACAGAATATTATACTGCAATGGGTAAAGGACCTGTAAATTCAATTATCCAACAATCTTCAACAGGTCATGCTACAAATATTATTGCTGGTTTATCTGTTGGGATGAAATCTACTGTTATTCCAATATTGGTATTAGCTGGCGGAATTATGTCTTCCTATTATTTTGCAGGTTTATATGGTGTGGCTATTGCAGCCGCCGGCATGATGGCTACAACGGCCATGCAACTGGCTATTGATGCATTTGGTCCGATTGCGGATAACGCAGGCGGTATTGCAGAAATGAGTCAATTGCCTCCGGAAGTACGTGAAAGAACTGATAATTTGGATGCGGTTGGAAATACCACTGCAGCAACCGGAAAAGGTTTCGCTATAGCATCAGCAGCCTTAACTTCATTGGCATTGTTTGCTGCTTTTGTTGGTATTGCTGGTATTAGCGCTATAGATATTTATAAGGCCCCAGTTTTAGCAGGTTTATTTGTAGGCGGTATGATACCATTTATTTTTTCGGCATTATGTATTCAGGCAGTTGGTAAAGCTGCAATGGATATGGTGCAAGAAGTACGCAGGCAATTTCGCGAAATTCCAGGAATTATGGAATACAAAGCAAAACCAGAATATGAAAAATGTGTGGCCATTTCTACTAAGGCTTCTATCAGAGAAATGATGCTACCTGGTGCCATTGCTTTAATTACACCTATCATTATTGGCTTTGCATTCGGGCCAGAGGTTCTTGGTGGATTATTAGCTGGTGTAACCGTAACAGGCGTACTGATGGGGATATTCCAAAGTAACGCTGGTGGCGCTTGGGATAACGCTAAGAAATCATTTGAGCAGGGAGTGATGATCAATGGAGAAATGTTTTATAAAAAATCAGAGCCGCACAAAGCTTCGGTTACGGGCGATACCGTTGGAGATCCTTTTAAAGATACTTCCGGTCCTTCGATGAACATTTTAATCAAATTGATGTCGATTGTTTCATTGGTAATTGCTCCATACATTGCAGTAAAGGCAGGAACTACTAATCAAAAGCAAGAAGTAAGTAAGGAAATCAGAATTGAGCAAAAAACTGATGCCTCTGGCAATACAATTACTGATACTTTAGTGAATACAGCAGAAACTTTATCAAATTAGTTGTAAAAACATAGAGATAATACAACTGAATAGGGGTTTTTAACAAAATCCCTTTTTCTTTTTCGCAATTTTTATTTAGGTTTACCGCTTATTATCATAAATCAACAAACATAAAAGACTAAACAAATTATGAATCTTAAAAAGCCTATTGATGTGCTTATAGCAGAGTCTGCTGAAAGTGGAGAGGGGACGCTCAAGCGTACACTGAGCAGTACGAGCCTTGTTGCTCTGGGTATCGGAGCTATTATTGGGGCAGGTTTATTCTCTTTAACAGGTATCGCCGCCGCTGACCACGCCGGACCAGCAGTAACATTATCATTCGTTTTAGCTGCTGTTGGCTGTGCTTTCGCAGGATTATGCTATGCAGAGTTTGCATCAATGATTCCAGTAGCTGGTAGTGCTTATACTTATTCTTACGCTACCATGGGTGAGTTTATGGCTTGGGTAATTGGATGGGATTTGGTTTTGGAATATGCACTTGGTGCGGCCACGGTAGGTGTATCTTGGTCTGGATATTTCAACAAACTCCTCCATGAATTTGGGATGGAAATGCCGCTATATTTAACCAAATCGTTTGCTGAAGTTGATGGTGGAGGTATTAACCTTCCAGCAGTAGTGATCGTATCATTGCTTTCATTAATGCTAATCCGCGGAACAAAAGAATCGGCAAGTCTTAATAATATTTTGGTAATTGTTAAAGTTACTGTAGTAATCGTATTTATCGCTTTAGGATGGAAATTTATTAATCCAGCTAACCATACGCCTTACATACCAGAAAACACAGGTGTTAAAGGTGAATTTGGTATTTCTGGAATTGCCGCCGGTGCTGCATTGGTATTTTTCGCATTTATTGGTTTCGATGCGGTTTCTACTGCTGCTCAGGAAGCAAAAAATCCACAAAAAGGTATGCCAATTGGTATTTTAGGGTCGTTAGTAGTTTGTACTATTTTATATGTGCTATTTGCTCATGTGATGACCGGATTAGTTCCATATTCTATTTTCAAAGGTGACGCTTCTCCGGCAGCAACAGCTTTTAAAGTTACTGGATACAGCTGGTTACAAATGGGTTTAATCATCGCGATTTTAGCTGGTTATACATCAGTAATCTTGGTGATGTTAATGGGACAATCTCGTGTATTCTACACGATGTCTAAAGATGGATTATTACCAAAGTTCTTCAGTAGCATTCACTCAAAATTCAGAACACCATTTAAAACCAATATCTTCTTCATGTTCTTTGTGAGCATATTTGCAGGTTTTGTTCCGGTAACAGATTTAGGCCACATGGTTTCAATAGGTACATTATTTGCCTTCTCTTTGGTTTGTATTGGCGTTATGTTATTACGTAAAACTGATCCTGATAGACCAAGACCTTTCAGAACTCCGTTAGTTCCTTTCGTACCAATTATGGGTGTAATTGTATGTGTGTACTTAATGTCGTCATTACCATTAGAAGCCTGGATCCGTTTAGCAATTTGGATGGCTTTAGGTATAGCGATCTACTTCTTTTATGGAAAAGGTAATTCAGTACTTAGAAATAAGGGAAAAGTGGTTCCGCCAGTCGATCCACCAAGACCTGGATTATAATATTATTTTTCAAAAGCCTCGAGAAATCGGGGCTTTTTTATGCCATTTATTTTGGTAAAGGTTTTATTGATTTACCTTTGCATAAAATCAGCTACATGAACCATTCATTCTTATTGGCAATAAGTAAATACACTTTTGTTGTTTTCATTTTATTAGTTGTTTCTTCCTCCTCGTTTGCACAGCGAACGATTAATGACATTATGGATTCAACTACGGTAAATCACTTGTTGATTATCTCGAAGAAATATGGTTCACTATCATTTAGTGGTTACATGCAGCCTCAATTTCAGGTTGCACAATCAAACGGCACGCAGGCAGAATATCAGGGAGGAAACTTTGGCGAGTACACCAATAACCGCTTTCGTTTACGAAGAGGTAGGTTAAGGGCCGATTATATGATATTGAATGATGATCAAAGTCCTTCTACATATTTTGTTTTACAATTCGACGGAACAGAACAAGGTGTTAATATCAGAGATTTTTGGGGCCGTTACTATGAAAATAAATGGAAGCTGTTTTACATCACATTAGGACTTTCAGGTCGCCCTTTTGGAAACGAGTTACAACTTTCTTCTGCAGGCAGGGAAGCACCCGAACGTGGACGAATGTCGCAAATTTTAATGAAAACAGAGCGTGATTTGGGGATTACATTTACTTTTAATCCCAGATGGAAAGATGCTAAACTTAAAAATTTTGTATTCGATTTAGGTGTTTATAACGGACAGGGATTAGCTGGCCCAGCAGAATTTGATAATAGTAAAGATGTTATTGCCCGTTTTAGCCATAAACCATACAAAATTAAAAGTATGGGTATATCTGTTGCAGGTGGTATAAGCACTTTGCAGGGCGGGTTAAACCATCGCTTGCCAGTTAGCTATAAAATGGATAGTAAAAACGGTTTATGGGAAATGGTAAAAGATTCATCTGCAACGACCATTAATAAAGTTGCCCCCCGAAGATATTATGGGGCAGACATTCAATTCGCTACTTCAACCAAAAGCTGGAAATCTGAATTAAGAGCGGAAGTAATTTCGGGTTTGCAAACGGGTACATCGACAACATCTACCACCCCAGGCACGTATCCTGTTGATAATAAATCTATACCTCTGCCATACTATACCAGAAATTTTAACGGTGCTTATTTTACTTATGTCCAAACGTTAAACAGCACTGATAATCAGTTGATTTTCAAATACGATTGGTATGATCCAAATTCTAAAGTAAAAGGTATGGATATTTCGGCAGCAAGAGGTTTATCTGCCGCTGATGTTCGGTTTGATACTTTTGGCTTCGGTCTCCTACATCATTTTAACCCTCACTTTAAAGCTGTTTTATATTACGATGTGATCAAAAATGAAACAACACAAATTCAGGATTATCAAGATGATAGAAAGGATAATGTGCTAACTTTAAGAACGCAATTTTATTTCTAAACATTTGATCACCTTCAATTTATACAAATTGCTTTACCTTTGTTAAAATTGTTCTCTATGAAATTCGATTTCTTGAAGTTCGACTTCAATCAGATTCTAACAACTACAATGGTAATTTTTGCCATTATTGATATTCTGGGTTCAATTCCTGTAGTAATTGAATTGCGTAAAAAAGCAGGACATATCGAATCAGAAAAAGCATCGATTGTAGCAACGGCGCTCATGATTTTGTTTTTATTTCTTGGAGAATCTTTACTTAAGGTAATTGGACTCGATGTAGAATCATTTGCCATTGCTGGTTCATTTGTAATCTTTTTTATTGCAATGGAAATGGTTTTAGGATTAACAATTTTTAAAGAGGAAGCACCAGAAACAGTTTCGATTGTACCGCTTGCTTTCCCTTTGATTGCCGGCGCAGGAACAATGACAACGCTATTATCTTTAAAAACAGAATATCAAACACAAAACATTCTTGTGGGCATTATCCTTAATATGCTTTTCGTTTACTTCGTTTTAAAAAATACCGAACGCTTAGAAAAATTATTTGGTAAAACTGGATTAAATATCCTTCGTAAAGCTTTTGGAGTAATTTTATTGGCTATCGCCATCAAATTGTTCAGAAACAATACAGGGCTGTAAAAGGTGTATGGTTTCCATATCTTGATTATCTAATAAATTTATTAATGCTCATCAACAATTTTGCAATAGGAATCCACCATTTTTCTTAGGCAATGATGAAAATGAGATTGACACGAAACGATGAAAAATCGTTTCTCGCAATGGTGAGCATATTAATGTAACAAAAATTACGTATATTCATCTAAACATAAAGCTAACCAATCATGAACAGCTTTGAGGAATATACATTAGTAATTGGAGCAATTGCAGTTTTAATAGAAGCTGTAAAATACCTTAAAAAGAATTATAAATCTTGGTTTGAGCACGTTTAGTGTGCCCTCCCTTTTTGCTTATTCGTCTTTAATTAATCGGGCTACAAACATAGTATCTGCTTTATGTTCATATCCTTTTATTAGCTCCATTTTTTCTAATTTTAAAGGCAATGTATCTAGTAGATGATGCACAACGTCTTCATTTTCTTCAGCGAAGGCAGAACAAGTAATGTAAATTAAGGGTTTTCCAGGTTTTAAATATTTCACAACGTTGGTGGCAATAGCCTTCTGCATCGCTGCGAATTGATTGATTTTTCGCTCCTCAAAAAAAGTTAGCATTTCTGGCGTCCGCCCCCAAGTGCCCGAACCTGTACAAGGAGCATCTAAAATAATTCCATCAAACTGATAATGATGCAAAATTTGATCGTTATTTTTTAATAAGTCAAGTTCTTTCTTATGGTATTTTTTTATGCCCGCTAACCGAAAGCGTTCATCTAAATTTAACAAAACAGTTTCCCGTAAATCACTTACCAGCAACTCAATACCTGGCTCTAAACTATGAAGCAGTAAGGTTTTCCCGCCAGATGCAGCACAGCAATCCCACCACTTATCCCATTTTTTTGGCTGAAAATAATTACCAGTATATTGAGAAGAAAGATCTTGAACCTGGTAAGATCCTTCCGAAAGAATAGCCTCTAATTTAGTTCCATTTGGCAATGCCAATGCTGTTTCTAATGCCTTTTGTACAGGAATATTTTCAGTTTCTAATTTTGCAATTGTTTCATTTATTTCGTTGGCAGAAACACGAATAAACAAATCTGGCTGTTTAAAAAATGAAGTAAAAAATTCGGCTTTATCAATTTCTGCCGACAACTTATCATGCAGTGGGTAAACATCTTCCAGCACAAAATCTGAAAATTTTTCTTTAACAATTTTCAATTTTTCTATCAATGAAAGCGTTATAAGCGCTTTAAGTTCAGGATAATTTTTTTCAACTATTAAACTCAAAGTATCATGACAGAGAAAATCTGCAACAGCTAACCGCTGCTCATTCGACAGTTGTGTTAAAGCCTTTCCTAACCTAAAAAGGCTGTACAAATGCCTGGTGGCCCATCTCCTATCTGAAGATCCCATTTGTTTATTTTGCTTAAAATAACCAGGCAAAAAACGATGTAAGGGCAAACTTCCATCATAACTATTCAAAATCTGCTCAAAGGCCCGTAATTGATGGTCTGCTCTCATGACAACGGAAAGTATTTAATTTATTCGACAATATTTAAGGCAAAGTTTTTATACTTCAGCAACATTAAACTGGTATTAATATAACCCAATTTTTCATCATGAATGAAAGAAAAATTATTATGCAAACCTTTATATTTTTCCTTTGTAACGTTCTCTAAGTAGCTTTCGCCATATTGATCTAAAAGTTTACCAAAGTATAAGCCAATATCAAAACCTTTAAAAGCATATTCTCCTGGTTCAAAACCGTATTGGCGGCGATATCTTTTAATAAATGAAGTAACTGCTGAATTTTTATAATCAATTTTGTACGATGAACTAATAATCGTATTTAAAGCCTGTACCATTTCGGTAGGATAATTTTGTTTTACCCAATTCGGATGACCAAATAAATTTATGGTATAACCTCCTTTAGGAAGATTTTTCAATTTATTAAGTTTTTCTATGGTTGGTAAAACAAATGACCTATCGGATGAAGTTACAATAACCACATATTGCTTACCGCTAATCATTTTGGTTTCTAGTGAATATACGGAAGCATATTCCTGTATTACAAATTTTGAATTAGCTTTGAAATACGATCTTATTGGCGCCGCAAAAGCTTCATCCTCACTTTTTTTAGGGTTAATCAACACTACAATCGTATTTGCTGAACTGTAACTTTTGGTGATGTAAGCCGCAATCTTCTTAGCATGCAAATCAATACTGTTTACAATCGAAATAAGATTTGGATTATTAAATTCTGAAGGATTTGATGCTGCTAGTGGCGAAACGACGGGAATATTATTCTCTTTTGAATACGCTGCGATAAACTTTTGTCCATCAGGAAAAACAGGACCTACAATTAAATTACTCTGTTTAAAACGTTCATTTTTATAAAGAGCAGAGATGTGTGCATTATCATCTTGTGTATCAAATACATTCAATTTGAAATTTAAACCCGAAGCTGCAGCCGAATCAATACCCAATTTAAACCCCTGATAAAAATCGATAGGCATTGCATATTTCTCTACATCTGATTTCGTTGCTGTTTTAAAATTAATTTCATCGAGTTTAAAGGGGGCAAGCAATGAAATACTGGCTTGGGTAAACTTCTTTGCTGTCTTCTTTTTATCAGCAGGTTTTTCCTTCTCAACAGGCTTTGTGGTTTCTGTTTTAGGGGTTCTTATTTTAGGCGAACAAGCTCCTAAAATTAAAATAAAGAAGACTAAAATAAAGTAACCGTTTCTCAAATTCATACCTATTGTTATTTAACAAAATATGCTAGCAAAGTTTATTCCACCTTGCTAGCATAATCTTTATTTTACTTAGTTTGAACTGGAAATTTCAAACCGAAAACTTTGAAATCAATTATTCCCACTCAATAGTTGCAGGTGGTTTTGAGCTGATATCGTACACAACCCTGTTAATGCCTTTAACTTTATTAATAATCTCGTTAGAGATTTTAGCAAGCACTGGGTATGGCAAATGACACCAATCTGCTGTCATCCCGTCAACCGATTCTACAGCACGTAATGCAATTACGTTTTCGTAGGTACGCTCATCGCCCATTACTCCCACTGATTGTACAGGTAAGAAAATTGATCCTGCCTGCCAAATTTTATCATATAATCCAGCAGCTTTTAACTCTTTGATGTAAATTGCATCCGCATCTTGTAAAATAGCTACTTTCTCGGCTGTTACTTCACCCAAAATACGAATACCTAAACCAGGACCTGGAAATGGATGGCGACCTAAAATAACGTCATCAATACCTAAAGCTTTACCCACTCGGCGCACTTCATCTTTAAATAATGTTTTTAGCGGCTCAACCA
Source organism: Pedobacter sp. Leaf250 (assembly GCF_920984735.1). Classification (GTDB taxonomy): domain Bacteria; phylum Bacteroidota; class Bacteroidia; order Sphingobacteriales; family Sphingobacteriaceae; genus Pedobacter. Next base: position 15,373 of record NZ_CAKLBU010000023.1, on the reverse strand, counting down.
CTTTCAACTTCATAAAATCTGGCAAACCACCTACATTATGGTGAGATTTAATCGTAGCCGACGGACCATTAACCGATATTGATTCAATTACATCAGGATAAATAGTTCCCTGGCCTAACCAATTTACACCAGTAACTTCGTGTGCAGCATCGTCAAAAACTTCAATAAAAACCCGGCCGATAGCTTTACGTTTCAATTCAGGATCTGTTAATCCAGCAAGCTGACTTAAAAAACGATCTTTAGCATCAATTCCTTTTATATTTAAGCCCATGTGTTTGTACTGCTCAAGCACCTGTGCATATTCATCTTTCCGCAATAAACCGTTATCAACAAAAATACAATGCAAGTTTGTACCTATTGCTTTGTGCAACAAAACCGCAGCTACACTACTATCAACACCTCCTGATAAACCTAAAACTACTTTATCGTTACCTAAAGTTTCTTGCAACTCGGCAATGGTAGTTTCGATGAATGCAGCAGAAGTCCAATCCTGGCTGCAACCACAAATATCAACCAAGAAGTTTTTTAACAGTAATTTTCCATCAATACTGTGTGTAACTTCAGGATGAAATTGAATGGCATAAGTATTGGAATCTTTAATGTGATAAGCAGCAACTTTTACACTTTCAGTACTGGCAATTAATTCTGCATTTGCAGGCATATCGGTAATGGTATCACCATGACTCATCCATACTTGAGAGTCGATATTAATACCTTTAAATAGTTTATTTTCCTGGTTAACAAAATTTAGGTTGGCACGACCGTATTCACGTGTAGAAGATGCCTGTACCTGGCCTCCAGATTGCTGTGCGATATATTGAGCACCGTAACAAACTGCCAATAATGGGTATTTATTATGATATTTTGATAAATTAATTTGTGGAGCATCATCCTGACGAACAGAGTATGGGCTACCAGAAAAGATAACGCCTTTTACATCTTCTGAAATCTCTGGAAGATTATTGTATGGATATATTTCACAGTAAATATTTAATTCGCGAACTCTACGAGCGATGAGTTGTGTAAATTGCGAACCAAAATCGACGATAATGATTTTTTCTTGCATCCGCAAAGATAGAGAAAGAAAGGGAATTGTTAAATTGTTTTATTGATATTTTCTGGCTGCAAGTTATCAGTGTTTAGTTGTTAGCAACAAGCTTAACCATTCAACAGTTTAGCCGTTTAACAATTAACCTATTACTCAATTCAGCAATTAACCAATCAACTTTACTTCTACCCCAAATTTTCTTAAAAAATCTACACCTTCATCACTAGGCAAACCTTTGTATGCCGCATACGATTTTGAGTAATACACCAACTTAATTCCTGAGGAGAGGATTAATCTTGCGCAAGCTATACACGGAGATAATGTAGTGTAAAGTGTGCATCCTTCTATTTTTGAGCCATTTTTAGAGGCGTACAATATTGCATTTTCTTCTGCATGGAGCGCTAAAGAACAACTTCCCTTACTATCTCTTGCGCAACCATGTTCTGGCCATTCTTCATCGCAATTGTGTGTTCCTGCCGGAGGACCGTTATAACCAATAGAAATGATACGGGTATCTTTTGTTAAAACGGCACCTACATGTGCTCTAACGCAATGCGATCGCTCGGCCAAATCGGTAGCGAGATTCATAAATATGGTGTCGAAACTTGGTTTGTTAGTCATGCTAAAAAATAAAAAAGCCACAAAGAATAAATCTTTGTGGCTGTAAAAATACTTTATTAAAAATTAATGTCCACCAGAAATTTTCTGATCAAAATTAATTCCTTGAGATCTTAAAATTCCACTTACTCTCCAGGCGTAGAAAGCTAAGTAAGCAAAACAAAGAATCCCTACAATGTAACTGTACTGAATGCCTGTAAATTCTGAAACTGCCCCTTGCAACCAGCTGATGATACCTCCACCCATAATCATCATGATTAAGAAGCTACTGCCTTGACTAGTGTGTTTGCCTAAACCACTTACTGCTAAAGTAAAAATACATGGCCATAATGTACTGCAAAATAAACCAACGCTGGTAATGGCATAAACACTTACCATACCAGTTGTAAACATACCTACAAGTAAGGCAAGAATACCTATGGCAGAAAAAATCAATAACATTCTTGCAGGATTTCCTTTACTGGCCATATCTGCAATGATTAGAACAAGAATAATCAATCCATAAACGTAAAAGGGTGCCAAATCATGATCGGCGATTGCATTTACAGCTAAGAAAATTCCAAAAGCTAAATATGGCGCAACAAATCTCAATATTTTTTGCGTTTTAATATTATCTGTAAAAGCTTCAACCGCTCCTGTCCATCTACCAATCATCATACTTGCCCAATACAAAGAGATATATGGGGCAATATCATGTAAAGCAAAACCTAGATCTTTTTCCATATAGGCAGGTAGATTACTTGCCGTAGAAACTTCAACGCCTACATAAACGAATATGGCAATCATTCCCAAAACCAATTGTGGGTATTTTAAAGCAGATCCTTTTACACCCACCTCTTCAGTTTTTGCTTCTACTAAAGCCGGGCGATCAGGCAATGATGATAATTTTAAAAATATAGCTACAGCTATAAAGGCAACACCGAGAATTAAATAAGGAATTTTAACACTTTCGATACTAATGTCTGAGCTTGCATTTGCAGCAGAACCAAAAATGGCAAAACTTACAATTAGTGGCCCAATGGTAGTACCGAAATTATTAATCCCACCAGCTAAAGTTAATCGTTGAGAACCGGTTTTAATTGGCCCTAGAGCAATAGCTAAAGGGTTAGCAACTGTTTGTTGCAATGAAAATCCTAAGGCTACAATAAATAATCCTGATAACATTAGCGGGAACGATGCCAAATTAGCCGCAGGATAAAACAATAATGTACCTGCTGCAGATATTACCAAACCTAAGGCTAATGAATTTTTATAGCCAAGCTTGTTCACAATATCCTGACCAATAAGTACAGAAATTCCGTTGTAAATTAATGCGCCAACAGTGTATGCAATATAAAATGCCAGCGAAACCAACTGACTTTCAGCCTGTGAAAGATCGAAAGCCTTTTTAAAAACAGGAATTAAAATATCATTACTTGCGGCAACAAAGCCCCAAAAAAAGAATACGGTAACCAGAGGAATAAATTGGGCCCACTTGGTTTGTGTTTGTTCTGAACTCATTTTTAAATTTAGTTTTAGTGGGGCTAAACATAGATAAAAAAAACTTAAATAAGAGTAACTTTTATGCAACTTATGCAACAAAAATAAATGCGCTATGTTTAGGTATAAAATTGCATATTCGCATATTATAAACAATACAATACATGTTTGAAGCCATATTATTAGGTATTGGGGCAGGGATTATTTCGTCGTTTTTAACAGGTCCGGTATTTTTTGCAATGATTAAAACCAGTATAGAAAGAGGCTTTATGGCAGGTTTTTCTTTGGCTATTGGTGTTATAATTAGTGATGTTATTTTAATTGCCTTAGTACTTTTCGGCAGCCAGTTTTTTGATTACAAAGCCAGCTTTGATAAATATGTAGGAACCATTGGCGGAGTTTTTTTACTCGCTGTAGGAATATATTATTTGGCATCAAAAATGAAGGTGAACTATGATTCGGCAACACTTCAAAAAATAAGTAAACGCGGTTATGTTTTAAAAGGTTTTTTAATGTGTATCCTTACACCATCTACATTAATGTTCTGGATTATTGTAAGTGGAATTATTTCGGTTAAACTTAATAATATGCTAAATGAGAAGCTGGTCTGTTTTTTCATTGCTATGGCTACACAATTGAGTATTGATGGAGCCAAGAGTTTTTACTCGAGTAAGCTTCGTTATAAAATTAAGGAAGATGCCTTAAAAACACTCAACAAAATTGCAGGCGTAATAATTATCTTCTTTGCTTTTTGGTTAATATATAAAACCTATATTCAGTTTTACGCTTAAATTTGGATGACTGATAAAGCGTCATTAGATATAAAGCCTCCTATCAAGATCATTTATCTGATAGCAAATTGCTAACTACCAATTTTTGCTTTTATATTTTCCTTTAATTTCAATGTTGCTTCATTCGGTGTTAGTGCATGCGCTCGTTCTGCCCATAGTAATGAGTCGTTCAGGGCACGATCTGTTGGTTCTAACGTTTTATAATAAGCCTCGGCAACCATGTAAAGTCCGGAAGCAATTCCTGCAGCAAAATTTTTCTTCATCCTTTTTGCCTCCTCAGAAAACCCGGGGATTTTGGTACTATCCTCTTTCCCCGATAAGAAAGGTGCCATAACTTCATCATAAAATTCCTGATTCTTTCTATTGATTAAATCATCAGGAACAAGCATTAATTTGGAAGCGATTGAAGAACCTGCGACTTTTAATTTTTCGCTATCCTTACGTTCAGTATAAAAAAGCACTTTATAACGATTAACATTATTAACCTGTTCTTCATTCATTGAAGGCACAAGTAATTCGATGTTTTGTAGGGCATTTTCTTCCTCAACTAGTTTCTTCTCCTTCCTAGCTTCAGCAAATTCATTGGTAAGCATGGCAATCATTGGCCGGGTAATTTCCTTAAGTTGATTTTCATTCAAAAGTTTAAGGTTTGATAAAATAAGCTTCACTGCATCAGAATTTCCATAACCTATATTTTTAGCCAGGAACACCAATTCATCTGCTGTTTTAATCTGATCATCAGGTAAACTATTAATGTATAAATTCAGTAATTCTGAATTTTTAAGTTTCATACTGCTCCGCTTGATGATATAAGATTTTAAAAAACCAGATTCACGGTTACCTTTTTCAAATTTTTTCTCAAAATGTGCCAGGCTATTTACAGCATTTTTTTGAGCAGCAACACGTTTTCCTAAATCAATAAATTTTACTGCCGACATATAATCATCCGCCCTAAAGATGACACTTCCTGTTTCATCTAGAAAAATCCAGGTGGGATAAGCCTTTATGCTAAACTTTTTTGCCAGTTCTATTCCATTTCCTTTTTCAGCATTAACCTTATAATTAACAAATAGCTGATTATATACTTCACCAACATTTTTATCTGGAAAGATTTCAGCATCCATTCTTTTGCAAGGTGCACACCAATCTGTATAAAAATCCAAAAAGATTAATTTATGCTGTTTTTTTGCCTCATTTAGCAAACCTTTCCAATCACCTTTAAAAAAAACAATGCCAGTTGAAAAAGTTGCTGCGCTTAAATAGTTGATTGAACTAGCAACTAATAAGAATATAAAGAAAATACGTTTCATAGGGATGATACTGTTTTACATAAAGTTAAAAATATTTTTCAAGCACAACCTATATTAAGTGTACTGCACTTATTCATGTTTAGCAAAAGGCCAGTTCCGTTAAAAGCAAAAAGCCCGCAATAATGCGAGCTTTTTATCATTTTCTTCCTTTTAAATCTAATATCGTGAATCACCTATCAGTTATAGCATAGGTTTTAGTTGAATTAAATCCGATTTATAAAACATTGTCAAGATTATAAATATCTACATAATCAAGAAGTTTACCGCCAGCACAGTTTTCCATTTTTTGTAATCGATAATAGGCCCGATCTCCTTTTTTTAAAAACACTTGTGTGCCCGTCTTTTCACAAGGCATGCCCCCGTTGTTATCTTTAATGTAAGTTATTATTGTACCATCAAATGATATTCTATTGGCATCTAACCTTTTCATCCGCCCATTAATCTTCAGGTATTCATTGCTATTATTAGTCTGCTCGCCTTTTATAGAAAACCAATTGTCTTCCTTTTTAATTATTTCGGCAAATCCTTTCTCACTTTCAAAACTGATCCATTGCAAGCCTATTGGAATTTTTTTACCTACATTAATTTCTACCTTCGGAATACGGCTTTTGATATCGTCCTTTACATTTTTTAGTGTATCATTCAATTCTGATAGCTTACTAGAAATACTATCACTGGTGTTATCAATAGCATTGGTAACCTTTTGTTGGCTACTATCAGAGCAGCCAAGACCTAAGGCAATGGTAAATGCCAGACAGAATTTTATCAAATTTTTCATAATGGTGAATTAACATTTACACCTTTCTAAATGTTTTTATCTACGCACACAAATTGTGATAAATTAAATTACTGGCTTTAGTCAATACATGATAGCAATCATAATTTTAGACAAAAAAAATAGCCCGCATCAATTGCGAGCTATCTAACTTTGAATATGTTTAGGGTTTAATAAGCCCTTTGATTATTTCCCTCTTTCCAGTTGATGAAAGCTTTGTTCACCACTTTATTTCCACCTGGAGTTGGGTAATTGCCAGAGAAATACCAATCGCCTTTATTTTTCGGACAAGCTTCATGCAGGTTTTCCAAACTTTGATAAATTACCTCCACTTCGGCAACTGTGCCTTTTGGCGTAATAATCTGCGCAATTTTAGCCGAAATTTCTTCGGGAGTAAAAGGTTTGTAGATCTCTTTTACATGATTTACAATTTCCTCTTTTGGCAATAATATGGATGCTTTACATTTGGTATAAACATCTTCAATAACCTGCCACATTCCGCGTTCCGTTAATAACTGGATAGCTGCATCAAACGCAACAAATTGGCCCATTCTACTCATATCGATCCCATAACAATCTGGATAACGAATTTGCGGAGCTGATGAAACAATAATAATTTTCTTTGGATGCAAACGGTCGACAATTTTAATGATACTTTGCTTTAATGTTGTACCGCGAACAATTGAATCATCCAAGGCCACCAAAGTATCCTGATGGTTATTGATAATGCCGTAAGTGGTATCATAAACGTGAGCCACCATTTCACTACGATCAGCATCTTGCGTAATAAAGGTTCTTAATTTAACATCCTTTACTGCAAGTTTCTCTACTCTTGGCGCCATTGATAACAATTCTTCCAATTGTTCATCAGACAATTCTTCCTTTTTGTGTAGAAGAATATCTTTCTGGTGCCTGCGAACATATTGTTGAACACCATCAACCATCCCAAAAAACGCAACTTCTGCCGTGTTTGGAATAAATGAGAATACCGTGTTTTTTAAATCATAATTAACAGCCTGAAGAATTTTGTCACTTAATAAACGGCCTAATTGTTTACGCTCACGATAAATCTCCACATCACTTCCTTTTGAGAAGTAAATGCGTTCAAACGAACAGGATAATCTTTCAGTAGGCTCACGGAATTGCTCCATGCTTACCTCGCCATTTTTTTTGATAATTAAAGCATGACCGGGATCAATTTCCTTCACATCTTTAAATTGGATATTAAAGGCAGTTTGTAATGCCGGTCTTTCTGAAGCTGCAACTACAATCTCATCATCATAATAATAATAAGCCGGGCGAATACCTGCCGGATCTCTCATGATGAATGAATCACCATTACCCACCATACCACAAATTGAGTATCCACCATCCCAGGTTTTAGCCGAGCGACGAAGAATATTTGGAATATCCAGGTGATCGGAAATTTTATGGGTAATGGCTACATTATCAAATCCTTCCTTTTTATACTGATCAAAAAGCTCTTGATTTTCATCATCCAAAAAGTGACCAATTTTTTCTAAAACTGTAACGGTATCTGCTTTTTCTTTTGGATGCTGACCTAACTCGTACAGTTGCTCTAATAATTCATCAACATTGGTCATGTTGAAATTACCGGCTATGACAAGATTACGCGTCATCCAGTTGTTCTGCCTTAAAAAAGGATGGCAATTTTCGATGCTGTTTTTACCATGTGTACCATAACGCAAATGGCCCAATAACACCTCGCCGATAAAGCTAACATTGTTTTTGAGCCACTCTGTATCCTGCATTAATTCAGGCGTGTTTTCTTGTATATCTACGAACTTATTTTGTACGTATTCGAAGATATCTGCTACCGCATTCGAAGCCATGCTCCGGTATCGGCTTATGTACCTACTGCCAGGTTTCATATCCAATTTAATGGTGGCAATACCTGCGCCATCCTGGCCCCGGTTATGCTGTTTTTCCATTAAAAGATATAATTTGTTAAGGCCGTAAAGTGCTGTACCGTACTTTTGCTGGTAGTAAGAAAGTGGTTTTAACAGGCGAATAAAAGCGATTCCGCATTCGTGTTTTATCTGATCACTCATTGTGTGGGTTTGAAGCCGCAAAGTTATCCTTTTAAATAATCACAACCTAAACAAAAGTGTTTTCTTTTGTCACAAGGAGGTTAATTTGGAATAATGCGTTGGTAAAGAAATATAAAGCGTAAAATGTTAAATTATCTAGAATTGTTCTAAATAGTTTTGTAAAGAAATGTTAAATTCACATATTTGTGCCATTATTAAGATTTAGTCTAAATTGAAGAAACTTTACATTTTATTACTATTGGTTTTGGTTTGTTTCGCCGGGATGGCGCAAATTCGAAACGCGGTCACCGGAAAAGTTGTTGACCCTCAAAACAGGCCGCTGGAGCTGGTAAACATTAAGGTTATAGAAACCAATCAGTATGCAACAACTGATAAATTTGGGATTTTTAGAATTAATGGGTCAGAGATCAATAATGTGCTAACGCTTGAAATTTCCTACATCGGTTTTCAAAAACTAAGAATTTTCGCTACAATTAAAGAAGGAGAAACCAACCTTGGCAACATCAATTTAAAAGTATTGGATTTAAGTTTAGAAAACATTGAGATCAACGCCAAACGGAATTATTCTGGTCAAACAAACTCTTCTTTGGTCATCAACCGTGATTTAATTGAGCAAATACCTGCTTTGAGTGTCAATGATTTATTAAATCAGATTCCCAATAGGAAAATCACACCTCCTTCTTTGCAAAATGTACAAAATTTAACTTTAAGATCAACATTTGCTCCAACAACTAGTGGGCGAAGTGATTTCGAATTAAATAATTCATTTGGTGTGGCAATTATATTAGATGGCAACCCGATTAGCAATAACGCAAATATGCAAAGTCGAAATGTAGGTATTAGTGGTATGGGTGGTTCTGCTGTAACTTCTGGTGCTGGTTATGGTTTAAGAGGAAGTGGAAGTACAACCTATAGCGGAGATTATGCATTTGGTGGAACCGATTTAAGACAAATTCCTGCAGATAATATTGAGAGCATTGAAGTTATTTCGGGTGTAGCTCCTGTTAAATATGGCGATTTGACCGATGGTGCAGTAATTATAGAGAGACAAGCTGGCGTATCGCCTACGTATGTACGAATGCAACTAAGAGATAATGCTACATCTTACAGTTTATCTAAAGGATTAAAACTGAGTGATAAGCTTGGTTCACTTAATTTAGGCGCAAATTATGTTAACTCATTTGCAGATAATCGCGATAAATTAAAGGAATATAGAAGAATAAATACAAATGCCATGTGGACCAATAGCTACGGCAAAGACAAGGCGCTTAAAAATACTTTTAGCTTTGATTATGGAAGAAATTTGGATGGCATTAAACAGGATCCTGATGATCCGAAAAGCACTAAAACAAGGTTCGATAGTTGGAATCTAAGTTTGAGTAACAGGACCAGTTATCGCTTTAGCAGTAATTTTTTCAAAAGTATTGGATTAAACTTAAATTATGCTGAAGGTCATCAAGTTACATACGACGAACAATTGGTTAATGAAGCATATGTTTTATACTCTGATGCGGTAACGACAGGAATTACGCGAGGCAAATATGACTCAGGCGTATACACCGCCGTTTCTCAAATAGATGGTCGCCCAATCAATTTTTCGGCCCGATTGGATCTTAGTACAGAATTTAAAACTGGAAATATAACGCATTATTTATCATTTGGAACAAACTACAGTTATAGTGCAAATAAGGGTTTAGGTCAGGTTGTAGATCCAAATGCTCCTAGGGGTGGTGTAAGGGTAACTTCAACAACATTCTCCTCGAAAAATTCAGAACGTTATTATGATTTTAATTTGGCCAACGCCATTAAAGATGCTGGCTTTTACACCGAAGATATGTTTAAGGTTAAATTATTTGATCGAGACTTAAATGTACGAGCTGGTGTAAGGGCTGATATCCAAAATGGTTATGCATCTTTTGCTCCGCGAACTAACCTCAACTATGGGTTAAGCAAAAATGTTAGAGTTGGATTAGCTTACGGCTTATCATTTAAGTCGCCAGGGCTTGCTCAAAGATATCCTGGCCCTACCTTTAGAGAAATTCCTTTGCTGAATGCTTACAATGGAAATGTAAATGAAAGTATTTATTTGCTATATGTGAACAGGTATGAGCCAAATAACGAAAATTTGAAAGCATCAAAAAGTGAAACCATTGAATTTACAACCCAAATAAAGTTAAAGGATTTCAATCTTTCTGTTTCAGCTTATAACAAAACTAACAGCAATGGCATTAGTACCGTTCACGATTTTCAAGCCTTAACTTTACCTACTTATTCTGCTGTTTTAACTCCCGGCCAACCGGCAGCCTATACGCAAACCGGATCGAGAATTTATTCCTTAGATTATTATCGATTTGATAATGATTTAAGATCAGAAAATCAGGGTTTTGAAATAGTTTTAAGTACACCAGAAATTAAAGAAATCGCTACCTCTTTCAATATAAGTGGTGGATTTTCAAAAACTGCTTATCAATCTACCTATCCTACAATAACAAATGCTGTAACTTCTTTAACAACAAGTACCAATCCGAAATATGCAGTTACAGGAGTATACGAACCAAATAACAGAAGTGCATATTTCAGCTCTGGTAGAATAACGGCCTCAACACACATTCCTAAAGTTAGTTTGATTCTCCAGCTTACTGCCGAATTTGATTTATATAAAAAGACCGTTAGTGCAGCAAATCAAAACTTACCAGTAGCGTATTACACACTTGATAATAGTTATGTTGTGGTAAACAATTTTGACAGAAACGATCCTTTAACTAGCCACCTTTACAGGTCGCCAGCAGAATTAAGTTCTACCAATTTGCCAAAAATCATATCAAATTATCATTTAAGCATCGCCAAGGAAATTAAAAAACGTTTCCGGTTTTCTTTCAATGTATATAATGTATTGAATTATCAGCCTTACTATACCAGTACCACTGGGTCGTTAATATTTCCTAATACTGCGCCAACATTCGGAGCAGAAATGTCTCTAAAACTTTAATAATTATCAGATGAGAAAGTTAATTTTATATAGTATCTGCACCATTATCTTTTTTTCCTGCAAAAAAATAGATAACCCGGAACTACATTCCATAGATCTAAAAATCAATTCAAGTTATGCCTCGATTGATTTGGGGAAAAAATTGTCGCTTAACAAAGTTGCAGTAAAAATACTCAATGTTAATACCAACGTAGAGCGAGAATTATTAAGCGATGCTGATGGAAATGTATCCTTCAATGGAATATCTCCTGGTGTTTATGATATAAGCGCAACAATTACAATCCCTGCCACAATCTACACAAGTTTAACAGGAGAGATTGTGGATAAAGAGGTAATTTTTAATGCTTCTGATAAAAACAAGGTAATTGGTTTAACCAATACAAGTCAAAGTCTGAAGCTTATATCGGGTAACATTGGAAGTTGGCTAATTAAGCAAATTTATTATGCGGGCTCAAACACAACAACTGGAGCAAGTTTTAGAGATCAGTTTATTGAAATCTATAATAATACCGATTCTATCATGTATGCCGATAGCTTATATTTTGCAGAAATAATCGGTCGCCAAAGCTATACTAATACCACTTACCATACCCTACCTAATGGACAAATGGATTGGAATAAATCGCTAAATATGCCATCTAATATTGATGCTAATAACGATTACATTTATCCAAGAGCACTATTTATGCTGCCCGGAAAAGGCAAACAATATCCCGTACAGCCAGGAGCAAGTATTGTGATCGCACAAACTGCAATTAATCATAAATCTCCGTTTACCGGAACAGATGGAAAAACGATTACCGTTCGCGACCCTTCTTTAACAATTGATTTAAGCGGCGCTGATTTCGAAGCTTACTTTGCGCCATTTCTTCCCCGACCTTTGGCGTCAGACATTGATAATCCTGCTGTGCCTAACATTGAAGTTTTGGCATATAATGGTACTGATATGTTATTTGATAATCCTGGAAGAACAGCATTTATCGTTTTTAAAGGAGATGGCAAAACTGATGTTAAGAAATATCCTCAATTTAATTATCCCACAGTATCTGCCCCATCTTCTACTTCTGATAAATTTTATCAAATACCCAATAAAGTGGTAATTGATGCCGTTGAGATACAACCCAATACCGCATCAGCACGTGTTCCGAAAAAACTTGGAGCATCATTAGATGCAGGTTATACATTTGCGCCGAACGGCCAATACAGCTCTCAATCTGTGATTAGGAAAACAGAAAAAACAGAGAATGGAAGAAGAATTTTAAAGGATACCAACAACTCAACAGAAGACTTCGATTATTTAAATCTGGCAGCACCAAGAGGATTTAAATAATTTAATAGCTAATTATTGCTTTTTGCAATATGCTTTAATATACAAAATGAAGAAAATAATTATATCCATCATACTAGCGTCTTTTTGCTTGTTTTGCTATGGTCAAAATAAAATAGAGCCTTTAGCGCAAATTTTATCAAGCAAGGTTTTTAATGCTGATTCCGTTTACAAAAACGCATACGAATTTGCTAAACTAAGTCCGTTTAACCTACGCGAACTTATGCCTTTGCAATACAGCAGCATTAATGCTGGCTTTAATTATGATAAGGGAAACTTTATGCAGGCTCAAAATTCGGCAAAAATAAAAGACACGTATTTAAAAACTGAGGGTAGCACACAGTTAGGATCAATTGCGTTATGGGGTCTCTTTAGCTATCACAAAACTTTTGAAGATAGTACAATGTACAATCATCAAACCAGGAATAATGTTTCTGCACCTTATTACTTTGGCTCGCCTATTAATGTTAGTTATGAGCGTTCAGTATATAATTTAAGTGCTTTAGCAGAAAAAAACATCATTAAAAAAAATTTACCCATTGGCATTGGTGCTGATTATCGGATTGGAAATCATTTTTCTACAAATGATCCAAGGGGAGCGATATCAGATTTTCAACTTAATTTGGTTAGCACAATTGGCTACACATTTTTTAATCGCTTAAAGCTAGGCGCAGCATACCGATATGGATACGGACAAGAGCGTTTTAGTGTGGATTACAAGAATAATAGTTTTTCTCAAATCGTTTTGTTGCCTGCCTATAATAATTACCTGGTTAATGGCTATGGAGAAGCCTATGTAAAGAATATAGAACGAGATTATAATAACGACCAGACCAGAAATGGTTTTGATACATACATTAATTTTGAATCCAGTGCTTTAGGCAATTTTTATTTCTCCTATTCGCATATCCAGGAAAAGCAAAAATACTTGAGATCGAATTCGTTAGGACGATCTAATTTCAATAATTACGACCTTGATAAAGATTCTTACAATTTATTGTGGCTAAAAACATTGGGTAACAAAAAAATATCTACCAACCTGATTTATAACAATATTAATGGTAAAGATTTAAATTACATTTACTTAGCGAATAATTACTTGTACCAATCTCAACAGATCGGCTTTAAAAGTATATTAACGGTTAAAAAACACACAAATATGTTTAACTACTTTTTATCAGTTTATAAAAATGGAGAACAAAGGAAAGATGGATTAACTGGAAATGATGTAAAATATAATAACTTAGATTTAACTGGTGGATTTGGATACAACAAAACTACCGCAAAACAATGTAATTGGGGTTTCGATTTAACTGGGATTTACACCAAGCCCCTTAACAATGATTTAACTGTACAAAGTATAAATGCTGGTCAGTTTACCCAAAGGGTTATTTATTACGATTATATTTACAACACTTCATCTAGAATTGGAGGCGGTTTAAATGCTGACTTTAGCTTTCCTGCATTCGATCAAATTCAAGCAGGAATTAAATTTGGAATATCTTACGTAAATCGCTTAAAAATAGAAGATAATAATTATCCTTTCATTCCCGGTAAAGACCGATTTTCTTCCAATATCAGCTTAAATCTGTATTTTTAACACCATGAATAAAGTTTTAGTATCGCTTGCCTTAATCCTAACCGGATTAATCTTATTTTCTTTTCAATCAACAAATTTCAATGATGAGGATGAATTGAGCATAGATAGCTTGCGTAAAGTTTATTCAAAGCCTACTGATCAATGGCCAAAACCAACTGTAGATAAAGGAGCAGTTTTTGAGGAGCTGGGAGAACTTCCCCCCTCTCCTGTCGATTTGAAAAATGATTCGGTAAAAAATGTGGTGGAGCTTGGAAAGATTTTATTTTTTGATCCCCGTTTATCGGGTTCAAACCAAATTTCTTGTTCAAGTTGTCATGCGCCAGATTTGCACTGGTCAGATGGCCGTCAGGTTTCCGTTGGCCATGACCATTTAACCAATATTCGCAATGCACCATCGTTAGAAAATGTATGGTTTTACAAACGTTTATTTTGGGATGGGAGAGCAGCAAGTTTAGAAGAGCAGGCTGAAAGTCCGGTGGCAGCGCATAACGAAATGCACCAGGATATGAAGGCGCTTCCTAAAAAACTAAGCAAAATTAAAGGTTATCAGCCTTATTTTACCGCAGCATTTGGCTCAAAAACCATCACTAATAAAAGAATTTTCGAAAGTTTAGCAACTTTTCAACGTAGCATAGTGAGTAGAAGAACCCCATTCGATCGCTTTCTTGCCAGAGATAAAAAAGCATTAACTGATCAACAATTGGTAGGATTGCATTTATTCCGTACCAAAGCCCGGTGCATTAACTGCCACAACGGACCATTTTTTACAGATAATGAGTTTCATAACGACGGGTTAACTTATTATGGGCGTAAGTATGAAGATTTAGGTTTATACAACGTAACCAAAAAAGCTGAAGATGTAGGCAAATTTAAAACGCCAGGCCTACGCAATGTGATGAAAACGGCTCCTTGGTTTCACAACGGTTTATTTCCTGATATGGATGGCGTATTGAATATGTACAATGTTGGAATGCCGAATCAAAGGGTTAAAGCCGAGCAGGTAAACGATCCGTTATTGCCTAAAAATGATAAACTTTTAAAGGGATTGATGTTAAGTAAGGCCGAAAAAGATGCTGTAGTTTCTTTTTTAGATGCGCTCACATCTCCTACTGTTTTGGTTAGAGTAGAGAAATTACCACAGTAATCTCTCTAGCTTTCAGCTGATAACAAGATTAACAGCGAATATTCTAGGATTCCCACCTGCGTGGGAATGACGGTTGGCTAATGAACGCCATCCATGAACGGTCGTCATCCTACCATTGACGTTACTTTCAACTATCTATAATTCAATTAATTGCATTTTTAGTTCATTTGCTTTTTTATGAAGAAACATGATTTGCTGCTGTTTGATTTTTTCTTCATAT
>NZ_CAKLBU010000022.1 GCF_920984735.1 Pedobacter sp. Leaf250 | reverse complement strand
TGGCCGCTAAAGTCTAATTTTTCTGCTAAATTTGTCATGATCTTAGTTCTATTGTTTGTTAAATTTAACAATTGTGGCTGCTAAAGACCACTTGAACTAAGATCACTTTTATTACATAGATACTGATTGCCGCGGTAGCTCCCGATTTTTTTCTAATCGGGACTACAAGCAAAAAGCAGGGCTGAAATAACCGATGTTATTCAAGCCCTGCTTTTCGAATATCAATTAAACAGTTAACAATTAACCGATTAATCAAAAAACTTAATTATTCATCATTTTAATAAAAGCACCTAATTTAGCTTTCATTGCTCTTCTATCTACAATAAAATCAAGGAAACCATGCTCTAAAACGAATTCTGAAGTTTGGAAACCTTTCGGTAAATCTTTTTTAATGGTCTCTTTAATTACCCGCGGACCTGCAAAACCGATTAATGCACCAGGTTCTGCAATGTTAATGTCGCCTAGCATTGCGTAAGAAGCTGTAACACCACCAGTTGTTGGATCGGTAAGTAAAGAAATGTATGGGATTTTCGCCTGACTTAACAACGCCAGTTTTGCAGATGTTTTAGCCATTTGCATTAATGAAAATGCTGCCTCCATCATCCTCGCGCCACCAGATTTTGATATCATCAGGAATGGAATTTTATGTTTGATGCTATAATCTATTGACCTAGCAATTTTTTCTCCAACCACCGAACCCATCGATCCTCCGATAAAAGCAAAATCCATACAGGCAATCACTAATTCCTGTCCTTCAATTTTACCAACACCAGCACGAATAGCATCTTTTAAGCCGGTTTTAGCCTGACTTTCGATAATTCTATCGGTATAAGGTTTGTTATCGTTAAAGTTTAAAGGATCGCCAGAAGTTAGGTTGGCGAAAAGTTCTTTAAACTCATTGTTATCGAATAAAACTTCAAAATATTCTTTAGAACCTACTCTCAAGTGGTAATTACAGTAATGGCAAACGTATTTGTTTTCCTGAAGTTCTGCCTGATGTAGCGGTTTTTTGCAATTTGGACATTTATTCCACACGCCATCAGGTGCCTCTTTCTTCTCTTCGGTTGTGGTAATGATACCTTTATTTTCTCTCTTAAACCAAGCCATATAATTTTTTAAAGAATTGGATTGCAAAGAAACGAAAAATATAATAAAGATTAAGAATTCCCAATAATCAATTATAAGAATGAGCGGTTATCAAATCTCAAATATAAAAGGAGGATCAATAATTACTAATAATCAAATTACAAACTAACAACATTTTGTAGGGATGTAAATTGATTATTGATGTATATGGCATGAATATTAATTATTGAGATATGAATATTTTCTTAAAGTGTCTTTTTTACACTAAGGATAATATGAATTTTACACCAAATTGCCTTTATTTGGTTGTGGGGCAAATAATTCTGTTGTTACAAAAGCTTGGAATGTTAATTTTTTTTTTAACTTCGGACTTAATAAAATTAACAAGAGATGAGTTTAAAAGGCTACAAAGGCGTAATTTACGGAGATGCCGTTCAAGAATTGTTTGAGCAGGCTAAAAAACATCAGTTTGCTTTACCAGCAGTAAATGTAACCGGTACAAATACGGTTAACGCGGTATTGGAAACTGCTAAGGCAGTAAATTCGCCTGTTATGATTCAATTATCTAATGGTGGTGCGCAATTTTACGCAGGTAAATCTTTAGATAATGAGAAATTGCAGGCATGTATTTTAGGTGCTGTATCGGCAGCTAAACATGTTCATTTATTGGCAGAACATTATGGTGTTGCCGTGGTTTTACATACAGACCACGCCGCTAAAAAATTGTTGCCTTGGATTGATGGCCTTTTAGACCACGGTGAAAAATTCTTCGCTGAAACAGGAAAACCTTTGTTTTCATCGCACATGTTAGACCTTTCGGAAGAGCCGATTGAAGAAAACATGGAAATCTCTGCGAAATATTTTGAGCGCATGGCGAAAATGAACATGACTATTGAAATCGAACTTGGTGTTACAGGTGGTGAAGAAGATGGCGTTGATAACAGCGATGTAGACAGCTCAAAGTTATATACTCAGCCAAGTGAGGTGGCTTATGCTTACGAAGAATTAAGCAAAGTTTCTCCACGTTTCACCGTTGCAGCGGCATTTGGTAATGTTCATGGTGTATACAAACCTGGTAACGTAAAATTACAACCAGTTATCTTAAAAAACTCACAAGATTTTGTGAAAGAGAAATTTAGCTTAACTGCCGAGAAGCCAATTAACTTTGTTTTCCATGGTGGTTCAGGTTCTTCTCAAGAGGAAATCAGAGAAGCCATTTCTTATGGCGCTATTAAAATGAATATCGATACTGATATGCAATGGGCATTTTGGGAAGGTATTTTAGAATATTATAAAAAGAATGAAGCTTATCTTCAAGGTCAAATTGGTAACCCTGATGGCGAAGATAAACCAAACAAAAAATACTACGATCCACGCGTATGGTTACGTAAAGGAGAAGAAACTTTTGTTAAGCGTTTAACTACTGCGTTTGAAGATTTAAACTGCATTAACGCTAACGATAAATTATAAAGGATTGAAAGGTTAAAAAGTTGAAAGGTTTTAACATTTCAATAGTTCTAACCTTTTAACATTCCAACTAACAACAAAAACGCCATTGGTTAAAACCGATGGCGTTTTTCTTTGTTTTTCATTATATTTAAGCAAACAAAGATGTAATGATAAAATCTAAAACTGATACCAAAAAAAATAATTTTTTTGAGAAGTTCGCCAATGCTGCAACCAAATTTACGGGCAGTTCGATTGCTTTTATTGCCGCAACCGTTATAGTTATTTTATGGGCTGTAACTGGCCCGTTATTTAACTATTCAGAAACCTGGCAGCTGGTAATTAATACAGGCACCACGATAATTACCTTCTTAATGGTTTTTTTAATACAAAAAGCGCAGAATAAGGACGGCAAAGCAATTCAATTGAAATTGAATGAATTGATTGCTGCACAACAGGGTGCAAGCAACAGAATGGTTGATATAGAAGATTTGAGTGAACAGGAATTGGATCAGTTACATAAATTTTACGTTACGATTGCTACGCTTGCCAAAAAAGAAGCCGATATTCATTGTTCACATTCTATTGATGTTGCTAAAGAATTGAATGAAATAAAATTAGAAAAGAATAAACATTTTAAACGCCATAAATAATGAGTCTGTTAGTTCAAAAAGTTAACCATCCCGAAGATTTAGATAAGGTATTTGCTATACGTAAAATTGTGTTTGTAGATGAACAAGATTGTCCGCCTGAGTTAGAATGGGAGCATGAGGATGAGTCTACACATTTTTTAGCTTCACACAATGGTCAGCCTTGTGGCGCCTGCCGCTGGCGTAAAACGGATAAGGGTTACAAGTTAGAACGATTTGCTGTATTAAAAGACTTTAGAGGGCAAGGTGTTGGCAGGGCTTTAATAGCAGAAGCACTTTCTGATTTACCTGAAGATGCACATTACATTTACCTAAACTCACAATTGGATGCAATGAGTTTGTATGCAAAGTTTGGGTTTGTTGCCGAGGGGGAACAGTTTGAAGAAGCTGGGATTCAGCATTTTAAAATGGTGAAAAGTGTATAGATAATGCTGTCGTCATTGCGAGGCACGAAGCAAACTGTTTATGGAGATTGCAGCGTGTCTCTCAATGACCATTTTATGGATAAAACAAAAAACTATCCAAATATCTTACCAGATAAGCTCATTGCCTCACTCCACTTATTCATATCAAGACTGAGCTCTTCGCCTTTAGAGTTTAAAAAGCTTATTACATCTTCTGTTGCAATGTTTCCTGTTAAATCATCAGCGGCCATAGGACAGCCACCGAAGCCTTTAAGGGCAGAATCTATTCGTTTGATCCCAGAATGGTAAGCAGCCTCAATTTTTTCAAAACGTTCGGCTGGTGTAGAGTGTAAATGAATGCCAATTTCAATGTTCGCAAATTTTTCAATCAACTTTGGCAGAATATCCGTAATTTTTTCAGGAGTTGAAACCCCAACCGTATCTGCCAATGAAAGAATTTTTACGCCTTTGCCTACTAAAACATCAGCCCATTTTTCTACAATTTCATAATTCCACTCATCACCGTAAGGATTACCAAAGCCCATGGATAAATAAATAACGGCTGTCTTATCGTTCTTATCACAAAGTGAAAGCATTTGTTCAACTGTATTTATTGATTGCGATATGCTTGAATTGGTGTTGCGCTGCTGAAAAGTTTCTGATATGGAAAAGGGAAAACCCAAATAATAAATTTGTTGATGCTTTACAGCATTTTCTACACCCCTCAAGTTAGCAACAATTGCTAAAAGTTTTGTAGACGTGTTAGACAAATCCAATCTACTCAGAACTTCTTCCGTATCTGACATTTGAGGTATTGCCTTATGTGATACGAAACTTCCAAAATCAAGCGTATCAAAACCAACTTGTAGCAATAAGTTTAAGTATTCTGATTTCAGTTCTGTTGGAACAAAATCGTGTAACCCTTGCATCGCATCACGCGGACACTCTACTAGCTTGAATTTTTTTTGGCTCATGTTGTTTGGTTTAACCGCAAAATGCGCAAAGTTTTTTGCAAAGAAAAGAGGCAAGATTAAAACATTTTGCTAATATCAAGTTTTCACTAATGACTAATGACTAATGACTAATGACTAATGACTAATGACTAATGACTAATGACTAATGACTAATGACTAATGACTAATGACTAATGACTAATGAACTTCCTCAACTTCTTCCCTGTAATCTATACTTCTATCTTTGGCAAATGTTCTGATAATTAAACGGGTTCCTCTGTCATAACTAAAATAGCTCCATACCCAATTTACAAATACGATGATTTTATTTCTAAAGCCTACTAAAGTCATTAAATGAACAAACATCCAAGTAAACCAGGCAAAAACGCCTTGGAATCGGATTTTACCAATGTCTACAACGGCTTTATTTCTGCCAACTGTAGCCATTGATCCTTTATCGAAATATTTAAATTTTTCTAATGGTTTATTTTCTGTGATATTAATTAAGTTTTTGGCAAGGTGTTTACCTTGTTGTATGGCAGCAGGAGCCACTCCAGGATGTCCGTTTGGCGTTTCTTCATCGATAATTGCAGCAACATCACCTATGGCATAAATATTCTGATAACCGACAACCAAATTTTGTGTGTCCGTTTTTAATCTTCCACCGCGAACAATTTCTGCATTATCTAAGCCAGGTAATACCTCACCTTTTACGCCTGCACTCCAAATCACAGTTGAACTTAAAATTGGCGCCTTATCCTGGAGGGAAAGTGTATGTCCATCATATCCTAAAACCCGGGTTTCATTCATTACCTGAACGCCCATTTTAACTAAAAATTCTTTCGATTTTTGTTGTGCCTGAGGAGACATTGGACCTAAAAGTTCCGGAGAATTTTCTACTAAATAAATATTTACCCTACTTAAATCCATCTCTGGATAATCATTCGGGATAACATGTTTTTTAAGTTCTGCAATAGCTCCAGAAGTTTCAACACCCGTAGGGCCACCACCTACAACAACAAAATTTAGTAAAGCACTTTTTTTATTTAAATCGGTTTCTATTAACGATTTCTCGAAATTTTGTAATATTAAACTTCTTAAATCCAAAGCTTCGGGAATTGATTTCATTGGCATTGAATTATCTTCAATTTCCTTGTTGCCAAAAAAATTACTGGTAGAGCCAGTTGCGATAACCAGATAATCGTACTTCACATTTCCAATATCTGTTTTCAGGCAATTCTCTGTTGCATTAACTTCCTGAACTTTTGTAACCCTAAAAGTTAAGTTTTTTTGTCCTTTAAAAATTTTACGCAATGGAAAAGCAATCGAATCGGCCTCTAAACCGCCTGTAGCTACCTGATAAAGCAGGGGCTGGAAAGTGTGGTAGTTGTGTTTATCCAACATCACTACTTGAAAAGGTTTGTTTTTTAATCTTTTAGCTAATTCAATTCCGCCAAATCCACCGCCAACTATAACTACTCTCGGGTATTCGCTTTTAGGAAGTTGTAAATCCATTTTATCTGCCTTTTTATATCTGTAAACGTAACAAAAAGATAGCCAAAAGGTTTAAGAATTGAATTTTCAATGCTTATTGAAAATAATATAACTTTATTATGACGCTTGATTTTTCTTAATATGAAGCCCGTCATTTCGACCGTAGCGGAGAAATCTTTGAATTGTTATTTTTAATTCAAAGATTTCTCCGTTCCGCTGTGCTCCAGTCGAAATGACGGACTATGAACTTTATTACTAAAAAAAAACGCCCCGATAAAATCGAGGCGTTAAATATATTAAAGAATTAAGTTCTTATTTTTTCTTCTCTTCAGAGCTACCCAAATCAATCACGATAGGAGTAGAGATACATAATGATGAATATGTACCAATAACACGACCGATTAACAATGCGAAGATGAATCCGCGGATGCTATCGCCACCGAAAATGAAGATCACTAGCAACACGAAGAATACCGTTAGTGAAGTTAAAATGGTACGACTTAATGTACTGTTTAATGCGAAGTTGATTAATTGATTACGTTCTTCTCCATGTAAATCTTCTTTACCAGCTTCTTTTAAACGCTCACGGATACGGTCGAATACAACCACGGTTTCTGTCATGGTGTAACCCATTACCGTTAAAATTGCTGCAATAAAATCCTGACCAATTTCCAATGAGAATGGTAAAACGCCATCTAATATAGTGTAGAATGATAGTACCATTAAAACGTCATGCGCAAGTGCCAATACTGCACCTAAACCATATTGCCATTTTTTGAATCGTACAACGATGTAAATAAACATGAATACACATGAAATTAATACTGCGTAAAAAGCACCGTTTACAATATCGCTGGCGATAATTGGAGTTACTTTTTGCGAACTTACAATCTCATATTTAGAACCTGCTAAACCTTTATTTAAGGCATCTTCAACAACTTTGTCAGTTTTAATATCCTGATCTTCGATGTGGAAAGTAGTAGTAATTTTAACCTGGCTGGCTTCACCCGCTGTTTTAACCTCAGGCGTTTCGTTACCGAAAACTGGCGTTAATTGAGATTTGATATCTTCAGTATTCACCGCTTTATCGAAGTGAACCAAATAGGTTCTACCACCTTTAAAATCTACACCAAGGTTTAAGCCACCATGTTTGAAGTACATTCCAATACCAGCTAAAATAATAACTGTAGAGATGATGTAATAAATTTTACGGCGACCAACGAAGTTGAAGGCTAAGTTTTTGAATGCATTACGTGTAAATTGATTATCAAAACTGATTTCCATTTTACGATCTAACATTGCTTCGAAAACCACTCTTGAAATTAATACAGCGGCAAATAACGATGAAAGGATACCAATACACAAAGTAGTGGCGAAACCTTGAACTGGTCCGCTACCGAAAGCATAAAGGATTGCACCTAAAATGAATACAGTAATGTTAGCATCTAAGATAGATGGCATTGCATGTTTGAAACCTTCTCTAATGGCAGTAGGAATATTTTTGCCTAAGGCAAGTTCTTCACGTACACGTTCAAAGATCAGGATGTTTGCATCTACTGATAAACCAATAGTTAGTACGATACCAGCAATACCAGGCAATGTTAAAACTGCACCAAGTGATACCAGGATACCAATAATGAAGAATAAGTTAACCAATAAGGCAAAGTTAGCCACCCAACCAGCACGGTGATAGTATAACGCCATGAAGATTAAGATGACGATAAACGCAATCACAAAAGAGATTAAACCATCATGAATGGCTTGTGCACCTAAAGTTGGTCCAACTACGTAGCTACCAGCAATACGAGCTGGAGCTGGCAATTTACCAGCCTTTAAAATGTTTGATAAATCTTTAGTATCGGCTTGTGTAAAGTTACCAGTGATAGATGAAACACCACCACCAATTTCATTCTGAACCGTAGGAGCAGAATAAACCATGTTATCTAAAACAATAGCGATAGATTTTTTATTATTCGCATCTGCAGCAGCTTCAGCAGTAATTTTTTTCCATTTCGCAGCACCTTCGCTGGTCATGTACATGGTTACCTCTGGTTTACCTTTTTGGTCAAAGTCAGCACGAGAATCGCTAATTGCATCACCACCTAAATCTGGTTTACCATCAGCACTTGAAACTTTAATTGCGTATAATTCGAAAACTTTAGAACCTTCTCTAGGTTTAACGCTCCACATAAATTTCATCGTAGATGGAATTGCAGCAGCAACCTCTGGAAGTTTTAAATATGAATTAACCTTTGCAGTATCTTTTTGTAACGACATACCAACAACAGCGCCTGGCATTAATTGTTGTTGTCCGTTTTCGCCTTGATAGATCGGAAGACTTAAAACGGCATACAATGGATTAGATTTTGCTAACTCAGCTTTTACAGCAGTAGAATCTTTTTTACCCAGTCCAGCAAGTTTTCCACCTTTAGCAGTAGAATCTTTAGCTGCGTTTTCTAAGCCTGCTAATTTGCCACCAGCTTTAGCAGCAGTATCGGTAGTAGTAGCTGGCGCTTCAGTTTTTAAAGTTGACGCTAACGTTTTGTTTATATTTTCTAATAATGGCGCAACCTCTTGAACCTGGTAAACCTGCCAGAATTGTAATTCAGCAGAACCTTGTAAAAGTTTAGCAATACGCTCTTTATCTTGTACACCTGGCATTTCGATTAAGATGCGGTTACTGCCTTCTTGCTTTTGCATGTTCGGACTAACAACGCCGAAACCATCAATACGAGAACGTAAAACGGTAAATGAACGATCGATAGCACTAGTTGCTTCTTTTTCTAAGAAAGATTCAACTTCGCCATTGCTAGCGCTAGGTTTTAATTGCGATGCATTGTCTTGATTTGAAAAATAATCAGCAAGTTTTACACCCGGACTTAATTTTTCAAATTCATCAACAAAAATTTTGATGTAATCTTTACCGCCAGCGTTTAACTGGATTTGTGCGTTTTGAACTGCTTTGTTAAAGTTTGCATCAGTAGGGTTGCCCGCTAATGATTTAACCAATTCCGCTAACGATATCTCCATCGTTACGTTCATACCGCCTTTTAAGTCTAAACCTAAATTAATCTCTTTCGATTTAACCTCACCGTAAGTAAATCCAACAATTGGATAAACTTTCTCGGTGCTCATCGAATCTAAATAAGCCTTTTCTTTGGCTGCATCACCTTTCGCATAGTTTTTTGCGTCTTTTTCCACCTTGGATGCTACCAAAGTAAAAGAAAGTGCATACGCACAAACGATAGCTAATACTATCGCTATAAACTTAATAAAACCTTTTCCTTGCATTGTTTGTTTAAAATAATTTGTCTTTCGCTGTTTTTTAACAAGTCGGCAAATCTAATTAAATTTTTAAATTATAGAACCCCTTAATTGATAATTTATTAAGATTAATTTTCGACAGAGAATTATCACTACAGATTCGTTACACATATCTCGTTTAAGATAAAAAATATGTCTTGATTTATTTGGAAAGCAATTGCAGTAGCATTTGGCTTTGGTTCGTTCCCGCTAATGCTGCAAGCACCAAAGAAAAATTGGTAGCTTTCCGCGTATATCGGGTTTAGGTGGTACAGGAGGTAAAGATATTTTCGGTAAAATGCATACAGCTTATATCAATACGAGACCAGAAGCAATCTCAAAACGGTGAATTTAAAAGCGAACGCATTAAATTGCTTCATGTCCTCTGTGAAAATCTCTGTGTGCTCTGTGGTAAAAAAAACTTACTTTCTTCTTAAAACCTCAAAAGTATAATCGTACTTATTCTTTTCATCAGCTTGATGCGGCTCTACGCTAACCGTTTCCCATTCAGTTCGATCAATTTCAGGAAAAAAAGTATCAGCATCAAAAGTATGATGAATCGTAGTCAAATAAAGTGTATCTGTTTTTGGCAAAGCCTGGCGATAAATTTCTGCTCCACCAACTATAAATACAGGTTTTTCTTCATTTTGAGTAATCTGTAAAGCCTCATCTAAACTATTTACTACTTCAACACCATCAATTTTTAAAGAAGCATCTCTGGTAATCACTACGTTTCTCCGGTTTGGCAAAGGCCTGCCAACAGAATCAAATGTTTTACGACCCATTACAACCGTGTGCCCTAGAGTGGTTTGTTTGAAAAACTTTAAATCAGCTGGCATGTGCCACAAAAGCTGATTGTCTTTGCCAATGGCAAAGTTTTTACCAACTGCTACGGCTATGGAAAGGGTTCTTAGTTCATTCGTCATTAGTTCATTTGTCATTAGTTTATTGGGTTCATCAGTTCATGGTTTAGTACCAGAAGATTTCGTGCCAATATATTTTAAATAAGCATTAAGCTTAATGTGTATAATTTCGAGCTTATTGAAAAGTTGATTATAAATTTCTTCGCTAACTAAATTCCTATGTCGCATTTTTCTTAAGAAAGACTTGGTTTCCAAAATAGAACCTCTGCTGTAATAACAAAAATTTTTGTTCTCCTTAAAATGAAAACGTCAATATCCTTCAGCTATGTTTGCACTTATTGAATCAGCAGCTCTGCAAATTTGCTTTCCTACAGTATCTTTGGCAAAAAAGTCCCATTTAGTTGTAATGTCCCAAATTTCATTCGATAAATCTTCAGCAAGCATATAAACTTCCAAATCTTCAATTCGATTATAACTCATAATTACTTTGTTTACATTAATTACAAGGGATGAAAATTGAATAGAGATTTAAGGTTAAACGCTTAGACTAATAATACCAATGACAAATGAACTATTGAACTATTGAACTATTGAACAAATGAAACAAATGAACTATACCGCTACTATCCCTTTAATATGTGGATGCGGTTCGTAATTTTCCAACGTAAAATCTTCAAATTTGAAATCGAAAATACTTTTCACATCAGGATTGATTTTCATTGTTGGCAATGGCTTTGGTTCACGGCTTAATTGTAAGTTCGCTTGCTCGATGTGGTTGTTATATAAATGGGCATCGCCTAAAGTATGTACGAAATCGCCAGCTTCTAAACCGCAAACTTGTGCAACCATCATGGTTAACAAAGCATAAGATGCAATGTTGAAAGGAACGCCTAAGAAAATATCAGCACTGCGTTGATATAATTGGCAACTCAATTTTCCGTCGGCTACATAAAACTGAAAAAAGGCGTGACAAGGCGGCAAAGCCATGTTTTCTATCTCTGCAACATTCCACGCAGAAACAATAATTCTACGTGAATCGGGATTATTTTTAATCGTGTTAATGATGTTCGTAATCTGGTCGATGTGTTGTCCATCTGGCGTTGGCCAGCTTCTCCATTGTGAACCATAAACTGGACCAAGGTTTCCGTTTTCATCGGCCCATTCATCCCAGATGCGAACGCCATTATCTTTAAGGTATTTAATATTGGTATCGCCAGTTAAAAACCAGATTAATTCATGAATTATAGATTTTAAGTGCAATTTCTTGGTAGTTACCATCGGAAAACCTTCCTGCAAGTTAAAACGCATTTGATAGCCAAAAACGCTAATGGTTCCAGTTCCTGTGCGGTCGTGTTTTTGGGCGCCGTTATCCAGCACATGCTGCATTAAATCTAAATATTGTTTCATAAGAATTGATAATTTACAAATATCTAAAATTTATGATTTGTTGAAGCGCCTTTTTATGCACACTTACCATTTACTAACATTGATATGATTTTAGGCGTATCGGTTTTTTTGAAACTTTAATAGTAGACCAAATTTGCATCATAGCCCTGGGTGCAGCGATTACCCTGCAGCAAGGAGGAACGACGAAGCGAAGCGTAATAGCGAAACACAGGAACAAGCTTAAATTGGTTCACAGGTTTTGCGCTTCAACTCGGCTTGAGAAAGTGCGAAGAAACATCAATCACTAAAAACACTTTTGTATGTTTGTGTGCGCATCGATTTAGCTTTGACGGGAAATCGTAAATCGTAAATCAAAAATCGTATATCAAAATGCTATCCTTTCCAAACGCAAAAATAAATTTAGGCTTAAACATTACCGAAAAACGGGCAGATGGCTACCACAACCTTGAAACTGTTTTTTACCCGATAAATATTAAAGATTCGGTTGAAATTACGGATGCAGATTTTACGTCTTGCAAAATTCATGGCATTGATATTCCGGGCGATTCGAATGATAATCTATGTTTTAAGGCTTACCAATTGATAAAGGCCGATTTTGATATTCCAGCGCAGCAGATTAATTTGTTAAAAAATATACCAGTTGGTGCGGGCTTGGGCGGAGGTTCGGCGGATTGTGCTTTTTTAATCAAACTTCTGAATGATAAGTTTACTTTAGGTTTATCTATAACTCAAATGGAAGATTATGCTCGTAAATTGGGGGCAGATTGTGCGTTTTTTATCGAAAATAAACCGGTTTATGCTTTTAATAAAGGTGATGAATTTGAAAAATGCGAGGTTGATTTGTCAGCCTGGTTTAAAGTTTTAGTAAAACCGCCTATACATGTGAGCACAGCAGATGCTTATGCTTTGGTAAAACCTCAAAAGCCTTTGCAATCCTTAAAAGAAATCATACATTTGTCGCCAACAACATGGAAAAATAAGGTTATCAACGATTTCGAGCCATCGGTATTCGCAAAGTATCCCCAAATTCATCAAATAAAAACCAGTTTATACGATGCAGGCGCAACATTCGCTTTAATGAGTGGTAGCGGTTCGTCGGTTTTTGCAATTTTTAACGAACCCGTTAAACTGCCCGAACTGGAAAAAGACAATTTAGTTTATTATAATATTTAACAAAGGTAGAAGGTTGTAGGGTAGAGGGCATAAGGTCTTGATACTCGATACTTAATACTTTATACTAACAACATGAATATAAATCTCATCCGCAAAAGCGGGAAGTTTAACTTTGAGGCAGAGAATGAAGGCGGTTTTACCGTAGAGTTGGATGCAAAAGCTGCTATCGGTGGCGAGGGGAAAGGGTTTAGGCCAATGGAAATGCTTCTGATTGGGCTAGGTGGTTGTAGCGGCATTGATATGGTAAACGTGCTGACTAAACAAAAAGAACCTTTGGATGATATTAAAATTGCCATTAATGCTACACGTAGGGATGAAGAAATGCCGCCGATTTTCGATGAAATTGATATTCACTTCGAGTTAACTGGCGATTTAAACCCAACAAAAGTAGAACGTGCCTTAGCCATGACCTTTGATAAATACTGCTCCGTGTCGAATATTTTAGGCCGATCTGCAAAAATTAACTTTACATATGAAATTAAGGGTAATAAGTAATACGTTTTAAGTTATAAGTAGCACAAGCCTACTAACTTAATACATACCTGAAATATGCTCTTTAAACTTATTACTTATAACCTAAAACTTACAACATTATAGAATGAAATCCGAAAATTTTGAAACCATAGCGATACGCACTCAAGTTGAACGCAGTTTGCACAAAGAACACTCATCGCCAATTTATTTAACCTCGAGTTATAAGTTTGATGATGCGGAAGAAATGCGGGCGCTTTTTGCAAATGAGAAAGAGGGGAATGTTTACAGCCGTTATGCAAATCCAAGTACATCAGAATTTATTGAGAAAATGTGCCTGCTGGAAGGCGCTGAAGACGGTTTTGCTACCGCAACAGGTATGGCTGCTATTTTTACAACCTTTGGTGCTTTCTTAAAAAATGGCGACCATATTATTTCAAGTCGTTCGGTTTTTGGTTCTACTCACCAATTATTAACCAATGTTTTTTCTAAATGGGGCGTAACTTTTGATTATGCCGATTTGGATAAACCGGAAGATTGGGAAGGTTTAATTAAGCCAAATACCAAAATGATTTTCGTAGAAACGCCATCAAACCCTGGCATCGACATTATAGATTTGGAATTTTTGGGCGATTTGGCTAAAAAACACAATCAGCTTTTGGTGGTTGATAACTGTTTCGCAACACCGTATTTGCAGCAGCCAATAGCATTGGGCGCTCATATTTCTATCCATTCGGCTACTAAATACATCGACGGACAAGGTCGCGTTTTGGGTGGAGTAATTTTAGGTACAAAGGAGTTAATTACCGAAGTAATGAATTTTGCCCGTCACAGCGGACCATCTTTATCGCCATTTAATGCATGGATTTTATCAAAAAGCTTAGAAACATTGGCTGTTCGTATGGATCGCCATTGTGAAAATGCATTGAAAGTTGCCGAATACCTGGAGAAGCACCCGAAAATTAAACTGGTAAAATATCCATTCTTACCATCACATCCGCAATATGAGATTGCTAAAAAACAAATGAAACAAGGTGGCGGTGTGGTAACTGTTGTTGTGGAAGGCGGAGTGGCTGGTGCCAGCAAATTTATGGATGGCTTAAAAATGTTTTCTATTTCTGCGAACTTGGCCGATACACGCTCTATCGCTACGCATCCTGCTACAAGCACACATAGTAAATTAACCGAAGAGGAGCGCAATATTGTAGGTATTGAGCAAGGCTCGATTCGTTTATCAATCGGTTTGGAGCATATAAATGATATTTTGGCTGATATTGAGCAGGCGCTTTCGTAAGTTAGCCGTCATTCTGAATTTATTTCAGAATCTTAATTAGTAAAGGAATAACAGTGGGGCATCGGTTACGATAGCCCCGCTTTTTGTTATTGTGTTTTGATTTTAGATTAGGCGATTTGCAATTCCCCTCTTTTAGAGAGGTGGCTGCAAGGCGGGGTGTTTATTTGTCTCAGCCAGACAGGCTTTTTTCTTTTGATACCAAAAGAAACAAAAATGTCGGCTGAAAATTTTTGTATTAAAGCAAGTGATGAAGCTTTGGTATTGCATCCCCAAAAATTTGTTAGGCCGATTTAAGTGAAACGGAGAAACAGTACTTAGGCCTTTTGTAAAGGAAATACTCGTCTCCATAACAATAATGCCATTTTAGCAAAACATAAGCTATTCTGGTTCTGAATAATAATCCGGAAAATCCTCTAATCCTTAAAATCCTGCTCTAAAATCCTATAATCTTATCATCCTGGTATTACTTACCCTACATCAATGCACAGGTTTAAAACCTGCAGTAAATTTGTATCATAAACAAGAAAGGAAATTTATGTCACAGTTTATTTTGCACAAAGAAAATACCAGAGGCCATGCAAATCATGGTTGGTTAAATGCTCACCACTCATTCAGTTTTGCTAACTATTACAATCCTGAAAGAATGCACTTTGGAGTTTTGCGGGTTTTAAATGATGACTTGATTGATGGTGGAATGGGTTTTGGAACTCATCCACATGATAATATGGAAATCATTACGATTCCATTAGCAGGAGCCATTGCACACAAAGATAGCATGGGCAATTCGGCAACTATTACCGCTGGAGAAATTCAGGTAATGAGCGCTGGTACAGGCGTTAGTCATAGTGAATACAATGCACTTGCGGATGAACAATTGAATTTATTACAAATTTGGTTATTCCCAAACAAGAAAAATGTTACACCACGTTACGATCAACAAACTTTAGATGTGGAAGCTATGCACAACAATTTCCAACAGATTTTATCACCAAGTGCTGATGATGCTGGTGTTTGGATTCAACAGGATGCCTGGTTCTCTTTAGGTAAATTTGATACCGGATTTGAAACTGAATATAAAATCAAAAAAGCTGGAAACGGTGTTTATGCTTTTGTAATCAACGGAGAAGTTACCATTAATGGCCAAACTTTAAGCAAAAGAGATGGTTTAGGTATTTGGGATAACGATGGCATCAGCTTTAAAGCAAATACCGCAGATGCGGAAGTATTGTTAATGGATATTCCGATGGAATTTTAAATTTAGTTACATGTTAAAGGTTACGAGTTATAGGCCTCAGGGTTAAACTCGCAACTTTTGACTTTTTACTTTCAACTTGATTATAATGCAAACCACCATACTTTATATTGGACGAGATCCAGAAATTACTATTGTGATGAACCGCTTGCTTAATGCCCGACCAGAATGGAAAGGGATTTGTGTTTGCACTGATGAAGAAGCACTATCGATTTTAAAAGCACAAGATGTTGATTTGGTGCTTTTGGGTAATGGTATTAATCCTGAGTGCGAAAAAGCGCTTAGAGAGGATATAAACAAGTTTAAACCTGGTACTAAGATTATTCAGCACTATGGCGGTGGAAGTGGGTTATTGTATGGGGAAATAATGACTGCTTTGGGTTAGTTGTCTTGACCAAGATTCTTAAGATTAATTGATTTTAGGATTTTGATTTTCCAAATTAAATCCTGAAATAATATAATCCCATTAATTTTGGTTTTTGTTGTCAGGATGATTGGTGTTGTAAACTCTTTTAAAAGTTAAGCTTTTGCTTCCAAAATTTATGAGTAAACCAATGGAAAGATTATATGCCTCCAAATAATTTATTGCTTGATTTAAATGTGAGTCATTCAACTCGGAAACCGCCTTCAACTCAACCATAATCATATCTTCTACAAAGAAATCTACTCTTCTTATACCGATTTGAATGTCATCGTAAAAGATTGTCATTTCCATTTTCATTTTAGTAGAATTGATTTTACTTTTTAGAAATAGGGATAATCTAATATCGACTAAATTTCTAATCAATTGCAATTCGCCACAAAATTATTTACAGGCATGAAACTTTGAAATTTAGCTTAAATATAAATTTGAAATCTTGATTCGAGAGCACTCAAATCCTAAAATCATTTAATCCTGAACATCCTGGTAAATATGTTTGTTCTTAACTGATATAATCCCTGTCTTCATCACTCAATTCTTTTTTATTTGAAATGGGTTGATTTCTTTCAATTTCACTATCATAACTGCTTACTGTTTTCCTTGGTCGGCCTACAACAAAGCCAATAATAAAGCCGATTAATACGCATACGCCTATTACAAGGAGTTTAGATACAAGGATATCGTTAACTACTATAAAATTGAATGGCACTTCATCGCTATTTAAAAATAGAAATGCTGTTAATAATGCTGTTAGGATGATAATGAAGATGGTTTTTCCTTTCATGAGTTTAAAAGCTATAATTAAATGAAAATTCTAATATCGGATTTTGATTGTAAATCTTATTAACAAAAACCAATCTTGCTCCAACATCAACAACAGGTTGATACCTCAAAATGTTTAAACTACTATTTAATTCTACGCCGTAAGTTTTCGGCTGACCGATATTGGTATCTACACCAATGTTTTCGTAATGGCAAAATAGGCCAGCTCTGAAATTGCGAACATAAGCCAATGAGCTTAGCTCCCAATCGGGAAATGCAAACGGAAAACGATAATTAAAAAGCATGCTGTTTTGTAGTCTGCTTTTAGCTAAAATATTGTTGTAGCCATAAACCGTTGCAATTTCTGTGGCATATTGATTTACGCCACTTGCTTTTTGGTAATTAAAACTTGCCAGAAAAGAATGGTTCTTTGCAAAGCCAGGAAAATAGAAGAAACTTTCTAAAGCCATAATTTCACCACCCAGATTTTTATCAAAAGGTTGATGGTTGTAAGTTGCTCTGAAAACCTGCGCCCATTTTGGAGCGATATCTCTTTCTGTGGTTCTCACGCTGTGGTTAAATGTGAAATTATATTCCATCGGAAATTTAAGCTCCCGAATGAAATTGGTTGGCATATTCTCTGCCATGTAACGCTGTGTAAAACTGGTAGCCGCATTAAGTGTGAAAGAATAATTTTGATTCCTTGCGTTAAACGATAAAGGAACGGACGCATTAAGTTTAACAAAGTTCTCTCGCCAATCGCCCTGCTGTGAAACATTTTTAGCTCGATAGAACGTTCTTTTAGGTCTATTGCGATACAAGACACTAAAAATGGGATAAAGTGCTTTATAGCTAATATCTGCTGTGTATTCAAAACGCTTTAAATCACGATGGTATTTTGCCCCAGTGTAAAAGTCCATGGTGTTTAGCAAATTGTTCGATTGCAGCTCAAGACCGAAAACATATTCGTTATCAATAACAGGAATAATGCTGTGAAAACTAAAAAGATTTAAAGCTTGATGAAAGCGCTTAGATTGGTAGGTGCTGTCTGGAATATTTTCAAAAACATTACCTGTATTTTCCTGCTTTTCGGCTGCGGAAGAAAAATCGACAAATGTGTTGTCGCCGACTGGTTTTTCTGTAATTGTTTTCTCAGCAATTTCGTACCCATTAATTTTATAATCGTTAAAAATAATTTTACCATCCTCGGTTTCTGTGGGATTAAAAGCGCCATATTTTGAGCTGCTCAAAGCACTGATTTCTTTCGATTCGATGTCGACACTGTAAATATTATCAATGCCGTTAAAGTGTGCATTAAAAGCTATTTTATTGCCAATAAAAAGTGGACGGCTTAACTGTTGCCTGCTGTTCGAAATGAGCTTTGTTTTTTTATCATCATTTAACAACCATAAACTTTTTCCTTTTTCGCTTACACTGATGTAGGCAATCCGATTTCCAGTTTTATCGAAACTTGGCGTTTGTAAAATTTCGTTTTCAGGATTGGGGTAAGTTTTTAAAATATTACCTGACGAGGCATCGATTTCTACAAGGTTGAATTGATTGTTAAGTTCAACTTTTGAAGCAATGATTTTCTTCCCATCTTCTGAAAGGGCAGGAGAGAAGAGTCGACTTTGGCTGCTTAGTTTTTTAAATTTTTTCGTCTTAAAATTGTAGGAACAAATTACGCTGTAGCTTCTCTGTTTGTATCGTGGATCATAACGAATTTCATCCCAAACTAAAACGTCATTTTTATAGCTAAACCATGGCTGTTCCTGGTATCCGATTCCGAATAATTTTAGCTCCGATTTATCTTCGTTTATGATCACAAAATATCGGGCATCTTGCTTACTTTCTTTAAGTGCTAAAATTTGATTTTTGTTTAAGCGAACAGGTAGAAAATAGTTGGTTGCTAATGATGTTTTGCCTTTCACACTTTCGTAATTCTCTGTGTCAATTTTGTCGCTTTGTGCTTTCCAGTTTTGTGCTAATTTTTCCTGAGTAGAAAGAAAGTATTTTCTGGTGTTTTTTCCTGTGAATTTTTTAAGGCTTTGTGAAAACGGATAAAGCCTTATCGGCCTTTTTCTGATGTCGCCAAGCAAACTGTCTGAAAAGAATTGTCCGTATTTTTCTTTCATGTCGGCCACCATCAAATAACCTGTTTGGTAATAGCCTGGAGTTACGACTTTGTTTGACCCAAAGTATGCTTTGCTGTAAGAGAATTTTCTACCTTCCAAAACCGATGTTCGAAAAGGCATGATCCAATTTGGTTGCCGGCCGCGACCCGACTCAGTTAAAGCAGTCTCATTCACAACCGCATCTCCCTCAAAAAACCAGGTAGGTATGCCTGCTCCAAAATAGGCGAAGTAAGCCAACTCGGGAAACGGATGTGATTGCGTTCCTGTCAATTTGTCAAACTGTGCAATGTGCCTTAACTCATGTACGGCAAGATTATTTAACCAATCCTGACTATCAAAATATTGTGGTGGTGTTGTATAGAATTCCGACTTCTTCGGGCCTAACTGAACAAAGCCATTTGCAATAGTTCCTCGGTTCTGTAATAGGAGGGGAATGGAGGTTTTTTGCTGTCTCAAACCCATACCAATTTTAGGATAAATAAAGGGTAGGGTATTGGCCATTCTTTGTGCATCATCTTCCAGTTCTTGAGGATAGATGATTCTAAAGCCTCCTGATTGA
The DNA here is from genome assembly GCF_920984735.1 of Pedobacter sp. Leaf250. GTDB lineage: Bacteria > Bacteroidota > Bacteroidia > Sphingobacteriales > Sphingobacteriaceae > Pedobacter. The sequence continues at coordinate 56,982 of NZ_CAKLBU010000022.1, read as the reverse complement.
ATATAGTTCCATCTTACACTAAGTGGGTTCTGTGCGGAGCTGAAAATCTGCCCAAAAACTGATAGTGAAATTAAACTGAATATAAATGTGATTAAGTATCTGATAATCATATTTTTATTTTCTCTTATTAAGGTCATCTATTTTGAATGCTAAAATATTTAGTTTTATTGTAATATTGGTTACTGTTTTATTTTCATTTTTAATTTACTTGAAATTACATAAGTATTTGATTTTAATAACATTGTAATTTTTATGTAATTATGTTTTAGTTATCAATATTCTATATTTATAAGAATGATTCTTTATAAAATTGAAGTTTCACTAAATATTTTTTGCCATTAAATTTTATACTCTTAATTTACACTAATTAATCGATTTTCCTCGAAAAAAAATCTAACAGTTCAAGATTTTGTATGCTATAATACGCTTGAATTTTGATCTATATTTCTCACTAACAGTCTAAATTTGCACTCTTATTTAAATCTTTTTCATTTAGATTTTAGTTAGTTTTCCTTCTTAATTAAATAGTATTTATCTAATCGTATTTAACAAATGTCTACTGTTTTAATTTCAGATTTAATATGATTTGGCAGATGATTATTTAGTTATTAAATGCTTTCTTATGGCGTTTTAAACTCAGGTTTTAATCCTATTTTCAGCCTTTAAAAATTAAAAATAACTGACTAAATGTCTGATTATACTCGTTGTATTAACTCCTAAATCAATACCTGATTTAACGAACAGATTCGTATTTTTACAAAAAATGGATTATTGTGATCGATTAAACTAGTGAATCATATGTTAATATTTAATAAATAACATAGTTTTCGAATAAAATCTGACTGTATCTTAAGATTATTAGATTGTGATTTTTTGCTAAAATGTATGTGAATTATTAATTTATACCTCAAGAAAACCCTAGAATAGGAGACTGTAATCGCATTTCCTTAGCATATTTGGCTTAAAGGATTAGATTTTTTAATTTTATGTCAGAAATTCGAATACTTTTATAAGTAATTGATTATCAATGATATATTAGTAAATATTTATTTGATTTAAGTATATTTCATTTAGGCCTAGTCAAAGAAATTTAGCGCTTAGGAACTCTTTTTTTTTGATGATTTAAGAAGAAATTAATGCTAATTTCGCTTAAATATTAATTTAAGAATAGCTTTTTCCATCTTCGTATTTTTAATAAACGGTTCGATTATCTTTTAAAACTTCGGGTTTATTTCGTGTAGTTTATGGATATGTGATGTTAATTAATTACCTCATTTTTGAACCTATGATTATGGGTTCTATCCTTCGAATTAAGGCTATCTATTGAGTGTAAAATTAGATGTATTATGGTCTCGGTTTACACTCGAATTCGGCGTATTTAAATCCTGAGCCAATACACTTCAACACTCGATTTATTTAACTATTAATATGACTAAGCAGCCAATAAAAGTGCCGATTTTTTAATGTTTATTTTGTCTCTTTTTATAGATAGGGTAAAGAAATATTGAGCCTAAAATAATCAGTGCTCCAATGTAAAACCCGCCTGTCATTTGTTCTTTATCTTTAAAGAAAAAATAAGCCAGAATGATGCCATATACTGGCTCAAGATTGGTTACTAAAGCAACGCGAAAAGCTGATAAAGTTCTCATCACTGATACTCCAGCAACATACGCAACTGATGTGCAAAGTGTACCTAAAATACCAATGTAAAACCAGTCAGTTGTACTCAAATTAAATGGAGAACTAAGTAAAGAGCCATCGTAAAATCGATATAAAGTAATCCAAAAAAGGCCGCCAATTAACTCGTAAAATCCGATGATTGAGGGTTCGCTTTTTTGTACTAGAGTAGAATTTATGGTAGAAAATAAACTCGAAGCTACTGCAGCCAGGAGTCCGAAAATGATACCAAGAGTATATTGACTTTCAAATTTGAAAATCATGTAAATTCCCAGTATGATCAATAACCCAACTAAAATATCGCCAATTTCAATAGGCTGTTTTTTTATCAGGGGCTCTAAAATTGCTGTAAATAAAGTAAAAGATGATAAGCAAACCAGGGTAACAGAAACGGTAGAAACCTTAATGGCATGGAAAAAAAAGATCCAGTGAATGGCCACTATTCCACCGGTTAAAAAGAACTGGAAAAATTGTTTTTGAGTGACCTTAATGTTTTTTTTAGTAATCAGAAACCACAAAAAAAGTGTCGACGTTGCAATCAAAACCCGATACCACACAAGCGGTACTGCATCAATAGAAATTACCTTTCCAAGCACACCGGTGAAGCCCCAAATTAAAACAGTAATATGAAGGATTATTAAGTTTTTTTTGTTGATATCCATTGCTATTTTGGAGCTCTCTGCAGTAGGTAAATGCCCAAGACGCCGAATACAATTGTAGGCAATATCACTGCGATAAAAGGAGGTAATCCGCCTTTGGTAGAAAACATCTGCGTAAATTGATTGAATACTATGTAGGCAAAACTAATGAAGATGCCAATACCCAAAGAAACGCCAACACCGCCACGAACTTTACGTGATGACAGGGCTACTCCTATAAGCGTTAAAATGTAAGCTGAAAGCGGATGTAAGTAACGTTTAAACTTTTCAAATTCCAGGTCGTTCATAATTCCCGTACCACGAATTTTTTCCTTGCTGATCTTCTCTGAAAGCTCCTTGGTTGATAGATTTTGCACCACATTATCGTAAGCAGAAAAGTCATCTGGACGCATATCTAAAATGGTATCTTTTACTTTGCCACTTCCATAAACCATACTTTCTTTTAAGCCATCAATTTTCCTGATGGAGTAGTTACTGAGTTGCCATTTGCGCTTTAATGAATCCCATTTAATATTGTCAGCAACAATCTTTTTAACCATCACATCGCCGTTGAAATTATCTAGCGTAAAGCGATATCCGTAATTGGTTTTATTATCAAAGCTTTCAATATAAATATAGGTTTTGTTATCCAATTTCATGTGGATATTGGATTTAGTTGATGGATCGTTACGCTTTACAAAAGTATTCTCAAAACTATTTTTAAGCGTATTTGTGTAAGGTAAAATGTAAAGATTGGAAACTAAATTGGCAGAAAAAATTATAGTTGCAGATACGAAGTAAGGGAAAAGGAAACGATTAAAACTCACGCCTCCACTTAGTATGGGCACAATTTCAGTTTGATCAGCCATTTTTGCTGTAAAAAAGATAACCGCAATAAAGTTGATCAACGGGGAAAGCATATTCACATAAAAAGGGATTGAGCCAGCATAGTATTTGGTGAGTACGCCCCAAAAACTTAGTCCGCTCTTCATAAAATCATCCATTTTTTCCGACAGATCGAAAACGACAATAATGATCACGAAAATAGCTAAGGTATATATAAAGGTACCCAGGTATTTGCCAATGATATATTGATCAATAATTTTTATTCTCCCTTTTATTAGACTCATTTTATAATTTGTTGCCTAAAATTTTTACCATTTTGTTTTTCCATTCATAGAATTCTCCAGAAATTATTTTCTCACGGGCTTGCTTAACCAGCCACAAATAGAAATGTAAATTATGCAGTGTTGCAATTTGAGCGCCAAGCATTTCTTTGCTGTGTACCAAATGCCTTAAATAGGCTTTGCTGGTTACTTGGTCGGCATGTAAATCACTTTCGGCATCCAATGGAGAAAAATCATTTTCCCACTTTTTATTTCTAATGTTGATGATCCCGTTTCGGGTAAAAAGCATCCCGTTTCGTGCATTCCTTGTTGGCATTACACAATCAAACATATCTACTCCGAGCGCAATATTTTCTAAAATATTGATCGGTGTACCAACACCCATTAAATAACGCGGTTTTTCATAAGGTAATATATCACAAACCACTTCGGTCATGGCGTACATTTCTTCAGCAGGTTCACCAACCGATAAACCGCCGATTGCATTCCCTTCACGGTTCATGCTGGCAATAAATTCTGCCGATTTTATACGTAAATCTTTGTAAACCGAACCCTGAACAATAGGAAATAAGGTTTGATCGAAACCATATTTTGGTTCTGTATTATCGAAATGTGTACAACAACGTTTTAACCAACGGTGTGTCATTTTAATAGATTGCGCTGCGTAGGTATAATCGCAGGGATAGGGTGTGCACTCATCGAAAGCCATAATAATATCGGCTCCAATGGTTCGCTGAATATCCATCGCATATTCTGGCGTAAAAAGGTGTTTTGAACCATCAATATGTGAATGGAAGGTTACGCCTTCTTCCTTAATTTTTCGAACCTTACTTAGGGAATAAACCTGATAACCACCACTATCAGTTAAAATCGGACGATCCCAGCCTATAAACTTGTGTAATCCCCCGGCGCTTTCTAAAATGTCCAACCCTGGTCTTAAATATAAATGGTAAGTATTTCCAAGGATAATTTGCGCATCAATATCTTCTTTAAGCTCACGCTGATGAACAGCTTTAACCGTTCCAGCTGTGCCCACAGGCATAAAAATAGGGGTTTGTATTTCTCCGCGAGCCGTTGTTACGGTTCCTGCTCTGGCTTTTGATAAAGGATCGTTTGCCTGTAAAGTAAATTTCATATAGTATGCAAAAGTAACAAATTTAAAACACCTATATATATTGTTAATGAGTTTAATGGGAGAAGAAATTAGGATATAGGCCGATGTAGATTGCTTCCCAAAATCAGTTTATTACATTAATCCTTCTTATTTTTTTCAACATCAGGCATATTACAGATTAAAAATGAGAAATTTGCGCCTATTTATCTTACCATCGTGATATTAACCCTGCCAGAAATTATACTGCTTTCCTTTTTAGCATTTTGCTTAATTGTTCAATTATACTATGTTCTTTTCGTACACTTAAAATTAGCCAATACCAATGTTGAACAAATGCCGGAAATAGCTCTCAAGCCAATAAGTGTCATTATTTGTGCAAGAAATGAAATCAGAAATCTCGAACAATACCTTCCTTCGGTTCTCCATCAGAATTACCCTGAATTTGAGGTCGTGGTAGTAAATGACCGTTCGTGGGATGGTACGGAAGAATTTTTAGAAGCTTGGGAGAAAAAATATGATCATCTAAAAGTGGTTAAGATTTTAGATAATGATAAATTCCTGGCAGGGAAAAAGTTCGCGGTAACAATGGGGATTAAAGCCGCTAAATACGATTGGTTAGTATTTACCGATGCGGATTGTACACCTGCTGCTAATAATTGGTTATTTGATATGCAACAACCTGCAAATGAAGAAATCGATATTGTTTTGGGTTATTCGCCATACCTTAAACGTAAAGGTTTATTAAATGCACTTATTCGTTTCGAAACATTTTTTACTGCTGTAAACTATTTAGGATTTGCTTTAAAAGGCATGCCATATATGGGAGTGGGCAGAAATATGGCTTATAAAAAATCGTTATTTTTTAAAAATAAGGGTTTTGCATCGCACATGCATATTCCATCTGGCGATGATGATTTATTCGTAAATGCACATGCAAATAAACACAATACCGAAATAAGGTTAAACCAGGAAAGCCATGTTTGGAGTGAGCCTAATCATACCTGGGCGGGTTACCTTCGACAAAAAAAGCGTCATTTTGGTGCCGGAAAATTATATAAATCAAAGCATAAATTTATTTTAAGTCTGCAAATTGTGATGCAATTTCTGTTTTACGGATTCTTTATTGGATGTATGTTTTTAAGTCGGGAAGCACAATTTACCGCAGGTGGAATTCTTTTATTGAGCATCATCATTAAATGTTTTGTTTATCCAAGGTTACTGAAACGTTTAAACTATGGCGATTTGCGTTGGTGGTTCCCGATTTTAGATATACTTTTGTTTCTGTTTTTAACCATCAATGGATTTCTAGCCATGTTTGGTAAGAAAAAAGTGAATTGGAAATAAAACAGATTTACAATTGAAAAATATTGAGAGTTTAGACTAATTAGAATAGGATAGAACTTAGCGTATTTGACTTTGAACCTTAACTTTCTAATTTTAATTTATAAATATGGCTGATATAAAACCAGATATCATTTTAAAATATTTTCCTGATTTGACTGCGAAACAAATAGACCAGTTTTCACAACTATTTGATTTGTATAGCTATTGGAATGCACAAATCAATGTGATTTCTAGGAAAGACATCGAAGAATTATATGAACGCCATGTTTTACATTCATTAGGTATAGCAAAAATCTGCACTTTTAAAGCTGGCGAATCTGTATTGGATGTAGGTACAGGCGGAGGTTTTCCTGGTATTCCGTTGGCCATACTTTTTCCTGATACGCAGTTTTATTTGGTTGATTCTATAGGAAAAAAAATAAAGGTTGTTAAAGAAGTAGCTTCTGCTTTGGGATTGGATAATTTAAAAGCTGATCATTTAAGGGCAGAGCAAGTGAAAGAAAAGTTCAATTTTGTGGTTTCAAGAGCGGTAACTCGCTTGGGCGAATTTTACCCATGGATACAAGGAAAATTCAAAAAAGATTCAATTAATGCCATTCCTAATGGAATTTTGTATTTAAAAGGTGGCGATTTGGCTGAAGAAATAAAGGAATCAAAACTGAAAGCAGAATTATATCCACTTTCAGAATTGTTTGAGGAAGATTTTTTTGAAACCAAATATGTGGTTTATGTACCGCAGTAAGCCTAAAACTTATTCATTTTCTGAGGATTGTCAGTCATTCGCATCTTATCCTTTAGCGATTGTTGTAAACTGGACTGTTTGTCTACACTTTTAACAACTTCTAACACTGCATTAGCTGCATCGCTAAAGAACTGTTTTGTAATGGTAGAATATTCATCGGTGGCTTTATGGTAATCTTTATGGTCTTCAACCCCAAAGTACAAGAATGGGATATTTTTAGCATTAAAAGCACCTTGGTCGCTTTGGTTTGTCCAATCATCATGACCAAGCTTAGGATCATCGTGACCTAAAATAACCTTTATTTCTTTTCTTGTGGTATCAACATACTTTTTTAATTCTGGATATTTGAACGTGCCAGCTACATAAAGCTCACTCTTGTCGCTGTGGCCAATCATATCCATATTTAAGTTGATAGCTATGGTATTAATATTTACAGGCGGATTGGCAACAAATGCCTTTGCGCCTTGTAAGCCCATTTCTTCAGCATCAAAAGAAGCAAAGATTATGGTGTTATTTGGTTTGTTCTTTGCAAAGTAGGTGGCAATTTTTAAAAGTCCAGCCGTACCGGATGCATTGTCGTCGGCTCCATTAAATACATCATCCTTTACTACGCCTAAATGATCGTAGTGGGCTGAAACAACAATAACATTCGTTCCTTTGCCAGGAATATAGCCAATAATATTTGTGCCGTTAACTTTTGTACCCCCTCTTGAATTAAAAGTAAATTCCTGTGCATAGTTTACATGTTGAGGATAAGATTTTAAACCTAGTTTTTGGAAACGGTCAATAATATAGGCTCTGGCCATCTCAGCACCCTTAGTTCCGGTTTTTCTACCTTGATAGGCATCAGAAGATAATACTTCAACATCTTTTAAAAGTTGATTATCTAATTTTTCAGCGCCAGTTGAAGTTTGGTTTTTAACTGATGAACAGCAGCTTAGCATAATAGCCAAGGGAATGATATATAGGATTTTCATGTTTTTTTCTTAATTGTAAAATATCCTGCAATTGTATTTTTATTAACTCCAGTACAATTTTAAAATATCTGTGTAATGTTTAATTTTTCATCAGCCGACAATAAAGTAGCATCCTTTTGCAGTGCTGAAGAAATCAACAATCTATCAAATGGGTCTCTGTGTTCATTTATTAAAGGGATAGTTCGATAACTAAATATTGCGGAATTTTCTATGGGAAGAAAGGTAAATCCATCAGCCAAAGCCTGATTGTAAATGTCTTCTGATGTAATGTTAAAATGAGGTAATTTGCCAATTGATTGCTTTATTGAAATCTCAAAAAGACTTATTTGACTAAAAAATATAATATTATTTGTATTCTGAATGAGATCCATAACCTCTCGAGGTATTTTTGGATTATCCTCTTGAAACCAGATTAAGCAATGAGTATCTAAAATGTAATAATTAGATGCCATTACATATATTCCTTTAAATCGTCTAGCGGTTCGTCAAAATCATCAGGCAAAGTCACCTTTCCTTTAAAAGCACCAGGAATTCTTTTTGGAAAATGAGGTTTTTCTTCTGTTAAAAATGTGACAATAACATCTGTTTTTGTTTGAACAGGTGCATTTTCTTCTAATATAATTTTCCCTTTTTCGTAATATCCTTTAAAAGTTGCTAACATAATTTTAACTTCTTAAACAAATATACGTTTTTCAGTATGTTATTCAAACGCTGTTTTTGATGCTGTATTACACAGCTGAGGAATTGTCATGCCGGGGATTAATTTATTTTATAACAATAAATATGGATAACATTTTGTAGCAGTCGTCATTTTGAGGTACGAAGCAACCCTTTTTTTGCTAAAATAATATTTCGAATGAGATTGATTCTTCGGCTGAAAAAGCCTCCTGGCGAAGACGGTATTCGAGCGTTATACTTTTTGCTTTAATCTTTCTTCTTTGAGCTTTAAACTTTCAGCTCCCAACTTTATGCCGCTACTTCCCTCAAATCTACCGCCACAACCCTCGAAACGCCTTGTTCTACCATCGTAACACCATAAATAATATCGGTACTGGCAATGGTTCGTTTGTTGTGGGAAACGATAATAAACTGAGACTGATCAGAGAATTTGCGGATAATATTGTTGAATTTATCAATGTTTGTATCATCCAATGGTGCGTCAACCTCATCGAAAATACAGAATGGGGCAGGTTTTAAAAGGTAAAGTGAAAACAATAAGGCTGTAGCCGTTAACGTTTTTTCTCCACCAGATAACTGATTGATAGACAATGGTCTTTTACCTTTCGGACGGGCAATGATATCAATATCAGCTTCTAAAGGATTGTTTACATCAGATAAAATCAGATCGCAACTATCTTCTTCATTAAATAATGAACGAAAAACAACAATGAAATGCTCCCGAGCTTGTGTAAAGGCTTGCATAAATTTATCTTTCGCAGTATCGTCAATTTCTTTGATGGTTTGCAAAAGGTCCGTCTTAGCTGCGTTAAGGTCTTTTTTCTGATTTTGAATAAAGGTATATCGCTCTTCCATTTCTTTAAAAGCCTCCATTGCCATTGAGTTTATGGCACCAAATTCATCTAACTGGCGTTTCATTTTCTCTACTTTCTGGCGAATTTCAAACTCACTCTCAGTAATTTCAACTTCGCTTTCCGTTTCTAATAAGTCGTTGATATCGATATTAAATTCCACTGCCAAGCGTTCTTTAAGCGAATTTAAATCTATTTTAAGCGTATTCTTTTTGTCCTTAATTTCGGTTAACAGAAAATCGGTTTTCTCACGGTTTTTACGAATGATTGCCATGTTATTTTCCAGCTCATTAATATTGCCCTTATTGTCAAAATACTCTTTTTCAACTTCGGCAAGACCTTTTTCCAGCTCTTCACGCTGCTGATACATCTCCAAAAGCGTATCATCACTTAAATCGGTATGTTGTAAAGTTGCCGTAATTTGAGTTAAAGTTTCCTGAAGTTCTTTATCATTTTGCGCAATTCTTTTGTTCAAAGCTTCCTCTTGCACAAATCGATAATCCAAATCTTTCTCTAAGCCTGATAATTTATTTTGCTGTTGATGAAAACGAATATTATCCTGATTATATTTTCCTGCAGATTCATTTACCTGATCGGCCACTTCCTGGTAATTCAATTGCTGTTCTTGGAGGTTTAGATGGTCTTGTTGTTGCTTTTTCTGTAATTCAACCAATGCAGGCAACTTTTCTGAAAGCGATTTTTGTATCGAAACTATCTTTTGTGCAATATCCGTTTTGCGGTTTTCGCTGGTCGTGATAAATTCCTGGTATTGGTCTCGACGCGTTTGGACAGAGATTTGCTCATTTATAAAACGATTCAATTCCTGCTGCAAAGTATTAATCTGATTAATTTTTGAGGCGTTTTTGAGGTTAAAGATATTATCAGTTTCAGTAGTAATCGTGGTATTGTATTGATTTATCAGCGATTCTGATGCTTTAATTTCTTTTGCTAAATTCTCCAGGTTTTTAGCACGCCCAATTCTTTTTCCTTCGAATAAGCCAACGGAACCGCCCCCCAAAGTAAACTTAGTCTGCGCATATTTTCCGTTTTTGGCCAAAATGGTTATACTTTCAGTTGGTGTTTCTTTGAAGATATTTTCATGTTCTGTAATGGCGATATATACATTTTGCAAGAGCAAATTGCAAAGTTGCTGGTACTTTTTATCAACCTCAATTACAGATAAGGCTGAAATTAAGCCATCATGTGTGGCAAGCGTTGGGTTTTTATCAGGAATGTTCTCTAAAATAAAAAAGTTTGCCCGCCCGCGACTGGCATCGGTTAATAAATTGATCGCCTGAACAGCATCAGCATATTTATCAACCACGTAATGATTCATCACCGGCTCCAAATAATTTTCAATAGCGATGCGGTAATCCTCATCACAGAATAAAATATCTGATAGGAGTAAGGCACTTTTTGCAAATGCACTATTCTTTTTAAGGAAGCGAATGGATTCTGGAAAACCCTCTAAACTATCTACAAGTGATTTTGTAAGGTTATATTCGTTCTGTTTTGCATCTTTTTTACGATTTTCGGCAGTTAGTTTCTCTTTGTTAGCGCTTAAGTTAATTTCCGATTCGAGCAATTTTTCTTTTAAAATTTCTTCAGCTTCTTTAAGTTGTTTGATATTGATTTGCTTTTTAGCAACCTGAACATCCAATTCTGCCAAAGCATGGTCGAATGCTTTTAATTCTGATGTTTTGGTTTCCGTATCATCAACATTTCTGCTGGTTTCCTGTACTAAAGCATCTTTTTGGATGTTTAAAATATCGATTTCTTTTTGCGATTGATAAACTTGATTTTGTAGATCGTTAACCGATTTAATCAGGTTGTCAATCCGATTTTTCTCTATCTGCTGTTGTTCACGTAATGTATCGAGAGACGATTTTAAAAGTTTTAAATCAGATTCTATTTTATTAAAAACTTCGGTTTCTATTAGCACTTCTTCGTTTAAGCGCTTAATGTTATATTTAATGTGGTTAACCTGATTTTTATCCTTTTCAAGTTCACCTGATAAACGCGTTTCTTTTTCCTGCAAGAAACGCATTTGCTCGTTTTTTACTTTCTTTTCACTTTCGTAAGCACGAATTTTCGAAACCAATTCATTTGTAGTTTTCTGCTGAACGGAAAGGTTTTTCTCCTGATTAATGCTCTCGAGTTTAAGCTTTTGAAGTTCAGCTTCCCGGGTATCGATTTTGGTGCTTAATTCCGTTTTTAAAACTTGCTGACTCTGTTCCTGGCTTTCTAGTGCATTTAAATCGGTACGGAAAAAGGCGATTCTGTGTGTAGCCAATTGAACGCTCAATTCGCGATATTGTTCTTTCAGTTTATAGTAGCGTTCAGCTTTACGGGCTTGATTTTCAAGGGTTTTTAAATTCTTTTCAATTTCAAAAAGCAAATCTTCAACACGTTCTAAATCAGCTTCTGTATCTTTTAATTTGTTAAAAGTTTGTTTCTTACGAAGCTTGTATTTCGATATTCCCGAAGCTTCTTCAAACAATGAGCGGCGACTATGTTCTTTATTGGTAATGATTTCATCTACCATTTTCAGCTCAATGATCGAATAACTATCTGAGCCAATTCCCGTATCAAGAAATAAATCGGTAATATCTTTTAAACGACATTGAACATCATTCAATCGATATTCGCTATCGCCATTTCTATATAATTTTCGGGTAATCGTAACTTGCGAGTAAGCTGTGGGAAGAATGTTTTTAGTGTTATCGAAGCTTAAGGAAACCTCAGCCAATTGCGCCTGTTTACGGTTTTTAGTGCCATTGAAAATGATGTTCTCCATCTTTTCAGAGCGTAGCGCTTTGGTACTTTGCTCACCTAAAACCCAACGCATGGCATCAATAACATTCGATTTTCCACAACCGTTCGGACCCACAATAGCTGTAACTCCTTCATTAAAATTGATGGTCACTTTGTCGCCAAAGCTTTTAAATCCTTTAATTTCTAATCGGGTAAGTTGCATGGTTTTTTACGGGAGAACCGAACTCAATAATAAGGATAATTTTGGGCTTTTTCAAGTTTTTAACCGCAAAGGCCACAGAGTTTTTCGCAAAGAATGCAAAGGGATTTACCACAGAGTACACAGAGAAGCCTCACCCTTTGAAAGTTTGCATTTTGGCAAAAGCTGTAACCGCCCTCTTCAAAAGAGAGGATTTTCAGAGGTGGTGCTTTTAACCAAAGGCTAATAACCTCACCCATTGAAAGTTTGAGCTTGGGCGAATATTTTAACCGCCCTCTCCTGAAAGAGAGGGTTTTTAGAGATATTGCTAACAACCAAAGGTTCGTAGTACAATCTTCGTTTCCCTCTCTTTCAGGAGAGGGACTGCACTAAAAGAAGATAAACTACAACCATTGATAGGGTGAGGCCTTTACTTCACAATCATCAGTTTCGCAAACTTCAACAATAGCTGCTTGTTACCTAAACCTTGAAAAAATACTGTTGCTTTAACATCAGGTAAATTGCCTTCCAAACTGATAATTTTTCCGAAGCCAAATTTTTCGTGTTCTACTTCCATACCACCTTGAAATTCATGGGGTTGTGATGGTGCAAAACCAGGAGTTGGAATGTGCGCTTTGGCCAGCAATGAAGTGGTTTTTGGTCGAGGCGGTGGGGCAGAAGTTGTGCCTGCAGGTTTTGGCTTGCTAAAGAAATCACGAGGTTGCGAAGTCCAGGTTTTACGTTCATCATCAAAATTGCCTTCAAAAACATTGCTTTTTGCCGGCTTAACATCTAATTCTAAAAACCTCGGATTAATTTCATTAATAAAACGACTAGGTTCGCAATTGGTTAATGTACCCCAACGGTAACGTGAAGTAGCATAAGTAATCGTTAATTTTATTTCAGCACGGGTAATGGCTACGTAAAACAATCTACGTTCCTCTTCTAAATCTGCTCTCGAATTAACCGACATCTGCGATGGGAAAAGGTTCTCCTCCAAACCTACAATAAACACGTTTTTAAACTCCAAACCTTTAGCCGAGTGAATCGTCATTAACGAAACCGTATCTTTGTTTTTATCGCCATCCTTGTCATCATTCGTTAAAAGGGCAACATCCTGCATAAAAATATCCAAGCCTTTTTCTTCGATATCCTCACGCTCTGCAAACTCCTTTATACCATTTAATAACTCCTGAATATTTTCGTATCTCGCTCTTCCTTCAACACTATCATCGGTATACAATTCTTTCAAAATCCCTGCGTGTTGAGCTATAAATAATGCCGAATCGTAAGCATCAAGCTTTTTTGCTTCAGCCTGAAAGCTTTGAACCATCATCGAAAAATCGTTCAATTGGTTTGCTAAACGACCATCCACATACTGATGCGCATTTGAAATTACATCCCACATGGTGATGTTGTTTTGGTCGGCAGCAACAATAATTTTATCTATAGAAGTATCTCCAATTCCGCGTTTGGGATAATTAATAACCCTTTTTATCGCTTCTTCATCTTTCGGATTGAAAGTCAGGCGGAAATAGGCAATTAAATCCTTAATCTCTTTGCGTTGATAAAATGAGGTACCTCCATAAATTTTATAAGGAACATTCAGCTTTCGTAAACCTTCCTCCATTGCTCTACTTTGCGCATTTGTACGGTACAAAATGGCAAAATCGTGGTATTGATAACCTTTTAAACCACGTTCCTGGATAATGGATTCAGCTACTAATTTTCCTTCCTCATTGTCGGTAAAAGCACGCGAAACTTTAATTCTATCCCCCTCAACATTTTCAGAAAAAACATTCTTTTCCAGTTGATTTTTGTTGTTGGCAATAATGCTACTGGCTGCATCAACAATATTTTGGGTAGAGCGGTAATTTTGCTCCAGTTTGTAAACTTTTAAATCAGGATAATCGCGTTCAAAATTCAAAATGTTTTGAATATTTGCCCCACGGAAAGCATAAATACTCTGTGCATCATCACCCACCACACAAATATTCTGGTAAGCGGCAGCCAATTTTTTTACAATGGTATATTGCGAAAAGTTGGTATCCTGATACTCATCAACCATTAAATACCTGAATTTTTGCTGGTATTTATTTAAAACATCCGGATGTTCTTTCAATAGGATATTGGTTTTGAACAATAAATCATCAAAATCCATTGCGCCAGCACGAAAGCAACGTTTTGCATATTGTTCGTAAATCTGCCCAATTAACGGGCGTTTGTTCTGAATATCTTCTGCCTGAATCTTGTCGTTAGATTGATATTCTCCCCATGAAATTAAATTATTTTTTGCCGATGAAATGCGGCCAAAAACGAAATTTGCTGCATACAATTTATCGTCGAGCTGCATTTCTTTCAAAATAGCACGGATTACACTTTTGCTATCGTCGGTATCGTAAATGGTAAAATTGCTTGGGTAGCCAATTTTCTCCGCTTCAACACGTAGAATTTTAGCGAAAACAGAGTGAAAAGTACCCATCCAAATGTTTTTAGCTTCGGCACCAACCACTTTCGAAATACGCTCACGCATATCCTTACTTGCCTTGTTGGTAAAAGTTAAAACCAAAATATTAAATGGGTCGTTGCCAGTTTGAATTAAATGCGCTACACGGTAGGTTATTACACGTGTTTTGCCAGAACCAGCACCCGCAACAATCATTACTGGTCCTTTTGTATTCTCTACTGCTGCTCTTTGTTGTGGGTTTAATCCTTCTAAATAATCCAAATCGGCTCCTGTTTTTTTGAGGTTCAAAAATAACAATTCAAAAGTTTTTTATTGAATTTGTGGAGAAATAGCGGGCTGATTTTTTTGAAAAGCAAATCCTGAGTATAAGTAGAATGGCAGTCCTTTGCTTTGCTCATACGCCTTCAGGCCTTAGGCGCTTGGCCGGTATCCGCTACGCCAAGGTTTAGATCAATCAGGTTTGTGGTTCTATTAGAGATAAAACCCAATCTTTTAATCTTTCTCAAAGTTAAAAACATAGCTCTTATCTTACGGGTAAAGAATCTGCTAGCCTTATTATTTGTTGCATTTAGTTGGTAGAAAGTTGCATTTATGCCAAAATTGCATACCAATTATTTAGGAATAGAATTTGATATATTGCAATCATGGAAGAGAAAAAAATAAATAAAGACATCGAATTTATTGATATTCCAGAAGGAAATAGTACTGATATTTATGCCAATTTAAAAGAGAAATTAGAAAGCGTTGAGAAATTTCCGGGCTTATATAATTTCAAATTTATTATTACTGGTGGATTAGATAAAGTAGAAGAATTAAGAAAGGTTTTACCGAGTGATGAATTCATTGAACAGCCATCGAAAACTGGTAAGTATGTATCGATTACTGTAAAAAAACAAGTAGAAAATGCAGATGAAGTGATTGCTATTTATAAGCAAACTGCAACTATTAAAGGCATTATGACATTATAATTTTTCCCGCAAAAGAATTGATTTTCGAAGAGAAATCTGAAATAATCTGTTTCATTTGCGGAAAAAATTATTCAGCTACATCCAATCCTCATTTCCACTTTCAAGCTGGTATAGCCAAAAATTAACCAATTTCTTTATCTCGCTATAATTACCATATTTAAAACGGATTTGTCCGGCGGCCGTGTGTAAACATAAATGACCTACATCCACGCTTTTATGCCATGGATATTGCGAAGCGGTAATGGCCTGGATTTTATGTGGAACAATTACTTCTTTTGAAATATCCCAAATTCCGCTCGTTTTGATGATAAAATCTTGATCAACAGCAATCCGATGTCGGCGGTAACTGATAGAAATCATAAAAATGCCAATAAGAAAATATGCAGCGGCAAAGCCAATATATGGTTTTACTTCTTGAACATTAAAAGCAACAATCAGAAATATAGCCACAGGTAAAACTAGCTTAAAGAATATGGGTAAGTTCAAAAAGCGCCAATCGGGAGCGAAGGTTTTCCCTGAAATTGGAACCTGCCCAAGTATCATCTTTAAAAGCTGATCTCTTTCAATAGCATCGCAACCAACAATTTCAAGTGTATTTCCCTGCATTTCCTTTCCCTTCTTGCTTTCTCCAAAATGCGCCTGCTTAAGGCTTATGTTTAATAGATTAAGTTTCTTTTGAAAATAATTCTGGCTATGCTTAGTTATTTGAACTTTATTTGGATTGATTAATGTATTCTTTTTAGCAATCACGCCAGAAGATAGTAACAAAGAGTTTTTGTGATGACTTACTTCCAATTGAAAATATTTATAAAAAGTTCTGATCAGATTAATGAATAAAAGCACCATTAAAAAAATAACAACTATTACAGCAACAGAAAACAATGTTGCTAAACCTAAAACGGTACTTTTAACATAACCCTTATCAAGTTCGAAAATATCCATAATGTGCCTGGCTTCCTGTACGGTGTACATAAAAAATACAAGGATTACCGTTAAACTTTGGCCATAGTTGGAGGTTAATCCTACTTTGAATAATGTCCAGGAACTGATTTTTAAGAATGGAATTTGTTCAATTAATGCATCTTTTTCAATCAAGATATCAGATTGATCAATTGCAGCAGCTTTACCTTTAAGTAAGTGCTCTTTTAAATTATATGCAGAAACTTCATCAATGGCTTTAATGCTTACTTCTTCTCCGCTGGCACCTGCGGTATCAATTTTAAGTCCGTAAACGCCAATCATTTTTTGTAAAAGGTTCTGGTTAATATTCACTTGCTGAATTTTATCCAGCTGAATGATAACCTGGTCGCGATTTAGAATACCTTTATTAACTACAAATTCCTGCTTTTCTTTATCTAAAAAAAATGTAAACTTTAAATACCATAAATAAGAAAAGATAATACAAAGCACTATAATTATACCAATGCCTAATAGGGCATAAGTGGTATAGGCCGGGCCCATTTTTATGAAAGCATAAACAATAAAGAAAAATGTTGCCTTGCCAATTTTAAATGCGGTATGGGCTGCCATTACAATGATACCAAATGCCGATTCTCTTTGCGGCTTACTGAAATCGCTGTTCATTATATTTCGGTTTCAGGAGTTTCAACTAATTCGAGTTTGTTCAGCAGCAAATCTCTTATGCTTTTTGCCTCATCAATTGGTATTCCTGCAATGTGAATATGACCTGTTTGACCGCCGGCGGTAAATATTTGAAGCGAACCTAATTTAAACATCCTAGAGAAAAATCCCTCGTTTAATTCAATATGCTGAATTCTGTTAAGCGGAACAATAGTGGTTGATTCTGCTATAATACCACTTTTATAAATAACATCTTTTGTTCTGATGGCATAACCGCGTTTTTTAAAACTTACATAGAACAATAAAATTGAAAAAATTGCAATGGTTATATAAGTTATACTGATTAGTATAGCATGTGGCTGTATTTTCTCATTGAAAAAAATTAGCAGACCAGCCGAAACTCCGATTAATAAAAAGGTAATAATTAAGTTAATGCAGATGATTTTCCAATAATTGGTATCTGGTTTCCTTAACGGAATTTCTTCATATTTCGGTAATGCATCAATGTCGATTGCATCGTTTGTGAAAGTTTCTGTAGGCATTTTTTAAAGATATAAAAACTAATTAATCTGTTTTAAGACTAATGTTATTATCTTTTGTTACCTCGCTACGATGAACTTTTTAGCAGCATTAAATTGACCAGAATCTGAAGTAAGCTTAAAAAAGTAAATCCCCGGAACAAAGGTTGAAGTATTTATTTCCAAAGTATGTTTGCCTGTATTGATGTACTCATTCAGAACTGTTTTCACTAATCTGCCCATCATATCAAAAACCTGAATGGTTAGTTTATCTGTTTCTGGTAAAACTACATCCAGATATGTTTGTGTACCAGCAGGGTTGGGGTAGTTTTGTGAAACAACAAACATAAGGAACTTATCAAAAATGGCCTTGTTAATGGCATCGAAAATTACATAACTAATTAATCTGTAACCTCTTGCATTGGGGTGAAAGGCATCTTGATAAAGGGTGAAATCTCGGCGCATGGCTGCATTCACATCAGCTAAATAAATTTTATATTCAATGGCTAACCTTCTGTAAATAACATTTAAAGCCCTAATGGTTGCGTTTGCTTGCACCAATGGCGGATTATTTCGATCATCAACATTTTGCAGGGTGCACAAAATTGGAACCAGATTTTGTTTCAGGCTTGTAGTAATTAATGAACGCATATTGGCTTCAGTTTCGGCAATGCTTCCTCTTCCAGCGCCCATGGCCAGGGCATCATTAATGCCCATTGAAATCACAATGAAACCTGTCCTATCTTTTATCGCGTTGTCTATCCTTAATAATCCCTGGAATGTGGTTTGGCCGCCAATACCATGATTGGTAATATCAACAACTTTGTTTGGATAACAATTTAAAAAATTGTTTCTCAACATGGTTTGAAACCCTGCTCCATTAACACCTTCGACTGTACTGGCCCCAAAAGTTACGATATTGATACTGTCTTTGGCATAAAACTGAGCTGCCTCGGGACAACTTATCCGTGGTGGCGTTGTAGTTTGCGAAAAACCAGAAATACTGATGGAAAATAGCAATACGAAAAAAATAATTGTTTGTATGCCAATCTTCATTATGAACGATTCATTTCGGGTTTTATTAAGAATATTTAAAAGGTGCAATTTACGAAAAAATGGTTTAAAAAATATTTCATAAAGTTGAATTTTATTTAAAAACAACAATTTTTTAACAAACCCGATCCGATTATTGAATTTATAAAACTTAATTTATTATTCATTAAAAAAAACATTCCCGGTAAAAGTAAAATACACCCGATTAACCAATAGCTTTTATCCTAAAACCCTATATTTGCCCAAATTCATTTTGTTATGCAAGAGATTAAAAATTATGTTGAAACGCACAAACAACGCTTTTTAGATGAGTTGTTCGAGTTATTGCGTTTTCCATCAGTAAGTGCTGATCCAAAATATAAGGCTGATGTTTTAAAAACAGCTGATTATGTAGCACAAAAACTGAAAGATGCAGGTGCAGATCAGGTTGAAATATGTCAAACGGCTGGATATCCAATTGTTTATGGCGAAAAAATTATAGATAGTTCTTTGCCAACAGTTCTCGTATACGGACACTATGATGTGCAACCAGCAGATCCGTTGGAATTATGGCATACACCGCCATTTGAGCCCACAGTTCGCGACGGTAAAATTTATGCCCGTGGCGCCTGTGATGATAAAGGTCAGTTTTACATGCATGTTAAGGCATTTGAATTAATGATGCAAACCAATACTTTGGCATGTAACGTAAAGTTTATGATCGAAGGTGAAGAGGAAGTAGGTTCAGCAAATCTTGGCATTTTTGTTAAAGCAAATGCTGAACGTTTAAAGGCCGATGTGGTGCTAATTTCTGATACCTCTATGATCAGCATGGAACATCCTTCAATTGAAACTGGTTTGCGTGGTTTGGCATACATGGAAGTTGAGGTTGTTGGTCCGAACCGTGATTTACACTCGGGTGTGTATGGTGGTGCGGTAGCAAACCCTGCAACTATTCTATGTAAAATGATTGCTTCTTTACATGATGAAAATAATCACATTACCATTCCTGCTTTTTACGATAAAGTAGTGGAGCTGAGTGATGAAGAAAAAAAAGCTTTAAATTCTGCTCCTTATGATGAGGCAGAATACACTAAAGATCTTGATATTGAAGAAGTTTGGGGTGAGAAGGGCTATTCTACTTTAGAGCGTACAGGTACTCGCCCTACTTTGGAAGTTAACGGAATTTGGAGCGGTTATATTGGCGAAGGTGCAAAAACCGTATTGCCAAGTAAAGCAAATGCAAAAATTTCGATGCGTTTGGTGCCGAATCAAAGTTCGGAGGAGATTTCAGAAATCTTTACCAAACATTTTGAAAGCATTGCGCCTAAAAATGTGAAAGTGAAGGTTACGCCTCACCATGGTGGAGAGCCTGTGGTTACCCCTACTGATAGCATTGCTTACCAGGCCGCCGAAAAGGCCATTGAAGATAGCTTTGGTAAAAAAGCCATCCCAACCCGTGGTGGCGGTAGTATTCCAATCGTTGCTTTATTTGAAGATGTTTTGGGTATCAAATCGGTACTTTTTGGTTTTGGTTTAGATAGCGATGCATTGCACTCACCAAATGAGAAATATGATATTTACAATTACTACAAAGGCATTGAGACCTTACCATTGTTTCATAAATATTTTGCTGAATTAAGTAAATAGAAGGCAAAACATTTAAGCTATACATCTAAAATCTCTGTTTAATAAGCAGAGATTTTTTTTTGGAAATTGATCAGTGTATTTAATAGATGCTGTGGTATTTTTAATGTAATGTAGTCATCCGATGAATATCTGCATACCGTCTATATTCATCGGATGACTATTAATTAAAATCATCAACTTTTCTAAATTTTCTAACAAACGAATTTTTTTATAAATTACGCTCATGAAATACTTATTCTCATCACTTCTACTTTTAGCTGGAATCACTTCTTTTGCTCAAAGTACTAAAACGATTAAGCAGTCTGGAAATCCAATTTTTCAGGGTTGGTATGCCGATCCGGAAGCTGCAATTTTCAATAATAAATACTGGGTTTATCCTACCTATTCGGCAAAGTACAGAGAGCAGGTTTTTCTTGATGCTTTCTCGTCAGACGACCTGGTAAAATGGAAAAAGCATCCCCGCGTTTTAGATACGGCTGCGGTAAAATGGGCTAATAAAGCCATGTGGGCACCGGCAATTGTTCAAAAGGATAAAAAATACTATCTGTTTTTCGGTGCCAATGATATTCAGAGTGATAATGAGGTTGGAGGAATTGGTGTTGCAGTTGCCAATAAACCAGAAGGACCCTATAAGGATCATTTGGGTAAGCCTTTAGTTGATAAATTTTACAATGGTGCACAACCCATAGATCAGTTTGTGTTCAAGGATAAGGATGGCCAATACTATTTGATTTATGGTGGCTGGAAACACTGTAATATTGCTAAGTTAAATAACGATTTCACTGGTTTTATACCTTTTGAAGACGGAACTACCTTTAAAGAAATTACGCCAGAAAATTATGTGGAGGGCCCTTATATGTTTATTAAGGATGGAAAATATTACTTTATGTGGAGCGAAGGTGGCTGGACAGGGCCAGATTATTCTGTAGCTTATGCCATTGCAGATTCGCCTTTTGGACCATTTAAAAGGGTAGATAAAATTTTAAAGCAAGATCCTGAAGTAGCAAGAGGAGCCGGACATCACTCTTTGTTTATCAACGAGAAAAAAGGTACTTACCATATTGTTTATCACCGCCGCCCATTGAGCGAAACTGATGGTAATCATCGTGTTACCTGTATAGATGAAATGAAATTTGATGCTGATGGAAAAATTCTTCCAGTAAAAATTACGAATGAGGGAGTGAAAGCGCAGAAGGTTAAGTAGCTCTCTAATGGCAGTTATAAGTATGATTATGGCTGCTGATTTACAATTAGCTGTTTACAGCGATTATCATTTTGAAGGGCATAACCCATTATAAATTATAGTAGAAAGTTCAAATTGGAGGGGTATACATCTTTCCAATTTGAACTTTTAACATCCCATATTTAAATTCCACTTTTAACACTTGCTTTTTCCAGTCTGCTAAATCCCCAGGCACATAATAACAACATGCAGGCGAGTCCAAACCAAAGCCAGTTGTAACTTAAATTTTTGGCGATATAAAACCCGAACAATGGGCCAATAACCTGTGCGCAAGACCAGCTAAGCGTGTAGCCGGCAGCATATAAACCTCTGTTGTGCTCGTTACTTCTGCTGATTACAATGGTGTTGATAAAAGGCAAAGAAAACATTTCGCCACCCGTAAAAATAATAATCACAATTACTGCTCCAACAATATGTAATCCTATTAGTGCGCTTAACATCAGGTAAGAGACCGCAAAGAAAATTGCACCAATGATAATGAAAAACATTGGAGGCCTTTTGGCTTCAATTTTATTAATCATAATCATTTCAAAGAGTGCAATTACCGCCCCATTAATGCCTATAATTATCCCGATAGCAAATTCATCAATATGCCACTGCTCTTTAAAAAATACCGGAACCACCCTAAACATTAAGAAAGCACAAGTGATAAAAACGGTGGTGAGTAGAATGAATTTTACGTAAAATATATCCCGCCAAGGCTTTGTAATGACCATATTTAATGCATTTTCTTTCGCTTTTTTAATAAAACCCTTTACCTGTGGAAGAAACGACAAGATGAGTAACCCAACAATAATGCTCACTCCTCCTTCTACAATAAACAATAGTTTGTAATTGATGGAGGCAATAATACCTGCCAAACTTATTCCTACCGACCAGCCAATGTTTACCGCCAGTCTGTTTAAGGAATACGACCTCGTAATGGTGCCTTCAGTGGCGTAATGTGCAACTGCGGTAAAGTTGGCAGGGCGAAAGGCTTCTGAAAAAAAACTGATGACCACAGCCAAAATACACAAGGTAGAAAAATGGGTAATGGTAGAAAACAGGATAAACAGCAATCCTCCAATAATAGATGACAGGATTTGCACGGGGCGAAACCCAATCATATCTGTTAATTTACCGCCGGTTGCCGAACCTAAAATTGAGCCCACACCGAACAAAGTAATAATTAATCCAGCATCCATTTCCGAACGGTGCAAACTTTGCGTTACGTATAAGCCCATAAAAGGAACGGCCATACTTCCACATCGATTAAACATCATCACAATGCTTAACAACCAGGTTTCGCGACTTAGACCTCTGAAAGACGTTTTATAGGTATCAAATATGAGCTTGAACATGAGTTTATCTGGTGCGCAAAAGTAGTGATCTTTTTATTTAAGTGGGGATCTAATGATGATTAAAACCTCTATAATCAATGGGGTCAGCTACAGTTGAAAAGTTGAAATAAGCTTGCTGTTGTGTAGGGCAAATCATGGCAGTAGAATCAAGGGGCAATGTCACAACTTATTTAATTTTTTTTTTACCTCACGAGCGTCGGCCTCTTTTTTTTCTTTTGATAGAAATGAAACAAATGAACGAAGCTTGGCTCTTTTGTTGCATGAAGCTAGCGGAAAACTTCTAGCGTTAATTTGAGGCCAGCCCAAACGCTTTTTCTTCAAGCTACAATTATCCTGGTAAATTGTGTTTGAATTTTTCTGATTATTTTCCACTTCTTTCTGCTTCCAAAATTCGCTAGGCCGGGTAGCGAGACGCAGAAACCCAATCGGTTATCGTCATCCTCGCGAAGGCGGGGATCTTAAAACACTAGAGTTATATCATCTTCAAACTAGGGATTTTTTCTATCACTTTATCGATGACCTAGTAAGCGTACTTTACTCAAAATTTTTGGTGAAATTTTAATATGCCTTAAAATGCAATCATCATGCCTTAGGCATGCAATGGAACCCCAATGGGGTGGCGATCGTAATTATCGTCTTTATCAAAGCTCTAATACTAAAACACCTTCTTCACACAAAGAAGTTAAAAAAGCGTTTTGTTACTGAAAATCTTTTTCATGGGCTTAGACTAAAGAATCTTTTCATAACTAATGAGGCATAGGTTTTATTCAATATGAAAGGTTTTTGATGGATAGGCTATTAAAAATGAGCACCATGACTTTTACATTGATAAATAACAGCAAAAAAATAGATATGCATTTTCAGCATATCTATTTTTTATTCCAATTCAGGTTAATAAACTAAATTTTTATTTTGAAAATTACGGCTGTCCACCGCCACCCATTGCTCCGTAGATTTGTCCTGTAGAATAACTTGCACTATTATCTGCTAATTGTACATATATAGAAGCTAGTTCGGCAGGTTGCCCTGGTCTGCCCATTGGGGTAGCCTTACCAAATTCTGTTAGTTTTTCATTAGTTGCGCCACCGCCAACTTGTAAAGGCGTCCAAATCGGGCCAGGGGCAACACCATTTACCCGAACGCCCTTGGGCGTAAGGAATTTCGCAAGTGAGCGAACCGTACTTGTATTTGCTGCTTTGGTTTGCGCATAATCAAAAAGTTCGGGAGATGGGTCGTTGGCTTGTTCCGATGTGGTAATGATAATACTTGATCCTGGTTTCAGGTGCGGAATTGACGCTTTTAATAACCAGAAAGGACCGTAGATGTTAGTTTTTATGGTGGCATCGAAATCTTCAGTGCTAATATCTA
The DNA here is from genome assembly GCF_920984735.1 of Pedobacter sp. Leaf250. Classification (GTDB taxonomy): domain Bacteria; phylum Bacteroidota; class Bacteroidia; order Sphingobacteriales; family Sphingobacteriaceae; genus Pedobacter. The sequence continues at coordinate 32,714 of NZ_CAKLBU010000022.1, read as the reverse complement.
AAATAGATGGTTTTGTTTGCTGGCGGGCAGCATTGCTCACCACGATATCCAGACCGCCCAAACGTTTAACACTATCGTCTACCAAACGCTTGCAAAACGATTCCTCGCGAAGATCTCCCGGAATGGCGTATCCTTTTCTACCGGCCTTGGTAATTAAATCGATCACCTCTTTCGCATCTTCTTCTTCAGCAGGCAGGTAATTGATTACTACGTCTGCACCTTCTCGGGCAAAAGCGATCGCCGCTGCACGGCCCATGCCCGAATCACCTCCAGTAATTAAGGCTTTTCTTCCAGCCAATCTGCCAGAACCTTTATAGCTTGACTCCCCATGGTCGGGCCGGGGATCCATTTTACTGGCTAAACCTGGAAACGGCTGTTGCTGCGCTTTAAAAGGAGGTCTGGGATATTTTGTAGTTGGATCTTGAAGTTCGGCTGGTAGATGGCTGTGTGCAGTTGAATGCTCAGCACCAAAAGCAGGAGAAACGGCAAGTCCTGCGAGGCCTAAGCCAAGACCTGAAACTGCCTGGCGTCTAGTGATATGATCTTTTTTCATCGTTCTGATTTTTTTAGGTTAACTAATTTTTAGCTTCATTTTTCAGACTTGCCATATCAATTACATATCTGAAGCGCACTTCTTCATCTTTAAGTTTGTCAAAGGCTTTATTGATCTGATCTATATTTATCATTTCTACTTCTGGTAGAATTTGATGCTGTGCGCAAAAATCAAGCACTTCTTGAGTGATGGCTGTTCCGCCTATTAGTGATGCTCCAACCGTTGAAGAAGTTTTTGCGAGCTCCATATTATTTGTGGCTGATTTGTAAGGGCCTAAAAGACCAACGGTGACTAAAGCACCATGCCTGCGTAATAAGGGGATGTAATCATTCACATCAAATGAATAGGGAATTGTACAAAGCAGGAAGTCGAATTTCATCGCATTTGCCTCCATCTCATCCTTATTTTCTGATATGATCACAGCATCTGCGCCAATTTCAATCGCCGCTGTTCTTTTATCTTCTTTACTTGTAATGGCAGTTACGGTAGCACCCATTGCCTTAGCAATTTTTACAGCAACATGCCCTAAACCGCCAATACCAATTATGCCAACTTGATGCCCGGCTTTTACCCCAAAGTTTTTTAGTGGAGTATAAGTAGTGACACCGGCACACAATATTGGGGCGACTGCGCTGATTTCTAAATTTTCAGGAATGCGCATTACAAACTTTTCCTGAGCGATAATATTTGTGGCATAACCACCGTACGTGTTAAATCCTGTTTCGTCAGGTTTCCAATAACCATTGTAGGTCATGGTTTGGCCGTGAGGTCCCTCGCAAAATTGTTCTTCATCATCCAGGCAAGCTGAACAGGTTTTACAAGAATCGATCATGCAGCCTACACCAACTACATCACCTGTTTTAAATTTCGTTACTGAGGCACCCGTTGAAACTACTTTTCCAATAATTTCGTGACCAGGAACACAGGGATATATTGTATTTTTCCAATCATTATTCACTTGGTGTAGATCTGAATGACATACACCACAGTATAGTACATCAATTAAAATTTCATCTTCTTTTGGTTCATTTCTTTGAATTTCTATTTTTTCGAGGGTTTTACCACCGATGAGAGCGCCTGATGCTCCATAGGCCAATGTTTTTATCTTTTCCATAGTAGAATTTTAACATTAGGAAATTGATAAAGGTTTTAACCTAGATACTACTCATGAGAATAATGAGGAAACTTTGGATTTGCTTTTATTCAATTTTAAAACCTTGAAAACAAGATGGTAGGGGAGATTACCTGGTAGGGGGACATAACTATAGTTCACTCAATAAAAGAAAAAGGTTTTCTATATAAGTGAATGCTGATGGACTGTATTTTTTTATCAGTTTGAATATTTTCATCTAAGCACAGTACTTACTAAAAGTAATTGCATGTATATCAATAATCCTGATCCAATAATAAAAACTAATGCTATTACCAACAAATTGGCTTTCAATTTTTTATCTTTCTGCATTTTATAGTTAGAACGAGCGCTTCTGGCAATGTGGTAAAGCAAGAAGGAGATAAAGGGTTTGAAGAGAATTGCAGCCATTCTGAGCGATATGTTTATCCTTAGCCATTAAAATAATTTAACTATTGATGGGTTCCAAAGTTGAATTTTGCCAGAAAAGGTTTTATCAACCCTACAAACACTTAAGTTTATTGACTTATTAAAACCTTTCGTTTCTAATCTCCAGCGGAATTTAAAGCAGTTTATCTGGCGTGATTGGTAGCGATCTTACTCTTTTTCCAGTCGCATTAAATACTGCATTAGCTACCGCGGCAGCTACGCCAACGATACCTACTTCACCAATTCCCTTAACGCCCATTTTATTTGGAATTAAATCTTTCTCATTGATAAACATCGCATCCAATCTGCCAATATCCAGGTTTGTTGGAACATGGTAATCAGCAAAAGATCGCGTAGCAAAATTACCATATCTTGGGTCGATGATTGATTCTTCTGTTAAGGCCATACCAATTCCCCATACATTGCCACCAATAATCTGAGATCGGGCTGTTTTAGGATTTAAGATTTTTCCGGCTCCGGTTACAGCTAAAAATCGTGTTACTTTAATCATTCCGGTAATGCTGTTTATCCTTACTTCAGCGAAATTTGCATTAAAACTATGTGCCGAATATTTTTCCGCTTCAGCTGGTGCTTTAGAATCGGAACGGGTTTGAAAATCGGTTATGCTTTCTGAAACCATAAGCTGTGCTGCTGTTGGTCTTACAAAAAATTGTTTTCCCGATTTTGCCAGTAATTCATCTGTAATTTTAATGCATGCATCGTTAACAGCATTCGCAAAACTTGAAGCGCCAACAGATCCAACAGAACCTGCAGCAGGAGGAAGCTCAGAATCGCCCAGTTTAACATTAATTTGCGCAATAGGAAGTCCAAGTCCATCGGCAGCAGTTTGTGCTAATATTGTATTTGTTCCAGTACCTAAGTCTGATGCTGCAATTTCGACGGTCGCATATACCAACTTGTTTCTCAGGCTAAGTTTTATTATTGCCGAACTGTCTCTTTGTCTCGCCGGGTATGTACCACAGGCTACGCCATAACCTACTAAATCATCACCTATTTTATTTGTGCCTGGTTTTGATTTTCGTTTTTCCCATCCAAATGCTTTTGCTCCTTCCTTTAAACATTTCACTGTGGTTCTCGATGACCAGGGTTTTCCATTAGAAGGATCTTTTGACGGCTCATTTTTTATCCTCAATTCAATTGGATCCATATTTAATTTGTAAGCCAGTTCATCCATTGCAGATTCCAGCGCAAAACTTCCAGTTGATTTTCCTGGACCACGAGTATAGGTAGGTAAAATGAGGTTCATCGGAACAACGCGATAACTGATCAAGCTATTGGGAACCTCGTACATTATTTTTGTACAATCGCCACAAGGCTCAATATATTCATCATCTACAGCCGTATGTGAGATCGTTTCATGCGCCAAGGCAATTAGCTTACCTTCTTTTGTTGCACCTATACTTAATTTTTGCATGTTTCTTTGTCTCATGCCTACAGAATTAAACATCTGCTGCCTGGTAAGGGCTAATTTTACGGGCCTGCCAACCATTTTAGCCGCTACAGCAGTGAGAACAAGATTGGCCCATTGCCCGCCTTTGGAACCAAATCCGCCACCAATAAATGGAGAAATAATTCTTACCTGTTCGGGCTTCATATTTAAAGTAGCTGCAGCTGCGGTTTGGGCACCGTTTATAATTTGTGAGCCATTATATAAAATTAGTTTATCTCCTTCCCAAACAGCCATGGTTGAATGCGGCTCCATAGGATGGTGGTGTTCAATGGGTGTTTCATATAGCTCTTCCACCTTAACCTCGGCAGTTTCCATTGCCAATTTTCCTGCACCACGAACCAAATCCGCCAACTCTTTACCCTTAGGCATGATTGGTGTTTGGGCAAGTTTCTCAAAATCTATCTTCTCTTCTTTTTGATTGTATTCTATTTTAATCAGATGGGCAGCAGCGGTTGCCTGTTCAAAGGTTTCTGCCACCACTATTCCAATATGTTGTCCGTGAAAGGTAATTTCTGGCCCCTGTAATAGTGCGCCACCTCTTAAGCCTCCCTTTGTATTAAGTTTGGGTGCATTTTCATGTGTAATAATTTTCAATATTCCTGGATACCGCTCTGCTTCAGTACTATTTATACTTTTGATTTGACCAGCAGCAATGGTGCTTTTGAACAATACCGCATAAGCCATGTTTTTTGCAGGATAATCAGTGGCGTAAGTTGCTTTACCCGTAATCTTCAAGATTCCGTCAATGCGGTCTATTCCTTTGCCGATGCTTTTTTTGCTGTCTTCCATATTTAATGATTAACGGTTATCCTTTTAGTGCCAGCTCAAGAGCGTTAACCAAAGTTTTTCTACCCATTTCTATTTTGAACTTATTATGTGATAAAGCTTTCGCAGCCACCATTTCTGCTTCTGCGGCTTTTAAGAAATTTGCTGTCGTGGCTGGTTTACCCTTTAAAAATTGTTCTGCTTTTAGCGCCCTCCATGGTTTGTGCGCAACACCACCCATGGCGATATTGGCAAATTGAATAACATTTCCTTTCAGATTGAGGCCTGCAGCAACAGAAACCAGTGCAAACGCATAAGAACTGCGATCTCTTACCTTAACGTATGCTGAGTTTGCGGCAAAATTATTTTTGGGAATTTCTATAGCAGTAACCAATTCGCTATGCGTGAGGCTATTGTCTTTTTCAGGGTGATTGCCTGGAAGGAGATGGAAATCTTTAAATGGTATGTATCGCTCTGCATTGTTATTTTGCACTTTTACTGTTGCATTCAAAGCCGATAAAGCAACTGCCATATCGGAAGGGTAAACGGCAACACAATTTTCAGTCCATCCAAAAATAGCATGCATCCTGTTGAAACCTTCCAGTGCAGAACAGCCGCTTCCGGGCATTCTTTTATTGCATGGCATAGATATATCGTAAAAGTAACTGCAACGCGTTCTTTGTAATAAATTTCCACCATTAGTGGCCATGTTTCTGATTTGTGCGGAAGCCCCTGCCAATATCGCTTTACTTAACATTGGCAAGTTTGAACGGATTAGAGAGTGGTTTGCAGTTTCTGTATTTTTGGCCAGAGCGCCAAGTGAAAACCCAGTAGCTGTTGCTTTAATTTCTTGTAGTTTAAGGTTACCAATATCTATAATCTCATTTGGGAGAGCAACATGCTCTTTCATTAAATCAAGGATGTTCGTTCCTCCACCCAAAAAAGCAGCTTCAGCATTATTACTGAGCATATCGATAGCCTCACCAGGATTAGTCGCTGAAATAAATTTAAATGGTTTCATCTTTTTGTCCGTTGTTAATCCGTGAAAAGCCAGTTTTGTGGGATATTTTCTCCTGTTTGCGCTTCTTTAATTGCAGCTATTATATTAGGGTAGGCACCGCATCGGCAAATATTTCCTGACATCCGCTCCGCAATTTCCTCATCAGAAAGCATGATTGATTTGGCAGCTGCTCTCACATCTTTAGTCGCAAAGCTTGCCTGACCTTCTTTAGCTTCTTTCATTAGTGCTACAGCAGAACAAATTTGGCCAGGAGTACAAAAACCACATTGAAAACCATCATGTTTAAGAAAGGCAGCTTGCATCGGATTAAGCTCATTTGCTTTGGCCAAGCCCTCTATAGTAATAACTGATTTTCCTTGACAAGTGGCTGCTAATGTAAGACAAGATAAAACGCGTTGGCCATCAACAATAACGGTACAGGCACCACATTGACCGTGGTCGCAACCCTTTTTGGATCCCGTTAAACCAATTCTTTCGCGAAGGGTATCGAGCAAGGTCATCCTGGAATCAACAAGTACTTTTCTAGAGGTGGCATTAACGTTAAAAGCAATGTCTACACCATTTTCGATCGCTTCCGGGATAAGGTCTGGAATTTCCTCTATCTCAACTGTTCGTGCAAACAATTGCTCCGCCCCAATCGCATAACTGGCCAGTAAACCTGCTGATGCCAATCCCATGAGTTTAATAAAATGACGGCGGTTAAACCCTGAGTTGATCACTTCATCCAATTCTTCTGGCATAAGGTCGCCAAAGAGCCTATGTTCTTCAGGGGTAAGTCTTGTTTTGTTTTGTTTCATGTTGCTGTTTTGAGGTTAAAACAGTTAATATGTGGTTGATTAGCAATCACATTTAATTTTAAACAGCAATGCTGGGTTAAGGTTTTGTTTTCAAACAAAAATGTGTCAATCGTTTTCGATTACATGGAAAGTAATATACAATTATACAAGAACCTGCATTTCAGCAATGGTTCTGTTAAGTTTATCGATATTCATTTGTTATCAAAATTGCTGGTGCCTTGCTGTAACAGAAAGAAGATTTAGAACTTATCTGACTGCTAGCCTTGATTTGGTGAAGAAAAAATAAATCGATGTCAGAAAAACGCTACTTAAATTTTATGGTTCGAAGCTTAATCATTAAACTAAATGGCTTTTGGAATTTTATTGAAAGCTCAAAACATTTTTTTATATTGAACCGCCAACAACGAGTTTGGATTCATCTATAATTGTTTGTGCAAAAGAACTCCCAGCAATACATCGCATCATTCTGTTAAATGCCAGTTTACCCAGATTGCTTCCGCTGGTTTCTGCATAGGTAATTTCCGGATAAAAGAGTTGTGGAATCATGCCATCACTAATAGCGATCAAGCCTAAATCTGTTGGTGTGCTTAGGCCTTTTCTTTGTATCGCTTTCATGACACCAGCTAAAATCTCGTCGCTCATACAGAATATCGTAAATTTTTTACCCACCCAATCTGGTAGTAATGACCAAGTAATTTGTTCGGCTTCTGCAGAACTACATGCATGTACCGTTTTCAGGTTAATATCGTTTCCATTTTGTTGAAGAACGGTGGCGAACTTCTTTAAACGGGCTTTAGTTATTGACATGTTTTGATCTCCAAATATCCCCAGTACGTTTGGAATTTCTTTTTTTATGATCTCTTCGGCAGCCAGCATGGCAGCATGTTCATCGCCTACACATATTTTATTGCATGATTCATATTGCGGAACTTTATCAAAGAAAATAACAGGAATACCATGAACATCCATTTTCAAAAATGGCTCCATGTTATCTGTTTCTGAAGTAATTGCAATAAAAATTCCTGATACCCGCTTGTGCCTGCAGCTTTTCAGAATCTCCTGTTCAATTGTTGGATCGTTTGAAGAACGGTAAATCATTACGGAATAACCATAAATCCTCGCTTCCTCTTCAATTGAACTAATAAAGGAATGATAAAAAAAGTTGGATAAGCTCGGTACAACTATTGCAAACTCCTTGCTACTATGGGTACGAAGATTTACGGCATATGGGTTAGGGTCATATTCGAGTAATTCTGCAAGTTCCTTTACTTTTCGACCGGTTTCAGGTGAGATATCCGGATGATCCTTTAAGGCCCTAGAAACAGTGGATATACTTACATTGAGCCGCTCAGCAATTTTTTTTAAAGTTGGGTTTTGTCTCATCTAAACATATTTGGTTAACCAAATATAAGTTTTCCACAGCAAACATTTCCGCAAATGTTACCGCAAACGTTTGCGGAGAAAAATGATGTATTTCTATATTTTTAGATAATTTATACCGCTATCTTCATATAATAATAAGGAAATAACCTCAGTACAAACCATTTGGCTAGCTGCTATTTCATTAAATAACCAAATATTAAATTTTACAAACCAATTAGTTTCCTATGATCAGGAAGCCTGTTATAATATAGAAATATGAGAAATTCCATTGGCTTAGTTTTTATATTCCTAATATGTTTTGTTTTGAGGGGCAATTCTCAACAAGCTCAGAACAATCAGCCGGCCTGGTGGAAAGAAGCTGTTGTGTACCAGCTTTACCCACGTAGTTTTAAAGATAGTGATGGAGATGGGATTGGTGATATAAAGGGTATTATTTCAAAACTCGATTACATAAAAAGCCTGGGCATAGATGCTGTTTGGTTGAATCCGATTTTTTCTTCTCCAAATGATGATAATGGTTACGATATCAGTGATTACAGAAACATCATGAAAGAGTTTGGCACCATGAAGGATTTCGATGAGTTGCTTGCCGGCTTACATCAACGCAAGATTAAATTGATTTTAGATATGGTGCTCAACCACAGCAGTGATGAGCATGAATGGTTTAAGCAAGCTAAATCATCACGGACCAATCCTTACCGAAATTATTACCATTGGTGGCCCGAAGAAAAGGGCAAACCTACACCACGTTATAGTTTCTTTGATGTTAACAGTGATGCCTGGAAGTACGATGCAACTACAAAATCTTACTACCTACATTATTTCTCGCAAAAACAACCTGACCTGAACTGGGAGAATGAAAAACTTCGTAATGAGGTTTACGATATGATGAAATTTTGGCTCGACAAAGGCATTGATGGTTTGAGGATGGATGCTTTCCAATATGTTTCTAAAGATACTACTTGGAAAAAATATCCTGAAGGTTACGAAAAAGACATTATCAAATATTACGGCATGGGTCCAAATCTTCATCAATATTTAAAGGAGATGAACAAAACTGTGATCAGCAAGTATAACATTATGACTGTTGCTGAGGGTGCTGGCAGTACATTAGAAGATGCTCACGCTCTGGTTGATGAAGACAGGCAGGAGTTAAATATGGCTTATCATTTTGAGATCATGGATATCGGGAACGATCCCGCAGGATATAAGCTTACCGATCTGAAAAAAGCCTTCACAAAGTGGGATCAATCCTTTGCTGAGAAGGGGTGGTTAGCCATCTTTCTGGCTAATCATGATGTACCCAGGATGGTTAGCAAGTATGGGAATGATAGCCCACAGTTCAGAAGTTATTCTTCAAAACTTTTAACCACACTGATTATGACCATGCGGGGCACTCCATTTTATTTTAATGGCGATGAATTGGGCATGTCGAACATCAAATTTAACAACATTGATGATTACCGAGACATCGCAACCATTAACGCTTACAAAAGCATTAAAGCAAAAGGTGTTGATGTACAGGTTTTTATGGATAAACAAAAGTTTATCTCCAGAGATAATACCCGTACACCATTCCAGTGGGATACATCATTAAACGCTGGTTTTACATCGGGCAAACCATGGATAAAAGTAAACCCGAACTACAAAACGGTAAATGTTGTTACCGAAGAAAAGAATCTATTAAGTGAGCTTAATTATTTCAAAAAGTTGGTTGCCTTAAGAAAATCATCTCCAGTGCTTGTATATGGCGACTATAAGGTATTTGATATTGAAAACCCAGATGTATACTGCTACACCAGAACACATGGACAGGAGAAGATGCTGATCGTCTTAAATTTTTCAGCTAAAGCGTTCTCTTATCCGCTGGATCAAAATATTAAAATTTCAGCGGCAAAGGTGCTCATGAATAATTATAACAATGGGCCAAATTTTACGGATAAAGAAATTAACCTAAAACCGTGGCAGGCTTTAGTTTTTAAGCTTAACTAAACTTTATATGATTGTAGCTCAAGCAGAAAAAGTTCATCAGCCTTCATCAGGTTTGAAACTAAATTTTAGCGCTATCATTGCGATGAATCTTGGTTTCTTTGGGATTCAATATAGTTTTGGTTTGCAGCAAACCAATATGACACCCATTTATTCCTATTTGGGCGCCAATGCCGATCAGATTCCTTTGTTAAACTTAGCAGGACCAATGACAGGCTTGATCATTCAGCCCATTATTGGTGCAATGAGCGATAAAACCACCAGCAGGTTTGGAAGACGCAGGCCATATTTTTTAATTGGCGCTATCATTTGCAGTATCTGTCTTTTCGCCATGCCTTACAGCAGTTCAATCTGGATGGCTGCTGGGATTTTATGGATACTTGATGCCGGCAATAATATCACGATGGAACCTTACCGGGCTTTTGTGAGCGATAAACTTCCTTCAGAGCAGCATGCTCTTGGGTTTTTAACTCAAAGCTTTTTTACCGGTTTAGGTATTACCCTGGCTAACCTTACCCCGGGCATACTCATCACAGCAGGGCTAATCAGTATGAATGCAAGAAGTGACAATAACATACCCTATACCACTTATGCAGCCTTTTTTATTGGTGGCGTTGTTTCAATCGGCTCTATTATGTATAGTTGTTTAACCACAAAGGAGACGCCGCTGTCTGTTGAAGAGATTGAGGAAATAAAAAAGGAAACAGGTGGCATTGGAAGGATATTCAGTGATATTATCGCGGCTTTTAAAGTAATGCCCACAATGATGAAAAAACTTGGCGTTGTTTACCTATTCAACTGGTACGCCATGTTTATTTACTGGCAATTTATTACCCTATGTTTAGCCAGAACCATTTACAATACCAGCGATGCAGCATCTGATGGATTTGCCTCTGCTCAGTTGCTTACCGGAACGGTAAACGGGGGCTACAATGTGGTAACCTTTTTAGTGGCATTTCCACTGGCATTTTTCGCCAGGAAAATTACCGCAAAAAAGGTTCATCTGATGAGTTTGCTTTTTGGAGGCTTTTGTTTGATCTGTTTGCCGATGATTCACCATCCCTTTTTACTTGTCATTCCAATCGTGGGTTTAGGGGTGGCCTGGGCCAGCATGATGGGAACGCCTTATGCCATGCTTGCAGGAAGTATTCCGAAAGCAAAGACCGGTATTTTTATGGGGATCTTGAATATGTTCATTGTGCTGCCGATGTTACTTGAGACCATCACCTTTAAATATGTTTACCGCTACCTGCTTGGCCATCGCCCGGAAAATGCAATCATGTTTGCAGGAGTTTTGATTGTTATCGCCGCTTTGATGGTGTTGCAGATCAAAAAAAATGAAAAAATAGCCGATATATAATGTTCGATTCGAAATCATACCACCATGCATTAGGTCTCTTGCGAGAGGCAGTTACCCCATATGGTTTTGTGGCATCTGTAGAGGAGCAAGATAACTATAAACGCGTTTGGACCAGAGATGGGGTTATTACGGGCATTGCTGCGCTATTGAGTGGCGATAAATCGCTTATTGAAACCACAAAAAATACCTTAATCACAATTTTCGAACATCAGCATCCTGACGGATTCATGCCCTCTAATGTTTCACCGAAAGACGGTGCAGTTAGTTATGGTGGAACTTCCGGCAGGGCCGATAATCCATCGTGGGCAGTGATTGGTTTATGTGCATATACCTTACTTACTGATGATGAGCATCTTTGGAATAAATATCAGCATGAAGTTGGCAAGTGTTTTACCCTTTTAAACAGCTGGGAGTTTAATGGAAAACATTTAATTTATGTGCCACAAAGTGGTGATTGGGCCGATGAATACATTCAGCATGGCTATATTCTATTTGACCAGTTGTTAAGACTTTGGGCATTGCGCTTAGCTTCCAAATTATCATTCCATGCAGATTGGGAAGCCAAGATCGCCGATATTACCAATTCAATTCGATCGAATTACTGGATCAATGATCATCCTGAAAAAACCTATTCTCCCAATTTAATTCATCAGTTGAGGGATTTTTCTCAAGAATACTGGCTAATGGGCTTCAACCCGGGGAGAATATATAAGTACTTTGATTTGCAGGCCAATACCTTCGCTCTTTTTCTAGGCTTAGGTGATGAAAATCAAAATCGCAAGGTTTTGCAATATATTGAGGAGACATACAAACAAAGGCAATCGCTATTGCCATCATTTTATCCTACAATTCTGGATGATGATTCGGATATGAACGAACTTAAAGATAATTATGCTTATGCCTTTCGAAACAAACCACATTATTTTCATAATGGTGGTTTGTGGCCAGTTTGGAATGGCTGGCTGGTTGCAGCGCTGCATTTTCATCAAAAAACGAGCCTGGCTCAGGAAGTCCTTTCTGAAATTCACCGCTCGAATGGTAAAGCAGATTTATTCAATGAATGTTTTCATGGAACCAGTCTGGAGCCTTGCGGTGTGCCAAAATGCACCTGGAGTGCCGCTGGAGCAGTTATAGCCGAACAGGCAACAAGTAATGATTTTAGAAAAATTTTAACTTTTGATAGAAATGATGGATTCGGAAAATAATATTTCAGGGAAAAAAATTTTAGTGGTGGGCGAATTATTGGTCGATATCATTTCAGATGAAAATATCGAATCGCTTGCGGTAGCTTCACAATTTTCTACTATTCAGGGAGGCAGCTCAGCGAATCTCTGCGCTAACCTAAAATGGCTGGGCGTAGATGCAGATTTAGTTTCAACCGTTGGTGAGGATAATCTGGGTATTTTCCTGATTAATGAACTTAAAGCAATCGGTTTATCAGACCGCTATATACACCAGGCACCACACCGGCAAACCAGCGTTGTGCTTGTAGCTAAAAATAACCATAGTCCGGATTTTATCCCTTACCGCAATGCCGACTTCGCCATAAGAAGGGTGGATGATGAGCTCATTCAAGCTGCGGAAATTGTCCATACCACAGCATTCGCATTAAGTAGGGAGCCTGCCCGAAGTAATATTATGACCGCATTAACCAAAGCGCATCAAATGGGGAAATCCATTTCGGTTGACTGGAATTTTGCCCCATCAATCTGGCAGGATGATGATGGGAAGGACGTTTTTAAAAAAATTCTCCAACTGACTCCACTGTTAAAAATTAGTGTTGATGATCTTGAACGTTATGTTGGTAAATCTCTCAGTGTAGAAGAATCAGTTGAATGGCTAGATCATCTGAATACTTCGGCAATCTGCCTCACCTGCGGTAAGCATGGGGTGTGGTATAAAACAAATAAGTTAAGTTGGAGATATAAAAATGCCATTCCGGTTGAAACTATTCGAGGCGTTACCGGTGCTGGAGATGCTTTCTGGTCTGGGTTTTTATCTGCTTTCATTCTCGAAATGTCTATTGATGATTGTGTAAATAAAGGACTAGAAGTAGCCCGGTTAAAAGTTGAAAAGCCATTTCCATTATATAAAAAAGAAAATCACACAATATCACCCTAAACCAATTAAATATGATGACTAAACCACCCTAAAAAACAACCCGATGATTTACTAAAGTAATAATACATTTTCTAACCAAATTTAATTAAACCATTATGAACCTAACTCTACCGAGTAATTGGTCTGTTTTACCTATGAAACAGAAATTATGTAGATTGATGAAACTTGTACTGCCAAGTTTACTTCTAGTCATTTTAAGTATAACGGCTTTCGCCCAAACCGTAATTAAAGGAACGATTTTAGATAATGATAAGCTGCCCATGGCTGGTGCAACTATCCAGGTTGCTGGTACAAGTACCCGAACGCAAAGTGATGCAGAAGGTAAGTTCCAAATTACAGTGCCCTCTACAACTTCGAAACTAATTGTGAGTTTTGTTGGCTTCGAAACCCAAACAGTAAACGTTAATAATCAAACTTTAATCAACATTACATTAGCATCATTAAATAACCTCGAAGGGGTTGTTGTGGTTGGTTATGGTTCGGTTAAGAAAAGTGACCTAACTGGTGCTGCGGCAACCGTCTCTGCAAAAGATTTTAATAAGGGCCCATTGACTGCGCCTGATCAATTAATACAAGGTAAAGTTGCTGGTGTGCAGATGATTAATAACAGTGGCCAACCAGGCGGTGCATCTACTGTAAGAATTAGAGGTAACTCAGCTATTACAGGTACAGGGCAACCACTTTATGTAGTTGATGGAGTTGCGCTTGACGGCCGATCTGCCAGACCAAATACAAGTGCCGGTATTGGTACTGCACCTGCTGGTAATCCACTCAACTTTATTAATCCGGCAGATATTGAATCGATGGAGATTTTAAAAGACGCGTCAGCTACTGCGATTTACGGTTCACGTGCGGCATATGGCGTGGTATTAATCACCACCAAGAGAGGTAAATCTGGAGATACGAGAATTGATGTTAACGCATCAGCAGGGGTGAGTAATATTGCCAAGAGAGTGGATGTTTTAACCGGCGAAGAGTATCGTGCAGCTTTGAGAAAATATAGTTTAACCAGTGGCGATTTTGGTACCAGTGTTGATGCTTTAGATGAGATTATTCGTACGGCTTACAATCAAAATTACTCCATTGGTATAAGTGGTGGGGCAAATGGAAATACTTTCCGTGCTTCTATGGGTTATCAAGATCAGCAAGGTATTGTTAAAACTACAGATTTTAAAAAGTACAGTGCAGCTTTTAATGGAAATTTTAAATTCTTGGAGAGTAAAAATCTAGGCTTAGATATCAATATGATAAGTAATCAGTACTTAGAAAATATTGCCCCTATTACAACTGATGCAGGTTTTACAGGAAGTTTAATTAGCCAGGCATTAGCTTGGAATCCTACCCAATCTTTCTATAATCCAGATGGAAGCTTATTTATCGATTATGGTTCAACAACTATTAATCCTTTAGCAGCTTTAGCCGCAAACAGCGATAAATCGAAGGTTTCTACTATTTTAGGTAGCATATCTCCTTACTACAAAATTACACCATGGCTAGAATACCGTATGTTAGCAAGTGTAAATTATAGCACTGGTATTAGAAGAGCATCTACCAGGAGTACTTTAAATTTACAGGGAATACAGCCATCTGGTGATTTCTTAGGTGGTTACGCCAGTTATTCTAATACAGAGTTGGTTACACAACAATTCACTAATACCTTAAACTTCAATAAAGAAATTGCTACCAAATTAAATGTTAATGCTGTAATTGGTTATGAGTATTCAAATTTCATAAACAAAAGTGCTGTTAATACTGCAACAGGATTTGGTAATTTGCCGCTAGACTATACTGATGCTTTTGAATCTACATTAAAGGCGAATAGAACTTTTGTAACTAGTAACGATCCAACTACTGAGCTACAATCTTATTTTGCCAGAGGTATTTTTAATTATGATAATAAATACATTTTAACAGCAACAGTTAGAGCAGATGGTTCTACAAAATTTGGTGCAAATAACAAATATGGCTATTTTCCTTCATTTGCAGCAGCGTGGAACATCAAACAAGAAAGTTTTCTTACTAATGTTGAATGGTTAAACACATTAAAAATTAGGGCAGGTTACGGTAAAACAGGCAACCAGGATTTCCCATCTGGCTCTTCTCAACAACGTTTTGTTTATAGAACACCAGGTAAAGCAGGAGATCCTATCCCACAAGTAGGATTGAATAATCAAAACGACAATTTAAAATGGCAAGAAGACAAACAAACTAACATTGGTTTGGATTTTGGCCTTTTCGGGAATAAACTGACCGGATCTATTGATTATTTTAACAAGACTACCAAAGATTTATTATATCCTCAAACAGCATTTGTACCTGCAGAACAAGGAAATGTAGTTACATGGCAGAATTTAAGTGGTGAAATTGTTAATAAAGGTGTAGAGATGAGTTTAAATGCCAATATCATCGAAAAAGATAATTTATCATGGTCTTTAGGAGGAAACGTAACCTACATAAAAAACAATGTTAAAAATCTGGATGGTATAATTAAAACTGGTTCATTAAGTGGTCAGGGCTTAAGTGATGTAACTACCGAAGTTATTCAAAACGGTTTACCATTATTTGCCATGTTTACCAGACAGTATAATGGTTTAGCTGCAAATGGTTTCTCTTCTTATACTGATGATGGTTTTACTAAATACTACGTTGGTAACCCAAATCCAAAATTTATTTTGGGTTTAAGCACAAATTTGAGATATAAAAAATTCTCTTTCAGTGCTAATTTTAATGGTGCATTCGGCCAAAGCATTTATAATAATACAGCAAATTCAGTGTTGGCAATCTCTAACTTGGGTTCTAGAAACGTTTCATCAGGTATACTTGATTTACCTATTCAAGAATCGTTGGCTAATCCAATTGCTGCCTCATCAAGATACATAGAGAAAGGAGATTATGTTAAATTGGCTAATGCTACCTTAAATTATAATATCGGCAACATTGGAAAAGTGATCAAATCATTAAATATTTATGTAAATGGACAAAATCTGTTTGTAATTACAAACTATACAGGTTTTGATCCAGAAGTAAATGTAAATAAAAGTGTAAATGGCGTTCCATCAGCAGGGATAGATTATACCGCATATCCAACTGCAAGGACATTCAATTTTGGCGTTAATTTTTCTTTATAACTTAACTTTTTCGACATGAAAAACAAATATATTTTAGGCTTGGTAGTAATGGCCATTACGATCTCGTCCTGTACAAAACTTAATGAAGATCTTAATGGGCAAGTAAGTTCAGGTACACTTACTCAGGGAAATGTTCCAGGATTAATTTCTGCGGCGTACATTGCCATGAGAGGCCCATATCAAGCTCCATGGAACTGGTCTGCTTTGCAGGAAGTTACTTCTGATGAGGCGATAGTACCTACAAGAGCAGGTGATTGGGATGATAACGGTGCATGGAGAGCGCTACACTTGCACAAATGGGCAGCAGATGATGGAAGAATATCTGGTGTTTTTAGAGATCTAAACAGTATAAGTTATGCAGCTACAACGGTTTTAAGATTTAGCCCTACTCCAGCACAAGCAGCCGAAGCACGTTTTTTAAGAGCTTTCGCACAGTTTTCCATTTTAGATGGATGGGGGCAAGTTCCTTATCGTGATACTGGTGAAGGTGTAACACTTCCTTCAAAGGTTAGAAATGCCGCTGATGAAATCTCTTATCTAATTAATGAATTAACAGCTATTATCCCTGATTTGCCGAATGGGCCAGCAAATTTTGCAAATAAAAATGCTGCAAAAACTTTGTTAATGAAGGTTTATTTAAATAAGGGTGCTTTCTTAAATCGGAATACACCTACATTTGATGCCGCCGATATGGCAAAGGTTATATCGCTGGCGGATGAAATTGCCACGGGTGGTTATGTACTTTCTGCCAATTATTTTGACAATTTTGCTCCCACTAACAATGTTTTATCAAAAGAAAATATTTTTACTGCAGAAAATACTGCAGGAAATGATGGTAGTGATATTGATGGGCAATGGAAGTGTACTTTGCACTATAATCAAAATCCAGCTGGATACAATGGCTTCTCTTCATTATCTAACTTTTATAATAAATTCGAAGCAACAGATAAAAGAAGAGGCGGAACTTATGCTGGTCAAACCAATGTATCTGGAATAAGGGTTGGTTTTTTAGTAGGTCAGCAATTTGATCAAAACGGTGCAGCTCTAAAAGATAGAAAAGGCAATCCATTAGCTTTTACTCCAGAAGTAAGCATTATCGAACGCGACCCTAACCACTTGGAGGTTGCGGGAATTCGCGTAATAAAATATCCTATTGATTATGCCAATTCAGGTTCGAGAAAACCTGATAACGACTGGGTTTATTACCGTTATTCTGATGTATTGTTGATGAAAGCCGAAGCGCAGTTGAGGATATCTCAAACGGCATCTGCATTAACTTTAGTGAATTCACTTAGAGCAGTGAGAGGTGCATCAGCATTAACGAGTTTAACTTTGGATGTATTGCTGGATGAACGTGGACGTGAACTGTACTGGGAGGGTTTTAGAAGACAAGATTTAATTCGTTTTGGAAAATTCCTTGCTGCTTGGCAAGAGAAACCAGCTAGTGAAGCAAAATACCTTCTTTTCCCTATTCCTGATAACCAACTTGGTAATCCAAACTTGGTACAAAACCCAGGATACTAATTTAGGTTTATTTAAACAGAGGCTGAAATTGCCATCAGGTTATTAAAAATTTGATGGCATTTCGGCCTTTTGTTTATTTTAATTCTATTTATTTCAAACACATACATCTATGAGAAAAATCGTACTTTTCCTTTTAACCGTTATTATTTCTTGTGCTGTACACGCACAAGACCCCTGGAAAATAAGTGACGATAAAATTGACCCCACTAAATATTTCGGAATTACTGTAGGAAACGGGATCATCGGTATTGTTTCTTCTCCTCAGCCATTCAAAGTAAAAAATGTGGTGATGGCCGGCACCTATGACACTTATGGACGTGGTCGTGTGAGTAATTTTTTAAATGGTTTCAATTTGCTTAACATGTACCTGGAAGTTGATGGGAAGCGGCTCGATGATCAGAATACCAGCGATATGCAGCAACAGCTTGATATGCAGCATGCAGCATTTACCACGCAACTGGCTTATGGAAAAAAAGCGGAGATTAAATATACCTATTATGCACTACGCCATTTGCCTTTTACCGTATTGATGGATGTAACCATTATCGCCCGCGAAGATTTGAAATTAACTGCAGCAAGTGTTATGGAAACACCTGATGCACTTCGCGATGTGGAGAATTATTACAATGAGATTGACAGGCCCCATATAACTTTAAGCTTATTAACATCAACAGCAAAAAGCCCTACAGGCAAGCTGCAATTGTGTGCTTCTAATAGTTTTTTATTTAATGAGCAACATGGAAGCGAGCCTAAAATTATTCACGAAATGTGGGATAATAACAGCCATTTGATGAAGTTTAGTAAAAGCATAAAAGCCGGAGAAAGTTATACTTACACGGTTGTTGGGAGTACAATAAGTTCTGCGCAACATGCAGACCCGCTTAATGAGGCTGAGCGCATGACTATTTATGCTAAACTTGAGGGACGTGATAGATTAATTAAATACCATAATGCAGCCTGGGATGATTTATGGAAATCGGATATTATTATTGATGGAGATCCGCAAGCACAACAAGACGTACGCAGTATGCTTTATCACCTTACCTCATTTTCTCGTGCCGGAACATCGTATTCATTATCGCCAATGGGCTTATCTGGATTAGGTTATAATGGCCATGTTTTCTGGGATACGGATATCTGGATGTTCCCGGCACTATTGGTACTACATCCTGAAATCGCGAAATCTTTAATTGAGTATCGATTCGAAAGATTGGAACCGGCAAGAAAAAATGCATTCTCTCATGGTTTCAAGGGTGCAATGTACCCATGGGAAAGTGCAGATTCAGGAGTTGAAGAAACCCCGGTTTGGGCATTAAGCGGACCTTTTGAACACCACATTTCGGCAGATGTTGCTTTAGCGGCATGGAATTATTATTGCGTTACCCAGGATAAAGTTTGGCTTAAAGAAAAGGGATGGCCAATCTTATCACAAACAGCCGAATTTTGGGCAAGCAGGGTAGAGCGAAATGGACCAAATCAATTTGATATTAAAAATGTGGTTGCAGCAGACGAATGGGCAGAAAATGTAGATAATAATGCCTTTACCAATGCAGCTGCTATACTAAACCTAAAAAATGCAAACCTTGCTGCTGCCGTTTTAGGATTGCCTCAAAATATAGATTGGACTTTGGTTGAAAACAACATCCCTGTATTAAAATTTCCGGATGGGGTAACCAAAGAACATGCAACTTACAAGGGCGAAGGCATAAAACAAGGCGACGTTAATTTGCTTGCCTATCCTTTAAAAACCATTACCGATAAAAATCAGATTTTGAATGATTTGGCATATTATGAAACCAGAATTCCTGATGAAGGTACACCTGCAATGACTCATGCAATTTTCGCTTTGCTTTATGCTAGAACGGGTAATGTAGAGAAAGCGTATAAATATTTTAATGAAGCCTACCTGCCAAACTTGAACCCACCATTCAGGGTGATTGCAGAAACCAAAGGTGGCACTAATCCATATTTTGCTACTGGCGCAGGCGGCGTTTTACAAAGTGTGCTGATGGGTTTTGGAGGGTTGGATATTACCAATAAAGGCATCGTTCAAATTCCATCTGTTTTACCATCAAAATGGAAATCTATAAAGATTACTGGTGTTGGTACTGAAAAGAAAACCTTTTCGGTTACTAATAAAAATTAATGATTTTACAACGGATTGCAAATTAATTGCAATCCGTTAATTTTCAAATATCTTTTCTATTCTGCTTACTTCTTCATCAGTTTTAAAAGCACACCATTTGTCCAGCCGAAACCATCTTGCAGTGGATATTCTCCACCACCGCCTTTACTGTTCGTTTCCACTACATTGTACTTTTCCATCAGCTTTCCTGTTTCTTTAAAAACTGCGATATTCTGGTTTATCCATCTGTTCGTGATGTTGTCGGCAAGCTTGCCATAACCATAATGATGCAAAGCTTGTATGCTGATGTATTGCAATGGAGCCCAGGCATTTGGCGCATCCCATTGCTCCTTCGTTGTGGTTAAAGTGGTAATCAATCCGCCAGTTTTTAAAAAATCTTTTTCAATTTTTTCCGAAACTGATTTTGCTTGAGCTGAAGTTGCCAATTTAAAATATAGTGGAAATGAAGCGGCCAAGGTTAACTGATTAGACATTGATTTTGTTTTCCAGTTATAATCAGTAAAAAAGTTAAGCTCTGTATTCCAAAAATATTTTAAGATAGCCGTTTTACGGGTTTGTGCCTTTGCAGTAAATAAGAGTGATTTTGAATTATTTCCAGCTTGCTTATTTGCGTCAGCAATTGCAATTTCAAGATTGTACATCAAAGTATTTAAATCAACGGGCAACAAATCAGTCGTGATGATTCTACTGAAGTCTTTTCCATCGGCAAACCAACGGCTACTGAAATCCCAACCTGATTCTGCCGCAGAGCGTATATTACGCAGAAATACTGCTGGTTGCTGTTTGGTTAATTTCGCCGCTTCCAAATCTTCTCTAAAAGATTCTTCACGAGGCTGGTCGCCAGCATCATAATATCGGTTTAAAACCGTTCCATCAGTAAGCTTTACCGAATGATTTACAGCTTCACCTTTTTTTAATTCTGCAGCGCCCTTCATCCAGAAATTGTATTCTTTTTCCAGCGCATCTTTGTAATCACTGAGCTTAACATCACTATTGTTTTGAGTTAACAACTGCACCATTGCGGCAAAAAATGGTGGTTGAGAGCGGGTTAAATAATAACTTCTGTTTCCATTGGGGATAAAACCATATTTATTTATCAGGAAAGCAAAATTATCAATCATATCCTTCATGATTTGAGTTTTTCCTGCCTTTTGCAAACCCAACATGGTAAAGTAAGAATCCCAGTAATATATTTCTCTAAACCGGCCACCGGGAACTATGTATGGATGGGGAAGCGGCAATAATGATGTTTTAAACTTTGAAACGGTATCCGGATTTCTTTTCAGTACAGTCCATAATGTATCCAAATGTTTTTCAATACCAGCATTTATATCTGATTGATAAACCGCGTTATGATTCTCAGGCATTGAAAAATTTTCTGTCACAAAACTTTTTAGGTTAAAAGCTGAGATTTTTTTTTGTGTATCATAGGCGTTCATAATGGCTGATGGACTCTTTTTAGGAATGGCATCAACGAAGGACTTACCATCGGAATATATTTTTGCTAATTGAACTTTTTCGAATAAATCAGGATAAGTTTGCCGTGGACTCAGTACTTTTTGTGCGTAAAGTTGTCCCGATGCCATCAGCATCATGGCAAACGTCATCACTTTAAAAAATTTTTGAGTAGGGTTCGGGTTTTGATTTGGGAATTGTATGTCTTGACTCATCATTGGTTATTATGTAGTTTAAATTTAAGTATTTTACTTTAAATTCGACGATGCCAGCCAGAGGGAAAGTACGTATAAGCCGGTAGGAGTAAATTTTGCAACAGATAAGGACTCGTGAAAATGGTTATGGTAGTAAGCACAATGATAATCGAGGCAGCAAAATCCTTTTTTATTCCCCAACTTTTTCCTCACCTTAGCGGCATCAAATTATTATGCCGCCAGAGAATAAGAAGCCTGTTGCCAGAAAACCAGCCGTAAGAAAACCTGGTGTACGTAAAAAGAAATCAAAACCTTTCCCTAACCAATGGAAAGTGGCCATTGCTGGTTTGCTGTTAATTTTGCTGTCGCCTTTTTATTATGGCTACATTTTAAATGGTTTTGTATCTACCTGGCGGTGGATAAAAGATTGGGGTGAAGATCCCAATTATCGTACTTATAAAAGCTTCAACATAAAAATACCAAAGCAATATTCCATTCATGGGATCGATGTATCCTATTATCAGGGAAAGATCAATTGGCAGAAAGTTAAAGCGATGGAAGAGGATGAAGTAAAGGTAAGTTTTGCGTTTATTAAAGCCACTGAAGGTTTATTAACCGTTGATCCTTATTTTCAGCGCAATTGGCGTGAAGCTCCTAAAGCGGGTATTGTTTGTGGTGCTTATCATTTCTTCAGACCGAAAAAAAGTGGCAAGGCACAGGCAAAATTCTTTTTACAGGTGGTTAATATCGAAAAAGGAGATTTACCACCAGTAGTGGATATTGAAACCTTGGATGGTGTTTCGCCATTGAGGATGCGTTTAGAACTTTCTGATTTTTTGACTTATGTGGAAATGAAAACAAAAGTTCGTCCGATTATTTACACAGGATTAAAATTTTACCAGGATCATTTAGAAGAAAAGCTAGACGGATATCCATTGTGGGTTGCGCATTATTATCAACCCAAATTAAGATTGGATAAAAGCCTCTGGAAATTCTGGCAGCATTCTGATAAAGCTAAAATCAGCGGAATTGGACACGTGGTGGATTTTAATGCCTTTAATGGTGATAGTACGGCGTTGGCAGAGATGCTGGTGCATTAAGAACCCCTCCGCCCCTAAAGGGGAACTGAATTTCTATAGTTTATGTAAAGCGTTTTTAATACTAACTTATTAATCATATTGATATTTTAACTATCGGAATGCTGAATACTCCTCACTATTTCCATCTCGCCTGTAGTTCCCCCTTCAGGGGGCTAGGGGGTTTAAACTGTCCAACTTTCGCATTTTTCCAGGAAAAGTTCATACGCTTCTGCACCAATGCCAATTTCTTCCGGTACATCCAGAAAATAGCCATTGTAGGTTAAGCCGCCAACACAAGGATCGACCAGATGACCAAGTAAAGCGGTATCTAAATCGAAAAATTCTACATTCGGACTTGCCAAGGCAAAGTGTAAATTGGCACTCAAAGCAATTCTACTTTCTAACATGCTCCCAATCATGCACTTTACGCCGGTTTGTAAGGCTTCTTCATGAATTTTCTGGGCTTCTAAAATCCCTCCCGATTTGGAGAATTTAATATTTAAATAAGTGGTTGATTGACTATTGATGAGTTTTCGGGCATCGTGGTGATTATAACAACTTTCGTCAGCCATTAATTTAATAGGGGAATTTACATTCAGCTCTGGTAATTTATCATCGTACCAAGTACGCATGGGCTGTTCGCAGAATTCGATATTGTATTTATCGAGTTCGCCTAAAGCAAATAAAGCATCATCAAAACTCCATCCCTGATTGGCATCTAAACGCAAAATAACATCAGCGCCTATTGCTTCGCGGATATGTTTTACCCTTTCAATATCATCCTGAACTTTTTTACCGAGTTTAACTTTAATTATCCGACAGCCTTTTTCAATATATTTTAATGCAGTTGCCGCCATTCCTTCCGGGGTATCAATGCCGATGGTCATGTCTGTTTCGATGGTTCGTTTTGTGCCGCCAAGAAATTGGTATAGCGGCAAACCAGCATGTTTGGCTGAAATATCAAACAGCGCCATATCGAAGGCACTTTTAATGGTGTTGTTATGGTCTGCGTAGCCCAATAAATCATTCATTCTATCAGGAATTTCTAGCGGGTCTTTTCCTTTGAGGATTCCAGCAAAATCTTTTGCCATGGCTATACAGGTTTCCTGGGTTTCACCAACAATCATAGGGAAAGCCGAACATTCGCCAATACCATGTATGCCTGCATCGGTATAGATTCTAATTAATACGTTTTGGGCAAAATGCATGGTTCCTGTTGCAATTACAAAGGGTTCCATTGGGATGCTGAATCGATATATTTCGGTATGTGTAATTTTCATGAGGGTTGCCAGTTAAAGGTTGAAAGTTGCGAGTCGAAAGTTCAAAGTGCCAGTTAAATGTTCTAATTTAAATTTTGATTCCATCTAAAGTATAAAAACAAAACTAAAACGAAACAGCTTTGTAGATAATTAATAGCTTTACGATTTCATTTCGATAATCAATTAATCATGTCAAATCTCCATTCCGAACCGAATAATTTAATCAACGCTTCATCACCATATCTATTGCAACATGCTTATAATCCTGTTCATTGGTACGAATGGGGAAATGATGCCTTAGCAAAAGCCAAAGCAGAAAATAAATTGATTTTGGTAAGTATAGGCTATTCTGCCTGCCATTGGTGCCATGTAATGGAACGGGAGAGTTTTGAAAATCATGAGGTTGCCGAGGTGATGAACCAGCATTTTATTTGCATTAAGGTAGACCGGGAGGAGCGGCCAGATATTGACCAGATTTACATGTATGCCATTCAGCTGATGACGGGTAGTGGCGGTTGGCCGTTAAATTGCATCTGTTTGCCCGATCAGCGTCCAATTTACGGGGGCACCTATTTTAGAAAAAATGATTGGATTAATATCCTGGAAAATGTTGCTGGCTTGTGGGCCAATGAACCTGATAAGGCCATACAATATGCAGAAAGATTAACTGCTGGCATAATAAACAGTGAGAAAATTGTTCCATCAGCTTCGCTGGAAACCTATACTGAAGCGCATTTAACAGAAATTATAGCACCCTGGAAACACCATTTTGATATTGGTTTTGGCGGTTACAATCGTGCGCCAAAATTTCCATTACCCAATAATTGGGCTTTTCTTTTGCGTTATGGTTTTCTAAAAGATGATGAATCGGTTTTTACGGCTGTTTGTCATACTTTGGAAGAAATGAGTAGAGGAGGGATTTATGATCAGATTGGCGGCGGTTTTGCCCGTTATTCGGTTGATGATAAATGGCATGTGCCACACTTCGAAAAAATGCTGTATGATAACGCACAGCTGATTAGTTTGTATATTGAAGCCTACCAATGCACCAAATTTGATTCGTTTAAACAAACAGCGGTTGAAAGTTTGGAATGGGTTTTCAATGAAATGACCTCGCCCGAAAGCCTGTTTTACTCTGCGCTTGATGCAGATAGTGAGGGTGTTGAAGGTAAATTTTATGTGTGGGATAAAGCTGAATTCGATTCACTTTTAGGTGAAGATGCCGCATTGCTGGCCGAATATTATAATGTTACAGCTGAGGGTAATTGGGAAGAGGAGCAAACCAACATTTTACGTAAAACAATTGCTGACGATGATCTGATTGCCAAATATGAAATTGAGCCATTAAAATTATATGATCGAGTAAAATCTGCCAAAGCAAAACTTTTAGAAGTTAGAAATAGAAGGGTTAGACCGGGATTGGACGATAAGTGTTTAACGGCCTGGAATGGAATGATGATTAAAGCCTTGGCAGATTCGGCGACTGTTTTAAATCATGATTTATACTATCAAAAGGCATCAGCGGCGGCTGCCTTTATTTTAGCCAATTTAAAAACCAGCAATGGTGGATTGTACCGAAATTATAAGAATGGAAAAGCGACCATCACCGCATTTCTTGATGATTATGCTTTTTTTATTGAGGCATTAATTGCTTTGTATGAATATGATTTTGATGAGCAATGGTTACGGGAAGCGAAAAACTTTACAGATTATGTGATTGAGCAGTTTGGTGATCCAGATTCTCCAATGTTTTTTTACACCTCTGCAGCCGGCGAAAGTTTAATAGCCCGCAAGCATGAAATCATGGATAATGTTATTCCTGCCTCTAATTCTACGATGGCTCAAAATTTAAAGAAACTGGGATTGCTTTTCGATTTGGAGACGTATACCGTTAGAGCGGATGAAATGTTAGGAGCAGTTTATTCCAAAATTAAAACCTATGGTTCTGCTTATTCAAATTGGGCTATACAGTTGCTAAACGAGATTGAGGGGATTAATGAAATTGCCATTGTAGGTCTGGAAAGTGGCCTGGTTAAATTGGAGTTAAGCAATCATTATATTCCAAATAAAATTACATTAGGTGGAACAAAAAGTAACTTGCCACTGTTAAAAGGTAAGCAAAGCAACGAAACAAAAGTTTATATTTGCCGAAATAAAGTATGCCAGTTACCGGTTAACACTGTTGAGGAAGCATTAGCATATTTACATTAAAACAATTTGAATGAATATTTCACCAAACACGGTAGTCGCAGTAACTTATGATTTGCACACTACTAACGAAGAAGGACAACAAGTTTTTGTTGAAAAAGCTGATGAGCAAAATCCTTTAGTATTTTTATATGGCGTTGGCATGATGTTGCCTAAGTTTGAAGAGCACTTGGCTGGCATGAAAACCGGCGATGAGTACGGATTTGAATTATCTGCTGCTGATGGTTACGGAGAAATTGATCCAGGAGCTTTCGCAGATTTGCCTAAAACCATGTTTACTGAAGCAGGTGGTGAAGTACCGGCTGTTGGAGATGTAATTCCTTTGCAAGATAACAATGGAAACCAATTTAGAGCTGGTGTTACTGCTGTTCATGACGAAACTGTAGCAGTTGATTTGAACCACCCAATGGCTGGTAAAAATCTTGTATTTGCCGGAACAATCTTAAACGTTCGCGAAGCGACACAGGATGAATTGGCTCACGGTCATGCTCACGGTGCTGATGGTCACTCAGGTCATTAAGAAAAACATATATTGACTTAAACCAAAAAATCCCGATGATGAATCGGGATTTTTTGGTTTATAGTAATTTCGATGTGGATAAAAGTATAGGAGGGTTATCCATTGTATTGGCATTACTCAACTTCAGTACACCTTTAACAGTAATGGGTTGATAAGTAAATTTTATAGGCTCCGCCATTTCCACTAAAACCATTATTGGAATACCGTTTTTTCCGCAATAAAAGCATTGATTAATGGGTAGGGTAGAGAGCATAAATTTAGTTTGCTTCATTCCGTCTTTTATTGGAACAATATATCCAGAAAGTTCAAATGGCTTGTTTTCGTGTTTTTTAATCGTCGAATTATAAACGGCATATTTTTCAGTCGGTTTAATAGTTTTGAAGCTAATTCCACCAATTACATCCCAGTTTGGCGAATCCATCTGATCACTTGGATCGTGTTGTGCTTTGGCATTAAATCCAATAAAAAGTAAAATTATAATTGTCAATTGTTTCATCATTGCGTTCATCTTAATCATTTACAAATATAATAAAGATGTATAATGGCAATTGTAATTCGTTTATAACAAAACCACTAAACATTGATGAACCAGAGATGATGAGTTAAAATTGTTATGCCGTGGTTATAATGTCCAGAACTTTCTGAATCCGTTATTTTTTGAATAGCATTCGTATTGGTAATCTTGCAATAAATTCAGGGCGAATGATAAAGATATATAGCCATGAAACAGTAATATTGAATCTTAAAAATCGATTTTTAACCTTAACCCACCGTTTGTAAGGTTAAGGTTATCATTCGAAAATGTTTTCATCGGGATTCTTATAAAGGGCTCAACAGCGAAATCAGTTTTCTTGGATATTTTTTGCTTATAACCTAATGAGAAGTTATAAAAGCCGATATATTTATCAGAAACCTGTAGAGATTGAGTTTCTGGCTCTGAAACACGTTCGGTAACAATAAGCATTTTCTGTTCTGCCATACCTGCTGTGTTGGCAACAGTAACAGTTCTGCCGCTGCTTACTAAGTAATTATTGTCTTGCCTGTTGTTTAAAATAGCCAAAGCCGAAACTCCGACGCCTGTATAAAACTTCTTACTGATATTATATTTTAACTCCAGCGGGATGTTAATTCCCCTCACACTGGCATTAACGGATTCTAAACTCTTGGCATTCCCTGAAGAGTAATTTGACATAACATTAGCGCTGGGCATTGCACTGGAAACAGCATCACTTGCACTTCCATTTTGCATTGATGGATTGCTGGTTGAACTTACTGAAGAATAAGCAATTCCTGAACTAATGGAAAGTTTATCAGCCAAGTTATAAGAAAGAGAAAAACCATAATTCATGTTCACTTTATTATCGTTGCCCATTGCCGGCGCTACATAAATACCAGGCTCCCATTTTGAATTTGAAGGGTTTTTAGTTGTATTTTTTAATTCATTTGCTTTACTATCATGCGCCAGTAAATCCTCAAATGTTGGTTTTTTGAATGGTTTCTCTTTTTTAACTTGATCAGTGATTTCGAACTTCCTATTATTGGATGAACTGAGTGAAATGTCTGTTAATGAATTACTTAAGGTGTTGCTGTTCTCTATTTTAACTATTTGATCAGGAGTAGCCACATCAGTGCCATCGTTAGATTTCAGGGTTAAACTACCATTATTTATTGATTTACCTGAACCTTCAATTTCATTTGTATAAGGTAAATTAGATTGACTTTTAGTTTCGGTTTGTGGTGTTTCAATTTGAGGTAAATTGTTTTCCTCAGCAGCTTTTTTATTAAGTTTTTTTGATTGAGTAATTACCAGATCACTTTTATGGTTTTGATTGTTCAACACTAAAAACGTACCTCCTAAAGCCAAAATTAGCGCAGCAGCAATCCACAAAGGCCATAAAACGAAACGGCTTCGCTTATTTTCCTTTTCAGAAAAACGCTCCCAAGCACCTGGAGAATAAGATTCCTCGTGGTTTTGAAGTTGCGTAGTGATATGCTCAATTAATTCTTTATCCATTTTTTTTGTATGATCCAACCATTGTATTTTGGTAAAGTGTGCGCAATTTATTTTTCGATCTGGTAAGGTAAACCCGACTGGAACTTTCTGGAATGCTTAACATTTTTGAAATTTCTTCATGTGCAAAGCCCTCAATTTCGTATAGGTTAAAAACCAGTCTCTGTGTTTCTGGTAAATGATTAAGTAAGTTTAAAATGTCGTTTACATGCAGTTCAGATGCAATCGAAACTTGTGTTACCGGATGTTCATCCTCACCCAAGTCATCAACATAGAATTGGGCTTTTGTACTTCTGATTTTATCTATTGCTGTTCTTGATGCAATTTGTGCAATCCAGCCTTTAAACGAGCGTTGTAATTCTTCAGGGTTTTTTGGAGATTTAAAATTAGCTACGTGTTTAAATATTTTGATAAAGGTATCGTTTACAAGCTCTTCACTATCAGAAATATTTTTTGTGTAACGCAAAATAATACCCATTAAATAGCCATAGAACGATTTATACATCATTTCTTTACAGCTATTGTCGTTTTTTACACAGCCTTTTAAAATTTCCTCAAAACTGAGTATCTTTTTTATCACTCCTGGAAAGGACTATTTTATGTTGATTAGTTTTAAGCGGTTACTTACTCGTTTGCAAAATTAATGAAATAACACCATCCGTATTTCAAGATGGTGTTAAATTCATAGGTAGATATTTTACTTGTTAGTCATTACAGCTATACCAAATTTGGTACTATCGGTTTTGCTGCTTAAGCCCTTCGCCCAAATGGTGTATATTTTTCCTTTTTCGATTTTTACTCCGGGTAAGCTTGCTTTCACAGTAGCCGATCCAGCATCTTTAACCTGAAAAGTATAGCTTTCTGATGGATTGATTGATGAAAAGCTTGTATATTCTTTAAATGCTTTTGCAGTAAATAGGGCAGTAGCATTTCCTTCAACCGCTAAATCTAAAGCGCCAGACCCTGGACTTAAGTTAATAAAGCGCACTTTGGCTTTATCAGTTTCTGGTGCTTTTAAATCATCTTCTACCAATAATATTTTAGTCGATTTCAGTGTATCAACCACAAATGCCGAGTAGAAGGCACCTTGTTTTAAAGTTCCATTGCCGCTTGTTAGGTATTTTAACGAGTCTTTTTTAGCAACACCAATTATTCTGGTTCCTGGGTAGGCCGCATAATAACCACGATCGTTTGTGTAGGTGAAACTTCCGATTTTTTGGTTATCAAGGATAAAATCGAGCGCTGCTGTTCCTGGCGATGCATGGACAAATCCTAATCCTGCAGCTTCAATAGGATTATCATTCCAGTCTTTTTTACAGGCAGAAAATATAGTAGTTATAACGAGAAGGGAGAGTGCAATTTTTGTTGTTAAGCTAAAGTTTTTCAAATGAGTTTTCATGTTTTAAATCAATTTTATAAGCAAAATTGGTTAACGGCCATTAACACTTTTTATCATAAAACGATTAACGAATTGAAAACGCTACAGGGCTATGTAGATATTTTTAAATTTTAGTTTACAGTGAGCCTACTTCTGAAAATGAGTTTGCTCGAAACCGGCTTATCATTTACGTAAGCGGGGATAAAATCAAAATCTTCTGGGCGAAGTTCTTTAAGGGGAATTTCTTCATTTCTTTTTAATTCATTTTCTCCCGTTTCAGTTTCATATTTTGTTAGTTTTCCAGTTTGGTCGATATGAAAAATCAAACTAACAGTATGAACGCCCGCATATGCACGAAATTCTTTAGATGGAGTAAACTCTTTAATAAGAAACCGCAAGCTTGTATAAAATCCACCTATTTTTGCAGGATAAATAACTTTATCATTTTCCGTTAACGAATCTATTTCGTAAAGAATATTTTTACCTGGATGATTGTATTCTAGCTGTTTAGTTGTATAGTTATAAATTTGCTCTACCGAATCAGGACCCTTGAAAAAACGCCATCTTCCATATCGATTTCCATCCTTGTATAAACCTCGTGCAAGTATATCTCTTCCTCTTTTAATCTCTGATTCACCATTTTTAACATACCTTTTTGATTTTAATTCAGTGGCATGTTCAATCATTCCACCTCTGATAATCCGGTAATAAGTTCTTGTCGAATCACTCTTTTGAGCAACAGCAAATAAGCAAATGAAAGATAAGAGAAATGTGAAGAGCGTTTTCATGATGTTAATTTGCTTATAAAGAAAAAGGGTTTTGATGAAATATCAAAACCCTTTTCAAAATATATTTTAGCATATGCTTTTTAAGCGTACATCTCCTCGCGAAGTTTTGCAACATCAGGACTATTAATATACTCGTCGTAAGTCATTAACTTATCTATAGTACCTTTTGGTGTAATCTCAATAATTCTATTCGCTACTGTTTCTGTTAACTGGTGATCTCGCGAAGTAAATAAAATTGCACCTTTAAAATCTTTCATACCATTGTTTAATGCTTCGATAGATTCCAAATCCAAGTGGTTGGTAGGCTCATCAAACATCAATAAATTGGCTTGTTGCAACATCATTCTTGAAAACATACAACGCATTTTTTCACCTCCCGAAAGTACTTTTACGTTCTTTAAAACCTCTTCGCCAGAAAAGAGCATACGGCCTAAAAAGCTACGTACAAATTGCTCATCGGCATCTGTTCCGGAATATTCACGTAACCAGTCAACCAGATTTTCGTCTTTGCCAGCAAAATATTCAGAGTTATCATTCGGAATATCGGCAGTGCTGATGGTAACACCCCATTTAAATTCACCTCTATCAGCGGGCGTTCTATCCGTTAATACATCATAAAATGCTGCGGTAGCTAAACTGTTTTGAGATAAGATTGCAATTTTATCGCCTTTGTTTACCATGAAGGTAACCTTGTCGAACAAAATGCCATCGTTGCCCGATTTGCCTAAAGCCTCAACCTGTAAAATCTGATCGCCAGCTTCGCGACCTGTATTGTTGAAAATAATGGCCGGATATTTACGGCTAGACGCTTTAATTTCGGTTATATCAATTTTATCTAAAGCTTTTTTACGTGAGGTTGCCTGCTTTGATTTCGATGCATTTGCACTAAACCTGCGGATAAATTCCTGTAACTCCTTCACTTTATCTTCCATTTTCTTGTTCTGGTCGCTACGTTGTTTTAACGCCAACTGACTAGATTCATACCAGAAAGTATAGTTACCCGTATAGGTACTCATTTTTGCGAAATCGATATCCACAATGTGTGTACAAACCGCATCTAAAAAGTGCCTATCATGAGAAACTACCAATACAATGTTTTGATAATCAGCCAAGAAATTCTCTAACCAGGCAATGGTTTCAATGTCTAAATCGTTGGTAGGCTCATCCAGCAATAAAATATCAGGATTTCCAAATAATGCCTGTGCCAATAAAACACGAACTTTTTGAGTGTTATCCAGCTCTTTTAATAGTTTATGGTGGTTATCTTCAGTAATCCCTAAATTGCTCAACATGGTTGCAGCATTGCTTTCCATGTTCCAACCATCCATTTCAGCAAAGATATTTTCCAATTCTCCGGCACGTTCGCCATCTTTTTCGGTAAAATCTTCTTTCATGTAAATGGCATCTTTCTCTTTCATAATGGCATAAAGTTCTTTATGGCCAATCATAACGGTTTCTAATACCGAAAACTCATCGAATTCATAATGGTTTTGTTTTAAAACCGCCATTCTTTCGCCTGGAGTAAAAGCAACGCTACCAGAAGTTTGGTTTACTTCGCCCGATAAAATTTTAAGGAAAGTAGATTTACCTGCACCGTTAGCGCCAATTACGCCGTAGCAATTGCCTTGGGTAAATTTGATGTTAACGTCTTCAAATAATGTGCGTTTACCGTAACGTAAAGATAAATTAGAAACTGAAATCATATTAAATAGAAATAAGCCGCAAAGATAGGCAAAAAGGTTGAGGGTAAAAAGGTACAAGGCAAAAGGTGTAGGATTAATAATTTGAAAATGAAAGCTTGATATTTCATGGCTTATGCAGCCCCGCTTTCACTTCAATCTTTTTGTTGTGGTCAGTCTGAGCCTGTCGAAGACCTGCAACAAAAAGTATCCATGTATTAATAAGAGCCTTAGTTCGAGAAGTAGTCAAACTTGCTACAATAAAAAGATAATTTTATACTCAAAACTAAGGCTTATGTCAAATATACGTGAAATTGTAGATTTTTC
>NZ_CAKLBU010000021.1 GCF_920984735.1 Pedobacter sp. Leaf250 | reverse complement strand
CCACAAAAGTAGTAGCCTCGATCCGAAAATCGAGACTACGCAAGATAGTTCAGTGGCTGAACTTCTTTAGAATACAAAAATACTTTTTTGTCTAAATATTTGGAATTTATAACAGTACCTTTTTTTTATCAGAATTTTCCTGTAATTGAATATTTTTTCTCATTGAGCAATCTAATTTTTTGCTCTTTTTTTATATCATATAAACTGTCGGGATAGTAATTCAAAGTATCATTTGATTGAAAAAGAATGTTTTTATTGGCGATAATAATTTCTATTCTTTTTGCTTTTTCACCATTCCAAGTGATAGAAACTTTCTTTACAGGTATTTTCTTGTTATCAGAAGTATAAATATCTACACCATTTTTTTCTTTAAAAGCAAAACTACCTCTCCACGATTTCCTGTTGATATCGGCATTTGAGAAAATAGCAAGTTCCTTTTTCCAATCATTTATTTTTATCTCTTTTTTTTCAAGCTCGCCATTAACTGTTACCGTTTTATTTATTATTGGGTTTAGTTTTTGCAACCGCACAATTTCCTTGTCGAAATACCCTTTTAGATCAAAATATAGTAAATCAGTGCTTGCTGCCGATTTTTTTTCTTCATTACATGCGATAAAGAAAATGGCTAGAAATAAAATGTAAATTTTTTTAGTCATTATACTAAAACATTTCCTGTCATTTCTGCTGGAATTGGGACACCAAGAATTCTCAATACAGTAGGGGCAATGTCGCCAAGTTTACCATCAGCAATTGTTTTATAATCTCTATCGATTAAAATACATGGAACCAAATTAGTGGTGTGTGCGGTATTAACCGAACCATCTCCATTAACCATATATTCCGAATTGCCATGATCTGCTAAAAGGATGAAAGAATACCCGTTTTCCAATCCTTTATTCACCACTATTTCAGCACATTTATCGGCAGTTTCCACTGCTTTTACTACGGCATCAAAAACACCTGTGTGGCCAACCATATCTGGATTAGCAAAGTTTAAACAAATAAAATCAGGCCAACCTAATTCCATTTCTGCAGTAATGGCTTCAGTAATTCCTGCTGCACTCATTTCTGGTTGCAAATCGTAAGTAGCTACTTTTGGCGAAGGGATTAAAATGCGTTTCTCATTCGGAAACTCTGTTTCTCTTCCTCCAGAGAAAAAGAAAGTTACATGAGGATATTTCTCTGTTTCTGCAATTCGAATTTGATTTTTATTATTTTCTGATAAAACTTCTCCAATGGTTTTAGTCAAATCGTCTTTAGTGAAAATTACATTTACTTTCTCAAAGCTTTCATCGTAAGTAGTCATGGTAACATAATACAGAGGTAATTTATGCATTTGCTGCTCGGGAAAATCTTTTTGCGTTAATGCGGTAGTAATTTCTCTTCCTCTATCGGTACGGAAATTAAAACAAATAACAACATCATCATTTTGAATGCTTGCAATTGGTGTTCCGTCAGCTTGAGTAAGTACAACGGGGTTTAAAAATTCATCGGTTATACCATCTTGATAAGATTTTCTAATCGCTGCCAATGCATCATCAGTTCTTTCGCCAATTCCATTAACCATAACATCATAAGCTTGTTTTACACGCTCCCAACGGTTATCGCGGTCCATTGCATAATAGCGCCCAACCATTGTAGCTAATTTTGCAGTTGTATTTTCGATATGATTTTGAAGATCGGTTATAAAACCTAATCCCGAATTTGGGTCTGTATCACGACCATCCAAAAATGCATGAACAAAAGTTTTTTGAACCTGTGCTTCACTGGCAGCATCACATAAGGCCTTTAAATGTTCAATATGCGCATGTACGCCACCATTTGAAACTAAACCAATGAAATGAACTGCTTTATTATTCTGTTTGGCATAATCAAAAGCACGTAGTAAGATCGGATTTACATGCAATTCATGATCTGTAATAGATTTATTAATCCTGCCAAGTTCTTGATAAACTACTCTACCTGCACCTAAATTCATGTGTCCAACTTCTGAGTTTCCCATTTGTCCGGCAGGCAAACCCACTGCTTCACCAGATGCTTCGAGTTTTGAATTAGGATAATTTCTAAGCAATGAATCGAAAAATGGTGTATTGGCAGCAAAAGCAGCGTCAGAGTTGTCTTGTCTTCCGTAACCCCAACCATCTAAAATTATAAGAGCGAGTTTTTTATTATTTATCATCTTAATTTGAAAATTTAATTGATCACTGGTAAAACATTTTCGTGTAGAACATGTTTTGTTGTTTTGATATAGGGCAAATATAACTTTATTGATGCTTATACAAATGATGAAATCCTTTTTTTGATAAGCTAATGGCATAATTTTAGCTATACCGAGATTATAAAATACAGAAATGATCCGGAGCTTGTTTTTACTAATTATTAGTTTATCATCATTAAATAGTCCCAAAGCCCTTCAGGCCGATATTATTGATGATTTATCAACGTATTTTAAAGGCAGTAACGCCAAGGAAATAGCTAAGAATTTTGCTTCTACAATTGAACTTATTATTATTGATGAGGAAGATGTATACTCAAAAGCACAGGGTGAACAGATTTTACGAGATTTTTTCATCAAGCACCCACCTGTAAAAACAAGTATTTTTCATAAAATAAATACCAATCCCAACTATCGTTTTGGCGTGATCATTCTGAGTACGCCAAAAGAAACTTTCAGGGTTTCTGTCACGATGAAAAAGTTTAACAATAACTTTTTAATTACTGAATTAAGAATTGAACCAGCCAAGGATTAAATTAAGAGTTAGCCAGCTAAGATTAAATACATTACTGAAAGGTTAAAGCTCAATTGAAACTTATATTTTCTTTTGCTTTGGGTTTAATTTTAAAAACACCAATTATTTCTTTGGACTTATAAAGAACATTTACAGTCGTCATTAAATTGTCTGCTAATAAATATTTCTTATTTTTGCGCCATAAAATCTACATTTTGGATATTCAACTGATACATCAATTCATAAAAAATGCACTTGCCGAAGATGTTGGCGATGGCGATCATACTTCATTATCTACTATTCCCGAAGGAACATTAGGAAAGGCAAAATTGATCATCAAAGAAGATGGCATTTTAGCTGGAATGGAGTTGGCCATAGAAATTTTTAAAGAAGTAGATGCCGATTTAAAAGTTGATGTATTGATTCATGATGGCGCCAGCGTTAAAGTAGGTGATGTGGGTTTAACCGTATCAGGAAGTACACATTCTATTTTAGTAGCAGAACGTTTAGTGTTAAACTGCATGCAGCGGATGAGTGGAATAGCTACCAAAACCAATCGCATTGTTTCGCTACTAAAGGATACCAAAACCAAAATCTTAGATACCCGTAAAACAACGCCAGGATTACGTTATTTAGAAAAATGGGCAGTTAGAATTGGTGGAGGTGTAAATCATCGTATTGGTTTGTATGATATGATCTTGATTAAAGACAATCATGTGGATTATGCTGGTGGGATTTCGAATGCCATTAAGGCTGCTCAGAAATATCTTGCAGATAATAAAAAATCGCTGCAAATTGAAATTGAAGTGAGGAATATTGAGGAATTATCGCAAGTGTTAGCAATAGGTGGTGTTGATCGGATTATGTTGGATAATTTTACCTTTGATAATTTAAGAGCCGCTGTAAAAATGATTGACGGTAAATTCGTCACAGAAGCTTCTGGAGGAATTACGGAGGAAAATGTTGCCGAATATGCAGCCTGCGGTGTAGATTTTATATCAATGGGTGCTCTAACACATTCAGTAAAAAGCTTAGACATTAGTTTAAAAGCTTACTAGATGATTTGCTATAAAATAGAAAGCTTATTTTTTGTATCATTGTAGGCTATGGTTACGGTTTATTCTCTCAGCGCATTATTAATTGCCTATCTTTTTGGATCTATACCTACTGCTGTATGGCTTGGTCAGGCCTTTTATGGCGTTGATGTAAGAGAATATGGAAGTGGAAATGCTGGCGCTACCAATACTTTTAGGGTATTGGGTAAGAAAGCCGGTATAGCTGTAATGATTATAGATATTGCTAAAGGTTATACAGCAACCAATCTGGCTTATCTAATTGGAATGTCTGTTACCGGACCACAAAATTCAGTTGTTTTTGTTAATTATCAATTGGCACTCGGTGTAACCGCAGTAATGGGGCACTTGTTTCCTGTATTTGCAGGCTTTAGAGGAGGTAAGGGAGTTGCCACTCTTTTTGGAATGATTTTAGCAGTTAACTTCGAAGCATCTATGCTTTGTGTTCTGGTTTTCGTGGTTGTTCTATTATTAACCAAATATGTATCATTGAGTTCAATTTGTGCAGGCTTTACATTTCCGTTAAGTGTTGTCTTTTTGTTTCAAGTTTCCATAAAATCTGAAGTGCTCTATGGCATGGTGGTTTGCATTTTAATTCTAGTTACACACCAAAAAAACCTGGAAAGATTGCTGAAAGGCAAAGAATCCAAAGTGTATTTGTTTAAGAAGAAAACTAATTAATTAACAAAACACATTCATTCTAAAACATATTTGTTGACTTGCTGTTTAATATTTCGGCTTGCAAAAACAAGTATTACTGATCATTTAAAATCGCGTTATGAAAAAATTATTTTTAACAGCAAGTGTTGCTGGGGTTTTATTATTTAACTCATGTTCTACTGTTCCACTAACCGGGCGTAGTCGATTTGATTTAGTAAGTAATGAACAGGTTCTGCCGATGGCATTTCAAGCCTATAGTACTTTTTTAACGGAAAATAAATCGACTGTTTTACCTGCATCAAATGCACAGGCATTGAAAGTTAAAACCATTGGAAGTAGATTAATTACCGCGGTAAAATCATATATGAACAGTAATAACTATGGTAATTTAATTGCTGATTATCAATGGGAAGTTAACGTGGTTCAAAATAATGAAAAAAATGCCTGGTGTATGCCGGGTGGAAAAATTGTAGTTTATACAGGTATTCTGCCTGTTACCCAAGATGATGCTGGTTTAGCTACAGTGATGGGACATGAGATAGCGCATGCTATTGCTGGTCACTCTGCAGAGCGTATGTCTAACGAAATGGTTGCCCAAGGTTTAGGTGCAGCGGCAGGTGTAGCCTTATCGAAAAATCCAAAAACACAAGGTATTTTTAATACCCTTTATGGTGTTGGAACACCAGTTGCAATGTTAAAATTTAGTCGCAACCAGGAACTAGAGGCCGATAGGTTAGGGTTGATTTTTATGGCAATGGCTGGTTATAATCCTCAAAATGCTACTGCCTTTTGGAATAGAATGTCTTCAGCTTCGGCAGGTGCACAAAAACCAGCAGAGTTTTTAAGTACACACCCTAGCGACGCGACTCGTATTGCTCAAATCCAAAAATATTTACCTGAAGCACAACAGTATTATAAAAAGTAGTTTTAGGTTAAAAGTTAAAAGTTAAAAGTTAAAAGTGGGAGGTTGCATAAACTTTCCACTTTTTTTATAATGAAACCATCCATTTTTATGGCTGTTTTGACTAATGACTAATGACTAATGACTAATGACTAATGAACTCCTAAAACTTTCAAAATCGCACTTGCTTTGAGCAAGCACTCCTCATATTCTTTTTCCGCATCACTTTGATAAGTTATAGCTCCACCAACCTGGAACGATAAATATTGATTTGCAGAATTATAGAGAATACTTCTAATCACTACATTGAAATCAAAATCTCCGTTGGGATTTATGCAGCCAAACGAACCTGAATAGACACCTCTTTTAGTTTCTTCGTATTGTTCGATCAACTCCATTGCCTTTATTTTAGGCGCTCCAGTCATGGATCCCATTGGAAATGCATTTTTAATGGCATCAATAAAATGAATGGCAGGATTAAGTTCACAACTGATCGTCGAAATCATTTGATGCACTTGAGGGAAACTGTAAATGCCAAACAACTCATCAACTTTAACTGAACCTTTTACAGCTGATTTTGTCAAATCATGACGAACTAAATCAACTATCATTACATTTTCTGATTGTTCTTTGAGATCGTTTTTTAACTGAATCTTAATTTCTTCATCCTCTGCCGAATTACTACTTCTTTTTGCTGTGCCTTTTATGGGCTGCGAGATCAATTTTGAATTACGTTTTGCTAAAAAACGCTCAGGCGTAGCCGATAAAATATAATGATTGTAAACTTTGAAGTAACCTGCAAATGGAGTTGGGGAAAGCTGATTTAACAATTCGAATGTTTGAACAGGATTAATCAATGCATTTTTAGCAAAAAACTCGTGGCAGAAATTAACTTCATAAATATCTCCACGAATGATGTGGTTTTTTAAAGTTTCAACTGTTTCTATATACTGATTTTTGTTAATTTTTGATTCAATTTCTAATGGAATTGAGTTGGATATTTCTTCAATGCAATAATTATCTATCTCACTTAAAATAGAATCTGTACCTATTAAAACTTCCGGTCTGCCATTTTTGCAAGCGATTAAATATTTAGGAACAAAAAAATATAACTCAGGGAAATTTAAATTATCAGTATTGTTTGATTGAAGATTTTCAATTTCATTCTTTATGTCATAACTGAAAAAACCAAACAACCATTGATGATGCTTTTCGTAAAATGCTTTAAGTTTTTCAAAGGCATTACCGCTATTGCATTTCAGTTCTTCTTTTACATCAGCAGCGATAACAAAATCGTAAGCTGAATAATGATCTTTATATTGATTGGAATCCAGAAAGCAACAAACATCAAACTGATTTGCCCAGTGTAATGCCTTTTGTTTAAATTCTGTTGTGTTTTGCGTGGTTTTCAAGCTGCGGCAAAGGTAGCTAAACCCGACATAAGTGGAAAGCTTACGGGTGCAGAAAATTAATTTTCGTATGAAACGTAAACTGGAACTTGAAACATTGGCGGGAGTAACGTTAATAGTATTACAGACTATGCTTTCCAAATAAAAAAAGCAACCCAAATTGGATTGCTTTAATATTTTAAAGTCTCAGTAATTAAGATGCTGAAATGAATTCAACATTACGTTTTTTAGCGTAACTCTAAAGTTTGCGCTCTATCCGGGCCAACAGATAAAAATTTTATTGGCACTTCTAATTCTTTTTCCAAAAAGGCGATGTAATCGTTTAATTTAGCTGGAATTTCATCTACTGAAGTAATTTTAGTTACATCGGTAGCCCATCCGTCAATAGCTTTTAATACCGGTTTTGGTTCGATAGAAATAATGTCGTAAGGCATGTAATCGATCGTTTCGCCATTGTATTCATAGTGTGTACAAGCATAAATGGTTTCGAAAGTATCCAAAACATCAGCTTTCATCATAATCAATTCGGTAACACCGTTCAACATGATGGCATATTTTAATGCAGGCAAATCAATCCATCCGCAACGACGGGCACGACCAGTAGTAGCACCAAATTCGTGCCCTAAAGCACGAAGATTTTCACCAACTTCATTATCTAATTCTGTTGGAAATGGGCCACCACCAACACGAGTGCAATACGCTTTGAAAATACCATAAACCGCACCAACTTTATTTGGTGCAATACCTAAACCTGTACAAGCACCAGCAGTTGTGGTGTTACTAGAAGTTACGAAAGGGTATGAACCGAAGTCAACATCCAATAAAGTTCCTTGCGCACCTTCGGCTAAAACTGCTTTGCCTTCTTTTAAATAGCCATTAACAAAATGCTCGCTATCTACATGAGGAATGCTCTTTAAGAATTCAATTGCTTCGAAGAAAGATGCTTCCTTCTCAGCCAATTCATATTCAAAACCTTCGTAATGAGAAAGGATTTCCGTATGTTTTTCTACTAGTTTGGCGTAACGCTCTTTAAAATCTGGTAAAGTGGTATCGCCAACGCGTAAACCGTTACGACCAGTTTTGTCCATATAAGTTGGGCCTATTCCTTTTAAAGTAGAACCAATTTTATTTTTACCCATGCGAGCTTCGTTAGCCGCGTCCAATAATTGGTGGGTTGGTAAAATTAAGTGCGCTTTACGGGCAATTACCAATTTGCCTTCTGCTACAGGATCATGACCAGCTTTTTTTAAATTATCAAGCTCTCTTTTTAAAATGATTGGATCGATCACTACTCCATTACCAATAAGGTTCATGGTTTTTTCGTTAAAAATTCCTGATGGGATTGTATTTAAAACGAATTTTTTGCCATCGAACTCTAAAGTATGTCCGGCGTTTGGGCCACCCTGAAAACGGGCAATAAGATCATATTTTGGACTTAGAACATCAACGATTTTTCCCTTTCCTTCATCGCCCCATTGTAGGCCGAGAAGTACATCTACTTGCGTCATTATTAAAAATTTAAGCTGGTTTTATTTTGTGGATTGATTTAATTTGCTTCAAGTTTTGCCGCTCCGGCTGTTTCATTTACTTTTCTGGCCATACTGCAATCTGAACAGAATCCATAAAGGTTTAATGAATGGTGTTTTACATCGAATTTTAAAAGGTCGCCCACCATTGTTTGGATTTGGTGAATACGAGGATCGCAAAATTCTACTACCTTACCACACTCAATACAGATCACGTGATCGTGTTGGCGGTAACCATAAGATTTTTCGAATTGTGCCATGTTTTTACCAAACTGGTGCTTGGTAACCAAATCACAAGAAACCAATAATTCTAAAGTATTGTAAACCGTTGCACGACTTACGCGATACTTTTGGTTTTTCATGTGGATATAAAGGGTTTCAACATCAAAGTGATCGTTTCGAGAATATATTTCTTCCAAGATGGCGAAACGCTCTGGTGTTTTGCGTAGATTTTTGTTCTCTAAATAAGCCTCAAAAATCTTGCGAACGAGCTCATTTGTATTTTGTTCTGACATAGTTTTTAAACTCCGTTCAAAGGTATGTAAATTGTTTGACTGTTTAATTGTTAGATTGTTGAAATGTTGTAATAACTCGGTTGCAGGTTAAGGGTTACAAGTTGCGGGTTAAGAGTTGCAGATGATGAGTTACAAGTTGCTGGTCGTGTGATACTGATCAGATCTAAAAAAAATAAATTAGTTTTAAACCTTTACTCAAACGACTTCCAAACCTATAACCTATAACCTATAACCTATAACCTATAACCCATTTAAGCATCAAATCTGGTTACCCCAGTAACACCTCTAACTTTTAATAAATTTCTAATTAAGTTTTCGAGATGTTCGGTATCATTAACAAAAATCATAATCGAACCATCAAAAATTCCTTCATTGGTATCAACTGTAATCGAACGCATATTAACTTTAAAA
Source organism: Pedobacter sp. Leaf250 (assembly GCF_920984735.1). Classification (GTDB taxonomy): domain Bacteria; phylum Bacteroidota; class Bacteroidia; order Sphingobacteriales; family Sphingobacteriaceae; genus Pedobacter. The sequence goes on along the minus strand of NZ_CAKLBU010000021.1, from coordinate 76,889 downwards.
TCGGTAGAAATTACCCTTGTGATATTATTAATCAATCCTACATCATCAATTCCAACAATACGAAGCCCGGTTAAGAAAGTTAATTCCTGTTGTTTATTCCACTTCGCTTTCACCACGCGATAACCATAATTGGCCATCAACTGTGCCGCATTTGGGCAGTTCGTTCTATGGATTTTTATACCTTCGCTTACGGTAACAAAACCAAAAACATCATCACCAGGAATTGGGTTACAGCATGCAGCAAGAGTATAATCTATTCGCTGCATATCTTCTCCAATCAGCAAAATGTCGCCATCAGCATTTTTCATTTTACTTTTAACCATATCAACCGTTAGGTTTTCTGGTCGTTCTGGTCCGCGGGTTTCAACATCTTTTTCAGTATTTAAATATTCCTTAATGTCTTTAAGTTCAATTTTTCCCAATGCCACATTTACAAATAGCTCTTGTGTAGATTGAAGTTTGAAAAAGTAACTTAACTTTTGAATGTTATCGGTGTTGTAGGTAATTTTTAACGATTTCATTTTTCGCTCTAGAATTTCCTTACCGTTATCAGCTATTTTGCGTTTTTCTTCTTTTAATGATGATTTTATTTTTGATTTAGCTTTTGCCGTAACCACAACATTTAACCAATCTTCTTTTGGTGTCTGTTTGCTTGAGGTGATAATCTCAACCTGATCTCCATTTTGAAGTTTGTAAGAAATAGGTACCAATTTATGGTTAACCTTTGCGCCAATACAAGTTGCACCAACTCCGGTATGAATTTCAAAGGCAAAATCTAAAGCTGTTGCACCTAAAGGCAATTGAATTAATGCTCCTTTTGGCGTGAAAATGAAAATCTCATCAGAAAAGAGATTCATTTTAAAATCATCCAAGAAATCCAAAGCATTTGCCTCTGGATTATTGAGCATTTCTCTCACTTTTTGTATCCATTGATCTAAGCCATTATCATTGCTCGATTCCTTATATTTCCAATGTGCAGCAAAACCTTTTTCGGCAATTTCGTTCATGCGTTGTGTACGGATTTGTACTTCAACCCACTGCCCGCGTGGCCCCATTACGGTTGTATGTAAACTTTCATAACCATTTCCTTTTGGTGAAGAAACCCAGTCACGCAAACGATCAGGATTTGGACGGTATAAATCGGTAACAATAGAATATGCTTTCCAGCAATCGGCTTTTTCGTTTTCGTAAGCGCTATCCAAAATTATACGAATCGCAAAAAGATCATAAACCTCTTCAAAAGGAATATTCTTTTTTTTCATTTTATTCCAAATGGAATGAATCGATTTTGGTCGGCCATAAACATCGGCAACTAAGCCTTGCTCATGAACAATTTCATCAATAGGCTCCACGAATTTTTTGATGAACATGGCTCTCTCAGCCTTTTTCTCATTTAGTTTTTTAGCAATAAATTTATAAGTATCAGGATCAAGATATTTCATTGAAAGATCTTCCAATTCTGATTTTATAGCATATAAACCTAATCGGTGGGCTAGGGGTGCATATAGATAAATCGTTTCTGATGCGATTTTAAGCTGCTTATGGCGAGGCATGAAATCCATCGTACGCATATTGTGCAAGCGGTCGGCAAGTTTGATTAAAATTACCCGAACATCATCGGCCAAAGTAAGTAGCATTTTACGGAAATTCTCCGCTTGCAAAGAACTGTTCGTATCGAAAACACCAGATATTTTGGTTAATCCATCGATGATTTTCGCTGTTTTCTTTCCAAATTCACGCTCAATATCTTCAAGTGTAATGTCGGTATCCTCAACTACATCATGCAGCAAAGCGCAAACAATAGAAGTTGTTCCTAAACCAATTTCCTCTGCTGCAATTTGGGCAACCGCAATTGGATGATAAATGTAAGGTTCGCCAGATTTACGGCGCATATCTTTATGGCTTTCCAAGGCCATATCGAATGCTTTTCTGATTTCTTTTTTATCGCCTTTTTGTAAAGTTGATTTGCTTGCTCTTAATAATGCTCTATATCTTTTTAGAATTTCTTGCTTTTCCGCCTCTAAATCAATCACTAACTCTGTTTTCATTTGTTTTTTTTGCGTAAAAATTTTCGTCTTATATATGAATAAAACTTATATTAGTTCTGTTGAACAACTAATATATGAAATAACACCTAACTTTGTGAAAGTATAAATTTATGAAATTTAAAGGGCTAATCATTCTATTTATTGTCATGATTTTTAGTGTTAAGCTAAAAGCGCAAGACCCATCCCAACCAGTTTTTCCGAAATTGGGTAAGCAGGATACTATTCGCGTAGCCTCTACAAATGATAATGGTGTGATGATACCTTGGATGCAGCTGATGGATGTGAGCATTTTTGCAAACAGAATTTGGAAATCTCCAGCTGAGCAAGCTGCTTATAACCGCTTGCGGTATAACGTGTTAAAGGTAATGCCTTATGCAAAGTTTGCCAAAAGGCGGTACGAACAGCTTGAGGAAGAGATTGCCAGAACACCAGAGAAAAAAGAACAGAAAAAACTGGTTAAACAATGTGATAAAGAAATTAAAGACATGTTTAATCGCGAAATTAAAGAATTGACTATTACCCAAGGACAAATTTTGACTAAGCTTATTGATAGGGAAGTTGGAAGAACAACTTACGATATCGTGAAGCAAACCAAAGGTGGTTTTGCTGCTTTTTCTTATCAAATTGTTGCTCGTGTTGTTGGTCATAATTTAAAAAGTACGTACAATCCTAATGAGGATAGAGATATTGAATCTATTATTCGTACTTCTGGATTTTATCAATAAGAATAATGCAGAAAAGCATTCCGAATATTTATTCTTTCAAAGTAAAAAAGATAAATGGAGAAGATCAACCATTATCAGCTTATCGAAATAAAGTAGTTTTAGTTGTCAATACAGCATCCGAATGTGGCTTCACGCCTCAACTTAAAGAACTACAGCAGTTAAAAGATGAAATCAACCATCCTGATTTTGAAATTTTAGGTTTTCCAACCAATGATTTTGGAAAGCAGGAACCTTTAACTGGATCTGATATTTCATCATTTTGCGAGATAAATCATGGTGTAAAATTTCCGGTTTTTGATAAGATAATGGTTCGCGGTAACCATGCCCATCCATTATATCAGTTCTTAAGTGATAAGAAACAAAACTCAAAGCTTAGTTCAAAACCACGATGGAATTTTCATAAATATCTCATCAATAAAAAAGGAGAATTAGTTGATTTCTATTTTCCGTTTACTAAACCTTTAAGCTCGAAAATTAGAAAGAAAATTCAGCAATTGCTGAATGAAAATTCCAATAATAAATAATGAAATTAGATATTTTAGTTATAGCCGTTCACCCGGATGATGCAGAACTTTGCTGCTCTGGAACTATTTTAAAGCATATTGCTTTAGGGAAAAAAGTTGGCATTGTAGAATTAACACGTGGCGAATTGGGAACTCGTGGCACAGCAGAAACTCGTGATGAAGAGGCAGCAGACTCTGCAAGAATATTAGGCTTGCATGCCCGTGAAAACTTACGCATGCGTGATGGGTTTTTTCAGAATGATGAAGCTCATCGTATTGAAGTAATTAAAGCAATAAGAAAATATCAACCTGAAATAATTTTAAGTAATGCTTTAGAAGATCGTCATCCAGATCATGGAAGAGCTGGAGATTTGGTTTATGATTCGGTATTTTTATCTGGGTTACCCAAAATCGAAACTGAATTAGATGGAGAAAAACAAATAGCCCACCGACCAAGATTGTTGTTGCAATATATTCAGGATCGATATATGAAGCCTGATATCATCGTCGATATTTCTGATCACATGGATAAAAAAATTGAATCGATCAAAGCATTCAGAACGCAATTTTATAATCCCGAAGTTGATGGTTTGCAAACTTATATTTCCTCACCCGAATTTTTTGAAACAATCACTGGCCGTTCTAGAGAGTTTGGCAAAAGTATTGGTGCTACATTTGGCGAAGGTTTTACATCTAGGAAATTATTAGGTGTAGATAATTTGTTCGATTTGAAGTAATTTCAATTTATTTAACCGCAAAGAAAAAGAAGTATTTGCAAAGGGCTCCAAGCTAAATGATTAACAAAGCTAATTCTTGTTTTTCTTTGCGTAAAAATTTTGCATACTTAGCGGTTGAAATCACCGCATCCAACAAAACCGCAGCTCATTTGTTATTCTGAAAACGAATAATTATGGCGAATATATTCTCATCAATTAAAAACGCATATAACCTTTTTAAGCACGTAGATTTTGCTAAGCTAGATGCTTTGTCGAAAAAAGTTGATTTACCAAAAATGGTTGAAACCATCTCAAGTTTAGATGATAAACAAATATCAGGCATGATGAAGATGATGGGTGGATCTGGTAAAAAGAAAGAACTTCCTCCAATTGAGGGCGATTTTTATCGTTTGGGTGATGAAGCACTTAATGATGAAGATCGAGAATTGCAATTAAAAGTAAGAGCGTTTTTGGAAAAGGAAGTTAAACCAATCGTTAATCATTATTGGAACAGGGCCGAATTTCCATTCGAAATAATTCCAAAATTGGCAGAGCTTAACATTTGTGGGTTAACCTACAAAGGATATGGATGTCCAGGCAAATCAAATTTGATGGAAGGCATTTTGGCAATGGAAATGGCCCGAATTGATACTTCTATATCTACGTTTTTTGGTGTTCAAAGTGGTTTGGCAATGGGTTCTATTTATTTATGCGGATCAGAAGAGCAAAAACTGCAGTGGCTACCACTGATGCAACAATTTAAAATTATTGGTGCTTTTGGTTTAACAGAACCCGAAGTAGGTTCTGCTGCAGCCGGTGGTTTAACTACTACATGCAAAAATGTAAACGGAAAATGGATTTTAAATGGCCAAAAGAAATGGATTGGCAATGCAACTTTTGCCGATATATTGATTATTTGGGCAAGAGATGAAGCAGATAATGAAGTAAAAGGTTTCATTGTAAAAAAAGATAATCCAGGTTTTACAGTGGAGAAAATGCAAGATAAAATGGCATTGCGTATTGTTCAGAACGGAATTATCACTTTAACGAATTGTGAGGTTGAGGAAGTAGATCGTTTACAAAACGCAAATTCTTTTAAAGATACTGCAAAGGTTTTACAGATGACAAGGGCAGGAGTAGCTTGGCAGGCCGTAGGTTGCGCCCGAGGAGCCTATGAAAATGCTTTGGATTATACCAGAACACGTAAACAGTTTGGAAAACCAATTGCCTCGTTTCAGTTGATTCAAAATCATTTGGTAGAAATGCTCTCAAATTTAACGGCTATGCAAACACTTTGTTTTCGATTGTCGCAATTACAGGACCAAGGATTATTGAAAGACGAACATGCTTCTTTAGCGAAGGTTTTTTGCTCCTTACGCACCCGAGATGTGGTAAGCAAAGCTCGTGAAGTAATGGGAGGAAATGGAATCTTATTAGAATATAATGTTGCCCGTTTTGTTGCGGATGCAGAAGCCATTTACTCTTACGAAGGCACTAAAGAAATCAATACTTTAATTGTTGGAAGAGCAATTACAGGATTTTCTGCATTTGTATAATGGTGATTTTTTGGTCTATTTATAATAGCCAACCTCAAAAAGTTACTAACTCCATCGGCAAATCGCACATTAGAGTTAGTAGCTTTGTAATTCTTTAAGCAGTGTAGCCAACTTCAAAAGTTACTAACTCTATCTGCAAATCGCACATTAGAGTTAGTAACTTGTACTTATTTAGGTGGTGTATTTATTGCTCTGATATGCCACATCTATCTGCTTATGATTTTATGATGAAACAAGAAAGCTAAAACGGATACTTATTAAACGCTACCTGACTCATCGCACTTTTTTCATACAGAGCAATGCATGATTTATTGTATCGAGAATCAAAATTTACATCTCCCGGCAGCAGTGTTTGTGGTACATCTGCATTTTGATGGAAAAAGTAAACTTTGGTATTTCCGTATTTGGTATGTGGCATTAAATTTCCATAATCTTCCATTTCTTTCCAGATGGAATCATTCACTGTAACGATATAAATTCTTTGAACCGGGCCGGTATTGTTTGCGTTTCTATATTTAACAACTTCTTTAAAACCCGCCTTCATGTCTTGTATTCCGGGTTGGTTAAAAATGTCTTTAACCATAAAAAACACAAAAATTATTACAACAACTGATATGGATATGATTAAGGATTTTCTGCTCATGCTTACAATAAAGGCAATATTTTTTCCATAACGGTCAAGCCTTCGTCAATATGCTTTTGTTCAATGCAAAGCGCTGGTCGAAAGCGAATTGTTTTTTCGCCACAACCTAAAAACATTACATTATGTTCTAGCCCTTTACTGATAAAATCATTTCTCATTTCTTTATTTGGGAAATCGAAAGAACAAAGCAAGCCACGCCCCCGCACATTGCTCATTTTATCAAATCGTTGCGAAAAAGAGTCGAGATTAGTTTTTAAATAGTTGCCAATGGTTTCTGCGTTCTTGCATAAATTATCTTCTTCAACAATTTGTAGTATTTGAGTAGATCGGACCATGTCAACCAGATTTCCGCCCCATGTTGAGTTGATGCGGCTCGGTACCTTAAAAACGTTTTTCTCTATCTCATCTACCTTATTGCCTACCAAAATACCACATACCTGCATTTTCTTACCAAACGCCACAATATCTGGTCTGGCTTTTTCGCTAAAATGCTGATGACACCAGAATTTACCTGTTAAACCCACCCCAGTCTGTACTTCATCATAAATTAAGAAAGCGTCATTTTCATCAGCTATAGATTTCAATTGAATCAAAAATTCTTCTCTTAAATGATTGTCGCCACCTTCTGATTGAATGGGCTCTACAATAATGGCGCAAATCTCATCCTTATTCCCGGCAAATGCTTTTTTAATTTGAGCTAGTGAATCCTCTTCAGTTTGGATGGCAAGATCTAAATGATCTCCAGTAAGTGGAAACTTTACTTCAGGAACGGATACCCTTGGCCAATCGAACTTGGCAAACCATTTGGTTTTATCAGGTAATGTATTGGTTAAGCTTAAAGTATAGCCAGATCTTCCGTGAAAGGCTCTTTCAAAATGCAATACTTTAAATCCTTTTTCTTCAGCATATCCCTTTGCAAAGTTTTTTTGCACTTTCCAATCCATCGCAACTTTGATGGCATTTTCTACGGCTAATGAACCTCCTGCAATAAAAAAGGCATGGGGCAAATAATCGGGAATACCTACTTTAGAAAACGTTTCTATAAATTGTGCATACTGTTGAGTGTAAACATCAGAATTTGATGGGTTTGCCATTGCCGCTAACAATAGGTTCTTTTTAAATCCTTCGTCGTTAACCATTTTAGGGTGGTTGTATCCTAAAGGAACTGACGCAAAACAGGTAAAAAAATCAAGTAGCGTTCTATTGTATTTCGAATCGTAAATATAAGCCCCATGACTTTTTTCCATGTCATAGGTTAGGTCGAATCCATCGGCTAAAATGTGCTTGCTAAGAGATTCATTAACTCGATCGGCAGGTACTGTTAATTGGTACATAAACTTGGATTTGGTATAATTCAAATTTAGTTAAATGTGCCAAATATCAAAATTTAAGCACTTTTTGTACTCTTTATGCAAAAAATAGGTTTAAACAGTTTAAAGTATGATTATAGACAAAAACTGATTTTGGACTATCAAAATGTGGAAAACTTTTTTGCTTGATTCGGCTTAAAAACTAATGGAAATATTAAATCATTGAGTGAATTGAAGTTAAAATTTATCTCTCATTCCCAAAATCCCTAATAATCCACCAGTGTGAATAGCCAAGATTTTATCTGTTGAATTGATGCTCTTTTTCTGTTGTAGATCATTAATCGCATAAAACATTTTTGCGGTATAAACGGGATCTGTTAACAAACCTGTTTTCGCTGTAAATGACTTTATAAAGTGGATCAGTTCAGAATTTGTTTTGGCATAACCACCGAAGTGATAATCGGTATGTAATATTAGATGATCAGAGAGCTTCACATATTTAGCCATTTCATCTTTAATAAAATCACCACCTTTTAAAACAGGAATTACATGGAGTTTGCTAGGCAGATTTCTAGTTTGTATTGCTGATAACAACCCTGCTGCAGTGGTTCCTGTACCCGCGGCTACAAAAATGTGATCGTATGTTTCGTTCAATTCGCTAATAATTTCGGCGCAACCTGTCACCGCTTCTTTGGAAGCCCCACCTTCATCAATAAAGTAGGTATTTGTGTCATCGCCAAAATGTTCTTTAAATAATAGCGGCTTATTCTTGTAGCTTTCGCGATCGACAAAGATAAGCTTCATTCCAAAGAGAGAACAGAGCAAAAGCATTTCATTTCTAACTTCCTCTCCGCGAACAAAAGCTGTTGAATTTAATCCAAATCTTGCAGATGCCGCAGCAGTTGCCACAAGATGATTCGAATATGCACCGCCAAAGGTGACAAGATGATTTTTATTCTCTAAGGATGCTTTTTTTAAAATGTATTTTAACTTTCGCCACTTATTTCCTGAAACATAAGGATCAATCAAATCATCACGCTTAACAAAAAGATTGTTAAAAGGATCAATTTCTAATTTTTGAACAGGACTGTATATTTCTTGAAACACGTGTAAAAATAAAAAACACCTGCAAATTGCAGGTGTTTTTTAACCTTTTATTTAGAATGCACTACTTAAAATAAATCTTTCTCATTAAATAAGGAAAGAAATTAAGCACAATCTTAACGTTTTGAGTAAAGTTTTTCATGTTGGTAAACGATTAGAACAATATAACAACAAAAAACAAGCCAATATTATTTTAACACTTTTTTATAATAATTAAGTAACAATAATTTAATATGTAATAAGCGGTACTAAGCTATGATATTGGTGTTAAATGGATTAAATAATCTAAAAACAGTGGGTAATATTTTCGTTAGACGGATATGAAGATTTGAAGAGGAGTACATTTTTATAAAACTTAGATCATTCAAAAAATCCTAAGGTTAAAAGTTTATTTTTGCACTATGGAAAATGTGGTTGAGTTACAAGAATCGGAAGAGCAAGAGTTATATGAACATTTAAAAATTTTGGTAGATAAGGGACAATCCTTATTACGCATTGATAAGTTTTTAATGGTTCGTGTAGAGAATGCTTCTCGTAACCGTATCCAAAATGCTATTGATGCTGGGAATGTTTTGGTGAATCAAAAGCAGATAAAAGCCAGTTATAAGGTTAAGCCTTTTGATGAAATTTCCATTGTTTTACCTCATCCGCCACGCGATACAGAAGTTTATCCGGAAGATATTCCATTGGATATTATTTACGAGGATAGCGATTTGTTGGTTGTTAACAAAGTAGCGGGTATGGTGGTACATCCCGGTTTTAACAATTACACAGGCACATTAGTTAATGCTTTGGCTTTTCACTTTGAACAACTGCCCCAATTACCGGGAAATGATGGTAGACCAGGTTTAGTTCATCGTATTGATAAAGATACTTCGGGTCTTTTATTAATTAGCAAAAATGAAAAATCAATTACCCACTTAGCCCGTCAGTTTTTTGATCATAGCATTACCAGAAAATATATTGCTTTGGTTTGGGGTGATATTGAGAATGATGGTACCGTTACAGGTTACATCGGACGAAGTGTTAAAGACCGCCGAGTGATGGATATTTATGATGATGAGGAGAAAGGAAAATGGTCGGTTACACATTACAAAGTTTTAAAACGTTTAGGTTACGTTACTTTAATTAGCTGTGAATTAGAAACTGGTCGCACCCACCAAATCCGGGCACATATGCAACATATCGGTCATCCACTCTTTAGTGATGCCATGTATGGCGGCGATAAGATTTTGAAAGGAACTACGTTTAATAAGTACAAGCAGTTTGTAGAAAATTGCTTTGAATTGTTGCCTAGGCAAGCATTACATGCACAAAGCTTAGGTTTTATTCATCCAACAACGAAAGAATATATGCATTTTGAGGCGCCACTTCCGGCTGATTTTAAAGCTGCATTGAACAAGTGGGAAAATTATATTGCTGTATCTTAAAATATGCCTCAACAATACCTTTTATTTAATGATGAATTTCACACAGTTGATGCACCGATATTAACCGCTTCGAACAGAAGTTTTAAGTTTGGCGATGGCTTGTTTGAGAGCATGCGAATGATTGAAAACAAATTGCAGTTTGCCGATTTTCATGCTGACCGATTGGTGGGGGGAATGAAAGCGCTGAAAATGGATGGTCATGCTTTAATGGATGATTATTTTCTTCGCCAAAAAACTGCTGATCTTGTAAAAAAGAACAGATGGACTGGAAATGTTCGTTTCCGATTATCTGTTTATCGAGAGGGATCAGGAGTTTATACACCAGAAATTAACAAAGCTGGTTATGTTTTAGAGGGGATTCCGCTCATAAGTAATCAATACGAACTGAATAGTAAAGGTTTAATTATTGATGTATATGATGAAATTACAAAGCCGATAAATAAGTTATCCAATTATAAAACTTCAAATGCTTTGCCTTACGTAATGGCTGGTATTTTTAAAAGTCAAAACCGTTTGGATGAAGCAATGATCTTGAATCAGAATGGCTTTTTGTGTGAAAGCATCAGTGCCAACGTTTTTGTGGTTTATAATAATCAAATCTACACGCCAGCTTTAACTGAAGGTTGTATAGGTGGTGTTATGCGCAGTGCCATCATGCAGCTTTGCAAAATGAATGACCTTACTTTGATTGAAGCTCAAATCAATCCTGAAATTTTAAAAGAAGCTGAAGAAGTTTTCATTACCAATGCCACGCAAGGTATTCAATGGGTAATGGGTTACGGCAGGAAACGGTATTTTAATGAGGTTTCGAAGTTCTTGATTGATAAACTGAATGCTTTATAAAAATTCAAACATTGCAGGTTAAGTTTTATAAAACCAAAAATGAATTGCTTAAACCTTTTTTAGAAGGTTATTACTTCCTGGCAAAAAATAGATGTGAAAATATCGAATATTTAACATTTCCGAATAATTTTATCAACGTATCAGCCTACAAAAATATAAAGGTTACCCTTAATAATGGTTGTGCAGAAATATCAGAAGATGACTCTATTCACTTCAATTCGATATTAATCACCAATTACAAAATGCCAATCCGGGTTAATTACTATGGTAAAGTAGATGAAATAAGTTTTTGCTTTAATCCTATTGGGATAAACTCTTTCATCAATAACTTTTCATCGTATTCTAAAAATCAACTTAATGCATTTGCTCCATTTGATGATTTTCAGAATGAAATGATAATAATTTTGGATGAAATCGATGCGGACAAAAGGATTATTGCAATTGAAAATTACTGGCTTTCTAAGTTAAATAATTTCAATAATCCGTTACTCGCTAATTTAATTAATGATGTCTCGATAATTGAAAATGAAATTTCAATTGGTGATTTGGCTTTGAAATATCATACCAGCCGACAAAATATTAATAAGCTTTTTAATCGATATTTGGGTAAAAGTCCAAATGATTTTAGAAAGATTCACCGGTTTAGATTGGCATTACGTAAGAGAATTACGTTATTAAAAAAGAATGAAAACTTAACGTCATTAAGTTATGAATCACTTTTTTATGATCAATCGCACATGATTAAAGATTTTAAAACTTTAACAGGCTTAACACCAAAACAGTTTTTTAATCAGATTGAATTAAAAGCAGGTGCTGGTAACTGGCTTTTCATCACATAGGTTACATTTTTACAATTTTTCATTCATTGCTAGTAATATTTTTGCCCAATTAAAGATCGGATTTTCTCGGTCTGGCAAAGCTATTATTATGAAAAGTATATTATCCATTTTACTTATTGTCATTTGCACTTATTCAAAAGCACAGCTAAAAAATAGTACCAATGATATTGCTTTGGTAAAAGAAATAGATTTAAAAAAATACAGAGGCCAAGCATTTAAACTAAGTGCGGATGTGCAAACCAAAGCTATTGATGGTTTAGGGCTTGCTGCTTTCATGGTACTTCAAGTAGGGGATGGAATGAGTTTTTTAGAACAAAGCCGAAAAAAATCTGATCAGATAGCAAATAACCAGAGTTGGAAAACATGCACATTCGAAGGAATAATAGAGGATGGTGCTATTAAACTGTGGCTCTATTTTCTTACTTATGGCAATGGAGATTTTTACCTTGATAATATTCGTTTTCAAATAAAAACTGCTGATGGCACATGGAGTGCGTTACCATTATTTAACGGAAATTTCGAAAATTCTACGATAAAATCGCCATTGAAAGGATTAGCAAATACAAAATCTTTGTTGAAAAAGGAAAATGTTGTGGCTACGATTATTCAAGAGCCAAACCCTGATCGTAGTCGTGTATTAAAAATACAATCGATTAATGCCCTGCCAGATAACCGAATTGTTTACGGCTTGAATAGAAAGGCTGGAAATTATATTCGTGTTAATGGTATTAAGATGTATTATGAGATTTATGGAGATGGAGAACCACTTGTGCTTTTACATGGTAATGGAGGATCGATTAATAGTTTTTCTGCGCAAATACCAGCATTTTCAAAACATTATAAAGTTATTGCTATCGATACTCGTGGACAGGGCAAGAGCAAGGACGTAAATAGTACAAGCTTTTCATATAACCAATTTGCAGATGATTTGAAAGTATTGCTGGATAGTTTAAATCTTAAAAATGTGAATCTGTTAGGCTGGAGTGATGGTGGAAATACGGGATTGATTCTGGCTAGCCAGTATCCTTCTTATATTAAAAAACTGATAACGATGGGCGCAAATCTTAATCCATCAGAAGATGCATTAAGTAAAAAAATATTGACAATAACAAAGAGGGATCTCAATAAGATTAAGCTTGAAAACAAAAAAGAAGATTTAGTTACTATTCGTTTAATGGAAATGCTCCTAAAGGAGCCAAATATCAATCCTGAAAGTTTAAAAAGCATTACAGCCAAAACAATGATTATAGCTGGAGAAAAAGATGTAATTTTAGAAAAGCATACACGCCTTATTGCTGAAAGTATACCTCATGCAAAACTGAATATTCTTAAAGCTCAAACACACTTTGTAGTTGAGGAAAATCCTGAACTTTTTAATCAGGCCGTGCTAGAATTTCTACTGAATTCCAATTAATCTGTTAGCGCAATTATTCAATAAAATTGCATTACAACCTCGTTCCACGAAGAAAGTCTTCAATAAGCATACGTTTTTTCCCTTCATACTGAATATCTAACAATTTGATAAAACCATCTTTGGTAGCAAATTTTAAATAGGTTTTGCCGTCGGTAAGGAAACCACCAGCAACTATTCCTGGTTCTTTGTCTTCTAATTCAGCTTTAAAAATTTTAAGGGTTTTATCATTCAAAAATGTAAATGCTGTTGGGTACGGACTCAATCCACGGATCAAATTATATACCTGAAGTGATGAGTTGTTCCAATTGATTTTGCAATCGTCTTTAAAAATTTTAGGTGCATGTTTTAAAACATCACTTTGTGGTTGTGGCTGCTCTGTGTAATCTCCCTTTTCGATTGCAGCGACAGTTTTTACTAATAAATTCGCTCCGATATGCATCAGTTTATCATGTAGTTCTCCTGCGGTTTCATGGTCTGAAATAGCGGTAGAGGCACTTTGAATAATATCGCCAGTATCAATTTCATGAGTGAGAAAAAATGTAGTTACGCCACTTTCTTTTTCACCATTGATAATGGCATGATTAATTGGAGCTGCTCCACGATATTGTGGCAATAAAGACCCATGAAGATTAATCGTGCCCTTTGCTGGCATATTCCAAACCACTTCTGGCAACATTCTAAAAGCTACAACAACTTGTAAATCGGCTTGGTAAGATTTAAGCACTTCCAAAAATTCTGGATTTTTTAATCTTTCAGGCTGTAAAACAGGAATTCCTTTCTCTACTGCATACTTTTTAACTGCGCTTTCGTTAATTTTTTGTCCGCGACCAGCAGGTTTATCCGGAGCAGTAACTACAGCTACAATATCGAAATTGGCTTGCACCAAAGCGTCTAAAGAAGCAACTGCAAAATCGGGCGTGCCCATAAAAACTATTTTCATAAGAAAGTGTTGTGTTTCTATCTTAACGTGAATGTGCACATTAAGTTTTTGCAAAATAACTAAAAATAAATCATCCTTATAGGTTAAAATGGTACAAGGCGAAGATGTAGTTAAAGCAAGCGGGTTGGTTTATGTAACCGATTCCATGTCTGGAATTTACAGAAAGGGTAAACCTGGTAAATTTTATTACGAAGATAAAAAAGGTCTAAAAATTACTGAAGAAAAGCATCTCGATCGAATAAAAGCATTGGTGATTCCGCCTGCCTGGCAGAATGTGTGGATAGCAAATAAACCAAATGCTTATTTGCAGGTAACTGGTACCGATGCCGCAGGTAGAAAACAATATAGGTATCACGCTAAATGGACAAGTCGCCGATCAGACGATAAGTATTACCGTTTATTTGAATTTGGCAAAGCACTGCCCGATGCCAGAAAAAAACTATCAAAAGATTTAAAAAGGAAAGAATTTGATGAGCGCAAAGTGCTAGCAATTTCTGTAGATGTGCTTCAGAAAACTTTAATCCGTGTGGGTAATGAAAGTTACGCACAGCTTTATGGATCATTTGGATTAACAACCTTGAAAGATAAACATGTTAAAATCAACGGAAGTAAAATTAGCATGAAATTTATTGGCAAAAAGGGAGTAAAACAAAATGTTGAACTCAATGATCGATCGCTTGCCAAGCTCGTTAAAAAGTGTCGTGATATTCCTGGGCAGGATTTATTTCAATATTATACCAACGGCAAGGAGCACAAAGGCATCGATTCTGGAAAAATCAATAACTACATTAAAGAAATTACAGGGAATGATTTTACCGCTAAAGATTTTAGAACCTGGGGTGGAACTTTAGAAGCTTTACGTCAGTTTTCGAAATGTGCAGCTGATAAAAATTGGGAGTTGAATACAAAGAAAACGGTTGTAAGTGTTTTGGATTGTGTAGCAACCAAATTAGGAAATACACGTGCTGTTTGCAAGAGTTCTTATGTTTATCCAATTTTGATAACAGCTTACGAAAATAATGAGCTGGAAAAATATTTAAAGAAAATGAATAACCATAAAGCCATTGGAAAAACTGGCTTGGAACATGATGAGAAAGTATTATTATCGTTTTTAAAAGCAACTGGAAGTAAATAAATTAGTTTCATCACACTGTTTAAATTGTGATGAAACTTAATAATTTTTATTCTTTAGGCGCTTTTTTTATAGAATGAACGGGCTGTTCTTCATTCTCGCGTTGTTTAGCAGGATTCTCCGTTTTAGATGGTTTATTTGGTAAGCTGTCGTTTGGCTTTCTAACCGTTTTATGATCTTTTGGTTCTCTTCCTTTAGGTACTTCTTCCTGATAATTACTTCCAGGATTATCGTTTTTTTCTTTAGGTCCGCTCATAATAATGATTATTGAATTTTGAATGAGTGAATGATTAAATGCCATTCTGCATTGAAAACAAAGTTTAAAGATCAATTGTTTGCATTGCCATACAATAATTCAATCATTCATTCTCTCATTCTCTCATTCACTAATTCTCTCATTCCCTCCCTCAATCAATCATTATTTATACAGCAAATACTTCAAACGCATTTTTTTGTAATTACTCAATCCGGGTTCCCAACTTGCTCTAATTTCTTTTTCACTTTTTCCATCGATAATTTGCTGTCTAAAATCACCAACGCCGATTAACCTTTCGATGGGCATAGTTTGGTTACTTAGGCTCGAATTGAAGAAATCCTCTTTTTTTGGTGATGCTTTGTACAAATCAATTACCCAGCTTAAGTTGATCTTTTTTTCTTTTCTTAAAATATTAGTATCATAATTTCTTAAATCAATACCATAACAAACCTGATCCTTAAAAATTGGCGTTTCTGCCATTCCTTTAATCCCGGTAGGTGTATAAGAAAATTTGTAAATTCCTTTTAAATACGGTGCGCCAATGATAGTGAACGGAAATTGAGTACCGCGACCGTGATTTAGATAAATACCTTCGAACAGGCAAGTACTTGGATATAATAAAATTGATTGCGCTGTATTTAAATTCGGTGATGGTTTAACCGGCAAAACATACTCCATATCATGGCTGTAGTTTGCGTTTTTTATCACTGTGATCTTACATTTAACTTTATCTTTTAACCAGCCTTCGCCATTAAGCATCTGTGCATATTCGCCTAAGGTTAAGCCATGTACAATAGGGATGGGCTGTATACCAATACCAGATTTGTATTTAGGATCGAGAATCGGACCATCGATAAAATAACCATTTGGGTTTGGGCGATCCAAAATCATGACTTCCTTATCATAAACAGCACAAGCCTCCATTACCCGCTGCAGGGTATTCATATAGGTATAAAATCGAACACCCACATCCTGGATATCGAAAATCACAATATCAATATCCGATAGATCATCTTTAGTGGGCGTACTATGTTTACCATATAGAGAAATCGCCTTTATGCCAGTTTTGGTATCAACTGCGTCATCAACATGAATTCCTGCACTGGCATCGCCTCTAAAACCATGTTCAGGCCCAAATATTTTCTGAATTTTAACACCTAATTTTAACAAACTATCTACAACAGTTTCTTTACCGATGATTGATGTTGGATTGACCACCATACCTACACGTTTCCCTTTTAAAAGCGGTAAATACTTTTCAGTTTGTTCGGCGCCAGTTTTAATGCTGGTTTGAATATTTACACTTTCCTTTCGTATTGATTTTTTAGAATTTGGAACGCCTTTTCCAACCTCTTGCTCTAAAGTTTTCGGTCCTTGCCCACATGCTGAAAATGCAATTAAAGAAGTAAGTGCGAAGCTGATGTATTTTTTCATTTTGGGATAAATTTTAATATTTGGTTCTATAAATGAGTCGATAAAACAATTTAGCATTTTATTTGATTATTGTAATTTGGATATTATTCTGTTAAGCCGACCATTATATTCCAAATATATACCATTTTTAAAAAGGATTTAAGCATTTTTGCTGTTACAAATTAATCAAGTTGAATTTCTCCTATTTCATAGCTGGGCGTATCGCCATTAAATCTGATCGACCTTTTTCAAAGCTCATCGTTCGTATTGCCATAGCAGGCGTAATGCTAAGTTTAGCGGTGATGATCCTTTCCATTGCTATTATCAAAGGCTTTAAAACCGAAATTCAGGATAAAGTACGAGGCTATTTAGGCGATGTACAAATTACCCGGTATGATTTAAATAATTCTTTCGAACACTCGCCTTTTATATTGGATAGTGAAACCCAAAAAAAGCTGAAGGAAAATCCAGATATAGAATATTTTTATCCATTTGCTACCAAACCAGCAATTTTATCAGCTAATGATGAAATTGAAGGAATAAATTTCAAGGGGGTTGATAAAAATTATAATTGGGATTATATCAAGCAGCACATTATTAGTGGAACCATTATCGATTTTGCCGACAGCACAGCAGCAATGCAAGAACTATTGATTTCAAATTATACCGCCAATAGATTAAAACTCAAAACTGGTGATGATTTTATCATGTACTTTGTTCAAAACCAATTGCGGCCCAGGAAATTTAAAATTGTTGGGATTTATGATATTGGGGTAGAGGATATTGACAAGAGTTTCGTGCTTGGAAATTTGAACATTATCAAACGTTTAAATAACTGGAAACCCAATCAAATTGGCGGAGTTGAAATCCGAATAAAAAACTTCAAAAATATTGGCAAAGTTTCGGCAAATATTTTCGAAAGCCTACCTCAAAATCTACGCTCATTCTCCATCATCGAAAACTTTCCAAATATATTTACCTGGTTAGGATTACTTGATGTAAATACTCGGGTTTTGCTAATTTTAATGCTTATTGTAGGTGTAATTAATATGGTTACAGCATTATTAATAATGATTTTGGAGCGTACCAATATGATTGGAATGCTCAAATCATTCGGGGCAAGTAATTGGAGTATTATGAAAATATTCCTTTATAATGCAGCTTATCTTATCGGCATTGGGTTGCTCCTTGGAAATATCCTGGGCTTAGGATTGGGTTTCTTCCAGCAAGCAACACATATTTTCAAGCTAAATCAATCTTCTTATTTCCTGGCTTATGCACCAATCGAATTTCACTTTCTCGATGTATTGGGTTTGAATGTGCTTACTGTAGTTGTTTGCTTAATTGTGCTCATTATTCCATCTTTATTAATCAGCAAAGTATCGCCTTTAAAAGCCATTAGGTTTAAATAGATTTAGCACTACAGATCGTAAAGAAATTTTTGGGTATAAATCTTAATGGATTGGCTTTAAAATAAATAAGCTTCTCCCCATCCAGGGAGAAGACCTATCGTTTTTAACTAACCCATTCCGAACTTGGAACAGAACTAAGAATTAAGATTTTTATAAGATGTAGTATGAACCTACTTGGGCCAATTCTGTTTGTGGCTTATCTTCTAGTATTTTATTGTCATCAATCATTTGGTACAGATCACGCTCAATTGTTCTGCAAATGGTAGTTGTCGGCGTATCGGTTGGTTTATTCTCAAATGGATCTTGAAGATGAACAGCCATTTTCTCTACCAAAAGAAGGAAAGCCGCAATTGCAACAACCAATGGAACCTCCATATAACCGAAGTATTCGATTAATCCAAAAGGTAACAATACGATAAATAAGTGTATCGACATGTTGATGTATTTGCTGTAAGTTACCGGAAAAACCGTGTTTTTAATACGTTCACAGCCACCCATGTGGTTACACAATGCAGTTAGTGTCTTGTCTATTTCAATTTGCTGATACTTATTTATCCAACCTTCATTTAAAGCTTTCTTTAAATCCATAGCATGTAATTCCAATATTGTGGTGGTTACATTTTTACGTTTTTTAATAAAAGCCATTTCATCGGCAGATAAATATTGTTCCAATCCTTTTCGTGGATTAAATCCGCGTAACGCCTGACTTAAAGCATAAGCCCAGGCAATTTGTCTTTTAATGAATTTTTCTTTAAAGGCTTCAATTTCATCAGAACCGTAAGGATTATCTACAAAAGATAGTATTTGGCGAGAGATTGATCTGGAATCGTTAACGATTGCTCCCCACAAAATTCTGGCTTCCCACCATCTATCGTATGCCTGATTTGATCGGAAGGCCAACAATAAAGAAATAATTGTACCTAAAAGAGCCGGCACAGTAATCGGAATTGAAATTCGGGTAACGTGAAAGTTTTGGTAAAGAATTACAATTCCGATGGAATATGCAATTACAAAAAGTACTTCTTTTTTTATCTTCCCGAATATATAGGTGAGCGGAATATTATTTCGTAACAGCATGATATTAAATTTATTTCGTTAGTTATTAAGCGTTTGCCGCTTTTAATTCGTTCTCTTGCATTTTAGTTTCAATCAAGTTTTCTTGGTTGTGAAGTGTCATGATGTTTAGTTCCAAAACTTCGCAACCGCAGCGAGCTGTTAAAATCTTCGGATCGATACTGAATTTATTGATTTGCTTAAAGCTATAATCTTTCGGGTAAGCAATAAAATCTACATCGAAAGCTTCTATAAAATTTTTAAATGCGGCTACAGTGCTGCCGTAAAAATATTCTATACCGATGGTGCTTACTTGCTTCGCGTACTTTGCTTTGTAATTATTCAATGTTTCATAAAACTCATCGCTTATATTTTCATAATCTTTACTTCTGCGACTTAGCATTAACATATCAGTGATAGAATCTGATAACTTGAATGCGTGTACAAAAATGATATTAAAAGTTTCGTTAGGTTGAGTCTGCGTTAAACCATCAATGATTTTTGTACTTTCTATATTGAAATCTGTAGGTACTAATACTGTTTTCATGGCTTTTTCTTGTTAAATGAATAAATATTTATACAAGTTTAGCCCGAAAAGATTACAGCGACATAAGAATGAGATTAGAACGGGATTAGAATTTCAGAAACTTAGAGATTGACGTTGTAGAATGGGAGAATTTAGACTTTAGATTGCCAAAATTAATAATATTTAATAGAATCAGAAGAAAATCAGATTCATATATTAGTAAATACTTGTTAATGGCAACAGAACTTTTATCTCAGTTCCTTTTCCTTCCTGCGATTTGATGGCAATGCTTCCCCGGTGTAATCTGATGATGTTAAGCGATAAGGGTAAACCAATGCCATAACCTTTAAAAGCATTTGTGTTTGAAGCTCTGTAAAACGGTTCAAAAATATGTTGAATGTCCGTTTGTGGAATTCCAATGCCTTGATCTGTTACTGCAATTGATAAAGAATTTGCACTTGTTTCTATTGCGATATTAACCAGCTTATCATTCGAATATTTGCATGCGTTGCTTACAATATTCGTAAGAGCAAGTTTAATTAGGTTTTTATTTATTTTTAAATTCAATAATTCATCATCATCAGGAAGTTTGGAAAAATCTATCTCTATTTTGCTTTCCGGATGAACCTGATGTACCGAAGCTTTAATTTCCCAAAGCAGTTCATCCATTCTTACAAGTTCCCACGGTTGATTTTTTCCATTGAAACCGGATTGTGCCAAGCCCAGCAAACTGGTGATAATATTTTCCAATCTTTCCGCCTCATCTTTAATTTTTCCAAGGGCAAAATGTTGTTTTTGCGGATCGGTATTCGCCCGCATGGCCAATTCTACTTCTCCGCTAATTACTGTAAGTGGGGTTCTGAGCTCGTGAGATGCATTGCTAATGAAATTATTCTGTGTCTCAAAAGCAGTTTCCAGCCGATTGAGCATGTTATTAAAGGTTTGTGCCAATTGCGCTATTTCATCAGTGCCTTTTTTAACTTCCAAACGCATGTGTAAGTTTTCGGCTTTTATCCTTTTTACGCTAGAGATAATGTTTCGCAAGGGCATCAGCATATAATTGGAGAATTTCCAGCCTACAATAAATGATAATATGATAGACAGAAAAAATCCAATAATCAGCGTTCGCTGAAGATCTTTTAATTCTCTAAAGCCAAAAGGATCATTGGCAGAGATAATAACGATATACTTTTTATTGCCACTCTTAAATAACTTACCGGCGTAAAAATGATTTTCGACACGGTATCTTGCCATGAAACCAGAATTTATCCTGTTGTAAAAGCTTGAGGGCAATTCTCGGTCTAATTTATTTTCTGTTTTGCCAGCTTCGATAATAAATTCTCGTTCTGATGCTAAACGCTCTAAATATTGGTTTCGCATTTTTGCATAAACCTTATTGTTATCATCTTCATACAATTTTATTTGAGCAGCTATGTTAACCCGAGCTTCCAATCGTTTATAAAAATCTTCGAATGCAAATTCGTTTGAAAAATACCACACAAAACCGCTTAATAATAGGATGATCACTGCCGAAAGTATGGCAAATAATAAAGTGATTTTTTTGGCGATATTCATTGTTTAGCCTTTTAAAACATAGCCCAAACCTACGGCAGTATGAATGAGTTTTTGATCGGCATTTTTATCTATTTTTTTGCGAAGGTAGTTTACATATACATCTACCACATTAGTGCCTAAATTAAAATCGATATCCCATACACTTTCTAATATATCAATACGAGATAGAATTTTTGATTTGTTTTTTGCCATAAACTCCAGCAAGCGGTACTCTGTGGCTGTTAATATAATTTCCTTATTGTTTCGCTTTACTGTTTTGGCACTTAGGTTTATCTGTAAATCAGCAATGTTAATTACCTGGTCTAAATTGGCAGCGCCATTATACCTGCGAAGTAACATTCTAATTCTGGCGAAAAGTTCGGCAAATTTGAAGGGTTTAATCAGGTAATCATCAGCACCATTATCCAATCCATTAACCACATTTTCGGTAGTGCCCAAAGCAGTAAGCATAATGATGGGCACATTTGGCGTTTCAGCCTTTATGATTTTGCAAAGCTCCAATCCATTTATACCGGGAAGCATAATATCGAGAATTATTAAGTCGAACTGATTTTCTGCTGCCAATTGCTTGCCGATTAAACCATCGGGTGCAACACTTACTGTAAAACCTTCATCACTTAAACCTCTTGAAATTACTGAAACCACATTTGGCTCATCTTCTACTAACAATATATTCATGCTTGGCAAATAGTCTAATAAATAGGAAACTCCAAAATTTACTGGATGTAAATTTTATGGATTATTGATTTTTAACGCAATAACGGTATAAATGTTTGTTTGTCAAAAATTAACCAAAAAACAAAGCCTCTTAAAATGTAACAATTAAGAGGCTTTGAGGAGAAAAAACAACATTAATTTTCCTTCTCCTTTAGGCTAGCTAATCCGCTTTCAAAATCTTTACCAATCATCTTATCCATTCCATCCAATACCAAACACATCCACTTGCTAATGATATTCTTTTCTCGGCTATAGTACATGTTGCTTTGTATGCTGTTCAATCAGGAGCGATATCCATCTATAATTTTTTGGTTACCTAAATTTCATAAGACACCATTAAAAGAAAAAAATGTTAAACGATATTGATTTTTGAGTTATGCGTATTTATTTTGAAGTGCATTAAATCGGCTATAGATTGTGCTTTCTGCTTGATTATTTCTGCGTTTTCTCCTGCAAATAATTCATCAACGGTATCAAAAAATAATCTTTTCCAGGCATCAAATTCTTCAGTTTTTAAAGCAGCTTTTTTATTGATATCGAAATGAGTAAGCATTGGATTTCCTTTATAGGTGGCTTTGCCAAATAAAATGCTTTCCCAAAAATCGTACATTTTTGGAAGATGATGTAGCCAGTCTACTTGGACAACTTGATTAAATATATGGCCAATGATATTATTTTGCTGAACTTTTTGGTAAAATGAGTCTACCAATAATATAATATCGTTCCGATCAATAATATCTTTTTTTGCCATAATTATTTGTAAAGCCTTAACGCAGATTTCTCATAATTAATAACGGCTTTATACTGCATTAAAATATCGCCACCAATAATACCAATAATTGGTGGATGGCCGAATTGCTGATAAGTGTCAGTAACTGATTGTAAATCAAAGGCAACCGTTTCGTAGTTTTTAATTTTCAGCGATCCAATTTTAACTTCAGGAATGGTAGCTTGAATAGTTGTAGTAGTGGTAAATAGGGTAGCAGCGTTAATATCTTCTGATACTTGGAGTGTTTCAGCAAGATGTAGTTCAATTAACGATTTATCGAATACACTTCGCGAAGCACCAGTATCTAATACGGCAAAATGTTTTTCCTTAAAAACAACAACTTCCACCAATAGGTGGAAGCCGTCATCTTGTAAGTTTATCAGTTTTAATGGGATAGTAATGGATTTCATTTAATATTTTTTACTATCTATTTGATCATGTTAGAAGTATTACATGACCTAAGTTTTAGTAGTAGTTGTTTGTATTACACCAATTTCATTTCTGCTAAAACACTGTTCATGCTTCTTACTGCATCAGCACTTTTATTAAAAGCAGCCTGCTCTTCTTCGGTTAATTTAAAATCGATAATTTTTTCCCAACCATTGCGGCCAATAATTACCGGAACGCCTAAGCAAATATCATCCTGACCATATTCACCCTCTAAAGATACACAGCAAGTAAACAGTTTTTTCTCATCACGAAGAATTGCTTCAACCAAAGCAGCACCGGCAGCTCCTGGTGCGTACCAGGCAGAAGTTCCAATTAAACCTGTTAGTGTTGCTCCACCAACCATGGTATCTGCGGCAACTTTATCAAGCGTAGCTTTATCTAATAAATTGCTTACTGGTAAACTTTGGTAGGTTGCTAAACGCGTCAACGGAATCATGGTTGTATCGCCATGGCCGCCAATTACAAAACCCTGCAAATCGCTTGGGTTGCAATCTAAAGCTTGCGATAAGTAGAATTTAAAACGGCTACTATCCAATGTTCCACCCATACCAATAATGCGGTTTTTAGGTAAACCTAATGATTTTAAAGCCAAATAAGTCATGGTATCCATTGGGTTACTGATCACGATAATGATTGCCTCTGGAGAGAATTTTAGAATATTTTCGGCAACACCTTTTACAATGCCAGCGTTAATGCCAATTAATTCCTCGCGGGTCATTCCTGGTTTACGCGGTAAACCCGAAGTAATTACAACTACATCCGATCCAGCCGTTTTGCTGTAATCGTTGGTTACACCAGTAATTTTTGTATCGAATCCTAAAAGTGTAGCCGTTTGCATCATATCAATGGCTTTACCTTCGGCAAAACCTTCTTTAATATCCAGCAAAATAAGTTCGTTCGCTAATTCTTTTCTGGCGATATTATCTGCACAGGTTGCGCCTACTGCGCCTGCACCTACAACCGTTACTTTCATATATTTAATTTTAAAGGTTTGCTGTTAATTATCTATCGAAGATAAAAACAAATACGAGCTTATGAAACGCTTTTATGAACTTTATGTTTGACGCGATGAATCTATCTGCATATCAAAAAACTAATTATTTAAAACAATATTTCTTTCTATAGCGTTAAATTATAAATACTCATCATGGAAAACAGACCAATTGAAAACATCGATTATAAAGCATTTGAAGGTAAATGGTATTCCTTATATTCTATTCCAACATTGATGGATAAAAATTGGAAACAAACCACCGAAACCTACACACTTAAAGATGATGACCATTTTGATGTATTGACAACTTACCATAAGGATGGGAAACCTGAAGAAAAGACTATCACTTCAAAATTATTTTTTGATGAAGAAAAGCCTGATGGAGATATGAAAGCCCAGTTTCTGTGGCCATTTAAAGTTGGTTACTGGATTATCGAGATCGATGCTGATTATAGTTATGTTGTAGTTGGGCATCCAGATGAGAAATACTTATTTATCATGGCTAGAGAACCAAAAATGGAAGCCGATTTATTGGTGGATATTATTGAAAGATGTAGAGAAAAAGGATATGATGTGAGTGAGTTGGTGAGCCAGGAGCATTTTTAAGGAGTTTTTTCTATCATTCTAAAGTTTAATTTATTGGGCGATCGTCATTGCGAGTTCCGGTTTTTCATCGCAAGAAGCAATGAAGAAAAAGAAGCAACGAATAATCCTTAACCGATTTACACCAGTTTCCATTATTTTTGTATTCTATCGCTTATAGATTCTTTACTGTGTTCAGAATGACAAAAAGATGGTTTTTATCGCAACTCCTTAATTCAAAATTTATTCATTCAATCCTTATCTTTTGTTGATAAAATCCTGACAACATCAACATCCAAATTCCTTATTTTTGAAGAACCGTTATTCTTCTGCAACGGCTAATTCTTTAAAATACAATATGTACTTAATTTTTGATACTGAAACCACGGGTTTGCCTCGTAATTATAATGCTCCAATTACCGATACGGATAACTGGCCGCGTTGTATTCAAATTGCATGGCAATTGCATGATGAGATGGGGAGGATGGTTGAACATCAGGATTATTTAGTTAAACCAGAGGGATTCAACATTCCTTATGATGCAGAAAGAATCCATGGAATCTCTACAGAATTGGCTACTGAACAAGGTATCTCATTTGATGAAATGCTGGCTAAATTCAATGAGGTTTTAAATAAAGCAAAGTTTATTGTGGGTCAGAATGTTGGCTTTGATGTAAACATTATGGGTTGTGAGTTTCACCGGTTTGGTGTATCCAATCGCATGGCCGAAATGCCAGTGCTTGATACCTGTACTGAAATTACAGCTCAACTTTTGCAACTGCCAGGAGGTAGGGGTGGGAAGTTTAAACTCCCAACTTTAACCGAATTGCACTCTTATTTATTTGGCGTTCCTTTTAACGAAGCACACAATGCTACCGCCGATGTGGAAGCCACAACCCGATGCTTCTTAGAACTGGTTAAACGCGAAGTATTTAAAAAAGAAGAACTGCTTGTTGATGCGGAATATTTTCCTCGTTTTAGGGAAATTAACCCGGCATTGATTGATGGTGTAGGTTTAAAACACATCAATTTAAAGGCAGCTTCCGATGAAATTCGCAAACGCCTGCAGAAAGCAGAAAGTGGCGGCGTTTCCAAACAAGAACTCGCTGAAAATAAACAAGAACTTGCTGCGGCAACGTTTGTGCATTTACATAATCACACTCAATTTTCAGTCTTACAAAGTACAATCAGCATTCCTGCTTTGATAAAAGCAGCAGCAGCACAAAAAATGCCAGCCGTTGCTATGACCGATCATGCCAATATGATGGGCGCTTTCCACTTTGTAAATGCAGTTTTAAATCATAACAAAGCAGCCGAAGTAAAAAATGCAGAAGCCATTGAAGCTGGGCAAAGGCCAACCGAAGTGGTAATGACACCAATTATTGGAGTAGAGTTTTTTGTTTGTGATGACCATTTGAACAGAACCGTAAAAGATAATGGTTACCAAATGGTGCTTTTGGCGAAGAATAAAAACGGCTACCATAATTTGGCTAAAATGTCGTCTATCGCTTATACAAAAGGTTTCTATTATGTTCCTCGTATAGATCGAAATGTAATTGAGCAGTACAAAGATGATATTATTGTATTATCTGGAAACCTTTCAGGAGAAATCTCAAATAAACTCCTCAACATGGGCGAAAACCAGGCTGAAGAAGCTTTGGTTTGGTGGAAAGAAAAGTTCGGATCAGATTTTTATGTAGAAGTGATGCGTCATAGTCAAGAAGATGAAGATCGTGTAAATACTTCTTTAATTTCTCTTGCAAAAAAACATGATGTAAAACTGGTTGCGACAAACAATACTTACTACATCAATAAAAAAGATGCAAATGCGCATGATATTTTACTGTGTGTAAAAGACGGTGAGAAACAGGCTACGCCAATTGGCCGTGGAAGAGGTTATCGCTATGGCTTGCCTAATCAAGAGTATTACTTCAAATCGGGTGACGAAATGAAAGCACTTTTTGCTGATTTGCCCGATGCGATTTTAAACATACAAGAGATTGTAGATAAAATTGAAACCTACAAACTTGCCCGCGAAGTACTTTTACCAAAGTTCGATATTCCAGAACAATTTCTGGTTGATGAAGATGAAACAGACGGCGGAAAACGTGGTGAAAATAAATTTTTAAGGCATTTAACTTACGAAGGTGCAAAAAAACGTTACGGGGAATTAACACCACCTGTAATCGAACGTTTGGATTTTGAGTTAGCAACGATTGAGAAAACCGGATACCCGGGTTACTTTTTGATTGTGCAGGATTTTATAGCAGAGGCTCGTCGAAGGGATGTTTCCGTTGGTCCTGGTCGTGGTTCGGCGGCGGGTTCGGTGGTGGCCTACTGTTTGTGGATTACCAACATCGATCCTATTAAGTACGATCTCCTTTTTGAGCGTTTCTTAAATCCCGATCGTGTTTCCATGCCCGATATTGATATCGATTTTGATGATGAGGGCCGTGGTCGCGTAATGGAATACGTAATTAATAAATATGGTTCCAGTCAGGTGGCTCAAATTATCACATACGGAACCATGGCGGCGAAATCTTCCATCCGTGATACGGCGAGGGTTTTAGATTTACCATTGTTCGAGGCTGATAAAATTGCAAAGCTGATTCCAAACATGAAGCTGGCCAAAATATTCAATTTGGATGAAAAAGCATTGAAAGATGCTTTACGTCCGGATGAATATGAGCGTGTGCAAGAGCTGAAAGCAATGGGGCTTTTGAAAGATCTAAGTGCCGAAACCATTCAACAGGCTCAGGTTTTAGAGGGCTCGTTAAGAAATACAGGTATTCACGCCTGTGGTGTAATTATCACGCCAAGTGATATTACGAATTTCGTTCCGGTTGCTACAGCCAAAGATTCTGACTTATATGTAACCCAATTTGATAACTCGGTTGTAGAAAGCGCCGGTTTATTAAAAATGGACTTTTTGGGTTTGAAAACCCTTACTCTGATTAAAGATACCGTTAAATTGGTGAAGAAAAGGCATGGCATTAATCTTGATCCGGATACTTTTCCAATTGATGATGTGATGACGTATGAACTCTTCCAGCGTGGCGAAACCATCGGTATTTTTCAATATGAAAGTCCGGGTATGCAGAAATACATGAAAGAGTTGAAACCAACAGTTTTCGACGATTTAATTGCCATGAATGCCTTATACCGCCCAGGACCAATGGAATATATTCCAAGTTTTGTTAAGCGTAAAAATGGCGAGGAAGATATTAAATATGATTTAGATGCCTGCGAGGAATATTTAAAAGAAACTTACGGAATTACCGTCTACCAGGAGCAGGTAATGCTTTTATCGCAAAAATTGGCTGGTTTTACCAAAGGTGAGGCCGACGTTTTGCGTAAGGCAATGGGTAAAAAGCAGAAAGACGTTCTGGATAAAATGAAACCTAAATTTGTAAAGCAAGCAGCTGAAAAAGGTCATGATGCTGCAACTTTAGAAAAAATCTGGAAAGATTGGGAAGCATTTGCATCTTACGCTTTTAACAAATCACACTCCACCTGTTACGCCTGGATCGCCTATCAAACTGCTTATTTAAAGGCACATTATCCTGCTGAATATATGGCTGCGGTACTTTCCAACAACATGAGCGATATCAAACAAGTGGCTTTCTTTATGGAAGAATGTCGCCAAATGGGTGTTACCGTTTTGGGTCCGGATGTAAATGAATCTGATTTGAAATTCTCGGTTAATGTTCGTGGTGAAGTTCGTTTTGGTATGTCGGCAGTTAAAGGGGTAGGTGAAAAAGCGGTAGAAAGTATTATCGAGGAACGACTTGGAAATGGACCTTATGCTTCTGTTTATGATTTTGCCAAGCGATCAAACACCCGAATTGTAAATAAAAAAGCTTACGAAAGTTTTGTTTACAGCGGCGCATTTGATGCCTTTGGTGGTCACCGGGCGCAATTTTTCTACATTGGTCCAAATGATAAAATGAATGGTATCGAGAAAATTATCAAATTTGCTAACGACTTTCAGAATAATGAAAGCACCTCACAGGCTTCATTATTTGGAGGTTCAAAAGCTGATTTAATTCTTGAGCCTACTTTGCCAGTTTCTCCAGAATGGGCTTTGATGGATCGATTAAAATATGAAAAAGACGCCATTGGAATTTTCCTTTCCGGCCACCCGTTGGATAACTATAAATTAGAGCTTGATAAGTTTTGTACGCATGGCGTAAGGCAGTTAAGCATCATCAATAAAGTGAGGATGGGTGATACGAATGAAGAAGTTCTGGCTGAATTTGCCAAGCTTCAGAACCGTGAATTATGCGTGGGCGGTTTAGTGGTTGCAGCGTCGCAAAGAATCACCAAAACCGGTAAACCTTTCGGCACATTTGTTTTCGAAGATTATGATGATGCCTGCGAAATGGCATTATTTGGAGAAGATTTTTTAAAGTTCAAATCCTTTTTAACGGAAGGTTATTTCTTGCAAATTAGGGGTAGGGTTGGAGAACGTTTTGGTAAAGCCGGCGATTGGGAATTTAAAATCACGGCAATCAACTTAATGTCTGAATTGAGAGATAAACTGGCGAAAAGTTTAACCATCCAAGTTCCAATTGAGAGAGTGAACGAAGAGTTAATGCGGGAAATTGAATTGATATTAGCAGACAATAAGGCAAACTCAGAGCAGCAAAACTGCCAACTTAACTTCGCTGTTTTTGATAGCGAGAAGCAGATTATGTTGGATTTGCCGTCGAAGAATTTGAAAATTAATCCCAATAACAAGTTCTTAGAACAATTGGTTGGGTTGAATGTTGTAAACTACAAATTAAATTAACATTATCGTCATTGCGAGGTACGAAGCAATCTCTCATAATGGATTGCTTCGTACCTCGCAATGACGACAGAATAAAACAAACCACAATAGTGTCAAATTGACATTACACTGTAGTTGGCATTACAATTGAATACATATATTTGAACATAAAAAAAATAATTATGGCATTAGAAATCACAGATGCAAACTTTGAGGAGCTTGTATTAAAATCAGATAAACCCGTATTAGTAGATTTTTGGGCAGAATGGTGTGGCCCTTGTCGCATGGTTGGTCCTGTAGTAGAAGAAATCGCTAAAGAATATGATGGTAAAGCAGTAGTAGGAAAAGTTAATGTTGATAACAACCCTCAAATTTCTATGCAGTTTGGTATCCGTAACATTCCAGCTTTATTGTATTTTAAAGATGGACAAGTTGTTGATAAACAAGTTGGTGCAGTACCTAAATCAGTATTAGCAGATAAGTTAAATAAGCAATTGGCTTAAGTATAGGTTGATGGTTAAAGGCAAAGGGTT
This sequence comes from Pedobacter sp. Leaf250, assembly GCF_920984735.1. Lineage (GTDB taxonomy): Bacteria > Bacteroidota > Bacteroidia > Sphingobacteriales > Sphingobacteriaceae > Pedobacter. Next base: position 46,635 of record NZ_CAKLBU010000021.1, on the reverse strand, counting down.
TATGTTATATCTGATGCTCAAACCTCAATAATAATATTACAAAAACCCGGATCTATTTATTGGATTCGGGTTTTTTTATGAGAAAATATTTTTGTTCCTTTATTAGAAAAATCTCACTATTCCTATGAAACTCATCACAAATAAAACATTGGGTATATTAATTGCTGGATTTACGCTTAACTGTGCTAATGTAGCTTGTGTATCCGGACAAAATCCTGTTGAAACAGAAAAGCCTACCGCCGATTACAAGCCTGCTTTTGCAGGGCAAACGCGTATTGCAGGGGTTAAAACTTCTACTCCTCTAGATATTTCAATCATCAATGGAAAATTGGAAAACCCTTGGGCAATATCCGTTCTTCCAAATGGAGGTTTTTTAATTACCCAAAAGCAAGGCACCATGGTTATATTGGATGCAAGTGGAAAACTTACCAAAAAAATTGAGGGTTTGCCAAAAGTTGATGCATCTGGCCAGGGTGGATTGCTGGATGTTACCTTAGATCCTGACTTTGCAAAAAACAGAATGGTTTATTGGGCATATTCAGAACCACAAGCCAAAGGGGTGCTTTTAGCAATTGCCAAGGGAAAATTATCAGCCAGTGAAACCAAAATCGAAAACCAGACCATTATTTATCGTGCCACCCCGGCGCATACAGGTAAGTTGCAATATGGTTCACGTATTGTTTTTGATAAAAATGGAAACCTTTTTGTGAGTACTGGCGAACGTTCTGATCGTGAAATCAGAATTCAGGCTCAACAATTAAATTCTTCTTTAGGAAAAATTCTTCACTTGACTAAAGATGGAAAAGCAGTGTCAAATGGGCGTTTTGCTGGCAAAGCAGATGCTAAACCAGAAATTTATGCCTACGGACTACGTAATCCTGATGGTTTGGCCATTAACCCACAAACCGGCGACCTATGGGAAGCTGAATTTGGACCGAGAGGTGGCGATGAAGTTAACTTAATTAAACCTGGCAAAAATTATGGCTGGCCAGTAATTACTTATGGTATTGAATACAGTGGTAAAGCAGTAGGCGATGGCATTCAGCAAAAAGAAGGTATGGAACAACCAGTTTATTATTGGAATCCTGTAATTTCACCAGGTTCGATAGCTTTTTATAATAGCAACGTAATTCCTGAATGGAAAGGTAATTTATTTGTTGGCGGATTAAGTGGTTCGCATATCATTCGTTTGGTTATTAAAGATAATAAGGTTGTTGGTGAAGAAAGATTACTTACCGGAAAGGGAGAACGTTTCCGTGATTTAGTAGAAAAAGATGGTGCCTTTTATGCCGTTACCGATAATGGAAATTTATATAAGATAGCTAAGAAATAAAGCTGAACATAGTATATTAAATCCCAAATTCATTTGTTGAATTTGGGATTTTTTTTTGGTTTTGGGTATTAGTGTCCCCACAAAACTGTGTCTGGTGTTTACAATTAATTTTGGCAGGTGGCAACACCAGCCATTAGAACACTTTTGTATCTAAAATATGCTCCTGGCGTTTTTCATTTCAATCGGGTTTTAAACCAAAAATAGATGCACTGTAGCTGCCACCTAAACCCGACCGTAGCGAGATGCCGCTTTTCGTCGGCAGAAGCGGGGGCGGGACTGCTTTTACTTTAAGGTCACTGTCTGTGCTTTCCAAATCATCAATTGGTTTAGTTTAAGAGAATGTACTAACCAGCTTTTATTTCATTAATCTTTTATTAGCTTTACGTTATGCAGACTGTGAATTACGAAAATGAAACCAGCTTCGGCAATCTCGAATTGTTGGCACAACAGGTGGTTGAAGGTTTTATTACAGGTTTACATAAAAGTCCATTCCATGGTTTTTCGGTAGAGTTTGCCGAACACAGGCAGTACAATAGTGGCGATAATGTTAAAAATATCGATTGGAAACTTTACGCCAAAACAGATAAACTTTATAGCAAACGTTTTGAGGAAGAAACTAATTTGCGTTGCCAGTTTGTAATCGATGTTTCTTCGTCTATGTACTTTCCCGAGCCAAAAAACAACAAACTTACTTTTGCCATTCAGGCAACTGCATCGCTTATGTATTTGCTCAAAAAACAACGGGATGCATTTGGATTAAGTTTATTTACCGATGAAATTTTGCTCAACTCGCCTGCCAAATCAACCAATGTACATCAAAAGTATTTGTTTACGCAGCTTGAAGCGCTTTTACAGAATCCAAAAGTCAATGCGCAAACCAATATTAGTGAAGCGCTGCATCAGGTTGCAGAATTGATTCATAAACGCTCACTGGTGATTATTTTTAGCGATTTGTTTAACACGCAAACCAGTGATGAAAAAACAGATCAGTTTTTCGATGCACTTCAACACTTAAAATTTAATAAACATGAGGTGGTTGTTTTCAATGTGGTTGATCAATCGAAAGAAGTAAATTTTGAATTTGAAAATCGTCCGTACCAGTTTATTGATATGGAAACTGGCGATACCATTAAGGTTCATACCAACCAGGTTAGAGAAAATTATATCAATGCAGTTTCCGAATATCGCCAACAGATTGCTTTAAAATGTGCGCAATATAAAATCGATTTGATCGATGCTGATATCAATCAAGGCTTTTATCCCATTCTTCAATCTTACCTGATAAAAAGGCAAAAATTAGGATAGGCGATAAATTTGTGCATCAAACAACTGGCATCTCAAGCTGTTACACTAGAAAATATTAATATTTAAACTTCATAAATATGTTAGAAAAAGGTACGAAAGCACCAGATTTTGAACTGAATGCTACTCCCGATCAAAAGATTAAACTCAAAGATTTTCTCGGTAAAAATGTAATCCTGGCATTTTATCCGGCAGATTGGAGTCCAGTTTGCAGTGATCAAATGGCGCTTTATAACGAAATGCTTAAATATTTTGGCAAACATGATGCGCAGATTTTTGGTATTTCGGTTGATAGTGTTTGGTGTCATTTGGCTTTTGAAAAGGATAGGAAATTACATTTTCCATTGCTGGCAGATTTTGAACCTAAAGGAGCCGTATCAAAAGCTTACGGTGTTTATGATGATGAAGTAGGAGAAAGTAAACGAGCACTTTTTGTAATTGATAAAGAAGGGAACATTGCCTGGAGTTATTTATCGCCAACTGCGGTTAATCCAGGCGCCGATGGAATTTTGGATGCATTAGAAGAACTGGATAAAAAATAATATGAGCAACTTAAAACCCGATGTAAACAGCAAAGATCATTCGCAAGGCGCTGATAATGCTGCAATCACTATCGTAGAATTTGGCGATTACCAATGCCCGTATTGTGGCGACGCCTATCCTATTGTTAAAGAAATTGAAGATACTTTTGGAGATCAGATTAAATTTATTTTTCGGAATTTTCCATTACAAGAAGCTCATCAATTTGCTTTTTCTGCTGCCGCCGCTGCAGAAGCAGCAGCATTACAAAATAAATTTTGGGAAATGCATGATGCATTATATGAAAATCAATACCGTTTAGATGAAAGCTTATTTGCAGAGCTGGCAGAAACTATTGGTTTGGATATTGAAAAATTTCAGCAAGATTTTACTTCCAGTGAAGTAAAAGAAAAAGTTGATAATGATTTTGAAAGTGGCGTAAGAAGCGGTGTAAATGGTACGCCATCATTTTATGTTAACGGAACAAAGTTCGATGGTGGCGCAACAGACCTTTATCAAATGCTTAAAGAAAGTGCTGAATAAATAAAAAAACCTCATGTATTTTGCAATACATGAGGTATCAGATAAGGGTAACCGGAAAACTAAAAAACTAATTATGAGTTTTTAGAATTTAACAAAAAAGAAATCGCTTCGTATTTTGTTATATCAAAGGTGCATTTCATTTATGAAGTTTTAGTGAAGAAAACCTGTAAGACGATAAATGTTTTAGCTAGCGTCTTAGCTAAGTCAGAATCTGTACTTTCCTCAATAGTTTAAAACAAAATTTCTGCTTCAAGTATTTATATGATATCAATATCATCGTGGTGTTGACTAATCAAAAATACTTTCATGGCAAAAAATGTGGCAGAACAATTGGTAGAAATGCTGGTTGAAGTTGGTGTTAAAAGAGTTTATGCAGTTACCGGCGATAGTTTGAATTATTTCAATGATGCGGTTCGCAGAAATGGCAAAATAAAATGGATACATGTTCGGAATGAGGAAGTTGGCGCATTTGCTGCTGCTGCTGAGGCCGAATTGGATGGTATTGCTTGTTGTGCAGGTAGTTGTGGGCCGGGACATGTTCATTTAATAAATGGCCTTTATGATGCTCATCGCTCTCATGTTCCGGTAATAGCCATTGCTTCTACCATTCCAACAGGAGAATTTGGAACTGAGTTCTTTCAGGAAACCAATACCATCAAACTCTTCGACGATTGTAGTTATTACAATCAGGTTGCTACCACAGCAGAACAGGCGCCAAGAATGTTTCAAACGGCTATTCAGCATGCTATACATAAAAAAGGTGTTTCGGTGTTTGGTTTGCCTGGTGATGTAGCTGAGATGGATGCTATAGAAAGCGTTACTGCTATGCAATTATTCAGAAATAAACCAGTTATCCGCCCTGCGGATGAAGAACTTCAAGCTTTAGCCGATTTGCTGAATGAAGAGAAAAAAGTGATGATTTACTGCGGAATTGGTGCTGCAGATGCACATGATGAAGTAGTAGAGCTGGCTTCAAGATTGAAAGCACCTGTCGGGTTCTCTTTCCGTGGGAAAATGGGTATTCAGCACAATAATCCATTTGTTGTAGGTATGACTGGACTATTAGGACAGCCTTCCGGATACCATGCGATGCATGAAGCCGATGTTGTGCTGCTTTTGGGAACGGATTTTCCTTATGTGAACTTTATGCCCGTAAAAAATAAAATTATTCAGATCGATGAAAGTCCGGAGCGTTTGGGCAGAAGGGCGAAATTAACAATGGGCTTATGTGGTGATGTTGCAGATTCTATTCGTGCATTATTGCCTTTATTGGAAGAGAAAAAAGACGATAAATTTTTAAAATCGCAACTTGAATTTTATGAAAAGGTAAAGGAAAATCAACAGGTTTATGTTAAAGATCAAGGTGAGGAAAATAAAATTCAGCCCGAATTTGTTGCCGAAACGATCAATCGTTTAGCTGCTCATGATGCGATTTTTACTGTAGATACAGGAATGTGCTGTGTTTGGGGTGCTCGTTTTATTGATGGAACTGGAGAAAGAAAAATGCTGGGCTCTTTTAATCACGGTTCAATGGCAAATGCAATGCCAATGGCAATTGGTGCAGCATTAGCACATCCTGATAAACAAGTGATTGCGCTTTGCGGTGATGGTGGTTTATCTATGCTTCTTGGCGATTTAGCAACTATTAAACAGTATCATTTACCCATTAAACTCATTGTTTTTAATAATAGAGCATTGGGAATGGTTAAATTAGAAATGGAAGTTGATGGTTTACCGGATAATGAAACAGATATGGTAAATCCAGATTTTGCCTTAGTTGCACAGGCAATGGGTTTTAAGGGTATAACCGTTTCTAAACCTGAAGAAGTAGAAACTGCAATTAGTAACGCATTAAGTGAAAGCGGTCCTGTATTGCTGAATATTATGACCAACCCCAATGCTTTGGCTATGCCTCCGAAAATTGAATGGGCACAAATAAAAGGGATGACCGAATCGATGACGAAGTTAATGCTTGGTGGAAAAATGACTGAGGTTTTTGATACGATAAAATCAAATTATAAGCATTTGGGCGAGGTGCTTTAGCAAATTAAGAAATCGTTTTTGCGAGGCAAAAAGCAATCTCACGCTAATGTATATTGCTTCGTGTCTCGCAAAAACGATATTATTGTAGTTATTTACAAATTTCCCCTCAATTCCTGCTCACGTTCCAATGATTCGAACAAAGCTTTAAAATTTCCTGCACCAAAACTTTGTGCGCCTTTACGCTGAATAATTTCAAAGAAAAGTGTCGGGCGATCTTCTACAGGTTTAGTAAATATTTGCAATAAATATCCTTCTTCATCACAATCTACCAAAATACCCAAGCTTTCCAACAAAGAGATTTCCTCATCAATTTTACCCACCCGTTGAGGCATCATATCGTAATACGCTTCTGGCGGAGCACTTAAAAACTCCACACCACGAGACTTTAATTCTTTAACCGTTGCAACAATATCTTTAGTAGCTACAGCAATATGCTGAACACCTTCGCCTTCATAATATTCTAAATACTCTTCAATTTGCGATTTCTTTTTGCCTTCTGCGGGTTCGTTAATTGGGAATTTCGAAAAACCATTTCCATTGCTCATCACTTTACTCATCAAAGCAGAATATTCTGTATTGATTTGCTTATCATCAAAAGAAAGAATATTTACAAAACCCATTACGTCTTCGTACCACTGCACTGCCTCATTCATACGGTTCCAACCTACATTACCTACACAGTGATCGATGTACAATAGGCCGGCATCTGCAGGTTGATAATCGCTTTCCCAAACACGATAACCAGGCATAAAAGTACCATTGTAATTTTTCCGTTCGATGAACATGTGTACCGTTTCGCCATAAGTGTATATTCCACTCATTCTCACTTCGCCGTTTTCATCGGTTAAGGTTTTCGGTTCCATATATACTTTTGCACCTCGTTTTGTTGTTTCTTCAAAGGCACTGTAAGCATCATCAACCCAAAGCGCCAAAACTTTAACGCCATCGCCATGTTTTTTTACGTGCTCCGAAATCGGATGATCGGATTTCAAGGCAGTGGTTAAAATCAACCTGATTTTTCCTTGTTGCAAAACATACGAGGCCCGATCACGAACACCTGTTTCTGGACCTGCATAAGCTAAGCTTTGAAAGCCAAATGCAGTTTTGTAATAATGAGCGGCTTGTTTAGCATTGCCCACATAAAATTCTATATAATCTGTTCCATTAATTGGCAGAAAATCCTGTGCTTTAGATATTTTTTCTGCGAATGTTAGTGTTTCCATATTTTTAGTATCAAGTATTTAGTATCAAGATGTTTAAGATTGTCGTATTTTGATTTGATCTCCTCCGACAAATTTATTCCACATTTATCTGCCAGCTTTTGTGATAATTCTCATCCTCAATGTCTAAAGCATCTTGTGTAAGCATTAGTGGTTTAAAAGGGTCGATCATTACAGCAAGTTCATCTGTTTTTTCTTTTCCTATTGATTTTTCAACCGTTCCGGGATGTGGACCATGAGGAATTCCCCCTGGATGCAAAGTAATCTGTCCTTTTACCACACTTTTTCTACTCATAAAATCGCCATCAACGTAGTATAAAACTTCGTCGCTATCTACGTTGCTGTGGTTATAAGGCGCTGGAATCGAATCTGGATGGTAATCATATTTGCGTGGAACAAATGAACAAACCACAAAATTATGTCCCTCGAAAGTTTGATGAACCGGAGGAGGTTGGTGTAAGCGGCCAGTTATAGGTTCAAAATCATGAATAGAGAAAGCGTATGGGTAATGATATCCATCCCACCCAACATAATCAAAAGGATGTGTACCGTAAGTGTAAGGATAAATTAATCCTTGTTTTTTAATCAATACTTTAAAATTTCCGTATTCATCATGCGTTTGCAAATTTTCGGGCAATCTTAAATCGCGTTCGCAATACGGCGAATGTTCCATTAATTGGCCATATTGATTCAGGTATCTTTTTGGCGGCCTCAGCGGACTAAAGCTTTCAACGATAAACAATCTGTTTTGCTCAGTGTCAAATTCCATTTGGTAAATTGTTCCTCTTGGAATAATAAGGTAATCGCCATAACCAAATTTAATTTCTCCAAAACCAGTTTTCAGTTTACCCGATCCTTCGTGTACAAAAATCATCTCATCAGCCTGACTATTTTTATAAAAATAATCTGTCATTGATTTACGGGGAGCAGCCAATACAATGTGTAAGTCGCTATTTACTAAAACAGCTTTCCTACTTTTCAAAAAGTCATCCTCTGGCTTAATATTGAAACCGATTAAACTGGTATGTTTTAAATGTTTTTCTCTTGCAATTATAGGCTCTACGCTATAAGGATCGCCTAGATGCTTAACAATGGTAGGTGGGTGGCAATGATAAACAAGCGAGTACAAACTCGAAAAACCTTCGGTTGAAACCAATTCTTCCGCATAAAGGTTTCCGTCAGGTTTACGAAAAACCGTGTGGCGCTTTGCAGGTATTTGCCCCAATTTATGATAAACAGGCATAATGTATATTTTAGGTTAGAAATAAAATCTAAAAGAATAAACAATCAAAACGCGAAGGCGTTTCAATTAATAGAATAATGCTCAGAATTATAGAGAATATTGAGCCATGATTAATTTAGATAGCATTTTATAGCGACGTGCAGCAATGGCGTCGTTCACTAAATTGATATGTAATGCTTTTAAAATCATGGTTTTGATGGTGCTAAAGTAATGATTTTATTTTTAAGATTAAATTTCTTTATATTTAATTCTAACCAATATTGAAATGAAATTTCTCCTAACACTCTCACTTTGCCTTATCATTTGTTTTACTGTTTCAGCACAGAAAAAATGGAAGTATAAGATTAAAATTTTTGAGCATAGCGGTAAAAGGCATCGCGGTTTTTTTTATGCAGCAGAAGATACCCAACTTATTTTGGTGAAAAGTAATGGCGATACCAGCAAGTTAAGCGCCGAAAAAATTAGCAGGCTGTATATTCACAGAAGGGGAATTGTGGCGCCAATTGCGATAGCAAGTGCACTGGTTCTTTTTGCTTTTGCGATAGAAAGTCCTGATACTTTAGAGTCATTCGTGTTAATTTTTGTTGGTATTCCAATCGGTGTTTCGTTGGGTTTGTTAACTGGTGAATTGTTTGCCAATAAAAGATTTTACAAAAAGCTTGAAGCAAAGGATTTTCCTTTGATCAAAACCGATTTACAGAAATACACCGAACTGAAATAAGTTTGTTCATGTTTTATTTCCTGCCCTAAATCACTAGCTTTACCACGTATTTTAACCAAATTTATATGAAATTAGTAAGTTATAAAACTGAAGACAGAGAGCATTTAGGCTTATTTATAGATGGCCACATTTATAATTTAAACAGTTGCGATAAACTTCTTCCTGACACAATGAATGAATTTTTGCAGGGCGGAGAGGTGCTGATGGAACGTGCAAAAAAGGTTGATTTACAAATTAAAGATGGTAGCCTATCAGCTAAGGAAGAAATTTTTTACGAAATTTTAGCTCCGGTTCCTCACCCAACCAGTTGCAGAGATGGATATGCATTCAGACAACATGTAGCGGCAGCCCGCCGAAACCGCAAAGTTGATATGATTCCACAATTTGATGAATATCCAATCTTTTATTTTACCAATCATAATGCAATACAGGGAACAGGCGAAATAGAATGTATGCCAGATCATTTTGAAAAGCTTGATTTTGAATTGGAATTGGCAATTGTAATTGGTAAAAAAGGAAGGAATATAAAGGCAGCAGAAGCCGACGAATACATTGCTGGTTATATGGTGATGAACGATATGAGCGCCCGCACCTTACAAATGGAAGAGATGCTGTTGAATCTTGGCCCAGCAAAGGGAAAAGATTTTTCTACTGTTATCGGTCCTTGGTTGGTTACTCCCGATGAACTGGAGCAATATAAAGTTTCTGCTAAAGATGGCCACACGGGGAATGCTTACGATTTAAAAATGACTTGTAGAGTAAATGGAATCGAAGTATCGAAAGGCAATGCTGCGGATATGGATTGGACATTTGCCGAAATTATCGAACGCTGTGCTTATGGTGTAGATATTTTGCCAGGCGATGTAATTGGATCTGGAACAGTTGGTACTGGTTGTTTTCTCGAACTGAATGGAACGGGTTTACTAAATGACCCAAACTATAAAACGCAATGGCTCCAAGCTGGAGATGTGGTAGAAATGGAAATTACTGGCTTAGGTGCGCTAACTAATACCATTACAAAAGCAGAAACTGAATTTTCGATATTGGGGTTGAAGAAATAGCCGAGATTTGGTGGTGTTATCAAATTATCACAAACCAAATGCAGGATATTTAAGCGAGCAATAATTTACATTTATTGTCCGTCATTGCGAAATCGATTCTTCATCGATTGAAGCAATCTCATTTGATTAATAAACTTAATGAGATTGCTTCGTGCCTCGCAAGGACGACCTATCTAATTTAAGATTTATAACGACCAATAATTAATTTCTAACCACATTAATTCAAACTTTTAATCATAAAGCTTTGCTAACCCTAAAAACCTCCGACCTGTCTGCCGTTCAATTACAGGATTACCTGCAATATGCTATCGCCCCACGACCAATTTGCTTTGCATCAACCATTGATCCTGAAGGAAATATCAATCTAAGTCCGTTTAGCTTTTTCAATATGTTTAGCACAAAGCCACCGATTTGTGTTTTTTCGCCAGCAAGACGAGTGCGTGATAACACAACAAAACATACCTTGGAAAACGTTTTGGAAGTAAAGGAGTGTGTCATCAATATTGTGAATTACGATATGGTACAGCAAATGAGTTTGGCCAGTACAGAATATGGAAAAGGTGTTAACGAATTTGATAAAGCTGGTTTTACCATGCTGAAATCCGATGTAGTGGCTCCGCCAAGAGTTGCAGAAGCACCTGTTCAGTTTGAATGTGTGGTAAATCAGGTTATCCCTTTGGGCGAAACTCACGGTGCAGGAAATTTGATTTTAGCAGAGGTAAAGCTTATTCACATCAATGAAAACATTTTAGATGAAAACGGTAAAATCGACCAGAAAAAAATAGATTTAGTTGCTCGCTTAGGCGGCGATTGGTATTGCCGGGTAACCGAAAGTAATTTATTCAAAGTAGCGAAACCATTGGCTAAATTAGGCGTTGGGGTAGATCAGTTACCAAAATCAGTACGCTTATCAAAAGTATTAACTGGTAATGATTTAGGAATGTTGGGGAATATCGAAACCCTACCAAATGAAGAAGATATTGATTTGATTTCGAATCATCCTGAAGTGAAAGAAATATTAGATGCTACCATTGGAGATGCAACCAATAGAGAACGAGAGCTTCATCAACTTGCTCAAAGCTATTTGTTACGGGGAGAGGTTGAGTTTGCTTTAAAAGTAGTTTTGCTTTAAATTTAGTAGACCAAAACAAAAATTATGCACACCATTGTTCAAGTTGACCAGTACATTATAAATTCGGCAGAATTTGCCATTCCAATTTTAGATCACCTAAGAAATTTGGTACATAAGGCAGATGCCCGAATTGAAGAAAAAATGAAATGGAGCATGCCATTTTTCGAATTGAAAGGATCGGTTTGTCACATGGCTTCATTCAAGAATCATTGCGCATTCGGATTCTGGAAAGGTTCGTTGATGAAAGATGAATATAATCTTTTTGAAAAACACGAGAATGCAATGGGCTCATTAGGGAAGATTAAATCTTTTAAGGATTTACCTCCTGATGAAGTACTGATCGCTTATATTCAACAAGCGATTCAGTTAAATGAAGATGGAATTAAACTTCCGCCAAAACCGAAAGCTAACGATAAACCAACTCTTATTGTACCTGCTTATTTTCTAGATGCATTACAGGAAGATCCAATTGCCATGGGTGTATTTCAAAACTTTAGCGAATCAAACAAACGCGAATACGTTAACTGGCTGGAGGAAGCCAAAACGGAAACTACTAAATTGAAACGCTTGGATAATGCAATGGAATGGATTGCAGAAGGTAAACCTAGAATGTGGAAATACTTGAAAAAGTAAGCTACAAAATACTTACAATCTTCATAAACCGGTTTCTATAATGACCATCAAGTTCAGTGATGGTTACACTATGCGCTTTTCCTGATGAAGCATGAATAAACTTAATTCCATCTGAATCAATAGAATAAACAATGCCAACATGGCCAATTCTTCTCACTTTACTATTACTGCCAGTAAAAATGAGTACATCGCCAACCTTTGCATTCTCTAAAGATGTTTCTTTTCCAGCACCACTAAATTCGCGAGATGAACGTGGAACTTTGAAGCCGAAGTTGCTGAAAACATAACTTACAAAACCCGAACAATCAAAACCTAATTTTGGATTGCTCGTGGCATATCTGTAACGAATGCCCAACATACTTTTGGCAAAATCTATTAAAGTTTCTGATTTGGTTTCCTGATCGTGATTGATGGTTGATTTAGCCTCTTTTGGAAGATTGGCTACCAGTTTTTTTACCATTTCCTGGTATTGTGCTGGTATTAGTGTTTGGGCTTTTCCTGCAGTTGCAGACAAAATGAAAAACAGAATTGGAATGATTATTTTCTTCATATGTTGGTGCCAAAGATAGAAAAATTATTTAAGGCACCTCAAAATGTGGAAAACCTGTTAAAACAAAAAAGCTCAAGTTGGTGTACTTGAGCTTTTTAATGAATTATGAATCTTAATTAAATTCCAGGGAACATGGTTTGTGCTTTCTCGCCAATTAGAGGAATCGGTTTCTTCTGACCATTAATTGCACCAATTAAACCGATAATCCAAAGCACAAAAAGACCAATTTGAACAATAGTTCCGATGATACCTAGTGATGCAATGTTGGTAGATACAATTAAAACTGTTAACAAAATGGCTAATCCCCATCCTAATACAGTAGATACAATTGCAAAAAGTAATGTCTGTCTTAATTGATAACTACCCAGTTCAGTCTTGTTATCTTTGTGGAGTGCAAAGTAGGCAATTAACCAACCAATGATTGTAAAATAACTTACGATACCAGCAGTTTTGCCATTATCGGTTGTAGTGAAGTTTTTGTTTGTTTCCATATATTAATTTAGTTTTTAGTTTGTTAGATTTAGTAATAGGGAAACTCCTACTAAGTAATAAAAATTTTATTGATAAATGAAATGAAATTTATTTTACAAAATATTAATTAATCGAGAATCACTTCAAGCTTTACTAAGGAGTTGTAACGGCAACCGGTAAAATTTTTCCATTAAAAAATTTATGTCCTGTTTTAGCGAAATCCGCAATATATTTACCCATTTCAAAGGCCATAATCGGGCTTTGGTAACCTGGGAAAGCAGCTTCAAGCATTTCGGTTTGAGCAGATCCTAAAGCTAAACAATTTATTTTGATTCCGGTTTCAGCCAATTCGAAAGCCAAACATTCTGTTAAGGTATGTAATGCAGCCTTACTGGCAGAATATGCCGATAATCCGGGAAATTTTACGCTGCCCTGAAAGCCGCCCATACTTCCAATATTAACAATATGGCTTCCGCTTTGCATCATTGGCAAAATATTCTGGATCATCCTGAAGTGTGATACTACGTTGCTTTGAAGCATTTCGCCAAGGTCGTTTTCTGTCGTTTCTAAAAAAGGCTTATTAATTAAGGCGCCGGCATTGTTAATCAGAATATCTACATGGCCCAATCTTTCCTTTAAAAATGGAACCAATGCGGCATAATCGTCATTAACGATATCAAATTCGACAGGTAAAAGTGTACAATCAGGGTTTATGCCTCTTGCTATTTCTAAAAGCTTTCGTAGTTTTTCTGCAGTGCGGGCGATAGCGACAATCTTATTCTCTTTTTGCAAACTAAATTCCAATGCAGTTTCAAAACCAATTCCACTGCTTGCTCCGGTAATTATAATATTCATTCTTTATTTTGTAAATCTGCTTCAAATCTAATCATTAGCAATTAACTGACTAACAGGATTCTTAATTACATGCAGTCCGTCGCTAATTAATTTATGGTGATCGGGCTCTCTGCCTGCTTTTAACTCCAGATATATTTGAACTTCCTTTTCCAGCTGGTGATAGATTTTTTTATGGTAAACCAGTTCCAAAATTTCTAAAGCACAAAGCCAATCCTGTCTATAATTTGATTTTAGCTGATTAAAAATTTCAGTCAGTTGATCTAAGTTTTCACCACCTTCCCTTATTTCCCGAACGGTTTTATATAATTGATGAAGATTCAATGTTTTATCATCATAAGCAATGTGCTGCGTTTGTTCCAGGCTAATTAAAGTAATTTCCTCAAAAGCATCTTTATCGGCAGCACCATTAAAAACTGAAACTATTTTATCGCCAACTGCCATATCGTATACTCCCCATTCTGGCTTAAACAAAATGTTTCCATTACTTTCTGTAACGGTACAGTTTTTAAAGGTGATTAAAATTGCCTTTTCATCTTTTCTTAAAATATTGATAACCTCACCATTTACCACAATTCCACTTTCAAAAGTGAGTTTAGTGCTATTGCCTGAATCAGAACCAGAAGCTCTAATTTCTTCGTCGCTATAGTTTTCTAACGATTTTGTAGAATTTTTTAGCTTACCAACAGGTGATGAAAAACCATCTTTATGGTAATTTTTTCCGTGGTTATCCAACTGTTTCTCTGCAAAAGCCAAAGCTGATGGTCCGGTAGTTTTAATAAATGTTACGTCATCAGCTACATTTAAACCTAAATCGGTGAATAAACCGCTTACCTGTAAACCGGAACTGTATACTGCCGTAGCTATATTCTTGCAGGCAATGGCCTTCATAATACTTTCTGCACCACCAACTCTAAAAGCCATGGTATCAGCGAAGGATTCCAGCACATCAATCAAATTTTGAAATGTTTCGGTAACAAAGAGCTGCGGTTGAGGTTTGGTAATGTCATAAGCATAATTAATCGTATCAATATTGTACCAGATTTTTTCTACGTCGTTTTGCATGCAGCTTGCACTTTCGCCAATTGATGAAAGTAATCCGGCTCCATAAATTTTCGGATTTTCAAGTGTTCCAATCAAGCCGTATTCAACTGTCCACCAATGTAAACGGCCAAGTAAAGCCATTTCTGAAGGTTCACCCATGTTCTCGTTGATATACCGAAGTTCTTTCTCTGCTTTGGCAATCAGGCTTTCATCAACATCTACTGCTTCTTTCAAAATAGAGAGTTTCCGAATTGCTTCATAGAGTTCAAAATCTTTGGCCGAAAACATGGCTTTTGCGCCAATAGAACCAAAGTAACTTAAATAATTATTGTAATCTGTATCGGCTATAATGGGTGCGTGACCAGCACTTTCATGAATAATATCGGGAGCAGGCGTATATTCAATATGGTTAATTTGCCTAATATCGGCAGCAATAACCAAAACCCGGTAAGCCTGATATTCCATAAACGCTGCAGGCGGTATAAAGCCATCAACAGTTACTGCGCCCCAGCCAATTTTACCTAAATTATCATTCATGGTTTGCAAATCGGGAATATATTCAATGCTTAAACCTGCTCTTTGCAAGCCCTTTATATAAGGATAGTAGGCTACATTTTTTAAGTAACTGTAGTTCTGACGCATTACATATCGCCAAACTGCCTGATCGATAGGGGTGTACTTTTCGTAGTTTTGGGCAACAATAAACTGTTTTAAATGCTTAGGTAGTTTCGCTACTTGCGCATTATTGAAGTCATTAAAATGGCTCATGGTTTATGAAAATAAGTTGGTCGGTAGCTAAGTTAGCTTGTTGCATTTATGTTCGCAAATATGCTGCTGCCTAAATTAACAGCTAAGCGTAATAAAGGTTTGCAGCAAAAATTGATGATTTTTTGGATAGTAAATTTTTATTGGAAAGCAATACCTGTGTTCAATTGTGATTATTAGTCGGCTGTTTGCTAAATTTCCGATGAAGAATCGGGAGATATCGCGTCCATCCCGTTTAATCACACCAGGCAGTGCTTTTTACCATGGTTTTTGGCAATTCGCTATCAACCGGAAATAGTAGTAATACCCAAACAATTTAAACCCGACTTAATGGAAAACCCACAGGTTGAGGAACGAAACCGAGGATTTGAAATGAGGGCGGGGCTGCAGAAACCGAAAAACTACTGAAAGTGCTTTTCAAATAAATTACTTGTTTTTGCCCCCAATCTTTTTTACGCTAAAAGTAAAATAATGCTGGTATAGATAGCTAAATCCTGCTATGGCTACAGAAACAACCAGGCGGGAAATGGTTGGGTAAATGCCTAACATTTCGACAAAGAACTTCAGTAACACATAGTTTAAAAGCATGTTTATAAACTGCAGGTTCAAAAATCGAAATAATTGAACACGAGATTTTACTTCGCTGTGTGTAAAAATAACATACTTGTTTAGCAAGAAACTGTATGGAATTACAATGGCGAACTCCACCAGCAGGGCCATGGTATTGCGCTTAAGCGTCATGCCCATAACCTTAACTTCTTCAGTTAAAAATACGTAGTTGTAGGCCAGATAAAAAATAACTAAACCGAGTACAAAAGTGCTTCCACCGGTGGCTAAATACCTGAAATTATGTAAGGAAATAAATTTTTTAAATGGTGGATAAAAAAAATCTATGAAAGCTAAGATTGCTTTACGCATTATTGAAATAATTTGGCCAAAAATATAAAGTTTTGTTGCAATTGTTAAATAAATTCATAAATCGTAGAAATAAGCTAATCGATAGTGAGTTTGTTTTCTATCATTCTGTTATTATATTGTTGGATAAAAGCTTTCAAATGTTTTTCTAGATCATCCTGAACTGCAGGCAATTTGTTCTTCAAATTGTTTTCGTTTAATCGATCAGTTTTCAAATTATAGAGCGAATTGGTGCATTTGCCATCACTGCTCAATAAATAATCTCCCTTGTATAGGTTATAGGTTCCGTCATTATGGTTCAGCACAAAATCATTCGGATTATCTTTAAATGCATCCCTACCAAAGGCTACATAAGGTTTATCATAATGCAAATAGTTTAAAACAGTTGGCATAATATCTATCTGCTGTACATTTTTTTCGGTTTTGCCTTTTAATTCGCTACCAGGATAATAAAATAAAATTGGTATTGAAAAATAACCTGCAGTGGTTTGGTATTCAGGTAAATATGAAACTGTTGCATGGTCGGCGCATAACACGAATAATGTATTTTTATACCATGGCATTTTCGAAGCTGTAGCAAAGAATTTTTTTAATGCCATATCGGTATAACCCATTGGCTCTTGCACTTCCAATGGTCCTTGTGGAAATTTGCCTTTATATTTTTCTGGTACTTTAAACGGATGATGTGACGATAGAGAGAAAAATGCACTGAAAAATGGTTGCTTAAATGTATTTATTTTTTGAGCCATAAACTGCATAAAAGGTTCATCCCAAATCCCCCAAATGCCATCGAAATCATCATCATTATTATATTCTGTTTTACCATAGTAGTGCTCAATTCCTGCTAAGTGGGTGTAGGAATTAAATCCCATTGAGCCATTTGGAGCCCCATGAAAAAACGCTGTTTCGTATCCTTTTGTGCTTAAAAGCTTAGCGATGCTAGTTGTTTTATTGCCTGAATAATTGCCCAATACAAAAGGACCACAAACCGATGGAATGCCTGAAATGACCGATGGAAGCGCATCGATTGATTTTCTGCCATTTGCATAAGTATGTGTAAAGGTGTAACTATTGTTTACCAAACTATCAATAAATGGAGTGTAACCTTTATATTTTCCATTTAATAAATCAGTATTGAGGCTGCCGACATGTTCTTTCCCTAAGCTTTCAATAATTAAAAAAACTACATTTAATTTTCTAAATGGCTTGCTGGTATCTGGCTGATGAACCACATTGTAAATGGAATTCAATGTTTTTTCATCATAATAATCCATTTTTTTTAATGCTTTTCTACTTAATGATCTAATGAGGCAAAAGGGTGTGTTTAAAACCAGGCTAATTTCGCTTGGACTATCAACAAATTCGCCAGCATTACCCATTGTAATTGGTCGGGTGCTGTGCCGCCATCCACCCCGCATACCTACAACCATCAAAGCTAAGCCAACAATAAAAATGATTGAGTTTAATGCATAATTTGGCCAAACGTAATATTTAGGTTTTTTGATTTTGAAATAATCGTAAAGTTTGATAAAAATCCAAACGGTAAGGATGAGAAGAATTAACAGGTACCAATAATCTACAAGAAAGTTGATAATAAGTTTGAAAATATTGTGCTCATGCCCAAATTGGCTTGCAAAATCGGCAGTTGTTCTTTTTAGCGTAAAAGGATAGTACACAAAATCTATAAAGTTGGTTACAATACCAATGGTGTTTGTAACTATAAATAGCCATTTACAGATAGATTGATAGGTTTCATTATATCTAAACTTAAACGGTAGAAGTTGCAATATTAAAAAAAGGGAATTGATGTATAGCAAAGCTGAAACATCAAACTTAATTCCGCCAAAAAGAATGTAAGAAAATTTGCCAATAGAGTCAATATTGAAAAGATGGTAATTAAAGGCATAAAAGCCTAATCTACATAGGGTGTAAATAAATAATATTAAAAATAAACGATAGCATAATGCCGCGTAAAAATTAATATTACGTGTTGTTTGGTTAGGCATGATTAGTTATAATCCGCAAATGTAATAAAATTTGAAAAGTGACTTAGCACTTTTATAAAATTTTCGTTACATAATTTGAGCGATCGTACTACTCATTTTTAGTATAGTAAATAGGTTGAGAAATAAAATCAATCACGGCGCACCAAGTAAATGATGGGTGTCTTTGAATATTTACGCCAACTGTATTCAGTTTGTTTTTCTGATCAATAATATTAAACCGATGGCCGAGAGACGGTACACCGCAATCGAGCAGTAAATGGCAAACAATATCCAAACTATTTGAATAACCAAAATCAATGTTTTCACTTTTTATTTGATTGGGAAAGTATTTTGATAAACGTTTAGAAAAAGAATTGCCATTGCTGCTCTCGTGCGAATCGAGGTTATTTCTGTTTAAATCTTGAGCATGGCTTTTACTTAAAGCACTTAATTTTTCATCGGGATAAAACATAGGTAAATTTTTTATTCCCCGCAGGTTTTTAAGTAATGATACATAATAAATATTGGTTTTGGTGATCCGTAATTCATTATAATTTCGATACTTTCTAACTTTCGAATTGTAATTGTTAATATAATCCTCAAGAAATGTATAGTAAAATTTTTCGCCATTAATGCGTATAAGGTTCATATACATTACGATGTTTTTTTCCTCGTTGGTTAGATAGGATGCGTTTGCAGCGGTATTTGCCATTCGGAATTCAGCATCTGTCCAGTTTTGAGCTTTAGCTTTGTAACCAATAAGAATTGTAAATAAAAAGGCTAAAAATAGTTTGCTCATTGGTTCGGTTTTCAACAATAACGCTCGTAAAAAACATTTATTTTTTGTTTATTTTATTTAAACAAAAATGGATATAGTAAGGCAGAATGAATTAGTGTAACTTTAAATAAGGCTAAATTTATTTAGCCTTTGTAATAGAATCAGTATAGAAAATATTCCAAAAAAAAGCTGCAGGTTTTAAAACCTGCAGCTAAATATGATAATGCAAAACTAAGTCTACTTAAGCTAAAAGTGTTTTCCAGCTTACCGCTTTTCCAACAATATTAGCTAAATCTGCAATGGCAACACGTTCTTGCTCCATGCTATCGCGATGACGAATCGTAACCGTATTGTCTTCTAAACTTTGATGGTCAATAGTGATACAGAATGGTGTACCTATTGCATCCTGACGGCGATAGCGTTTACCAATTGCATCTTTTTCTTCATAAATACAATTTAAATCGAATTTCAAGGTATCCATAATTTCGCGGGCTTTTTCTGGTAAACCATCTTTTTTAGTTAATGGGAAAACGGCCACTTTATATGGTGCTAAAGCAGGGTGCAGGCGTAATAAAGTTCTGCTATCCTGTTTGTCTTCTGTGCTCAAATCCTGCTCTTCAAAAGCATTGATCATCGTTAACAAAAACATACGGTCTAAACCGATTGAAGTTTCGATAACATAAGGAACATAGTTTCCATAAGGTTTACCTTCTTCATTTAAATCGTTATCAAAATATTGCATTTTCTTACCCGAAAACTCCTGGTGCTGTGTTAAATCGAAATCGGTGCGGCTGTGGATACCTTCTACTTCTTTAAATCCAAAAGGGAATTCAAATTCAATATCAGTTGCAGCATTTGCATAGTGGGCCAGTTTCACATGATCGTGGTAACGGTATTTTTCCGAAGAAGTTCCTAAAGCTTTATGCCATTTTAAACGGGCTTCTTTCCAGTACTCAAACCATTTTTTATCCTCACCCGGGCGAACAAAAAATTGCATTTCCATTTGCTCAAACTCACGCATGCGCATAATAAACTGACGGGCAATTACCTCATTTCTAAAAGCCTTACCAATCTGTGCAATCCCGAAAGGAATTTTCATTCGTCCCGATTTTTGAACGTTCAAAAAGTTTACAAAAATACCCTGGGCCGTTTCCGGACGAAGATAAACTTCATCACTTCCTTCTGCCATAGCGCCGAATTGCGTGCTAAACATCAGGTTAAACTGGCGAACATCTGTCCAGTTTGATGTTTTAGAAATCGGGCAAATAACTTTATAATCAACAATTAAATCTTTCAGCTGTGCTAAATTTTCCGATTTAAGTGCAAGGTTCATTTCAACTTCAAGCGCCAGGCCTTTTTTTACAAATCTCCAGCTTGCCTCATCAACGAAAGGGTATTTTGCGTTATCTAAAATTCCTTCCTCATCTTTAAAACTTGGAATCCAACTGGCCTGCCCCTCATCGCTTAAACCTAATATCTCCTGCTGAAATTCCTCGAATTTAACTTTGTTATCAGCTGAGAAATTTGCTAGTTCAGAGTAAAGCTCATCAATTTTATTCTCTAATAACTGGTCGGCACGGTAACGTTTTTTCGAATCCTTGTTATCAATCATAGGGTCGTTAAAACCATCAACGTGTCCGCTGGCCTTCCAAACTTTAGGGTGCATAAAAATTGCAGAATCAATGCCCACAATGTTCTCATGCATTTGCACCATGGCTTTCCACCAGTATGTTTTAATGTTGTTTTTTAATTCGGCACCCAATTGGCCATAATCGTAAACGGCACTTAAGCCATCATATATTTCGCTGCTTTGGAACACGAAACCGTATTCTTTGGCGTGTGATATTACATTTTTAAATTGTTCGTCGTTATTCTTTTGAGCCATAATGGAGGCAAAGATAATAAATAAGGTAAAAGGATTTGACTAGGATTTTAATGATTATTTGATTTTAAGATTTTGAATGCAAAACATTGAGCTCAAACGTTCTGAAGTATCTTAGATGGGTCAAAAATTTTTAGAAAAGCAAATACAGTGACGGTCGGTTTGTTCAGCCCCGCTATTTATTACAATATTTTTGAGGATACTTAAAGTTATCCGATGAATATCGGCATATTGCATATATTCATCGGATAACTATTATCGCAAAAAAAAAATATTTTCATTTCTATCGGGTTTAGGTTGGCCAAAATTCTAAATCTATTTACGTTTTAAATGCACAAAACCAAGAATTCCGTTTTACATCTTACATCTTCCATTTTTTCCTATTTTTGAAACATGAAATTTCATTATTTACTTTTCTTCGCAGTAACAATTGTTTTTGCCTCGTGTAAACAAGAAGAAAAAGTTCATCATTACATTAAGTTCAACAAAACTGAAGAACTATATCAATTCTTAAAATGGTCTCCAGAAAATCGTTTTCCATTAATTAGTGCACACCGCGGCGGACCAATGCCAGGTTACCCGGAAAACTGTATCGAAACCTTTGACAACGCCACCACCTATAATCCAATGGTTATTGAGTTTGACATCGCTTACAGCAAAGATTCGGTATTGGTTGTTATGCATGATGATAAATTGGATAGAACTTCAACAGGAAAGGGTAATATTGGCGATTACACTTTTGAAGAATTGAAAGCGTTCAATTTAAAAGATGATGATGGCAAAGAAACCAGCTTTAAAATCCCGACTTTGGATAGTGTTTTGAGTTGGAGTAAAGGGAAAGTATTGCTCACCATCGATTTAAAAAGAGGTGTTTCTTATGCTAAAGTAATTGAGAAAGTGAAGCAATACAAGGTAGAAAGCAATTCGATTGTGATTACTTATACAGCAAAACAAGCACAGGAAGTTCACCAATTGGCACCTGATTTAATGATATCTGCATCGGTTCAAAAGAAATCAGAATTGAAAAGGTTAAACAGTTTGGGCATTCCCAATAATAGAATTGTAGCTTTTGTTGGTGTTTCTGCACCTGATAAGGAACTATATAAATTTCTTCATGATAAAGGTATAACCACAATTTTAGGAACTATGGGTAATATTGATAAAAGCTCAATCGCTAATCCTGCCAAAAATGTTTACTATCACCTGGTAAATAATGGTGCCGATATTCTTTCGTCGGATAATATTGGGCAAGCTGCCGAGCAATTAGATAAGTTTAGGTATAATAAAAAGTTAACATCATTATTCGTTAATTAACCACAGCTCAAACGGATGAACACAGTTAGGAAAATAATCTGTGTCTATCTGTGCAAATCTGTTGTTCAAATATTTAATATGAGTATTTCAGTAAGAAATCTTTCTAAACATTACGATAAACAGAAAGCAGTCGATTCCATAAGTTTCGAAGCTAAGCCAGGTCGTATTTTAGGTTTTTTAGGTCCAAACGGCGCTGGGAAATCTACAACTATGCGTATGTTAACAGGTTATTTGGAACCAACATCAGGCAATGCTGAAATTTCAAAACAAAATATTTTAACACAAGCAATAGAGGCGAAAATGCATATTGGCTATTTGCCAGAGAATACGCCGCTTTACACTGATATGTATGTGAGAGAGTTTCTCCACTTTGTTGGGCGAACTTACAAATTGAAAAATTTAACAGCCAGAGTTGATGAAGTAATCAAATTAGTTGGTTTAACTCCCGAGCAGCATAAAAAAATTGGAATGTTATCAAAAGGGTATCGCCAAAGGGTAGGGCTGGCTCAGGCAATTATTCATAATCCTGAAGTTTTAATTTTAGATGAACCAACATCGGGTTTAGACCCAAATCAACTGGTTGATATTCGTGCTTTGATAAAGGAATTGGGAAAAAATAAAACCGTTGTAATTTCTACACACATTATGCAAGAGGTAGAAGCCATTTGCGATGACATCATTATTATTAACAAAGGTAAAATTGTTGCTAATGATTCTCTTGAAGGAATAAAAAAATCTAACAATAACAGTTCATTAGAAGATATTTTTAGAAAACTTACTGCATAAATGTTCAAATTACCATTCCTTATTATTGCTTTTGGCATATTCTCTATAACAACTTTAAAGGCGCAAACATCACCTAACATTAGCATTGGTGCAGAATTTGGTCTGCCTTCAGGTAATTTCGTAAGCCTATCTGGGATTGGTTTAGGCGCATCAGTAAAAGCAGAATTTCCAGTTTCTCCACAACTTGCATTAACTGCTAACGCTGGAATTATGAATTTTTTTGGCAAGAGAAATCAGTTAATCAATGTTCGCGATTTAACTTATGTTCCACTAAAGGGTGGGATTAAATACCAAAGTCAGGGGTTTTATGCTGAAGCTCAACTAGGAGCAGGCTTTTCAACAAATGGGCAGCGAGAGGTATTTATATGGTCGCCCGGGATTGGAAATCAATTCAAATTATCAGGAGCCAACAAACTCGATGTTGGCATCAGGTATGAAGCTTGGGCAGGTAAAAATGAAAGCAGCGTAAGTGGTATCAGGAATTCGAATTCGAAGGGTTTTGCAGGCATTCGCTTTGCTTATGTTTTTGGGTTGTAGTTGAAAATTTAAGCATCTTCATTTATATTTTACATTCTAATTTTCATCAATTTTTTGAACTAATTAAACACTTTAATAGTTCAGTTTTCAGGTTATTTCTTTGAGTGTTTAGCACGAAAGAAGGAACTGACTTAGAATTTGCTCCAGCTTTTAGCGTTTCCTTTTTAGTAGATCGAACAATCTAGCTTAGATTTTGGCTTACATGACGAAACATAGTCTAACTTCTCTTATAAAATGCTATGATAAATTTACTGGTGTTTTTTTAATTGATTAATAATCAGTTACATAAATACTATAATAAAATTGTTGCGTAACTTATTAGGGAAAATTAACGTCTATTGCATCAACTAAATATTACGTTTAATCAAAATCAAATGAAAAAAACATTATTATCTTTATTAATGCTGGCTGGTGTAAGCTATGCAGCAACGGCTCAAACGAGTAAACCAGTAACCTTTGGAGTAAAAGCAGGTGTTGCTTTTCCAAGTATGAGTATTTCAGCAGGAGGTACTTCTATCGGTTTCGACTCAAAAACATCATTTTATGTGGGTGGTACTGCAGAATTTGCATTATCAGACATTATTTCCATTCAACCAGGTTTAAGTTTTATAGGTAAAGGAACAAAATTAGGTGGCGACACTTTTGGTCTTGAGGATTCTGAATTTTCGAATAGTTCAGCTACTTTAAACTTAAACTATCTAGAATTGCCTGTAAACCTTTTAGCCAATTTTAAAGTAAATAATGCTGGAAAAGTATTTATTGGTGCAGGTCCGTATTTTGCTTATGCTTTGAGTGGAAATGTTAAATTGGGTTCTGAAAAAGAAAAAATCGAATTTGATTCAAACGATGGGATCAAACGTGGTGAGTTTGGCTTAAACTTTTTGGCTGGATTTCAATTTAATAACAAATTAAATGTTCATGCTGGTTATGGTTTAGGTTTAAGCAGCGTAATCAGCGAACCTAGCGAAGGTGATGTTAAATTCAAAAACAAAGTATTTTCTGTAGGTTTAGGTTATTCTTTCTAAACCAAACTACTACATTGAAAAAAGCTTCTTGATTAATCTTCAAGGGGCTTTTTGTGTTAAATAATGATTAATTCTTGAAATATCTCCAATTATCTTTAGAAGATTTTGTATTTTTCTTCCATCTAAAAAAACTATGAAAAAAATATTTATTTCAACTCTCTTTTGTTCGTTGGGTTTATGTTCATTTGCCCAAAATAAAATTGGTATTAAAGCTGGTTTAACATTCCCAACGATGTCGTCTTACAGTGAACCGGAAGCCTTTGATGGTCCACCAGAATATGATTTTAAGTCAAACGTATCTTTCTATGTTGGCGGTACAATCGATTTTCGTGTTAGCGATGGATTTACCATTCAACCTGGCTTAACATTAATTGGCAAGGGCGGCAAAACAGAAATTTACGAATCTAATTTTGAACCAACGCATTTGTATGCCTTTTCTGGTACCTATAAATTGGAAACCATGAATCTTGAGCTTCCAGTAAATGCCGTATTCAATTTCAATTTAGGTAATGGGAAGTTATTTCTTGGCGGCGGTCCGTATTATGCTGTAGCAATAAGTGGCAAGGAAAAAAGAAATGGAATGTTAACTGTTGGAGATACCAGAAGTGTCGAATCATCGGAGCGAAAAGTTGAATTTGGAAATGATAAAGATTACAAAAGGGGAGATTTTGGCTTAAACTTTTTAGCGGGGTATGAATTGAAAAATGGCATTAATATCCATGCTGGTTATGGTTTAGGTATAAGCAGTATTGATACAGATGGCTTTAATGATTCATCTTTAAAAAACAGGGTATTATCTGTTGGAGTTGGATTCTCTTTCTAAATGAATTAATTATGGTTAATGTGCCAAAGTGTAACTTTTTTCATGAGATTAATTTGAGTAAATTCGCTTAAAACGAACTCATGTTTCAATATATTTTCTTTCTATTTATTTATCCTGGTTTGCTTTTACTGAGCGTTTTTGTTGGCGCCAAGTATGCAGCACATCGCATGCACCTAAATAAATCCTGGAAAAATATTGGCCTTGAATCTAGTTTAATGAGCATTTATGCCTTGTTACTCTCCTTTGGATTAGTGGGCTCCAGCGATCATGCCAATCAAAGGAATGATCAAATTTATGCTGTCGCCGATAAACTTTCATTGGTAATCAAGAAATCGAAATATTATGAGGATGAATTGAAACAAGGTGTACACAAATACCTCACTACATTTTTTTCCATTCACAATAACAACCTTAATCCAGACGCAAAAAAAAGCGAGCATATTATAAAACAAATCCTAAGTAACGACCAGCAATTGGATTACTTTTTATTGGATTATCAGAAAAAACACGCAGAAAGTAAATCAGAAATTTCTGAAATAACCACCAATACCAGTGCATTGCGTTCTGCTTATATTCGCCTTACCCAAAATTACGGAAAAAATACGCCTACGTTAATCATCAGCATATTAATCGTGTACTCTTTTTTAATGGGTTTTCTTATTGGATATATCAAAAAGATCCACAATAATCAAACCTTTATTGTTACCACTATATTTATCATTATCAGTTCGGTAATGATTGGGGCAATTTGGGATCAGGACCATCCGGGTATTGGATTTATTAAACCCAACTACGAAAGCATTACCGAAGTGAGCGATTTATTTAAGGCATATTTACTTCGCGATCATATTTAATTTGCTCAAATAAATAGTTAACTTCGACGTTTTATTAGCACATGTACGCAGTTTTTAAACGCGAGTTATTCAGTTTTTTAAGTTCGATGGTTGCTTACATTACCATTGGCGTTTTCCTGTTGATTTCAGGTCTTTTACTCTGGTTTTTTCCTGATACTTCTATACTTGATTATGGGTACGCAGATTTGAGCGGGTTTTTTAGCCTGGTGCCCTATCTATTCATGTTCCTTATCCCTGCCATTACCATGCGTTCTTTTGCCGAAGAAAGACGGGAGGGGACTTACGAACTGCTAATTACCAGGCCTATAACCGTTTGGCAGATTATTTTTGCAAAATATTTAGCCTGTTTGGTATTGATATTATTTTCTTTACTTCCAACATTAATTTATGCCTACTCCATTTCAAAACTTGGTTTTCCAGAGGGTAATATAGATTCTGGAGCGGTAATAGGATCATACATTGGCTTGTTTCTATTGGGTGCAACGTTCACTGCAATCGGCTTGTTTTCTTCGGCGCTAACAAAAAATCAAGTCGTGGCCTTTGTTATTTGTGCGGCAATTTGTGCTTTCGCTTTCTTAGGTTTTGATTACACCAGTCAACTTATTTCTCTTCAAAACATAGAAGGTTTAATTACCAATTTAAGTATAAATCAACATTATAATTCCATCAGCAGAGGTGTTTTAGATACCAGAGATTTGATTTATTTTATTACATTCTCTTGCCTCTTTTTATTGTTTACCAAATTAGTAATAGGAGGAAAGCGATAATGGCCAAGAATAAAAATTGGATAAACCTAATTACAATAGTCGCTGCCCTAATACTTTTAAATGTAATAGGTCATTATTATTTTCATCGCTTTGATTTTACTGCTGATAAACGCTTTACCTTAAGCGAAAAAACAAAGGCACTGTTAATTAAAAATCAAAAGCCAATTACCATTACTGTATTTTTAGATGGGCAATTGCCACCAGCTTTTAAACGTTTACAAGCTGGCGTAAAAGATTTGCTTTCTGATTATAAGGCTTATTCAAATGCAGAAGTAAAGCTTGTTTATGTAGATCCTTTAGCAGGATTAACAACCGAAGAGCAGGACACAGTGATTTACAACATGGCCCAAGATGGGATTGAGGCCACACGTACGACACTCAAAACGGAGAGTGGTACAACTGAAAAAATTGTTGTTCCGGCAGCTGTGATAGAAGCAGATGGGAAACAAATGCCTGTAAAATTGCTTCAAAATTATAATGTTGCAGGAGGTTACGAGGAAAATATTAATCGGTCGATCGAAAATTTAGAGTATACTTTTACTTCGAGTTTAAAAAAGGTGATTAATGGTTACAATCCTCGTATTGGTTTCACAGAATCGAATGAAGAATTGACGGATTTACAATTAGAGGATGCGAGGGTTACACTAGCCAACAATTACATTGTGGGTCGGGTTGATTTAAATTCGATCACAAAAGAAGGTTTAGATAAGCTGAATATGATGATTATCGCGAAGCCTAAAAAACCTTTTACCGAAACCGAAAAATATAAGATAAACTATTTCGTAATGAATGGTGGTCGTGTACTTTGGAGTATTGATCAAAATAATGCTGATTTAGAAAACTTAAGAACACAGAATGGACAGCTTGCAACGGCAAGAGATCTAAATTTAGATGATGTGCTGTTCATGTATGGCGCCCGGGTAAACTACAATATCATTGCCGATCCGGCAAACAATGCAGAAATTCCGGTTTCTACAGGAGCTGTTGGCGGGCAGAATCAAATGCAGCTTGTGCCATGGAGTTATTATCCGATTTTATTGCCCGATACCGTTCATAGTGTTGTTAAAAAATTAGATGGTGTAAAATCAGAATTTCCAAGTACTGTAGATACCATTGGTGTTAAAGGCGTTAGCAAATCTTACATTCTGTCAACGTCGCCATATAATAAGGTTTTTAATTTGCCAAAACCCTTTAGTTTGCAAATGGTTGCCGAACAGCTAAATCCACAAGAATTTCAGAGTACTCCACAACATGTTGGTTTAATGTTGGAAGGTAACTTTCCATCGGTATTTGCCGGCCGGCCGTTACCTGCAGGCATTGTACAGCCTTTTACAAATGCGATGAGCAGTAAACCCACGAAAATGATTGTAATTGGCGATGGTGATATATTTAAGAATCAAATTTCGGAAAAAGATGGTTCGGCTTTTCCATTGGGTTTCGACCGCTATTCGCAACGAACATTTGGCAATAAGGCACTTTTGCTCAATATAGTAGATTATTTTACAGATGATGATAATTTGATTAGCTTACGAAATAAAGAAGTGAAGATAAGATTGTTGGATAAAGCAAAAATTAAGCTTGATAAAACGAAATGGCAGTTTATTAATGTGGTGGCGCCATTGTTATTGTTAATATTCTTTGCAATTTTTCAACATTATTACCGCAAATACAAGTACGCTAAATAATTTTTATATTTTTGAAGAAGACTAAAAGATATCATGAGATTTATTGTATCCACATCAACTTTATTAAAACATTTGCAAACTGTAAATGGTGCATCGAGCAGCAGTACAGTTTTACCTATACTAGAAAATTTTCTTTTCGAAATTAAAGACGGAAACTTAACGATCTCTGCAACCGATTTACAAACCAGCATGACCACTGCTTTGGCTGTAGAATCAAAAGAAGAAGGAAAAGTTGCGGTTCCATCAAAAATTTTATTAGATACACTTAAAACTTTACCAGATCAGCCCATTTCTTTTAATATTGATGATGCTACCTTCGCAATCGAAATTAGTGCTGGAGATGGAAAATATAAATTAAGCGGAGAAAATGGTGATGATTTCCCGAAAATTCCTGTAGTTGAAAATGCATCTTCGGTGAATTTACCGGCATCTGTTTTAACTGAAGCCATTACCAAAACTATTTTTGCAGTAAGTAATGATGAACTTCGCCCGGCAATGACTGGCGTTTTCTGTCAGTTATCTCCTCAACACATCACCTTTGTAGCAACGGATGCTCATAAATTGGTGCGTTATCGTAGAATGGATAGCAAAGCTGATAAAGCAACATCATTCATTTTACCTAAAAAAGCTTTAACACTTTTAAAGGCAGCATTGCCATCAACTGATATCAATGTGTCAGTAGATTATAATGCTACAAGTGCTTTCTTTAAATTCGAGAATATTAATTTAGTGTGTCGTTTAATAGACGAGCGTTATCCTGATTACGAAGCAGTTATTCCTCAAAACAATCCAAATAAATTGGTTATTGATAGAGGTTTGTTTTTGAATACTCTTCGTCGTGTGGTTATTTTCGCAAACAAAACTACTCACCAGGTGAGGTTAAAAATTAACGGTAGCGAACTTAATATTTCTTCTGAAGATTTAGATTTTGCTAACGAAGCACACGAGCGTTTAAGCTGCCAATACGATGGCGAAGATCTGGAAATCGGATTTAATGCCCGTTTTTTAATTGAAATGTTGAGTAATTTGAGTGGCGATGAAGTTACTTTAGAATTATCAACCCCGAATAGAGCGGGTCTTTTAATACCTCAAACCAATGATGAAAATGAAGATGTTTTAATGTTGGTAATGCCAGTAATGCTTAACAACAGTTATTAAAATATTCATTTAGATTTAGAATATTATAAATGGCTTGGTTTTTGACCAAGCCATTTTTGTTTACCGACCAAATAATCTACCTATGAAAATCTCTATCAAACGCTCCATCTTTTGCATATTTGCTTTATTGATTATTTGCGCCTCGGCCTGTAAAAAACACGACCCAGGAATTGTAGTAAAAGGAGAGACAAAAGTTAAGTTTGTTAATGCAACGTTAACCGAATCAAACCAGGATATTTCTATAGATGGTTTAAAAACCTCTTCTAAAGCAATCGCATTTACTGAATCAACAGATTATATAAAAATTTCTTCAGGTAGCAGAAATGTTAAATTTGTCGGCACATCAAACCTGGCAACAGAATCAACCTTTAACTTTACACCATCGCTTACATATTCTACCTTTTTAATTAGTAATCGGAACGGAGCAAGAGAAATTGCAAATTTTGAGGATAATTTAAGCAATACTGAAGCTGGTAAGGCGAAAATCAAACTTATTAATTTAACACCTTTTTTTACTACGGGTATAAATGTAAGTGTTCAGGCGGGAACACAATTTGTTAATGGTTTGCTTTTTAAAGAAGCCTCAACTTACTTTCAGGTTGATTCCGGCATAAATCTGCGGTATAATGTTGTTGGTTCGGGAACCATTAAAACCATTGATGGCTCAACGTTAGAAGCCGGGAAAATTTACACTATCTGGTTCAGTGGAAGCACAGCTGCAGCATTGGAAGCCCACATTATAACTGATAATTAATTCCTAAGTTTATATGCTTTCCATTATCTTTACGTTCTAATAGCACAGTATCCAATTTTATGAAAAAACGTAATTTTTTGATTTCTCCTAAGCTAATAATTTTAATGTTTGCTGTTATCTGTTTAAGTGCCTGCATTAAAAATGATAATTCAATTGTTGGAGATTCAAAAGTGAGGATTTTTAATACCATAATTTCTGATACATCGAGAAACTTCTATTTTAATCAGGCTTTATTCAATAGTGTTAGTGGGATTTCGGCTTTGGCATCGAGCACAAATTCTTCTTATTTTGTGGTAGAGGCCGAAAAAGAATATGTTATTGATGCACGAAATAGCATTACGGGTGCAACAACCAACTCGGTAAAACAAACCTTTGCTTTGGGTAAAAATTATTCCATTTATTATACCGTAAAAAATAGCTTAACTACCACTAAGCCAGAAATGATTATTTATCAAGACGAGGTTAGACAAAATAATAACTTTGCACAAATCATGTTTATTAATTTAGGCCATACATTGGGTTCGAAGGTAAGTATTAAGGATAAAAGTGGCAGTATAGTGGAAACCATTGGTTACGGTGAAAAAACTACATACAAGCAGATTTCGGATGTAGGCATGAGTAAAACCTCTATTATACTTAATTTAGTAGATTCTGCAGGTGTTCAGGATTCAATTTCATATACAAACTTTGTAAAAGGAAAAGTATATACCGTTATTATCGAAGGGGCTAGAAATGGCAAACTTAAGGAGCGTTTGGTACCTAATAATTAAATCTTAAAAGAGTTACGCATTTATCTCTCCGATATTCATACTTTTGCCAAAATAAAATTAACATCACTTGGAATTTTTCGACTTACTCATACAATTACTTACTAATACAAAAGAAACATTAGAAGTAATTATGCAGGAATATAAAACCTGGACATACCTCATTCTCTTCATTATTATTTTCGCAGAAACCGGCTTTGTGGTTACCCCATTTCTACCCGGCGATTCGATGTTATTTGCTGTAGGCGCCTTGGTTGCTGGCAACGGAACTGGTTTGAATATTTGGTTTATGCTATTAATATTGATTGCTGCTGCTATTTTAGGCAATTCAGTTAATTATCAGCTTGGCAAATACTTCGGCATTAAGGTATTCAAAGAAAATAATAAGATCTTAAAACTAAAATACTACCATCAATCGCATGAGTATTTTGAAAAACATGGAGCAAAGGCTATAATTTTCAGCCGTTTTCTACCTATTGTTAGAACCATTGCACCATTTGTAGCTGGAGCAGCAAGAATGTCTTTCGGAAAATTTACTTATTATAATATTTTAGGTGGTATTGCCTGGATTACAAGTTTATTGTTTGCAGGTTATTTATTAGGTAAAATTCCGTTTGTAGAAAAGAATTTCGAAATTTTAGTTTTGATTATTGCGGTAGGAACATTCGTTCCAGTGATTTATGGTGCACTAAAATCTATCTTCTCTAAGAAAAAGGTTGAGGAAATTATTGAAGAAGAAATAAAGGAAGATTAGTGAGATAAAATCTAAATAATTTAAGCCGCAAACACCAGATTCTTTCTGTGTATTTGCGGCTTTTTTATGCTGATTTTTTCCAGTAGAATAACTCAAAGTTCTCTTCCAATAATGATTCCTTGCTGGTATTTTTTTTCAATATTTTCTGCGGCTTTCTTCTCTTCAGGTTCAGTTTGCAGCTTTACTAAATTTTTAAGTTCGGGTTGGCCAGCATCTACCCAGGCTGAATACCAAAAAGATCCAATCTCCATGATAGCAGATCGCATTTGCCGCTCTACCATCTTATTCATTTGATCATGATAAGTTTTTGAATATTCAACAGAATATTGTTTTAGAACAATATTATTCCTTTCAGAAAAACTATATTTCTTATCAGAAGGGAAAGAAGCAGCCAGCTTTGCTTCTAAAGCCAAAACAGTATCTACCAAACCATGCGTATGCTTCAATATTTTCCAGGCTTCTTTGAGTGGATTTTCTATATATTTTGCCTTCCCAACAACGAAATTATAATTGGTAGAAAACAATTCTGGTAACCTGCTTTCCCAAAAAGCATGAATGCCAACTTGATTTGTTAATTGGCCGTTATGGTTAGCAGTAGTGTGCAATGGCACATGGGCATCGCCTATGTAATGACCCAAATCTGCAGAGTGTTTTAAAATTTTTGTCGAATCGCGATTAGCAAATGCCTTAACTAAACTAAAATAGGTGCGCTGAATTTGCCAGGGAACAATGCCATTGGCATTTAAATGCTTTTGGCCATATTTAACCAAAGCATCATTCCATTTTTCAGGTATACTTTCGATATTTTTTTCGTAGTTTTCTACATCAAGATAATGCCTGGGGGCTTCTAAAGTATCAGCATAGCAGCGTTTATCCGGATCAACAGCATGTTCGGTTATATATTTGATGTTCTTTTTATAAAAGCCAATCATGCCTGTTGGCAATGTGTAAATTGCTAAATTATTGATTCTCTGATGGGCAAAGAAACCCCACGAAGTACACACAATGATAGGGATGATTAACGCGGATATTATCGTTAATCTTTTCATAATTAAAGATAATAAATCTTTAACTGATTTATTAACCTTCTATTTTAACCCATTTCATTTATCTAAACGCCAAATTGACTTAAGTGATGATCTAAATGCTTATAAAACATGTTGTTCCACTCGGTTTTGGTCAATTTTCCAAAAGAATGCGATTCTTTACCATCGAAATAATTTTCGCCTAATTCTTTGGTTTTATTGAGGAATTCTATTAAACGACTTTTCTCTTTCTCGAATTCTTTCTCATCAGTAATTATAAATGATAATGCAGTTTGGCTGTTTCGTTTATAAGGTTTTTCTCTTACTACAATTTTCTTTATAAATGCTTTCATAATCAGTTTCATTAAGGCATTCGGTTTGGGATGCTTATCATCATAAACGAGTTCATAACTTACATTGCAATGCGCCAGCATTTGAGAAACGTTCATTTTACCCCAAAGTTGAGGAGTAGCTGGATTAAGTTTGTTAATTCTTTCGATTACCTCGCTGGTTACTGCGGATTGGAAAATGTTTTTCATTTTTTCTGTTTATAAATTATTTATTCCTCAACATTTTAAATGAAAACCAACCTAACAATGCTATAATAGCGGCCATCAAAACCCAGAGCCAGGCTTTGTTTTCAAATAATGGTTTATTGGGTATGATAGAATATGCAGGATTACGTTGTTCTGGCCCAATAGTTACAGAAGTTAAATCTGCAGGGATTTTACTCTCAAATTTCTCAATTTCGTAGATTGGTGTGACTGCCTTTTCATTTCCATAATATAACGAATAGGTGTATTTGGGATTATCAAAACGGGCTATTAGTTCATATACGCTGCCTTTTAACTCTACTCCACTTAACCGAAGCGGCTTATTATCATTATTTTGGATGGTGATTTTTAATCTGGAAGCAATCGTGTTTGGAAAATTAAATGTTAATTTTTCGAGTGAACTAAGGGTGCCTTCGTAAAGCTGTGCATAGTTAAATTGAACTCCTTTTTCTGTATTGAAACTATCTGTAGCATATTCAATTTTAAATGGACGATAAAAATCAAAATCACTTTGAACATGCAGTTTTAAATTGGAAATAGGCACTGGATCATTTAAATCGACTGTTACGATACTTTCTTTAGCGGCAGCATCATTAAATAAATGGTAGGCTTTGTATTTAATGTCTTGATAAGTTCCTTTTATGGTGTCGGTTTTCGAAATTTTTGCTTCCACTAATTCAGGTTGAACAGGACTTTTCAAGGCCATTCTAAAATATTGATATTTAGATTCAGGAAAGCTCAATTTAGTGAACTGATAATCTGTATTACTATTTTTGATAGAAAGAATACGATAATCTTTCAGAATTAAAAACCAAGATTTGTTATCATTACTGCCCTCAAGTGTTACTAGCCAATCGAAATTTTCTTGCTTGAAAGACAAATTAATTTGGTTGATGGTACTTGCTGCATCAGATTGAAAAGTGTAATAATAACCGTTTGGATTTGAACTCTGATTAATTTGCTTGAAGGCAACCTCTTGAGTGTTAATCTTATCTGCTCGTTGTTTTAAAAGGTAAGGAATTTCTACAGTATCTTTTCCATTGGCACCAAAAATTCTTAAATCTTCAAAATCGGCATTCGCATTTTTATACAATTGATCTGGCAGTTGTATGCTGTGCCAAACCGAGTTAACACCAGTTATATCTCGTTTAAATTTGTATGTGCTGGTTTGTGCTTTAGCGACAGAAATACTTAACAAAAGCACTAAAAGTAAGTTAATCTTCAACTTTAACATCATCAATAATTAAATGTTTATACTTATTATAGAGAAATGATATGATCAGCAAAAGCGCACCCAATGATACGAAAACAATGGTTTTCGAAATTGTGCTTAAAGAATAAATATCATAAAAGAAGAGCTTAATTAGCGTAATACCAAACAGAACCATGGCACCAATGCGTAGATGTTTTTTGTTTTTCGCTAATCCCATTCCAATGAGGAACAATGAATATACGCCCCAAAGAATACTTAAGCCCAATTTATAACTTTCCTGAGTGCCCGATAACTCCAAGATGTTTATTAATTCGCTGCTGATAATCCATAAAATGGAAATGTAAAGCAAATAATCGAACATGGTTTTAAAATCTTTCTTAAGCAAACCTGATTTCTGTAATTGATAACACTGAACAATCAGTAATGCAAAAAAGGCCATTGCAATATATCTTATGCCAATATTGAAAGAACTGATATTGAAATATTTGTTTTCAGATGAAAGGTAACTATCTCTAAGTTCGCTTAAAGTAAGAAGTCCATGTGTTAAGAATATCGCTACTACCAATAAATTGATAATCAAATTTGCAATTGCAAGCTTACTATTCTTCAGTTTTTTAGTGTTATAATAGTTTAATGCTGAAGCAAAAAACAATGTGTAAATGTAAATCCAGGCAGTTTTAAGCGTTTCATAATTGTAATTGAATTCGTAGCTTGGATCATCAGTACCAATTCTTTGATGTAGCGTAATCCTTGTCGATTGTATCAGCTTATCGAAGTGTTTAGAAATCTCTAATCTAAAGGTTATATAAACTGTTAAAAGTAAGATTGATGGAATTGCGTAACTCAAAATCTGTCTCATCCAGGGCCATTCGGCAGGCTTTTCCGTTTCCTGTTTACTTACTTTAAACATCCAGATAAAACATCCGATGAAGATGCAAGCGGTTAAGAAGTTAACATTTAATATTGGTGTGATAGCCAAATTGTTTCCATAGTAATCAAAAGAGCTAGACCAATCTTGTAATAAGCTTAAAAACGCCAGAAATATTAATGGAAAGGATAGCTTCTCATAAATTGCGCTATTTTTAACCCTGGCCAAGTAAAATAATACGGAAGCCTCAACCGTCCAGAAAATAGTTACCCAACCGCCATTAAGTTGAACAGGAACAGCTATAGTAATAAAGGTGATTACCATTGCCAAAATCAGGTAGAAAAGATTTCTATCGGCAAGTTCTTTTTTGTAGATAATTAAACTTACTACGAAATGAATAACAGCATTGGTTAGGGTAAATAAGCCTAATAACTCGACACTATTCTTGTTTTCAGCTAAGATGAAATAACCAATTCCGTAGTAAATGAAGGAGTTTAAAAGCAAGATAACTACATCGCTAAAATTAAAAATTTCTTTTCGGCTTACTTTGTAAGCGAGGTTAGTAATGTAAAATGTAAGAAAAAATATGGTTGAAAACAGCAATGATAATGCGAAGAATTTATTGTCTGACCCCATATCCATTCTCCAAGAAACAAAAATTAACCAGGTTAAACCAAAAGATGCATAAAACAGAGGTTTCCAGTATTTCTTAAAGCTTAAAATGAGTATTCCTATATTAATAATAGCCATGTAGGTAAACAAAACGCCGACTTTTCCCGATCCATCGCTCAATAAAAATGGAACGGCGTAAGCGCCAACCAAACCGATGTGAGCGATAACCTGTTTGTTGTATTTTATGGCAGCAACAACTGTAAATGATGTAAATACAACCATTAGAATAAACGCTAAAGCCTGTGGAATAAGCGCATAAAAATCGTATGCAGCATAAGTAATAAAGTACATAATGGCAATTGCGCCACTCACCAAAACCGCTGAAAAATTTTCATATTTCTCTTTTAGTTTAATAGCAAAAGCCATTAATCCTGCGCCAACTGCGTAACCTAAAATTATCCTGGTGAGTGGACTAATCATGTCATGGTCGATGGCATATTTTGCACCAATGCACACACCCAGGATTAAAATAAGAATCCCAATTTTGCTGATTAGATTTTCTCCGATAAATTTTTCAAAATCGGATTTTACCATGTTCTCCCGCTTAAATCGATCCGCAAAATTGCCTTGTGGTTGGTTTACCTGTGGCTGAAACGGACTTGGAACTGGTTGTGGTGGAATGGCATTTTGATTTACTGCACTTGGCGGAGTATTTCTAGGCGGTGGTGCAATAACTTGTTCAGAGATCTGTGCTGGTGGTGGTTGAACAAATGTGGTTCCGGGTATTTGTAAAGCCCTCACTTCTTGCTTTAAAGCCTCTATTTCTGCTTCGAAACCTTGTTGCCTTATAAGTAAATTTTCCAGCTTAACTAAAAGCAGGTTTAATCTATCAGATTTATCCATTCTATATTTTGATGCGTAACTTAATAAATAAATATAGGAATGAATTTGATAAGGATAGGGAAAATTATCATTAACACCAAGTGATAACTTTAATTATCGCTTTGGGGAGCATAGGTAACAATATCAATTCCCACACCGTTTGGATCTTCAATTGCAAAATGCCGATCTCCCCATGGTTCATTTCTAATATCAATTTTGATGGGCACATTTTTGCTTTTTAACACGCTGTAAATTTTATCTACATCATCAACCTCAATGGTTAAATATATTCCACTACCTTGAAAAGGTTTGTGGAAAAATGCCTGCTGACTAGGATGATTGGGCAATAGAAAGCTAATCTCCGAACTTTTGTCTGGTGCGTGCAGCAGCAGATAAAATTCATTTTCAAAGGTTACGCCAAAATTTAACAGCTTGGTATAAAAAGCTTTACTATCGGCAATTTTTGTCGTGATAATTCCTGCGTTTAATTTCATAGTTCGATTTGTTTTTGAGTTTAACATTGGTTTTTCTTGGGAAAATGCATGGCATCCCATTATTAATATTGTGAAGATTAAAAATTGCTTTTTCATAGCCCTGATTATTTATTCAAAAATATGGAGGATGAAAAAGCTAAAATTGTAATAATCGGACAAATTATTTTTTGAATGCCTGATTAGGCGTAAGTCCATAGAAATTCTTAAAGTTTTTAATAAAATGAGATTGGTCAAAATACCCATTATCAAAAAATAGTTTATTAAATTTTAAACTCTGGGTTGATGGTTTTGCGCTTAATATATTTTGGAAACGGACCACTTGACTAAATGTTTTCTGCGTATCGCCAATATAGAAATTAAATAATCTGCGGAGCTGCCTATCACTTAAGCCAACATCTAAGTCTTTTTCAACATTCAACACACCACGATTTTTAAAAATGATATCAATTGCCTGATATAAGCGATTGTCTAACTCGGTGTTTTCTACTTTAAGATGGTTTGTGAAATATTGATTTAAATGTGAAGTAAT
The DNA here is from genome assembly GCF_920984735.1 of Pedobacter sp. Leaf250. Classification (GTDB taxonomy): domain Bacteria; phylum Bacteroidota; class Bacteroidia; order Sphingobacteriales; family Sphingobacteriaceae; genus Pedobacter. The sequence continues at coordinate 8,242 of NZ_CAKLBU010000021.1, read as the reverse complement.
TTGCGAGAAAGTTAACCCGTTTGAAAAATTACTTTCGATAAAATTTGCCACAGAGGGTATAACATTATTCAGATTTTCAACCCTATTGCTTAGTTCGCTGGCATCAATGTTAAATAAATTAGGAAACATTGTAGGAAGAAATCTAATCCCGATATAATGAAAGTTATCTGCCAATTGGAAGGTTGTGTATTTTTTACAGAAACCCATCACTAGACTTTCTTTAGGATTATTGAGATCGAAAAATATATCGATACAGCCATCGGCAACAACTTTGTAATTAAATTGCTCTTCCAGCCGTTTGTTGGTTTTGAGTTCCCAATAACAATAAATACAATTGAGAAGTTTATCATCAGGAAAAATTTCAGTATAACTAACCAGGCCCGCAATTTGCTGTACAGTTGGTTGAATAGGCCTAAATAGATTTCTGATATTTATTAAACGTTCCAATGGATTAAGGGATAGATAACAAACTCTAAATTCGTAAATTTGATTTGAAAATCATACCCATGGAGTTAAGTTGTCCAATATCAGCAGAAAGAGTGAATGAAAATGTGGTAAGAATTGTAGCCCTTTTGGTTGCTTTTATCGCAATCTCCTGTATTTTGTTTTCAAATTACTGGGCAATATTAGTTTCAACTATCGATTTTGCTCTTAGGGCTTTTACATCGGGAAAATTCAGTTTGCTAAAAATCGTTGCCATCAAAATTTCAAATGCTTTAAATTTACAGACTATGTTAACAGATTTAGCACCAAAAAAATTCGCGGCAACCATGGGCTTTGTTTTTTGCCTGTTGATTACCGCGACATTTCTATTCAATTTTTGTACTGCTGCCTTAATCCTTACTGCGATAATGCTAATTTTTGCGTTACTCGAAAGCTTATTAGGCGTCTGCGTGGGCTGTTATGTATATTCTTTTTTGCAAGTGCTGAAAAGAGGCAAGGCTTAATTATTCCTTCAAAGCTTTTCTAACTTCTGGCGCAATTTTATTTCCAAATATTTCTATCGATTTCATCATGGCTGCGTGTGATGGTCCGCCAACATCCATGTGAGCAGAGAAACGAGTTAAACCAAAAGTTTCTTCCATCGCCAGAATTTTATCAACCGATTCATTTGCATCGCCAATAACTAAAGCGCCATTACTGCTTCTTCCTGCTTCAAATTGATTTCTTTGGAATGGTGCCCAACCACGGTTTTTGCCAATTCTATTCATTTGTGCAGAATATAACGGGAAATAATAATCTGAAACCTCCTGACTGTTGTTGCCAAATAACGAGTGCATGTGAACTCCAACTTGGAATTTATTCATATCGTGGCCATAGGCCTGATAAACCTTTTTATAGTAATCGAAAAGTGGTTTAAACTGTACTGGTTGTCCGCCGATGATGGCAAACATTACTGGTAAACCTAATCTTCCGGCTCTTTCAACCGATTCTGGTGTTCCGCCAACCGCTACCCAGATTTTTAAATTATCATTTACTGCACGGGGCAAAACCTCTTGATTAACCAATTCGGAGCGGAATTTTCCCTTCCAGGTTATTTTTGGTTCTTTATTGATTTTTAAGAGCAGCTCTAATTTTTCTTCATAAAGTTCATCATAATCCTGAAGATTGTAACCGAACAATGGGAAAGATTCAATGAAACTCCCACGACCAGCCATTAATTCTGCTCGGCCATTGGAAATTAAATCTATGGTCGCAAAATTTTGATAAAGTTTTACTGGGTCTGATGAGCTTAAAACAGAAACGGCACTGCTTAATTTGATGTTTTTCGTAACCGTTGCTGCTGCAGCCAAAATAATTTCAGGACTTGATACTGCATAATCAGGACGATGGTGTTCGCCGATTCCATAGAAATCTAATCCTACTTCGTCCATCAATTTAATTTCTTCTATAATTTCCTGAAGTCTGTGTTGGGCAGATTGAATTTCTCCTTTTGCATTGATTTGCAAATCGCCGAACATGCCGATACCTAATTCCATAATTGCTAAAATTTATAAAGCAAAGTTAATAGGTGAGGAGCAGAAAATTTTTGATGTATGGTAAGAAATATTAACTATAGGAACATAAAGCTTCTATACAGAAACTTAACTGAAGTATTTTTGTGCCATTCGTTTAATGGTCGTCATTGCGAGGCACGAAGCAATCTATTTCCCGAAGGAGATTGCTTCGTGCCTCGCAATGACGATAAAATTTATAATCGGATTTTTTACTCTATCTTTTTCCCCTTCATTGCAGTAGAAATTGCTGCATCCATCACACGTTCTGCAAACGGCCGGGTAAACTCATTCAACTCATCAGCTTTTTTCAAAATGGTGTCTTTTTCTTGAGTAGCCAAAGCAATTTTCAAAGCCTCGATATGAACTTTTGTTTCTGCAATTTCTTCAGCAGTTAAATGTTCAGCATGTTTTTCGATAAATCGTTCTGCGGTGTAAAGCAATTGTTCGCCTTCACTACGTGCCTCAATTAACATTCTCTGTTCAACATCGCTTTTTGCGTGTTCGATACTATCTAGAAGCATTTTCTCAACCGTATCATCGCTTAAACCATAGCTTGGTGTAATCTCGATTTCCTGTTTTACACCCGAACGTAATTCGATAGCCTGAACCGTTAAAATTCCATCGGCATTTAACAGGAAATTAATATCCACTTTTGGCAAGCCTGCAGGCATCGCCGGGATTCCTTTCAAATCAAACTCGGCTAGCTTGCGGTTCTCTTTAACCAAATCACGTTCCCCTTGATAAACCGAAATTTTCATATTTACTTGCCCATCAATAGAAGTAGTGTACTGGCGACCAGCTTTCGTTGGAACCTTGCTATTACGAGCGATAATTACATCCATTAAACCGCCCATGGTCTCAATACCAAGCGATAGTGGGGTAACATCAAGCAATAAAATATCAGAGCGGTTTCCAGCCAAAACATCAGCCTGAATAGCTGCGCCAAGTGCTACAACTTCATCAGGATTAATATTATCTTGTGGTTTTTTACCAAAGAAATTTTCTACTTGTTGTTTAACGAAAGGTGTACGGGTAGAACCGCCAACCAAAATCACTTCGTCAATATCAGCTGAAGTTAAATCGGCATCCTTCAAAGCGTTTTTACAAGCCGTGATGGTTTCTTCGACCTTTGCAGCAATCAATTGTTCGAAAGTTTGTTTATCCAAAGTGCACCAGATTTCGCCAACCTGCTCATTATATAAATTTTGGGTTGATAGGGCTTTTTTAGCGGCCTCAGCCTGTAAGCGTAAGGTTTGCATCAGGATATTATCCTCCGCAACATCGGCTAAATCCAAGTTGTTTTTTTCTAACCAATAGTTCAAAATGGCACGGTCGAAATCATCGCCGCCTAAATACGTATTGCCATTCGTAGCTAAAACCTCGAAAATCCCGTTCTGGATCTGAAGAATAGAAACATCGAAAGTACCGCCCCCTAGATCATAAACGGCAATGGTTTTTTGTTGTGATGGATCTAAGCCAATTCCGTAAGCCAAACTTGCTGCGGTTGGCTCATTCACAATACGCATCACATCCAGTCCTGCAAGTTTCCCCGCATCACGGGTTGCCTGGCGCTGACTATCGTTGAAATATGCAGGAACCGTAATTACAGCACGGTTTACAGGCGTTTTTAAAGCATGTTCTGCTCTGGCTTTAAGCTCTTTTAAAATCTCTGCCGATAATTCAATTGGCGTATAAAAACGGTCGCCAGCATGGATTTTAACCAAAGCGTCGCTGTCGTCGTCAATAATTTTGTAAGAAAAAATATCCCTGTGTTCAGCAACATCTTTATACGAGCGACCAAGCAATCGTTTTACTGAAAAAATGGTGTTTGCAGGGTCTGTAGTTAAGAATTCTTTCGCTTCATTCCCTACAACTGCTTCATTTTGATTGTTGAAATATACAACCGATGGAACCAAAATTCCCTTGCCAGAATCGTTAATTACTTGTGGATTTTTATCGGGATTGATAAAAGCCACCAAGCTATTTGTGGTGCCTAAATCGATTCCAACTATAATTTCTTCCTTTTGAAACGAACCCGTAGCAAGGTTAATTGATATTTTTGCCATGGGGCGAATTTACGGAGATTGTTGCAATGTTTTCAGGTCGAAATGTTTTAATGTTGTAAAGAAGTCGGAAAGTCCGAGGTCCGAAAGTTTGAAGACGATACGTTAAAATCCTGGTTCATCTTATAATCCCAAAATCCTGCTTCATCCCGAAAATCCTTAAATCCTGATTGGAAATGAGTGGTCCGGTAAATTTTCGGTAACTGTAGTCCTGCTTTTTGGTACAAGCCAAACAGAAAAAGTTTGGGCTTTCCCCATCAATCAGGTTTATAAACAGCGGTAAAATGCTTTTTGGGAAACAACCCACCTTAACTTGTAAATTACGTTTTCTCAATTTAAGCTATCATCATGCTAAATTTATTTCAGCATCTTTCAAGTAATATAGTTCCGAATTTTCGGGAGAAGGTGACGAACCTATTAATTAAAATAAAATTGCTAATACAAATCATATCTTCTAAACTTCAGTCTAAAAACTTCAAACTATTTCCTATTTTTCTCCTCAATCCACAGCGACATATATTTTGTGCTTTGAACAGTATGGTGATTTAGAATCTGTCCGATGAAATTCTGCTGGCGATGCGCTGTTAAATCTAATTTTTCGATTGTAGTAATAAACTGATTAGCAAAATGCGAAGCGGAATAGCGCTCATTAATTATCCTAACACCATTTTGTTGAGCTAAAGACCATTCAGCTTTATCCTGATACAACAAAACTGCTTTCTCAATAAAATTATCTAAATCATTTTCAATAAATCCATTCCAATCTAATGAACCTTTCATTGCCTCTGCACCAATTGATGTGGTTACAGATGGCGTTCCAACTTGCATGGCATCTATAAATTTTCCTTTTACCCCTGCTCCAAATTGAATCGGAGCGAGCAAAATTTTATGTTTAGAAATCACTTGCTGGGCATCGGCCGCTCTTCCCTTAATAAAAAATCTTTCGGTTTTATTCTCTAATTGTATAACTTTCTGTGAAGCATAAGAACCGTAAATATTCAAATTCACTCCTGGCAATTTTTTCCTTAATACTGGCCATATTTTAGTTTTTAAAACCTGAACAGTATTCCAGTTTGGCTTATGCAGGAAATTACCAATAAAAACAAAATCGGCTCTATCTTCAAATGGAACCCAGTTTGTTATACTTTCATTGGTGATTTCATTTTCCAGAAATGGTAAATAATAAAGGAGTGAAGAATCAATTTTAAAAGTTACTGCCAATATTTTCATTTCCACCTCCGAAATAATTAACGATAAATCGCAACGTAAAATTGAAGCAATTTCCCGCTTCGCGGTATCAGAAAATAAATCAATTTGGGTTTGCTTTTTATCGCTGTGCTGACGTGCACTTCTCAGGCAATGTAAATCTTCAGTATCTAAAATTCTAAATGCATCAGGGCATTCCTGCTGAACCCGCCAACCATATTGTTCTTCAACCATAAAACGATCGAACATAACAATTGCTGGATTCAACTCTTTTAAAAACGAATTGAAACTTTCATCATTGAGTTTAATTTCCTGTTCTATAACGCCAGTTGCAGAGAAATCATAACTGAAATCGCTTTTTGATGCTGCCGAGGCAAAAGTGATTTTGTAACCTTTATGCAGAAATAAATCGACCAGTTGAATCATTCGTGTTCCCGCTGCCGATGAAGTAGGCTCAGGCCAGACTAATCCAATGATCAATATTTTTTTTTCCGTTCCAGTCATTTTCTACAAAATAAACTCTTTTTTTTTGCTCTCGCAGATAAATATGGTTTTCGTCGATTAAAATCTATATCTACGTACATTTTCTAAATCTGCGGCAGATATTAAACGTATGTTAAATATTCTTAATTTTGCAGCTCAATCACACTACCACATGTTAGGATTAAAATTGTTGACAGACCCACGTTGGGCGAATATTGCAGAATCGAATTTAGAGGAAATTTTATCTGACCATGCCTGGTGCGAACAGAAAGCAGCATCAAATGCCATTACATTAATTACTCAAAATTCTGAACATCAGGACTTAGTTGATGAATTAACCGCCATCGCAATTGAAGAAATGCAGCATTTCCAAATGGTAATTGATATCATTAAACAACGCGGATATACGCTTAGTCGCGAACGTAAGGATGATTATGTTGGTCGTTTGGTGAAATTTAGCAAGAAAGATGGGAGCAGAAACCAGGCATTTATTGATAGGTTATTATTTGCCGCAATGATTGAGGCCAGAAGTTGCGAACGTTTCCGCGTACTTTCTTTAAACATTAAAGATGAAGAATTAGCTAAATTCTATCACGAATTAATGGTTTCAGAAGCTGGTCATTATACAACATTTTTAAATTTTGCCCGTAAATACAGTACGGATGTTGATGTAGATAAACGCTGGAAAGAATGGTTGGAATTTGAGGGCGAATTAATTCAGAGTTTCGGAACGAAAGAGGCGATACATGGTTAGTCCGAAGTTGGTTGTCCGAAGTCAGAAGTTTTGTGCTTATAAATACTACTTTATCTCTTCGGACCTCTGTCTTCCGACCTCAGACTTGTGAATATTCCAAAGCCAGATTACAATATCCTGATAGCTGTCTATTCCTTTTTTCTGGTTATTGAGTTTTAAAAAACTGTCGAAAGCAGCATCCATGTAACCGAACATATCGCCGTTATATTTACGCCAAAACTCCTTTTCGGTTTTAAAATCAGCTAAAACACCACCTGATAATTTATCGTGAAGTATTTTATAATCGTCAGGAGATTTCATTCTGATTTCGAACAAAATATACCTGAGCATTTCGTAATTGGCCGAATATTGGTAATTCACATCTGGGCTGTTGCTGGCTGTTAAATAACCTAAAAGATTGGCCTCATCTTCATAAGATATACCCAATTGATGTGCAATTTCGTGGCAAGAAACATAAGGTTTTACAAAATCAGGCAGATTCATATTCATGTTCGCTTCGCCTGTTAATGGCGCATAATAACCTTCGATGCCAACTTTACTTATTATCCACGAATTTAAAACCGCTTTTAAACAAGGATTTGGGTAATGGAATAAAGAATTTTTATTTGCCATTAAATCATAGGCTCTCGATGAATTTGTTTCTAAATCATGGATTGAATAAGCAAGGATTTTAGTTTGTTTAAGTTTTAAATCGTTTGTTTTGTTTACAAAGTAATCACCCAGTAAAACCAATTCCTTTACATTATATTTTTCATTTCCTATTCCTAATTCTTCACTAATACTTGGCCTACTGTAATTTAAACCCCAAACCATTTTGAAGATGATGTACAAAATCAAAATGAAGTTCATAATTTGCATTGGAACTATTATTCTGTGTTCCTTTTTCAGAGTTTTCCTTTTTTTTAAAAACCTGATGATTTTATAAAGAACATAACCGATTAATATCGCATAAACAATATCACCAATAGCAAAAGGAAAAACCGATGAGATAAATCTTAAAGTAGAAGAAATATGAGGATAAATGCCAGTTGAATAATATTTTTGAACGGAGGTAGGGAATAAGCCAAAAAGGAAAATCAGAATGGATGCGCTGATTAAAGCAATAAATATTTTAAATACCGAACGTGTAAACACTTTTAGTAATGTCCCTTTAATGATTGAATTTCTAAAATAACAATAATGCCATCATCATGAACTTCGTAAACAATACGATGTTCTTCGTTTATTCTTCGAGACCATGAACCGGATAATTCATATTTAAGTGGTTCTGGCTTACCAATTCCATCGAAAGGATTTTCTTGAATAGCTTTAATTAGTTGCTCAATTTTTTTCTGAATAGTTATATTACCAGATTTTTTCCAATATTTTAGATGTTCTATGGCTTTCGGAGCATATATTACTTCCATAAATCTTCAACAGCAATCTTTACACCTTTGCCATCTTTGATGTCTTCTCTCGCTTGCAAAATATCTTTTACAAACTCTGGATTATATGGGCTTTCTTCAGTTTCAAAATCAATTTTCAAAACTTTCATCACCGCTTTTAAAGCTGTGGCTTGTTCTTCGTTTTTAGGATGTGCGATTAAAGTTTCCATTTTAATGTTGCTTGATAAACAAACTTACATAAAAAGTGAGGAATTATAATCGCGTTCAATAAAAATTAAGACCACTTCATCGATCTTTATTAACTTTATAATGAACTAAAAAACAAAGTTGTTATGGAAAGATGTTGTGGTCTTG
>NZ_CAKLBU010000020.1 GCF_920984735.1 Pedobacter sp. Leaf250 | reverse complement strand
TTACTAAAAGAGAATAGCGTACAGACACAAATTGCATAAGTACGCTATACAGGCTAGTTCTGGACTGCCTTAGAATAACAAAAGTATGAAAATTAATATTTCATTTGCAAATCAACACAGAATCTTATATGGTCTTTTTTTTGTACAAGCATTTAAATAAAAATTAAAACGATCGTTATTATTCAAATAAGAAGTTGGCAACAATCTTATAAATTTAAAAGTCGCTCCAAATGATGATAACCAATTCCGAAATACACTTTACTGGCTTTAATCTTATCCAAAACTATTTTTTGCTCCTCACTCATCGGACTTCCGACTAAAGACTTCGGACTTTTCTTAATTCCAACTACCAGCACATTTTTAGGCGTATGCGCATCTGAAATGAATTCAAAAACCTTTGTTTTATATCCAAAATATTCCAAAATTAAAGCACGGATCCCATCAGTAACCATTTCTGCCTGGCGCTCTAAAAAGATGCCGTACTTCGTTAAAAATGAAACATCATTCTTCACCTTATTTTGCTCAATTTCTCTGCGGATTTGTTTATGGCAGCAAGGCGCAACTACTATTAACTCGGCTCCTGCTTTTATTCCTTTGAAAATTGCATCATCTGTTGCGGTATCGCAAGCGTGAAGTGCAATAAGCAGATTTACATTGTCAGCATTATAATCTTCTATCGTTCCCTGAATAAAATTTAAGTTATCAAAAGCAGATTTATCGGCAACTGCATTACACAATTCAACCATATCCTGGCGATACTCCACCCCAACAACTTCAGAGTTTAACTTTAAAACAGAATGCAAATAATCATACATAGCAAAAGTTAAATAACCTTTCCCCGAGCCCATATCTGCAACTTTTTTAATCGTTCCTTCTGGCAATTCTTTAATTAAAGAACTTAAAATTTCAATGTAATGGTTAATCTGACGGAACTTATCCTGTGCATTTTTGAAAACTTTTCCTTCAGCATCGGTAATCTTCAATTCTGTTAAATACGATTTCGAGTCAGGTTTGATCAACCTCGATTTTTCCTTATCATGGCTACCTGCCGGAACTTCTTTTGAAGATGCTTTCGCCTCTCTCAAAACAACTTTACCATTATTCAACTCTTCAAAAATTAAATCTTTTTCTGTAGTAAATAATGTTCCAATTTTAAAACCAGTATTTAGATATTCTGAAATTAAGTTAATGCCCTCTCTTAAATCGAAGTTTTTAATTACATCACGCGTTTTGTACCGAAAAGTAAAAGCCAATTTATCATCACGCTTAATCACTACTTTGCGAACAAGAATTTGCTTTAAGGCTTCCTCCATTCCTTTGTAATTTCCCATAGAAATTTTAACAAAATTTTGAGTGTTTAAGCTTACTTCTATAGCTGTAATAAATTGTTCTATCTGTTCTGAAAATACCATCGATAAGTTTTAAATCACAAAGATAAACCAATTTATTTGGACAATACGACAGGATTAATAATGTAACAATTGAGCGACTTTTTCAGTTAATTTTTATTTCGCTACATTCCTTAAAAATGGATAAATCTAGGTCTATCATGGGCTAATAAAACATTGAGGTAATACGATTTAGAAATATCAGAAACATAATTTTAATCATAATCATTCCAAAATAATCTATTGCTTTTTTTTCAAAAAAATTAACTTTAGATTAGAGTATCATTTAGAACTTCTAACCAATACAAATGAGTGAATTTCAGATAAAAAAATCGCCTACAGTTTACGACGCAATTATTGTCGGTTCTGGAGCTGGTGGTGGTATGGCTGCATATGTTTTAGCTAATGCCGGACAAAAAGTTTTAATGCTTGAAGCGGGTCAATATTTCGATCCAAGAATTGATGCACACCAATTAAAATGGCCATGGGAATCTCCTCGAAGAGGCGCTAGTACGGTTCGTCCATTTGGGGATTTCGATGCATCTTATGGTGGTTGGGAATTAGAAGGCGAACCTTATACCACCAAAGATAAAACAGAATTTGAATGGTTTAGATCGCGTATGCTTGGTGGAAGAACCAATCACTGGGGAAGAATTTCTTTAAGAATGGGACCATTGGATTTCCAAGCTAAAGATGGATTAACCGATGACTGGCCAATAACTTATGATGATGTGAAACCTTTTTATGATAAGGTTGACCGAATGATCGGTATTTATGGAAGCAAAGAGGGTTTGCCAAACGAACCTGACGGAATCTTTATGAAACCGCCAAAACCGCGTTTAACAGAACTATTTATTAAAAAAGGTGCTGATAAAGCTGGTGTAAAGGTAATTGCTGGTCGTGGCTCTGTGCTAACTGAACCATTACCCAATAACAGCGATCGGGCACCATGTTTCTATTGTGGGCAATGCGGCAGAAGTTGCAAAGTTTATGGCGATTTTTCATCATCATCCTGCCTGGTTATTCCTGCAGTAAAGACCGGTAACTTAACAGTAATTACTGATGCCATGGTTCGTGAAGTGATTACCGACAAAGATGGATTGGCAAAAGGCGTTTCTTATGTAAACCGCAAAGATTTGCAAGAATATCAGGTTAACGGTAAAATGGTTATTCTTGGTGCAAGTGCTTGCGAATCTGCACGTATCTTATTAAATTCTAAGTCATCATCTCATCCAAACGGATTAGCCAATAGCAGCGGGATTGTAGGCAAATATCTTCATGATTCTACCGGTGTTAGCGTTTCAGGTTTTCTACCTCAATTAATGGATAGAAAACGCTATAATGAGGATGGTTTAGGAAGTGTACACATCTATTCACCCTGGTGGCTGGATAATAAAAAACTGAATTTTCCACGCGGTTATCACATTGAGTACTGGGGCGGAATGGGAATGCCTGCCTACGGTTTCGGCGGTGGCGTAACACAAATGAATGGTATGGTTCCGGGCAGAGATGGAAAAATGAAAGATGCAGGAGGTTACGGTAAATCATTAAAAGATGATTATCGCCGTTTTTATGGCACAACTGTAGGAATGGCGGGTCGCGGAACAGCAATTGCCAGAGAAGACAACTATTGTGAAATTGATCCTAATGCAGTTGATAAATTCGGGATTCCGGTGTTGAGGTTCCATTACAAATGGGCGAAAGAAGAAATTTTGCAAGCGAAACATATGCAGGATACATTCCTTCACATGATGAAAGAAATGGGTGGCGTTGTAACATCAGAAATTCAAGGCCCGGAGACCAATTATGGTTTACTTCCTCCAGGAAAAATCATCCATGAGGTGGGCACCATTCGTATGGGCGATGATCCAAAAAAATCTGCTCTGAACAAATATTGTCAGGCACACGATTGCAAAAATTTATTCGTCGTAGATGCTGGACCATTTGTTCAACAAGGCGATAAAAACGCAACATGGACCATCCTTGCACTTTCTATGCGAACTGCAGAATATATTTTAGCTCAAAAGAAAAAACAGAACATTTAAAGAATTACAACATGAATAGACGTGATTCCCTCAAAGCAATTGGCTTAACAGCAGTAAGTTCAGCGGTATTATTAGAAGCCTGCAAACAGCCAGAAAACAAAACGGAAGTTACCACAACTCCCGAGGAGACGGGTAAAGAAGCTGGAAGAGAACAGTGGGAAATAGACCGTGACAAAAAACTAAAATCGGAGACCTATTTCACTAAACATGAAATGGCCACTATTACTGTTTTGGCAGATATTATCATTCCAAAAGATGATGTTTCAGGAAGTGCATCAGATGCGAAGGTTCCAGATTTTATCGAATTCATTGTAAAGGATATTCCAGAACACAAAATCCCAATGCGTGGCGGATTAAAATGGCTAGACGTTTATTGCTTTAATAAATTCAACAAATCATTTATAGAGGCATCTGAAGATCAACAGCTTTCTATTGTTGATGAAATTGCTTATCCAAAAAAAGCAAAGCCAGAAGTTAGAGCCGGCGTTACCTTTTTTAACCGAATGCGAAGTTTAACAGCATCGGGATTTTACACCACAGAAATTGGAGTAAAAGATATCGGCTATGCAGGTAATGCACCAAACCAATGGACTGGTGTTCCAGATGATGTATTGAAACAATATGGAATGCAAAATGTGAAAGTGTAATATTACTCTTTGTAGAAGCCAAATTTCCAAGTTTGGCTTCTTAATTTAATACGCTAAATAACCGCAATCAAAAAATGAAAAAATTAACCCTATTATCGTTCCTTGTGTGCATAACCTACACCGTTTTTGCGCAGTATAACCCTAGCCAACACGCCAACTATTTTAATGGTTTTCAACGCACAAAATATACAAATCCTGATTCTGCGATCTACTTTCTCACAAATCTGGCAATGCTTGAATCAAATGCTACTGATGATTTGCTGCATAACACCTTTGCTCAAAGTTTTATGCTCGGCGCAAGAGAAGAGTTATTGACAGATCCTGAATTTCTTGCTCACCTTAAAAAATCCAATGTTACTGTTGATTCTGCCCGACGTAAATTTAATGAAGAGCAATCTAATGCCTATATCATTCTCGACAAAACGAAAAACAGTGTAAATAAGCAGATCAAAGAGAATATTTATCCAATATGGAAATGGGTCGAATCCATAAAGAACAAAGACAATACCATTGAATTACAAAAAATTGGCAACGAATATCTATCCTACCTAAATGAAGATTCTGACTTTTACATTCAAAGGAAAGCAAGATATGGATTGATGATTTCGGGTCTTATGAATAAGAATGATAAGCTTAAACCAACTGCCTATAAATTACAAGAGGTAATTTACAATAACCTTAACCAATATATTACAAATCACGATACGCAAAGTGAAATGTCGAGAGATGAGAAAATGGACCGGGCATGGTATAGATATATGTTCGCTGCCTTAAATTTTATTTCCGCAGGCAACACGACAAATAAAGCCGATCAAATTAAGTTTTTGAAATTGGCTTCTGAATATAGTCCTGATGCTATAGACAATACGGTAAAATCAGCCTATTTTTATGATATGTTTTTTCTTTTTAACAAAGAGAAATATTCTTTCGAAGATGATTATTTAGCTACGCTAGCAAGCGATGAAGACAAGCTTAAAATGGTCATGGCCATGTCTATGAAGGATCCGAAATATAAAGCGAGTGCTAAGGCTTTATACAAAGAACCTGGCAAATTCAGCGAATATTGGTTAACTGAATTTAATAAGAATGGAAAAGTCGCTCCATTGTTTTCTTTGAAAAAATTAGATGGAAGTTTATATCAGATGGTAAATAACAGTAATCAATGGACATTAGTAGATTTTTGGGGTACGTGGTGTTCTCCATGTAGGAAAGAGCATCCTGATTTGCAAAGCACTTACCAAAAAACTCAAGATGCCAAACTGCCCAAGCTAAATATTATTACTATTGCAAGTAATGACAAAGAATCGGCTGTAAGGGCTTATATGAAAGAGTTTAATTATACTTTTCCTGTTGCTATGTCAGATAATCAAATAGAAAGCGCTTACAAAGTCTCTTCGTGGCCATCGAAATTTTTAGTTAGTCCTCAAGGAAAATATGTGGTAATTCCTTTCGGTGTAGATTGGCAAAAATATATCACTGATTATATGAACTAATAAATTATCGTCTAATTTTCAATGGAGAAATAGACGATAATTTTTATCTTACCGCCTTGATTTCTTGTATTCAGCTACCATTTGGTAATAAACTTTAAATCTTTTCTGCAGATCTTTTCTGCCGTCTTTTTTATCTATCGGCAACATTAACAAGTTGAAATCAAAAGCCAATTCCTCACCCGCCTTAATTGTAACCGATCCAGTAGAAAACTCCATTAGCATTGAACTGCCTTTTACATTAATTTGAATCCTGCCATTATCATCATTACACCATCCATTTTTGATATGCAAATTTTCCGGATTTTTATGCTGATCAAGACTGAGATATAGTGCAATATTATCGTTCCCAATTAAAACCTCTGGATTAGACACATTAGCGGTTTTCCAAGCCCACCTTACTGTGTCTGGTCTTAAGTATCCTTTATTCTCCAAACCCACTAAGTATTTAGCGCTATTCTTTTCAAAAGGGATATGAAAATTAATATTTGAAAAGGAAATATCTTTTAATGCTTTAAGTTTAATGTCGTAACTAATAAGCCCATTTCCATCTATTTTTGCCTTAATATGTTGTGAAATACTAGATGAATAACTCGTAGCTTCCCAAGCAATCGAATCCTTACTTTCGGATAATAGGTTGAATGTATTAACAACTAACTTCTCCTGTGTTTTTGGAGTAATATAAAGATGAAAATGCATAGGTTCATAGAGCAAATTAGTAGGGTTAAAACCAAATTTATTAAATTCCCAATCATAAAAAGATTGAATTTGTTTTGGAAAACCATCAGCATTGATTTCTAATTTCTTTCCGGAAATAGAAATAATTTTGTCTGCAATTGAAAGGCCTTTCTCTTGTGCTGAACTTGAAAAGCAGAAAAAAAGCATAATTATAAAGAATGATTTGATCATTTCGGATAGTGAATAAAAATCCAATATAACAAAAAAAGTCCTGCTCTTTCGAACAGGACTTTTTAATCTTAAGGGAAATTAAATTATTCTCCTTTTGGTGCTTCAGTAGCAGGAGCTTCTTCAGTAGTAGCTTCTGGTGCAACTTCTTCAGTTGTTTCAGCTTTCGCTTCATTTTCTTTAGGAGCAGCAGCAGTTTTACTTCTACCACGACGAGTAGTTTTCTTCTCTTCTTTAGCTTCTACGTCTTTACCGTAAACTTCATTATAATCTACCAATTCAATTAAAGCCATTTCAGCGTTATCACCTAAACGGTTGTTTAATTTAATGATACGAGTGTAACCACCTGGACGGTTTGCAACTTTTTCAGCAATTTCGCGGAATAAAATTGTTACTACTTCTTTATCTTGTAAGTAAGCAAATACTGTACGGCGAGAGTGAGTTGTATCATTTTTTGATTTAGTGATAATTGGCTCAACATACGTACGTAAAGCTTTTGCTTTAGCTAAAGTTGTTGTAATTCTTTTGTGCAAAATAAGTGATGATGCCATATTAGCTAACATCGCTTTTCTGTGGCTTGCAGTTCTACCTAAGTGGTTTACTTTTTTACCGTGTCTCATTGTTTTTTAATAAAGTGTATACCGTCTCTGTCTCAGAGGGAATTATACACAGTGAATAATTAATATATTAAGTAACAAGTTGTAAGTTTTACGTACTACGTATCACTTATAATTTAAACTCTTATTCTTCGTCTAACTTAAATTTAGACAGGTTCATTCCGAAAGATAAACCTTTTGATTTTACTAATTCTTGAATCTCTGTTAAAGATTTTTTACCAAAGTTTCTGAATTTTAACATATCAGCAACATCGTAAGAAACCAGATCAGCTAAAGTACGGATATCAGCAGCTTTTAAGCAGTTTAATGCTCTAACTGAAAGATCCATATCTACCAATTCAGTTTTAAGGATTTTACGCATGTGTAAAATTTCCTCATCAACTTCTTTAGTTTCTTCTTTTGCCTGAGATTCTAATACCAAGTTCTCATCAGAGAACAACATAAAGTGTTGGATAAGTATCTTAGCCGCCTCTTTTAATGCTTCTTCAGGATGAATAGAACCATCAGTTGAAATATCTAATACCAATTTCTCATAATCCGTTTTTTGTTCAACACGGAAGTTTTCAATTGTGTATTTTACGTTTTTCATTGGAGTGTAGATCGAATCGATAGCGATAACACCTACAACAGCATCAGCAACTTTATTTTCTTCAGCAGGTACATAACCACGTCCTTTATTGATGGTTAATTCTACTTCTAAAGTTACAGATTTGTCCATATTGCAAATTACATGCTCAGGGTTTAAAACTGTAAAGTTGTTAGAGAATTTAGTGATATCACCAGCCTTGAATTGATCTTGACCGTTAACAATGATGAATACTTTTTCAGCATCACCAGAATCACCAGTTTTCTTAAAACGAACTTGTTTTAAGTTTAAGATGATATCAGTTAAATCTTCTACAACACCTTTCATGGTAGAAAACTCATGCGAAACGCCTGAAAAACGAATAGTAGTAATAGCATAACCTTCTAACGAAGAAAGTAATATTCTTCTTAAGGCATTACCAATTGTTACACCGAAACCGGGCTCTAAAGGACGAAATTCAAATGTGCCATCGAAATCTGTTGATTTCTGCATGATCACTTTATCAGGTTTCTGAAATGCTAAAATTGCCATTTATATTTTTTTAAATTCGTTATTGAATATATAGTAACATGAAAAAAGTTAATTACCCTTTGGAGGCAATTAACTATCTTATTTATTACTTTGAGTATAACTCGATGATTAAGTTTTCCTTAATGTTTTCAGGAATCTCATCACGTTGTGGGTAGGTTAAGAATTTACCAGTTAATTCACCAGCATTCCACTCCAACCATGAGAACTTATTAATTGTTCTACCAGCAACAGAGTTACTAATTGATTCTAATGATTTTGATTTCTCGCGAACCGCCACAACATCACCAGCTTTTAACTGATATGAAGGGATATTTACAACTTCACCATTCACGGTTACGTGTTTATGGCTAACTAACTGGCGTGCACCAGAACGGGTTGTTGCAATACCTAAACGGTAAACTGTATTATCTAAACGTGCCTCTAGTAATTGAAGTAAGTTATCACCAGTGATACCTGCACGTGAAGATGCTTTTTTAAACAAGTTACTGAACTGTTTTTCTAATACACCATAAGTATATTTTACTTTTTGTTTCTCCATTAACTGGATAGCATATTCAGATTGTTTTCCTCTTCTTTTTGAAACGCCATGTTGGCCAGGAGGATAATTTTTTCTGTCTAACACCTTATCAGGACCGAAGATTGGTTCTCTGAATTTACGGGCGATTTTTGATTTTGGGCCTGTATATCTTGCCATTTTTTTTCTGTTTTTAAAGTATCATTCAGTCTTAAACTGAAGATTCTTAGCTTTAAAATTAATTAAACTCTTCTCTTTTTAGGAGGACGACATCCGTTGTGAGGAAGTGGAGTAATATCTTTGATAGATGTTACTTCGATACCTGCTACTTGTAAAGTTCTGATTGCAGATTCACGACCTGAACCCGGACCTTTTACAAACACTTCAACTTTACGTAAACCTAAATCAAATGCAACTTTACCGCAATCTGATGCTGCTTGACCAGCTGCATACGGAGTGTTCTTTTTAGAACCTTTGAAGCCCATTTTACCAGCAGAAGACCATGAAATAGTCTGTCCGTTGTTGTTGGTTAACGTAACGATGATGTTGTTGAAAGTAGCATTGATATGTGCCTGACCAACAGACTCAATTACAACGATACGTTTTTTTGTTACTTTTTTACTCTTAGCCATTTTATCTTTTAGATTTTAGATATGAGACTTGAGATATGAGACTTTCTCTACCCCGATACTCAGTATCCTACTTTTTCTCTTTTATTCCAGATTTAGAGGGGATTTTAAAGATATGGTTCTCACATCTTAAATCTCACATCTCACATCTATCTATTACTTAGTAGCTTTTTTCTTGTTAGCAACTGTTTTTCTCTTACCCTTACGAGTACGTGAGTTGTTTTTAGTACGCTGACCACGAGAAGGTAAACCTTTTCTGTGACGTAAACCACGGTAACAACCAATATCCATTAAACGTTTAATGTTTAACTGAACTTCTGATCTTAAAGCACCTTCTACTTTAATTTCATCATTGATCATTGTACGGATTGCTGATAACTCATCATCAGACCAATCTTGTACTTTTTTGTTAAGATCGATACCTGCAGTAGTTAAAATACGTTGTGCAGTTGTTCTACCTATACCATAGATATAAGTTAAACCAATCTCTCCTCTTTTGTTTCTTGGTAAATCAATACCTGAAATCCTTGCCATATTTATTTATCTTTTGAAGTAATTCCGAACGGCGGGCCACCGTTGTGCGGTACATTACAATATTTTTTAATTACCCTTGACGTTGCTTGTATTTAGGATTTTTCTTGTTAATAACGTAAAGTTTTCCTTTACGGCGAATAATCTTGCAATCAGCGCTACGTTTTTTAATTGATGATCTAACTTTCATTTTATTTGTATCTATAGGTTATGCGCCCTTTTGTTAAATCATAAGGCGACATTTCCAGTTTTACTTTATCACCAGGAAGAATTTTGATGTAGTGCATCCTCATCTTTCCTGAAAT
The DNA here is from genome assembly GCF_920984735.1 of Pedobacter sp. Leaf250. Classification (GTDB taxonomy): domain Bacteria; phylum Bacteroidota; class Bacteroidia; order Sphingobacteriales; family Sphingobacteriaceae; genus Pedobacter. Next base: position 82,185 of record NZ_CAKLBU010000020.1, on the reverse strand, counting down.
ATGAGCAATAATCTCATGTCCGTTCTCAAGTTCTACTCGGAACATCGCATTAGATAATGCTTCTCTTATTACTCCGTCTTGTTCAATTGAGGCTTGTTTAGCCATATTTTGTTGATTGTTACTTAATTAGCTGCTTCTAAACAGGGTTGCAAAATTAAATAAAAAATTTTAATTATTTATTTTTTTTGTTGTAAAACTTCTTCTATTAATGAAAACGTTGATAGAACGTCTGCTTTGCCCTTTTTAATTGCTACTGTATGTTCAAAATGTGCTGATGGTTTATTGTCTTTACTAGTAACCGTCCATCCATCATTATGAAATTTAACACCGGCAACTCCTACATTAATCATGGGCTCGATTGCGAGAACCATTCCTTCTTCAAGTTTTGGCCCACTCCCACGTTTCCCATAATTGGGAACTTCTGGTTTCTCGTGAAGCTTTACGCCAACACCATGACCAACCAGTTCCCTCACCACACCAAAACCGTTATCTTCGGCATACTGCTGAACAGCAAAACCGATATCGCCGGTTCGCATCCCAACTATAGCTTTTTCTATTCCAAGTTCCAGGCAACGCTTTGTAACATTAACCAACTTCTGTTTTTCTGCATCAATTTCTCCGATGGAAAATGTAAACGCCGAATCACCGAAATAGCTATTTTTTATTACGCCACAATCAACTGAAATTAAATCACCTTCTTGTATAATGTAATCGCTTGGAAAACCATGAACAACCTGCTCATTTGGTGAGATACATAATGAATATGGAAAACCATTGTAATTTAAAAATGCTGGAATCGCTCCATTGTCATTGATAAACTCGTAAGCCAATTTATCGAGGGAAGAAGTCGTTATGCCTGCCTTGATCACTTTGGCCACCTCGGCTAAAGTTTTCGATACTAGCAATGAACTTTCTCTTATTAACTCAATCTCTTCGAGAGACTTGTAATAAATTTTAGACATCCATTTTAGTTTTGAATGATTTGAATTTGAAATGAGTGAATAACATCAAGAAATTCACTCATTTTATCATTCAAAATTCTATAACTTATTATAAAGCGGCATTGCTACTTGCAGCAGGAACACCTGTTCTGCCTGTAACTCTACCTGTTTTCATTAACCCGTCATAATGACGCATTAACAAGTAACTTTCAATTTGTTGTAATGTATCTAAAACAACACCTACTAAGATTAGTAAAGATGTACCTCCAAAGAAGTGTGCAAATTCTTGTTTTATACCAAATTTAACAGCAATTGATGGCAAAATAGCAATGATCGCTAAAAATACCGCACCTGGAAAAGTGATTTTTGAAATTACATCATCAATAAATGTAGATGTTGCAAAACCTGGTTTAACACCTGGAATAAAACCACCATTTTTCTTCATATCATCACTCATTTGAGTTGGATTTACTGTTATTGCAGTATAGAAGAAAGTAAATGCGATAATTAAAAATGCGAACGTTAAGCTATAAGCCAATGATGTTGTATTGCTAAACTGAATTAACCACGAACCTTGTAATGATGGAACAAACTGGGTTAAAGCACCTGGAATAAACATTAATGCTTGAGCGAAAATGATTGGCATAACACCAGCAGCATTTACCTTTAAAGGAATGTACTGACGAACACCACCAAATTGGCGGTTACCAACAATTTTCTTTGCGTATTGCACAGGTACCTTACGTACACCTTGAACAATTAAAATGGTAAACATTACTACAGCAAATAAAGCAACAATCTCTAAAACTAATGCAACCGGGCCTCCACCTTCACTGGCAGAACCAACACGTGCACTAAACTCTTGAGAAATTGCAATAGGTAAACGGGCAATGATACCAACCATAATGATTAGTGATGTACCGTTACCAATACCTTTATCAGTAATTTTTTCACCTAACCACATTACAAATAATGTACCTGCTGTTAATACAAACGTAGATAGCACTAAAAATAATGTATTTGGCAATAAAATAGCTTCAGCCGGAACTTGCGTTTTAACGTAACCTACAGATTGAACGATTGTTATCGCTACCGTTAGGTAACGAGTAATCTGGTTCATTTTCTTTCTACCACTTTCGCCCTCTTTCTGCATTTTTTGGAAAGAAGGAACAGCAATACCCAATAGTTGCACCACAATCGATGCAGAGATATAAGGCATTACCCCTAATGCTAAAATAGACACACGCGAGAAAGAACCTCCGGCAAACATATCGAGTATGCCTAAAAGTCCTGATTTTTCGTTAGTGCCTAAAGCAGTTGGATCTACACCTGGTAAAACCACGTGAGATACGAAACGGTATACCAAAAGAATTAAGAGCGTAAACAATATACGCTCTTTTAATTCTTGAATTTTCCAGATATTACTTAAAGTAGTAAATAGCTTCTTCATTTAATAATTACAATTTTACAATTGAACCGCCAGCAGCTTCGATAGCTTTTTGAGCAGTTGCAGAGAATGCATGTGCAGTAATTTCTAATTTTGCTTTCACTTCACCACGACCTAAAATTTTAACTAAGTCGTTTTTTGAAGCTAAACCATGCGCTTGTAAAGCAGCGAAATCGATTGTAGTTAAGCTGTGTTTTTCAGCCAATGCCTGCAACACGTCTAAGTTTACACCAACATATTCTGTACGGTTAATTGGTTTGAAACCAACTTTAGGCACACGACGTTGTAAAGGCATTTGACCACCTTCGAAACCAATTTTGGTTTTATGACCTGAACGAGAACCCGCACCTTTGTGACCACGAGTTGAAGTACCGCCACGACCAGAACCTGTACCACGACCAATTCTTTTGTTGTTTTTTGTAGAACCTACTGCAGGTTTTAAATTACTTAAATTCATTTTTTTGAATTTGTGTTGCCCTTCGCTTTCACTAAACAGGTACAACGATAAATAAATAATGATTGAATTTTGAATGATTGAATGTATAGCATAATGCTTATTCATTCACTCAAAATTCATTCATTTGATAATTCTATTAAATTGCTTCGATAGCTATTAAGTGATTCACTTTACGAATCATACCGATAATTTGCGGTGTAGCTTCTACCTCAACACTTTGGTTCATTTTAGATAAACCTAAAGCCTGAACGGTTCTTTTTTGGCGCTCGCTTCTGTCGATAACGCTTTTTACTTGTGTTATTTTGATCTTAGCCATGATATTATCCGTTAAATACTTTATTTAAATCGATACCACGAGTTTGAGCTACTGTATAAGCATCACGCATTTTAGTTAATGCATCAACAGTTGCTTTTACCACGTTGTGTGGGTTTGATGATCCTTTAGATTTTGCCAATACGTTATGAACGCCAGCACTTTCTAATACAGCACGCATCGCACCACCAGCAATTACTCCGGTACCTACTGCAGCTGGTTTAATTAAAACAAAACCACCTGAAAATTTACCGATTTGCTCGTGAGGAACAGTACCGTGTAAAATTGGAACTTTTACCAAGTTCTTTTTTGCATCATCCACACCCTTAGCGATTGCTTCAGTTACCTCTTTCGCTTTACCTAAACCGAAACCAACAACACCGTTTTCATCTCCAACAACAACAATTGCTGAGAAGCTGAAAGTACGACCGCCTTTGGTTACTTTGGCAACACGTTGTATACTAACCAAACGATCCTTTAATTCGATATCGGTGGTTTTAACTCTTTTTATATTGATAGTTGACATCTTACTTTTTCTTCAGATTAAAATACTAAACCAGCTTCGCGGGCACCCTCTGCCAACGATTTGATACGTCCGTGATATAAATAACCGTTTCTGTCGAAAACAACTTCTTTAACTCCTGCTGCAATTGCTTTTTCGGCAACTAATTTACCTACTGCTATTGACTGCTCACTTTTATTTCCTTTTCCAGCGAAATCTTTTGATAAAGATGAAGCTGAAGCTACTGTTGTACCTGTAACATCGTTAATTACTTGCGCATAAATCCCTTTATTGCTTCTAAATACCGATAATCTTGGGCGTTCTTCCGAACCAGTAAGTCTTTTTCTGATCCCTTTTTTAATACGATCTCTTCTTGATAATTTTTTACCTGCCATGACTACTATTTTTTAGATGCTGATTTACCTGCTTTTCTTCTTAACACTTCACCTACAAACTTGATACCTTTACCTTTATATGGCTCTGGTGCACGTAACGAACGGATTTTCGCTGCTACCTGACCGATCAATTGTTTGTCAATACTTTCTAAAATAATTTTAGGAGTCTGACCTTTTTCTGAAGATGTAGTTACTTTAATCTCTTCTGGTAACTGGAATACATAATGGTGAGAATAACCTAAAACTAGATCTAGTGTATTACCTTGGTTTGTAGCACGGTAACCAACACCTACTAATTCTTGAGTTAATTTGTAACCATCTGTAACACCAACAACCATGTTGTTAAGCAAAGAGCGATATAAACCGTGTAATGCTTTGTGTTTCTTTTGTTCTGATGGACGAGAAACTGTTAAGATTCCGTCTTCTTGACTTACAGTGATATCTGAATCTACTGCTTGTGTTAATTCACCTTTAGGACCTTTTACACTTACAACGTTATCATTTGATACGTTAATTGTAACACCTGCGGGGATTGTAATTGGGGCTTTTCCTATTCTTGACATTGTGCTGTTCTCCTAATATTAATAAACGTGACACAATACCTCACCACCAATGTTTAATTTGGCTGCTTCTTTATCAGTCATTACACCTTTAGAAGTAGATAAGATTGCGATACCTAAACCGTTTAATACTCTTGGCATATTTTCAACACCAGCATAGTTTCTCAAACCTGGTTTACTTACTCGCACTAATGTACGAATAGCAGGAACTTTAGTAATTGGATTGTATTTCAAAGCAATTTTAATGGTGCCTTGAACTGTAGTATCTTCAAACTTGTAGTTCGCGATGTAACCTTTATCGAAAAGAACTTTAGTAATTTCTTTTTTAAGGTTTGATGCAGGAATTTCTACAACACGGTGGTTGGCCTTAATGGCATTCCTTACTCTTGTTAAATAATCTGCTATTGGATCTGTATTCATTATTTATTGTTTTTGATAGTGGTTTCCTTCTGCTACCCAGCTGTGGGACCTGCTATCGGTTAAAATTCTTTATTAGAGTATATAGACATAAGTATCAAGTATCAAGAAACCTATTGGTCTCGATACTTGATACTTAGTACTAGCTACTTTATATTACCAAGATGCTTTTTTAACACCTGGTATTTTACCGTCTAGTGCCATCTGGCGGAACGTTACCCTTGAAATACCAAAGGTACGCATATATCCACGTGGGCGACCAGTTAATTTACAACGGTTGTGCAAACGTACCGGAGATGAGTTTTTAGGTAATTTATCTAAACCTTCGAAATCTCCTGCAGCTTTTAATGCTGCACGTTTTTCAGCGTATCTAGCTACCAATTTTTGGCGCTTAACTTCGCGTGCTTTTACACCTTCTTTTGCCATTATTCTGCTGTTTTTTGATTTTTAAATGGTAATCCGAATTGTTTCAATAACTCAAGAGCCTCAACGTCAGATTTTGCCGAAGTTACGAAAGTTATATCCATCCCTAAAATTTTATTGATTTTATCTATATTAATCTCTGGGAAGATGATTTGCTCAGTTACACCTAAAGTGTAATTTCCCTTACCATCAAAACCTTTATCGTTAATACCTTTGAAATCACGAATACGTGGCAAAGCTACAGAAATCAAACGATCTAAGAACTCATACATATTGTTATCACGTAATGTTACGCGTACACCTACTGGCATACCTTTACGTAATTTAAAGTTAGAGATATCTTTCTTAGAGTTAGCCGGAACCGCTTGCTGACCAGTAATGGTAGTCAACTCAACGATTGTGGTATCCATAATCTTTTTATCAGTAACAGAAAAACGACCCACACCCTGATTGATACAGATTTTTTCCAATTTTGGAACCTGCATTACAGTTTTGTACTGAAATTTCTCTTTTAATGCATTTACAACTTCTTCTTTGTATTTGCTTTTTAATCTAGGTGTAGCCATTATTTAATTTCCTCCCCTGAAATTTTAGCAACTCTAACGATTTTACCATCAGCGTTTAGTTTACGACCAACGCGAGTGGTTTTACCAGATTTTGGATCAACCAACATCAAGTTAGAAATGTGAAGAGCAGCTTCTTTTTTAATAATACCACCGTTTGGATTTGCAGCATTTGGTTTAGTGTGTTTAGACACTAAGTTAACGCCTTCTACAATGGCTCTGTTTTTATCTATTTGTACTGAAAGTACTTTTCCTTGTTGACCTTTTGAATCGCCAGCAATTACTTTAACTAAATCTCCTGTGCGGATTTTAAGTTTTGATGGTGTATTTACTTTGTTTCCCATTTTATAATACCTCCGGTGCTAATGATACAATTTTCATGAATTGTTTTTCACGTAGTTCTCTCGCAACCGGGCCAAAGATACGTGTACCTCTTGGCTCATCCTGTGCGTTCAATAATACAGCTGCATTATCGTCAAAACGGATATAAGAACCATCTTTACGACGGATTTCTTTTTTAGTTCTTACAACAACTGCTTTAGAAACTGTACCTTTTTTAATATTACCTGACGGTAATGCGCTTTTTACGGTAACAACTACTTTATCACCAATTGAAGCATAACGTTTGCCGGTTCCACCTAGCACGCGAATTACCAATACTTCTTTTGCGCCGCTGTTATCAGCAACGTTTAATCTCGATTCCTGTTGTACCATCTTATTTAGCTCTTTCTAAAATTTGTACCAATCTCCAGTTCTTGTTTTTACTCAAAGGACGAGTTTCCATAATTAATACTGTATCACCGATACCGCATTCGTTTTTCTCGTCGTGAGCCATAAATTTGGTAGTTTTCTTAACGAACTTACCATAAATCGGGTGCTTTACTTTACGTTCCACGCTCACTACAACAGATTTATCCATCTTGTTGCTTACCACTAACCCCGTTCTTGTTTTTCTTAATTGTCTTTCCATGTCGACTCTCGAATTATTTAGTTTCAGTAGCTGACTCAGTGTTTTTCGCTTGAGTCAACGCAGTGTTTAAACGGGCTATGTCTTTCCTTACTTTCGCAATACGCGAAGGATTTTCGATAGCTGAAATAGTGTGTGCGAACTTTAATTTTGATAAGTTCTCTTTTTCTTCCGCAATCTTAGCTACTAATTCTTCTTTTGAAAGCCCTGTGATTTCTGAATTTTTCATTTTATTTTTCTTTTACGTTGAGTGTAGCGGTTATAATAAACAAGTATTTACAACATTCACCTCAACACTTTACTATGCTTCTACGTAATCTCTACGTACTACGAATTTGGTTTGGATAGGTAATTTTTGTGCTGCTAAACGCAATGCTTCTTTAGCTACTTCTAAAGGCACACCTTCAGCTTCGAAAATTACGCGTCCAGGTCTTACAACTGCTACCCAGTATTCAGGAGCACCTTTACCTTTACCCATACGTACCTCAGCAGGTTTTTTAGTTACTGGTTTGTCCGGGAAAATTCTGATCCATACTTGGCCTTCACGTTTCATGAAACGTGTTACCGCGATACGGGCAGCCTCTATCTGGCGACTTGTAATCCAAGTTGCTTCTAAAGATTTGATACCGAAAGATCCGAATGCTAATTCAGCTCCACGAGAAGCTAAACCCTTCATTCTGCCTTTTTGCATCTTCCTGAACTTCGTTCTTTTTGGCTGTAACATTTTATTTTGTTCTAATCGTTAAACGATGTTAATAAATCAATTATTTACGAGGACCTCTGTTAGCGCCTGCGCCACCACCTCTATTTGCACCTGGGCCACCTTGACCTGGGCCGCGACCACCACCTTGGTTTCCACCACGTCTGTCGTTACCACCACGTCTATCGTTTCCGCCACGGTTATCTCTTCCACCAAATGCTGGTTTATCTGATGCGCCTTTTGGACCGTTGTTTGTTGAACCAATGTTTGGAGACAAATCACGTTTTCCATAAACTTCACCTTTACAGATCCATACTTTAACGCCGATTTTTCCATAAGTGGTTAAAGCTTCAGCTAAAGCATAGTCGATATCAGCACGGAATGTATGCAAAGGCACTCTTCCTTCTTTGTACTGCTCAGTACGTGCCATCTCAGCACCACCCAAACGACCAGAAGTCATGATTTTGATACCCTCAGCACCCATACGCATAGTTGATGCGATAGAAGATTTCATTGCTCTACGGAATGAGATCCTTGCTTCTAATTGTTTTGCAACACCTTCTGCAACTAATTGTGCATCAAGTTCTGGGCGTTTAATTTCGAAGATGTTAATTTGAATTTCCTTTTTAGTCAATTTCTTTAACTCTTCTTTAATTTTATCAACCTCAGCACCTGCTTTACCGATTACGATACCTGGGCGAGCTGTGTGGATGGTTACCGTGATACGTTTTAACGTACGCTCGATAACTACTTTTGCAACACCACCTTTAGCAATACGAGCAGAAAGGTATTTTCTTATTTTCTCATCTTCAACTAATTTATCGGAGTAGTTGTTGCCACCGAACCAGTTAGAATCCCATCCTTTGATGATACCTAACCTGTTACCTATTGGATTTGCTTTTTGTCCCATTTCCTAAAATTAGTTTTGAGTTGTTTCTGTACTTTTACTATCTACAATCAGTGTAACGTGGTTTGAACGCTTGCGAATTCTATATCCACGACCTTGAGGTGCCGGACGTAAACGTTTAAGCTGACGGCCACCATCTACCATAATTGTTTTAACAAATAACTCGCTTCCATCAGAAGTTTTGCCATTTTTAGCTTCCCAGTTATTAATAGCAGATAATAATAATTTCTCAACTCTTATTGCTGCTTCTTTGTTGGTAAACTTTAAAACACTTAATGCTTTTTCTACACGTTCACCTCTGATAAGATCTACAACCAAACGCATCTTACGCGGTGAGGTTGGACAATTGTTTAATTTTGCTATTGCTTCCATTGTCTAATTATTTTTTCTTTTCAGCGTGTCCTCTGAATGTTCTGGTTGGAGCAAATTCTCCCAACTTGTGACCAACCATGTTTTCTGTAACGTACACAGGGATAAATTTATTTCCGTTGTGTACAGCAAATGTATGATTCACGAAATCTGGTGAAATCATTGATCTGCGAGACCAAGTTTTGATTACAGACTTTTTGCCTGAATCATTCATAGAGTTTACTTTTTTCTCTACGTTATGGTCAATATAAGGTCCTTTTTTTATCGAACGAGCCATTATTTCTTCCTTCTCTCTATGATGTAACGATTAGAATATTTTTTAAGTTCTCTGGTTTTGAAGCCTTTAGCTAAAACACCATTTCTTGAACGAGGGTGACCACCTGATGATCTACCTTCACCACCACCCATTGGGTGATCGACAGGGTTCATCGCTACCGGTCTAGTTCTCGGACGACGGCCCAACCAACGTTTACGACCAGCTTTACCTAAAACTTCGTTTGCATGATCTGAGTTAGATACAGCACCGATAGTAGCAAGACAAGTAGTCAAGATTAAACGGGTTTCGCCTGAAGGCATTTTCAAAGTAGCATATTTACCATCGCGGGCAGCTAATTGTGCGTAAGCACCTGCACTACGAGCTAATTGTGCTCCTTTTCCAGGGTGAATCTCCACGTTGTGGATGATAGAACCTAATGGAATGTTCGATAATTTTAAAGTGTTACCTACTTCTGGAGCTGCAGTATCGCCCGATAATAATACCGAACCTACTTGCAAACCTTCCGGAGCAATGATATAACGCTTCTCGCCATCTGCATAATGTAATAATGCAATGCGGGCAGTACGGTTTGGATCGTATTCAACAGTAGCTACTGTTGCAGGAATATCGAATTTATCGCGTTTGAAGTCGATTAAACGATATGATTTTTTATGACCACCACCCATGTAGCGCATAGTCATTTTACCTGTATTGTTACGTCCACCAGACTTTTTTGATGATACAACCAATGATTTTTCGGGCTTGGTTGCTGTAATCTCCGTAAAACTAGCACCTACTCTAAAGCGGGTACCTGGAGTAACTGGTTTAAATTTTCTTAAGCCCATAGTTATAATTAATTATTAAATTAAAGAGTTGCGTAATAATCTATTGTTTCGCCGTCTTTTAACGTTACGATTGCTTTTTTGAATTTCGGGCTACGGCCAGAAACAAAACCTGCTTTAGTGTAACGAGACTTCGCTTTTCCATCAACAACCATTGTGTTAACTGCAACGATGGTTACACCGTACAATTTTTCAATAGCAGCTTTGATTTGGATTTTGTTAGCCTTATGGTTAACAGCGAATGTGAAACGGTTAGATTTCTCAGTTAAAGCTGAAGCTTTTTCGGTTAATATTGGTTTTTTTAAAATGTCCATATTATTTGGCAAATGCCTCCTCCAAAGTTTTAACAGAATCTGCAGTTAACACAAGTACACCAGCGTTTAATACATCATAAGTATTTAAATCTGCTGCCGAGATTACTTTAGTTTTCTGAACGTTTCTGCTCGATAAATAGATATTATTATTTTGTGCAGGTAAAACCAATAAAGTTTTTTGAGTACCTACGTTTAACGCAGTTAATAAACTTGTATAGTTTTTTGTTTTAGCTGTATCGAAGTTGAAATCTTCTAAAACTACCACGCTGTTATCTTTTGCTTTATAAGCTAAAGCAGATTTACGTGCTAATGATTTTAATTTCTTGTTCAATTTAAAGCTATAGTCACGAGGTTGAGGACCGAAAACACGACCACCACCGTTAAATAACGGAGATTTAATGCTACCAGCTCTTGCACCACCTGTACCTTTTTGCTTGTATAGTTTACGAGTTGAACCAGCAATCTCATTACGTTGTTTAGATTTGTGAGTACCTTGGCGTTGGTTAGCCAAATACTGTTTTACATCTAAATAAATCGCGTGGTCGTTAGGCTCGATACCAAATACCGATTCAGGAAGTTGCACCTTGGCACCTGTTTCTTTACCTGAAATGTTTAATACTTTAACTTCCATCTGATTACTTGTCTAAGATTACGTAAGAACCTTTAGCTCCTGGAATGGAACCACTAACTACTAATAAGTTTTGCTCAGCATAAACTTTCAAAACCTGTAAGTTTTGAACTTTTACTCTGTCTCCACCTGTTCTTCCTGCCATGCGCATTCCTTTGAATACACGTGATGGGAATGATGATGCACCCAATGAACCTGGGGCACGTAAACGGTTATGCTGACCGTGAGTCTGCATACCAACACCGGCAAATCCGTGGCGTTTTACAACACCCTGAAAACCTTTACCTTTTGAGGTACCTACAACATCAACAAAATCGCCTTCTGCGAATGCATCAACGGTTACTACATCACCTAAGTTAAGTGAAGTTGTAAACGAATCGAATTCAACAAGTTTGCGTTTCGGAGTTGTGTTTGCTTTCGCGAAATGGCCTTTCAATGGTTGAGTTGTGTTTTTCTCTTTTTTCTCATCGTAACCCAACTGGATTGATGAATAACCATCTACTTCTTCGGTTTTTACCTGTGTAACTACACAAGGTCCAGCCTCGATTACCGTACAAGGAATGTTTTTTCCTTCGGCATCAAAGATACTGGTCATTCCTACTTTTTTTCCAATAATTCCTGACATTTTATCTTTTCTTTTTAACACCCATCGAAGCAGTAGGGCTTCGTTCAAGGTGGTTGTTCGTTCCCTTTTAAGGGAGGGCAAAAATAGGAAAGAATTCTTAATATTCAAATAGTTAGCGAAATATTTTTCAACTTATTTTGATTTTTTTTCAAAGGTGCTGAAGCGATCGCGATTTTATTACAGTAAATGTACGTTTATGGTAAAATCGTGATGGTTTTTAAATTATTTGCTAATATGATCAGATTTAGCATCAAGCAGACTAGTGTGCTAAACCACCATTTAAACTGATGGTGATGATGGCCAAAATGATGAAACCGATAAGAACATATAGATAATCCTTCTCTATAAAAAAACTAAAAATAGCAAAAACGATTCTGGCGATGGGTGTAAATATAAGCATGAGGATACCGAACTGAACAATTGCATCTCCATGAAAAGTAGTAACCCCCTTAAAAATGGCAGCGATTGATGAAAATTTAGAAAGTTCGGGTTTAAAAACTTTGTAATCGGTAATTACACCTTTATTATGTATCAAAAAAATAATACCACCAACAAGCACAATACTCATCGAGATGATTACACCAGCACGTAAAAGCGTACCCAAAATGACTTGAATATCCTTATCGTTGATATTTTCTCTTTTAACAGCACTCATATTATAAACCGCTTATCCCCTTATAAATCATTTGTAACGCCAAGAAGGTAACCACAACAGCAAATACAATTTTAAGTTTATCAGTTTTTGTTCTTAATAAAACTTTTGATCCGATTGATGCTCCAGTTAAAACCCCTATGCACACAGGCATCGCAATGCCTGGATCAATCTGTCCGCGATGTAAATAAACAATTGCACTTGCGGCAGCAGTAACCCCCATCATAAAATTGCTGGTTGTTGTAGAAACCTTGAAAGGCAAGCGCATGATGTTATCCATCGCAATTACTTTAAGTGCGCCACTTCCTATACCAAGCAAACCAGAAAGTGTACCAGCAAAAAGCATCATTGCAAAACCACCCGGAACATTTTTTACCGCATACGGATGATCGACTCCTTTATCGGGATAGGTACTATTAAGTTTAAAAAATTTCGCCCATTTATCAGTATCATCCAAAGTAGTGTGATCGACCTTTTTCTTTAACGTCATAATGGCCGAAAAGATTAAAATGCAGCCGAAAATGATGGCGATGTAGTTTGCATTTAAATAAACTGCTACAATGGCTCCACAAATGGCGCCAACTGTTGTGGCAATTTCCAAGAACATGCCTATCCGAATATTGGTGATACCTTCTTTAACATAGGCTGCAGCAGAACCAGATGAAGTGGCAATAACGGAAACAATGGATGCTCCTATTGCATAATGAATATCGACACCAAGTGCCAGAGTTAGCAGTGGAATGATAATCACACCACCTCCCAAACCGGTTAATGAGCCTAGTAAACCTGCTAAAAAAGCACCCAATAAAACAATAATGGTAAACAGCAATACCGACATGCGGGCAAATATAAGACAGACATTTTCGCTAAACGAAGGATTTTAGGAATAAAATAAAGTCTATATATTATATGGATGATGTAAGAAGGGACATGGAAAATGGACGATGAGCAATGTTCAATATCATTTCCCCTAATTTAAATTGCGATCATTTTACTTTATAATATAACTTACTTTCTTTAGAGATATCGATTTCATTAAAAGATGCCAATAATTCAAATGCAATTTGCCTGATTGTTGCAGCTATAGGATTTATCTTAGCTCCTTTCCCATCTTTGATGTTCCAACCAGAAGTGTCCAATTGATCCAATTCACCATCATCATTGGAAATTGATTTTATAATCTTCGCTCTTGAATACGAAACACCAAGCGAATCGATAATGACCTTTTTATTTTGCCACCAGTTCTCAGAAGATACTGACTTTAAATCTTCTGAATTTAGCTTTGGGTAATAATTCCATCCCAGTTCAGCTTTGCGTTTTAACCTTAAAAGGCCGAGATAATTGATTAAACTTTTTGGATTATAAAATTCAGCACTGCAGTAAATTGGTATGTGGCCAAGCTTAAGCTGATGTAGCAAGGATTTAGATGTTTCTGTATTTTGGAATATGAGACTAATAACTTTAGCCATATCCGCAACTGCCTCCTCATTTCCAGAATCAAATACAGCACAAAGCTGATCCAATTTTGATAATTTTTCCTTCAATAAAATTATAAGTTGCGGCTTTTGCAATTTAATCTTCATCTATTTCCCCAACCTTCTAATCATCTCCGCACTCAGATCTCTCCCATCGTTTAATCTATTGGCGAAGAAAGATTTTGCAGCTTCAAAATGTTCTTTATAACCTTTCAAATCTCCGTAGCCAATTATTGAGGCCCATTCGTGAACAGCAGTGTGGAATTCTAAATCATCACCGCGAATTGATTTGTCGTACAAAGCAGTATGTATCGATTCTTCCAACATCTCCTCATTTTTAAAAAGATATTCGGCAATGCCTAATCTCAATTTAAAGGGTGGTGTTTGGCAGATTAAATTATCGTAAGGATTAACACCCATTTTATACCAGGCGTAAACCATGCTTAATAAACTTAAATGAGAATTCGGCTTCTGTTTGTGTGCTGAATCAGAAAGGCTAAATTCTTTCATAATGTTATCATCTAGAAGCAAAAGCGTTCTACTTTCATGAAAAACAAAATCGCGGGCTGCATAGATCTTTTCTCTAAATTCAGTTTCATTCTCACAAATCATCAATTTATACAATTCTGATTCTGCTTGTGCATAATATTTTACCTGCTTTTGGGCATAAGGATTTAGAATGGCCAAACCCGCATAAATATGCGATTTGTAACTAAAAATCCTTAAGGTAGTTAAGATCTTTACATTATCAATTCCTCCTGCATAAGCCGGATTATCCCAAGGGAAAAAACCAGCATTTTTCCATGCCGAACCCATGCTTTCAAAACCCATGTGTGTTACGGCTTGTGTATCTGCTACAATTCTATCATGCTCACGATAATCATCCATTTCGATGATATTTGATTTAAGCGACTTATAAACTTGTAAAGCTTTTGCGTAAACTTCATCGGTAGCCCGGTGGCGAACAACCACCAATGTTTGCCCTTCTGGACTAAATGCTGGTCCGTGCAGGGAATGGCAGGTTACGATTTGGGTATCCTCTGGCAGGTGTTGCTCAAATGCTGCAATTTCTGGGTGTTTTACAGATGTTTGTCCCGATACAATTGCACCAAATTTTGTAGAACGGGCAAAAGTAGAAACCACTTCATCAATTTTTTCGGCCTCGACACAATAGATTATAAAGTCTGATTTACGGGCTACCTCATGACCATCAATTAATACCTCAATACCCTTTGGTTCAAGCTCATTTTTTAAATCTGAAAAACGCAAAGGCATATCTGCCCCGCATACTTTATAACCTGCGTTTAAAAACGATAGTGCGTATAATTTGCCCATATCGCCTAAACCGATAATTCCTATTTGCATGAAACAAATGTAATCTATAGGTGATTAAATTATAATAAAACTTAGATAAAATTGTTATTTAACATGTTATGAAGCTATACTTTTATCTAAATTGATTAATTACTTAGTTAAATTTTTTCACAAAGAAATAGATAAAAATGTAGTTTTACATTCAAACACCTATATTTAAACTATGCAGAAAATTAAACAAACCCTATTGTTTTTAGTCGCCATGCTATTTTTAAACACTGCGTTTGCGCAGGTTTTGCCCGACACCTCGAAAAATACTGATCCATCCTTAAATGGCCAGTACCAGTTTATGTTAAAAAAATCGAAAAGTTTGTACGGCGCCAGGCTGATTAATCCATCTCGATTAACAAGCTTATGGAAAAGTGTGAATGATACTTTAAGAAAAGAGCGCAAACAACTGCAAGA
Organism: Pedobacter sp. Leaf250; assembly: GCF_920984735.1. GTDB lineage: Bacteria > Bacteroidota > Bacteroidia > Sphingobacteriales > Sphingobacteriaceae > Pedobacter. The sequence goes on along the minus strand of NZ_CAKLBU010000020.1, from coordinate 66,653 downwards.
AGCCAAACAGGAAATTAAAGCACAATCGACCAATATTGCCAGTTTAAAAGGTGAAGTAACTGGAAAAGAAACTTCATTAGCAGATGCTACTGCTTCAGTAAATGAAATAAAATTTTTAGGAATATCGTTTAATAAAGGCACCTACAATAGCATAGTTTGGGCTATAATTATTATACTCGGCGCTGGTTTGGCTGTTGTAATTTTTCAATCGGGAAAATATAGGAAAGAAGCTACCTACCGAACACAACTTTACCAGGAAGTGGCTGATGAATTTCAGGCACACAAGGTAAAAGCAAAAGATAAAGAAATGAAGTTAGCAAGAGAATTGCAGGATGAAAGAAATAAATGGGATGATGCCCGGGGGAGATAACCCAACTAAAACGGCCATTTCTAGCGAATAGGAATGGCCGTTTTTTATTGATTTTTGAAACTATATTTTAATCCGATTTCGAATTCTCCATTACTATAATTTTTCATTTGCGAAGTGTTAGTGGTATACTGAAATAACAAAGAAAACTGATTTTTGTAATTCGCACCAAAGCCACCTGTGAAACTATTGGTACTATGATATATTCCGTTAAACATCAGTTTATTATCCAAAAACTGAAAGTTTACACCAGCATCCAAAATTCCCTCATAATTTTGAACACCCCGGTAAACCAATTTTGGCTCAATACTATTAACAATTTTATCTGTATTGAATTTATACCCGGCGGCAATAAAATAAATCGATCGATCGACTACATTTCTTAAAATATCACGCTTAAAAAAACGCTTTAAGTTTGGCAAAGTACCTTGAAGTGTTAAACGATTGGTGCGGTAAGCGATTCCGAAATCACCATCCAGATACAGTTGGCGCTCGTTAAAACTATTAAGTACCTCGTCGGTTAAATCACCTTTTACTTTACCAATATTAACATATTCGTTCATTATCCCAGCAGAAAGGCCAAAATCTAAATAATTACTTTCATTGTTAAGTGGTAAATGATAAGCATAACTAAAAGTAGCCCTCATTCTATTTATGGCTCCAGCGGTTTCACTGTAAAGTAAGGCACCAATACCAACTTTATTATTTTGCAAGCCATAATCGCCTGTTAAATATTGAATTTTTGGCGCACCCTCTACACCAACCCACTGCGTTTTGAAAGCACCATTTAAAGTCAGGCCGTTCTCAGTACCAGCCATAGCAGGATTGGCCAGAAATTGGTTTTGAAAGTAAATACTCCCCATGGGATTAAGCTGACCGAAAGCTGCCGTGAGCGAAAATAATAACAAGCCGCTCAAATAAAATTTCATCTTTCTCACGTTATTATTTTTTATAAATAATTGATATAAAACCCTTAGCAGTTCCAGCGGCACCCAAATCAAGTATATAATAATAGGTATCTTCCATTAGCGGGCGTCCGTTGAGATATCCATCCCAGTCATTTTGATAATTTATTACGGAGTAGATAGTTCTTCCTCCTCTATCAAAAATGGTGAGCTTATTTAATGGATATTTTTCTAATCCTTTGATAAAGAAAAAATCATTTTTACCATCCCCATTAGGAGTTAAGATATTATTAACAATGGTGATATCGACTGCATTTTGCGACACCAGAAACGGCTGTAAAAAACCTTGGGTTAAAGTAATAGTACTTGCCTGATAAGTTTGAACTAATACCATTTCACCAATAATAAAATCAAATAGTTGGTTATTAATTTTACCATACCCACTTGCAGAATTTACTATAGATGGCAAATTTTGAGCTTGAAGATTTTTCTGAAAAACTATCAAACAGAAAAGAAATAACATTGAGCATATTTTTTTCATATTCTTAGTTTAAAGAAATCCATGCCGAGCCATCACTTTGTATGGTAAAGGTTTTTGCGCCAGTCATTGTATTGGTTGTAGAATCATCATTCAGCGTTATGGCACTGTTAAACGTTACATTTCCTGTTGATGCTGCTTTAATCAATACATAGATTCTGCCCTTACAGGTTGAAGCATTGGGCAGGTTAACTGTAACTGCTGCACCAACGTTTTTTATTCTAATGGTGTAGTGACTTGCATCCAAATTAATTGCGCTGGCCGTGGTGTGTGTTAAAATACTAGCAGCCACTGAACCATTAATATTTAAAGTACTCGCACTATTTGGAGCATAGTTCGTAGATGTTGCCGCAGTGGTGTTATTAACCGTTAGTGAACCCCCATCGTTTGACAAAACACCTGATAGAAGTGGGTAAAGAGTAGCCGAGTTTGCAACAATAAAACTGTTACTGGCATTTGTTAAGGTACTGCCTGCACTGTTGCCTAAAAAGATATTTCCACTCCCATTATTTTTGTTCCCAGCCGAAAAACCAATTGCTGTATTGGTATTCCCATTATTTCCTTCCAATGCTAAACTACCAATAGCAGTATTGCCCACCCCAGTGCTGTTGGCTATTAATGTATGTGTGCCGATAGCCGTATTATTTGATCCAACTGTATTTGCTGATAATGCTTGCGAGCCAAAACTACTGTTATGAATACCACTAAAATTACGTTGAAGTGCCAAATGACCAAATGCACTATTTTCATACCCTGAAATATTAACAGAAAGTGCCTCTTTCCCAAAAGCATTGTTAAAAAAACCGGTTATATTTGTTGTTAATGTTCTATAGCCATAAGAAATGTTGGTTTCGGTAGACGTACCCAGTCGACCAGATTTCTGCCCATTAATTAAAAAATTAATTGCAACATCGTCAAGATTACCAAGAAAGTTATTTGTTTGATCGGTATTGCCTGTATTGCCTTTTAATGCCCAAGCATTTCCATTAGTAAGTGTTGTAAAGCTAATTAATTCTGGCTTACCTGTAACCGCATTTGTTGCGTATACTTTGTTTGCGTCAGCCACTCCAGCTGTAGTTAGCTTGCTTATTGTTACCGAGGCATCAGCTAATTTTGGTGTGGTTACCGATCCATCTACCAATTGTAATGTATTTATTGCTGCATCATCAATATTTATGTTTTTAACTTCTTTGTTGCCAATTTTGATAGAAGTTACAGCAGCGTTTCCAATCTTCGGTGTAGTTACAGAACCATCTGCCAATTTAGCGGTGGTTACAGCCCCGGCATTTATATCAATTACAACATCTTTTAACACAGCAGCTACGCCATTCGCACTTATGCTTAAATCGGTAGAGATGATTGCTTTTGCCCCAGCCAATTGATTCACATCTAGTGTAACGGGCTTCCATGCGGCTCCATCAAATAAAAGCACTTGATTATTTTGTGGTGCTGATGCAGATAGCAACTTTCCTTGCAAATTGGCAATAGTTGGGTTGGGATAATTGCCTGCTAAATCTCCGCTTGCAGCCCCAGTTGATGGGCCAGCTGGGCCTACATCGCCTTTATCGCCCTTATCACCTTTTACACCAGGAATACCCTGGCCACCTGCGGCTCCAGCCGGGCCAGCAGGACCTTGAGCACCTGCAGGTCCTGCTGGCCCGCTCGCCGCATATAGTGCGTATGGAACACTCAATAATTGTGCTGTTCCAGCCAGGCTAAAGTTCGATCCATTTTCAGGATCAACCTCTACTTTTACGAATTTCAACCCTGAGCTCCAGGTAACAGCAGAGATGGATCCAGTTGTTGAAATTGCACCTACACCCCCAATGCTCAACGCATATAATCCATTAGAATTTGTCGTTACACTTCTAACTTCGCTATACTGTATTGTTCCATTGCCAGATGCATCGAGAATGCTGATTCTTAAGGAAATATTTTTATTTGCAAGCGGGCTACCATTAGAATTTCTGGCAGCACCCTGATAATTGAATTGCTGTGGAGCCTGCGCTTTTACAGCAAAAGCTAAGCCTAAGCCTAGCAAAGCAGTTAATAAAATTTTTCTCATAAATAGGGACAAGATCTATTAATTAAGGTATACAGAAATTTTCTGGATGCCCCAACTCTCAAATCTAATAATTAGTATAACCCAACTTATTCGAATTACACAAACGCCCATCTAATACTACGGAATATTATTAATTAATCTGATTATCAATAAATTATAATTAACTTAAAATTTATTTTTTTACACCAACAAGCAAGTTCTAATCCAAATTTAATAAATACATGAGATCTATATTACCATCCACTGGATTTTTATAATATGATTCCTAGGTTTCAGAAGGAAAAGAAATACCCTTAATATTCCGATATAAATCCACGGCATATAAGTCAGTCATACCTGATACGAAATCCAATACACTTTGCGTTCTCGAATAAATATCGGTTAAATCGGTATGGTATTGTTTTGGAATGAGCTTAACCAGTTTCTTATAGTAATGGGTATTATTATGGATTAACGCAGGGACAAATTCTTCCAATAGGCCAGCCATGATTTTATATCCGGCAACTTCTTTCTGAATAACAGACGAGAAATTATATATCCGTTCTATTGATACCTTTTCTATTTGTTTCCAGGCGGCAGCATAAGGTTCTGGAATTAAATCGGTAAGGCTTTTGTTTAAGCTTCCTGCTAACAAGCTTTCCTGTTCACGATAAAAAATATCAGCACATAGATTGGTTAATGTATTAATTGCCTTTGCTCTTAACAGACCAATTTTCGCATCATCATCTTCGTAATCATTTTTTAGTCTATCTTCTATTGTTTTAGAGTTCGCAAATGGAAGTAAATAGTTTTTAACCTCCTCGTAAGAAAGAATTTTCAATCGATGTGCATCTTCAAGATCGATAATGCTGTAGCAAATGTCATCAGCAGCTTCTACCAAATAAACCAGGGGATGACGTTTATAAATCAAGTATTCTCCATCCTCTTTCTCGAGATGAAGTTCGCTTGCGATTTTTTTAAATGTTTCTTCTTCTGATTGAAAAAACCCATACTTTTTTCGGTGAAGTATTCCTTTTTGCTTGCCAGCAATAGAGGCACAAGGATATTTAGCGATAGATGCCAATGTAGAATACGTAAGTGCGTAGGCATCATTTCCTTTTCCCTTAAGCGGATGGGTAAGAATACGGATGGCATTGGCATTACCTTCAAAGTTTATCAAATCGTGCCATTGCGATTCATTCATTTCATTTTGATAAACCTTACCATCCCCATCAGTAAAATATCTTGAAATTGCAGCCTCGCCCGAATGACCAAAGGCAGGGTTTCCTAAATCGTGAGCCAATGAAGCAGCTGCAACAATATTTCCAACTTCATTTATTAAAGGAACATCTTTAATCAATTGAGGGCTTTTTTCCTCTAATTTATTTAAAAAAATATTTGCCATGGAGCGGGCAACACTTGCCACCTCTAAACTATGCGTTAAGCGATTATGAACAAAAACACTTCCAGGCAATGGAAATACCTGGGTTTTATTTTGTAACCGCCTAAAAGGTGATGAAAATATTAAACGATCATAATCTCTTTGAAAATCAGACCTTGCCTTATCCCGATCTCCTGTCCAACTTTCCTGACCAAAACGTTTATTTGAAAGTAAATATTTCCACTCCATTTAAAAATGATTAAAATTTGGCGCAAGTTAATCAAAAGCAGAAAATCAGCTCTATAATAATTCGGATAAATTAGGTTAAAACCATTTTAGTTTAATGCTGTTTTATAAAAAAATAAAATTATGAAAACTAGTATTTATAATAAGGAAGAGCTCACTGAAGGTTATGTGGGTACAGGTAAAGATAATGAGAAATCAAAAGTGCAGAAAGAATACGAAAAGGGTAATGAAGGTAATGAGGTAACGAGTTATGGTCAGGGAAGCGATGCCATAAAAGGAAACACAGCTGCTAAAGATGGTTACGATAATACTGGTACACAGGGAAAAGATTCTTTAAGTGATGATGCGTATAGCAGCAATGATGAAAACCCAACAATTGAAAGTGCCGATAGTGGAACAGGAAGTTCATCTGCCGATTTTGATTCAGCAAATCAAAAAGATATTAATAAAAGGGATGAAGATGATGTGTTAAATACTGGAATTTAAGTTATTTAAACAAGGGGACTTTAAAATATGCTTTGCTAGGTGCAGCAGTGGTTTGTCAAACCAGGGCGTATAAAAACGTAGTTAAAATGGACTACAGGAAAACTACAAAACTATATTGACACAAATAACTATATTATACTACAAATCTTGACTTTTATCAATCTCTTTGTGCTAAAATCATTTGTTATAAGTTTAATAAATAAGCAAATTTGCAACATATTAGCATTCGCGGCCAAATCTTAAATCATCCTAAGGCTAAACTAATTTATGGGGCTATAACCTGGCTACTTTAAAAAATACTTTGCTGTTGAATACTATATAAGTTTTCACCTACCGGAAACTCATAACAATATAATTAGGGATTAATAAGAAATCCCTAATTATAAATCTTTACCTCCAAGACCCTTTTCACCAGTCTTATTACGGTTCCCAATATCTTCACCCTGACTCAAATTTTCATTCTTCAAATCATCAATTGTATTGGCATCATTTTCAGTTTTGTTAATGTGATTTTTGTTAGGTGAATTTTTTCGCTTAAAATCAGATTCGCTTATGCTATGGCCATAAGTTGCCTCACCATTATCCCATTCTATATTAGGATCAGTTGTTTTTGCTTTCTGACTATTATCAATTTCGTTGCTCATCATTTCTAATTATTAAATAATATTATATGAATAACACTCAGTTCCTTAAGAAGGTTTAAACATTTTAACAAATTGCTTCAGTGATGGATCATTAAAGAAAAAATTATGCGGCATCATTATTGACAAGTAAGCAGTAAACAATACCTATTCTGTTAAATGCAGAATAAACAACTCCTACCCACCCCTTCGATGATTAGGCATCGCTCAAAATTCTAAAGTAAATTCATAAAAAGGGTATAAATACGCCTATTTCGAGTATTAACACATATTTTGTAGCATAATTTTATTTCGATATTTGATTTTGACGCCATAGTTTAATAATTGAAAATTTGAAAATCCCTATAAAGGTATTAATAGCTGATAACCATTCAATTGTACGAAATGGTGTTAAATCATTAATCGAAAAGCAAAATAATATTGAAGTTGTTGCAGAGGCAGCAAATGGTTTAGAAGTGCTTAGGCTTTTACAAAGTGGGATTGCGCCAAATATTGTTCTTACAGATATTGCTATGCCTGAAATGGATGGTATTGAGCTAACTAAGCTGATTAGATTAAATTATCCAGAAATTAAAGTTTTAATTCTTACTTCAGCAGATCAGGAAGGGTTAGTTATTTCTTGTTTCGAAGCCGGAGCACATGGATACTTATTAAAAGATGTATCAATAACCGAAGTGGTTTTTGCAATTGAAAAACTCTTTGCAGGCTTTAAGCACCTTAGCACAGCAATTGGATTGAAATTATTAGATCAGGTTCAGGGAAAATATGAACTTAAAACAAATGATGTCAAAACAAATATTCAGCTATCAAAAAGAGAACTTGAAATTCTTAGAATGATTGCTGAAGGTTCAACAAATGGAGAAATTGCAGAAAAGTTATTTACAAGTAAGCGAACAATCGAAGGAAACCGACAAAACTTACTTAATAAAACTGGTCAGAAAAATACAGCTGCATTAATTAATTTTGTAGTGAGAAACGGAATAATCGACTAGCTTTTACTTCACACCTTTACTTTGATCTGATTTTGTATCAGCATCGGTATCTTCTATACCAGATCCATTTTCATCTCTATGCTCTGGTGGATTATCCATTCTGCTTTCTTCCAGTTCAGAAAAATCTCCACCCTTTTGATTGGCAACTTCACCATGCGAAGAGGCTTTTTGCTTTAATTCTTCTTTGGGATTTGCGAAATCCTGGCCTTCAACAGGTAGATTATCATCCTTCTTAGTTGGTTTATTCATACCTATTAAACCAATAATGATGGATTTTGTTTATATGAATTTGCTACAAACCCATTTGATGGTAAACGCAACATTATTTAACCATAGCGCTTTAACTTTGCTAAAAGCAAATGTGTTTAAAGCTATTGTAGGTATTAATAAGGTTTTAATTAGCGATTATTGGAAGCTGCCGATTTAGGATTGAATCAGATTAAGAAAACCTGTAATTATTCTTGATTGTAAATCTCAAAAGCAATCATCTCAGTTTTAAGCTTTCCTCTACTATATAATCCCAATTCATGAATCACTTCAACAGCAAAAAAATTGGACAAAAAAATCCTGATTTGCATCAGGATTTTTAATCTTTTTAAAATCAATTAAACTTTGATTTCAACTTCAACACCACTAGGTAATTCAAGTTTCATTAAAGCATCAACTGTTTTAGAGTTAGAGCTATAAATATCTAATAAGCGTTTGTAAGCGCATAATTGAAATTGCTCTCTAGCTTTTTTGTTAACGTGTGGAGAACGTAAAACAGTAAAGATTTTTTTCTCTGTAGGAAGTGGAATTGGACCACTAACAACTGCACCCGTAGGTTTAACAGTTTTTACGATTTTCTCAGCAGATTTATCTACTAAATTGTAATCGTAAGATTTTAATTTAATTCTGATTCTTTGGCTCATCTTGTTTTTAATTATGATTCCCTGTTAGAGCTATTAACAACAGGAATCGGATTTATCTTCTTGATTAAGGGTGAGAGAACAAGGATTAAAGATTATAATGCCTAAACATTACGTCTTTTATCCTTGCTCCTTATTCCTTGATCTTACTTAGTCTTCAGATTTAATTCTACCTTTTGATTTAGCAATTACTTCATCCTGTACGTTTTTAGGCGCAGCTTCGTAGTGGTCAAATTCCATTGTAGAAGTTGCACGTCCTGAAGTAATTGTACGTAACTGAGTTACATATCCAAACATTTCAGAAAGAGGCACAGTTGCTTTAATTACCTGAGATCCGTTACGAGTATCCATACCTAATAACTGACCACGACGACGGTTCATATCACCGATCACATCACCCATGTTTTCTTCAGGAGTTAAGATTTCGATTTTCATGATTGGCTCCATCAACGTTGGTTTACATTTAGGTAAAGCTTCACGATATGCCATTTTAGCTGCAAGCTCAAATGATAAAGCATCTGAATCGACTGCGTGGAATGAACCATCCGTTAAACGAACTTTCATATCAGGAAGTGGATAACCAGCTAAAACACCATTAGCCATTGAAGCAGCAAAACCTTTTTCTACTGAAGGAATAAATTCACGTGGAATTGAACCACCTGTAATTTCGTTTACGAATTGTAAACCACCTTTTTCGAAATCAGCATCAATTGGAGAGATAACAACCGAAATATCGGCAAATTTACCACGACCACCTGATTGTTTTTTATATGTTTCACGGTGTGTTGTTGTACCAAAGATAGCTTCTTTGTAAGCTACTTGTGGTGCACCTTGGTTAACCTCTACTTTAAATTCGCGTTTTAAACGGTCAATTAAAATATCTAAGTGAAGCTCACCCATACCAGAGATTACAGTTTGACCAGTTTCCTGATCAGTTTGAACTCTGAAAGTAGGATCTTCTTCAGCTAATTTACCTAAACCAATACCTAATTTATCAACATCAGCCTGAGTTTTAGGCTCAATAGCTAAACCAATAACCGGCTCTGGGAAATCCATCGATTCAAGAACGATTGGGCTTTTCTCATCACATAATGTATCACCAGTTTTGATGTCTTTAAATCCAACTACTGCAGCAATATCACCAGCAGCCACATTAGGCACAGGGTTTTGCTTGTTAGCATGCATTTGGAAGATACGAGAAATACGCTCTTTATTCTCTGAACGAGAATTATAAACATAAGAACCCGCTTCTAAGTTACCCGAATAAACACGGATAAAACATAAACGACCTACGAATGGATCAGTAGCAATTTTAAATGCTAAAGCTGCAAATGGCTCATTAATGCTTGGTTTTAATAAAACTTCTTCATTAGTTTCTGGATTAGTACCCATAACACCTTCGCTATCCATAGGTGAAGGCAATAATTCCATCACATAATCAAGCATAGTTTGTACACCTTTGTTTTTGAAAGATGAACCACAAACCATAGGAACGATTTTAGCATCTAATACAGCAGCACGTAAAGCATCTAAAATTTCACGCTCAGTAATTGAGTTTGGATCTTCGAAGAATTTCTCCATCAAAGTCTCATCATAATCAGCTACTGATTCAAGTAATTTCTCTCTCCATTCTGCAACATCATCCAACATATCTTCTGGGATAGGCACTTCGGTAAAGGTCATACCTTTATCATGCTCATTCCAAACAATACCACGGTTGTTAATTAAATCAACCACACCTTTAAATGCATCTTCAGAACCGATAGGCAATTGCAATGGAACTGCATTACTACCTAACATTTCTTTAACTTGTTTAACAACTTTTAAGAAATCTGCTCCAGAACGGTCCATTTTATTAACGAAACCAATACGAGGAACTGCATAGTTGTTTGCTAAACGCCAGTTAGTTTCCGATTGAGGCTCAACACCATCAACAGCCGAAAACAAGAATACTAATCCATCTAATACACGTAATGAACGGTTTACCTCAACGGTAAAATCCACGTGACCTGGAGTATCAATAACGTTAACATGATATTTTTGCCCTCTGTAATTCCAATCAACCGTAGTTGCAGCAGAAGTAATCGTGATACCACGCTCTTGCTCTTGTGCCATCCAGTCCATTGTTGCAGCACCTTCGTGCACTTCACCAATTTTATGACTAACACCAGCATAATAAAGGATACGCTCAGTTGTTGTAGTTTTACCTGCATCAATGTGAGCTGCGATTCCGATATTTCTTGTAAATTTTAAATCTCTTGCCATTATATTTTTTTGTTGATTTATCTGATTTTAAATAATTACACCGATTATGTTAAGCAACAAATCGGTGTAATTTATCTAATCAGTATAATCTTCTAATTAAATCTGTGTAATCTTACTAATTTGTAAATAAACTACTAGAAACGGAAGTGAGAGAACGCTTTGTTAGCTTCAGCCATTTTATGCGTATCTTCTTTCTTCTTAACAGCAGCACCTTCACCTTTAGCAGCAGCAACGATTTCGCCAGCTAATTTCTCTTTCATGGTTTTTTCACCACGTTTACGAGCATATGAAATTAACCATTTCATACCTAGAGCTGTTTTACGTTCTGGTCTAACCTCAGTTGGAACCTGGAAGTTAGCACCACCAACACGGCGAGATTTAACCTCTACAGCTGGCATAATGTTAGTTAAAGCACGTTTGAATATCTCTAAACCGTTTTCACCTGCTTTTTTCTCAGCAATTTCAACAGCGTCGTAAAAAATAGCATAAGCGATAGATTTTTTTCCATCGTACATCATGTTATTTACAAAACGAGTTACTTGAACATCGTTAAATTTTGGATCAGGAAGAATAATTCTCTTCTTTGGTTTTGACTTTCTCATTTCTTATTTCCTCCCGATTATTTTTTCTTTCCTTTTGCAGGTGCAGCAGCAACTTGACCTGGTTTAGGACGTTTAGTACCATATTTCGAACGACGTTGGTTACGACCAGCAACACCTGATGTATCTAATGCACCACGGATAATGTGGTAACGTACACCTGGTAAATCTTTAACACGACCACCACGAATCAATACGATTGAGTGCTCCTGTAAGTTGTGACCTTCCCCAGGAATATATGCATTCACCTCTTTACCGTTCGTTAAACGAACACGGGCTACTTTACGCATTGCTGAGTTTGGTTTTTTAGGGGTAGTGGTGTACACACGTGTACATACACCTCTTCGCTGTGGACAGCTGTCCAACGCTGGAGACTTACTCTTGAACTCCAGTGCTACTCTACCTTTTCTAACTAATTGTTGAATGGTTGGCATTGTGCTTTTTTAATTTTTTATTTAATTATTTACCGCTCCCCCGGCATCCTTACAGATAGCCCATAAAACGGACTGCAAAAGTAGAACAATTCTTTTTATAAATCAAGGGGTTAGAAGAAAAAGTTTTATGTAGTAAGTAATAAGTTTTAAGTTGAGCATGAAGCAGTTGCGATTTTAAAGTAATAGACTCGTCATGCTGAATTTATTTCAGCATCTTAATTGATGTTTTGATCAATAAAAGGATGATTTTTTTTTTAAAAGCAAATGCAGTAATCCTTTTGTGGGGTTCTGCCCCGCTAATGCTTCAAGCGCCGAAGAAAAATCGGCGGCTTTACGCGTATATCGGGTTTAGGTTATACAAAATCTGCAATAAACATCAGTTGCATATACCAATACAAGATAATACTAAAACAAAGAGGCTAACCATAAATAATGATCAGCCTCCTCGAAATATTATCAGTAATTATAAATTTAAATTATTACTGGGTTGGGTTTTGGGTTAATTGTCCTGGGTATGAATTAATGGCACTTTGAGGAATATAATATATCACTCTAAAATCAGTTGGTGCAATACTTACATTTTGATTTTGAGGCCCTGGATACTGACGACTAAGCGCCTTTCCGTTACGGAAAACATCAAAGCTACGCTCAGCCTGATAAGCCAATTCTAATTGTCTTTCTTTATCTATTAAGTCTCCTGCATTTGCAGCATTTAGAATAGCATAGCCACCATTAACAATAGAACGTGTTCTTACTGTATTTAAATCGCTAAGTGCTTCGGTAAATTTCTGTAATTTAGCATATGCCTCGGCTCTATTCAAGTACACCTCGCCCAACCTGCTAATTACTGGAGAATGTAATTGCGAATCTTCACCCTCACGCGAATCTTTAACAATGTAAAATTGAGGATAAACACGATTTAGCGTTATAAAGTAGTCAATAAAACCAGTATAGGTTTTTCCATTTTTATAGTTAATGGTGTAAATTTCCTGCGCAGCGTTTACTGGTGTTAAAGTATACACATCAGTACCTTCAGTGCAAGTAATTGTACCACCATTTCGGGTTATAGTTGCTTGTACATAGTTTAACACATTACCAGCGTCATCTTTAATAAATCTAAATACTTCTGTGTAAGCTCCTGCAGCGTTTTTCGAATAAGTTGGTTCTATAAATGCAGCTCTGGCATCAACAATTTTATATTTATCCGGGCGCCAATCATTTCTACCTGTTTCGTTTAACAAGCCAATATATTTTGCACTCGCATACATTTCTCCCCAACCTTGGCCACCAATATTAGAGTACATACCACCAATGCCATAATAATGATCAGAACCAGAAAATTCTGATGTCACACGCTTAATTGCAAAAATGGTTTCTCTGTTGTTTTCAGGCGTGAAAGTATTGTATTTCATAAACTGATCCCTTGTTAACAGGCTATAAGTAGATGAACTGGCAATTACTTTATTTGCATAATCTACTGCAAGTTGAGCATTAGCCTGATTTGGGTTTTCATAAGTCCCACTCATATAAAGATAAATTCTGGAAAGCATGGCCTGAGCAGCACCCTTAGATGCAAAAATAGGTCCCTTGTTTACAGAGATTAATTCTTCTGCTTTTTTCAGGTCAGAAATTGCTTGTTCGTAGGTTGCCTTAACCGTAGATCTATCTGGTAAATTTAAATTAATAACATCTTTAGGTGTACCATTCACAATAGGCACGCCTAAATTGGTTTCTGGACTTTGGTAGTATGGGCGGCCAAAAGCACGAACCAAATAAAAATACATCATTCCCCTAACATAGTAGCACTCTCCTATCTTACTATCAAGTGTTGCATTTTTACCCTGCGGAATTAGGTTAATTACATTTGAAGCTTGTGCAACCGCTTTATAACCGCTATCCCAAAAGGTTGTTAACCTTGAATTATTTGGAGTTCTGGCAAAAGAGATAAATTCGTAAAATGGATCAGTTGAAGATCCTCTGATCATCATATTATCTCCTGCATATTCACCTAAGCGATGCATAGGATCTGACCAAGCTTTAAGTTGTGCGTAAACACCATTAAGCAACCCATCTATTGATTCTTCTGGATTTTGATTTATCTTTTCAGATTGCAATGACCCGAATGGCTCTCTATCAACTTTACAAGATGATATTGCAATTGTAGCGAAGATGATAACTAATATCTTTTTCATTTTTATTTATTTAGAATGAAGCATTAAGACCGAACATAAATTTTCTTGACATAGGATAAACTGATGGTCCTGTAGAAAATAAAACAGCTCCATCGTTAGCAGGTAATTCTGGATCTACACCCGAATATTTGGTGATAACAAACAAGTTCTCTCCTGATAAATACACTCTTAAATTTCTTACCTTATATTTTTTCAAATCGAAACTATACCCTAATGCCAATGAACGCATTCTGAAAAAGTCGCTGCTTTCCAAATAACGCGAAGACATGGAATTACCTTTATCTTGATTATTATATCGAGCTACAGGATGGGTTGCAATGTCGCCAGGTTTCTGCCATCTGTTCCAACCTTCCATTAAATTCATTTGGTTTCTATCTGTGTAAGCTCCGTCTGAATCGTATTCCTGACGCGAATAGTTGTAAATTTTGCCACCTATTGAATAACCAAAAACTGCATTTAAGTCAAATTTTTTCCAGGTTAGAGCAGTAGTAATTCCACCAAAGAAATCTGGTGATGCTTTTGATAATTTTTCTTGAGTAGCTTGTGCATAGGTAGATGTTGTTGTTCTGCTTGTTTCGTTTCCATTTGCATCTCTGGTAACTTTATACCATAGGGGCAAACCATTATCTGGATTAACTCCCGCCCATTCTGGCATATAATATGTATCAACAGGTAAGCCAACTTGTAAAATTCGGGTGGCAGAGCCTGCTATACCCAAACCATCATCAACAATGATTGGTTTGGCTGTGTAAGAGCCATCCAAGTTTCTAGTTTTATAAATATCGGTAAGCTTATTAACGTTGTGTCCTAAATTCATATCCAGGCTCCATGTTAAGTCTTTGGTACGAATTATATCTCCACCAAGTGCTATCTCTATTCCTTGGTTTCTCATTTCACCAACATTCTGATATAATCTGGTTACACCTGTTAAACCCGAAATAGGCACATTGTAAAGAATATTGTTCGTATTTTTAATATAAAAATCTAAGTTTAATCTAAGTCTGTTATCAAATGCAGCTGCATCCAAACCTAAACCGCTGGTATAAGTTTCTTCCCAGGTAAGGTTTTCGTTTCCGAGTTGACTAATCAAAAGACCCGGAACTCCATTATAACTTGCAGCTGGGTTTACAGCATATAAATCAAATTGTGGATATAGCGAACTTGGACGGTTACCTACGGTACCAACAGCAGCACGAAGCTTTAAATTATTTATGTATTTTGTATTAAACCAATTTTCGCGGTGTATATTCCAACCTGCCCCAACTGAAAAGAAGTTTCCGTATTTTTTACCAAAATTCGATGCACCGTCTCTACGAAATGATACTTGAGCCAGATATTTATCATCATAAGAGTAACTACTTTTAAAAAGTAAAGATTGTACTGCCCATTCGCTTATACCTCCTTTAGTCCTTTCGGGCTTAGAAACAACATCCAATACTTCAAATCCTGGAATTAATCCGGTTCCATAAACATCTAATGATTTACTTCTGTAATCATTAAATTCATAACCTGCAACAGAATTTAAGCTGTGCTTTCCCCAAGAATTATTGTAAGTTAAAAGTTGGTTGGTATAACGACGTGTATATTCATCTCTGTATTCAGTAATACGTCCATTTACACTTAAGCCTCCGTTCGAACGAGGATCGGTATAACTACTTGCAGAATAGGTATTAAACCTGTAATTATTAACAGAAGAGAAAGTTAACTTATTAGTTATCTTGATATCAAAATCAAAATTACCCATTAATTCATAGTTCGTATTAGAACCTTTATTCCACTGTAAATCATACAAATAGTTGGTAGATACGCTATTTACCCAGGTACTAGAACGATGAGGGACTAAATTTCCGTTTGCATCATACGGGCTGTCCCAAGGCAAATTTGAATATATTGATGTTACAGAATATTGTTTATCTGAAACCCCACGGCGAGCACCAACTAATGATGGTTTAATAGTAAGCCAGTTGTATGGCTTGTAAACAGTATTGAACCTAAAGTTATAGCGTTCGTAATCATATCCTTTGATAGCTCCGGATTCATCGTAAAAACCAATCGATAACATTGATTGTAACTTTTCGGTTCCTCCTTGAAAGGTGATATTATGATTTTGATTAAAGCCTTCTTTAGTTGCTAAATCCCACCAATCGAAATTGCTGTTGCGCAACTCTGGCTTCCACCTAGGGAAACTAATGGTATTTGCATTGGCAAAAGATGCAAAATAATCATATAATTCAGCACCGTCCATTACCTGAAGATTACCATTAGTAAGTTGTGTTACACCTACTCTGGAAGATATATCGATTGTCATTTGTCCAGATTTGGCTCTTTTAGTTGTCACAATGATTACACCATTGGCGCCTTGAGAACCATAAATTGCAGTTGATGCAGCATCTTTTAATACCGTAAGATTCTCGATATCTTCTGGATTTAAATCTCCAGGACTAGAGCCAATAATTACGCCATCAATAACCCAAAGCGGACTGGTTGTACCGCCCAAAGTAGCTTGTCCGCGAATAATAACAGCTCCTGCTGACCCTGGCCTTCCTGAACCTGGCGCAACAAATAAACCAGGAGCTTTACCAGCAAGCAGATTTTGTACATTTGGAGAAGTAACGTTTTTTAACGCACTACCTTTAATAGTACTTAGCGCTCCTGTTAAACTTTCTCTTTTTTGTACACCATAGCCAACAACAACAACTTCATTCAATGATTCGGTTGATTCTGCAAGCGTAATATCTCCAAGAGATTGACTTGTAATGGTAATTTCTTTAGAGGTAAAGCCTACATAGCTAATGATTAAGACTTCACCAATTTTTGCTTCTATGCTAAAAGAACCCGTAGCGTTGGCAGATGAAACACGGGTTGTGCCCTTAACTTTTACAGATACGCTCGGAATAGATCTGCCCTCTAGATCCTTAACCGTTCCGGTTATTGGTAAATTTTGTGCTCTGGCTAGAATAGCAGAAGCACTTAGAAAAAATAATAGTAATAACTTTTTCATTATGGAATTACAGTTTTAAATGGTTGGTTAGTTTGTTTTGGAATTGATACTAATAATTTGATGAGATTACAGCATAATACAGTTGATTAGTTGTTTGATATTTAATTAGAATTAAGCTTATCTGCTAGTTATAAGAACTTTTAAATCCTAATTAAATTCTAAATTATGTGATTGTAAACATTAAAAACCAACAAACTCCACGCAAACGTTTGATCAAACGAGAGTATTTAAGAGAATCCTAAAATCAGTTTTGATTAAATTATTTAGAATATGGTGTTTTTAGAAGAATGACTGTTTGTAAGCTTTCTTGAGGAGTATTTTTAATCGTTTTTCTTAATGTTAGGCATAATTAAGCCTTCTTTTTACAGCTTTTGAATAAAGAATAAATCGAATACGGATTTATAACAATCGTTTGCGTTAAAATTTGTTAAGGTCTTCCTTTTATCTGTTGGAGAATAATTTTGCAATAAAGCTTACTTATCTAAGGTTAAGAACATTTAATACGGAGATAGAGTTGTTTTGAATTGAGGGAATTCAAAAATTAATTTAGATAAACGATTAGCTGCTTAACAATCAGCTCTTTTTATACCATCCTGCACACAATAGAATAAGATTAGGGTTGCAAAATTTACACAAGCAATAAAAAATATGCTATTATTCAATTTGAAAAAATATATCCAAAAATTAAGGCCTATGAAATTTCATAAGCCTTAGCTAAACTGTTAATAAAACTTTCCTTAATTTACCGTACTTCTTGGATTACTTTTCTCGCTTTTTGAACCAACCTTGGTAATCTTGTAATTTAAGGAAACATAGAAATATCTGGTAACTGAATTAAAACGAATATCTTCAATCCTACTTCCATTTACCGTTCTGTCGATATTGATATTTTGTTTCAGAATATCAAATCCTTTTAGGGCCAAAGTAATTCTACGTTTCATGAAATATTGCTCTAAACCAGCATTTAATAAAAATACATTGTTATTAAATCCATCGGCCCTTCCTGCGGCACCATTGTGATTTAGTTCTGCATTGATTCTCGTGTTTTTAATAAACTCGTAGCTTAAGCTCGCACTATTAGAAAAATTAAAGAATTTATTATCCAATGCACTCGGCTGCGAATTATTCACTTTGCTGTATTGCACCCCGATGTAAATTCCGGCATTTAATTTATCATCAATATCGTAGCTGAAGTTAGCATTAGGTCCAAAATTGTACCGATTTGTGATGTTCTTTTCGCTGTTTATAAATGAAGTATTGTGCGATAAGGATAAATTAACACCATAACCCATTCTCAAACCTTTTAATTTGGTTGGCTGACCAAAAAATGTACCCGTATTAATGAAGTAATTACCATCAACGTTTACTGGCTGAACGTATTGCACACCATTTACATAATTAATACTATTTCCAACATCATCTAAAGTATAATTTACCAAGAAAT
Organism: Pedobacter sp. Leaf250; assembly: GCF_920984735.1. GTDB lineage: Bacteria > Bacteroidota > Bacteroidia > Sphingobacteriales > Sphingobacteriaceae > Pedobacter. The sequence goes on along the minus strand of NZ_CAKLBU010000020.1, from coordinate 48,210 downwards.
ACCCATTCCAGTATTTATTATTATCGGCACTGAAAGTATTAAAGTTAACCGACATGCGGTGGCTTTTTCTGGCTTCTAAGTCAGGGTTTCCTACTCGCTGATAAAGTGGGTTGCTGTTATTCTGAACCGGCTGCAAATCGTTCACTGATGGTAAATTCACATTCGCATTGTAATTTAGCTGAAGTGTATGCTTGTTTTTATTTCTAAAATTAATGTTTAAGCGAGGAAGAATATTATAATATTTCTTATCAATATTATTGGTATTTACACCAGCACTACTAAACGAGGAGGCATCCAAACCTGTCTCCTGAAATCCCAGACCAAAATTATAAGTCCATTCGGTGCGGTTGTAAATCAGGCCTAATCTTGCAGTTTGTGTCCACGTATGGTTTTCAAGCGTATTCGAAAAATCAGGAACTATAGCATCATAGGTATTATTTATAGGATTATAGCTTAAGGTTAGTTGTTCGGCCTCTACTTTACCTTCGTTGCGGATATAGGCAATATTGCTGTTTAGTTTTTTATCTATAATGGGGCGAATATAATTAACCGCAACACTATAATTTTTTGATTTGTTTTCCTGTTCAGCTTGTTGATTTAAATCTGTTACGTCGATTATCCCTCCGCTATAATTATTAATCAAAGATTTATTAAGCCAGTTTGAATTGAAGGTATTTTGCGTTCCGCTTAAACCAATAATAACAGATCCCTTTTTCAATCGCCTTGTAGCAGAAAGCTCTCCGAAATATGCTGGTGTAGAATTCCGTTGATCCAAAAACTGATTACCTTCATTTATTTTTCCTGTTACATCAAAAGCAGAATTGAACTCCCTGTTGTTAATATTGGTAGTGTAATTCAGAATTGCATTTGAGCGAAAAGTTAAATCCGTTAGTGAATCGGGATGGTATTCTACCTTAAAATTGAATCGATGTGCCTGATTGTCAGAGTTCCGATTGGATACTTCATTGGTTCTCAATACATCATCCTGATTAATATCCTGCACATTTGAAAATCTATTGCCCAAACCTTTGCTGAAATAAGTAAAATAGCTACTGCTCAACGTCAGTTTATCTTTTTCACCCCAACTGTTGCTGAAGTTTAGTCCGCCGCTATGAGTAGTTACCTCTCCCATTGCACTGTTATCAAAAACACCAGAACCACCAATTGTTGTGCGCCCGTTATTTACATTAATCGAAAAGCCACCACCACCCGGAGGTGCAAATAAATTTCCAATATTACCACTCGTAAAACTGTTCAAATCTTCGTATTGAAAGCTTGCATTACTTACATTATTACTCATTCCCAATACTGCGAACTGCATTTTTTTAGTGAAATGATTGGCGCTCAGATAACTACTATACCGATCTGTAGTTCCGCCTGATAAATTGGCGTTACCGAACCAGCCATTCTTTTTATCTTCTTTAATAGTCAGGTTTAGCACTTTTTCCCTTTGTCCGTCATCAATTCCTGTCGCTTTTGCTTCAAGGGTTTTACTATCAATCAGCTGAACCTTTGCAATGACGTCGGCTGGTAAATTTTTAGTTGCAGTTTTCGGATCGGTGCCAAAGAAGTCTTTTCCATCTACCGTTAAACGGGTTACCTTTTGCCCCTGAACCAAAATGCTTCCGTCTTTATCAATGGTTACACCTGGCAATTTTTTCAAGAGATCTTCAACCGCTGCGTTAGGTTGGGTTTTGTAAGCATCGGCGTTAAACTCAACAGTATCTTTTTTTACTGTAGCCGTGGCATACCGACCTGCAATTGAAACATCTTTCAGGGCGATGGCATCTTCCTTTAATTTTAACGTTCCTAAATCAATATTTTTTTCTGAAACGCTGATGTTTTTTAAAATCGCTACATAACCCATAGCAGATGCTTTAAGCTGATAATCCCCTCGCAATATATCTTTGAAAAAGAATTCTCCAGTTTTGCTCGTTACCACACCGATTTTTTTATTTGAGTCAGTTTTGCTTGTTAATATTAGTCCTACATACTCAAGGGGTAGATTTGTTTTGCTATCAATGGTTTTTCCTGTGATGTTTCCAACTTCTTGTGCGAAGACTTTCGTAGATAAAAGGCAAAGCAAAATCAATAAATAGGGTTTCATATCTGAAATTTGTTTTTTTAGCTTGTTTGGTATTGAGGAGTTAAACTCAATTTTCAGATATAAGACACAGCAAAAACCGAAATGTGACAGTTTTTAAAATATTTTTTTTGGGTGAAGAAGTGGTCTTGCAGATTTATCTTTCTATTTTGAACATATTATTTTTCGGGCAATCGTCATTTCAAGTTTAATTGAGAGTTTGATAACTGCTTTTATAGCGCATTAAAATTTCCACCTTCGCGGATATGACAAAAATAATAGAGAATTTTACTTTTGAAGCAGGCTTTTTTATGAATTTAGATATATTGCTATTTGGATAACAACTTGATGTTTTTTGCTTTAAATCTGCCATTAATAATTTTCCCAGAAACTTCGGCTTTACTTACGGCATTGCAAAAGCCATGTTCGCCATGCGCATCGCCAAAATCGTCTATGTTCTTGCCATCAACAAAATAAGATATACCATCAATTCTTATTGCCAAATCACAGCTTTTGCCTTTTATTTTAAACTGGCATTCGCCACAGGCGATATCTACAACCTGTTTCTTAACTTCTTGATTAGCCAATGATTTTTTAGATATAGTTTGCGCTTTGGCGGTAAAAGCAATGGCTGTGAAAAGTATTATGATGGCTAGGTTTTTCATGATATTATTTTTCCAAATGTAGGTTTTGGCTGGCAAAAGAACTTCAATCCTTTGTAAAATAAACCTGATGGGAACGAACACGGATTCCGATATTTCATCGGGAGGAGTAAAGTGGACAGCAGGGCTACAATTGCCGAAACGTTACTGAAATTACGTTTTCAAAATATTATTTTTTGCCACGGAAACACAGAAGGCACGGAAATTTAAATCTTTCGACAGGCTCAAGATGACAATCAAAATAAAAAGGGATATGCAAATTGCACATCCCTTTCGATATTCAGCTTCGGACTTCCGACTAGGACTTCCGCCTTTTTTTAGTAACGATATTCGTCTGATTTGAACGGACCTTCAACCGGAACGCCGATATAATCAGCCTGGTGTTGATCTAAAACATCCAATTCTACGCCAATTTTTTCCAAGTGTAAACGAGCAACTTTCTCATCTAAATACTTAGGCAAAACGTAAACTTTGTTTTCGTATTTATCAGTGTTAGTCCAAAGCTCTAATTGCGCTAAAGTTTGGTTGGTAAAGGAGTTACTCATTACAAAACTTGGGTGGCCAGTTGCGCAACCTAAGTTTACCAAACGACCTTCGGCCAATAAAATGATGTCTTTACCTTCGATGGTATATTTATCAACCTGTGGCTTAATTTCCACTTTAGTTGAACCGTATTTTTCGTTTAACCAGGCAACATCGATTTCATTATCGAAGTGACCAATGTTACAAACAATCGCTTTATCTTTCATGGTTAAGAAATGCTCGCCACGAACAATATCACGGTTACCAGTTGTAGTAACAATAATATCTGCTTCTTTAACAGCAGTAGCGAATTTTTTAACTTCATAACCTTCCATTGCAGCTTGTAAAGCACAAATTGGATCGATTTCGGTAACAATTACACGTACACCTTGTGAGCTTAAAGATTCTGCAGAACCTTTACCCACATCGCCATAACCGCAAACAACAGCTACTTTACCAGCCATCATTACGTCAGTTGCACGACGAATGGCATCAACTAATGACTCGCGACATCCGTATTTGTTATCGAATTTAGATTTAGTTACCGAATCGTTAACGTTAATTGCAGGTAAGTGCAATGTTCCGTTTTTCATTCTTTCGTATAAACGGTGTACACCAGTTGTGGTTTCTTCTGATAAACCTTTAATTGCAGCAATTAACTCAGGGTATTTATCGAAAACCATGTTTGTTAAATCGCCACCATCATCCAAAATCATGTTTAATGGTTGTTGCTCCGGGCCGAAGTGTAATGTTTGCTCAATACACCAATCAAATTCTTCTTCGTTTAAGCCTTTCCAAGCATAAACCTGAATACCAGCAGCAGCTATTGCAGCAGCAGCATGATCTTGTGTAGAAAAAATATTGCAAGATGACCAGGTAACTTCTGCACCTAAAGCCACTAATGTTTCGATTAATACAGCCGTTTGGATAGTCATGTGCAGACAACCTGCAATACGAGCACCTTTTAACGGTTGCGTTGGACCGAACTCTGTACGTAAACTCATTAAACCTGGCATTTCTGCTTCGGCTAATTCGATTTCTTTACGGCCCCATTCTGCCAGTGAAATGTCCTTAACTTTGTAAGGGATATAGGTTGTCTCTACTGATGACATATTTTATTTGTTTTAAATGTGGCACAAAGTTACGGCATAGCTTTGTGAAACCCAAATAATTAAAAGAGCAAGCTAGTTTACAGAATGTAAAATATTGAGTGTTTATATTAAGGTTTTGAAAAGCAATTGCAGCATTTCTTCGGTTGTTTCAGCCCCGCTGTCCCTACAAGCTCCAATAGAAAAAATTGGAGGCTTTTCGTACCATCGGGTTTAGGTGGGCTATAAATGTATCTATTTTGAGAAACCTGGCATCAACATTAAACAAAACTTTGATATTCAGGATATTATTTCATAAATTGATTTAACCAAATAAACCAATTATGAAAACCGTTAAACACTTACTCGACACTAAACAGTCGCTAATTATTGCTGTACCTGAAAATATTTCCGTTTTAGATGCTTTAAAAGTAATGACTGATAAAAACATCAGTGCCCTTTTAGTGATGGAAAATGAAAAACTCTCTGGCATTTTTACCGAACGCGATTACGCCAGGAAAATCATTCTTCATGGAAAATCTTCAAAAGATACCTTGATTAAGGAGGCTATGACACCAAACCCGATTACCATTACTTTAAGTGATTCTATTGATTATTGCATGGAATTAATGACGGATAAACACATTCGCCATTTGCCTATTGTAGTAAACAACGAGGTGAAAGGTATGATGTCAATCGGCGATGTGGTAAAATTTATTATCGCAGACCAAAAACAAACAATTTCTCAATTGGAAAGCTATATTAGCGGATAGAAGTTGAAGGTTAAAAGTTTAAAGTTAAAGGTTAGCATTTAGAATAAAAAACCGTCATTCCGGACAAACGAAGCAAAGAAGGTTGCTCCGATTAAATCGAAATGACGGTTAGTGAAAGAAATAAATGTAGTAGAATATTATTTCCACCTCCACTCGCCAGCAATGGTTAATGGTTCTTTTAAGTTTTGAGATTCTAAGAAAGCTTTTAATTCTTCTTCGCTTTGTACACCAACCGGAATTTTTGGCGTATTGGCCAAAGCATAGGTGAGCATGGCACTGTAACGAACAGTATTTTTTAAACCCTGCTCATCAACTAGCTTAAACGAGTCGCCATCCGAATGATAAAATGGTCCAGAGTTGTTTGGTAATTTACCACCAAAACCGCCTCCTGTTGGAATTCCCTCTAACATAAAAGGTTGATGATCGCTATGCAAACCTGCGCCAGCATTGAACAAGTTTTTAAAACCCGTATCGATTTTTACAATATCATCGCCCCATGCAGTAAACATATCTTTCATTTCAGCACGGGATGTTGAAAACCCTTTTGGATCGTTTGTCATGTCGTAATTCAACATAAACTTGACCTGATTCAAGGTCTTAGATTTTTTGGCTTGATCGATGTAAGCCTTAGAACCTAATAAGCCTTGCTCCTCGCCCATGAATAACACAAACTCAACAGTGCGTTTGGTTTTCAAATTCAGTTTTTTGAAAGTCCGGGCCATATCCATTACCGCGAATGAACCTATACCATTATCTATTGCACCGGTTGCCAAATCCCAACTGTCTAAGTGGCCGCCAACAACGATTTTATCTTTTGGCATTTCAGTTCCTTTGAATGTAGCCACTACGTTTCTGGCTTTAATCAAACCCGAAAAATTTGTCATAGCGATATGCGCTACTTGAACTTGGGTTTTTAGTTTTTCCTTTAATGCCATTCCATCTTCCAAACCGATACAAACTGCTGGAATTGGTATTAATTTTCCTGTTACTGAAGCCGTTCCTGTTAACAACACTCCATTTTTTACTGTATTGATAATAATTACACCAATTGCACCATATTTTGTAGCAATGGCTGTTTTTTCTGATCGGTGCAATGATTTTGTTCCAGCCGGTGAACCTGGCAAAACGCCCAGATAAATCAAAGCAATCTTTCCTTTAAATTTTGAGGGATCAGTTTGATAATCTATTTCCAATCCATTTCCAGCATCTGCAATATCGCCAGTTATATCTGCACTTACAGGAGAATGTGCTAACGTAACAGCCTTAATTTTGGCAAGGCTATTTTTGTCGGCGCCAATCGCTACATCGATTGTTTTTCTTGCCCAGCTTTCTACTTCAAAAGGTTGAAATTTTACTTCACAGCCATAAGATTTTAGCAAATCGAAAGCATATTGCTCTGCCTTTGCTCCATTTGCTGATCCGGTTAAGCGGTGCCCAATGGTTTCAGTTTCTTCTTTTAGCGTTTGATAAGCTCTTGAATGCTGCTGAACATCTGTATTGATTTTTGCGAATACATCGCCAAATTTGTCTTGTGCATTTGCAAATAAAGCACCGCAAATAAGTGCGGCTGAAAAAAGATATTTCATGATTATGGTTGCTGATTTATTCGCTGAAAATACAAAAATTACGCTTGGCTACTAAGCTGTAACGTTTATTTTGCTTTGCGATATATATTGTCCCGCATATTTAAAGTGATAATAACAGAATTAATAATTTAAATTCTGCGAAAATTTGCGAAATCCACTTGAGAAATTCAAAGCCGCCCAAATATGATCGCCCGAAGTTTATAAACCTGATTGAAGTGAAAATACTTTTTGGTTGCAGCAACTTTGATTGTCTGACAGCAATTTACAAAAAGATTGAAACGGAAAGCAGGGCGAACATTAAAATGGAATACTGTCTTGGCTTTCCAAATCTTTTTTAACAATCTTAGGAATTAAAGAAAATATAAATCTATAAGCTTAATTGAACCTTAAACGCCTTAAATGGTAAAAAAATTAACCATCTGAGGCGTTTAAGAAAAATAAGACCATGAGCTTAGGTAAACATTAAATGTTTTGAAACCCTTATTGATGTGCCACTTTTTTCGGGAAAACCAGTGAAGCCACAATACTAATTACTAAAATACTCAAGATCACAATCAGCGAATGCTCGGTAGTGAAACCAATTTTTTCAAGGTAGTTATGCCCCAACATTTTCACCCCAATAAAGGCTAACAACACAGCCAAACCCGTTTTTAAATAATGGAATTTATGGATAATATTTACCAGTAAAAAGAACATGGAACGTAAGCCCATAATGGCAAAAATATTGGAGAAGAATACGATATAAGGATCTTTCGTTACCGCGAAAATGGCGGGAATTGAATCGACAGCAAAAAGCAAATCGGTAAATTCTACTATTAATAAAACCAGAAACAAAGGCGTAACATACCTTTTATGATTAATTTTTACGAAAAAGTTTTTGCCTTCATATTTTGGATGGATCGAGAATATTTTTGAAGCCCATTTCACCACAGGATGATTTTCCGGATCGATTTTCTCTTCCTCCTTACTGAAAAACATTTTTATCCCGGTAAAAACCAGGAATGCGCCAAACACATACAATATCCACGCAAACTTTGCAATTAGTGCAGCACCCACAAAAATGAATATGAAACGCATAATGATGGCACCCAAAATACCCCAAAACAATACGCGATGATAATACTTTTCTTCTACTGCAAAAGCAGAGAAGATAAGTACGATGACAAAGATATTATCAACTGATAAGGCGTATTCTATTACATAACCCGTTAAAAACTCCAATCCTAAATTTTGCCTGTACATAGACAAACTGGCTTCGAAATCATTTGGGTTTAAGGTGATATGATGCTGGTGACTGGCAACAATTTCTTTTAGATGTGCAAAATCTCTTATTCCATGAAGCTGGTGCCCTTCGGTAAGTAACAGGAAATAAAAACCGAGTGCAAGTCCGATCATGATCACACTCATAATACCAGCTTGCTTTAGGCTGATAACATGGTCTTTTTTACTAAAAAGGCCTAAATCTAAGGCCAATACAAGTACAATAAATAATAGGAAACCTAAACTGAAGAGTAATTCGCTGCTCATTATTTTTTACGTTCGGTAGTGTAAAGTACTAATTGTTCAAGACCAATTCTGGCCTCTCCGGCTTCAAACTGATGTAAAATATCGAATGCTGCATTCTGGTATTCCAGCATTTTCTGGTTGGCATAATAAACGCCCTCCTGTGCATTCACAAAATCAATAATCTGCTGAATTTTAACCGGATCATCCTGGTGGTTTTTTACCAGGTTAATGACCTTTTTCCGCTCAGATTTCTCGGCTTTGTTTAAAGCATAAATCAATGGCAAGGTTACTTTCTTTTCCTTAATATCAATGCCTAAAGGTTTGCCAACATCATCTGTCCCAAAGTCGAAAGTATCATCTTTAATCTGAAAGGCAATACCCACTTTCTCTCCGAACAAACGCATTTTTTCTATCGTTTCATCATCTGCTCCTGCCGATGCTGCACCCGCAGCACAACATGAGGCAATCAAAGAGGCGGTTTTCTGGCGAATTACATCAAAATATAATTCCTCCGAAATATCCATTTTTCGCACCTTTTCTACCTGCAACAACTCTCCCTCACTCATCTGTTTCACTGCTTCAGACACTATCTGTAACAATTTATGTTCGTTATTGTTTACCGAAAGCAACAACCCTTTAGCCAATAAATAATCACCAACCAAAACAGCTATTTTATTCTTCCACAAAGCATTAATCGAGAAAAATCCCCGGCGTTCGTAAGCATTATCCACCACGTCATCATGCACTAATGTGGCAGTATGCAACAACTCTACCAAGGCTGCACCGCGATGGGTAGAATCGGTAATTCCACCGCACAATTTCGCTGCAAAAAACACGAACATTGGCCGCATTTGTTTACCTTTTTGCTTTACAATATAGTGGGTAATCCTATCTAACAACGGCGCATCGCTATGCATAGATTCTTTAAAGGTTTTTTCAAACGCTTTAATATCGGCTGCTATAGGTTTTTTTATCTGATCGATTCCCGGCATTAAGTCGAAAAATTTTGATTGCAAACTTAAGTTAATTTCCCATAAAAAGGTAATGGATAATGTCATTATTAGGGTTTTGAAAACGAATGGAAGTAATCATCTACATCTTCAGTCCTGCTCTACGCTTTATACCGCTGTTATTTCTTGCCTGTTGATAGATTGTGCCTCGGTATGCCCGCTTCGATCAGGTTTAGATAACAACAATTGCTGCAAACAAAACCCCTCACAATGTAAAAACCATAATAGAAAATTTTTTTTTGTTTCATCCAAAAGTTTACATTTAATCACGGTTAATTTAAAATGAAAAAGCGTTACAAAGTTTTAATAGGAATTTCGGTGTTACTTGTTGCGGGTTATTTATTGGGGCCAAAGCCTAAAAGACCGCTTTACAATACAGAACTTGCCAAACTGCCTGATTTACATGACCTTGATCATTACGTACAAACAATCGAGCAGCTTAACAAAATCAAACCCGGTAACGAAGCCGAAATTGTTTGGGCCAATACAATGCACCAGCAAACCGAGTATGCAGTAGTTTATCTACATGGTTTTTCTGCATCGAAGACAGAGGGAAATCCCATTCACATCAATTTAGCAAAAACTTTAAAGGCAAATTTATATTTGGCCCGCCTGGCCGATCATGGTGTGGATACCATTGCACCTATGCAACATTTTACAGCCGATAGATTATGGGAAAGCAGCAAACAGGCTTATGCCATCGGCAAAAAACTGGGTAAGAAGGTTATTCTAGTGGGCACCTCAACCGGCGGAACCGTAGCTTTGAAATTGGCTGCAACCTACCCAGAAATTTACAGCTTAATTCTGCTCTCGCCCAATGTAGCCATTAATGATAAAAATGCCTGGTTGCTTAATAATCCATGGGGATTACAAATCGCTAGAAAAGTAGTTGGTAGCGATGAACGCAGGGTTGACGGCAGAACAGAAGAATACAAAAAATATTGGTATACCAATTATAGAATAGAATCATTGGTAGAACTTCAGGAATTTATAGAAAGTACAATGTTAGAAAGTACTTTCAAAAAGGTGAAACAACCGGTTTTGATGCTATACTACTACAAAAATACGCTCGAGCAGGATCCTGTTGTTCGGGTAGATGCCATGTTGAAAATGTTTAATGAATTAGGAACACCGGAAAATTTAAAAAGAAAAATCGCTTTCCCAAATGCTGGAAACCATGTTTTGGGTTCTTACATTACTTCCAAGGATTTACCTAGCGTAGAAACAGCAATTAATAATTTTATCAGCAATGTTTTAAAGGTAAAGGTGATTGACAATAATTTTATACCCGCTACTCCAAAAATAATTGATAATTGATAAGGCTTTAAAAGACAATAAGTTATATCAAAAAGAATAAGAAGTTATTACATTTTTTCATTATTTTCGAAATAAAAAAATTATGGAAAAATTTGAATTTTCGAAAGAAACAGAGCTATTATTTGAAGAACTGTCGAAGGTAGGCCCAGAAAATCTTGAGGTATGCAAGGAAACATGCCGAGGAAATTATCGCGACTGTGTTAATGCAGGTAAGGATAGGGACGTTTGCGCTAGTACGCTACAAGGATGTTTGGACGAATGTTATAAAAACAATTTAGAAGCGTTAGCAATCATCAAAAAAATTGTTGCATCACTTACCTAACTTCACTTACTAAGAAGATTGTTATTGATCCCTATTATTAACGAAACTTTCATCCTTAGCACAGCACTAACAATCTTCCTTAAACCTCAACAATTGACACCTTTAAAATTTAGCTATATTCCTCACAATCATCTCCGCATGCACCCTTGAGTTTTCGATAAAAAGCTTATGCGTATCTAATCCACCGCAAACTACACCAGCCAGATACAAGCCTTTAACATTTGTTTCCATGGTTTCTTCATTATAAACCGGGCATAAACTTTCTGGCAAGTCAATTCCAAATTTTCGCAACATCGAAAAATCAGGCTGATAACCCGTCATCGCAATTACGAAATCATTTGGAACGGTTTTAATTCCCTCGGGCGTTTTAATATCAACTTCATTTTCCCGAATCTCAACTAATTCAGAATTAAAATGTGCGGCAATTGCACCTTCTTTAATCCGATTTTCAATATCAGGCCTCACCCAATATTTTACATGCGGACCAAGTTCGCCGCTTCGAATCACCATGGTTACATTGGCACTTTTGCGATATGTTTCCAAGGCAGCATCTACTCCAGAATTATTTGCCCCAACAACTAAAACATGTTGAAAGGCATATAAATGTGGGTCTTTGTAGTAATGTGTTACTTTAGGCAAATCTTCTCCCGGAATATTCATTAATAAAGGAACATCATAAAAACCAGTAGCTACTACAATATTGCTTGCTGTATAATTTGATTTTGAGGTTTCAACTTCAAAAATATCAGATCCATTTTTATTCACTTTTACAACGCTTTCAAATAGATTGATATTTAAATTGAATTTCTCAGCCACTCTACGATAATATTCTACCGCTTCATTTCTATTCGGTTTCGGATTAATTGTTACAAACGGCACACCTCCAATCTCCAACTTTTGCGAAGTGGAGAAAAATGTCATGAAAACCGGGTAATTAAACAAACTGTTAACCAATGCTCCCTTTTCTATAATGAGATATGTTAGATTAGCCTTTTGTGCCTCAATAGCGCAAGCCATACCAATAGGACCGGCGCCAATGATGATGATATCGTAGTGATGGGATTTTGTCAATTTTTTATCTTTAAATGATAATAGAGATTGGGGAATTGGAAATAGAATAAGTTTGTATTATATGGAAATTGCGGATTTGAGATTAGAAGATAGAAATTAAAGAATAGGTGATAGACCTGATGTTCTAATCAGCCGCATTAAATGAAATATATTCATTCCTATATGCGCTTTCTATTTTCTATTCCCCATTTTCTATTTCTATTTTAAACTAGACCTTCATCGCCTTACTTGGGCAAGCAAAGTCGGTTCTCTTTAAACCTGTATTTTTAATCGCACCATAACCACCAGCAATATCAATTACATTTTCTACGCCTCTTGATTTTAATATTGATGCAGCAATCATTGATCTATAACCACCCGCACAGTGAATATAATATGTCGATTTGGGGTCAATCTCTCCCATCCAATCATCAATAAAATCTAATGGTCTGCTGAGGGTAAATTCTAAATGTTCTGATTCATATTCGCCTGGTTTGCGAACATCCAATGCAGTTATTTCATTTTCCTGTGCGGCTTGTTCAAAAACATCAGCAGAAATGGATTCAATGGTATCAATCTCTTTTCCTGAATCCGTCCACCTTTCAAAACCTCCATCTAAATAACCTATAGTGCGGTCGTAGCCTACACGGGTTAATCTGGTAATGCTTTCCTGTTCTTTACCTTCATCAGTAATTAATAAAATTGGCTGTTGTAAATCGGTAATGAGCGCACCCACCCAAGGCGCAAACTGGCCATTCAAACCAATGTTGATGGAATTCGGAATAAAGCCTTTTGCAAAAAGCTGTGGGTCGCGTGTATCAAGCAATATTGCCCCTGTTTGGTTGGCTGTATTTTCAAACGCCTGTGGAGTTAAGGCATTTAATCCCTTTTCATAAACATCATCAATGCTATCTACACCACCTTTATTCATGGCGGCATTTTTAGCAAAATATTGCGGCGGAGGCATAATTCCATCAGTTACCTCGGCAATAAATTGTTCTTTAGATATAGCTTTTAAAGCATAATTAACCTCTTTCTGGTGACCTAAAGTATCAAAAGTTTCCTTACTCATACTTTTGCCGCAAGCCGAACCCGCACCATGAGCCGGGTAAACAATCACATCATCAGCCAAAGGTTTAATTTTTTCATTTAAGGAATCGTAAAGCATGCCTGCTAAATCATCCATTGTTAAATTTCCCTTTTGCGCTAAATCCGGGCGACCGACATCGCCTATAAAAAGGGTATCGCCACTGAAAATACAATAATCTTTTCCATTTTCATCAGTTAGTAAATATGTGGTAGATTCTAAAGTATGCCCGGGCGTGTGTAAAGCTGTGATGGTTAAATTACCAATTTTAAATTGTTCTCCATCTTTAGCGATATGTGATTCAAATTCAGTTTTTGCAGTGGGTCCGTAGATGATTTTTGCCCCAGATTTTTCTGCTAAATCAACATGACCGGAAACGAAATCGGCATGAAAATGTGTTTCAAAAATATATTTGATCGTTGCTCCAGCCTTTTCGGCTTTCTTTAAATAAGTTCCAACTTCTCTTAATGGATCAATTATCGCTGCTTCTCCATTACTTTCAATATAATAGGCAGCTTCCGCTAAACAACCGGTATAAATTTGTTCTATTTTCATTTTCTAAGTATCGTGTAGAAAGTATCAGGATTTGAGACTTAACTTATCCTCATCCCTAGCAAAAATAGGGCTAAATAACAAAACCCGAAATGATGAGGCTCATAATTGCAGAAGTTTTACTTTAAACCGGAATAATATTAACCTCAAAAAAAATAGCAATAATAATTTAAACCTGAAGCTTAGTCTTTTGTCAACTCACCGCGGAGCGGCTCATCCATCAACTTACGACTTTCTTCAATTGGCAAATCTAATCCTAAAACGTACATCAATTTAGTAACTGCAGCTTCGAAAGTAAGATCATAACCACTAATTATGCCCATTTTCAGTAATTCGCGACTTGTTTCATATCTGCCCAATTGTACAGAACCTTTTTTACATTGCGATATATCAATAATGATTTTACCATTTAATATGGCTTGGCGAAGACTATCTAAAAACCATTGGGCGGTAGTGGTATTGCCCGAACCAAAAGCCTCTAAAATGATGGCATCAACTTTTGAATCTGTTATAGCTGAAACGGCCTGTGGTGTAATGCCAGGATATAATTTTAAAACTCCGATGTTTGAATTGAAGTTAGTATGAAGTTTCAATTCTCCTGTTGGCGCTTTCATTATGTAATTGGTATGAAACTGCAAATGCACTCCGGCTTCGGCCAAAATCGGATAGTTTGGCGAACGGAAAGCTTCAAACTTTTCACTATTATATTTGATTGAACGATTTCCCCTAAATAATTGTGCATCGAAATAGATGCAAACTTCAGGGAATAAGGATTTACCATTTTCTTTAGTGGCTGCAATTTCCAGAGCGGTAATTAAATTCTCTTTTGCATCCGTTCTAATTTCGCCTATGGGTAATTGCGAACCCGTTAAAACAACTGCTTTACTTAAATTTTCCAGCATAAAACTTAATGCAGAGGCGGTAAAAGCCATGGTATCAGAGCCATGAAGAATAACGAAACCATCGTACTGATCATAATTATCGCGAATAAGCACCGCTAAGGTTTTCCATATTTCAGGATCCATGTTTGATGAATCTAAAACTGGATTAAAAGAATGCACATCCAACTGATAATCCAAACGACTTAATTCAGGAACATTTTGTTTTATTTGCTCGAAATCGAAAGGTATTAACATTCCGTTACTGGGGTCGTTAACCATACCGATGGTGCCACCAGTATAAATTATAAGGATCTTGGTCATTTGGTTGTTTGGGTTGCTCTACGCAAAGAAAGCAAAAAATTATAAATGATTAGAGGTAATTTTAATATTGATAAATATTTAACATAATTTGATTATTAAATTATCATGTTCACAATATTATGGAATATAAATGAAATAATAATTATAACTGTTAATGAAACGAATATAAATTAATCAGTATTTATCAGATAGATATTGATTCCAATGCATGATACAACAGGACAAGGTGAGTCATGCTTATAATCGCTGTAATAATTTACACGACTGAATCAGGCAGAAAAATCTGCGGAATCCGTGTAATCAGCGGGAAACCGAAAAGACACCTACACTCCGAGAACTTTCTTTGAATTTGCTGTAGTTACATCCGCAACTTCCTCAACCGATAGGCCATAGATATCAGCTAGCTTTTGAGCGATGTAGATTATGTAACTGCTTTCGTTAGGTTTGCCACGAAAAGGAACAGGCGCCAAATAAGGCGAGTCGGTTTCAAGAACAATCTTATCCAATGGAATTTCTGATAAAACTAAATCTAATCCGGCTTTTTTATAAGTTACCACGCCACCAATTCCTAAATAAAAATTGAGGTCGATTGCTTGTTTGGCTTGTGCCAAATTTCCGGTAAAGCAATGAAATATGCCTCTAAGTTTTTCATCACGCTCGCTTTCCAACACATCAAATACTTCATCGAAAGCCTCTCTACAATGAATCACGATCGGCAATCCTAAATCTTTTGCCCAAGCGATTTGTTTCCGAAAAGCATCTTGCTGAATAGCCAAAGTCGTTTTATCCCAATATAAATCTATTCCTATTTCGCCGATGGCGTAGATTTGCCTTCTGCCAATACTTTCATAAATTTCATCAAGCATCGAAATATAATCCTCCTTCACATCACATGGATGGAGTCCAGCCATAGCAAAACAATTCTTTGGATATTTAGCCACCAAATCATCAATCATAGCAATTGATTTTACATCAACATTGGGCAAAAACAACCTGTTCACATCGTTTTCAAAACAGCGTTCCATCAATTGTGCTTGCTTTTCGGCGTCTTGCTCGTAATATAAATGGGTATGTGTATCGGTAAAAATCATTTTTGATAATTTAAGACGTTTGATGTAAAATGAATATAACAAAATCGCCATTGCGAGGCACGAAGCAATCTATTTTACGATAAAGATTGCTTCGTGCCTCGCAATGGCAATTGTCTAACCTTTAGCTTTTTTACTTGGTTTAGTTTTCTTAACTTCAGACTCCTGACTCCCGACCGCGGATTCCAAAGCCATTTCTTTTTTCAAAAACTTTCCGGTTAAGCTAATGGGATTCTGAATCAACCCTTCCGGCGTTCCTTCGAAAAGTATTCTTCCGCCTCCAGCTCCACCTTCTTCGCCCAAATCGATAACCCAATCGGCAACTTTAACCACATCTAAATTATGTTCGATTACTAAAATAGTGTTTCCTTTATCAACCAATTCCTGTAATACGCCCAATAACACATTGATATCCTCAAAGTGCAATCCGGTAGTTGGTTCATCTAAAATATAGAATGTTTTACCAGTATCTTTTTTTGAAAGCTCGGTTGCCAGCTTAACACGTTGCGCCTCTCCACCAGATAAAGTAACTGAAGATTGACCTAAAGTGATATAGCCTAAACCAACATCTTTAAGCGTTTTGATTTTTCTGTAAATGATCGGGATATTTTCGAAGAAAACACAAGCATCCTCAATACTCATATCCAGCACATCGCTGATTGATTTTCCACGGAAACGAACTTCCAAAGTCTCACGATTATATCTTCTACCGCCACATTCCTCGCAAGGAACCTGAACATCTGGCAAGAAATTCATTTCGATTACTTTCAAACCAGCACCTTGACAGGTTTCGCACCTTCCTCCTTTTACATTGAAAGAAAAACGACCTGGTTTGTAGCCGCGAATCTTCGCCTCGGGCAATTGAACAAACAAGTTTCTGATATCAGAGAAAACACCAGTATAAGTTGATGGATTAGATCGTGGCGTTCTTCCGATTGGCGCCTGGTCAATTTCGATTACTTTATCTATCTCTTTTAATCCTGTTATTTTCTCGTAAGGAAGTGGTGTTTTCTTAGCCCTGAAAAAGTGGTGATTTAAAATCGGATATAAGGTCTCGGTAATCAAACTCGATTTACCAGAACCCGAAACGCCTGTTACTGCAATAAATTTACCCAATGGGAAATCAATAGATACTTCCTTTAAATTATGCCCTGTAGCTTTAGTGATTGATAATTTATGACCGTTTCCTTTTCTGCGGACTTTTGGTGTTTCAATTTTTTTATCGCCGTTTAAATAGGCAGCGGTTAAGGTTTTTGATTTCAGAATATCTTTTGCAGTTCCTTCAGCCACAACTGTTCCACCGTGAATACCAGCTCCAGGACCAACATCGATTACCCAGTCGGCCTCCATAATCATATCCTTATCGTGCTCTACAACTAAAACAGTATTGCCTAAATCACGCAGATTTTTTAAAGCATTAATCAAACGCTCGTTATCGCGTTGGTGCAAACCAATACTTGGCTCATCCAAAATGTACATCACATTCATCAACTGCGAACCAATTTGCGTTGCCAAACGAATACGTTGTGCCTCCCCGCCCGAAAGCGTACGGGCAGTACGATCTAACGTTAAATAAGTTAAACCCACATCTGTTAAGAAACCAATCCGGGCGTTTATTTCTTTCAAAATTTCTTTTGCAATGATGTTCTGGCGATCAGAAAGGCGATCATCTACATGCTCAAACCAGGCATGAAGATTATTGATATCCATTGAGGCAAGATCAAAAATGTTCTTCCCATCAACTTTAAAATTTAAACTTTCCTTTTTCAAACGAGCGCCGTGGCACTCTGGACAGGTTTTTAGCTTGCGGAAAGCATCCATATCATCAGATGCTGATTCGCTACGCTTTTCGTTCTGCTCTTCCAGCATTTTGATAATGCCATCGAAAGTGATGTTGTAGTTCTGAACGTTCCACTTGTTGTATTCTACCTCAACCTTGATTAAATCCGGTGATCCATTCAAAATAATATTAATCACTTCATCACTCAACTTTTCAATAGGCGTTGATAGAGAAAAAGCATATTTTTTCGCCAGAGATTTCAATACCTGAAACATCCAGGTATCACGATATTCGCCAAGCGGTGCTAAACCACCATTTAAAATACTCAATTTAGGGTTCGGCATCACCGATTCCTTATCCACCACGAAAATATAGCCCAAACCATCGCAACGTTCGCAAGCACCATAAGGCGAGTTGAAAGAAAAGCTGTTTGGCTGAGGCTCATCATAAGAAATTCCCGTGGTTGGGCACATTAAAAACTTACTGAAATGGGCAACGTTGTTATCTTTATCACTAATTTTGATCACACCCTTACCCATTTTCATAGCGGTCTGAACAGAATCCAACAGGCGTTTTTTATCTTTTCCATCAACAATCAAGCGATCAATAACCACTTCAATATCGTGGATTTTATAACGATCAACCTGCATTTTGGCGGTAATATCTTTTATCTCTCCATCTACACGAACCTTGACGTAACCTTGCTTACGGATTTGCTCAAAAAGCTCGCGGTAATGCCCTTTTCTACCCTTTACTACAGGCGCCAGAATATTCACGGCTAGTCCATCGAACTTATTGAAGATATTTTGCAAAATCTGGTCTTCACTCATGCGCTCCATCTTCTCACCAGTATTGTATGAGTAAGCATCGGCCACACGAGCATAAAGCAAGCGCATGAAATCGTAAATCTCGGTAATGGTTCCTACGGTAGAGCGTGGGTTTTTACTGGTGGTTTTTTGCTCAATGGCAATAACCGGACTCAAACCCGAAACCTTATCTACATCAGGGCGCTCCATACCACCCATAAACTGACGGCTATAAGCACTAAATGTTTCCATATAGCGACGCTGCCCTTCAGCATAAATGGTATCGAATGCCAATGAAGATTTCCCGCTACCACTTAAACCAGTAATTACAACCAGTTGGTTCCGGGGAAAACTTACATCAATATTTTTTAAATTATGTACCCTCGCACCGTATACTTCTACATCTTTTTGCTCGCCGAGGTCGATAGATTTATTGCTCATATTTTATTGAAAAGTTGGGTAGAAATTTGGGGTTAACGAAGACCAAATTTCAATCCGCAAAAATGCTAAAAATTTTATCAAAAAGAAAGTCTAAACCAATCTGTATTAAGGATTAATTGTCATAATGTCGGCTTCTATTTCTAAGGAAACCAGATGATAAACCAAAACGCAAATAGCCATAACGATCTTGAAAATATATGTTGTAATTATCTTCTCCGTAATAACCCACCGCAGCCATCAAAAACACGTTATTCATAAATGGAAAACTATAATTAAAATTAATTTCAGCGTTTAATCGCTTCTGGAGATTCATTAAATTTTTAGCTGGTATTTTATTTACCGCATAAGAAACCTCTGTATTTAAACGCCACGTTTCTTTCTCGGTTTTAACATTCGGTTTGTTTCTGGCTTTTTTTTCAATTTGATCGTATTTACGCCATGAAAAATTGTACAAAATCCTTGTAAAACCAAAACCCAAATCCAAGGCAGGTTCATATCTAAAAAATTTATGCCATTGTAAACCTAATCGATGATTAAAAGAATAATAACTTTCATCGATACTTGTTGCTGTTAAATTGCCGAAACGATATGATGCCGTTAAATAATTGGCGTTGAAATTTCCTGTTAGTGTATTAATAGTACCATCTAAATTAATTGCATCCTGATCCTGCCCATTGGAATGGTGTGTAAAGGCCAACTCTGCATATTGGTAGCGATCTGGATTTTTATTCAAGCGGGCATAGGCTGCAAAACCCAAACGATAACTTGGCGTACGAACTCCTGCAGAAACTTCATCTCGAACCCTAACAGTAAAATCGGGGATAATGGAAAATGCAATTGGCGATTTATAACTGCCCAACAACATATAAGTTGTAGTTAAGCGTCCATTGATAACATATTTAGATGGAGCACCGGTTTCTCCTATGGGAGAGGTATATGCAAAATCTGAATTTTCTTTGTAAAGATTTACGTACTGCTTATTGGCAAATTCCCTTTTGAGAACAAGGGAATCTTGTGCGAATAACTGAAAGCTAAATAAAATAAGAGAAAGCGAGAGTAACATCTTTACCATAGCAAATAAACGTTGCCAGATGGTAGTTGGTTTTGTAGATTAGCAAAATATACAAACGATCAAAATAACCCTTAATAAGGTGGCATTAATTCATTTCATATTCGAGATTTTTAAAATCTCTATCTTAGGTGCGATATATACAACATTGATATATTTAACAATAAGATGGATTTTTGAGAAGAACAACACCATAAATCAATTTTTTTCAAATACAAATAAAACCATGTTGTGGTTTACCACATGGGCTATTATTTGCCTTATATTATTTGTTTATATGTTTAGCTACTATGGAAATCATGGGCTTGGAGATAGCTCTAGAATTCCGATAGCGCATCATAATGTGTTGTATCAAATTGATTCAAGTGCATATATCGAAGGTGAAAGAGGCAATACTTTCAACATTGGCGACTTTGTTGTGACTGACGATTTTGTTTACGGCACTTTAGATAGATTACCGGAAGACAGGAAGACTGCCTACTTTGTTTTCGACTTAAAATTGAGCCGCATTGAAAATTTTGAGAATGAAACGGCATTTAATGCTTATCTCATTTCGAAAGGATTAAACAAGAATGTAAAATATCAAGATTTCTCCTATTACTACAACCAATACTGGAACGGTTGGAGATTTTTTCTACTACCATAAAAATCAAAAGACACCTACCACTCAATCGTCGTTCCGTTTTCTGTAGGCCGCCCCGTACAAACCAAAACCCTTCCCCGTTCAATTTCATCATCGGTAAGCACCTCATTGTAATCCATCCGAACATTGCCTTTTGTGCAATTGGCTACGCAGGTGCTGCAAACACCACCTCGACAACTATAAGGAAGTTTGATTTTATTTTCCAGCGCCACATCTAAAATCCGCTTGGGCCAAGGAATATCAAGGTTGTAAATATTGCCTTGAAAATTTAAAATTACAGAATAGGTATTTTTATCTACCACCTTTTCTGATCCGTCATCTTCATCCACCTCATCTTCTGGCAAAACAAATGTTTCTCGTTTTATTTGCTTAATATCGAATCCCATCCCAAGCAAAGTAATCCTACACAAATCCATATAAATAATCGGACCACAAGTGTAAAACAATGCCTTCGCTCTTTCGAAATGCAAATGCCCTTTGAGCAACTTTTCAATATAAAACTTGTTTAAACGGGCAGTCATTAAGTTTTTGCTATTACTGAAAACCCAAATAATCTTTAACCTATTGGGATATTTCTCTTGCCATTCTGTAAGTTCATCGTAAAACAAAGCGTCATCTTTTGATCGGTTACTATACACTAATGTGATTAATGAATTTTTCTCGCGAACCAATGCCGTTTTTAAAATTGAGAAAAGCGGTGTAATGCCAACGCCAGCAGCAAAAAGAAAAAGATCGCGTTCTAAATTTTCATCTGGAAGATAACTGAACAAACCTTGTGGCTCTTGCGCAAAAAGAATATCATTAAGGGAAGTTTTATGATGTAAAAACCTGGAAATTTCTCCATTTTCCACCCGCTTAACCGTAATGGCTAAAGGTTCATCAACATCAGGCGAACTATTAAAAGAATAGGATCTTCTCACTTCTCTATTCTTTCCCTCAAAAACCAATGAAATAAACTGCCCAGCTAAATAATTGGGATAGTTGCCATTAACATCCTCAAATTGAAAAGTGATGTTATCGCCAGGCTGATTGATTATTTTATTGATGCGAAGTTTGAACATAGTACAAAGAAAAAGAAAAAAGTTTGAAGACCGGAGTCGGGAGTTTGGTTTTTAAGTCGAGATTCGGAAGCTCAGAGCCAAAGGCATAAATAAAATAATGTAAAAGCTGAGGATACAGGCAAACCTTGTATCTATGAAATCACCTTCAAAAAAAAGCGTCCCGATTTCTCGGGACGCCTTACCAAATGCTTTGTTTTTACCTTAATTAAATTATTCGCCGTTATAAGCCAATAATACACGCTCTTTTTTATATCCGTAGCGTTTCGGATGTTCCATAATCTGCTTCATTGAAATTACTTTATAAACGTAGCCACCGGTTTCGCGGTTTAACTTCATTTTGTAGTAATTATCCTGATTTTGATTGTTGATTTGCTTACGCAAGCGACCATCGCCTACATTGTAAGCAGCGGCAACTAAAGTCCAGCTTTCCAAACCGCTATACATTTCTTTAATGTATTTGCAGGCTGCGATGGTTGATTTACGCAAATTATAACGTTCATCAACATTGCTGTTTACCTTTAAGCCATAAGTACGAGCTGTACCCGGCATAAATTGCCAAATTCCTGCTGCACCTTTTGGCGAAACACCCATTGCGGTTCCAGATTCGACCAATGCCAAATACTTGAAATCGTTAGGAATTCCATAAGCTGCCAGAATAGGTTCGATTACCGGAAACCACTTTGCTGCTTTTTGATGCAAAACATTTGTTTGCATGTTCTTGAAAGTGTGTGCGGCAAGAATTTTTTTCATTTTTCTCTCTACCTTTTTATCGCCTAATGGCAAGGTTTCATCCGCGAAATTTAACTGGGCTATTAAAGATTGAGGTTTAACTACCTCTTCTACTTTTACGCTATCAATTGTTGCTATTGTAGTGTTTAAATTTGCTTCTTTTAAAAGACTTTTTGGTACTAAGGGCATTTGGTAAGTGAACACTTTTGCCAAAAGAAATAGTGTTGCCACTACCGCAAATGGTACGCTGTGTTTCTTTAACATCTTCCTCCTTTTTTTGGTGAACTTATATAAAAACGTCGGCAAAGCTAAAAAATAATAAGCACATTATCAAATAGTTACGAATTTATCACTAAAAAACAGGCTCTAAAGTGCTTTAAACGTGGGTTTTAAATTTTGATTTTCGAAGCATTTTTCCTATTTTAGAGGCTATTTTTTGATATAAATTTTCGCCCTTCAACAATTGTAATGTTCATCAATTATTCCTAAATTTGCAGCCCGCATTTTAGGATGCGGTTAAAAGCGTATCATGATAAATAAAGACAACAGGAACAGTCGGGATGACAAGTCCAAATCGGGCAACCGGAGAACAGAAGGCAGAAGTAATGATGCCGGATCTGACAGAAGAAAATCAGACGACAGAGACAACAAATTCAAAAAATCATCCGATTCAAAAGATAACTTCAGACCCAGAAGTTCAGATAACAAAGATTTCAAATCAAAATCTTTCGGAGACAAAAGAGATTTCAAACCAAGATCAGGCGGAAGAGATTTTAAATCGAACGACGCAGAACCTCAAAGTTTCAAATTTGGCGATCGCGAATTCAAATCTAAAGATTCGGGTAATGAGCAGGGAGCAAGGAATAAAGATCAAAGACCAAGAAACACCAGAACCGGCGATAGAGATTTTAAACCAAGAGAAGGCGGATCAAGAGATTATAAACCAAGAACAGGAGATAGAGATTTTAAATCAAGAGATGGTGGATCAAGAGATTACAAACCGAGAACAGGAGATAGAGATTTCAAATCTAAGGATGGAGATTCGAGAGATTTTAAACCGAGAGAAGGTGGAGCAAGAGATTACAAGCCAAGAACAGGCGAACGTGATTTTAAATCAAAAGACGGCGCATCAAGAGATTTCAAACCAAGAGAAGGCGGCTACAAAGACTTTAAATCAAAAGGAAAATCTGATGGTTTCAGACCAAGTGCTGGAAGCTCAAGAGATGTAAAGCCGAGAGAAGCAAGAGAAGGCGATTCTCGTCCGTTTAGAAAACGCGAAGAATCACAGCCAAGAGATACCGAGTTCAATCGTCCGGAAAGAACAGTTATCGCTCCTGCTCGCAAAACAAATGAAGACAAAGGCTTAATTCGCCTAAACAGATATATTTCGAATGCTGGCATCTGCTCTCGCCGTAAGGCTGATGAGTTAATTGCGGCAGGTGTAGTTACCGTAAATGGCGAAGCTGTTACAGAACTAGGCCACAAAGTAGATCCGGCAAAGGATTTAGTGCGTTACAATGGCGAGTTACTGAAACGTGAGAAAAAAGTTTACGTATTATTAAACAAACCAAAAGATTACATTACTACAACTGACGATCCACAAGAGCGCCGTACTGTAATGCAATTGGTAGATAAGGCAAGTCGTGAACGCATTTATCCGGTAGGCCGTTTAGATCGCAATACAACAGGTTTATTGTTAATGACAAACGACGGCGATTTAGCTGATAAATTATCCCACCCTAAAAATGGTATCACCAAAATTTACAATGTAGAATTGGATAAAGCTTTATCACAAGGTGATTTAAATAAAATTGCTTTTGGTTTAGAGCTTGAAGATGGTTTGATTAAACCAGATAATATTTCTTACGTTGCTGGCGGAACGAAAAAGGAAATCGGTATTCAAATTCATAGCGGTAAAAACAGAATTGTTCGTCGTATTTTCGAACACCTAGGTTATAGCGTAGATAAATTGGATCGTGTGGTTTATGGCAACTTAACTAAAAAAGATTTACCTCGTGGAAGATGGAGATATCTTGAAGATCATGAGTTAATTCAGATCAAACATTTAATTAAATGATATTAAAGGCAATCGTGAGATTGCCTTTTTTGTTAGAATAGAAATATCTAACAGCTCAAAATTGTGCTCTAGCAAAACATTTTTTCTCATATTTGTTTAAACATGAACATCACAATGAAAAGAAACATCGCCATTCTATTAATGACAGCAATATCTACTATCGCCTTTGCGCAAAAAACAAATTATAACTTATTAATTGGAACTTATACAGCTCCCGGAAAAAGTGAAGGGATTTATACTTACAATTTTAATACTACGAGCGCAGAATCGAGCCTAAAGCAGATTGCCAAAGGAACGGCTAATCCGAGTTATCTGACCATATCTCCCGACAAAAAATTCGTTTATGCAGTAAATGAAACGGGAAACACCAGCTCAGTGAGTTCATTTAAGTACGATTCAAAAACTGGTGCATTAATCTTTTTAAACAAAGTAGATAGCCATGGCAACGATCCTTGTTACATTACCGCTGATGAAAAAAATGTAATTGTAGCGAACTATTCAGGTGGAAGTTTAGCCGTTTTTTCTCGTAATGCTGATGGATCGTTAAGTGAAGCTGTTCAGGTGATTAAACATACGGGAAAAAGCATTGATCCGAAAGGCAGGCAAGAAAGTGCTCATGTACACATGGTGAAATTTACACCAGATCATAAATATTTAATCGTTAATGATCTAGGAGAAGACCAGGTCTATATCTATAACTACAATCCTTCAGGAAAAGACAAAACTTTAACCACCAAAAAAGTTTTAAAAACCAATGCAGGAACCGGCCCAAGGCACATTACTTTTAGTCCGAATGGCAAGTTTGCCTACTTAGTGCATGAGTTTAATGGAAGCATTACTACATTCAGTTATTCTAATGGCAGCTTAACTAAAATTCAGGAAATTGGAACCACTGCCAAAGATTTTAGTGGAAAAATTGATGCTGCAGATATTCATGTTTCTGCTGATGGCAAATTCCTTTACGAAACCAACCGTGGCGATGCCAATAGCATTTCAACATTTTCAATTCTTCCGACAGGAAAACTAAAATTTATTGAAACCGTAAGTACTTTAGGCAAAGGGCCAAGAAACTTTACCATTGATCCAAGCGGGAAATATTTATTGGTGGGTCATCAATACACGAATGACATTGTAATCTTCAACAGAAACAAAACTTCGGGTAAACTTACAGATAGCAGAAAAAGAATTGATGTTGGCGCTCCGGTTTGTTTGGTATTCAATTAATAATGGTAAATTTCGATTGGTCTAGTTTCACTTTAAAGATAGCAATCAATGCTAAGTTGGAAGATATTTATAAGGCATGGACCAACGCAGAAGAAATTGAAAAGTGGTTTTTAAGCAATGCTGAATTTTATGATGAGAATAATGTTCTGTTGAGCAAAAGGCAGTCTGTACTTAAAGGCGACCAATACAAATGGATCTGGTATTTGTATGATGATATTGAACTCGGGAAAATTACAGAAGCAAATGGGAAGGATTTTTATCAATTTACTTTTGCAGGAAATTGTTTAGTCGAAATAAAGCTTACAGAAGAATTTGAATATGTCATCGTAGAATTAACACAGAAGAATATTCCGACCGACGATAACTCGAAGCGAAATATTCGATTAGGTTGCCATCAGGGATGGAGCTTTTATTTAGTTAATTTAAAATCTGTGCTTGAGGGCGGTTTGGATTTACGCAACAAGGATAACCGTTTTAAACCGATGTTGAATAATTAAGTTCTTGCTGAGCGCTGAAGATCATTCGTTATTGCAAGGCTCGAAGCATCAATTACGAATGAGATTTGCTTTGATCCTCTCAATAACGGTCAACTCTAAATTTGCTATGTACCAAAAAAGACCTGCCGTTGGCAAGTCTTTTCGATAATATTATTAATCTTATGCTGTTTCGGCTACTCTAGCCACATTGCGATAAGGATATTCACTAAAAATATGTCTGCGGGCAAAACGACCCGGAGAATCGGCGTTAACCAATTTCACATAAATTGCTTTAGGCACATCAAAATATTCATAAGCACTGCCATCATAAAACTGAATATTTAATACTTGTTGTTTGTATTCAAAATCCTGAATGTTGGATAAAGTGATTGTTTGTGTGTATGTTTCGATGTTTTGCTCACGTGTTTCTGGAGCAATGCTCACCAAAAAGTGGTAAGCTTCTATAATTTGTTTACTTCTTGCTTCTGCATCCAACTTCTCTTCCTCTTGCTGAAATTTATCTGGGTGACAATCTTTCATCAATGTACGATATACCGACTTAAGTTCTTTTAATTCAGCCTCTTTATCTACATTCAAAAGCTTTCTGTAATCAACTATTTTTTTCATTTGTGCTAACCTCTTTTTAGTTTTAATGAAATCGGTAATGTTTATAATTGATGGACGATTTCAAAGGCGCAAAGATACAATTTATAATCATTTGATTTTGAGAAAGTTTAATTTAATTATGCGATGATGATTTAGAAGGATTTAGTTTAGTTAAAACTTTGGAAGTCGGTTAACTTCCAAAGTCTCCAAGGCCTAAAGCGAGGGCACTGAAAAACTACCAGTTGAAAAAGTCGCTTGAGTTTTATTTTGCAATTAGACGATTCTAAGAGTCCTTATCTGCCGTTTTTTCTCGATATTTAATAAGACATTTTAGACAAGGACTTTTTCAGTGCCCTCCCTAAAGCGCAGCAAGACTTCGCCAGTTTCAAATAGTAAATTTTAAAAGACTGACGAAGTTTTCCCTTACCCCATTCCCATCAAAACTTTGTAAGTCGATTAACTTCCGAAGTCTCTAAGGCCTGGAGCGAAGCAAGACTTCGCCAGTTTCAAACCATATCTTTAACGAGACTGACGAAGTTTTCCCTTACCCCATTCCCATCAAAACTTCGTAAGTCGGTTAACTTGCTAATTATTAAAGGCTTAAATAAAAGAAGACTTTTATTTTGTCAACCCATTTTCAGTCTTCAGATCTTCCAGAATTGGTGTGGTTAAAGATTTTACTGATTTCTGCATCACATCGTTTTTCTGCTCAAAAATAACAATATCGTTTTTGCCAACCTTTAACCAGCAGCCAGGCACATATAAAGTCTGCTGAGGTCCAACGCTCCAATAGCGGCCGATATTTATGCCATTAATAAACACAATACCTTTACCGAAACTGCTCATATCTAAAAATGTATCTCCAGTTTTAGCAAGTGTAAAATCTCCTTGATATATTGCCGGTTTGCCAGCAGTTGCGGTATTTTTCGCCGTTGCAACATTTGGAACTACATCCATTGGCAACTTGTACATGTCCCAATTTCCGGTGATGGTTTGCCCATTGATAATCACAGGCGAGATGATTCCTTTTGTACTGTTGACAATTTTAGCGCCGTAATTTATACGTCCCATGTTCTCTACAACAATATCCAATGTAGCATTGAACGGAATATCTATTTCGCAATCATATTTTTTATAATAGCTATTTAATTCGGCCACTTTCGTTCCATTTACATAAACAATAGCATAATCGCGAAGCCCAGCCAATTCCAGTTTACCACTAATGGGTTGATTGAACTTTTTACTGTACCAAACGTAACCATGTCCTTGATTTAGCGCTTCAAAAGTTAAAGGTTTATCATCATTAACTGGTGTGATTTTACTTTTGATATCTTCTAAATCTACCGCTTTTGTAAATGCAATATCGGGTATGGCAATAACCGGATTTTTTGCTGGCACTACAGGAGTTGAAGCAGTTTTGAGCATTGAACGCAAAGTATCGTACTTTTTAGTGGCCCAACCTGCTTCGCTAATTGGTGCATCATAATCATAGCTGGTTAAATCTGGCTGAATATCGTGTTTGTTATCATAATTAGCACCTGATGTAAAACCGAAATTGGTACCTCCATGAACCATGTAATAATTAAAGGAAACACCGCCATCTAAATATTTCTGGGTTTGTTTAGCAATGCTTTTATACGAAACCTTTGGAAAAGGCTCTGCCCAATGATCCAACCAACCTGGATAAAACTCCGCAACCATATACGGACCTTTTCCTCCGTTAAATTGGTTCACAACTTCTTTTAGTTTAGTAACATCATCCTCCCCGTTTGCGGTGGGTAATGCACCTGGTAAAGCGCCACCTTCAAACAACCAGCTACCATCAGATGTAAAAAATGGAACATTAAACCCAACATCTTTTAATTGCTGAAATACCGCAGCACTATACTTTTTATGATCTTCTAAGCTGATATCTTTACGTTGAGCAACATAAGAACCGAATTCATTTTCACCCTGAACCATTATAATTGGGCCGCCGTTACTTACCAAAAGTGACTTAACCTGACTATATAAAGCTGTGAAATAAGCTTTTGTTGCCGCCAGGTATTGTGGATTATTACCTCTGATAACCATTCCGGGAACCTGAGTTAAAAACCAGGGATAACCGCCAAATTCCCATTCGGCACAAACGTATGGCCCCGGGCGAAGAATTACAAAAAGCCCTTCTTCTTCAGCAATTCTAATGTATTCGGAAATGTCTTTGTTTCCAGATTTAAAATCCCAAACCCCTGGGGCGGTCTCATGATAGTTCCAAAATACATATGTTGCTACCGCATTTAAGCCCATCGCTTTCATCATCTTTAAACGATGACGCCAATACGGTTTCGGAATTCTGGCATAATGCATTTCGCCACTATGAATTTGGATCGGTTTATCATCCAACAAGAAATTTCCATCAGCAATTGCGAAAGTGTGCTTTACAGTTGCCTTTTTTGATTGGGCATTAACTGAAGCAGTGATGCCAAGCAATATTGCCAGCATAAAAAATTTGGTTCTCATAAGTTATTTAAAGATTCGTTTTTTCAACAAGATCAATCCGAAAAATATGGGGCATATTTATTTGAAAAAAAATCGATCTACCATTTATTTTTTTAAAATACATCAAATTTCAGCTGCGTTTTAAAAAAATTTTGATGGATAAGTCAAACGTTTGATCACGTTCAACTTTGCAGAAACGATGATTTTTTTATCTCAATAATATGCCCAAACCACTAAATATAGGCGTTTAAGCGGTAGAAAACCAAATATTAGTATTTTACTTGCAAGGAATTCTCGATCACTTCTTTATAATAATCAATGTATGATGGCAGGATTTTTTTCAAATCAAAATCTTGGGCTCTTTTGAAAGCATTTTCTTTGAAATATTTCAGCGTTTCATCATTACTTAAAATGGTAATTGCTTTATTTGCCATATCTTCAACGTTCCCCACATCGCACAAGTAACCACAATAATCATCGATATTTAATTCTGGTAATCCGCCAGCATTTGATGTAATCGCCGGCACTTTACAAGCCATAGCCTCTAGAGCTGCCAACCCAAAACTTTCAGATTCAGAAGGCATTAAGAATAAATCAGAAACAGATAGAATTTCTTCTACGGCATCTTGCTTGCCCAAGAAACGCACATGATCGCCAATATTTAAACTCCGGCAAAGCTGTTCATCGTAAGAACGTTCAGGTCCATCACCAACCATTAAGAGTTTCGATGGAATAACTGCCTGTACTTTTTCGAAGATTCGAATTACATCAGCAGTACGCTTTACTTTTCTAAAGTTTGAGGTATGAATTAATATACGCTCATTATTTGGTGCAATTGCCTTTTTAAAGTGATCTTTTGCTTGCAAACTAAAGCGACTGAAATCGATAAAATTCGGAATTACCTTAATGTCTTTAGTAATTTCAAAATGATTGTATGTATCGTCTTTCAAATCTTGCGAAACAGTTGTTACACCGTCGCTTTGATTGATAGAGAAAGTAACCACAGGTTTGTAAGTAGGATCTTTACCCACCAAAGTAATATCGGTACCATGCAATGTAGTTACCACAGGAATATGAATACCATAGCTAGCCAAAATCTGCTTAGCCATAAATGCTGCCGATGCATGTGGAATAGCATAATGAACATGCAGCACATCCAATTGCTCAAAACGAACAACATCTACCAACTTGCTCGCCAATGCCGATTCGTAAGGCGCATAATCAAAAAGAGGATAATCCCTTACCGAAACCTCGTGATAAAAAAGGTTTGCTGAGAAAAAATCGAGCCTAGCAGGCTGACTATAAGTAATAAAGTGAACTTGGTGGCCCTCATTTGCTAGTGCTTTACCAAGCTCTGTTGCAACTACTCCACTACCACCAAAAGTGGGGTAGCAAACAATTCCTATCTTCATTTATAATTGTGTTGTTGTTAACACAAATGTACCCCATTTTTAACTGAAATGCATGTCGGGATATTGCAATAAAACACTGGATTTTAGATGATAACTTTCCTTTATTTGTTTTGATAAGCATTTGCAGCAACTAAGTAGACCTCACAGCATTAAACGAAACAAAAAGTTATTTAAAATTTAATATGATGAATATGCGAAAATAATGCCTGGATAGATTATTTCAAATTTCTCATTTCTTCCTTAATCACAAGAAAGAGTTCATTTGGTCGTTGCGTACCTATAAAATATTCTAAACCGTCACGATCGGTTAAAACTACTGCATCTTTACCTGATGAATAAAAACGAATGGTTCCTTTGGTGTGCAGATTATAAACTGGATTATTAAAAAAGTAGCGGCTATAAGTTGCTTTGCGCACCTCTACAATGCTATTTAAATCAATTTTTACACGTTTTGTAGTCCAAAGTCCATCTAAAATCATGCTGCCATTATCGACCACAATTTTATACTGAATTAAAAAAAGCAATAACATGGATACACCAATGATTCCAAAGCCAACCACAAGAAATAAATCCTGGGTATTATCGCGATCGCGTTCGTAAACATAGGCGGCAAAACAGAATGCAGCCATAATTAGCCTGATGAAAATGCGAACATAATCACGACCGATATATTGTTTTTCGATGTAGGCGTATCTGCTTTCCACTTATTTTTTTTTGAGTTCGAATATAGCAACTTTTTTTGTTGCAGTGGTTAATTTATATCTATTATCCTGGCGCATACCTGCAATCCAAATGATATCGCCATTACCATTAATTAAAATTGCAGTTGAGGCTTTTAGGTGTAGCGGAACTTTTTCATCAATAAAAAAATCACTTACCTTTTTAGGTTGCCGCATGCCTAATGGTATAAATTTATCACCATTTTGCCAATTTCTTAAAATCAACGGAAAAATTAATTTATCGGCATTTACAAAAGCTTTGTTTTGATTGGCTTCAAATTTGATTTCTGTAGAAAAAGATAGCGCAAATTCATCCTTACCAAAAAAAACACTCTTAGTTGATGGATGAATAAACTGGTTGGAAATTCCATCATTGTTTTTATCCACGATTACCAAATAATCTCTATTGATAATTGCCTGATGATTAGCACTAAAAAAATGTGTTCCACTTAATGATTTTAAATGGTTTATAATTTCCTGAATTACACTTTCAGTAAATCCATAAGGTTTAAGTAACTCAAACAATAGCAGCTTTTGCGGATTCAGCCTTGAAATTTCATCCAATGGGATATAAATACCATCTGCCTTTTTGTTTAGAATTTTTGCAG
This sequence comes from Pedobacter sp. Leaf250, assembly GCF_920984735.1. Taxonomy (GTDB): domain Bacteria; phylum Bacteroidota; class Bacteroidia; order Sphingobacteriales; family Sphingobacteriaceae; genus Pedobacter. Next base: position 16,233 of record NZ_CAKLBU010000020.1, on the reverse strand, counting down.
ATAATTTTTGCACCTGAACATTTAAAAACGTTTCTACTTCAGCAAAACGGGCTGCGTTTTCGGTAAAAGTTTTTTCCAAATCTGGATTAATCTCTTTTAAATGAGGAATTACTTTTAACCTGATTTTATTCCGTGTGTAACTAGCGCTTTGGTTGGAACTATCTTCAATATAATCAAGATGATTATTTTCAATGAATTCATCAATTTCCTGGCGGTTTAAAAACAATAATGGCCTGATTAAATTTCCTCGATTAGATAAAATACCATGTATGCCGCTTATGCCTGTACCTCTAGTTAAATTTATAAGCATGGTTTCTACGGTATCATTTTGATGATGCGCCAATGCCACGTAATCAAATCCTTCTTTTACCCTAATCTCTTCAAACCAATTGTAACGTAAATCTCGGGCAGCCATTTGAGTAGAAATTTTATTTTCGGCTGCATATTTTTTCGTTTCGAAATGCGTTATGTAAAAAGGAAGATCAAGACTTGCGGCTAACATTTTAACGAAATTTTCGTCGCGTTGCGCTTCATCTCCTCTTAAGTTGAAATTACAATGCGCTACACCAATATTAACGCCTATTGCTTTAAACAAATGCAACATTAATACTGAATCTTTTCCTCCGCTAACGGCTAAAAGAATCTTATTACCCTTTAAAAACAGCTGGTGCTGATTAATAAAATCCTGAAATTGTTTTAAGGGTAACATCCATCAAAAATATTTAATTTTAACTGGTATTCCGAACGTTCGGAACAAAAAACTAACTTTGTAAAGTGCAAAAACTATTTGTCTTTTTATTTTTAATATTCTTTCCGGCATTTCTTTTTGGCCAACAAAAGGCAACGAAGATCAAAATTGTTTCGTTTGGCAAAATTAGTGGCGACACGAAAAATAAAATCAGCTATTTACGCTATCCTGTTTTTCAGCAAGATAATGCCACATTAACCTGCGACAGTGCTGTGTTTTACAGCGAGCGAAATTATTTCGAAGCTTTTAAAAATGTTCACATCAATCAGCTCACTACGGATATTTATTCCGATCAACTGGAATATGATGGAAATAAAAAGCAGGCGCATTTAACTGGGAATGTAAGAATGGTCGATCCCACATCGGTTTTAACTACAAATGTTTTAGATTATAACACCTTAAGTAAAATCGGAACTTATACAAGTGGCGGAAAAATTGTGAATCAAACTGTTACGCTTACGAGTAAAAACGGATATTATTTCAGTAATACCAATGATGCATATTTTAAATATGATGTTGTGGTAGTTACGCCACAAACCACAATAAAATCTGATACGATGAGTTACAACACTCAAAGTAAATGGGCATTTTTTTATGGCCCAACAAATATTAAAGGCAAAGACGATAATTTATATACAGAAAACGGTCAATATAATACAGCATCTGAAGATGCCTTCTTCGGCAAAAAAAACCTATACACACAAGGAACGAGATCGCTAAAAGGCGATAGCTTATATTATTACGGTAAACGGGGCGTAGGCAAAGCCGTTAAAAACATTGTCTTTTCTGACACGAAAGATAAAATGAAAATGTTTGGTGATTTAGGCTACTATTATAAAATTGATCAGCGGACATTAGTTACCAGAAATGCTTATTTAGGCATTGGAACTGAAGATTCGATTTTGGTAAAGGGGAAAAAACGTCCGGATAGTTTATGGATGGGCGCAGATACTTTGGAAACTCAAATGGTTTTGCAAAAAACACTAAAACTAATCCCTAAAATTTCTATTAAAGCTGATAATGAAGTTGGAGAAGATGATGAAGAAAATGGCGGAACTAAGGAAAAAAAAGAAAGTTCAGCCAAACCAACGGCAACAAAAGGTATTAATGTAGTTGCAGAAAAAGCTAAAACTGATAGGAAAAGTAAAAATAAATCTAAAAGCGAGACTGATCCAAATGATGAAAAAAGCTTATTCCCCAATAAATCCATCGATAGCCTAAAGATTGATTCCTTAATTAAAAGTCCTCAAAAAATAAAGTCTGATAGTACGCTAAAATTAATAAAAACCACAGCAGACTCAATCATTAAAAATTTACCAGCTTTAAAAACGGATAGTTTAACAAAGAAAATTACTACTAAAACTGGAAATCAAATAAAAAATATAGATCCATCCAAGGTCGATTCTTTATCGAAAAGTCTTCCCAAAACAGCAACTAAAGACGCATTGAATAAAACCCTGATCAATTTAAAACCAGGTTTAAAAAATGATACGGCAAAATTCAACCCTGCAGATACCGTTCAGGCTCGTATTATCAAGGCTTATCATGGTGTAAAGATTTTCAAAACAAATATTCAGGCTAAAACCGATAGTTTATTTTACACCAGTGCCGATTCTACTTTGCGCTGTTTTGTAAATCCTATCATTTGGTCTGAAGGTTCGCAACAAATTGCAGATACCATTTATGTTCAGTTTAAAAATAAAAAACTGAATAATCTCCAGGCCTTCAGAAATGCATTTTTAGTGAACACACCAAAAGACTCCCTGCGGTTTAACCAGATTAAAGGTAGGTTGATGACTGGTTTCTTTAAAAACGGCAAGCTGAAAACCATGTATGTAGATGGTAATGCAGAAAGCATTTATTACACTCAGGATGATAGCACAAAGCTTTATAAAGAAATGAACCAAACACTGAGCAGCAGGATAAAATTTATTTTTCAGGATAATGAGAACGATATTGAAGACATTGTTTACATTAAGGGTGTAGAAGGTGCATTAAATCCTGATGGTAAGGTTGCAAAAGACAATGTGTTAAAAGGATTTTCGTGGAAACCGAAAGAAAGACCGAAAGCTAAAAAAGATGCAATTGGTTCGGCTGGTAAGGTAAGGGCTAAACCTAAAACTGCCTTGCCAAAAACTAACTTGGCTAATAAAGGGTTAACGCCAGCTAAATCAACAGCCAGTAAAGTACCTGTTAAAAAAACAGTAGCGCCTAATTTCAATTTGAATAAGAATCTGCCTCTGGCCAATCCTTTAGATACGGTTAATTTTGGAATCAAACCAATTCTACCAAAAGCTGATTCATTGAAGAAGATGCTACAAAAGTTATAAATCCTGATATTTTAGATGGTCATTACAAAGCTGGTCGTCATTACGAAAATATCTCTGATTTTCATCTGAGATGTTTGTGGCCATCTTTTTAAATGGCGTAATCCAACAATAATCGTTGCTTTTTCTTTTGTAATGTTATTTACAATATGAAGATTGCCGCGTCCCGATGAAAAATCGGCACTCGCAATGACGATTTTGCTATTTCTTCAAAAACTCAATCATCTTTTTTACCGCAATTGCCCTGTGGCTAATCGTATTTTTTTCTGCCATATCCATTTCAGCAAAAGTAATATCATATCCTTCAGGTTGGAAAATCGGATCGTAGCCGAAGCCTTTCGATCCTGATAAACTTTCTCTGATCGTGCCGTCAATTTTACCTTCGAATATATGATTCTCCCCATTAAGCATTAAAGAAATTACCGTTCTAAACCTTGCCTTCCGATTGCTTTGACCTTCGAGTTTTTGCAAAACCAGCTGCATGTTTGCTAAACTGTCTCTGCTCCCACCATATCTTGCCGAATAAATTCCTGGTTCATTGTTTAAAGCTTCAACCTCCAAACCGCTGTCATCCGCAAAGCAATCCAAATTAAAATTTTCTATTACGTATTTGCTCTTCAAGGTTGCGTTACCTTCAAATGTTTCTGCTGTTTCTGGAATATCAACATCACAACCAATATCGTTCAGATTTAAAACTTCATATTCTCCAGCTAATGCTAATCGGATTTCTTCAGTTTTATGTTGATTATTGGTTGCAAAAACAAGCTTTTTCATGATAAATGATGTTGGATGGAAAATAAGTAAAACAATTGCAATACCTGAATTCTATTACTTAATTTTTTGAAGATTTCCCCAAAGTTGTTTTTTCGATATCAAATCACTGTCTAATTGATGCAGATTAGGAGCAAAAATAATTTTAGTATTTCCATGTTGAATGATTTCATTCTGCCAAGTAACGTTCAATTTTAAATCGGTAATTTCTACACCGAATGAAAGCATAATTGCCGGCTTAAAGAATTCCTGAAATTCATTAAATTCTGTTCCATCGTATTGTGCATAATTCACTATGGCAAAATCAGGTGTACTTAAATCAACTGCTTTTACAATTTTTCTCAATAAATCCCTTCCTTGCTCTGTGCTTACATCATGCTGAATATCATTCACCAGAATCAATACTGATTTTTTGTTTCCACCCAAAAATTTAAAGGTTTTTGGGGCTGTAGGTTCAGCAACAATATGAGGGATTTCGACTTTGGGCGTATAGGTATTAACAACTACATCTACTTTTTCAATGGAAATTAACTCATTTTTTGGTGCCAAACCTTTTTCCTCAGCTAAAACATTTTCATTTATAATTGAATGATAAACAGGCTTTTCATGATCAACAGCGGTGATTTCTACGGTTTCATCTTTTACCAAAAAAACATCTTCAGTAAAAAATAAGCGTAAAGCATTCGCATTGTTGGTAAGCTGGTTTTCCATTCGTATTTTTGCCGGATAATAATTTCTGTTAAAATTAGTTAAATATCTTATAATAGCGCCGCTAATTGTTACTTTTATCCATTAAAATTTATAGAGTGCTCTGCTTAAAAAAGGCTTGTTGCTTGTTTATTTTCAGTTGTATTTTCGGTTATTCGTTTGCGCAAAACGTAGCTGCAATTAACGGTAAATCAATAAGTGCTAAAGAATTTTTATGGGCATATAAAAAGAGCCACAATGGAACGATAAGTGCCGATTATGACAACCTGCAAAGCTACCTAAATCTTTATATCAACTTTAAATTGAAGGTTTTAGATGCCAGAGAAATGGGCTTAGACAAAAACCCCGTTTATCAGGAAGAAGTGAAAACTTATGAAACTGCATTAGCAAACCATAAAAAAGCCAATGCAACCCATAAAGACCACGATTTTTTGCTGACAGAATATAAAGAGGGCGTTTTAATGTTTAATGTATCTGAACAAAAAATTTGGAATAAAGCACAAGATGATGAACAAGCTATAACCAGTTTTTACGCCAAAAATCAGCAAAATTACAACAAACCTTTAAGCGAAATTAAAGGGCAGGTAGTAGCCGATTACCAGCAAATTTTGGAAGAAAATTGGATTAACGGACTTAGACAAAAGCATCAGATTAAAATCAATGAGAATGAGTTGAAAAAACTCGCAAAACAGTAAATCCATTTTGGTAAAAGATTAATATTAAATTTGCAAAATATAATAAATAGAATGAAGAAGTTTTTTTTAGTAGCAACAGCATTAATTTGCATATTTTTAAACAGTTATGCCCAGCCAGGGAAACATAACATCGATAAAGTTGCTGCTGTAGTAGGTAATAATATCATCCTACTTTCAGATTTGAACCAGGAATATACACAATACCTTTATCAGGGAAACCCACCTAACGAAAGTATTAAATGTAAAATTCTACAGAATACCTTAACGCAAAAATTACTTAAACAACAAGCTGAGATCGATTCGGTAATGGTTGAGGATGGCCAAGTGGACGATGAGGTAGATAAACGTATGCGTTCGATGATGCAACGTGCCGGTGGACAAGAGCGCTTGGAGCAATTTTTAAACAAATCTGTTTTGCAATATAAAGATGAGATGAGACCAACAATTAAAGATGGTTTAATCGCTCAAAAAATGCAGGGTAAAATCACCGAAAATATTAACGTAACTCCAATGGAAGTTGAAAAATATTTCAAATCTTTGGGTGATAGTATTCCAGAATTCAATACTGAAGTTGAAGTAGGCGAAGTTATTCTTGATCCAAAATTATCAAGGGCAGAAAAACAAAGGTTCCGCGATAAAATTGAGGCTTTACGCCTGAGAATTAAAGGTGGTGATGATTTTGGCGTATTGGCTAAAACTTATTCGGAAGATCCAGGATCATCTGCAGATGGTGGGGATTTAGGGTTTTTCGACAGAAGTATGATGGCCAAAGAATTTACAGCCTGGGCTTTTAAACTTAAAGCCGGAGAGATTTCGCCTGTATTTGAAACGGAATTTGGTTTCCATATTCTTCAGGTAATTGAGCGCCGTGGTGAGCAGGTTCACGCCCGTCACATTTTAATCAGACCGGCAACAACACCAGAAAGTTTAACCCGTTTAAAATTACATGCTGATAGTGTTTACAATAAAATCATGTCTAACAAACTATCATTCGCAGCTGCTGCAAACTTATATTCAGATAATAAAGAATCGAAATATAATGGCGGTATGATGTTAAATGCCGAGAATGTTCAGGCAAGAACTACGTTTATTCCTATTGATAAATTAGACCCATCTGTGTTTTTGGTAATTGATACCATGAAAATTGGAGGCATTTCTAAACCAGATTTATATACTGCTCCTGATGGTAAACAAGGTTATCGTTTACTTTATTTAAAATCTAAAATTCCGCCTCACAAAGCAAACATGGCTCAGGATTTCCCAAAAATCAGAGATGCGGCTCAAAGTGATAAAATAAATCGTACTTTAAGCGAATGGTTTGAGAAGCGCCGTGAAAGCACATATATTAAAATCGACGACGAATTTAATACCTGTGATGAATTAAAAATCTGGACTAAAACCGCCACAGCCGCAAAATAATACGAATGCAGTATAAAAACGAAGTAGAAGCCGTTGATGCACTTCATCATACCTTCAACAAAATTAAAACCGAAATTAGTAAGGTTGTTGTTGGACAAGATGATATCATCAAATCTGTTTTAATCGCCATTTTCAGCAACGGACATTGTTTGCTGGTTGGTGTACCCGGATTGGCTAAAACACTACTCGTTCAAACTGTTGCTTCGGTTTTGGATTTAGATTTCAACAGAATTCAATTCACACCTGATTTAATGCCAAGTGACATTATCGGTGCTGAAATATTAGGAGAAGACAGGAACTTTAAATTTATAAAAGGGCCTGTTTTTTCGAACATTATTTTGGCTGATGAGATTAACCGTACGCCGCCTAAAACACAAGCCGCTTTGCTTGAGGCCATGCAAGAGAAATCGGTTACCGCAGCTGGCCTAACCCATACTTTGCCTAAACCTTTTTTCGTTTTGGCTACACAAAACCCAATTGAGCAAGAAGGAACTTATCCCCTACCGGAAGCGCAGTTGGATCGATTCATGTTCAACATTCAATTAAACTATCCTAAGTTTGCTGATGAATTGAATATTGTAAAAAATACCACGAGCAACAGAACCATCCAGCTGGAAAAAATTATCCATGCAGATGATATTCAATTTTTTCAGAAACTGATTCGCGATATTCCGGTAACGGATAACGTTTTAGAATATGCCGTGAAATTGGCATCTAAAACCCGTCCGAATAGTGAATTTGCAACCGAAGCAGTAAATAAATACATTAACTGGGGCGCCGGACCAAGAGCTTCGCAATTTTTGGTTTTAGGCGCAAAATGCCATGCTGCCATTTCAGGCAAATATGCTCCCGATATTGAAGATGTTCAAGCAGTTGCAGAACCTATTCTTCGCCATCGTATTGTAAGAAATTATCGTGCTGAAGCTGAAGGATTATCCATTGAAAAGATCATTAAAGATTTATTATAAGACATTAACCCGATTAGATAACCCATCTCCAATTAAAACGGGGATGGGTTTTTTGTTTTAAACATATCATTACAAATTTTTAAGTATTTTAGAGATAAGGATTGTATGTTATGGCCAGCAACGAAATAGAAAAAATTTATCGAAAAAATAGAAAAGAATGGCGATCGTGGCTGGAAAAAAATCATCAATCCATCCCTTCCGTTTGGCTTGTTCAATATAAAAAGAGCGCTAATAAGCCAACAATTTCTTGGGTTGAAGCTGTTGAAGAAGCAATTTGCTTTGGCTGGATTGATAGTATCAGAAAATCTATTGATGAAGAAAGATTTATTCAATTTTTCACCAAAAGGAAACCCAAAAGTGCTTGGTCGAAAATTAATAAGGTGAAAGTTTTAGAATTAATAGAAGCTGGATTAATGACCGAAGCTGGCTATGAAAGCATTACCCGGGCAAAAGAAATGGCTCATGGATTATTTTGGATGAAGTAGAAGAATTATTGATTCCAAATGAATTAGACATCGAATTCAATAAAAAACCAGAGGCGAAAGAATTCTTTTTAGGCTTAAGCAAATCAGTTAGAAAAGCAATTTTACAGTGGATTGCTTTTGCAAAAAGACCTGAAACAAAAGCTAAAAGAATTGAAGAGGTGGTTGAGCTTGCCAGTCGAAAATTGAAACCAAAACAATTTTAAAATCTTATTTACAACAAAACCACCTTTTACCAATGGCTAACACTCAAAAACTTTCTGGTGCATTTGCTGCTTTAATGGATGAATACAAGAAAGCATTAGATGAACTGATAAAAGTTATCAAGCCTATAAACCCTAATTATCTAACTAAAACCATCGAGCCTGAAAGCTTAAATACAGATTGTATTTCGATTCAAACTATTTTAACGCATGTTAATTCATCTATTTTCAGTTATGCAATTTATATCGAAAATTCAATTGGTGTAAATATGGAACGACCAGTAAGAATGCAATTTGATGACGTAAATCAATATATTTCAAGATTGAAAGAAGCCATTGCCTACACCGAAAATGTATTCATTCAATATCCCAATATTCGACTGGAAGAGTTTGATGCTGCAAAGAAAATAAACGCCAGATGGGGGCAACAATACGATGTAGAACAGATGATGGAACATGCCATTGTTCATATTTTAAGGCATAGAAGACAAATTGAAAAAGCGATTGAACAATTTAATGGCTGATAAAAACCATTCATGTATTTTAGCATAAGTAAAGGAATCAATCTTTAAATTTTAAAATAGTTCTTATCTTTATGCCAATTACAAAGCAAAATTTTTCAAATCAAAAATATTTAACATGTCAGCTCACGATTCACACGCACCAGTTCAGCAAACAACAGGCATTTGGGCATTACCTTTAACAGCATGGATTATCGTTTTAATCCTTCTTGTGGCTTTCACCAGACCAATCTTTGTCCATGCACCTGAAGGTTCAGGCCATCATGAAACAGAAAAACCACATTCAAAAGCAGAAGAGGCAGAATCATCACATCACTAGTATTAAGTTGAAATTTTATATTGGCTAGTTCATATAGCCAGAAGAAAAAGCGTCATGAGGTTAAAATCAAGACGCTTTTTTTGTGGTTCAAATTTATTTCAACTGCCCCATCAGGTTAGGAAAATCGGTGATTACCCCGTCAACGCCTAAACTCATAAAATATTTAATCTCTTTCAAACTATTAACCGTCCACGGGATAATTTTAATGCCCATGGCGTGACAACGATCAACCAATCCTTTCCCAACCAAAACCGAGTACGGACTGTAAATAGTTGGTTTGAAACCTAATTTTTCAATGTAATCTTCAAAAGGTTCCTTTTCATCAATTAACAATGAGGTTTGTATTTTAGGATATTTCTCATGCAAATATTGCAAAGTCCGCATATCAAAAGATTCAATAATCACACGCTTTGCAATCTTCTTGGCATTTACAATCTCCATAATTAGATCTACAAATTCAGCTGGTTCCGGATGAAAATCATTATCCCCATTTTTAATCATTTTGGTTTCGATACTGTAAACAGGTTTAGCTAATTTCTTTTCTTTAACATAAGCCTCCACTGCATCAATAGTTTCACTAAGTAAGGGCTTGTAAGCTTTAAACTTTACCTGACCTGGAAAACGAGCGTGAACTTTGCTTCCTACATCAAACTTCTTCACCTCGGTGTAATCCATCTTGTAAATATTGTATTTCTTTTGGTCTTTCAAAGAGATTGGTTTACCGTTCGGCATTAACGAAATTTCGTTGTTGAAATAAGGTTCTTGCGATAAAACCACTTGTTTGTCTTTCGAAATAACGGCATCCATTTCAAGCGTGGTTACACCTAAATCTAATGCTTTGAGCATTCCTTCAACAGTATTTTCTGGCATAATGCCGCGGGCACCTGCCTTTCCCTGAATATCGAACTTTCTCTTTTGAGCAGAAACCTGTAGAAAAATAAATAGAAGAGCAATTAAAAGGTGTAATTTTTTATTCATGAAATTAAAACGTAAAATGATTGATTAATATATTTTTTGGTTGCGCAAAAACAATGCAGTTTTTAATGTCGGGTTTTGCTTTTTACTTATATCCGAAGGAAAGATGAACTAAAAAAAGAGCGTATATGACAATAAAACAAGTTGATGGCGCATAAAAAAAGGGCTTCTTTTTATAGAGAGCCCTTAATAATTCACACTATAATTCTATCTGTCAGCAGGTACAAATGCCTGAACGATTAAGTTCCAGCTTGCATCAGCAGCCTTTTCGTAAACAAAAACATAATTAAAGCTTTCGCGTAAATCAGCTTTATAATCAACGGTAGCCACACCATAAGTATAAGCTAAATCACTCCCTATTGCCTTATCTACACCGTTAGTTTTTAAATTAATTTTACTGATCATCCCATTATAAAATGAGATGATTTTGCCTTTGCCGTTAATGGCCTCATTACCTGGAAATAATAAACGGGCATCTTCTGTTAAAAAACCACCAAATGCAGCAATGCCATGCGTTTTCAATAAAGTATTTAAAGTTTTTTCAGTTGTAGAAATGATGTCTTTTCCAGCCTTCAATTGTTTTTCGTTCATGAATTTTGGCGCCACATGATCTTTAGGTTCGGTAAATTTTGCAGCAGTTTTATCCAATGGTTTATTGCTTGATGTTCCTAAATCAATTGCCAATTTCCATTTGCCATTCTCTGATTTCCAAATGGATAAATACTGACCATATTTTTTCTCCGAGCCCGTAACAGCATAATGCCCAGTGGTAAAACCTAAATCGCCACTGCGAGAAACCTTTGCTAAATTTGGCTCCCAGGTAACTGTATTTTCATCTGTTTTTTGCGCATTATAAAATGTTCTTACATTTACAGGATTCGGTCTGAAAACCAAAGCGCTTGCTAATGAATACTCTAAGTAAGATTCTTTATCTCCGCTTTTAGCGATAGATTTTGCAAAATCCTTTTCTGCATTTACCAACGATTTTGTTGTACCGTCATTCTTTTGTGCAAATGCACCAATTGCTAAAAGTGATAATATTGCAGTTGAAAGTAATTGTTTCATTATTTATTGTAGATATATGTTTGGCGAATATAAAATTTTTTGAAGGTTGTGCTTTTAAAAGTAATTAACAATTGCACATTTTATTTTTCTCTATAAATGGTTTCCAGCACAGTTTGTCCGGTTGCTTTTAAGGTGTTTTTATCAATATTGGCTAAGTTATCAAGCTGTGTGTGCCAATTGATATAGAAGCCAGTGTTGTCATTGTAATGAATAATATCGATTGATGGTACGCCTGCTTTGTTCATCCAAAAATGATCATCAACAATTTTGCCGCTCGGTATTCGAACAAAATACGACGAGTAACCAATTTCATTTCCAATATCCCAAACACGATTAACTACTTCGGGTGCCGACTGACGGGAAATTTCATCTTGCGTAAACTGTGCATTTCCACCACCTACCATATCGAGATTTATGCCAAAGGCGGCTTTATAGCCAGTTGCAATAGCATTTTTCGCCCAAAACTGTGATCCTAAACACCAGGTAATTTCATCAGGTGTTTCATCATTGGCTTTTCCGTAATCTTCCAGATCCCACAGCACAAAATCAATCCCTACATTTGGAGTTTTTTGCTGAATTTGGCGAGCCATTTCCAAGATTACCCCAACCCCACTGCCACCATCGTTTGCAGCATCGAATGGTTTATTCTGATTTGCCGGATTGGTATCTTGATCAGAAAATGGACGAGCATCCCAATGTGCCGAAATTAAAACACGGGTTTTATTTTCAGGATTAAAACTTGCTAGAATGTTTTTCAGCTGAAATGTTTTCCCATCGTAAGTTTGAGTTTTTTCTCCCTGAATTTTTACGATGGCACCAAAAGATTTTAATTTTGAAACCAAGTATTCAGCACATTTTTGATGTGCAACCGTACCCGGCACCCGAGGACCAAAGTCTACCTGTGCTTTTACGTAGGCATAAGCGCTGTCGGCATTAAAATCCGGAGAAACCAGCTTAATTGCCGTGTTGTCTTCAGATTGTGACGATTGATTTGGTTTATTTTTACAAGCCTGAAAACCCAATATGGCAATCAAGGGTAAGATTAAAAGTTTTTTATTCATTATTTAACTCAAATATGGAAAAAATTCCCATCCAGCCTTCAACTAACCTAAGCCTTGTTCCAGGTTGTGCCTTCCTTACTATCTTTCAATTGAATACCCAATTCCTGCAAACCAATTCTAATTTTATCGGATGTAGCATAATCTTTATTGGCTTTAGCTTCGGTGCGTAGATCGATCACCATTTCCAAAACGCCGTTCAAATCATTGCTTCCGGCATCTTCATCTTTCAATCCCAGAATATCAAAAACGAAATCATTTATAAGCGTTTTTAATTTTTCCAGTGATTCAGCAGAAATTTTAGCCTTACCATCGTAAACTGTATTAATAATCCTTACCGCCTCAAACAATTCAGCAATTAAAATCGGACTGTTAAAATCATCATTCATGGCAACCATGCACTTCTCTTTTAGTGCATCAATATCGAAATCATTTTGCTCCGAAACCACCAATTTATCCAACAGACTTACTGCAGCCATCAACCTGCGGAATCCTTTTTCCGAAGCATCGAGTGCATCATTAGAAAAATCCAAAGTGCTGCGGTAATGTGCCTGCAACATAAAAAACTTAACGGTCATCGGGCTATAACCTTTTTTCAAAAGCGGATGCGCACCTGTAAATAATTCTAATGGAAGAAATCCGTTGCCAGCCGATTTCGACATACGTGTTCCATTAACCGTAAGCATATTCGTATGCATCCAATAACGGGCAGGCTGTTTATGACTGCAGGCTTCTGATTGCGCAATTTCATTGGTATGGTGTGTTGCCGCTAAATCCATCCCACCACCGTGAATATCAAATTCATCGCCCAAATATTTTGCACTCATGGCCGAACATTCGATATGCCAACCGGGAAAACCCAAGCCCCAGGGCGATTGCCACTGCATCAAAGTTTCAGGTTTTGCTTTAATCCAAAGCGCAAAATCCAACCTTCCACGTTTTTCATCCTGTCCACCCAATTCGCGGGTGTTGTTCAACATGTCTTCTAAATTGCGGTTGGTTAAAATCGTATAATTGTATTCCTTACTATATTTTTCTACATCGAAATAAACGTTACCATTCACTTCATAACCATAACCATTGGCTATAATTACTTTAATCATTTCAATTTGCTCGATAATATGTCCGGTTGCAGTTGGCTCAATGCTTGGCGGCAAAGTGTTAAACATCCGCAGCACATCATGGAAACCTAAAGTGTACTTCTGCACAATTTCCATTGGTTCCAATTGCTCCAACTTTGCCCGTTTTGCAAATTTATCATCGCCCTCATCTCTATCGCCTTCCAAATGGCCGGCATCGGTAATATTGCGCACATAACGCACCTTATAACCTAAGTATTTGAGGTATCTAAAAATTAAATCGAAAGAAATAAAAGTACGACAGTTGCCCAAATGCACATCGCTATATACGGTAGGACCACAAACATACATGCCCACATGGGCTGCATTTAAGGGTTGAAAAAGTTCTTTTTTGCGTGAAAGCGTATTATAAAGCTGTAAGCCAGTATTCATATTGCAAATGTAATATTTACCAACGTAAAGTTTCAGAAATGCTTCATTGTTTAATTGCCACGGCGCTTAATTGACAATTCGTAAATTAAAAAAGGGATTTGGAAAGGTACTGAAGTGCAAATCGGAAAATGTAGCCCGTCTTTCCGCTAAATCCCCGATGAAGAAAAAATCGGGGGATATCGCTTCAATACGGTTTATTAAACAAGGGTTCGGCATTTACTAAGTCTCAAAATTAACAATAAAGAAATTAGCCATACCTATTATACACGAATGTCATCCTGAGCCTGTCAAAGGACTTTTAAACTAGGTTCTTAGTGCGTTTCGACAAGCTCAACATGACAAGATCTTATTGAATATAGTCAAAATCAGAAGGCTAATTCTTCAGCTTCGCTTTAAAAATCTTTTCAAGCTTCTGCATTTTAGGCAAAATAACCGCTCTGCAATAAGGCTCACTACCATTTTTTAAATAATAATTCTGATGGTAATTTTCAGCTACATAAAATGGCTTGGCAGCTTCTATAGCCGTTACAACAGGTTTTCCGAATGCATTGGTTTTATTTAATTCAGCTTTATATTTATCGGCTAAAGCTTTTTGTTCTGCATTATGATAAAAAACGACTGATCTATATTGCGTTCCAGAATCTGCACCCTGACGATTTAAAGTAGTTGGATCATGACTTTTCCAAAAAACTTCCAATAATTCATCGTAGGAAATAACCATCGGATTATAGGTAATTTCCAAAACTTCTGCATGGCCAGTTGCCCCTGTACAAACCTCTTCATAAGTTGGATTGGCCAAACGCCCACCTTCATAACCAGATTTTACTGCTGTAACGCCTTTCAATCTTTGAAAAATGGCTTCTGTGCACCAAAAACAGCCCATACCAAAAGTTGCCTTTTCTGTTTTTTTACCTTGGGCCTGAACTTGATTCAGTGCCAGGACTGATAATAAAATTAAAATTATTCGTTTCATGTTGTGTGTTGATTTTTTATAAACCAGATTTTCAATCCAGCTTGATATACTATATTACGAAATAAAATCATTCCTAGTTTCATTCAAAACAATAATGGATTTTGCATGACAAACCTAACCTTTTGTGAGTTTAACTGTTGATGTTAATAACTTAAAATACTGTAAATTAGTTTATTATAGCCACAAAATCTTGCACATCAACACTTATTAACAATTCTTTTTTAAATTCGTACAACATTAAATATAAAATTATGTCTACACCGTATATTCCTTGTTTAGATTTGGGTTCTTACATCAATGGAACTGAAGAAGAACGTAAAAAATTTTCTGATGAATTAGGCAGAGCCTTCAATGATTCGGGTTTTGTAACCATCACTAACCACGGTCTAAATCAGGAATTGATAGATAAGCTTTACGAAAATATTAAAGCGGCTTTTGCACTTCCTGTAGAAACCAAAAAGAAATACGAAAAACCAGAATTGGCTGGTCAGAGGGGTTATACCAGTGCAGGCAAGGAAACAGCAAAAGGTGCTAAAACACCAGATTTAAAAGAATTCTGGCAAATCGGTCAGGAAGTTACGGATGGCGACCCAGTGAAAGATGAATATCCTGACAATGAGGTTTTGGAAGAGTTACCAGATTTTAACAAAGTTACTGGCGATACCTATAAAAAACTGCAGGAAAACGGGACACACCTGCTACGTGCTATTGCTACTTATTTAGAGTTACCCGTTAATTATTTTGATCAACACGTACACAATGGAAATTCAATTTTGAGAGGAATTCATTATTTCCCGATTGAAAACCCAGAGTTGATTCCTGATGATGCAGTACGTGCAGGCGCCCATGAAGACATTAACCTGATTACGCTTTTGATTGGCGCAAGTGCTGATGGCTTAGAAGTATTAACCCGAAGCAATGAGTGGTTACCGATTAAAGCACACCATACTGATATTGTAGTAAATGTTGGCGATATGTTGCAACGCTTAACCAATAACAAATTAAAATCGACTACGCACAGAGTAGTAAATCCACCTCGAGAGTTGATGAAAACCTCTCGTTTTTCTGTGCCATTTTTCTTGCACCCACGCAGCGACATGGATTTAACAAGTTTACCATCAACCATTGATGCCGAACATCCAAAAGCATATAGCGATATGACTGCAGGTGAATATCTGGATGAAAGATTAAGAGAAATTGGATTGAAAAAATAAAGCCCTTTGTAAGAGGTCTCTCATAAACCAATCTACCTTTGGCTCTTGTCACGTTGAGCTTGTCGAAACGCTTTTAATTCAGTTTTTACAATTCCTTCGACAAGCTCAGGATGACATTTTTTAACAAGAAAAGCATCGATTAATTCGATGCCTTTTATTTTTACTGAGAATTTTAAAAAGGTCATTATATTGTTGTTATGCAAAATATATTGACTGTTCGTGTGAGGCCATTCGAGGCTAGGTAAACTTTGAGTTATACCGTAAAAAAGGTTTAGC
>NZ_CAKLBU010000019.1 GCF_920984735.1 Pedobacter sp. Leaf250 | reverse complement strand
TAAAGCTAATAACGGAAGGCTGGCCCAATGACCAGCGAAATAAAACCTTTTTTTGGCCCAGTGACGAATGAAATAGGTGGCCCGCTATGCAGCGAAATGAGTGGCCCAGTGACTTGCGTTATAGACATGAGGCATGCTTAAGCCTAACACTAGGTAAACGGTTTGTGGTATTGTTGTCCGGTTTGCTCTACATGAAAGGGACACAATCCTTTCAGGCTTCAGCAAGTTTTAGCTAGAATAGGTATTGGTCCATAGCGTAAACCAATACTTTGATCAGTATATGGGATGATGGTTAGTGGCAACACAGATATGATAAGACTCAAAGAGTGGCTCAAAATTGATTGCATTAATCGCCTTGTTTACTATCCACAACGTCTGCCATTCGCGTATCAGATACTCAAAGATTGGACGAAGACCATGAGCTGGTTTCAGTCATAAACATTTTAAATCAGGTATTTTATGACATATTAAACTTTCTTTTGATAGGTATATGTGAAAAATCAAATATTTAAAAAAAAAGCGAAAAGAAAGTTAAAGCAAAGCCTGATCATTCATTTATGATATAGGTTTTTCTTTATTTTGAAAATATGTCAATTAAAAAGCATTCTCCTCACCTTTTATCATATTAATTATGGTCATAAATATAATTCGTATATCCAGAGCGGCCGTCCAATGTTCCAAATACCAAATATCGTGTTCTACACGTTTTACCATCTTATAGTCTTCTTTAGTTTCTCCCCTGTACCCATTTACCTGAGCCCAACCCGTAATACCTGGTTTCAAAAAGTGTCGTACCATAAATTGATCAACGATACCTTTATACTGCTCGGTATGGCTTAACATGTGAGGACGTGGCCCAACTACACTCATGTGCCCCATAAAAACATTAAAAAATTGTGGTAATTCATCTAAGCTAGATTTCCTTAAAAACTTACCAATGGGCGTTATACGATCATCATTTTTACTAGCTTGTCGTTTATCACTATCCAAATTCATCCGCATACTTCTAAACTTGAAACACCAAAAAGGTTCATCGTCTCGACCACTCCTTAATTGTTTAAATAATACAGGTCCTTTACTTTGTAATTTGATAAGTATGGCGATAATAGGATACAGCCAGGTTAATACAAAAAAAATCACTATGCTACTAAAGACAACATCAATCAAACGCTTTTTAAACCGATTATGCACCTTCTCCAAAGGCTCAGAACGAAGCGAGATTACGGGGAACTCATTGCCTAGATAACTTACAGTATATGGTGATAGTAAGGCGCCGCTAATATCAGGAATAAATTTTAACCGTACACACTGTCTCTCTGCTTCTTCAGTTAATAAAACCATATCACTCATTCTTTCTGGCGCAATGGTTACATAGATATCTTTAATTCCCTTATCTAATGCCAACTGAAAAGACCTTCCTACCATATCTGATAACCGTCCGTCACGTTCCAAATATTCATCAGGAACATTGGGTATAAAACCGTGAAATTCTATATATTTTTGTTTTTCAAAGTACTGAGCTAATTGTGTACCGGTAGCATTATTACCCATGATTGCAACTGATTTTACTCCCCTTAAATGATTAAATAGCATAAATTGAAAGGAAGTACCGATAAACCGATTAATAAGAAAAAGAATGCCTAAGGTGCCATAAAACACAAGAAGAAATGATCTTGAAAACTCATTCTGTTTAGAAAAGAACAAATAAACCGCAAACAAAATGGCATGTAAAATTACACTCCGCCAAGTACCGCGATATATACGTTCAATACGCCTTGACCCATATTCCGTATAAAGACCGAAAGAAGT
Organism: Pedobacter sp. Leaf250; assembly: GCF_920984735.1. GTDB lineage: Bacteria > Bacteroidota > Bacteroidia > Sphingobacteriales > Sphingobacteriaceae > Pedobacter. Next base: position 97,993 of record NZ_CAKLBU010000019.1, on the reverse strand, counting down.
TGTGGAAACAATCCAGAGTAAGCTACACACTACAACATAATGCCACTGCAACTCTGAACTCACCGTTTTACCAAGATAGCTTGTAAATTCGTATGAAAAAAAATAAACCCCAATAACCATCAAAAGATCGGTTATTGGTAAAATATATTTGAGAATGAATAGGTAACGTGTTTGCATAAGTTAGTTAAGGGCGTCAACCACGCAATACTCTTATCAAAATTAATGCCTCGTTTGTAATTTTGAAAAAGCAATGAAACTTTAATAGAATTAGTATTCCGTTTAAGCACAAAGATAACATTTTTAATAACTACCATTGATGAGTAGTTTTAAATGTCATTTGTACCGATCAATAATAGGAAGTATTAAATAAAAAATGGCCTATAAGTATGATAAGCAATTTTTGAGTAATAATTTAAGAATATTGGGTTCCGTATTTCTCTACCATTTCTTTCGCCACCCCTTTTATTTCCTGTTCTTCTGATTTAGGATAGATTAGAAGCACATGTTCATCATCAACTACAATATAATTGTCCAGCCCCCTGATAACAGCCGCCTTACCTTTTGGAAGATTGATCATGCAATCTGTAGTATTTTTTAAATGAATGTGATCTCCATTGAATACATTCAATTCCTCATCTTTTTCTGCAATTGCATGAAGCGATGCCCAAGTACCTAAATCCGACCAACCAATATCAGCAGGAATGGTATAAATGTTATCCGCCTTTTCTAATATTGCATAGTCAATAGAAATATTAGGACTGTTATGATAATTGTCCAAAATAAATGCAGTCTCCTCTGAAGTGTTGTAGATCGCATTACCAGATTTAAATAGGGTATCAATTTCTGGTGCATACTTTTCAAAAGCTTTTTGTAGGCTACTTGCTTTCCAAATAAAAATACCCGCATTCCATAAATACTTACCATTTTGTAAATATTCTTGCGCTTTTGCTAATACAGGCTTCTCTCTGAAGGCGCTAACTTTTTTTACTTCACTAGCCAATCCTTCCTGTAGATCTCCTTCACCTTTATCTTTATTCCTTGATACTTGATTCTTAATCTTGATTTCTTGATCCTTATTACTTGATCCTTGCGTCTCATCATATTCAATATACCCATAACCAGTATCTGGTCTGGTCGGACTAATACCAAGCGTAAGTAACGCATCATGCCGATCTGCAAATGCCAAGGCCTGTTCAATTTTATCTAGAAAAACATCTTCTTTTAGAATTAAATGATCAGATGGCGCCACTATGATATTGGCATCAATATTTTGCTTTAAGATTTTATAGGTTGCATAAGCAATACAAGGGGCTGTATTGTTACGACTTGGTTCCAGTAGGATATTATTTGATAATATAGTTGGTAATTGTTCTTTAACTAAAGAAGCATAACTTTCGTTGGTTAAAACTAAAATATTGTCATTAGGGCAAACTTTTAGAAACCTTTTATATGTTAATTGTAAAAGGGATTCGCCTGTACCTAAAATATCAATAAACTGTTTAGGAAAGTGGTTTCGGCTCTTTGGCCAAAAACGGGAACCAACACCGCCAGCCATAATTAATACAAATTTATTTGATGAATCCATTACTTTTGATTTTATTAAAAATTACTTTTTTTATTAGTATAAAAACGAATTGCGAATTCGTAAAAAGATATCTTTTGAACAATCGTTTTGGTTCTTGAGATAATCGATGTAGCCATTCTAAACTATTCTTTTGCATCCATTGTGGTGCTCTTTTTTGAATACCGACGAAAACTGGTAACGCTCCTCCTATTCCAATCATACAAGCGTGAATTTTGCCAAACATACTTGCCATCCACGTCTCTTGCTTTGGACACCCTAACACTACAAATACAAGATTAGCATTTGATGCATTAATTTGATTGATTATATCTTCGGTTTCCACTTCGTTTAGATCACGAAAAGGTGGTGAAATCATCCCGGCAATACTTAAGTATGGATAATTTTTTAAAACTAATTCCTGAGTTCGCTCCAACATAAATTCCGATCCACCATAAAAAAAAACTGATAATTTCTTGATACTTGCTTCAGCCAATAGCGTGGGAAGTAAACTCATACCGTCTACCCTATCCTGTTCATGGTTATGCAAATATTTAAATGATTTAGCTATAGGCATACCATCAGGACAGGTAATATTTGCATTATCAATCAAAATCCTAAATGATGGGTTATTTTGTGCTTCGATTAGCATGTGAACATTAGCAATACAAACATAAGAAGATGTTTTCTGTAACGATAATCTAATAATCTCACTCACGAATGAACTGTAACTTCCCAGAGAAACTTTTAAACTTAAAATTTGTTTTTTGTCTAACATTTTAACTTCTTAACTTTTTATCAATAACATCTTTGTAGATGTCTATCAGCAAGTGATAATTTACATCTGGAGTGTATTTGCCTATATAATCTTGGTAAGCGTTAGCCGCCATTGTAGACTTTTCTGCATGACTAAAGGCATCAAACATATTAACCACATCAGATAAGCTTGATGCATTATTTACTTCAAAAAGCATTCCGTTAAATTTTTCTATAATCATAGTAGACATTGCCCCAACATTACTTGCTATTATGGGTAAACTATTTGAAAATGCCTCGATTATGGTCATCGGCATTCCTTCAAACCATATTGAAGGAAAGATTAAGGCCTTTGCCTTCGTCATTCTATCCTGAATATATTCCTTTTTTTGAAACCCTAGATAGGTAATATTAGGATATTTTTCACACGTTTTTATTACACTTTCTCTTAAATCGCCATCACCTATTATTTCCAATGGCTGTCCATTTTCTATGAAAACTTCCAATAAAACCTTAATACCCTTCTCATAGGATAAACGCCCAACAAATAAATATGCACCAGAATGCGTTTTAACAGTATTACAAAAAGAAGAATCCACGAAATTAGGTTTCAAATAACATTTTTCTGACGGTATCGAAAATTTTGACTTCTGAAAAAGAGTACTAGAAAACGCTGTTAAAAAAATATAGGCATCAATTTTACTCCAACTCCCTAATAGCTTATGTGCATAAATTATAAAAGCTAACCAAAAGGTTTGCAAATATGAACCTCTATATAACTTTCTTTTGATCGCAGTCCAAGGGAATCTTTCCTCAAGACTTTTAGTAAAAATTTCATTTCCTGCTAATAATATTGCCGATGGACATAATAACCGAAAATTGTGAACAGTATGAATTATCGGAATATTAAAGTAACTTAACAATAAAAAAGTCAAAGGGCCAAGGGCAAAGTGCCAATTGTGTATATGGATTACATCAGGTTTAAATTGTAGCACTTCTCTTCTTATTTTTAAAAAAGTATAAATATTAAAAATTGAAGTAAAAAATTGAATTGCACCAACTAAACCACGTCTATTAGAGAATGTAATTAGCTTAACCTCATTATTTGAAGAGAGAAGTGCAACTTCCTGATCTACAACGAAATCTTCCCCACCATGTTGTTGATAGTGTGTATGAAGGAATAATATTCTCACTGTAATTTATTTTTTTTTGATTTGAATATGTGGGAATTGAACAATACTCCCGCCCACAAGAAAACAAACCACATTAATTGTTGGAAAATAAGACTTACTGATGAAAAGCTTGAAACAAGAAAAACAATCCAAATGGAAAAAAACACCATAAGTATTTTTTGTTTTAATTGATCATTTTTACAGTCGATGGCAAGTTTAAAAAACCGTTTAAACATCTGAAAAACGAATGATAAAAAAAGTAAACACCCAACATACCCAAACGAAATTAAAATATACAGATAAGTACTATGGGCATTAAACACCTCTTCAGTATTCGCAAAAAGGCTGTTGATTCGAACATCTGCTGTTAAACCTAATCCAAAAAATTGATCAATTATGCTAGAAACTTGAAACTTAGATATTAAGGTTTCCCATATTACATTTCTACCCTGCATATTGCTATCGGAGTAGAAATCATTTAAATCGACAAGTAATAAATCTGGGGGTAAAAATTGTTGGATTATTAGAAGAAATAATAAAAATCCAATTGCTATTAGCGGAGCACCAATCAAAATTGTTTTCTTTGGTGAGTTTATTATTTTTTCTCTAAAATAATATATTACCAAAATTAAAAACGACGATAATAAATGGATTCTAGCATTAGTAATAAATATAATATATAGACCAATCAAAACTAGTAGGAATCTAAATAAAGGCTTTAAATCACCGAAATATAGTAGATAGATTAATGATAACACCATAGACAGGGCCAAATCTGTTTTAAAGAAATATAATCCAGAAAAAGTATAAGCGCCGCCCCAAGTTTGATAACCTATTTTGGCAATTGCTAATATCACATGTATTATAATCAGACCTATACTAATTTTAGCTGCAATGACGGAGTCGCGAAATATTCTCTTTGTAACCATGCCAATAACAAAAAGAAATATTGAAAAGATGGTTTTAAAAAAAATTATACTAGTTTCAGTATCTACTAGCCTTAAGAATGATAATAATATGACTATAATAAAGAAGACCAAAGTAAAAATTGGAAAAATATTAACTGTAGTGAACTTAAATCGATAGAGCATGCCAACTACCGCCAGCAACATGCTTATGTTAACTAGTACAGAAACAATTTTAAATTGCCAAAGAATATCAGCTATTATTCTAAAAATAATGAACATCAGTCGTTAAAAAATAGCCTATTATATCTCTTTTGCATAGCAATGAGACTGAACTCTTCTCTTGCATATTCATATCCTAAATTACAAATACATTCGTAATCTGCGGGTAATAGTTTTTTATCAAAGATGATATTGTAAATTTCTAAAGAATTATTTTCCACCAAAAAAGGATAATTCGGCGGAACTGTTTCATTAAGGCCAGGGATATTATTTGCTACAACTGGTGTTTTGGCAAGTAGACTCTCAATTGTTAATAATGGTAATCCCTCATGTAATGAAGGCATCACCAAATAATCGAAAGAATGTAAAATATTAGCTAAATCATGATAAGGATCGTGAATTTTAAAATTCGTCATATCTTTTAATTTCGTCGAAATATAATCTTTCATACTTCCGTCGCCTATTATATGAAAAAAATTGGGTTCAGAACTAGTTAGTATAATATCACACAGTTTCTCAATTCCTTTCTGTCTTTCAAATCTTCCTGCAAATAAAATATTTTTCTTTTGATTGACTAGACCGTCAAATTTCTTGCCATCTTTGCTAGGCTCTGAAACTCCGTTGGGAATCAAGGTCATTAACGGCAATACAATATTGTGACTATTCAAAAATTTTTTAAAAGATTGATCAACTCCTTTTGAAATGGTGACGGTAAACACTCCTTTCATAGAAAAATATTTTTCGACCATTTTTCCAATAAATTCCCATTTAGACCATAATACTGTGTTATGTATTGTACGTATTAATCTCATTTTCGGCATGAAAAAAGAAAAATATTTTAAAAAAAAGAATATGGAGATATCTGGTATCTCAGTATGGGCATGGACAACGATTGGCCTAAATTTTAACACCAAATAAATTAAACGAAATGGCAATAATAGAATACCTATTTTGCTATTATTCACAGATGATTCGTGAAAGATTATGCTATTCTTATCCAAGTCTTCTTTTATAGAGTCACTAAATCCTTTCACAATATTTTTTTTAAAAACAGTAATAATATGAAAATCTGTGTCCTCTATCAATTGTTTTGAAAGATTAATTGCCACCTGTTGTGCTCCACCAACAGAAAAATGTGATATGACCTGAAATACAACTTTTCTTCTACTCATCTAATTAAACTATTTGGTCATCTTCGACAACTTTACTGGATGGATATATAATGTATTCGCTGGAAAATTATCCTCTAATTTAGTTAAAGAAAAGTCATAAGCTGTTAGAAATTCTATCGATTCATGTTGTAGCCAAAAAGTTAAACCCTTGTTCTCTAAATCTTTCTCCTGAATAATTTTATCAACTGAAAACGTCAAAGCTGTTGGTATAGCCGCCTCTACAAATAAATCTAAAGCTGCAAAAATACCACAATATCTTGAAAATTGACGAGCACCTCTCTTAGGTATAATAACACAATCCGAATAACTTCCTACTAAAGGGTATGGAATTTTTTTTGGATTAATAATCAGTAAAATATTATGATAAAATATTAGTTTTATATTCCTTAGGTTATTAATTAATTCAATTCTTTTAAATGAAAATTTCCAAATGGGTTTTCTAAAAAACATCTTTCGCGGCATATTAGATGTAAATTTCATATCATGGCGTGATATTAATTTTTCTGCTTCATCAGCATCCGGTAAAAACGCCTTTGCTTCAATCCCTTCCTTTTGAGTCTTAAAAGCTAATATGTTATAGAAATGATACCAAAATGGCGCAAATAATCTATGTGGTTCTTTTTTTGCGGGATCGTTCAGTAGAAACAGATTTGGTATAAAGCCAGATTCTTCATTTAGTGAAAAAAAAGATTTATAATTTTTTTCATCAATTTTTGGATTTAAGATTAAGTCATCTCCAATTATAAAATAATGATCATAAATTTCATCAAAAATTTGATCAATCGCTCTATTCAAATATCCTTGAAAATAATAAGAATTCTCATATACGGTTATCACGTCCTTTCTATTTCCAGTGTAAAAAGGCATAACGTAGAAAATATTTGAGAAACGATTACCATAAATTGATTCTAACCGTTCAATATTTTTCTCGAAATTGTGGTTGAAAATAATTAATAATGCTACTTTATTCATTTTCAGTTACCTTTTTTAAATTTAATTATTGAATATATAAACGCGTTTTTAAAGAAAAAATAGTGTGTCAATGCGAATAAGACCAAATAGGTGAAGCCTAAAATCAAGAAGAAAAATAGTAAACTTTTATGGGGCATGTAAAATCCCAAAGAAGTTGTAAGTACCGTACATGTCAAAATTTGAAATATTAAATTAAAATCAAGTTTTATCTTAATAGTTTTTCTTGCTGAATTTAGAATATAAAGAAAAACAACCATTTCTGATGCAAGGCATGCGATAGATGATCCTAGGAAGGTATAATGCGGAATTAATAAGAAGTTTAACAGCAAGCTTACTATTAAACCCACAATCGTTGCATATAGTATATGTTTTTCTTTTCCAATTGGCATTAAATATTGAGTACCCAATACGTTGCAACAGCCTATTACTAAAGGTACAGTAGATAATAATCTCAATGAATTAATCGCATTAATATACTTTTCACCAGAAATCAACATCAAAATCTCAGTAGGAAAGAAAAAGCAAAATATACAAAAAGGTATTGTTAAAAGAAATACAATGCTAAATGATTTCGTCATTATGCTAGCAATTTCACTAGTCTGGTTATTAATAAATAAATTAGAGATCCGAGGAATTAATACGACGCCAGCGCCACTAACTACGACCCAAAAAATTTTAACCAATTTTAATGGAACATTATAATAACTTACACTAACGGGATCTGTAAGCAATCCTAAAATTATCGTATCCAATATAGTATAAACGCTAACACTTACGTTAATGCTAAACAATACCATAAGAGGACGGATATGTTTCTTTATAGTGAAGGTCATAGTATCTTTCTTATAATGTTTCAATATAAACTTCGTGAAATTTAACACGGCATTCAGAAATATCATGAGAGCGGTTACAGAATAATATATAAGTTGATCATCACTTTTTTTAACGAGAAAAATAATTGCTAGTACACTTATAGCTTTAATTATTAACGATCTTTTAGTAATGTATCCATAATTCTCAATACCTTGATAATACCATTCAATGAGAAACGAGCTACTTATTATGGTAATGCATGAAATTATTACGAGAGAAATATTACTATAAATTTTGGGAATTAATAGCGCTAACCCAATAAATGATATAGAAAAAAAAACAGCAAGAGATAATTGTAGAGTGACTAATTCTAAAACAAGCTGAGATTGTTCTGAGTTTTTGCCTTTTAATTTAGCTATTTCCCGAACTCCATAAAACGGTATACCTATTGCCGAGAAAATCACAAAGTATTGAGTAAAAGCATCAATAAAAAAAACATTACCAAGATTTTGGCTTGATAAAACATTAGTTAGATAAGGAAAAGTGATTAGAGGAAAAACTACTGCAGAAGATGTAAGCAATAAATTGCTTATCATATTTTTTCTAATACCCATACTATTTGCTAATATTAGAAATGGAAGCTGCTAAATCAAGACTGCTCTTGATACAGACATCCATATTGTAATATTGCCATTCGCCAAATCTACCTAACGTATAAAGGCCAATTTCTTCTAAATATTTTTTTACCGTGGTTGTAGCCGCATTGTAATTTTCATCAAAAACCACATAAGCATGTTCCGAAACGTTATAATCAACCGGTCTTTTCAAAAAGCTATCCTTCTTGCCATTCTCGATCATCTCTTCTTTAGTTTTCTCTCCCACAACTTCAGACATTGAATAATTTTTTTTCGGTTTGAAGAAACTTCCGATGTGTATATAGCGATGGAAAAAGTTATATGCTTCAGGAATGTATGTCCAGGTTCTATCTGTTTCCTCTGTTTCCCAAAACATTGTCGTTACCTTATTGTAACGTAAAAGATCTGCTGCATCTAAAATGGATTTAGGAGTATTTTTAATTAAATGAGGATATAAATTTAAAGGTAATGTGCTTATTACTAAATCATATTCCTTCTCGTCATTAATTAACCACTTTTCTCCTCGTTTGGCAACTGAAGTAATGGTGAAATCCGTTAATATATTTAAGCCTTCTGCTAACTTATCTATGAATGTATTTTGGTTATTACTATCAGGATAATAAAAGCTCGCATGAGGCATTCTATCACTTTCATTGCTAATTAATCCTTTAAAAAAAGATTCTTTATTAGGTATAGGCAATTTACCGTCTACCCAGGCAGGACTCATTTCGCTTGGGTGTCTATTCCATATTTTCGAGTTATAAGGAATAAAATAAGTTTCTGCTAATGTATTTCCGAATTTTTTTCTAAACCAATCTTCTAAATTTTCGTAAATGTTGTTATCCTCTGCACTGAGAAAATCCCTTGTAATATCAATTGCTAATTCTGGTGCAAAATTGTGAATTTGCTGGATGGCATACTCAATTGGATAAGAAATTTCCTCTTCCTTAAATTTAATTACTGCATTTCTTTGAACCTGATGCCAACTTTCTTTAGGTAGTACCTCATTGAAAACAAAATCCATCACATCGGGATATTTTGAGTTGAAGCAATGGCCACCAACTGGATGATAAGCAACCCCCTCAACAGTTTTGGTTCTCGCAATTCCTCCATGTATTGAGTGACGCTCAAGTAATTCAACATCGTGCTCTTTAGATAGCATCTTACCTACACTTAAGCCAGAAATACCAGCTCCTAATATCCCTATTTTCATTAATTAATTCTTTTTATATTTAAAATCTTCGTACGCCAATCTAAGTCCATCATTCAAGTCAATAGAGAAAGTCCAACCAAAGTTGGTTAATTTGGACACATCCATCAACTTTCTGGGCGTACCATCTGGTTTGGTATGATCAAAATTAATATCACCTTCAAAACCTACAATGTTCTTGATAATAGCTGCTAATTCTTTAATGCTCAAATCTTCTCCAGATCCAACATTAACAAGGCCAGCTTCATTATAAGTTGCCATTAAGAAAACACATGCATCAGCAAGATCATCAGCATATAAAAATTCTCTTTTCGGTGAACCCGTTCCCCAGATTGTTACTGCTGGCAACTTATTCTCTTTTGCCTCATCAAATCTTCTGATTAATGCTGGCAATACATGAGAGTTTTCCGGATGATAGTTATCATTTAGACCATAAAGGTTGGTCGGCATTACAGAGATATAATTACAGCCATATTGATCACGATAGGCATCACACATTTTTATACCTGCAATTTTTGCTATCGCATACGGCTCATTTGTTGGCTCCAGTTCTCCCGTCAAGAGATATTCTTCCTTTAATGGCTGCGGAGCCATTTTAGGATAAATACATGATGAGCCTAAAAACATCAATTTTTTAACGTTTACTTTCCTGGAAGATTCTATAATATTACTTTGAATCATTAAATTCTCATAAATAAAATCTGCTCGATAAGTATTGTTTGCAACAATGCCGCCTACTTTTGCTGCGGCTAAGAATACATATTCTGGTTTTTCCGATTCAAAAAATTCCTGTACAGCGGCCTGGTCCCTTAAATCAAGCTCAGAAGAAGTACGATATACAAGGTTCTTAAACCCATCTTTTTGTAACTTTCTAAATATTGCAGAACCAACCATACCTCGGTGCCCTGCAATATATATTTTTGCATTTCTATCTTGCAAATACAATTCCGACATTATTCGTACTGATTTTTAATAGTGTAACCGTGTGACTTTAATAGTGATTCCTTCTTAAAATGATCCACATCAACGGCTACCATTTCCTTCACTAAGGCAGCAAGATTATATTTAGGCTCCCAACCCAATTTAATTTTGGATTTCGTTGGATCTCCTATTAATAAATCAACCTCTGTTGGGCGGAAATAAGATGGATCAACTCCAACAACTTCAGTTCCTACGGCAATTTGGTATTCTGGATAAGTACAACTCACAACGAAACCTTTTTCCTCAATACCTTCGCCTCTAAATTCTAAGGTGATGCCCACTTCTGCAAATGCCATACGTACGAATTCTCGAACCATAGTAGTTACACCTGTAGCAATAACATAATCCTCAGGAACATCTTGTTGTAAGATTCTCCACATAGCCTCTACATAGTCTTTTGCATGTCCCCAATCGCGTTCCGCGTTTAAATTTCCAAGATATAGTTTACTCTGTAACCCTTGGGCAATTTTTGCTACTGCACGGGTAATTTTTCTAGTCACGAAGGTCTCTCCTCTCAGAGGACTTTCATGGTTAAACAAGATGCCGTTACAAGCGAACATGCCGTAAGCTTCGCGATAGTTTTTGGTAATCCAAAAACCATAAATTTTAGCTACTCCATATGGCGAACGGGGATAGAACGGTGAACTCTCGTCATAAAATCCCTTATCATTTTTATTTTCAGGCATACCACCATAAAGCTCTGAGGTTGACGCTTGATAAACTCTTGTCTTCTTTTCCAAACCTAAGATTCGTACTGCTTCTAATATCCTTAAGGTTCCGATACCATCTACATTAGCAACATATTCAGGCGAATCAAAGCTCACTTTTACGTGACTCATTGCCCCCAAATTATAGATCTCATCTGGCTGAATCTCTTGCACGATTCTGATTAGATTGGTCGAATCAGTTAAGTCCCCATAGTGCAATTTAAAGCGTACATTCTCATCATGTGGATCTTGATATAGGTGATCAATGCGATCTGTATTGAATAATGAACTCCTTCTCTTAATCCCGTGAACCATATAACCCTTATCCAAAAGTAATTCTGCTAGATAAGCACCATCTTGCCCGGTTATTCCTGTTATTAATGCAACTTTCATTTTTTTTTCAAGATTTTCTAAATTTATTAAATAGTTTTGTAATACGGCTTGATTTTATTTCTTCACCGTAGTTACCATAACCATAACCGTAACCATATGATTTACTCACAATATCGTTAACTACAATTCCTAAGTTCTGCATTTTATTCGAGTGATAAAGATCATTTAGAATCCCAATTTGATCTTTATTTGTAACGTTTTGCCTAACGAGGTAGATTGTGGCATTTGCATATTTAGCTAATAACTGTGCATCAGTTATGATGCCGATCGGAGGTGCATCTATGATAATATAATCGAATTCTTTTTTCAACTGGGTAATTAACTGTAAAGTATGGGGACTCATTAATGTTTCTGCAGGATTAGGTGGAAGTGGCCCAGATGAAACAATGAACATATTACTATTGATAGACAATGGTCTGACTATATCACTAGTTAATAGATCAGGATTAATAATATAATTTGTAAAGCCTATTCCATTATTCATACCCAATTTTAAAGATAGTCCCGGTTTACGCAAGTCCAGTTCCATTAATAAAACTTTCTTACCTGATAGCGCCAAAATATTTGCCAGATTGATGGCAGTAAACGATTTGCCCTCACCACTCATGCTAGAAGTGAGTAGAATTACCTTCTCCTCTTCTAATTTTAGATAAAATGAGAGGTTTGTTCTGAGCGCACGAAATTGCTCAGAGATTGCTGATCTTGAATGTGTTGCGACAATTGTATTACTCCCGGCATTGTGACTAATCTCTCCAATTATAGGCACTTGGGTAGCATTTGTAATGTCTTCTTTTGTAGCTATAGTAGTTTGTAGCATATTTAAAGCAAAAATAGCTGCACTTGGCAACAATAATCCTAATATAAAACTAGCTCCAAAGACAAAACTTTGTTTTGGGCTTACTGCTTTGAATTCAGCTTTGGGTGGATCAATTACTTTTGCTATAGAGATATTAGAAGTCTTAGAAATGGCGGTTTCTTCTGCCTTTTGCATCAAAAAAATATACAGCTCTTGCTTAATATCTCGATTTCTCGCTAATTTCAAATAATTTTTTTCAATCTGAGGTACGCCAGATATTTGGCCCTGAGCTTGGTTAAGCTGGCCTTGAAGTTTATTCCTAGTCTGAACAAAAGTATTTTTTGTATTTACAATATTCGATAGAATGCCTCTTCTCAATGCAACTATTTGTTTATCAATATTCTGAATAAATGGGCTCTCTTCCGTGACGCTCAACAATTGTTTGTCACGTTCTATAAGTAAGGCATTATATTGTTCCATTAATCCGGAAAATACCATGTCTTGAGGAAGTAATGAGCTTGGGAATACCCTACGATTTTTAGTTTCATCTTTCATATAAACTTCCAAATCATTTATAATAGCAACTTGGGTCTCAGCCTTCGCAAGTTCATTATTAATTTCGCCAGTGTTTTGAACCAACACTTTTCCCTGCTCAGTCATATCAGCAAGATTATTTTTTTGTTTAAAGGTTTGAACTTCATTTTCCACATCCCCTAATTCTGAAGCAATTAAAGAAAGACGTTCCTTGATGAACTTACCAGTACTATCCGCAATAGCATTCTTGTCGTCGAGATTAGCAATTATATATTGAGAAATGAGCACATTCAAAATGTCCTGGCCTTTTTGCGGAATGGGATAAGACAATCCTAAATCAATAACGGTCACTTGTTTATTAGATACACCAACCGTCAATTTTTTCATAAGTTCGGCTACACGTTCATCAATTGAAGATATCGACACTGAGAACTCACTACCTTTAGGAATGGATCCAAAAGATTTTACAACTTTTAGATTACCAACACCTTTAATAAAAAAAACATCATCAAGTTTAACTTTGCCCACAAAATTTTGTGTATTTACACTTAATTCTCCATTTTCACTAGTTTCTATTCTAATGTGGGTCGATTTGATAGTGTCAATTCCTTTTACAATAACAACCTTAAATGGTGAGGTATACAATTCTCTGTTCACCAAATTACTTCTTTGGTAATAAATTATATTTAATTGCATTTGCCTAACAACCTGCTCCATTAAAAAGCGTGTTTTCAATATCTCGACTTCATTATCAACAGAATTCTTGGCCCCCATAAGACCACCAAGATCCATTAATGCACCCGCTTGTTTAGCAAGCCCACCTTTCTCATCATCATTTACTAAAACTCTTGCGTTGATTTGGTATACCGGTGCAGTGTATTTTAAGTACATAAAAGCACATATAAAAGATACAAACAAACTAATTAAAAACCAATGCCATTTTTCTAATAATTTGTTAAATATTACTTTGAAATCAATCGAATCTTCCTCACTTTTAAAATGGCTGTCTTTATTTAGGCTAGATAGGTTATTCATTTACTATAATTATTTGAAATTGGTAATGGCAATAACAATTACCGAAAGAACTGATGCTATTACCCCAATAGTTTGAATTTGTGCAGAATTAGATGCAGACACTTTACGTTTATTGGGTTCTACATAAACAACATCATTTTGCTTCAAATAGTAAAAAGGACTACTAAAGATTTCAGAGGAATTTAGATTTAAACGAGCAAACTCTTTTTTACCATTGTTGTCACGCACAATCAATACATTCTCTCTCTTTCCGTAGATAGTTAAATCACCAGCTAAACTTAGGGCATCTAAAATAGAAACCTTTTCGTTTGGTAGGGTATAAGCAGAGGGCTGATTAACCTCACCTAATACGCTTACTTTAAAATTAGCAAAGCGCAGTTGCACATTTGGCTCTTTATAAAAAATGCTAACTCTTTCTCTAACTAGTTCTCGAGCTTGATATGTTGTTAAGCCTGCAACTTTGATTTTTCCAACTAAAGCCAACTCAATTTCTCCATTTTTATCAACTAAAAATCCTGTAGTTTGCTGCTGCGCTAGCGCTGTAGAAGAGCTTCCGCCTAATAAAGGAGTAGCAGCGGCTTGATTAATAACCAAACCAGTTTGAGGATTCAAAGTAAAAATATTGATGCTTAGAATATCATCCGACTGTATTACAGGCTCGGTAAATGCTGTAGCTTTTTCCAACTTTGCCTGATTGACTGTTTGAATATCCTGAAAATAAGGAATGTTTTTACTGCTAACGCAGGAAGAGAAAATTGCAACTGCACATAAAAACACACAAAGTTGCAACCTAATTCTGGTAAATATATTTTTATTCATAGGTGTTAAGCAAAGCAAAATATTGCCTTTATAGGTATTGTTTTGATCTTAAAAATCATAAATGATTTTACGAATTTGATGGAGCACTTCAATACAGTGCAAACTTAATAATTTAATTGTAATATGTAAAATCTTGGTTTTTTAATTTATAACGTATACGAGACCCACCTTGGCGTGGAGATTATTAACATCCTGTTTATTCCAGTCCCAGTAGTCGGTAGAACCTAGCTTAGCTTGCCATTGATATTGATAATTTAAGGAACGGATATAAGTCAGTCGACCATTAAGAATAAAATTTTTATAATTCCAACTTACATTCCCCCCTAAAGAGAGATCAACCCAATGCCTGTTTATATATTGATTTTTATCAGATGAGGCGTAGGCAAATTTATAAAATAAATCATTGTTATTCACTAATCTCTCCAACTGGATACCGATTCTTTTCAAACCCTTCACCCAACTCACATCAAATGTTTGTAGATTACTTCCAGGCCCTACACCAGCGCCCAATACTTGGCCTTTATTCGTATAACCATCCAAGACCTGGTAATGACTGTACCAGGTTTCACTAGCCCTAGTCTCCCTAGTTGTAGGTTTTTCAGTTTGCGTCAATTCAATACCGATTTGGATAAATTCATCAGCATTTCCCATCGGGATCAACTTGCGGAAGCCGACTACGTATGCACGGGTATGCTCTGGCTCAATTATAGCATCACGTATATCATTAGCATGGTCATTTCGACCGTATTCAAAGTAGACTTCAGCCTTACTTTCTGGAAGTACGTATCGAGCAAAAAAAGATATATACTGATCTTTTTCTGCATCATCTGCAGCATTGCTTCCATCACCTTGCGCAAAAGCAGATTTATCCACAGCGCCAAACACAGGAACATAATCACCAAATGACCTGCCCATACTAGAACGATTTACAATGAAGGTACGTGCCAAGCCTAAGAATAATTGCGGGACCCATTTTGGTTGGTAAGTAGCAGTGAAGCCAGATATATACCGCCAATCATGCGGCTTTAAAACTAATTCATTTCGGATAGCCAATGGAACAGTGAGATCATTATTAAGATCAATCCCAGATTGCTCCAATCTACCGCCGATCAGTTGTGCTTCGAAAGAACCAATATAGGTTTTAATCGGCCTTATTGTATTCAAAGTTAAATGCCTGAATCCCGAGGAATTATTGCTCATCAACAAGGAGCTTCTTACACCTGGTCCCCACCATAAATTTTCGTTGGAGAATCCTGCTGATATAGAACCAACAATCAATCTAACGCTGCTCTGACCTAAGCTAAATTTATTATAATTTCCATCCTGAAAACGATCAGGCAAATCAATCTTATTATAATAGGTTGTAGTAACTGGTGTATTCCAAAAAACCCCATTAGGTGCATCCGCTAGGCGCTGAAATCCTTTATTCTCTGCAAAAACATATTCTGGCCTAAACTGAATACTTAATGGGCCGATTTTCGCATAGATACCAGCAGATACCTGGGTTTGGTACCCACGAGCCTGCACCATTGATCCATCATTCATGCCATAAGGATGGTGTGTGTTGAATTGCTGCTGCCATGAAAAAGGTAAGGCATAAATTTGAGTGTGGAGTTTAGTATTACTGTAAAGTAAATACCTAAACTTGTTTAATAAAAAGTTGGAATCTGGGTCCAAAACGAGATTATTCCGATCTGACATAAACATTGGTCTGATCAGATATGAGCTATTGGAAGTGTCTTTGCCTAAGAGCTGCTGCCTTCGATACGCATCTTCTACATTTTCCAACAAACCAACAGGTAAAGTTTGCGCTAACGCACAAAAATTTAGAGAAAACATTAATAAGGAAAGATAGATAATCCTCATGGGTATGTTAAAATAGGTAATGAGATTAGGCGTTAAAATTTCTCGAAGATAGGCAAAGTTTTTTCAGGTAGAAAAAATTTTTATACATTTCGGCCATTATCTAGGTTACTACCTCATATTCTAATGGTTGATTTGCTTAGTAGCGTTTTTGGTAAGACAATATGCTATGTTTTTGAAAGGAAAAAATAATAATGCAAGGTTTTATTTGATATATTACGTTTCTTTGAGAAAGATTCGGAAACCCATTTAGATTAACTCCTGTAAATTGAATATTGCTATTGCCATGTTACATCATGTAGCTGATCATCCTCATCCGAGCCTGGAAAAGTGGTGTATCAGTCATAAAAAATTTATTGAATTATTAAATTGCATTGATTCAAAGGGATTAGAAACTACCACATTTTCAGAAATTAATGAGCGCAAGTTTTCAAAGACAGATCTGGAGAAAAAAGTTATCATCAGTTTTGATGATTGTCCTTCGGCGTTATTTGACTTCGCCATTCCTGAATTATTAAAACGCAACATGATAGCTGTTTTTTATATGCCATCTAAATATGTAGGTGGCATCAATATTTGGGACGTAAAGGAGCATGCCATGGCAAGTGTAGAATTGATGAGCGCTGCACAACTTAAACAATTAATCGGCTTGGGCATGGAAATTGGAAGTCATGGTGAAAAACACATCAGATTAAATTTGATATCCGAACAAGAAGCATTCGAGGATATTTCCAATTCAAAAAAAACTTTAGAAAGTTTATTGGATACTAAAATATATTCGATAGCTTATCCTTACGGCAAGATCCCAAAAAAATATAACAATTTGTTAACTAAAGCTGAATATCAATTCGGCGTATCAATATATTCTGCATTTCAAAGTAAGTATACACTCCGGCGGTTTGCGATTAATGAAACAGATGACAAAAAAACAATAGAGTTAAAACTGAGCAAAAGGTATCGGATGATGCGGTTACTCTATGATCCATTTTTTCTTCTACTTAAAAAGCTATAATATTTATACCAATTCGATTTGAAAGTGTAACTGCCTTAAGTAGTTAAACTGTTGATCCAGGTTTAAAAACATTGAGGCCGCCCTTTGGTCGACCTCAATTTCGGTTTTACATTTTATCTATCTTCAAAAAAAATAACCAAACGGCAACGATTATTAATCGACACCTCTCCAGAATAGCGCATTAACAGGGCCTGACTTGATTTTGTTTACTTGTTTTATTTGGGCTGTTGATTGATGCTCAGTGTTCAACAAAATCTTTTGGCTCGCCGCAGCACTCTCAGGCCTTATGTTAACACGGATTTACAACAGGCCACAACTATATCAATGTACAAATATAGTACATGCAAACAAGTTGTTGGTATTAAACTGCTGACTTGTGTTAACGGCTTCAGAACGATAACCGCAAGACTCTTATTAATACCTAATTTTAATAAACGAATATAATAACTATTTGCAAAAAGGACAAATATGTCCTAACCTTTTTTGAGTTTAATATCCACTTTTCCAACGTGGGAAAACATTACCGAGATCAAGAATATTTGAATTGCGTTGGAGCCAAATTGGTTGATCTCCGAGATGAAAAGAATATCTCACAAGAGGAACTTTCTTAACTTACACCAATAGATATTAGTAAAAATGATCGCGTTGAAAGAGCAGAAAGTAAATGGGTCTATAAGTATGCTAAAATTGTTTGCAGATAAACTTGGGGTTGAAATCAGTGATATTTTAGGTGTTTGATCGAGCCCTCATACAACAACTTCATATATGATTGATAAATGCATGTCAAATAGCCTTCTATTTCTGATTGAATCCTCTTTTTAAGTCCTTAAGAATTTATTCTGCTTTAGTGACTTCACAATCTTTCAGTGAGGATGCTGATATAAAGCTGTTTACTTCTACATTTTTTTCCTCTAAATAAGATAATGAATGGATTTTTTTATATAATTCATAAATCAAACATCTGATTCTTGCACTTAAGCTGTAAATCGAGCTAGAATGTTGGATCGGAATCTGGTGTCTACAATCTTTGAAATTAATGAAATCGCTTTCATATTACTAATAGTTACTTCCATAATTTGATAGGTACATCAATCAAATTGTTTTGAGGTATTACCATGCTTTTTTATAACATATTGACGAGCTGACACAAATAACCCAAACTAGTAAGCCGATTCGAGGCTAACTAGTACGTCTTGAAACCATAGATTAATAAAAACTACTCCTTCCACTTTGTTTATAATAATTAACATTGTCCTTGTCTTTTCTTTATAACCTTCGCGTTTCATTTTAAAATGATCTGATTAACGCATCCCATTAGACATTTAAAAAGCAATGAAATTTAAAAACATCCTTATCTATTCCGGATTTATTGGAATCCTGTCTCTATCCGCCTGTTCGAAAAAAACATCCATTGAAGATGAGACGCCGGTAACACCTCCAAAGGCACCAACTGCTTATGCCATTACCGAAACTTTCGAATCCGGAACCAAAGGTGCCTATGCATTAGATAGTGTGCAGCTGTTAACCGGAAAATGGACAATGAGCGATGCCCTCATTGGCAATCTTGCAGCTGATGCTAAAAACGGCTCAAAATCTGTAAGGCTAAGAACAGGTTACCTGTCGATGAACTTTGATATTGCAGGCACCAAAATGATCTATGTATCGCATGCCAAATATGGTACGGATGCCAATTCTACCTGGCAATTATTAGCCTCAACGGATGGTGGTAAAACTTATGCCCAATTGGGTACAGATATCGCCGAAACCAGTACTATTTTGGTTACCGATTCTTTCAAAGTGAGCAGCACAGGTAAAATCCGTTTTCAGATTAAAAAAGCGGGCACCACCAGGATCAATATTGATGACATCATCTTTAAAGGAACAGGCGATCCGGGTATTACCGTGGGCGCACCAGATACCGATCCTATTGACAACGGAAACTCCACTACTCCTACTCCGGGAAGGGGAACACCAGAGGCAGGTGCCGATGCCCCGCCATCAGGTGGAGATAACTCAAACTTATTATTTGGCAATCCTTCAGGCGCCATGGCCACAGTGGTTTCAGCAGAAAACTACCTGATCGATCAAAAATATTATGTAGAAAGTTATAGCATGACCCGCGGCATTCCAAACTGGGTAAGCTGGCATTTAGATCCAAATAACTTCAATGGTACGGCAAGCAGAAAAGATGATTTTGCGTCATTTACTGGTCTGCCAGGCAATTGGTACCAGGTACAAAGCAATAGCTATTCTGGTTCTGGTTTCGATAGAGGACACAACTGCCCAAGTGGCGACCGCACCAGTTCGAGCACAGCCAATTCAGCCACATTCCTAATGACCAATATGATACCACAGGCACCTAACAATAATCAGAAAACCTGGGAATCTTTTGAAAGTTATCTTCGTGGCCAGGCATTGAATGGGTATGAGGTTTATGTGATCATGGGCAGTTACGGTACTGGTGGCATTGGTTCGGCAAGCGCATCTGTTGTAACCACCATCAATAATGGAAAAGTAACCGTTCCGGCAAACGTATGGAAAGTTGCCGTCCTTTTAAAAACTGGAGATAACGATTTAAGCCGCGTTACTTCTTCTACAAGAGTAATTGCAATCAACACACCAAACATTAATAGTACCACTGCAAGCTGGAAAGATTACATTGTTTCAGTTCGCGATATCGAGGCTGCAACAGGATACAACCTACTTTCTAACCTGCCACAAAACATTCAGGATGTAGTGGAAAAAGTGAAAGACCCAGGTAATTAAATTCAAATTACAGAGGTAGTATCTCAAATAGTTTATATCAAAAAAGCCGCATCAATAATTGATGCGGCTTTTTTGATAATGATCCTTCCTGGTAGTATGCTAGAATCCATTACTGTTTATATAGATCATAAATACCTCCTATATGCTTCGGCATTTCGGCACAAATTTTAATAATTAGCAATTTAATATATTAGTCAAGCTTTGTAATCTCTGCCTGTATATTGAAAAAACTGGAAGCGATTTTACGGCGTAAAAGGCATAGATTACTTCGGCTCGTTTTAATCCAGCCTCGCAATGAAGAACTTTGCAGCTAAAATGATCCATGCAGAAACTAAGGTTTAAAAATACAAATCCGCCATTTCTGTCCACTCACATTCGTCACTTCCTCCCAATCTAAAAAGTTGTATTTATCAGCATATCTTTTCCAAAGCTGGGCGTGTTCTTCAAAATAGAACATAGATATAATCACCTGACCACCAGGGTTAAGTGTTTTATCAAGATAGGCACTGAGCTGTTCAACAGGTTTCTTAAAATAATAAACACATTCATTAAAGATCACCACATCAAACTTTTCACTTGGCGTATTCAAATTGAAATCCATTTGTTCAAAACGGAACGGTGGAAATGTTTTTCTAGCCTCTGTAACAGCATTTTCTGATATATCAAAGCCTAAATAATCTTTTGGGTCTTGAATATCTTCTTTTAGATAATGAAATAATACTCCTTGGCCACAACCTGCATCAAGCACACTGCCGCCTGCTCCGTATTGTTTATAAAATTTAACTATGCTTTTATAATGAAATGATTCCGACTCCGAGTAGAGATAATCCCAGGCACCATTTTTAAATTGTTCTTCCCATACTCCTCTACCCACAGGACTTCCGATTCCAAACCGGTATAAAAATTTCCGGAATAATCGTTGTTTGATGAAGTAGAATACTTTTTCTGCGGTAACCATAATTGATAAAGTGAAGAATTATAAAAAATGATGAATATATTAATATGACGAAGTCTTAAAAATCCCTGTATAGGTTTCTAAACGTACTCCTTAAACCAAATGTAATCAGACCAGTATTTTGACTGGCAACCGATGAGGACTCTTTTCGCAGGATTCCGCCAATCTCAGCCCTTAGGTTATATTTTGGATTAATTAAATAGGACACCTTAGCTTCAGTAAAAAATAGATTGGTTTTAATACCTTGACCGATATTATTCCCATAATAATTTACGTGAGTACTGTAATCTAAGAAAATATTTTTCCCATAATTTAGACCTGCTGGATCAAGCCCATAGTTGGCATAAATCATCTGCCCTTGAAAATCAAAGCGCTTATAACTATAGTTGAGTAATCCTAAAAACTCCCTGAAGTTTGCGCCAAATGGATGCGCCAAAGGCTGATTCATAGCAGCATAATTGGAAACACGGTCGAAGTGAGCATAGGTGTAAGGACGGGCCGTGTTAAATTCAGCAAGATAATTTAACCCGGGCACCTTAAATAAATCTGATCCTCGAAAACCCAATTGAACTGCCCATTTATTGGCCCAATATCCATTATTGGAGAAAAATTCTTTTGCTGTAAATTCATCAAACATGAATTGCCCATAAACCGTAGTTTTATCCAATACTTCATATTTAAGGTTGATACCCAAACGCATTTTGTCTGGTGAGCTGGTATTAGCACTTTCAACCGAGCGCAAGAAAATGAATGGATGAATATAATTGAAATCAAAACCTCTTTTTCCTTCAGGTTGCGCATCAGCCCAGGTTACAGCCTGAAAGAATCCAGCTGAAAAACGTTTGGTGATGTTCCAATCCAAATAATGTGCAGCCATCCATTTACCTCTGTCTCCTAATCGGCGATCGGTGGTTAATTTATTTGCACCAGGATCGAGCATGTATGCAAAAATGGTTTGATATTGTATATTACCTAATGATGCCCTTAATCTAAGAAAGGAGTAATTCGCAGCAACATCCGACAATAGCATGGAGCGATATCCATCTCCTATAAAATTTTTATCGTATCCTAAAGCAATATTTAAGTGTTTGTTTGCAGTGAAAGAGAGTAATGCACTGGCATACGTCCAATCTTTGGTTTTTTCGCCTAGCTTACCAGTCATTTCACTTGGGACAACCTGATTGATGTTAATAAAATCGGTTATATAATTGGCAAATACGGCCTGGTTTTCATAAGCACTGGCATAAAAAGAGAACTTCTCACCCACATCACCACCAATCTGAAAACCACGGGTATTTAACCAGGTGGTTTTACTTTCTTTAAATTCCCGCCCAATCTGGAAATCTGGAAGAAAATCAACATACACATTATAATCATCACGATTGAAGTTGACCAAATGTTCATTTGTAAGCTTTCGTCTTAACCAACTTCTTTGATTTAAAGAATCTAAACCTAATGCCATCAATGATTGATAACGATTAACCAACACGCTATCATCGCTATAATATCCTTTTATGGAACTATGAAAACGTGAATTGATATCATAAACCGGATTATTTAATTTCTGATAGAATTGATAAGAATATTGGATGTTCTGGTTTGGCGTTTGGGCAATAGCAAAATTTGCAGCCAAAATAAATAAAAATGTAATGGC
The DNA here is from genome assembly GCF_920984735.1 of Pedobacter sp. Leaf250. Taxonomy (GTDB): domain Bacteria; phylum Bacteroidota; class Bacteroidia; order Sphingobacteriales; family Sphingobacteriaceae; genus Pedobacter. The sequence continues at coordinate 75,060 of NZ_CAKLBU010000019.1, read as the reverse complement.
AAAGAAAATCTTAGTTTGGATATAGTTTTTTCTCATTTGCGTGATCAAGTTCTTCATAAATAGAATTATTACCTTTATATTCTTGTACCAACTCTTTCATCATCAGCCCTTAGCCGGTTATTGTTTAACTTGGCACAATCGATAAATTTATAAATATGTTGGTCAATATCATTAAATACATATTCCTTCACTTTCCTAATCATAATTTTATAATGTGTGTGGCCATAGTATTTTCATTATCAGTCAAAAGTTCTCCAATGATTTTCCGCCTGGTCTTGGTCCACTGTAAAGGATTTTAATATCTTAGTTGGTAAAAGTCCAGCCAATCGAATCATTTTTTTGGCCAATTCAACAATTTGCTCCGATTTTCCCATATCAAAAATAAAGATTTCACTGCTATTGCCCACATTACCAGCTTTTAACACCAAGCGGAAGGCTTCAGGAATGGTCATAAAGTATTGGTAACCCATTGAGGAAGTATATTAATTTTACTGAACACCATATTTTCACTTATCGCTTATATGTACTCCTTCTAACAAGCTTCTTTTACCTTGGACGAATAGGCGGTATGCGACAAAAAACATACTCGTAGTTGTTAAAATTAGTGCAAGATAGGATATTTTATTGATTGGGAGTAAAATTAGGCAAAGGTTTACAGCCATTTGTACTGCACCATAGATAAAACTGACTTTTAAATGCGGAATACTTTTCTCATTCACCAAAAATTGATAAAAATGAGAACGATGGGCCTCAAAAATATTTTCCTTCCTTAAAATTCTAAAAAATATGGTTGTAACCACATCCAATCCATAAACTAAAAGCAACAAAATATAATTAAGGTTGCCCGTCATAGTAATTAGTTTAAGAATGAAAAACAATAAGATGAAAGCGATGCTCACACTACCCACATCACCAGCGAAGCAACGTGCAATTCTTCTGAAATTGAAAAAATTGAATACCAATACAGCAGTAATTGTCGCAATGATGATCATATGATTAATAAACTGAATATATTCAATATTGATGTATAATAAGGAAAGTAACGTGATCAAACTGTAACTACCAGTTATCCCATTAATGCCATCCATAAAATTAATGGCATTAATTCCACCAATCACAAAAATTAATGACATTAAAACAATATACCAAGGAAACACATAGAAATCCAATTGATAAAATAGTAGAGATACCGCTAATAAATGGATAGAGAAGCGCAGCTTCAAATCCTGATTTTTTAAATCGTCTAAAAAACTAATGGCACTTATGAACATCAAACCAACGATAAACCATCCATATTGATAGCCGGAAAAAATAAATTCCAACAACATGCCAATTGGAAAGATGATGCCCCCGCCTCTTATGGTATAGACAGCGTGTGAGCTTCTTTTATTGGGTTCGTCGATAATATTGTATCTATTTGCAATTTGAAGGTACAGGTACATGATTCCAAACAGTAAGATAGTAAAAAAAATGATTGGAATATATATCATATACTAAAATTATCGACAACAGATTTAGGATTCCAGCCGATGTTATTTCTTGCTCGTTGATCGGAAAAGGTTAAAGTCTGAGTCATTTTATAAAGTTTTTTGCTAGTAACCGGAAATTCCTCCCCAAAAATATCGCCAACTAAAGCAAGTGCTTTTACAATTAAAAAAGGCAAACTTAACGAACTTCTTTTATTTAATTGTCTTGTAATGGATAACGATAATGCTTTAAAGCTCGGATGAAAGCCATCAGTTAGATTGTAAATTCCTCCAATTTTATGCACATCGCTTATAAATGCAGCTACATCATCTACCATCACCATACTTTTTTGGGCTTCGCCTTTATCAATGTTAAAATAGTAACCATTTGTTATAGCTTTAACCATTGCACCAAGATTACCTGGAGGATTTCGACCTGCCAACAAAGGTAGGCGTAGAATGGTGCAAACTACCTCATGTTGCTTACACCATTCAACTACCAGAGCCTCTGCTTCAATTTTACTTTTACCATAAGCATCTACTGCAGAAAGCGGATATTGCTCATTGATCAGCTCTCCCTTCTCCAGCCCATAAACAGAAACAGAGCTAATAAACACAAAATATTTGGGTAAGCCAGAACGCATCAGTCCAGAAAGTAGATTTGCGGTTCCTGTTACATTTACTCGGTAAAAATCAGCCTTCTCCTGATCCGTTGCAGGTACTAAATGTGCCTTTCCAGCGGTATGTATGACCAAATCACTTATTGGCAAAACTGGAATTTCATCGGCCAGATTAACAACCACATCACCCATCGATCGCCCAATCTTGATTAATTCATGCCTGGCAAAATAATTAGAAATCACTTTGCCCAAAAAACCATTAGCACCAGTTAAAATTAGCCTCATTTGATAAACTGTGTTAATCTTTTCAAAATTCTCTTAGGCATTAATGATAATGGTACTTTTAAATGATTTTGTTTCCATGCGGAAAGTATTTCCAAATTACCGTTAATGATGTTTTTCAAACTAACATTCGTTGCACCGCCTAATCGCATTCTTACCAAAAGAATATTGATGTATCTACTTTTGAACCTATAAAGTTTAAATAGACGGAGCATAAATTCATAATCTGCCGCTAAACGCATGTTCAGATTAAACACTCCAACCTTTTGATAGACTTCGCTCTTGATAAATAAAGACGGATGAGGTGGTACATTCCCATCTTCAAAGAAATGATCGTAATAGTTTTCTGAAGACCACTTACGCACTACTTGGGAAAGATCATCATTTTTTACATATACCAAATCTCCGTATACCATCCCCAATTCCTGATCGTCAAGAAAGGCGTCCATTACCGTTTGGATCACCGCACTATTTTCATAAACATCATCAGAATTAAGTATACCAATTACTTCACCAGTACAATGGGAAATACCCTTATTCATGGCATCATAAATACCTTTGTCCTTTTCAGAAAGCACTTGATGGATCTCAGCGTGATAACCTTGTATCACCTCGAGGGTTCCGTCTGTTGATCCTCCATCAATAATAATATATTCAATATTTGGGTATTGTTGGCATAGCACAGACTCTATAGCTGTTTTAATGGTATGAACATTATTAAAAACAACCGTTATAATGGATATTTTCATAATGATAAGTCTTTATAAATAGCTAAGGTTTCCTGATAACATTTCTCCCATGAAAACTGATTTGATTGTACTATGCCTTTAGCGCTTAAGAGATCTTCATGGCCATTGATACTTAAAATAGCATTTTTAAATGAATCCACATCCAGATCTTCAACCAATATGCCTGCCTCCCCGGCAACTTCTGGTATAGACGACTGCCTTAAAGCCACAAATGGTATCCCTGTTTTCATCACTTCAAGCAAAGGTATTCCAAATCCTTCGTAAGAGGAAGGATAAAACAGGGCAAAAGCTTGATTGTAAATAATATTTAATTCATGATTATGAATGTGTGTGAATACTTTCCAGCGCCCAGGAATCTTTTCCTTGAGCATTCTTTGTTCGGATTTTGAAAGTGCTATGCCTACGATATGGAAATCAAAATCAGGCAAAGCTTGCAAAACATCGACTGCAAAATTAAAATTTTTATAATATGCCCTCGATCCTATGAAAACAAGATATGGTTTATTGGAGGAAAGTCTCTTTTGAATAGGAAAAAAATCATCTGAAACCCCGTTATAAACTACATGGATCTGATTTTCGTTTAAATATGGATGAAAATATAATAGATCTTGCTTGGTATTTTCAGATACAACAATAATCTTCTTTGCATTTTCAATGGCCTTATTTTTTTGCAATACATGCAGGTACCTCCTTAAACCACCATAATACTTTTCGTGAACAAAATCATGAATGGTAATGACAGATTTGGCTTTTGAATTACTGGTTGATCGATTATAACTGGAATGAAAGATAAAGGGTTCAATTTGCTGTTTAAGGGCGATTTTTTTAAAGCGATCGACCAATATTCGTTTTGATGAGGATGGAGTAATTAAATCTATAGGAATTTGTAATTCCCTTCTCGATATATTTTCGTTGGGGTTTTCGGTAAAATTGATATCAGTCTTATCTCTTAAAAAACGAGAAATCAATGCAGACCAATAAGAAGAAATGCCACCAGCTTTTTGCAAGCTATAGATGATGTTATCATAATGAATTTTCACACGAACCTCCTTCTTCAATTTTTTTCATCACTTTATCCCGTAACAAATACAGCGTATAGATATACATCAGATTTTTTCCTAAGCCGATCTTAAAAATTCGATGTTTAAACATACTGCTAAGCAGTGGCCAAAATCCAATCCTATAACTTCCAAGAAAATCACCAATCATTTTTACCTGGTAAGCAGTTAAGTCGTTTTTATATATTTTATAGAACGAGTTCACGAGCATATAATTATCAAGAAGAGGTTGAAGCATGGTTTTGCTATTGTTAAAATAACGATTGAAACGACTCAAAAAAGTCATTTTGTTTACATTGCCACTTACGTTTTTTTGATGTTGCCGGTATAGAATGTGGTGTTCATTTAGCAATATATTTTTGCCAAAGGCAGCCACCACCATTGCTATATAATAATCGTGATTTATAGATGAAATGGGTATATGCTGTATTTTCTTTATCGCCGCTAGATTAATTATGATGGTGCAACCCCAGGCATAGTTTTCATTAAGTAAAACAGGCAAATCCAAGGTTTTAGGCAAAGGTAATGTAACCGGAATGCGTTGGTCATTTTCATCAACAAAACTTAAATTGGAATACAAAAGTAATGGGGTAGATGCTCCATACAATTGTTCTTCTTTGAGCATGACTGCTAACGAACGTTCCAATTTATGAATTAGCCAAATGTCATCCTGATCGGCAAACAAAATATAGTTTCGATGATGCTTGTATGCCCAGTCAAAAAGTTGTGAAAAATTGCGACAGGCCGAACCATAAACATCTCCATAATTAAGCAATTTTATCCGGTTATCTTTTTGACAATAATTTTCAATAATCGCTAAAGTATCATCATCTGATCCATCATCCCTGATCATTAATTCCCATGCAGTATAGCTTTGATTTATTATACTTTTTAATTGCTTCTCCAGAAAAGCATCGCCATTATAGGTAGCCATTAAAATGGTTAATACAATTTTTTCTTCCATGCTATTTAATGGCAATGCGATTTACAATAAAGAAAAAGGCTACAAAAAACATATGGAAAAAATTGGTAAAGGCACACATAAAAATACAAAAGATAAATAGCGACCACTCTACAATATAATATTCTCCATTTTTTGACACATAATTTTTAAAGGAGTTCATTGCAAATAATCCGTAAAGAAAATTCATGCAGATCACTCCTACCCACCTGAAATCCAAAAAAGGATCGACAAGATATGTGCCAAGACGGGTATAAGAGCTATATTGTAAAGGATAAATTGCTGCTTTATTGATTGGCAAAAGCGTAATCAACGGTCTGGCTGTATATACACCATAACTAATGTAACCATCACGTTGAGATTCGTGTACAATAAGATTGCCAGTAGACAGATTTACAGCACCATAAAGTGAAAGATAGGTCTCAATAATATTGGTAGGTTTGGTAATGTCTCCGTAGTCTTTTAAGAAATCATTGACCGTCATAGAATTTGCAGCTTCTGTACCACTACCCCTTAGTTTCCCTAAGACAATGAATACCAACACGCAGGCTGTTCCGATTGAGAGTAACCTAAACATTGGAATAGTTTTATAATAACTATAAGCCACTAACATAGAGAAGAAAAACAATACAATGATCTGCCTGCTAAAAAAGTTGAAAATAATAAAACAACACACCAGACTAAGCAATAGAAATTGCCAAAAACGAATTGTTTTCCTTTTAAACAGAATATAAAACATTGCAGGCAATACAGAATTTAAAACAATGAAATTATGTAATGCAGTTACTTCATTTTCATTTAATTCCTGATACATCTCCGCATTCCCTAGACTTAGTATCGGAAGATAGCCCAATTGCCTTACCTCTATCAGAAAGACACCTATTCCTGCAACAAATAACACAAGTAAAAATGCCAAACTGATTCGAGGGCTTAAGGGCAAAATATAGCTCTTAAAACTGAATTTGTATGTTTTCATGGCCACTAATCCGCCAGTAATGAAGCAGGTGATGCTTAATATGATAATCAGCATAAACCGCAAATCATATCCTATTTGCCGATCTGAAATCATAAGGAATGAAAACCCGGCAATGTAAATAAATACACTATATATAGTAAATGGATTAATGATCTGATTAAAGCGCAGGATAGAAAAAACTGTAATACTTTCAGCAATGATTAAAAATGCTGTGAAGGGAATAATCTGTTCTTGAGTACAGCCCCATGATAAGTACCTAATCATCAGAAAGGCATCAAAAAAAATTAATACGCAAATAAGTAGGATTAATATATATGGTTTACCAATCATTTAACTGATACTTTTATAAAATCGAGTTCCAAGCTTTATAACGCCTTTAGCCAAAAGCGGAAGTGAATGAACTGGATTTTTCACAAAACTACTTAAAATATGGCTTAAGCCCTTAGAAATATTCACTGACCGAAGGTGGTGAAGCGCAAGGAGATCCAAATTTAATTGGATCAAACTTTTAGTTTCAATACTTTTTTCTTTATTGGCAAGTGCCTCATGCATATAATTTCTAACCGCAAGCTCTCCTCTAAACATATTTTGTTGGTTGTTCATTGCGCTATGATCATGTATCCGGATTAGTACAAATGATTTATCATCGCCATCATAAATAAAATGTGGATGTATTTGAGCAATTTTAAACCAAAACAACCAATCTTCATTATTTCGCAAATCAGAATCGAACATGCCGGCTGCCAGAACCAAATATCGCTTAATCAAAGGGCTACTGATGGTTAAAACGTTGTTTTGGATGATGCGAATAGACAATTCAGTTTCTGCTAAGCTTTTGCTAGCCAAAAAGTTTTCAGGATATTTTTCTATAATTTGAGGAGTGATTGCTGAACCTTTAAAAAATAGGGATTTGGAAAATACAATATTGACCGAATATTGAATAGCAGCATTAACTTGAACAGCAATTTTGTGCCTACTCAATAAATCATCAGCATCCAGAAACTGAATAAAATCGCCCTGTGATAACTTTATCCCAATATTTTTGGCCATAGAAGTACCACCATTCTCTACACGATGGTAATTAAATTTATAGCCTGGATGGGCAGAAATGAAGTTATTCACGATCAGGGTGGTATCATCCCCGGATTCATCATCAATGATAATGCATTCCCAGTTTTGATAAGTTTGATCCAAGACACTGGTTAGTGTTTCAGTGATGAAGTGTGCATAGTTATATGTAGGGATGATTATGCTAACTAGGGGCAACTGTTTAGCGTTGTATGCCATACTATGAATTGAAAATGATCTTTATTTTTTTCCACATGTTTCCTTTCTCCCTACCTAAAAGCGAAAATAACAGTGTATGTAATAGATGTAAATGCTTTGCTACTACAGCATAAAATTTACTATGAGATTTTTGATAAAATAATTGACGGCTTACCGCAAAATTTTGGTAACGGATATAATTGAACTTGCTGCTAATCTGCGAGCCGCCTTCCAGATGAATAATCTTTATGTAAGGCAAAATAATGCTTTTTAAACCTGTTTTAGCAATTCTGAATGATAATTCTGTTTCTTCGAAGTACAGAAAGAAATCCGGATCGAAAGGCCCTACAAGTTCTATTGCACTTTTTCTAATAAACATAGCTGCCCCCGAAATAAAATCAACTTCTTTGATATGATCATTATAGTTAACTACGCCAAGAAGGTACTTTTGTTGATATTTTTCCCTAAAGAAAAGGTATAAACCAAACATAGAAAATATTCCAAATAAGTTTGGGAAATTTCCAAAAGATACAGTTTCTCGATCATCGCCAGTTAAAAGTTCACCACCGCACACGCCATATTTTTGATGATTAGGATTTCTCATAAAAATTAAAAACTGCTCAACCGCATTTGAAATTAAATAGGCATCCGAATTAAGAAGAAAAACAAATTCACCTTTAGCCATTTCCATAGCTAAATTGTTGGCACGACCAAATCCTTCATTATTTTTATTCAATAATAAATGTACATCAGGAAATTTCTGTTTAAGGCCATAAATCGTTTTATCCATCGATGCATTATCAACAACAATAATTTCATAATCAAGGTTTTTAGTATGCTCAATGATGGAATTGACACATTGCAGGGTTAATGCCGTTGTATTATAATTAACAATGATGATGGATACATCCATAATTATATTTCTTTTTTAATGATCTCTTCTATAAACTTCCATCGGTTTAGCCATTGGTGTTTTTCATTTACAATTTGATAATTCCGCTCTATAATGTGATGGTAACTTTCGTAATTTGTAAGGATGTCCATAATTTGTAAGCCAGGATTTTCGCTATCAATTTCAATCATGGGCATATAGTCAAATAATTCATTCATTTCTGGGGGCATAATACCAACAATTAAACATTTACTAGCCATACACTGGAGATAGCGAAGAGTCATAGTTGAAATATTCTCTGCCCTTTCAGGGTGTGTAATGTTAGATGGAACGCATATGCAAATCTTTGTTTTCGATAAAGCATTCTTGAACTCTAACTTGGTTTCAAATAATATACGTTTATCTGCAGTTGTAAACAGATGCTGTTTCCGCGCCTCAGCCAATGGCCCTACAATAATATCATGATAGCTTTTATAAGTCCTTCCAAACTCCAGCACATCAATAGTTTTATCAGTATAGGGTAGATAGTGATATTCAGTGGCATTGATACCTTCTGGCACCCAATATGCCTTACATATAGAATCGGTATTTTTCTGGTAGTGGTAAGTTACATCTCTTGACGAAAAAAACACTGTCTTAACATTCATCAAATCAAACATTTCCCCCAATTCATGATGAAACCTTGGCCAGGCATCAAACATATATATATAGTTTTGCCTGGCTAAGAAAAAGTCAGGTATACACATTTTCAGATCAGGGCCAATCTGTGCACTAAAGTTTATTTTTTTATTGATAGGAAGCAAAATCCTCGGTTTAAAATATCGAAGCAATCGTCTAAAAATACCGATCCACAATACTTTAAACTTCAGCCATCCCACATCTTTAATAAAAACATTATCCGGATATTTACTTATAAGGTATTGATAAAACTCATCTATACAATCACCACTATACTGGTGCACATTAGTTTGTAATAATTTGAAAAAGAGTTTATCACTCACTTTGTCAATCATTGCCGAATTTAACATAAATCCATTAAATGTTATATCCTAATTTTTGAATATGATCTTTCCAAAACGGCAAATCATATTTCCACCAGGCATGACAGCCAAAGGGTAATTCATTATTGTTCATTTGATAGAGAATTCCAGCATTAACTTCAAAGCTAAATTTCATTGCCGTCAAAGGATCCGGAACAGTAAACTCGGGGAAATTTTGCGGGATAACCTCCGCCCAAAATAGATCTTCATTAATTATGGGCTGTAAAGGGTATCCCGAAAAATTATATATTATCTGATGCTTAAGGTATCTGAAAGCCCGTATCATAGCATTTGGAGCAAAATAGTCGAATTTACGTATGAAATTTAGTCTTTTAAATTGAGAAACAATTTTATAGCACGTTCTGATATTTCTCAAGCTGAAGCCGCCGTTACCTTGACCTACTAATGTTGATGACATTTCAGCATTATCATGCCCTTCAAAAAGTGGTGCACCGATAAAATCGTAACCTTGCGCACACCAATAATTTAAATCGTCGCGGAAAACAAAGGCATCCAACTGATGGATGAGCATAAAATCATATTCAAGAAAACGTTTATAAAATCCGTCGGACTTCATAAGATAGTTATAGCCAGGGATATCTGCAAAAAAATGATTGTCAAACGTTTTATAACGTACTTCACTCTTCAAAACTTCTTGTTTTCTTTGAAATGACTTCTCTAATTTTCTTGGGATAACAAAGTAAATATCGTGTGCCTTTAATACACTAAGGCATTGATCCAGTGAAATCTGCTCGAATACATTCATCTGATCCTGGTAAACCGGAATTATTACACACGCCTTCATCCTATTTTTTGCAAAAACTTTAAAGGACCAATCCCCCCTAATACATCCAAAACATTTTTATTCTTCCATATGAAAAGTTGAATAAAAAGATATATAATACCAGAGAAAAAAACAGTAAGTACGATAACTACAAGGGGAATAACCGTTATTTTTAACACTAGCCATTTCACTAAAAAAAACAGGCCTGAAGTGGCTATGGCCTGAAGTATTGCGAAATAAGGAAATGTTATTTTAAAAAGCTTGAAAGAATAAACGAATAAAATACCAAACACTGTTAATTCAGTAGCAAGTGAACTAATAGCAGCACCATTTTGTTTAAAGTGAGGGATAAGCAAAAAATTTAGCCCCAAACTTATCACTACTCCAAAAAGGGAGGCATAAAGAATTTTTGTTTCCTGGTGGAGTGGCAATAAAATCTCATTTGCAAATACCTGAGAAATTCCAACAAAAATTACAATAAAGCTTAGGATCTGCAACGAACTCACTGCTGCCAAATATTTTTGCCCTGCAAATAAGCGTATGATCTCTTCTGCCAGGCAATAGGTTCCAATAGCGAAAGGAATACTAAAAAAAACAACAAAATTTATTGATTTATTGAGTAACGACCTTGCCTCTTCCCAATTTTTCTCTTTAAATGCAATGGTTAGCCTGGGTAATAATACGGCCGAAAGTACACCTATAATAACTAAACTTAATTTACTTATTCGCATGGAGGCAGAATAATACCCAACGTAGACATTACTGGTTAAAAAACCAAGAATGATGGTATCAAAAACAAGATAGATTGTGGTTATAATGCTATTGGAAAAAATGATAAGAAGCGGCCTTAGATGATGTTTCAACGACAGGTCTTTGAAAGATATTTTAACCATCTTGCTTACAGAATACATATTTGCTACAGCAGCCAGTAAAGTAGCCACAAGATTTAAGGCATAATATGTATTTAGATCTGATACAGCATGAATTAATGTAAAAAGAAGCACAATGGTAAATAATCGGATACTGACAGTTCTTATAGCAATGTATTTAAACTTTTCGATACCCTGAAAAAACCACTCAGCGATAAAAACATTACCCAGCAAAATAGTCATCCCTATTTTGTAGAGTTCAATATTTTCCATCAATCTATCACTTGAGAAAGTTATAATCAATAAAATAACAACTGAGAGAATAGACGTAAGCAAGTGAATCAGTATCAGCTCTGAAAACACACGCCCCAATGCAATCTGATCGTGCTTTACTTTAGCAATTTCCCTAACGCCATAAAGCGGTATACCCAAAGCAGAAAAAATAAGAAAGTAGGTGATGATATTATCGGCGAAATTAATTGCCCCCATACCCTCTGGTCCCAATATCCTTGATGCATAAGGAAAGGTAACCAAAGGAAATAATATTTGAGAAATAGATAAAAGCGTATTAAAGGCAATATTTTTCTTTAATCCCGACATTTATTATCTGATCATAGATAAGAAACCTCTTCTTACCAAAAGAAAAACGGACATTGAAAAACATGCAATAAAAAATCCTGCAACCATTCCTTGTATTTTAGTTGTTGATATTTTGTTTAGGGGGAATACCGGAGCATCAATCATTTGGATTAAAGGCATTTCCTTTTGTTGTGAAAGCTTAGACATTTCCAAATTCTTAACCAATTCTGTAAGTATTGCGGTATTGGCCTGGGCATCAACCTGTTTTTTTTGAGAAGGAACTTTTAATATTTGCCTGGCGGGATTGGCGTTAGGATTGGCGTCTGTTAAACTTGCCATTCCACTTAGAGCCCGGTTGAGCTCGCGTTTTACTGAATCCGTTTGATGTTGTAATACAGCAATATTTTGCATTGACTTTTTAGTTTTCGTCGATACATAGAATTCATTTACATTTTTTACAATTTGATCATTAAAAGCCTTTGAAAATAACTCATCTTTTGAGGTAACTTGCACCTTCAAAATACTCAGTTTTTTATCTGGTTTAGTGACTACCAGATTGTTAATACCAATTGCTTTTACCACCTCACCAATAATGCTATCCTGAGTCCTTGTTAAATGGAGATCTTTACCAGATTGGAAATCAACCCTATTTAAAGCCAGTTCAGTAGACCATTTTTGTTTTAAATTGTTGAAATCCAGATAACGTTCCAAAATCAATTGCTTTTTGCCCTGAAAATCCATTTCTGTTAACAAGGCTTTTTGAACCATAGTTCTTGATTTATATAATTCAATTAAGTTATCGCCTTGAAATACCCCACCTGTTCCACCGGCACCAATATCTATCCCAACCATAGATGCTAATCCAGCCATTTGGCCAAGGCCACTGCCACCACTTGCATCTTCCAATGCAAAAGTACTTACTGCCACGTATTTAGGTTTTTTATAAGATGCATAAAAATATCCTAACCCAACACCCACGGCACAACCTAAAACAATGATCAGCCACTTCGATTTGAGGTATGATAGCCATTCGGTAAGTTTTACCGCCAATTCTTTTAAGGTAATTTCCCTGTTTACAGTTTCAGCCATATTTTATCGCAGTAAGGTTACAATAATTGCAGCCAATGATGCAACAGCTGTTGATATGCCAATAAATGCAGTGGCATTTAATTTTTCTCTCTCTGCCCGTTTTGGAACAAATATTTCTGAACCCGGTTTTACCTGTGGAAAGTTATTAAAAAACAGAAACTTCCGATTGGCCGCTACGGAACCATTGGAGTAGACAATAAAAGCACCCTTTTTATATGCATTATAACTGAAACCACCAGAACCGCTAATATATCCGGTAAAACTTTTTCCTTTAGTGTAAACAATGCTGTTGGGCTTTAATACTTCGCCTGTAACACGAATGGTTTGAAGCTCCTTTGGAACGCGGATCACATCTTCATTCTCAACAATTAAATCGTATCTGGACAGTGGTTTTTCCATGATTTTTTTAAGATCGATACCCACCAAATCACTTCTTAATATTTGAAGATCTTTATCCAAACTCGTGGTATCCCGGGCACCTGATTGTTTTAAACGCTGCAGATTTAAAAGCTTTTCACGGTCTTCTCTTAAAGTTTCCAAGCTATCCATTCTCAAATCGCCTTTTCCATTTCGTCTTAAAGAAGCACCTTCCACATAAGCCAATGGACTTAATCCGCCAGCTCTTTTGATAATATCAGAAATCCGCTCATCTTTTTTTATAATGGTGTAAACACCTGGATACAATACTTCGCCTTCAATTTTAATTTGTCTTTGAATATGATAACTTTCTGAACTGCGAATGGAAACGATATCAAATGGTTTTAAGGTAAAACCATTTTGCTGAATTTTTAAATCCGGATCTACATTAACAGAGAAAACTTCAGCGGTTTGGGCAGATGCAGAGGTTGCATCACTATTTTTGATCCGCCTAGAAATCTCGATGCGATTTGGTGTAGCACCTTCTCTAAATCCGCCCGACATCTGAATCAATGCTTCCAGATTCATGCCATCGGCATAGGCAAAAGTCCCCGGTTGCCTTACTTCACCCTGAACTGTCACTTTAAAATCTTCACGCAATTCAAAAATGGATTTAATCACCACTTTATCTTCACGTTGCAGTTTAATATCTGGTTCTGTTCCAGCCAATATTTTAGCTAAATCAAATGAAACCAACGCCATACTATTATCTGTATTTAAGCGGGAAATATATCCTCGGTTGAGGAATGCATCTTCCTTAACTCCATCAGCCTTTTGGATTAAACTTTTTAATGTAAGCTGATCATCCAGTTCATATTGCCCGGGGCGAAAAACTGCGCCAGAAATCTCTACACGGTTTGCAAAGCGATCCAAGATCCTTTCCACGATAAACTTATCTCCATTTTGTGGCTTATAAGTAGAAAATTCCGCTTCTGTCACATCCATAATTTTTCTTTCCCGGTTTGTATTTTGTAAAACCTTTATTTGTGCAGAATAAGCATTGCTCGAAAAACCTCCTGCAAAACGTAAGGCATCGGCTAATGTTTCATTCTCTTTAATCTCAAAAAACGCAGGCCTTTTTACTTCACCAGATAATTCGATACGGGTATTGTAAACCGGTATATTAATGACATCCTGATCTTGAAGCCTAATATTGCCTTTTTGAATACCATTCATTAAAAAATCATAAATATCAATTGTATTGATTACTTTATTTCCCCTAACAATTTGAATATTGCGGTAAGTTCCATTCACATTCGGACCACCAGCAGTACTTAAAATATTGAATAATGATGCCAGGGAAGATACGGTATACGAACCGGGTTTAACAGCCTCGCCAACTATCGTAACGGTAATGCTTCTGATATTGCCGAGCGTAATGGAAACAGCAGTACGGCCGGATCTTAAGGCAGGATAGGTGGTAGAAAGTGTTGATTTTATCTTTGAAGTGGCCTGCTCTATAGTTAATCCTGCTACTGAAATGAGGCCAATATATTGTACCCTGATATTACCATCAGGACTTACTTTTGACTTATAACTAACTTCATTGTCACCAGTAATATCAATCAATAACTCATCATCTGGCCCAACCACATAACTTTTTGGCGTGGCCATCCTTAAATTTGGCTCAAAAGTTTGAGTACTTAAGCCAAAAAGTTCTTCCCCAAAAATTTTCAACCGATTTGGTGATATGGTATTAGCTAGCGCTTTGCTAGAGAGTACTGAATTTACCCTTTTTAATGAATCTATTTTGCTTTGCGAGCTATTTACTCTCGAACGATTGAGATCAGTAAATGGCTTCGTTAATGTCGGATCTTCTTCAGAATTATTATTTTGTGTTCCATCCTGTTTTCTGATTTTCTCTACCCTCATCCTAAGCTTTTCAATTTCGGATTGCTTCATGCCCTGTGCCAGTGCCAATTGCTCTAATTGCGCATCACTGTAACCAATGGATTCAGCACGTTGCATCAATTCCCTGATCTTTGCATCACTCAATTCATCTACCCTCACATCTGCATAATTGGTTTGAGCATAAATAGAATGAGAAAGTAAAAGGAATGAGAAGAAGAGAAAGGCCTTGATTAGATTTTTAAACTTCATGTGTTTTTGGTAGTTTATGAAAAAAGGTATAACCTTTATTAAGCTAAACAGGGTTAAACATCTTTTCATTTTAATTATGCAAATATTCGAGCAAAAATACAAAATTATTTCATTGCAAAGCTTTCCCAATCAATATAAAGCATTCAGTTTTTAGTAACTAGATTTTAATGAAAAATGAATGGTTCCAGCAAAAATGAGACTTTCCTAACCAAAAATTTCTTTGTTCTTAAATGGATACTGACCGATCAACTCATATAACTTACCTGATTCTACAGCATTACTAAGGGTGGATAGATGCTTGTCATGGTGTAAATCAGTACCAGCCAAATCGTACATATTTTCCTTAAGAAGGTAATCGGCAAGTTGCTTTACTTCTTTACCGTAATAACCGGTTATAGAAAGTAAATTTAACTGTAACAAGCAGCCCTTTTCTTTAAACAATTTAACTTTCGAATGGTCTTTAAAGTAGAAAATATACCGTTCCGGATGGGCCAAAATAGGCTTATATCCTTTTATCCCCACGTTGAAAATTTGCTGGATGATGTTTGGGCTTTCATTCAGGTATGACATTTCAATTAAAAGATATTTATTTTGCAGTGAACAGATTGTAGCTTCAAGATTAAAATCTTGATCAATCATATATTCCGCGGCCGATTCCAATTTAAAATTTATCCCAGCATTGGTAATTGCCAAATCCAATTCGCTCTTTGCTCTGTCAATGGTTTCGAAATTATTTGGATGTAATTCTTTAAATATATGAGGAGTGGCTATAGAATGACAGAAACCTAAGTTTTGAAGTGCTCTTACGAACCTTAAACTAGTAAACACATCAGGCGAGCCATCATCAATACCTGGCAAAATATGCGAATGCATATCAATTCCCAGCCATGATATATCAGTAATCTTATTTCGTTTGGTAAAGAAATTAAACATATTAAGGTATCTCTAAAAAGACTAAATAATTTCGATTGCTTGTGCCTACTATCTAACGTATTTGCAAACATACAGAATAATTTAGTTGATTGATAACAGCCCTAAAAATTCAAACTAACATCTTATGCTAATTAATTCGTTTGAGATCGTCGAGTTTTCTTTCTCTTTTAAATCGCCTGAAAGATAAATAAACAATAACATTAGACAATACAACGGCCGAGATGCCTAGAATGTCATTATTAGTAAACATATTAATTGAGGATAAACCAAGGAAAACAAGCAACAAATAATTCATCTTGTTTTAAATTATTTTATTGTTGCTTCTTTGTTTAGGTAACAACAACTCCATCAACATCCTATTCTCTATCCCCTTATCTTCCATCCCTATTTCCAATCCACCCTTAGAGATATTTAAAGTCTCGCATCAACCAGATCCCGAGCAATAAAAGATTTAGTGTCAAAAATGATGGCACCCTCATGTTTAAATTTAACATAATCTATATCCAAAAACTGCTGGTGGGCTACTGCTATGATAACTGCATGGTATTTTTGGAAGTTATCTTTTGCAATCAAGTCAATGCCATATTCTAGCTCAACGGCTTTTTGGTTTGCCCAAGGATCACACACATCAACATCGATATTAAAATCACGAAGTTCACGGTAGATGTCAATCACTTTGGTGTTTCTGGTATCAGGACAATTTTCCTTAAATGCAAAACCTAAAATGAGCACCTTCATACTATTTATCATACCACTTTTTGCCACCATCATTTTAATCACCTTATTAGCTACAAACATGCCCATATTATCATTCACTCTTCTTCCTGAAAGAATAACCTCAGGCTTATAACCCAAAGACTCTGATTTATGCGCCAAATAGTAAGGATCAACACCGATGCAGTGCCCACCCACTAATCCAGGTTTATAGTTGAGAAAATTCCACTTGGTTGAAGCGGCAGCTAAAACATCTGTAGTATCAATACCCATTTTATCAAATATCAAGGCCAGCTCATTTACGAAAGAAATATTTACATCACGTTGTGCATTTTCTATCGCCTTTGAAGCTTCGGCAACTTTAATACTGGGTGCCAAATGGGTTCCGGCAGTGATGATGGAGGCATACAAATTATTAATAAGAACAGCAGTTTCAGGTGTTGAGCCAGAGGTGACTTTTTTAATTCTTGTTAAAGTATTTACCTTATCGCCAGGATTGATGCGTTCGGGAGAATATCCACAGAAAAAATCAACATTGTATTGTAAGCCTGAAAACTGTTCCAATACCGGAACACAATCTTCTTCTGTACAACCCGGGTAAACTGTTGATTCGTAAATTACAATATCACCCTTTTTTAAAACCTTTGACAGCATTTTACTTGCGGATAGTAATGGCTCGAGATTTGGCTGTTTTAATTGATCAATTGGGGTAGGAACAGTTACAATGTAAATTTGAGCATTCTTAATATCCTGAATGTCAGCACTAAGTTTTAACCCTTTGGAACGAAGAACAAAATCAAGATCAAGCAGGTTGGCTTCATTGGTTCCATCATATAAATCATTTAAGGCTTCAACACGTTTAGGATTATTATCATAACCAACAACAGGATATTTTTTCGCAAACTCAATGGCTAAAGGCAATCCAACATAGCCTAAACCAATCACCACGATTTGCTTTTCTAGGTACATAATTCTACTATAAGCTATAAAGATATAGAATGTTTTTTTTAGTCGTCGGATGAATATAGCAAAGCGTGATCGTTCATTCGAATACCCCAAAGGATTTACTACCCTAAAAGACTATGGTTAACAGCCAACCTATTTAGTAGCTTTGCAGAAATGAGTTTAACATCCATTATCTCGGTAAATTATAATCAGCCCAAAGTAACATTAGACTTTTTGGAATCTATTAAGCGAAATCTCAACCTGGATAAATTGGAGGTTATTATTGTTGATAATGCCAGTGTTGATGACCATGGCGAAGACTTTAAAGCATGTTTCCCAAATTTAATTTACGTTCGATCGGAAATTAATTTAGGCTTTGCGGGCGGGAATAACTTAGGCTTAAAATTTGCACAGGGCGATTACATTTTAATGCTCAACAATGATACCGAAGTAATTGATGGCATGGTTGATATACTCATAAAAGAAATGGAGGCCAATTCTCAAATTGGGATCATCTCTCCCCTTATTCTGTATTATGATCAGCCCGAAACCATTCAATACGCTGGTTTCACACCGATGAACTATATTACTTGCAGAAACAAAACAAATGGTTTATACGCACAAAACACCGGGCAATTTTCGGCAGCAAGCAATGAAACTGCATTTTGCCATGGTGCTGCAATGATGTGTAGAAGGGCAGACATTGTTAAAATTGGCATGATGCCTGAAGTTTATTTTTTGTATTACGAGGAACTTGATTGGTGCGAAATGTTCAAGAAAGCAGGAAAGAAAATTTGGTTTACCGGAAAAACCCATATTTTTCATAAGGAATCAATGAGTGTTGGGCGTGAGAGTGCCTTAAAAACATACTTTACAACGCGTAACAGAATTTTGTTTATCAGAAGAAATACAACCTTAGTAAATACCATGCTTTTTGGCCTGTATTTTATTTGCATCGCTACTCCAAAACAAATTTTTAAATATGTGAAAGAGCAGCGCACTGATTTAATTCCTTACTTGCGCAAAGCCATCTTTTGGCACTTAACCAACCCAAAACATAGCAGGGGGTCGATTTAATCGTTAATGAATAATGGAGAAAATCTGCGCCCCAATTGCTATAGCCACTAAACATTTTATTATTTCTTTATGATTGTTTTATTTTGGATGGCATTGGCCATTGTATTTTATACTTTTTTAGGATATGGAATGGTACTATATACCTTAACCAGAATAAAGAGATTATTTGTGAAATCAAAAGTATTTATGCAACCAAAACAGTTGCCAAAAGTAACCCTTTTGGTTGCAGCCTGGAATGAGGAAGACCTGATTGTTGAGAAGATAAAAAATACACTTCTACTCGATTACCCATCAGCACTTTTCCAAATTATTTTTATAACCGATGGATCTACAGACCGCACATTAGAACGTATTCTTCCTTATAAAGAAATTACTTCTTTAAACAATGGGGATCGGAATGGAAAAATGGCCGCTATAAAAAGGGCAATGCCTTATGTTGAAGGGGAAATTATAATATTTTCAGATGCAAACACCTTTTTGAACCGCGAAGCGGTGAAACAACTGGTAAAACATTATCAAAATGAAAAGGTTGGTGCAGTTGCCGGCGAGAAGCGAATTCTGGTAGAGAAACAGGCAGATGCCAGTTCGGCCGGAGAAGGTTTTTATTGGAAGTACGAATCGAAACTTAAAACATGGGATTACGAACTTTATTCTAACGTTGGGGCAGCTGGAGAATTGTTCAGCATCAGAGCATCGTTATACCAACCTGTAGAATCTGATACCATTATTGACGACCACATGATCGCTATGAGAATAGCTGAACAAGGCTACATTATTGCCTATGAACCAAATGCCTATGCATCAGAAACAGCATCGGCAAATACAAAGGAGGAACTCAAACGGAAGATCAGAATAGCAGCTGGAGGGATCCAATCTATTTTAAGACTAAAAAAGGCAGCTAACCCTTTTCGCAATCCGCTGCTTACTTTTCAATACATTTCTCATCGGGTACTCCGCTGGACAATTACGCCCTTTATGCTAATTGTTGCCTTCATTTTAAATATTTTTATTGTAGCAGGCAATCATCCTAAAATTTACACGATTTTATTGCTTGGTCAAATTCTTTTTTATGTTTGCAGCTATATCGGCCTCCTATTTGAGCAAAAAAACATCAAAATAAAATCTTTCTTTGTTCCCTATTATTTCTGTGTAATGAACTATGCAGTTATCGCCGGCCTATTCAGGTATATCAATAAAAACCAAAGTGCCGCTTGGGAACGCTCAAAAAGAAAGTAGCTGAAATACCTCATACTACATCACAATTAGTTTGACTGATATAGCCATTTCACTAAATATGGTTTGCAATCAGATGCATTTAATATATCCAACCTGCCAAGTATTTGGATAATATTTCAATCTCCTTAATAAAAGATCGACTGGTCCAACACATAATATTCCTTAAGCGCTAAACTGTAATTTCTATAAGTATTGCTTAATGACTAATAGCCCTTTTGCACTATTTCATTGATATGATTATTAGGGTACTTTAGTGAGTAAAAAACAAATGAAAAAAATCGCTATATATTGCTATTAAACAGCTGTTTATATTTTTTCTGACAATAAGAAATATTAACGATAATCTAAATTTTGTATGAATACTAATACCCTTAATGCGCTCCTCGCCAGTCAAGTCTATGTAAATCCCGATCGTATTGCTGTAACATATTATAATAAATCTATCAGTTATCAGGAACTTGATTTACAATCAAATCAGCTTGCCAACTATCTAATTTTACAGGGTGTAAAATCTAATTCATATGTTCCAATAATCTTGGAACGTTCTTTTGAAATGATAGTTGCCATTGTAGCGACGTTAAAATGTGGCGCCAGTTATGTGCCAATTGATCCTGCTTACCCAAAAGAGCGAATAAATTATATATTGAATGACATAAGCGCATCGTTTATTATTGCTGCTCATCAAAATACTTATGAGTTAAACGCATCAATCATTTGTTTGAAGCACGATGCAGCAATGATTGCAATCCAAAATACCGATTTACCTTCTGTTACTATTCAGGGACAAGATACTGCGTATATTATTTATACTTCAGGTTCTACCGGAAAACCAAAAGGGGTTGAGATTACGCATGCCGCTGTAAATAATTTTATTGCCGAACAGGGCAAATACTATGGTGTAGAAGCAACAGATAGAATTCTTCTTTTTTCGAGTTTTGCCTTTGATGCCTCAGTTGAACAAATATTTCTGGCATTAAGCACAGGCGCATGTTTAATACTATTATCAGAAGATTTATTGTTGGATACTGAAAAGTTTACAAATTATGTAACCGCTCAAAAAATAAATCATCTGGATGTTACACCAGGCTTTCTGGAAAACTTAAACCCAGTTAAATTTAAAAATTTAAAAAGGATCATTGTTGGTGGGGATGTTTGCCCAATATCACTATACTTAAAATGGCAGTTCTCAGGGACGTTTTACAACGTTTACGGACCAACAGAAGGCACTGTAACCGCAACTGCGCTTAAATGCGATGCTAATAACACCATTTACTCGCCATCGTTACCCATTGGTAAACCTTTAAAAGGAACTACAGTTTTTATTCTAGATGAAGCAAAAGAATTAGTAACCACTGGCTCCAAAGGAGAAATTTACTTAGGCGGTAATCATTTGGCAAAGGGTTATTTAAATAATCAGAAATTAACCGATGTAAACTTTACAAGTGCGCCTTCTATTCACCAAACACGTCTTTATAGAACTGGAGATATGGGCAGATGGTTGGAGGATGGAAACATAGAATACCTTGGAAGAATTGACGACCAGGTAAAAATCAGAGGTTATCGTGTGGAGCTTGGTGAGATTGAAAATGTACTACTAGATATACCCTATGTTAAGCAATGCGTGGTTAAGATCAATAGCAGCAGCGAAAAACAATTGGTTGCCTTTATAGTAGGCAAACCGGGTTTCAATAAAATAGCTGCCGAAAATTATTTAGCCAGCGCATTGCCTGAGTTTATGATCCCTAGAATATGGGTAAATTTATCACAAATGCCACTTACTGTAAATGGCAAAATAGATAAGAAAGCTCTAATTATACCAGATTACTCTGATTTATTACAAAACCCTTATGTAGCACCCAAAAACGACCAGGAAAAGCGGATTTCATCCATATGGAAGGAGGTTTTAGCGGTAAAACGTGTTGGCATAAACGATAATTTTTTCGACTTAGGCGGCGACTCTCTTTTATCACAAAAGCTGATTATTGCACTTGCAGCGCAAAAATTTATATTGCCCATTACAAAACTTTATCAGTACCCCACCATAGCGGGCGTTTTAAAATATTTAAATAAATCATCGGAATCTGTTCGCCAAAAAAATCATCAACATCAAACAGGCGATAGAGATATTGCAGTGATTGGAATGGCGGGTAGATTTCCGGGTGCTGAAACCATTTCGGCCTTATGGCAACTGCTATGCAAAGGCGAGGAAACCACTACTTTCTTTACAGATGAGGAATTGGATGAGCATATACCTGATCAGATTAAAAATGATCTTTTATATATTAAGGCTCGCGGCGTAATAAAAGATACCATGCTTTTTGATCCTGATTTTTTCGGCATTAATAAGAAGTTAGCCGAACTGATGGATCCACAGCAAAGAATATTTTTGGAAATCGCATACGAAGTGCTCGAAAAAACAGGGCACCTCCCATCCAAAGCAGATCATAAAACTGGCGTTTTTGCAGGCTGCGGACCTAATTTATATTATGAAAATAATGTTTTGGCACATCCTGATAAAATCGAAACCATGGGTAAACTTCAGGTAACCACGGTTAATGATAAGGATTACATAGCTTCTAGAACGGCTTACCATTTAAACCTTAAAGGACCTGCCATTAATATTAATTCGGCCTGCTCTACCTCACTGCTTGCAATCTTGGAAGCGGTTAACAGTTTAAGAGCAATGCAATGTGATGTAGCAATAGCAGGCGGAGCAAGCATAAATTCTTGTGCAAATAGTGGCCACATCTATCAGGAGGGAAGTATTTTAAGCAAAGATGGACATTGCCGCCCATTTGATGATGATTCGACCGGCACGGTTTTCAGCGATGGCGCCGGCGTGGTACTGTTAAAAAGACTGGAAGATGCCAAAGCAGATGGCGACCAAATATATGCCGTGATTAAAGGTGTGGGCGTAAGCAATGATGGAAATGATAAGGCCAGTTTCACAGCACCAAGCACTGAAGGGCAGGCCGATGCAGTTTTGGCAGCCATTGCAGATGCAGATGTTGAATCGAGCGATATTTCATACGTAGAAACACATGGTACAGGAACTCCTATTGGCGATCCTATAGAATTTGAAGGACTTGTACAGGCTTTTGGTCAGCAAAACATTAAACAATACTGTGCCATTGGATCTATCAAAAGTAATTTTGGCCACCTCACAGAAGCGGCAGGCGTAGCAAGTTTCATCAAAACCTGCTTATCACTGCACCATAAGAAATTGGTGCCCTCAATTGGTTTCAATACACCAAATAAACACATTGATTTTGATAACAGCCCGTTTTATGTAAACAACCATTTGCAAAATTGGAATGCAGAAACACGTTTAGCTGGTGTAAGCTCATTTGGCGTGGGCGGCACAAATGTTCATGTGGTGTTGGAAGGATATGAAAATACCATGCAAACACCTGTTACAAAAAGAGCGCATGAATTAATTTCGTGGTCGGCAAAATCAATGGAAAGCCTAAAAGATTATGGTAGCAAGCTTGAAGATTTTATCCAGCTGCATCCAGCCGTATTGGCAGAAGATTTAGCCTATTCGCTACACCAATCTCAAGCGGATTTTAATTACAGGGCATTTGGCATTGTAAACACCATGTCGAATTTAGCAGAGGAAATGGCAAATCAAAAGCAATCATTCGCAATCACGCACCAATTACATCAAAAAGCGAATAAGTTAGTGTTTTTATTTCCAGGTCAGGGTGCACAATATTTAAATATGGGTGCCAGCCTATATAAGCAGGAAGCTGTTTACAAGGATGCGATTGATGAATGTGCGGAGTTATTAAAAGAGATCATTCATTTAGATATCAAATCGATTATTTTTTCAGCAAACAATGAACCGAAGACTTTAAATGATACACAGTATGCACAACCAGCTATTTTTTGTACAGAATATGCTTTAGCAAAACTGTGGATGAGTTGGGGATGCAAGGCAGATATATTTTGTGGCCATAGTGTTGGAGAATATGTTGCTGCACACCTGGCTGGAGTGTTTTCATTAAACGATGCGCTTATATTAGTAGCTTTAAGGGGTAAACTAATAAGTAAACTTCCAGGCGGTGGCATGTTGTCAGTTCGTATAAAAAATACGGAGATTGCTGATCTATTGCCTGAAGATTTATCTATTGCGGCAGAAAACACCAAAAACTTATTCGTAATTTCTGGGAACGATCAATCATTATCTATTTTCAAAAAGAAACTGGACAATTTGGGCATGCCTAGTAAATTATTAGCAACAAGCCATGCATTTCACTCGGTAATGATGGATCCGGTTCTTCCTGATTTTAAAAAACTGGTTGAGTCCATCAACCTTCAGAAACCAAAAGTACCTATAGTTTCTTCGGTAACTGGCAAATTGCTTACCAATGAGCAAGCGCTTGATGTAAATTATTGGACAAATCATTTAAGAAATACTGTAAAATTTTCGACTGCAATAACATACATCATTAACCACCACGACCCTCTATTTTTAGAAGTTGGACCAGGGGAGGCTTTAAGTGTATTCACCAAACAAATTTTACTGGAACATGCACACAAAGGCATAGTAATATCCAGCATGATGAGTAGCGCAGTGGAAACACAAAAAATAATTCATTCGGTAGGTGCCTTAGTTTGTGCTGGCTTTCCAATCAACTGGGAACAATACTATTCCGATCAACAAAGAAATTTTGTCGAATTGCCCACTTACGCTTTCAATAAAAAGAAATTTTGGGTAGAACCTGCACAGCCAGCTATAGCCAATAACAATACATCCAAATCAATAACAAAAGCTAATACCCCTAATAATCAAGCTCAAATGAAAAGAAACGTTCTTATTAATCAAGTTAAAACTGTACTCGAGCTTTCATCAGGAATAGAGTTTGATGGGATAGACTTATGCAAAAACTTTTTAGAAATTGGATTTGATTCTTTATTGCTTACACAGGTAGCAACATCACTTAAAAAGGAATTTAAAGTGCCTATTACATTTAGACAATTAAATGAAGAATGCTCATCAATCGATGCTTTAGTTAATTATTTAGCGCCTTTAATCGTAACTGATCCTGTAGTGACGGATGTAATACAAGCATCTCCTATTTCATCACAACCAGTAGTTCCAGCGCAGGAAAACATTGCTTTGGCTTTACTTTCAGCACAATTGGAATTAATTGCTAAACAGATTCAGCTGATCACAAATACGCAGAACAATCCAATTGCTGCACCAGTAAACATTGTGCAAAATACAACGCAGACAAATCCAGTAAAAGACCTTACACCGCTAGCAGCCCTATCTAAAGAGGAACAAAACGAAGTACGCAAGCCATTTGGTGCCACACCAAAAATCGAATTTACCAAAACAGCACTCAGTGAAAAACAACAACAATTTTTATCAGACTTAATAAAAAGATACAATAAGAAAACTGCTAAAAGTAAGGCTTCAACAGCAGAGAGCAGAGGGTTTATGGCCGATCCACGTGTGGTAAATGGCTTTAAACCTGCAATAAAAGATTTAATATACCCTATAATAGTAAAAAAATCGGACGGTAGTAAACTATGGGATTTAGATGGCAACCAATATATAGACGCTTTAAATGGTTTTGGCTCTAATATGCTTGGTTATCAGCCTGATTTTATCAAAGAAGCACTTCACTATCAAATTGAAAAAGGGTTTGAGGTAGGTCCGCAACATGAATTAGCGGCAGAGGTGAGTCGTTTAGTTTGCGATTTCACTGATTTTGACAGAACAGGTTTATGTAGTACCGGATCTGAGGCCGTAATGGGCTGTATCCGTTTGGCTAGGACGGTAACGGCACGTTCTTTAATTGTTGCTTTCACTGGATCTTACCATGGCATTTTCGATGAAGTTCTGGTTCGTGGAACCAAAAAAATGAAATCTTTTCCTGCTGCTGCTGGCATTATGCCAGAGGCAGTAGAAAACATACTAGTGCTTGATTACGGAACAGATGAAACCCTGGCCATTATTAAAGATCGGGCAAGTGAAATTGCCGGCGTATTGGTAGAGCCCATTCAAAGCAGAAGGCCAGAATTCGTACCCATTTCTTTTTTGAAACAACTTCGTCAAATCACATCCGAAAATGGCGTTGCCTTAATTTTTGATGAAGTGATTACAGGTTTTCGAATGCATCCAGGGGGTGCTCAAGCCTTGTTAGGCGTAAAAGCAGATATTGCCGCTTATGGAAAAGTAGTTGGAGCAGGTATACCAATTGGTGTTATTGCTGGCACAAGAACCTTTATGGATGCACTTGATGGCGGAACATGGAATTATGGGGATGACTCTATTCCTGAAGTTGGTATCACCTACTTTGCCGGAACATTCGTTCGTCATCCGCTTGCGCTAGCATCAGCCAAAGCATCCTTAATCTACATGAAAGAACAAGGCCCTTCCTTGCAGCAGAAACTTAACGACAAAGGGAATTTCATCTCTAAATCATTAAATCGTGAAATTGCCTTTAGAAAATTACCCATGCAAGTGGTAAACTTTGGCTCGCTATGGAAACTTAAAATGGAACCGGAAATGATTTACAGTGAGCTTCTGTTTGTGCTGATGAGAGAGAAAGGAATTCATATTCTGGATGGCTTCCCATGCTTTATAACTGAGGCTACGAGTTACCCTGATATCGACAAAATGATCATCGCCTTTACTACTTCAATTGATGAAATGATTGCCAAAGGCTTTTTCCCGAATACGCATAATCAATCGCAAAAATTATTGAATTATAATCCTCATGCCGTTGTAATCGACAACAATCAACCGCCTATTTCGGGAGCAAGGTTAGGAAAGGATCGGTTTGGAAATCCGGCCTGGTTTATTGAGGATCCTGAAAATGATCAAATGTTCTTGCAGGTGCAAACCAATTAATCGATGATGAATACATTAAATTTAGAAACCGATTTAATTTCAATTGACTTCAATCCGTTTGAGCAGGATAGAAATATTGATAAACTTGTATCCATTAATAAAGCGCAACAAGAAATCTATCTATCCTGTTTGATGGGTGGCGATGAGGCAAATATCGCTTATAACGAGTCGGTGTCAATAGCGATTAAGGGGCACTTCGAGCTTGATTATTTCAAAAAAGCTTTTGACCAATTGGTTCAACGACATGAAGCCTTGCGGAGCCACATTAGTGGTAATGGTGAGAAGTTGATCATTTATGATTTTATTCCATACCAGATTATAGCAGAAGATCTCCAGGAATTGTCTCATGATATTAAAAAACAGCACATTGATTCATTTTTAAATACCCAAATGGCCCATCCTTTTGATTTAAATGAGGCACCTTTGTTTCGGGTTTTTATTCATCAACTGGAGGATGATCAAGTGTTGATTACGTTAATTTTGCACCACATTATCTGCGATGGCTGGTCATTAGGCATCATTTTGGAAGAACTCAGTAAACTGTACAGCTCGCATCTCCTGGGCAATTCATTAGTACTTCCTGAAGCTTTTCAAATTAGTCAGTTTGCAATTGCACAAGATAATTATCTTAATAGCGCTGAATTTAGATCTACTGAAAATTTTTGGTTAAAGGAATTTGCGCAGGCGGCTCCTCAAATCGATCTACCCACAGACTTTCCACGAGCAAATCAGCGTACGTATCAATCTAAGCGTATAGATCAGTTATTGCCCAAAAACAGTGTCGAAAATTTACGAAAAGGTGGAGCAAAAATTGGCTGTAGTCTCGTAACCACCATGTTATCCATTTTTGAAGTGTTAATTTTTAAAAAAACACGTCAAAATGAACTGGTAATTGGATTACCCTCAGCAGAACAAGCCGTAACTGCCTTTTATAATTTGGTTGGCCATTGTGTAAACATACTTCCCATTAGAAGTACTATTGATGCAAATTTATCATTAACTGATTATCTAAATGCAAAACGCAGTCATTTAATGGATGTTTATGACCATCAACAATACAGTTTTGGTCAGCTGCTTAACAAATTAAATCCTAAAAGAGATATTTCCAGAGTACCACTGGTTCCCATTGTATTTAATATTGATATGGGTATGGATAGCGACGTTTCGTTCTATGGCGTAGACCACCAAATTATATCAAATGTAAGGCAAAGTGAAACTTTTGAGCTTTTTGTAAATGCAACAGATACTGCTGATGGGCTAACTTTGGAATGGAATTACAATACCCAACTTTTTAAAGCGGCAACTATTAATGAAATGATCAGCGACTTTAAAAGTTTGATCGATATTTTTCTTGAAAACCCCGCTATTAAAATTGTCGATGCGGTAAGTGCAGGCGCCGTAAAGGCAATTGTAGAGGGAGATTCTTTCGTTAACACCAATAGTTTTGTCGATCTATTTAACGAATGTGCAAAGCCGTATTCCAATCGCAATGCATTATCTTTTAATGGTGAGCGACTAGATTACCAAACATTACATCAGCAGGCTGATGCATTGGCATTTTATCTTCAGAATAAAGGGATTGGTAAAGGCCAGACCATCGCGATTGCAGTAGAGAGATCAGCAAAAATGCTGGTTACAATGATCGCTGTTTTAAAAACAGGAGCTGCTTATTTACCCATTGACACCAATTTGCCTGTAGAGCGGATTAATTATATGTTGAAAGATTCTGGTGCTTCGAACATGGTTTCAAGTTCCACCATCCAAATAGATCCTGGAATCAAAAACATATCAATTAATGAAGCCTTTGCCTCCATCCACTTAAACATTAATAAATGGAAAAATATTGCAATTGACCTTAAGGATCCTGCCTATTTATTATACACATCAGGATCAACTGGTTTTCCTAAAGGCGTAAAAATCAGTCATGGTAATTTAGCCAATCTCCTTTTAAGTACGCAGCAAATGCCAGGTTTAACCGATATCGATCGATTGTTAGCGATAACCACAATTTCATTCGATATTGCTGCACTTGAGCTTTTCCTGCCACTAATTTGTGGTGCTGAAGTAGTTATTGCTGACTCAATCACTGCTAAAGATGGAAGATTAATTAACGATTTAATTTCGCTTGCAAATATTACAGCCCTTCAGGGCACTCCCTCCACCCTGTCTATGATTTTGGATGTTGGCCTCAAGACCAATCAATTGAAAGTTATAGTTGGGGGTGAGCAATTGGATATTCATTTGGCCAAAGCGATATTAAGCACCGGGGCCCGATTGTGGAACATGTATGGGCCAACTGAAACCACCATTTATTCCAGTGGAAAAGAGATTTTGCCCTCAGATGAATGGATTACAATTGGAAACCCCGTTCACAATACCCAGGTACACATAATGGATCAATCCCTGAACCCTGTATACAAAGGTGAAGTGGGTGAAATTTGTATCGGTGGCGATGGCGTAAGTTTAGGATATATTAACCAGGAAAAGCTTACCGATGATAAGTTTGTGCGCACAGATCCACATTCAAATTTAATCTTATACAAAACCGGTGATTTGGGTAAAATGTTGCCAAGCGGAGAAATTCTATGTTTGGGAAGAATAGACCACCAAATAAAGGTAAGGGGCCACAGGATAGAGCCTGGTGAAATCGAAAACCAATTGTTGAATAGGGAAGAGATTGCCCAAACATTGGTATTACAAAGAGATGATATCAATAAAAGTGAGGTATTGGTAGCCTATCTGGTGCTGAACCAGAAATTTAAAGATGACCCAAACTTACTGGATGTGAGCCAGCAACATCATGTTGCCAAGGATCAGATAAGTATCAGTAAAAATTATTTGAAATTCTTAAAAGACGATCTTGCCAAGCTATTGCCCTCTTATATGCTACCTCATTACATTGTTGTACTGGAGGCATTTCCAATCACCTCAAATGGGAAAGTTGATCGGGCATTACTTCCAAAGCCTATTTTCAATCCTACCGAAAAAAGCATCAAGGCAAATGGTACACTTACGCCTGCTGAAGAGTTATTAAAAGAGATTTGGTCAACATGTTTAGTGAAAGAAGATATTAATATTACAGATGACTTTTTTGAGCTAGGAGGAAACTCGTTAATAGCTGTAAGCATGATGCTTGCTCTAGAAAAAAAAATAGGCTTTCGTATGCCTCTTACAACATTGCTTAAATATGCTACCATTGAAACATTGGCCCAACAGCTTTCATTCGAGGTAAATGATAAAAAATCGCAGACCATTATTCCCATCCGTACTGGAGGAGACAAAAACCCGGTTTATCTAATTCATGGAAGCGGATTAAATGTATTGTTGTTTAAATCAATTATAGCCTCACTGAACGAAGACCAGCCAATATATGGTGTGCAGGCAATAGGCCTTGATCATGATGAACAAGTTCCAGATAGCATTGAACAAATAGCGGCCCGTTATATTGAAGAATTATTGCTAAGCAATCCAAACGGGCCTTACAACATTGTAGGCTACTCATTGGGCGGTTTTATTGCCTTTGAAATGGCGAAACAACTTAAAGTATTAGGTAAGGAAATTAACTTACTTGGCGTAGTGGATACCGATACTGGCAGAAATGTTTCGAAAGAAGAAAGTCAGAATAACTTAGGATATTTTATAAAAAGACAATTCAAAAAAATCCCGTTTATTGCGGCATCATTTACGAAAACGCCAATCAACACTTTAAAATATCAACTTGATATTACTAAAAAAAGACTGTTTAAAAATAGTGAAACAAAATTGGATTTAGATTGGGCATTGTTTTCAGATCGGGAGAAGGGAATATATATCAAATATGATGAAGCCTTGCAACGATATTTACTCACTGCAGCAAACCTGAAGATCACATTGTTCAGAGTATCTGAACGTCTTTATTTTCTGGATGACTTAACTTATTTGGGTTGGGATCGCTTTGCAAATAAAGGAGTGGAAGTGTGCGAAATACCAGGCGATCATAAAACTTTTATTTCAGCACCGCATCACACTGCTTTTGCTAAAATTTTACAGAACCAGCTCAACAAAAATGCAAACGCCTAGCAATGAGTTACTTATTGAAACCGAGATCAATTGGGACGATTTTGACCATGATCAGAAACTTGATTTACAATCAGACCATGTAATCAAAATTAAGGTTAGCCACTATTTTGAAGCCATTAAAGATAAAATACATCAAATTTTATCAGAGAATGAAATTAATAGATCAAAACGCTTTATGATGCAGCATGACCGCGAACGTTATCTATCTACACGCTATGCGTTAAGAAAAATCATTGCTTTGGGTATTGGTACACCAGCCAATGAATTGCTTTTTAGCGAAGGACATAATAAAAAACCGTTCATTCAAGGCATCGAATTTAACATCAGTCATAGCAGCGATCGCATTGTAATAGCGCTAAGCAAAGAATCTATTGGCATCGACGTAGAACTGATCAACAAAAATTTTGATTTTGAACCCCTTATTACCGAATGTTTTAATAAACAGGAAGAAAAGTTAATACGCGGTTCAATCAATAAAAGAATAGCTTTTTACGGCCTATGGACGCGTAAAGAAGGAATATTGAAAGCAACCGGTGAAGGTTTGCTAAACAATTTAAAAGAACTCGATTGCTTACCTCCTTTCCTTTCAAGAGCAAATCAGAATTATCATTTATCAACAATAAAAACTGACCATGATTATATCATTTCTCTCGTGAGAACCAAATTATCTGCTATTTTATATTGGAATTACGCTTAAAACCTAGCCAATCATGCCACAAATAGAAAAAAGAGATCAAATATCTTACGAGGAATTTATTAACCAATACTTAAAAAAAAGAAAACCTTTGGTGTTTAAGAATGCCTCAAAAGCATGGCCAAGCCACCAATTTGGTCCAGATTTTTTTAGTGATAAATTTGGTGATTATGTAATGGATTTTGAGGGAAAGAATTACAGCATCAACCAGATTCTTGAGTTGACCAAAAATAGTACTCCTGCAAATCCAGCTCCCTATCCAATCAGCTTTGAAATTCCACACGATTTACCCGAATTTATGGCTATGATTAAACCCATCCACATGAATTTTGCAACACCCAACTGGTTTGATTCTAAGATATTCCCTTTTGGTAAATTCGGAAAAAACGTGAATTTATTTTTTGGAGGCCAAGGAAATCAATACTCTTTACATAAAGATTTTTACCACACCAATGCCTGGATAACCCAACTATATGGCGAAAAGAAGTTTATTCTTTTCCCTGGGGATCAGGATGAGTATTTATATGCTGGTAGAAAAGGTTATGCAAACTTTCTATCGCCGGTAAACATTTTAAATCCAGATTTGGGTAAACATCCTAAGTTTAAATCAGCTCAATCCATCGAAGTTACGCTTGAACCTGGAGAAACCATTTTTGTACCCAATGGCATGTGGCATACCACAGTTGCTCTTGGTCAAAATATCTCCGTTATATATGATCAGCTAAATAGTACCAATTATAATGCTTGGCGAAAAGATATGTTTCACATTAAAAAAGAACAAAATTTTCCAAAGGCGGTTGCCAATTATGGCTTTGCGCTGATTGCAGGTACAATATGTAAAATTAGAGAATCAATCCAATAACATTTGTTAGTAATTTGACGGGCAATCCAAAATCATGATATAATAAGATGTAGGTTACTATAAATGATGGTCTTAAAGGGCTATTGGCTTAAAATAACGCATCATTTATCTTCGCGTTAATTCATTAACGAATTATAACCACAGATAAATTCACGTAAACTTATGAAAATAGCAGTAATTGGGACTGGCTATGTA
Organism: Pedobacter sp. Leaf250; assembly: GCF_920984735.1. Classification (GTDB taxonomy): domain Bacteria; phylum Bacteroidota; class Bacteroidia; order Sphingobacteriales; family Sphingobacteriaceae; genus Pedobacter. The sequence goes on along the minus strand of NZ_CAKLBU010000019.1, from coordinate 42,332 downwards.
GGCTTGGTAACGGGCACATGCTTAGCAGAAACGGGTAACGACGTAATATGCGTAGATATCAATGTTGCCAAGATAGAAAAAATGCAAAATGGTTTTTTACCCATATACGAGCCTGGCTTAGAACTGCTATTTAACCGCAATATTTCACAACAACGTCTAACATTTACTACTGATCTTGCTTCTGCAATTGAAAGTGCTCAAATTATCTTCATGGCTTTGCCAACGCCTCCAGGAGGTGATGGGGCTGCCGACCTTTCCTATATTTTAGGAGCTGCTAAAGATGTTGCAAACTTAATTACATCCTATAAAGTAATTGTAAATAAATCCACCGTACCTGTAGGTACTGCTGACAAGGTAAAAGCAATTTTTGAAAAACACACTAATATTGAAGTAGATGTGGTTTCAAACCCTGAATTTTTAAGGGAAGGTGTTGCGGTTGAAGATTTTATGAAACCAGATCGTGTAGTATTAGGGACTAGAAGCGAAAAGGCAAAAAAAATAATGACGGAATTGTATGCCCCATACGTTCGTCAGGGAAATCCAATTTTGTTTATGGATGAGAAATCATCAGAATTAACAAAATATGCAGCCAACTCATTTTTGGCAACCAAAATTACTTTTATGAACGAGATTGCAAACCTTTGTGAACTTGTTGGTGCTGATGTTGATTCGGTACGTAGAGGTATCGGTTCTGATGAGAGAATAGGAAAAAGATTTTTGTTTCCAGGTATTGGTTATGGTGGATCATGCTTCCCAAAAGATGTTCAAGCCTTGGTAAAAGCAGCTGATGAATATGTATATGATTTTGAAATACTAAAATCAGTGATGAACGTTAATGAACGCCAAAAGACAGTAATGGTAAATAAAGTTTTAAAGTACTACAACGGCGAGATTACAGGTAAACATTTCGCATTATGGGGCCTGGCTTTTAAACCAGAAACTGATGATATACGTGAAGCACCAGCATTATACATCATTGAAGCACTTTTAGAAAAAGGAGCTTCGGTGAGTGTATTTGATCCGGAAAGCATCGAAAATGTGAAAGCAATTTTTGGGGACCGAATTGTGTATGCACCTGACCAATATGAAGCCCTTCAAGCTGCCGACGCCTTATTGATTGCTACCGAATGGTCGTTATTCAGAAATCCAGACTTTAACAAAATTGCTTCTTTGATGAACGAAAGAGTCATATTCGATGGCAGAAACTTATTTGATCTTGAAAAAATGATCGACCTTGGTTATTATTACAATAGCATTGGTAGACAATTGATTACCAGGCCAAAAAACACGAATCAATTGCAAGCTCAAATTAATGAATTAGCATAATGACAAACGAAAGCAGCAGCGCTAAATCACCATCCATACAGCCGAAAAGAATATTAATTACAGGAGCAGCTGGCTTTTTAGGTTCCCATTTATGCGATCGTTTTATTCATGAAGGTTATCATGTTATTGGAATGGACAATCTCATCACTGGCGACCTTGCCAACATTGAGCATCTATTCGCCCGCGAAAACTTTGAGTTTTATCACCATGATGTTTCCAAGTTTGTTCATATCCCTGGAAATCTGGACTATATCCTGCATTTCGCTTCGCCGGCAAGTCCGATAGATTATCTGAAAATTCCTATCCAAACTTTAAAAGTTGGTTCTTTAGGCACTCATAATCTTTTAGGATTGGCAAGAGTGAAAAATGCCAGAATGCTGATTGCTTCAACTTCTGAAGTTTATGGCGATCCAAGTGTGAATCCGCAACCTGAGGAATATTGGGGAAATGTAAATCCTGTGGGGCCAAGAGGTGTTTATGATGAAGCCAAGCGTTTTCAAGAAGCCATTACCATGGCATATCATACTTTTCATGGTGTTGAAATCCGGATTATAAGAATTTTTAACACTTATGGCCCGCGTATGCGCCTGAATGATGGCAGGGTTTTACCTGCATTTATTGGGCAGGCATTACGAGGCGAAGATTTAACCATCTTCGGAGACGGTTCACAAACACGCTCATTTTGTTATGTAGATGATCTAATAGAAGGGATTTACAGATTGCTGCATAGCGATTATAGTCAGCCAATGAACATTGGTAATCCTGATGAAATTACGATCAAGCAATTTTGTGAAGAGATCATTAAACTGACCGGAACCACTCAAAAAATTGTTTATCACAATCTGCCGCAAGATGATCCAAAACAACGCAGACCAAATATTGAAAAGGCTAAATCAATTTTAGGCTGGGAGCCGAAGGTAAACCGGGTCGAAGGACTTAAACTTACTTATGCCTATTTCAAATCACTTTCTCAGGAATCTTTAGCGAAAATTGAACACAAGGATTTTGCAAATTATTATAAGTAAGGCCTGGCATGAACTTTAACATGGTTTTATATTTAATGAGGTGGTTCATAAGTAAATCTGGTAGAAAAGGGCTATTGGCCAACATTCCTCATATCGGTACTTTTACTTAAGGAAGTTTTTGACATTAAACCAAAAAATATTTATAATCTTTTTACCATAATCTATAAAATTGCATCTTTTCAATTTCTATTTTAGTTTCTTATTGTAATAAATAAACATTCATAGTGATAGCTCAAACTGAACTTATTGGTAAAAAAATTCTATACATTGGGGTTAAATTTTATTATTATCATGAACAATTAATTGATAAACTGGAAAAAAATTATGGTGCTGCCGTTACCTATTTTCCTGAACGAGACACGAGTATTATGTATGGTATTGTTAACCGATTAAAACCATCAAAATTAACGGCATATCAAGAACTTCATTATAAAAGAATTCTCAAACAAATTATCAATAAAAAATTTGACTATTTTCTTGTAATCAGAGGCTATAAAATGCCCACCTGGTTTGTAAAAAAGATAAAAGAAATCAATCCAGGAATAAAGACAATATATTATCAATGGGATTCGAACACGAATAGCCCATTCATGAACCAAGAACAAAAATATAATGTGCTGGCAGAATTTGACGCCAAATTTTCGTTCGATTATAAAGACGTACAGGATTATCCTGAACTAAGCTATTCGCCAACTTTCTATACAGATGAAATTATGGCAATGGGCGAACATCCTTCCAATACCATCAAATTCGATCTTTTTTACTTTGGATCATATTTACCTGAACGCTATACTGGCCTATTAAAATTCATGGAATTTGCGAAAGCAAATGATTACATACTGAAATCTCATTTCTATATGCCCATTCGATATTATATTATTGAGCGACTCAAGGGCACAAAAATCGATTTAAAATTGATCAAATTCAATAAGATGTCTCGTGAAGAATACATTTTAAATTTATCTCGATCCAAAACCATAATAGATGTAAGCAATGCTAAGCAAAGCGGAATGGCCATGCGTGTGCTTGATGCTTTAGGTTCAGGTAAAAAAGTAATTACCACTAATCAATGGGTAAAAAATGACCCGAGTTATGATCCCAATCAAATTGCAATAATTGATATAAGCGCCATAAAACTACCAATCAATTTTATTGAAGATAAAACTATCCTTTCTTTGAAAAAAGAATTTACAATGAATAAATGGATCGAACGTATATTTATCAAAAGTTTTAATTAGAGGGATGCATTCCATTATACAAATCAATTTATAAAATGAAATTATCCATTAAATGAAAATTCTACAAAAGCTAAGAAACATCCATTTTCTTTCCTTAATGGGAACTGGAGGCATGTCGGTGCTTACCTTTCTTTTAACGGCTATCCTTTATCGTTCGCTATCCATAAAAGAAATTGGCATCTGGTTCTTTTTTCAATCAATGCTATCATTTTTGGATACCTTTAGACAAGGTTTTTTATCAACTGCATTTGTTAAATTTTATGCTGGTTCATCTCCAGATCGAGGGCAGGAAGTGATAGGATCAACTTGGTTTATTGCGATCAATACAACTATTATTCTATTATTACTGAATATTCCCTTAATAGCCATCGTTTTCTATATAAAAGATGAAAGCTTACTATTTTTCGCTAAGTATTATTCATTAAATCTGATTTGCTCTTTACCAATGATTGTAACCATGTGCATTGCACAGGGCGATTTAAAATTTGGACGATTAATGTATATTAGGGTATTTCAGGTATCATTTTTAATTTTGTGTTTAGGTTTTTTAATACTAGCTAAGCATAACACACTAACCAACCTTATGTATATTAACATTTTAGCTGGTGGAATTACCAGTATGCTGTGTTTGATACTAGGTTGGTCTGGAATAAGGTATTTTGCAAACCGAACAAAAACATGCATCAAAGAAATATTTGATTTCGGTAAATATACGGTAGGTACATCGATAAGCTCGAGCCTTTTTGGTGTAACTGATACTTTTGTTATAAATTTTATGCTTGGACCATCATCATTGGCTGTTTACAATTTGGGGCGTAGGCTAATGGAGGTTGTAGAAATTCCTTTAAGAAGCTTTGTAGCTACAGCCATGCCAGCCTTATCTAGTGAATACAATCAAGGCAATAAACCTAAATTGATATCCACGATGGGGAAATACATTGGCATAATTACCATTGGTTTAATACCCTTTCTTATTGGAGCATTTATCTTTGCAGGTTATGCGTTAGCTATTATTGGTGGTGGTAAATATAATGGAACAGAAGCAGGTTCGATAGCCGTAAACATATTTAGAATCAGTGCTGTAGTAGCCTTATTATATCCTGCCGATCGGTTTTTAAGTGTAACATTAGATGCTATACACAAACCTCAAATAAATTTATATAAGGTTATTATTATGGTTGTTATAAACATAATAACAGATTTTGCAGGCATTTATATTTTCGGTAACATTTATGGATTGGTAGTTGGAACCTTTATACCCACATTGGTTGGTATTTTGATTTCATACTATTACATCAACAAAGGCTACCAAAACTTTTCAATTTTTAATAGTTATTTCATCAGTTTTATTGAAATCAAAAAATTTATTTCTAATGGATTTAAATCTCCTAAACCGATTTCAAATTGAACAAATTATACTTAAGCTATGACAACGATTTTTTCCGCACCTAAATGGGTTAGCCAATATGATTTTGCATTTAAAAGCATTAATGAGGTGCCACCAACATTTTTTTTGGAGATTAATCAAAAACTTACCGCACTACAAAGTCGCCCACCATTGGTTACTATATTAATTGCAGCTTGGAACGAGGAGCTTAATATCATTAGAAATATTGCTAGTTTAGCTGACTTAAAAACTCAATATGCAATTGAAATTATTGTTGTTAATAATAACTCTACAGATAAAACCCAACAAACACTTGATCAATTAAACATAACTACATTTTTTCAGAAGATTCAAGGTTGTGGACCTGCAAGACAATTGGGTATGGAAAATGCTAAGGGAAAATATATTTTACTCGCTGATGCAGACTGCGTTTATCCATCAAATTGGGTAGATAATATGATGTCAAAATTGGGCAAACCAGGTGTTGCTTGTGTATACGGAAGATATTCTTTTATTCCAGAGCCAGGCTTTCCACGCTGGAAGTTATATCTTTTAGAAAAAATGAAGGATGTGGCTGCAGAATTACGACAATTTAAACGTCCTTATCTGAATGCATTTGGAATCAGTATGGGTTATGTGAAAGAGTTTGGCTTGCAAGCTGGGTACATTATGCATAACACCCGAGGTGATGATGGCCGGTTATGTTTCGATTTAATGAAATTTGGGAAAGTTGAACCCATGCGTGTAAATGCAGCAAGAGCCTGGACTGCACCGCGTACATTGCAACGCGATGGTAATTTTACATCTGCTTTGATTTCTCGTTTAAGCTTAGAGGTGCGTAATTTAACAAGCCTATTTAAGCCCCACCCTGCACATGATACTAAAACCAGCAAAAACGAATAAAGCATGATTAACAATGACTTTTCAGCTATATCACTACTCATTACACATTATAACAGGCCTGGTTCTTTAGCGAATTTACTGCAAACACTAAAAAAGCATAATTGCAATTTTGGGGAAATTGTAGTTTCAGATGATGGTAGTAAGCCTATATTTCAAAACCAACTGCATCAGTTAAGACAAGAATATAATTTCAAATTAGTTGGTACAGAAATTAATCGTGGTTTAGGTAACAACTTAAATAAAGGCCAAGATGCGGTAACCCGACCATTTACCCTTTATTTGCAAGAGGATTTTGAACCGAGTGTGCTATTTCCTGATAAGCTACGTACGGCACTGGAAGCAATGGAGAAAGATTCAAGTCTTGATATTGTGAAGTTCTATGCTTATTTTGCCTTCCCCTACTTAAAACCCTATAGTAAAGATTTTGATGAAATGTATATTCCAACTTTAGCATTGGATTACGATAAGATCTATTTTTATACTGATCATCCTCATTTAAGACGATCCACATTCTTTTCAAAATTTGGCAGATATCCCGAAGGGATTAAAGGTGATATAACGGAATACAAAATGTGTATATCCTTTATCCAAAATAAAGGTAAAGGTATTTTCTATAAAGATTTCGCAAATTTACTTCATCAAAAAAATTCGGAAAATGAGCCGAGTACTATGCAGAGAGCAAACTGGAAGCAACGGCCAAACTTCTTAGTTAAAATACTGAGAGATACTTATCGCCAAGTAAAATATAATATGGACATTTTATTCATGCGCCCCTTAAAAAAATAATTACTTCACCTTTTTCGATCTGTATTGAAATCTCATCTCAATATTTTTGTAGGTCCATTGGGCAGCATAATAAATTACGATGAAATTAAGCGCAAACAGGTACCAATATGACGTTTCCGGCAATTTGAATATTCTAATAAAAATAACATTGAATATGCTGATAAATAAGGTATGTACCATGTAAATGGAATAAGAATATTTACCAAGCTTTTGGAATATCTCAATGCGACTAAAAACTTTTGATATCCAGCCCATTTCAAAAGAAAATACCAAAATTGAAACAAAAAACACAAGCTCGTATATAAATCCTATGAGTTTCAAGTAATCGCCTAGTGCAATAGAAATTGCAATTAATAAAAGCACTGTAATTTCAAGAACATTGAATAGCGATCGATTTAAGTTTAGGTATCTTGAATGCAAATATTTAAAACAGTATAGGCAAAAGGCACCGATGAAAAATCCAGTTAAACCGCGTAAAAATCCATAATCATATGTATAATCCAATTTTGATTTTCCTGTAATAAGATATATAAGCAAAGCTGATAGTAACGCAACAATCAAATATATTGTAGGCTTGATCCCCATTTTAACCTTGATGAATAAACAGACTATTCCAAACACTACATAACTAATTAATTCTGCACTTATTGACCAACTAACCATATTCCAACCAATATCACGAACATTTGGTAATTTGACGGAGTTGATTAAAAATAGAGAGGAGAAAAATGTAGTAATACTATTATCTAGTGAATTATTAATTTTCACATGATTTACTAAAACAAATTTGATTCCCTCAACTGCTAAAAACAGCAATAACATAAATAAATGCAAAGGATATATGCGTGCAATCCTTTTAAAAAGAAAAGATTTAAGAGCTGTACTGCTATTTATTTCCTGATAGGAATAACAAATAACAAAACCACTTAATACAAAGAAAAAATCAACAAACATATCCGCATTTTTGATAAAATCATTGTTCAATACGGGGGTATTAGAGAATGCACTCATGTGGTAAAATACAACCAAAGAGGCAAATATGCCTCTAAACATATCCAATACCAAAAAACGGTGCTTTATTTGTTCTTTCATTTTATACCAAGGTATTGGTTAAAAGCTTTTGATCAATTTCGATTAAGATTTCTCGATCTACAGCAATATCAAATTTCCTAGCAAAAAACATTTTCGATTCAGAAATGGCATCGAAATTTTTGGTTGTCAATATGATTGGATTAGGTAAGGAATCTTCCCAGGTAATCATTCTTAAATTATTATTTACTATATACTTTTGGTGTGGCGAGTTCATCAATAACGTTGCGATTAAAAACTCATCAGCAGCCCAGGTGTACTTCATGAAGCGCATTAACTTGTCGTTATTTTTAACATAATCATTCAGGTAAACTGCAGCATTTTTTGAAATAGACCACCAGCTAGAAACGCAGGTACCATACAATTTTGCAGAGATTGGAAATTTCCGTTTTGGCGTAACGTAATTGATCAAACGTTGAAGAAAATACTTTCCCCTAAACTTAAAATCGGTAAAATGATAGGTTTCATATCTTGATTTGGCATGTGCCCACCATTGCTCATTACCTTCCATATCATAGGATATAAAACTTTTGCCAATATTATCCTTAAAGAAATCTGCAATGATGTTCATTGGCTTTATTGGATAGTCTTGTGCACTTAACAAGTTATAAAATTCGTAGTTGATATTTTTTTGAATTACCTCATCTAAAGACTTAAAAATCGCTGTAACAAATTGAAATCCACCCCAATTGCACACTGTTCTATTGCTTATAAAATATACATTTGGCAGATCCTGAAGATATAGAAAATCCTTGATGTCAACTTTTTTATCAACATGAATATAAAAATCAAAATTAGGATATTCCATAGCATTTAACATCATCATGATCTGCTGCGGATTTTTATAGGCCATTATGATGTTAGCGATTTTCATATAAGGAGATTTTAGTTTTTTTTATAAATCTATACATCAGTGCTACCGAATTGCCCCAAGTGTGCGATCGGGCAAATGATTTTCTTTCGCTTGCGCTAACCTCACTATGCTCATTTAATAACTTTTGAATGCCATTAATATAACTTTCAACACCATCGGCCAGTACCACATGATGATTAAAAGGTTCCATAGCCTCTGTTTTAGTCGCAATTGTAGGTTTGCCTAAAGCTAAATATTCATCAATTTTTCGCGGGTAATTACCAATGGTTAAATCGTTCATTAATTGAGGATTAAAGCATACATCAAATTCATTGATGTAGTTCGGCAATTCAGTAACGGGTTGAGCGCCAATAAAATGAATATTAGCCTTTTGGTGAAGCTTACTTTCCTGAAAAGTAGCATCTTCTGGCCCTACTAAAACAATACTCCATTCTGGTTTTGCTTCAGCGATGTCATTAATGATCGAAATATCCAAGCGGGCAGATGTTAATACACCTACATAACCAATACGTGGATGTGGAATATTATCCAACTTAGCAACAACAGGGTTCAATTCAAAAGCATCGAACAAAGCAAAATCACAACCTTGGCCTACGTTAAATGAGTTGGCATTGTATTTTCTGCAATAGCTTTCTAAATACTTCGAATTGGTAAAACATAAATCGCTCTGCGCTATAATTTGAGGTTCGAGTTTCGAACCGTGCTTTTTATAATAACTTGTAGCGAGCATGTTATCACGAGAGTAATATATACTCAATTTTGGCTTGAGCAATGCTTTTAAATGAAAGCTTCTAAACATATCGCTATCATTGAATAAAACATCTACTTTGAAATTTATGTGCTCAATGGCACGATTGACAGCCGTAAAAATTCTTTTATTATTTAATTTATTAAGGCGATTGTAAAGCCAACCAGAAGGTAACCAGTTAATAGATTCGATTAAACAATCACAATCCAATACGTACAGATTATCTTTCACCTGGTTTAATACTGGTTTATCGCCAGAAATAACCGACATTTTACTTTTTACCAAATCGCTATCGGGTTCACGCCACCTAGTAATACGATCAAGAGGAGGATTAACATAGAGCACACGGTTGTTTTTTGAAAATTCTTCGGCTATGTTTTTGCAATTGCTTCCGATTTCAGTATCCCATCCTTGTTGCCCAACAATAATAATATCTAAATTTTCCATGTTTTGCTCGTTATGGATTAATGATATGTTTGGTAGCTACAGACCTTCTATTTGCGTTTTTAGAATGGATAAGCGAAATAATTTGGTAATAAATAAACTTAGGGATACCAATCAAAGATTTATAAATTCTTGCATCGATAGGTTGCCTTAATAGTGCAATAACAAAACCGATAATAAAAACAAGAATGGCTATAAACCATAATACTGCACCCATACTACCAATGGCTAGATTAATTAAAAAAAAGCAAACAGATAAGATTAAAAAAATAAATAAGGGTGGCCTTAACAAAATCAACCCAAATAAGAATTGATTTACACTCCAGTTTTTAAGACTTTGATTAATGATGGTGATACCAAATTTTGAGAAACGAAACCATGTATTAATCCATCGGGCCCTTTGATTTACCAATTGAGTTGAATTAGTAGTTTTTTCATCATAAACCATTGCATTCTCAGCAAAAGCTATGCGTTTATTTTTCACTAATATTTGTGCCTGAAGCACTTTATCAAAGCCAGCACCAGCAGGATCTATTTTTGCAATGCATTCTTGATATAGCCTAGATTCAAAAGCCATTCCTGATCCGGATAATGTTGCAGATGAGCCTAGTTTAAAAAGCAATTCGCCATCATAGAAATGATAATATAAGTCACGAGCAGCATCCAAACAGGCATAGGTGGTATTCAGATTTTTTGCTGCCCTTAACCCTTGAACAGCTTCATAACCTTGATCAAAAAAAACATTTAATTCATTTATATATTCAGAATGAGTAAGGTTATCGCTATCAATAATCGTAATGATATCATGATTTTTAATAAAATTATTGATTGCAAAATGGTGCGATTTAATATTACTTGCCAAAGTATGCGGTGGTTTAAGCAGAATTACTTTATCGGAAGGAAGTGCTAGGCCAGTAATATCACAATTATCTGCAACTACATATATTATATAATTCTCGTAATTTAATTGAAGTAATGAAGCCACAACTTGATTCAAAAATCCAGTTTGTTCATAAGCGGTAACAATAATTGCGTAATCAAATGATTTATTTGTGCTTATCAATTTTGATTTCTTAGCGACAAATAAAGAGAAGAATACCATGAACAATGGCAGCACTAAATTGTAGCCAATTAAAATTTGCAAAAAAATCCATAAAAAATTCAAAATACTAGTCATCATGATGAGGCTTTTGCGATTTTATATTATTAGTAGCCTTAAAAAAGGCATATATTAAACAGATAACACCTGGGAAAACAAATATTTCAAAAGGCATATTAAATAGTTAAATGTTCTTTAAGTGGCAGAAGATTTCTTTCCATATCCATTTGAGGGGATCTATAAATAAATGCCCAAGACAAGTACACAACAATGGCCGAAGGCATGGTATTCATTACCTCATTACCATAACTACAAAATAAAATCCCTCCAAAACCTGCAGTTAAGGCGATAAGTTTTATTCTGAGTTGCTTGTTTTGTATCATCCAGGTAATACCACAACACTTTCCTAAAATGAACATCATAATGGCGAACCAAATGGTTAGGCCTACCACACCGTACATCGCCCAAATTTTTACGAATAAACTGTCTGGCGGAAAAGAAGAAAGATAGGTTCCGCCGTTGTAAAGCATACCATTGTATCCTAAACTACCTAAACCACCACCAAATGGGCGGCTTTCCATATATTTTCTTAAATTTTGCTGGTTTATCAATCTTACATTTAGCGAGGCATCTTCGGGGTTAAGTGCTGTTCGTAACCTATAAATCTGATAGTTATTATCGCCAATATGCGTGAACATTAAAATACCTACAAAAAATGCTGCCAATGCACTTCCAAGCAGCATTGCCTTAAAATTCTTGCTTAAAAAGATAGCAAAAACTCCTCCAGCCAGTAAAGCGAAAAGCGCTCCTCTTGTTCCTGAAATAAGCATTCCGTAAATGCAAAAAGCAGAAGCGCTTAATAAGGCTAATCTTTTCCAAGCTTTCATTTCTCCAAAAGATAGAATAAGTGCCACTAAACCAATATGTGCCTGAGATGCCCCAAACTGTCCTGCATCAGTATAAAAAGAGAAAACTCTTAATCTACCCCACAGTAAGTGTGTCGCAGCATTTGCCTGCAAAAATTCATTTTCGCCAGCCGAGAGTCCAAAAAACAATTGTTTGATTCCATTTAGAGTTGCCAAAACTGAAAACGAAATGATTATAACCAGGAAAAGATTTAAATCTTTCTGTGATTTGAATATAATCAAACTAAGCCAAGTGATGATAAATGGATATAAAGCAATACTCCTTAATTCTGCTACCCAACCTATTATACTCGCTTCAGGGTTAAGGGCTTCCAGTAAACTTACACCAAACCAAATTAACAAACAGTAAAATAAATCATTATTAATACCCTTAAAAAAGGATTGTGGTGCATTAATTGCCACCGTAATAATAACCAAAACTATTAAACCTTCTACAAAAAATCCGTACGGTAAGCTTCCAATTTCACGAAATAGAAATCCGAATATAAAGCAATAAACTAAAAGAACGAATAATAAGCTTTTCTGCATGTTTGGCTTTGTGTTAAGAAGCTGCTAAAGCCTGATAAAATACCCAACCTGCAAATGTTTCTTGATGTTTAATATAAGTAATAAGCTTAAGTTGATCAGCCGAAATGGTATTTCCTGATTTAAAAACCAATACACTTTTGTCTACAAAAGTTAACCACTCCTTCGTGATATTCAAATCTTGCAAACTGTTAATATCGATAACAATATTATCAAATTGTAATTTCAGTTCTTCAAATGCACTTTTTAAATTATTTAAACTTTGTGTCTCTAATAAGGATCCTTTAGCTGCATTCTTAGTCATAATCGTAATCAAGTCTTCCGTTTGCAACTCTCTTTTAGCAATAAAATTTTGAAAACTTTGAGGATGTGCGATTTGCTTTTGGGACGATGTTACCAAAGGAAGTTCATCAGCAATTAACAAAGTTTTTCTGCCTACCATAGCAAATGAGTAAGCCAAATTATAAGCCAATTGAGTTTTTCCTTCTTTAGGAGATAAGCTGGAGATTCCTAATATTTGTTGATTATCATCATCTAATTTTTTGAGCAATTCAAAGCGAAGAGATCGAATATCATTTTTATACTTTTCATGAGCGTTTCCGCTACTTTCCTTATTCCAAATGAAACTTGGGTTTCGCTCATCATTGGTAATCTTACCAAAACCTCCTACAACTTCTGATTTGGTGAGTAAGCGTAAGTGATCAGCATCAGTAATTTTTTTGTCTAACAACACCAATAAAAATAAAATTCCAAAACAAAATGCAAAACCTCCAAAGCTAGATCCTATCACATAAAGTGCTTTTTTAGATTTTTCAGGCTTGCCTGGTAATCCAGCCTGCTCTACTTTCAAGTGCAATCCCAAAGTTTTGTTTGTTTTACTTTGATTGTATTGATCTAATGCAGCCATATACTCTTTGGTTGCAATGTCAGCATCACGCTCATAATTTTGAATATCTGCATCGTAAGGTACCATGCTTGCATACCTGCTCCTTAACGTACTTAAAGCCCTATCAATAGTACTTATACTACTTTTTGCTTGTTGTAAGGCAATTTCTAAATCTAATTTTTGCTGCACCAATGTTTGTTTGGATGTTCGAGGATCCAGCAAATTATCGTCAGAGTTGGCATTGCTTTTTGCTGATATTAATCTATTTAATGAATCTATCTTTTTTTGTCCAGAAGCTTTAAATCCCCCATCAATAAATGCATTATTAGCAGCCTCTAATTGCCGCTTTAAACCAACAATTATTCTGTTATCGACATTACTGCTACCCGCAATAAAAGCATCATTACCATTTAACTTACCAATAATAATTCTGATAGCTGCCTGGTTCGAAGCAATTGTTCTTGCTACATCAGCTCGTTGACTTTCGTATTTAGTAATTTCATTATAGACCGTAGCAGATTGCTCATTAAGATTAAGCACCCCTTTAGTTTTCTTAAAAGATGATAGAGAGGCATTTTTAGTATTCATATCGAACTCTTTAACCTTTAGTAGAGAATCTAATAGAGCTGCGGCATTACTTTGGTTTGTTGATACATCAGCACTATAAGTATTGATGCAAACTGCACTCAAACAATTAACCACAAAAGCAGATAGATTTGGATTCTCCGATATAAATGCAATGGTGATCAAATCGCTATTGCCAGCATGTGATATTTCCAATTTATTTCTCAGAGCCTCTTCGCCATAACCCATGCTTTCTGCCAAATCATAAATCTTATATTTACCATTATTATCTGCTAATGTTAGCAATGATTGGGTTGCTAATTTTTCCTTTAATAAGCGAATAATTTCACCACGACTGGCTTTATCAGAAGGTATTAATTGACTAGAATGATCTCTAAAAGAACGTTTCAGATTACTTAAATCATGTATTATCAAGTTATAGCTTAAGGTATTGATCATTCTTTTCATGCCAAACTTTTCAATAATATTAGCAAACTGTTGATTGACAGCAAAAAAATCTACAGTTTGATTACTGATTACTTTTTTGGATGGATCTAGTAATCCTGTTGAAATTTGCGACTCTGAATAGTATTGCTTAGGCATTCTTTTAACCAAAAGAAATGCAATTATTCCCACTAAAATTGGTGTACCAATGAGTATCCACTTATAATTTTTAATAAGCTTAAAAAATGATTTAATATCCATTAATTATATAAGTTATTTAACATCAGCCAACTCTTGGCCAATAATTTCCTCAAATAAATCTTTCGCCTTTAAAAAGTCAGACTCGGTTTGTATTTGTAAAGACATAGCCGAAGTTTGTGCAATACGTGATTCATTGTATACATCTAACGTTACCTGCCCTTTTTCAAACCTATATCTTGCACTCTCGGCAACACCTTTACTATCCTGAGCGCTTTTAGTGTACACTTTAAGTAGGCTCTTTTGCTGCAGATAATCATAATATCTTTTCTTTACTTCTACCACCAACTCGTTATCGAAATCTAATTGCTGAAACTTTGCAATCATATAATTGGCTTTAGCCTTTTTAACATTAAAGGGTTTCTGTAAAAACGAACCAAGATTGAAGTTCACACCTAACTGAAATCCATTAACATTATATGGATTGATTGGATCAATTACAGTTTTTCCTGGTGGACGATAAATGTAGGAAGCTCCAAATAAGTCTAAGTAAGACATTTTTGCTACATTAATGTCTTGCTTAAAACTTTCACTTGTAGCTTCTTGAACTTTTCGCTTAGCGTAGTTTTTTTTTGCCAAGGCGATGTATTTTTCTACATCGCTTTGATTAACTGAAGCAATAACTGTTTCTTGAGCGTTTACTTTGCTATTTAGAAAAAGTATGCAGATTATTATTGGGAAAAGATAGGATTTCATACTGAATATATTTAATAAATACTACACATCTTCTTTCTGGATTAGTGCAGGTAATGTTTTGAGAATAATTTTAAAATCTAATAAAATAGAATAGTTATTGGCGTAATAGTTATCCAATTCTTTGCGTTCACTTTCCGACATGTCTTTCTTTCCTCGGCGACTAATTTGCCATAGGCCAGTTAATCCAGCAGGACCATTAAAACGGGTAGACCATTTATTTGTAGTTAGTTGTTCGGCCTCATAAAGCGGTAAGGGCCTGTTGCCTACAAGAGACATATCACCCATTAAAACATTAACAAGCTGAGGCAACTCATCAATACTCGTTTTTCTTAAAAACTTTCCTACCCGGGTAATTCGCGGATCATTTGAAAATTTAACAAAAGCCGATTTTCCATTCTTTCCACCTTCATTTGCATATTGATTAAGGCCAGATAGCTGATCGATCATTTTATCAGCATCACTACGCATGGATCTAAACTTGTAAAAATCAAAAATTCGGTAACCAGCACCCACTCTTTTGCTTTTATAAACAACCGGACCTTTCGACTCCAATTTAACAAGTATGGCTACGAGGATAAAAAACGGAGATAAGAAGAATAGTGCAGTTCCTGAAACTACAATATCAAAAATACGCTTCGATAAAGGCATTTGATACCTATCTTCCATTACAGTGCTAAGCTCCAGCATACTGGGCTGAATAGACTTAAATTTTAATAAGAAATTGATCCTGTATATAAAATCCTGCTTGGGAAAAGGAAAGATATAATAATCATTTACTTTGAGCATCAACGATTTTCTCCTGTAAATGCTGCTCTCAACAGTCCCGATTAATACAATAATTAATCTTTTCAATACAGGATGATTGCGGATAAGAGATACCTGCTCGAAACACTTATCATTTCCATCCACCTCAATCATGATCATATCTGGCAAGCTTAAAAAGGTTTGCGCTTGAATATAACTATCAAAATCAGCAATAAAATCTAGATTTTTGAAATGATCGCCAATGTGATCGGCTACCTGTTGAGACAACAAATTACCATAATAGACCACCTTTACATTCGTAGGCTGTGGGTCAATTGCTGTAGGAGACATTAGGCAATTAGAGTGTTAATTTGGCTTTTTAATTTAGTAGGATTAAATGGCTTTTCCATATAACTATCTACCTTAAAAGTCATGTTCTTTACTTTCTCTTCCAGGTTTTCTTCTCCTGACAATAGCATTACAGGTGTATTTCTATACAGACCGCTTAGCTTTAGAATTTGTATAAACAAACTTCCATCAAAATAAGGCATTCTCAAACTTGATATGACCAAGTCCGGATCATTACCTTCTTCAAGCCAACTTAAGGCTTCAATACCATTTGTTTTGATGGTTAAATGATATTCAGAGGCCAAAATAAAATGAAGTAATTTGCCTAGATTTAAGCCGCCATCCACAATTAGTATGTGTTTCTTGCTTATACTTTTCCTAAAACTTTTTAATAATAGTTTTTTCATAAAATGAATGCTTAAAAATTAAAATTAACTGGTTTATAGATTAGCAACCTTTAGTAATTTTCAACCTGTGTAAAGTTGCGGTTAAGGACGATTTTGGACAATAGCCCAATAGGGCTAATATTGTAAAATGAGGTAAAAAAAGAAATAAAAAGCCCTAATAATGAGCATATTAATTACAAAATGAGAAACTATAAAATGAAGAGATATCGTCGAAACTCAGAATGAACCGGAAAGCTGAATCCGATTATAACAAGATCGATTTTAAGATCAAATGTGATCAGGGAAAATGTATTTTTTTTTTAATAAAGTGGCTGGGTTACCAACCATTACCGAATTATCTTCCACATCTTTAGTGATTACAGACCCTGCTCCGATAATTACATTATTACCAATTTTAATATCACCTATAATTACAACATTAACACCGATATCTACATTATTACCAATAACTGGTGCAGCACTACATGTGCCCGTTTCTGTTATTTTACAGCTGATGTTGGTTAATTGTCTCAGGTTACAATTCTCACCGATAATAGTTTTGCTTCCAATGACGGTTCCAAAACCATATTGTATCTTAAGCCCCTTGCCAATTCTTGCACCCGAATTCAGACCAATGTTAAATACCCATCCAATTAGAAATTTATAGAGGAGCAAATACCAAAAGAATATATACCTCAAGATTTGATGCTGATAAACCAATGATGATATTCTGAACAAAATCATAATCATCCTCGATTTAAAATTTCCTCTATTCTCCTGCCAATCTTGAAATATACCAGCCTTAAAAATGAGCCGATTATCTAACCACATTATTTTTTTTGTAAATCATATATATTGAAATGATTACTACCAAACGCAGTACCTTGCGAAGATGATTTAAATCATATACAAAAATAGAATTTGCAAAAAGGGTTTTCAATAGCCCTTAAATACCAAATAATGCGGTGTTTGAATATACTATACAGAAATTTATAGTTTATTTAGCTTCTACGAAAATCGGTGTTTCAGTAACCTCAAGTTGTATGATCCCATTTTTGGTATCAACAATTCTACTATTCATTTGAGTTTGACCAACTGCAAGTGTATATATGACAGCTTGTTTTGCTGAGCCTAAATTCAAATTGTAACCTGCAGTACGACCAATTTCATCTGGAATAGTAAGTACATACATCTTTTTATCATTTAAAGCATAAACATCTACAATAGGATCACTTTTAAGTGAAGATTGATAGTGATACTCTCCTAATAACTTATTGCTTTGTAATATGTAATCAGCAGACGGCCGCTTGGTACGGTCTGGATTGATAAAACCTGATGAGGAATACTGCGTCCAACTATTTACGTCAACATTATCTAACATATAAAAAATACATTTAGAAATTCCCGTTCGTGCATAAAGTAAGGATGTACGTAAATTCCAGTCTGCTTGTGTTATTAAGGAACTTTTATTTCCGATTTTGATAGCGCGTTGAGGCGTATGTTCTCCTATATCATAGCCAGTTTCAGTTACCCAAACTGGAATATTTGCTGCAGATTTTTTAGCCATAGCTGAAAATTGATTGGCTACTGATTTTAGATTGGAAAGCTCAGGAGCCATTCCTTTGGTTGCATTACCACTATTTTTAAAAGCATCATTAGAATAGAGATGATAGTTGATTACATCAAAACATAGATTAATTTCACCATTAGGTTTTTTTCCACGATTAGCGGCGCACCAGTTGATCATTTTCTCAACAAAGCCTGGGTTAGCCTCTGCCAAACCGCCCATTACCACGATCATGTTCGGATCGGCATTTTTAATGCCTATACCTTTACCCAACTTACCTAAATGACCATCATAAAAGGCTGATAGGTTAGCGGCATATTCCTCAGGAGATTGTTTTGCTAAATCACCCTTCCACCACTTATCCCGTTCATTATCACATTCTATATATTTTACTAAATTTAAACCAACCTTTTTAATATTTCTAGTATCGTCTCTCCAACGAAGAGTTGGATCAATTAAGAGTAAAGTAGTATCGACTTTAGTATTTGATCCATACCTAGCAGCCAACTGAAAGCCAACCCTCGCCTGTTTGATATAGCTTTCTGGTTTGCTCCTATCTAAACCGTAAGGAGCAGGTACATTTTCTGGATCTCTTTGGTTTGCTGGATATGAAGAAAGTAACCAACTTGGGCATGTTTTAAGATCTATTAAAACATATTTACCAGCTTTTTTCATTTCAGCATAAATAGCATCATAGTCCCAACCTCCATTGTGTGCCGGACTAAATGAAAACACACCATCTTTTAATTCAATTCTTTCCCAATCTAAATAATGTCTTATCCCGCCAAATGCCTTAACTGTTTTTATTTTTGCCTGATCTATTCGCTCGTGTGCAACGTCTGAAGATACATCCCATTCAAAAGCATTGACACCTAAATATTCTTTAAACGCAATACCGGTGCTGGGAAGATTTGATGATCTAACCCAATTCAGCGACTGATCTTCTACAGCGATTGATCTTTTACAGGAATTTGATATAACCACTGTAGATAAACAGGTAATAATTAGAACAGATTTAAACATTTCGGGAGATTTGCGTCTAAAATAGCAAATTTGATCGTCTTATTAACAAATTTCTAAAAAGATTTAGCTACTAAACAGCCTCACCGAGAACAAAAATGGTTTGTTTATTATCTAATAGGAAGATAAATTCTGTTACACCTTTAATCTTGATGTTCTTTATGATTTTAACAACACGACCTTTAGATTCATATTCATCAATTATTTCATCACCAACTTGTATTCTATTTAATTTAATTACGCAAGTATAGAAATCTAATTGAATCATAATAAAACACTTAAGTAAAGTTCCTAATAACGAAGACTGTCGGCATTTACTAACAAGCTGTTTTCGAATAAGGAAAGATACAATACCATTCACAATATTTATACCAAATATTTGCTAGCTTGATAGATACTTGCCATTTTTAAGAGTAGCATTCTGCACGGTCGCAATGATCAAAAGTATAAATGATGAAAAAATGCATATTAATTATAGTTATATTCTTTAAATTTATTTAACGCTTCAATTTTATTTTGAACATGCAATCTCCTATATATATTTTTACAATGATTTTTAACTGTATTTGGACTGATAAAAAGTTGATCCGAAATTTCTTTATACAACAGACCTTTACTTAAAAGTGATAATACTTCCAATTCCCTTACACTCAAACCCAAGTCAACTTTTTTATTGCAAGCATCTTTATTTTGAAGCAAGCCAATAACTTTACGAGCGATGAATGGGCTCATGGGAGAACCTCCTTCATATAAATCAATCAATGCATCATGGATTTCAGCAGTGGTAGACCCTTTAATTATGTACCCTGCAGCACCTGCCTTAAGTGCACTAAATATTTTTTCATCATTTTGAAAACCAGTGCACATTAAAAACTGTGTGTTTAAATGATTGTTTCTAGTTTCCAAAATAACATCAATGCCTGATTTATTTTTAAGCTTAATATCAACAATAACAATGTCGGGAGTATTTCCTGGTAGGCATTCTATTGCCTCTTCTGCCGTAGCATAAATACCTTTGATTTGGAAAGAATCATTTTCCTTGATGGCATTTACCAGACTGGCACGATAATAATCGTGATCTTCAATTATTGAAATCGAAATCATACAGTTAGCTATTTTAATTTTTATATTCCTAAGCCACCGACGTTAAAAAATCTTCATTACCATGAACATTTAAAATCTTATAAGACAGATTATAACATTTTCTAAAAATAACGAAAAAAAAATATAGGGGCGACAAAAATTCATTATCGTAATAATAAACTAACGCAAAAATATACAATAATTATTCACCGTCAAGGTTTACTTAGGTACTTTTAAATCAACATTTTATAATTTAGTGTACTACTTTTTTATCATGTGAATACTTACAAAAAATTACATAAATACTACTACAAAATAGTAAATTTACAGTTTGTATTCGCATTATTAATACTACAATATTTTATTATTTTGTTCAATTTAGTTGATTGACTTACATATACTTATTATGAATCTAGCCTACACCGCTTTATACGAAATCAATATTTACTCTATTTTTTTAGTTATAATTCTGTTCATTTTGTTCATTTATTTGACCATTCAATTTTATTTTAGTTCAAACCTTTACAAGAAAAACCTTCGAAATCAGCGTAATTTGATCAATCTGGAGCGTGAAAGAATCAGTAGCGAGATTCATGATGAAATAGGATCAGGCTTAACAGCTATTAAATTATATGCAGAACATGCAAGTAAATCTAAATCAGATGTCAAAGAAATTCAAATTTTAAAAGGAATGATAGATGAAATTTCTCAAAAAATAAATGAGATTATATGGAGCACAAATTCGGAAAACGACCATTTAGAAAGCTTAGTTTATTTTATTGAAGATCAAGTGCGTCAATTATTTAAGCACAGTAAAATCTATTTTCAATCCGAGATAGAACAAAATATCCCCGAAACTAAAATTGATAACCAAGGAAAAAGAGAGTGTTACCTGCTTATTAAAGAAATAGCGCATAATGCGCTAAAACACTCAAAAGCATCTAAGTTTAAACTCACCATTTATTTTAATGCCAATGACATGATTATTACTGTAAAGGATAATGGTATAGGATTTGATTTTAAGCAGAACACAGGAAAGGGAATGGGACTGGAAAATATTCGAAACAGGGCAGAACGGATCAACGGCACAATAACCATCGAACAATATAAGGGCACCATGATTAGTGTAAAAATTCCATTAAAAGCAGACTTCGTGATTGGTTAAATAATATTAAAAATACTTCGACCTGTGCTATCCGTATCGATATGACTCATAATTAAATTTTGAAGAGCAGACTAATCCTAAATAAAATTTTTAAGATTAGTCGCTATAATTGCAAATTCTATTGTCACATCTTAAGAGTATGCAAACCTTAATGTATCGTTGTATTTATTTAACCAATTTAAGCAGATAACTGCCATAACCGCTCTTTACAAGCGGCGTTGCTATTGCCGTTAACTGTTCTCCATTGATGAAACCCATACGATAAGCAATTTCTTCTATACAGCCAATTTTCAATCCCTGGCGTTCTTCAATAATTTGAACAAATTCTCCAGCTTGCATTAGGGAAGCAAAAGTACCTGTATCTAACCAGGCAGTTCCACGACTTAATACCCCAACTTTTAATTTACCACGTTCTAAATAAACACGGTTTACATCTGTAATTTCATATTCTCCACGAGGCGATGGTTTTATGTTTTTGGCAATTTCTACCACTTCATTATCATAAAAATATAAACCAGGAACGGCATAGTCCGATTTAGGCGTTACAGGTTTTTCTTCGATAGAAATTGCTTTTTTATTTTCATCAAATTCTACTACGCCATAACGTTCTGGATCTGAAACCTGATAAGCAAATACAACCCCACCGTCAGGATCAGAACTGGCCTGTAAAAGCTTTGCCATCCCATCGCCATGGAATATATTATCTCCTAAAACAAGTGCTACCTTATCATGGCCGATAAAGTCTGCACCAATAACAAAGGCCTGTGCCAAACCATTTGGTTCTACCTGAACAGCATAGCTGAACTTACAGCCCAATGAAGCTCCATCACCTAAGAGTTTTTCAAAATTTGGCAGATCGTGAGGTGTGGAAATAATCAGGATTTCTTTTATGCCAGCCAACATTAATGTTGATAATGGATAGTAAATCATCGGCTTATCATAAACCGGCATCATTTGTTTGCTACAAGCAAGTGTTAAAGGATGCAAGCGAGTTCCACTTCCACCAGCTAATATTATACCTTTCATCAGATTTTAGATTTTAGATTTTAGATTTTAGACTGAAGCCGACAAATCTTTTATCTATGTATTTCATTAAATGAATTATTGTTGATTTCATTAATACATTTTATTAAACTATCCCTCCAATAGGGAATATCAATATTAAATGTATTTTTTATTTTTGATTTGTCCATCACTGAAAATGCCGGACGAATGGCTCTTGTTGGATAGGCTGAGCCTGGAATAGGGTTGGCCATTACCGATGTGCCACTAATATCGAATATGGCTTTAGCAAAATCGAACCACGATGTAACGCCTTCATTGCTGTAATGATAAACACCATATTCTTTTGATTCGGATTCAATAATATCAAATATTGCATTAGCGAGATCAATGGCATAAGTTGGTGTTCCTATCTGATCAGCGATGATATTCAATTCATCACGCTCTGCACCCAATTTCAACATCGTCTTTACAAAGTTTTTGGCATATTCTGAATACAACCAACTGGTACGAAGAATAAAATATTCTTTCAACAATGCAACAACAGCTTTTTCGCCATCCAATTTGGTTTGTCCGTATACATTGATCGGCTGTGCATCATCACTTTCTAACAGGAGCTTTACCACATTCCCTTCAAATACAAAATCTGTTGATAAATGAATTAAGGTAGATTGATTGGATGCACAAGCCAAGGCAAGGTTTGCTGCTCCGGTTTCATTTACTGCTTTCGCCAATTCTAACTCATCTTCAGCCTTATCAACAGCAGTATATGCAGCGCAATTGATTACAAAAGCAGGCTTTTCTTTTTTCAATAAAGATTTCAAACCAGTTTGGTCTAAAATATTAGCATCTGCTTCTGCTGGAAAAACAATATCAGAAATACCTCTACGCTCTGCTACGGTTTTGAGGCATTGCCCCAACTGACCGCCGGCACCTATAATTAATGTTTTACCCATGATGTAATTCAGCGAAAGGTTTTAATAAAAGATCTTTATCAGAAACTGATGCCTGACCAGCAGGAACTAACCAATCAATATTCAAATCAGCATCATTGTAAATTACACCCGTTTCGGATGCTTTATTGAAAAAGTTATCACATTTATAAAGAAATTCAGCAGTTTCACTTAATACTGAAAAACCATGTACAAAACCTCTGGGAATATACAGTTGCAGTTTATTTTCTGCACTCAAACGAACTGCTACATGTTTGCCATAAGTAGGCGAACCCGGACGGGCATCAACGGCAACATCCAAAACTTCACCTTTGGTTACACGAACCAATTTAGCTTGAGCAAAGGCACCTGTTTGGGCATGTAAACCCCTGATCACACCATAAGATGAATACGATTGATTGTCTTGAATAAAATCGCCAGAAAATCCTGTCTTTTCTTCAAAGGTCTCTTTATTAAAACTCTCGAAAAAATATCCACGGGGATCATCAAAAACTCGTGGTTTGATAATGATACAATCTTTTAAACCCGTTTGCTCGATCTCCATTATTTATTGCTGTATTGTTTATCGTAATAAGATTGATAATTACCTGAAGTGACATTGCTTAACCAATCTTCATTTTGAAGATACCAATCAACTGTTTTGGCTAAGCCTTCCTCAAATTGTAAACTAGGCACCCAATCCAATTGATTCTGTAATTTGGAGGAATCGATCGCATAGCGTAAATCATGACCAGCACGATCAGTAACATAGGTGATCAGTTTTGCCGATTCACCAGTTTCACGTCCCAGCTTTTTGTCCATGATGTTGCATAACAGATTGATCAGATCAATATTCTTCCACTCATTGTGGCCACCAATGTTATAGGTATCACCAGTTTTCGAATTGTGGAAAATTACATCAATAGCACGGGCATGATCCTCAACCCATAACCAATCGCGAACATTTTCGCCCTTTCCATAAACAGGTACAGGTTTATTATTTTTGATATTATTAATGGCTAATGGAATCAATTTTTCAGGAAAGTGATGTGAGCCATAATTGTTAGAACAGTTCGAGATCACACAATCCATACCATAGGTATCATGATATGCCCTTACGAAATGATCAGAACTTGCTTTTGAAGCAGAGTATGGACTATGAGGATCATAAGAAGTAGTTTCTGTAAACATACCTTCCTCGCCAAGTGCACCATAAACTTCATCGGTACTTATATGGTAAAAGCGTTTTTTATTATAATCACCTTTCCAATATTCGCGAGCTGAATTGAGTAAATTTACGGTTCCAATTACATTGGTCATCACAAATGCCGTAGGGTCTGCAATCGAACGATCAACATGACTTTCTGCAGCAAGATGAATTACAGCATCAAAATTTTCCGCCTTAAACAAATTCAAAATTGCAACCGCATCAGTAATATCAACCTTAACAAATTTATAATTTGGTTTGTTCTCGATATCAGTTAAATTGGCCAAATTGCCAGCATAAGTTAAGGCATCAAGGTTAACAATTTCGTAATTAGGATAATTATTTACGAAGCGGCGGACTACGTGAGAGCCAATAAAGCCTGCCCCACCAGTGATTAGAATTTTTTTCACAGTTATTTAAATGATTTTCAGTCGGCTAAAATAAGATAGTTATTACAATTAAACAACTAACTAGTCCTTAAAGACTATTTATGAATGATGGATATTTCAAGTATTTTCTTAAAGTTTTGATCGTATCGAGAGGATTTATTTAAGCACTATAGATAGCTGGCTCATTGGCATCAAAGTCATAGTCTGGCCGTAGATAATTTCATTTTAAGGCATTTCTTATGCAAGCATAAAAAACATCTACTCATGATTATAAATTGATCTAAAAGGTTTGAAAAAGGTAACGACCTATGAACTCAATTGATTAATAGAAACTAGGATTTTACCTACATCGCTGCTACTGAACTTTCCAGTCCCTTATACCAATCTTCACCATATTTTCTGATTAGTGGTCCTTTTAAAAAGCTGTAAACGGGCACTTTCAATTCTCTTCCAAAGGTACAGGCATCATGGCAAATATGCCAACGGTCATAGTTCAATACATCGAATTCCGGATACTTGGTAATACGAATCGGATACAGGTGACAAGAAATAGGTTTTTGCCATTCTACTAACCCTTGCTCATAAGCTTTTTCGATGGCACATTTGGTAATACCGCCTTCAAATAACACATAAGCACACTCTTTATTTTTATCAACACATGGTGTAGTTAAGTCGCCATCTTCATCCACCACATAAACTCCTTGATCTTCAATGGCTTGAATACCTTTTTCATTTAGCAAATGTTTAATCTTTGGATAAATTTCTTCCAAAACAGCAGTTTCATCATGATCCAAAGGCGCTCCGGAATCTCCCTCTACACAGCAAATACCTTTGCATTTACTCAAATTGCAAACAAAGTTTTCTTTTAAAACATCTTCGTGCACCAGCACTTGTTCCACTTCTATCATCATTATTCTTTTGCTAAAGCGTATTTTAAGCCTGCGGCTGATTTTAACTCCATCGTAACGGCACCAACCAATATCTCTACTTGTGCTTTCACAGGAACTCTATTTCCATCGTCGGTAACCCAAAGATACAAACGACTGTCTTTTTTAAAGATTCGCCCTGGCTTAATAGATGGACTGAATTTTAAACAACGTATATTCCCCAGTTTACATTTTATAGTTTCTTTTCCAACATATTCGATTTCCAAGGCGGAAACTTCGTCCTGCAGAAAATAATTTAGCTTGAAACTATCGCCTATTTTGAGTTTAGAAATATCCAAACTTCTGGCGAAGTAATAAGCGGAGACTAAATCAAAGGTCTGCGTAGTAGGCGTATTAAAATTACCCCTATTGGAAACTATCTTTTTAGCATCCTGATTAAACCTCGCCTTATCCTGCCTCTTATAGTTCGCTTCACGAATGTTTTCCTGATAAAAATAAGGCAGTAAATCCTTTTTATCGATGTAAGAATCGTAGTGATCTCTGATCTTATAAAATACATCGAAAGTACCCGAGGTTTGAGCATCAACAGTAAGCTTATAGGTCGGTTTGTTATCAAACACCAAATCTGAATTGGTCACCTTAATGGTAGCCTCTGCAGCAGTGATAAATCCATACCTCAATTTATACTGTAAAATCTCTCCCTCCTGAAAAACCGGGTCCTTCTTGAGTGGCAACTCTTGTGCCTGCAGCCGGAATGCTCCAAGAGCGATCGTAAATAATAAGATTAATTTTTTCATTTGCTTGTGCGTATCGTTTGTGTGTTGTGATTATAACGACTAAGAATGTAATGCCATATAATCATTACGAAATATATACAAAAAGCCAACCAAAACTAAAATTATTAAACGATCTCAATATCGTTCGCTATAACGTTCCTTAAATTGCAGAAGAAATTCAGAGCGTAACATCCTTCCTTTTAAACACCGGAACCGTGGAACAAGGCTCACCAAACATGATACTCTTCACCACTGGTGTAAGCAGATTGGTAACTTCCACATAAGCTGCAACCGGAATATCAATGTCGCCACAACCTTTAACCACCACACGTTCATTGGCAAAATCATCAGGGTTGATTTTAGCCAGGGCTTTGGTAAAAAGCACTGCATCCAGGGTTTCTAGACCACCAAAAACCACCTCATTTGCATAAGGCTGTAATTTATTCGCTAAAAGCATATAAGCCCAGGTGGGTACAATTGCATCTGCTGAGCAAATAATCCCCACGTTCTTATCTTGATATTGCGTCCAATCGTGATCTTTGATAAACGCTCTGAAATCTTTTTCTTTCAACATCAATCCATGAAAAAGATTATCCTTGATATCGTAGATTACCCTTTCACCTTTATGGTAAAAATCTTCTAGATTTAAAGTGATTAATCCACTATTGGCAACCTTATTAATGATGTTTTCTTGAATTTCCATGGCTTATAAATAAAAAAACCGTTCCAGCTTTAAGCTGGAACGGTAGCAAATTTACGGAATTTCTAATTAATAGAATTTCACACGATTGTCTTTTATAGTAGCCTGATCAATTAAAGCCTGGAAGGCAGCCTGACCTGAACGTTGTCCTAAACTCAACAACATACTTTCTTTTTGTTTGAACATATTTGCAATTGGAGCTGGATTTGTAAATCCATCAACAGCGAAAACATAAACACCACGATCTCCAGCAACTGGAGCCGAAACTTTACCTGGTTGAGCACCAAATACGCTACCCACCAATTTATTTTCTTGAGCAACTCCAGGAATTACAGGATTTGCAAAAACGATATTTTGAACTGGATTAACCGGAGCGCCAACTTTAGATGCAATTTGATCTAAACTTGCTTTACCAGCTCCATTAAATTTCTCTTTTAATAATTTCGCTTTTACTTCGTTTAATACCAAAGGCTGAATTTCTTTTTTAACCGCTTCTAATGGAAGGATACCTTTA
Organism: Pedobacter sp. Leaf250; assembly: GCF_920984735.1. GTDB lineage: Bacteria > Bacteroidota > Bacteroidia > Sphingobacteriales > Sphingobacteriaceae > Pedobacter. The sequence continues at coordinate 14,394 of NZ_CAKLBU010000019.1, read as the reverse complement.
GGATTAACTGCCGTTAAGTGAGCGACAACATATTCATTGGTCATGGTGTAGATTTCAGGTAAAACATCACCTTTATCTGCAGCATAAGCATCTTGAATTAATTTACGAGGATTATCTAAACCAGCTGCGAAACCTTGAGTAGCACCAATTTTATCAGCAACAGCAACTTTTAAACCTTTCTCTTGCGCATACTTAGCAAAATCTTTTCCCTTAACATCGTTTAAGAAATTACTTGCTGCTTTATAAGCTGCCTGTTGTGTTTTGCTACTTGCACCTAAAGCTTTCTCAATGTAAGCCAATTTAGCTACTTTAGAATTCCCCATCTGTCTTTCGATGCTCATGATGTGGTAACCAAACTGTGATTTAACCACTTTCAAATCGCCAGCTTTACCATCAAATGCAGCATTTTCAAATTCTGGAACCATTTGGCCACGGCTGAAAGAAGGCAGTGAACCACCTTGATCTTTAGAACCATCAACACTATAGGTTTTTGCCAGTTCGGCAAAGTTACCGCCTTTAGCAATTAAGCCTTTTAATGAATCAGCCAATTTAGCCGCTTGAACATCGCCGCCGACTTTAGCTGGATCAATTAGAATATGTTTTACTTTAACTGAATCCGGAGAGAAACGTGTATCGATAACTTTCACCAATTTATAAGCATTCCCAGTTAATGTTGGTCCGTAGAAACTTCCTGCTGGCAAAGCAAATACTGCTGAATCTAAAGCGGCATCACCCAATTTACCTTTCGACAAATAAGTATAAGGAACTTTAACATCAGAATTGATTGCCGCAAAAAGTGAATCATTTTTAGAAGCCCTGAAATCAGCAGCAATTTTTTTAACCTGTGCTTTTACTGTTGCCGAATCTGCTGCAGTTGGGCGAATGCTGAATGACACATAATCAAAAGAACGAGATTCTTGTGGATTATTGAAACGTGCTTTGTTTTCATCATAATAAGCTGAATAATCTGCATCAGTTAGTTTTACTGAAGCATCGGCAATAGTGCTGTAATCTAAACCGATATATTTGAAATTAGCCAATTTATTACGGTTGGTGTATTCATCTGTTGCTTCTAATGAAGTTACATAAACCGAATTGCGGATTAAGTTCGAATATTTTGCCTGTAAAGATTGCTCTTTGATTTGCTCTTGCAACATGTTTGATTGCTGTAAAGCCTGTGCATCTTTTGATTTTAAAAAGTTCATCAAGGTAGCACGATCAATTTGTCCGGTTTGAGGATTTGAAAAATATTGTTTGATAATCGGGCTTGGGTTTTGACCTTGCAATAAATCGAACAACTCATCTTCAGAAACCGTTAAACCTAAACGCTCATATTCTTTATTCAATAGGACACCCGCCAATTCTGCATTCCAAGCCTGATCAACAGCCATAGCTGTCATTTGAGGATTCAAACTTCCACCGAATTGTTGTTTGTATTGATTTAAACTCTGATCTACTTTTGGTTGAAAATCATCAATACTGATATCGTTCCCATCAACCGTACCCACTACCTTTTGATTTGCCGACCAAAAAGGCTTACCCACGTTAATTGCATCGCCTACTAAAAATGCAACAATTGCAAAACCGATAGCAAAGACCAAGATATAGCCAGCACGGTTACGCAAAAATGTCATTAATCCCATATTGTACTTTATAAATTTATTTAGTTTTTTTTAAGAGGGCGCAAGATACAAATTTGCCTTAAAAAAGAAAACACAAAATTTTATTTATCAAGTGTTTAATTTTTAAGCAAATAGATTAGGTTTTTAAGGATTAATGGAAGACTTAAAATCAAAGATAGAATCGAGACAAAACACCTTATTATGAAAAATTAAATCGGCATAAATATATTTGAATGGATGAGTGGTACATTTTTGATTTTACCTGATCCATATCACATCACTTATGGCGTAATGCCTTCTTTCATATTTAAATCGCCACTCCCGGTTTCCATAGAATAAGTGCTGAAATCTTGTGGAGCCTGAAAATTAATACCATTTCCTTCACTTCCATCAGCACCTTTTACATATACCCTTTGCGTTGAATAGAAAATCTTTTTTATTTCATCCCAGATCAATTCCTGGGAAGAAAAAGTATCGCCCTTATTATTCTTCACCACCACATTTTTCCTGAATTCGGTTTTTTTATCCTGATCTTTCCTGATGGCATAATCACAAACCAGGTTACCATCTATTGTTCCGTTGGGATTGAAGAAATTGATGTTAACGCCTTTGGGCATTTCCTGATAAATGGCACCCTCTGATGGGGTAATCTTATCCATGATGGGTGCATTACCTTTTGCCTTAACCCTGGCCGAGTCGCTGTAAACAACTTCAACGCCAATGGTTCTATCTCTGGTAAACGTGATCTTATTAATGGCTACCGGATTTGCTTTTTTCAGATCGTCATCGCCACATGATGCCAAAAATAATGGCAACCCAAGCATCAAACCAAAGAAAAAAGTTTGCGGTTTCATTAATCAACTCTATATCTACGGAACCAAGTATCGTTAAGCGTAAACCCTAAATGAAAGTTAATGAATTGTTCTTTTACCAGATTATTATTTAAAGTTCCACGTTGCCCAACTTCGGTTGTGAAGTTGATTTTATAGAATGCCGACCCTGCATTGGCGCTAGGCAATGGAAATCCAAATCCTAAAGAAGCACCCATTTGTTTAATATCCTGATTATTGATTTGAATATAGGTTTTATCATAATTGAAACCTAGACGATAATCAATACGTTTCATATAACTGTTATATGATGTTGCATCTGGCGTCCATTGGCCGCCTAATGATGCGCCCCAGCTATCTTGCAATCCAGAATTTATATTATTGATGCTTGTAGCAGCCCATTTGCTCATTCTAAAATCAGCACCAATTAACCATTTATCACTCTTTTTAATGGAAACACCAAAATTGTGCGATAGTGGCAAAGTTAAATTCGACTTACCATTATCAACTGAATTTAAAGTATCAATGGCCGTACTCTCATTACCAGCAGCATCTCTGGTGTATTGGGTAGCATAAAAAGTTTGGTTGGAATTTAATTTACCTGAGTTGCTTCCTGAATAACCCAAAGTAACAGATGTTGTTCTGCCCACATTGAAATCATACTGAATGCCGTACGAATAGTTTAAACCACCTACACTATTTTTATTTTGAAGTTTTGCATTAATGGCACCTGCAAGTGCGTATTCAGTTGCTCTTGTGGTTTGAAGATTACCAAAGATGTATTCTGCATTGGCTCCAATTCTTAAATGATCACCGATGCGGTAACCATAACCAATGTAAGCTTTTGACAAACCACCCTCACCTTCGTAAAGTTGATCAACACTTGTCGTGTCGATTTTAACTGTATTTCTGTAAGAGTAACCTAAATCAGAATAAGGAAGAATACCAAAACTCAAAGCGGATTTTCTGTTTACAGGAATAGCGAAAGCCAAATGGCTGAATGTAGCATTAAAACTGGTTTCGCTTAAATTATTGCGACTTAAACTGGTTAAACCTGCACTCATCCCAACATCAATTGTAGTTAAAGTTATAGAGGAATAAGATGCAGGATTTTGCATATTGATATTATTAAATCCTGTAATGGAATTTACTGCAGTGGAAATACCACCCATTGCTCTCAATTGTGGCAACAATGAACCTTTGATATTTCCAAGTCCATATCTTGAATATGGCGATGAAGTGGTAACCTGTGCCTGAACACCTAAACCACAAACTAGAACGAATATGGCTGCAATATAATTTATTCTTTTGTACATTTTAATCTGCAATAGCTTCATTTAATCCTTTTAATACGATATAGGGATCTTGTATAATTTGAGGGGCAAAGATGCTGTTTTGTAATTGCTTATACAAAAAATTAGCGTCGCCACCTGTTATAATCACCTTTAAAGCACTTTCCTTTATATTATTTATGGCAATAAAGCCTTCAATTTCATTTATAATCCCTTGCAATACACCATTTTTTATGGCCGATTGCGTATCCTTACCTTCCGGGATGGATTCTTTTGCATTCCAATCTACCAAAGGTAATCTACCTGTAAAATCATGCACAGCTTTAAAACGCATGGCTATCCCCGGGCTTATACTCCCACCGAAATATTCTTTTTTGCTGGTAAGTAAATCATAGGTGATACAGGTACCCGCATCAACTACCAGACAAGCGTTTTTGGCAAACAAACTATTAGCGCCTAAAATGCCTGCCCATCTATCTAACCCAAGCGTAACAGGCGTTTCATATTTGTTATTTACACCATTTGTTAATGATGCTGAAAATCTAATGTATGTGGTATGCTTTTTTAAATATTCTTCCAGCGGGCCAATTTCTTGATTTACACTGCTAATGATTGATTTTTTAGGCGAAAATTTATCAATTAATTGACCCAAATCCAATATGCCCAATTTAGTTAGCCGTTGATGATGTACAATTTCTTTCCCAGTAAAAACAGCCACCTTCGCCGATGAATTACCTATATCAATACTTAAGCTATGCATTTATGTTTTTAACACGAAAATTTGTTTGATACACTACTTATCTCCTATCAAGCGAATTACAATCCAAAAAGCATTTATCGCAAAATCCTGCCACAAAGCTATCAATCTTTGTTAAGTTTTGGCCTAGTATTTTGTTAAAAAAGGTTAAACAAAAAGAAAATATTGTATGGAGAGCACAAATAAAACAAAGAGCGTTTCGTAAAACCAACGCTTTTTTGCATTGCTAAAATAGTAGGCCAATAATACCGACCCTGGTGGTACGCAGAGCAGAAAATGCCATGTACGGAAATTCGGTTTAAGGTAAAAACTCGCACCAGCAACAATAAACATAAAAAACAGCAATTGAAATCCTTTACGTGTACTGATGAAGCTTCTGAAAAAGTTTTCTCGCAGCTGCAAGGATGCCAACACGATAATAATAGCTACCGGAATGAGGACCAAATAATCATTATAATTAACAGTGAATACCGATGGAAACTTATTGCCTAAAGGTTTCCAAATTTGATAAAAGGAGGATAAATTATCACGCCAGTAATAAAAAACAGCCAAAAAGAAAAATACCGTAATAAATCCTACAAGTCCGGCAATCCACTCCCGCCAATCGAACGATCTGAAAAGCAATAGCGCCAAGAAAATCATCAGCAACATGGCCATGAACGGGAAATATATCAATGTTCCGATACCGATGATCATTCCGATATCAAAAACCGTAGTAATGGAATTTGCACTCTTGCCCAGTTTTAAAAATTTATCAATTACCCAAATCAAGAAAAAATTGCTAATCAAAGCCGGACTTAAAATCATGAACGGCATAAACAAGCTCATGCCCGTAATATACATTAAGGCCGGCAAGAAACTTGGTTTAGCCAATAAATTGTGGTTACTGATGATGCTGTTAAAGATTAACGCCTGAACAAAAATGATTACAGCAGCAATAAAAATATTGGTTGATGCTGAAAACGCATTGTCCAAATCGATATTGATCAATAACCTGGCGAAAGGCTCCAGAAAATCAAAGTTCAGCTGATTTGGCATCTCATAAAAAATGGCAATACGCATAAAAAATGTGTAAGCCAATAGAAATAAGAGGTTAATTGGATTTAGCTGTCGAAACTGATTAATCATGCCTTTTTAAAGAGTAGGCAAAGTAAAGATAAAAAGCTGAAAATAAATAGTCATCGGATGAATATCTGCAACATGCCAATATTCATCTGATTAATAAAATAAAGCTAAACCCTTGTATACCTTTTCACCATATCATCGATAATTTTTTCTGTCTCATCAGGAAAATCGAATTCATGTTTCTGCGGATTATTTACCCATTCTTTCACAATTGGCAACCAATTTCTGGTGCTGCCCCAAATAACAGGCAAACCGAATTGCTTTAAGGCATAGGCATTACATTGTTGCTCAAACTGAAAGCGCATTGGCGCCACTAACAATTTTTTCTTTAAATAAAGGGCTTCGGCAGGGCCTTCAAAACCACCACCGGTAAATAATCCTTCACAAGTGGCTAGGCTTTTATTAAACTTTTCATTGTTAACCGGCTCAACATAAATGTTTTCGTAAGTGTAAGCTTCTTTACTATGTTTAGAGAAAACTTCCCATTTTATTTCTGGAATCTGTGAAAGCAATTTTACCAATCTTTTATCATCAACTGCCGGCAAATAAACTGTATAGTGACCAAGATTTTCGCTTCTCATCGCTCTTATTTCAGCTCGGATTACTGGTGTATGAATGAACGTATCATATCGATCGAAATGAAACCCTATGTGGTATTTTGTTGGCGCATACCTGCTCAAAATCAGCTTGCCCCAATCCAACGTTCGCGGACGCGGTACTTTTTTCGATTTAAAAGCAGCCTGGTGACTTAGCGAAACACAATCAATTCCTTGCAATTTACAGGCCCAGGCACTTACGGGTTCGAAGTCGTTGACAATAAGATCGTAATCTTTGAGCGGTAATTGTTTCATGTCTTTTCTAAAACGAAAAAGATTCATGCTTAACCAAGTTGCAAAATGATCTACCCCACCCTTTTTTCCAAAAATGAAACTAAAGCCATGTAACTGATACTTTACTGGTTGGCTCAGTTTAACATCTGCTTGTGTGCCGCTAACTAAAATATCAAGTTCTCCATATTTTTGGAGTAAGGGAATAATTTCTCGTGCCCTACTAATGTGACCATTACCTGTTCCCTGAATTGCGTAAAGTATTTTCATTTGTGCCGAATATCCAAAAATTATTGAGCAATTTCATACTTAATGTGTTGTAAAAGTATGTTTACATCCAGCTTACTTTTTAAATCTTCGGCATCTGATAGAATTCCTTCATCCAATTCATCTTTAACGAAATCTTCGTGATTGTATTTAAAAACGGTCCAGTTTTGATCTTGATACTCCAATGCAGTTAAACTTTCTACCCAATCGCCACTGTTCAAATAAGTTACCTGACCTTCTTCAGTAGCTATTTTTCTTTTTTCTCCCTGGTGAATGTGTCCACAAACCACATATTGATATCCTTTTTCGATAGCAAGTTCGGCAGCAGTTTGCTCAAAACTATTGATAAACTTTACCGCATCTTTAAATTTTGCCTTAATCTTTTTCGAAAAACTCATTTTTTCGCGGCCAAAGGCGGCAAGTACCCAATTCACAAAACTGTTAATCAATATTAAAGTGTCGTAGCCAACAGCGCCCATTTTTGCTAACCATTTAGAATGTTGCATGGTAACATCAAACACATCGCCATGAAAAAACCACGCTTTTTTTCCGTCGAGCTCTAAAATTAACTTATTTTGAAGATGAAAACTACCCATTTCCATACCATCAAACTTCCTTAACATCTCATCGTGATTTCCAGTAAGATAATATACCTGAACACCTTCGGAAACGAACTTCATCAATTTACGGATAACCTTCATGTGCGATTCCGGCCAATAGCTTTTACTAAATTGCCAGATATCAATAATGTCGCCATTTAAAATAAGCGTTTTAGGCTTAATGCTTTTTAAATATTTAAGGAGTTCTTTGGCATGGCAGCCATAGGTGCCTAAATGCACATCAGAAATTACGACTACATCAATAGTTCTTTTATCCATAACCGGGAAATTTAGGGGAGAAGAATTTATTACCGCCCGAAGAAAGCAGTTTAAAAATATTGAAGATTATTCTACCACTCCTCTTCCTCATCAAGTTTAACCTCAAAAGGGCTGAAGAAATAAAGTACAATAATCAATAAACAAATGGCAAAGAATGACTCTAACATATCATTTGATTTTACACTACAAATGTAAGACACTGTTTATCAACCAAATGTTACGAGACTGTTAAATTATTCTTCGAAATGATAAAGGATGTTAAATTGGGTGTTAGGATTGGTTTATTATGGAGTCAGTAACATTCAAATCACCTTAAACCAAAAAAGTCATTCGATGAAAAGGCGTTATACCTTAATCATCAAATGACTTTTAATATTATTTCGGTTAAGCAGTTTAAACAGTTAACCAGTTTAAACGAAAATTTACGCTTTAACAGCCTTCTTTTTCTTCTTATTTTCTGAATAAAAACCGAATCCTAAACCAGCAAGCAATAAAATTGATCCAGCTAATGAGATTTTTTCGCCTGCGTAATAAGAAGTTGGGTGGAAGATAAATTCCACTTTGTGGTTTCCACCTTCTAGCTGTGCAGCACGTAGAATATAATCCGCCCTGAAGTAAGGTTTTTCCTTTCCATCTACATACATTTTCCAGCCTTTGTTATAATAAATTTCCGAGAAAACAGCAATAACATCCTTCGCTGAAGAGTATTCATAAGTTAAATGGTCTGGCGTATAATTGATAAGTTTAATAAATCCTTCTACTCCTGTGCCCAAGCGTTTCGTATCAATTAACGATTTATATTGCTCATCAACAATTGCTTCTTTTTTGGCATCGAAGCTACTGATGGCTTTCATTTCCTCATCAGCATTTTTAGCATACTGAACACTTTGAACAAACCATGCATTACCCGCAGCTGTAGCATTACGTTGCATTTTATAAGAGCCATTCTGAGGATCTTGCGTAATGATATACTTGGTGTTTAACATATCCAAAACATCTTGATTGATGCTTTTTGTTAACTGATGATCTACCAGTTCCTGAAAACGTTTTAACCTTGCCGAGTGGAAACCTCCAACAGTTTTGTGGAAATAAGATGTTTCAGCACTTTTGAAAGGATCACCCAATGATAAATCGAAAACCCTAAAATTTGGATCTTTGTCTGCAGAAATGAATGTATCAACATCTCTTGCCTGATAATGATTCGCTAAATCAGATTTGCTTACAAAGTTTTGGTTATTCAAATACCTACGATCTACTTGCCATAAATCAATCAATATGAACAATGCCAATAAGCCAAAGGCCAATTGCATATTCATTTTCTTAGTAATGAATGCCCATGTTAAACCAAAACCAATTGTGATGAAAAGTAATGTGCGTAAAGCATCAGTTCTGGCTAAACTTATTCTATCAGCTTTTACTGCCTCTAAAATCTGTGCAGTTAATGAAGTATTATTTTGAGTAATTTGATTTAACCATGTGGTTAGCTCTGGCTGTGTAGCACTGGTAAAGCTAAAGAAAGCTGTTGGCGCTATCGCGATCAAAAGCGCAAAACCTCCTGTAATCCCAGCCGACCAAGTTAAACGTTGAACTAAATATTTCTGATCATATTTTCCATCCTGTGCTTCTTTAACAGCCAATATTGCCAATAATGGAACCAATAAACCTACGACCGCCAATATGGATTCTACTGCTCTGAACTTATTGTATCCTGGCAGATAATTAAAGAATAAATCAGATATGAAAGGAAGATTTTGTCCGAAAGAAAGGAATAACAATAGTACACTACTTCCTAAAATCCACCATTTCCAGCGATGTTTAACGATAAATAATCCGAAAACAAACAAGAAGCAAATAATTGCCCCAAAATAATATGGGCCAGATGTACCGGGTTTATCGCCCCAATAATTCGAGCCTGCATTTTGAGCGATGGCGTTTAGCGCCTTCTCTGTATCCTGACCATATACCGGACCTAAAACATTGGAAACCGTACCATCCTGTAAAATTTTAATAAACTTTCCTTCAGGATTCAATTGTCCACCACTTGCCCCGCCATATAAGTTTGGAATTAAAAATGTAAAGCTCTCTCCAACACCTTGGCTCCATTGATAAGCATAAGCTTTATCCAAGCCATTCGAAGCTTCTGCTTTATCGGTAGTTAAATTTGATTTTCCGCGTATGGTTTCTTTTCCATATTCATAAGTTGTCCATAATGTACCTGCGTTTACCATTACAGCCAACACAATACCCGCAGCGATGAAACCAATTGATTTGCCGAAAATATTTAATTGTTTTGCTTTGAAGGCATGATAAAATTCAATACAAGCCAAAATAAACAGAGCGATGAATAAATAGTACGTCATTTGGATGTGATTGGAACGAATTTCCAATGCCATAAATAAAGCAAGCAAACTTGCCCCCACCAAATATCTTCCCCTTAAAACCAATATGATGGAAGCTAAAATTGGGGCAAAGAAACCAATGGCCAATGCTTTATTACTGTGCCCTGCGGCAATAATAATAAAGTTATATGAAGTGAAAGCAACCGCAATTGCACCCGCAGCAGCAAGCCATGGGTTAATTTTGAGTACACAGAATAACAGATAAGCACCCAATAAATATAAAATCACTGTTCCAACAGGATCGGGAAATACCCCTTTAATAACATCGATACCGTATGTAGTTATGTTTAATGGATACTGTACCCAAATCTGATATGCAGGCATTCCACCGAACATCTGGTTAGTCCAAAGCGGACCTTTACCAGTTGCAGCCTTTACATCCATAATTTCTTTCTGCATGGCTTTTGCCTGCAAAACATCGCCTTGTTGTGGCGCTTTACCCTGCAAAACAGGACTGAAGTAGGCAAACGTAATGACTACAAAAAATGCAATAATGGCCAGATGGATGCCATTTTTATTAAACCAGTTATTCATTAAGGTTTGTTTAAGTTTAAACGAACGTCAAAAATAAAAAATTGAGCGGTATAAAAAAGGAATAAATGAAATGTGAGCAGAATAAAAAATTAGATTTGATAAATGAAATCCCAACTTAACCCTTTTATGATGAGAAAGTTTCTTATGACTGGAATTTTTCTGGCGTTTGCATCTTCCACCTTTAGCCAAATAATTAGCCTGAATTCGAATGAGATTGCTTCACTTCGATCTATAGTAAAAAAAGATCCAACAATTAAAAAGCAATATGAGTTATTAGTAAAACAGGCCAACAGCAATCTGAATGATCAACCCCATCCGATTGATACAATAAGAACGGAAGGGCTTTTAAAGGGAAACCCTCAAAAGGTAAAAACACAGGAGGCATTAGCTGATATGAGCAAAATGTACACATTGGCGCTTCAATATCGGATCACTGGCGATGAAAAATACCTCACCAAATGTATATCCTTTTTAGTTCCATGGGCATCAGTCAATCATCCCAATGGCAATCCAATTGATGATACCAACCTGGATAAAGCGGTGGAAACTTACGATTTAATTAAGGATGATCTTCCTGCTAAGGATAAAATATTAATCCAAAAATGGTTGAAGGAGACTGCCTTAGCCGAAATCGGCAGCAAGCGCATGAAACCCGGAAGGGCAACAGCGATTAATAACTGGAATGCACACCGGCTTAAAGTGGTAGGTGAAATTGGCTATGCGTTACATGATCAGCAGCTAATCGATTGGACGATAGAAAACTTAAAAAGCCACATTTATATCAATCTCTATCCTGACGGTACCAGCTTGGATTTCAAAGAACGCGATGCCATGCACTACCATATTTACGATTTGGAACCTTTGTTAAAACTGGCCATTATGATCGATCGGGCAAAAGGTCAAAACTTCTACATTTACGAATCTGCCAAAGGCTCGTCGATAAAAAAATCTGTCAACTGGTTGATGCCCTACATAACCGGGCAAAAACAACATGAGGAATATGTTAATACCACTGTTAAATTTGATCGCGACAGGGCGAAAAATAACGAACCTGGCTTTGCCCCTGGAACCATGTTTGAGCCCATACTTGCACTGCCTGTTTTAAAGTTATCGGTCTATTTTGATGCCCAACAATTGAAATTACTAAATCAACTTAGTAAAGGCAATAATAATCTTTCAATGATGGTTGACCAGATTAAGAGAGAATCACAAGAAACTTTCAAATAACATAAACTTTCAATAATTTTTGAAAGTTTAAAAATGTTACTATATTTGTTTATGGAATTAGCAGCAGCAAAACTGAAATTTATCGAAGCTTGGGGCAAGTTAGGCTCTGAATGGGGAATTAACCGCACCATGGCTCAAGTACATGCTTTGTTATTAATTTCTCCGGAAGCGTTAACTACCGAAGAAATTATGGAAACATTAAGTATCTCTCGTGGCAATGCAAATATGACCCTTCGTGATTTAATTGGTTGGGGATTAATAGAAAAACAACATAAAGCCGGTGAAAGAAAAGAATACTTTTTCGCTGATAAAGATGTTTGGAATATTGCCCGTCAGGTTGCGAAAGAGCGTAAAAAAAGGGAATTGGAACCAGTATTAAAGGTATTAAACGAACTCTCTACGGTAACTGGCGATGAAAAAGATCCTGAATTTAAAACATTTAAAAAATCAGTTACCGATATCAACAAGTTGGCAATCAATGTAGATAAAACTCTTGAAACAATGCTTAAAGCTGAGGAAAGTTGGTTTTGGGGTTCCGTTTTGAAAGTATTTAAATAATATCAAGATTTGAGTATCAAGTACTAGAACTGTTTGCCATAACCCTAAGCCTTAACCGGCTTAATTTTTTAATTTTAACTTTCATTTTTTACTGAAAGTATAAAAATATAAATAAAATGAAAACGTTAAACAACCACGTAATTTTATTCGATGATGAATGTCCGATGTGTTTTGTTTACACCAAAGCATTTGTAAAAACAGGCATGCTGGCTGTAGATGGTAGAGAATCTTATCAAAATGCATCAGCTCATTTGTGCCCATTGATTGATCAGCAACGGGCTGCAAATGAAATTGCATTGGTAAATACAGAAACCGGCGAAGTAACTTATGGCATTAGAAGCCTGTTTAAAATAATAGGAAACGCGATTCCATTATTCCAGCCGCTATTTCAGTTTAAGCCATTCATTCTTCTGATGTCTAAAATTTATGCTTTTGTTTCTTACAATCGGAAAGTCATAATTCCTTCTGAGGTAAAAATAAATGCCATTCAGCCTAGTTTTAAATTACATTACCGCATTGCTTATTTGTTATTGACTTGGTTTTTTACTGCTCTCATCTTAACAAATTATGCACAACTGTTAACTGACTTTGTGCCTTTAGGCGGTAAATACAGAGAGTACTTTATTTGTGGTGGACAAATTCTTTTTCAGGGAATGATCATCAGTTTTTACAAAAAAGAAAAACTTTGGGATTATTTGGGCAATATGATGACAATTTCTTTCGCTGGATCTATCTTGTTAATCTTCGGTTTGATGACTCATCATTTTTTTGAAGTAAATTCAATATTTTATATTCTTTATTTTATGCTGGTTGCCGGGTTAATGCTTTTAGAACACATCCGCAGAAGTAAAATTTTAAAATTGGGCTGGGCAATGAGTATTACCTGGGTACTTTATCGCTTAATTATTTTGGTGTTAATCTTTAGTTTATAGCAATCATGACTTACAAAAAAATCATCCTCGCTGGAGGAAACGGATATTTAGGAGGATTACTGGCAAAACATTTTACAAACCTGGCAGAAGAAATAATCATTTTAGCAAGAAAACCGCAGCCACAAAATGGAAACATTAAAACCATTGTATGGGACGGAAAAACAGAAGATGCCTGGATTAAGGAATTAGAAAATGCTGATTTATTGGTTAATCTTTGTGGAAAAAATGTAAACTGCAGGTACACTAAAAAGAATCAGAAGGAGATTATAAATTCTAGAGTGGTTCCAACAAGGTTACTCGGAAAAGTAATTGGTAATTTAGTTAACCCACCAAAATTGTGGATCAATATTACCTCTGCAACCATTTATCGCCATGCGGAAGACAAACCGCAAGATGAGTACACTGGAGAAATTGGTTACGGCTTTTCTATCGATGTTTGCAAAGCCTGGGAAACCAGTTTTTTTGAAAATGATACACCTAAAACTCGAAAAGTTGCCTTACGCATGGGTATTGTTCTGGGAAGAAGCGATGGCGCATTTCCAAGACTTTTGAATCTGGTAAAATTTGGTTTGGGCGGTAAGCAAGGAGATGGTAAGCAATATGTTAATTGGGTACATGAGCAAGATGCCGTCAACAGTATTGAATGGTTGCTAAAAAATCAGGAGATAAAAGGCATAGTAAATTGCGTGGCACCAAATGCGGTAACCAATAGTAATTTGATGCAAACCATCAGAAAAACTTATGGCATCCCATTTGGCATACCAACGCCTGCCTGGCTTTTGATTATCGGGGCCAGAATAATCGGCACCGAAACCGAATTGATTTTAAAAAGCAGGTGGGTTAAACCTGCAGTTTTATTAGAAAATGGATTTGAATTTCAATACGGGAAAATTGAGGAGGCCGTACATGACATTGTGAGTTTGAGAATTTAAATATAAGTTGAACTTATGGGTTGCCGCGAAACGAAGAAAAATCGTCTGAGGTCTAGACGCGACAGGCAGGTAATGACGAATGCAAAAAAAAGGTACTGTTATAAATTCCAAATATTTAGACAAAAAAGTATTTTTGTATTCTAAAGAAGTTCAGCCACTGAACTATCTTGCGTAGTCTCGATTTTCGGATCGAGGCTACTACTTTTGTGGTTTT
>NZ_CAKLBU010000018.1 GCF_920984735.1 Pedobacter sp. Leaf250 | reverse complement strand
TCAAGACCACAACATCTTTCCATAACAACTTTGTTTTTTAGTTCATTATAAAGTTAATAAAGATCGATGAAGTGGTCTTAATTTTTATTGAACGCGATTATAATTCCTCACTTTTTATGTAAGTTTGTAATGAGAAAGAAATGTCCGGAAGAACGGCAGATAATAAATGTCTGCTGCTCTAAAGGAAAGCTTTGGCCTTTTCTATGCTAAATGACTAATATTAATCATAGGAGTATTTCCGCTGCTGTCGGGTTTAAATAACGAAGTTGGGTGGTTCTTGGCGATTTGCAACCCTTCATAGTAGCAAAATCTTTCCTATCTAAACGGGATAGAAGTGATATCCTTTTTTGTTGCACTTTGACAGGCTCAGTGACAATAACAAAAAAGATTTAACGGATAGCCCGACTAACATTAACCATCGCTACTACCATTGCTTTTCGAAAAACAATTACAAAATTATGCCGTTCTACTTTTAAACAAAATAGTAACTTTGCGCATTAATTTTGAATGAGTGAATTTTGAATGAATGAATTCGTAAAGCGTAATAAAACATTCAATCATTCTCTAATTCAATAATTCAATCATTTGAAGATATGAAGAAAGTAAATGTTGGCTTGGTACAAATGACTTGTACTAAAGATAAGCAGGAAAATTTAGATAAAGCGATTGCAAAAGTACGTGATGCAGCTGCAAAAGGCGCTCAGATAGTGTGTTTGCAAGAACTTTTTACATCGTTATATTTCTGCGATGTTGAAGATTATGCAAATTTCGATTTGGCTGAAGCTATTCCAGGTCCATCTACCGATGCTTTGCAGGCTGTGGCGAAGGAATTGGGCGTTGTAATTATTGCTTCTTTATTTGAGAAACGTACTGCTGGAATTTATCACAACACAACCGCGGTTTTAGATGCTGATGGTTCTTATTTGGGTAAATATCGCAAAATGCATATTCCTGACGACCCTGCTTTTTACGAGAAATTCTATTTCACACCAGGCGATTTAGGTTACAAGGTTTTCGATACGAAGTTTGCTAAAATCGGTATCTTAATTTGTTGGGATCAATGGTATCCTGAAGCTTCAAGAATTACGGCTTTAATGGGTGCTGAAATTATGTTTTATCCAACTGCAATTGGCTGGGATACTGCTCAAGATGAAGAAACCAATCAAGACCAATATAACGCTTGGCAAACCATTCAACGTTCACATTCGGTTGCAAATGGTGTTTCAGTTGTGAGTGTAAACCGTGTTGGTTTCGAGCAAGATGGCACAATGAAATTCTGGGGTGGAAGTTTCGCAACAAACGCACAAGGAAAATTACTGTATTTAGCTTCACATGATCAGGAAGAAACTGAAGTTGTGGAATTGGACTTAGACCAAAGCGACTTTATGCGTAAGCACTGGCCGTTTTTGAGAGATAGAAGGATTGATTCTTATCAGCCGATTACAAAAAGATTTATTGACGGGGACTAAGCTGAAAGGTTAAAGACCAAAGCTTAAAACTCCATTTGGGTGTCATATTGAGCTTGTCGAAGGACTAAACATTTCGACAAGCTCAATATGACACCTTTAAAATTATAAGACCGAACGAAATGTCAAATTTCCCTCCAAAAGAACGCTTAAATATAAATCAATTCGATTATTCTCCAAAACAACAAGGTTATGCTTTTCCTGCTGAGTGGGCAAAACACGAGGCAACCTGGTTAAGTTGGCCGCATAAAGAAGCAAGTTGGCCAGGTAAAATCGAAACGATTTATAAACCTTATTGTGAGTTTATAAAAATCGTTGCCGAAGGTGAAAAAGTTCGCATCAATATAAAAGACGAAGAAATGAAAGCTTTTGCTACTGGCGAATTGGAAAAAGTGGGTGCTGATTTAAGTCAGATTGAATTTTATTTCAACGAAACTAATGATGCCTGGTGCCGCGACCACGGACCTGCATTCGTTTTGAAAGGAAATGAAAAAGCAGTTATAGACTGGGGTTACAATGCCTGGGGTGGGAAATATCCGCCTTTTGATTTGGATGATGTAGTACCCACTAAAATTGCCAAGCATTTCGACTTACCTTTATTTACGCCTGATATTGTAATGGAAGGCGGTTCAGTAGAATTTAATGGTGCAGGGACGGTTTTAACCACAACAGCTTGTTTATTAAACGAAAACCGAAATCCACATTTAACAAAAGAGCAGATTGAAAATTATTTGCTTGAATATTACGGGCAAGAGCAGGTTTTATGGTTAGGCGATGGAATCGTAGGCGATGATACAGATGGACACATTGACGATATTACACGTTTCGTAAATGAAGATACTGTTTTAACGGTTGTGGAAAGTAATCCGCTGGATGAAAACCATATTTTATTGCAAGAAAATTTAGAGGCTTTAAAAGCCATGAAGCTGAAAGATGGCCGCTCAATTAAAATCGTTGAATTGCCGATGCCATCGCCAGTGATTTTTGATGATACCCGTTTACCTGCTTCTTATGCGAATTTTTATATTGCGAATGCAGCGGTTATTGTGCCTATTTTTGATGATGTAAATGACCAAAAAGCTTTAGATATTATTCAAGGCTGTTTCCCAGATCGAAAAGTTGTTGGGATTAATTCAGTTGATATTATCTGGGGATTGGGAAGTTTCCATTGTTTGAGTCAGCAGGAGCCAGCGATTTAAATTATACAATTATGCATCTAAGTAGAATCATTTTATTTGGTAAGAACATTAGTGCTCTGAAGGTATTTTATCAATCTATATTTAATTTGCCTTTAATAGAGGAAATTGAAGATGAATGGTTAGTATTTAATACTGGTGCAATCGAAATCGCGTTTCATAGAATTTCAGAATCATATAGAAATGAAATTTCTTTTAAAGCGGAAAGTAACACTAAATTGGTATTTAGTATTGATGAAGATATTCAAATTTTTAGAGAAAAACTTATAGAAAAAAGTGTTAAAATGATGGATGTTAAGTCTTTTGATGGTTTTGATTTTCTCTTTTGTGATGGTGAGGATATTGAAGGAAACATTTTTCAGCTTAGTCAGAAAAAAGCATAATCTTTTATTGCTTTATATTATAACTTTACACATTAAAATATTTCAACTTTACAACATTTCATAATGAAATTATTAGAAGGAAAAACAGCATTAATTACTGGCGCATCGAAGGGAATTGGTCGTAAAATAGCTGAAAAATTTGCTGAGCAAGGTGCTAATGTAGCATTTACATATTTATCATCGGTAGAAAAAGGTGAAGCTTTAGAGCAAGAATTACAAAGTTTTGGAACTAAAGTTAAAGGCTACCGTTCCGATGCCTCAAAATTTGATCAGGCTGAGCAATTGATAAATGATATTATTGCTGATTTTGGTACAATTGACATCGTTGTTAATAATGCTGGTATTACGAAAGATGGTTTGTTAATGCGCATGAGCGAAGAAAACTGGGATGATGTAATCAACATCAACTTAAAATCTATCTTCAATGTAACTAAAGCTGCATCTAAAGTGATGATGAAAGCCCGCAAAGGTGTCTTTATTAATATGAGTTCGGTTGTTGGTGTTACGGGTAACGCAGGTCAGGCAAATTATGCTGCATCTAAAGCTGGAATTATTGGTTTCACAAAATCTGTTGCTAAAGAATTAGGTTCTAGAAACATTCGTGCAAACGTTGTTGCTCCAGGTTTTATCCGTACCGAAATGACTGAGGTTTTAGACCCTGCCGTTGTTGCGGGTTGGGAAAAAGATATTCCACTTAAACGTGCTGGCGAAACAGAAGATATTGCTAATGTTTGTGTGTTCTTAGCATCAGATATGAGTGCTTATGTAACGGGACAAACACTTTCTGTTTGCGGCGGAATGCTGTAATTAGGGGTAAAAGGTAAGAGGTTTAAGGTGGAGGGCTTTCTTTCCATCGCCTTAAAATATTAAAGGCGTGAGGTGGATTTTAACCCTAAACCTTACGCCTTTTAGCTTTTACCTAACTAAGTAATTCCCCTTAACTTCTTTTATTTCAGCTAATTTTTTATTTTTCTCAAAAGCCAAGTATCCGGGTTGCAAGGTTTTCCAAAAGCTAAGCTGTGCAGGAAATTGAGTAACATATCTCTTCATATTTCCATCAGTCATTTTGAAAGGATAAATGTTAATAGGGATTTTATCCTGACCTGAATTTCTTGCCTCAACTCCTAAAACATAAACTTCTTTAATCTTTTCATCAGTTAATGGTATACAACCAACAGTTACACAATTGCCGTGAATGTAAATGTCACCTCCTGTTTTTCTATTTTTTCCTGTTCTGGCCAAGTCGACAGTATTTGGATAATTAACACCTAAAGATAGATGGAAATTACTCATCGGATTGAAAACATTAATGTAATAAAAACCTTCCGGAGTTTGTCCGTCGCCCTCTATCACTTTCGGACCAAGTGTGCCCGAGTGTGCACAGAAATCATAAGTTCTGAATAGCGAATAGTTTTTAGCTGTTTTAGATTTCAGCCAAATTTCTAATTTCCCCTCAGCTTTGTAAGCATTTATCAGCATCGAAAAATCATTACCATAACCGGCCGCCTTGATAAATTTCTGTAAAGTTTCCCATTTTTCAGCATAAGCTTTTTCTACTCGCTCGAATTTCATTTGAGTTGCCTTGAAATTATTTTGTGCATTCGCCATGATGCTAAGGGATAGTAAAAACGTTAAACAGATTAATTTCATAAAATTTGCTTTTGGTTAAAGCTAAATATTTAACAACAAAGAACACAGAGATTTTAAATTTATGCTAGGCACCGAGAACACTAAGTAAGGCTTTGAACATTCTCTGTGATACTATGTGTAGTTCTTCGTGTCCTTTGTGGTAAAAACCCTCAACTTTCTTTGCGGTTAAACACAAAATTAGCATCTTTATAAAATATGAACAGCTTTTTTGCCGGTACTTCTATATTGTATTTTTTGGGTTGCCTAGCTTTGGGTTTTTTATATGCATGGCTACTTTATTGCAATAATAAAAACCTCGATAAAAAACTACAATATGGTTTAACGGTTATCAGAATAATTGCTGTTACAGCCATTGCCTGGCTCATATTTGCCCCATTAATCAAAACGCTGAATTATACCTTAGATAAACCAATTATCATTATCGGCCAAGATAATTCCCTTTCAGTTGGTCAGGTTATAGCGACTGGTTTTGACCAGAAATTATACGAACAAAATCTTAAAATTATACAAGATAAACTTTCTGATAAGTACGAGGTAAAAACCTACAATTTTGGTGATTCCGTTGGTGATGGATTTGATTTTAAAAACCAAGGGAAATTAACCGATGCCGCTGCTTTTTTTCAAAAAGTAAGAGATGACTATACCAATAGAAACATTGGTGCAATCATTTTAGCAACCGATGGTATTTTCAATCACGGCGGAAACCCTCTGTACAGCATCAACCAAATCAATGCGCCAGTTTATGCCATTGCATTGGGCGACAGCATTCCAAAACGGGATGTTTTAATTTCAAATGTAAACTACAATAACATTGTTTACCTGGATGATGATTTTACCATTGAAGTTCAGGTTCAGGCCTTTCAAAGTGATCGAGAAAATGCGGCTTTAATTGTTAGTCAGAACGGTGCAAAAGTTGAGCAGCAAAACATTGCCATTGCAGGGAATTCATTTGTGAAAGCTATTCCGGTGAAATTACATGCAGGCAAAATCGGTGTTCAAAAATATACCGTCCAACTTAGTGTGTTGCCGAATGAAATTACCACGAAAAATAATTCACAGTCTTTTTATGTAGAGGTGATTGATGGCCGACAAAAAGTGTTGTTGGCAGCCGCTGCTCCGCATCCCGATTTAGGGGTTTTAAAAGAAGCAATTTCTTTGAATAAACATTATGAGGCTAAACTTGCATTGGCTGATGATTTAAACTCAACCGACCCGTCAAAATTTGATTTAATTGTTTTGTATCAGTTACCTGATGCACAAAATATCTCCACTTCATTTTTACAAAAAGTTTCAGTCTTAAAGAAACCCATTTGGTATATTTTGGGAGCGCAAAGTAACTTCGGAAGTTTCAATCGATTCCAGAATCAGGTAAATTTAAGTTCGGCCAATGGCTCTATTCAGGAAGTTTATCCCGATTTCGCCAACGGTTTTACTAGCTTTAATCTTTCAGAAGAAGATAAAAAGCAATTCTCTACATCCGACCCATTGCTCATGCCATTTGGAAGGTTAACTGTAAATGCCGGCGCCACACCAATTTTTAATCAACGTATTGGAAAGGTAAGCACCCAACAACCCTTGCTATTTTTTACAAATGAAAATGGTTTAAAAGCTGGCTATTTAATGGGAGAGGGCTTATGGCGGTGGAAGTTATCAGCCGCTGAAAATGAAAGTGAACAATCCGGTTTAAACGATTTAATTTCTAAAACGGTTCAATATCTTTCGGTTAAAGATGACAAAAGAAGATTTAAAGTTTTTACATTAAAATCCGCTTATGATGAAAATGAATCAATTCACTTCAATGGAACACTTTATAATGAGAGTTACCAACCTGTAAACGAATCGGAAGTAAAGTTGCAAGTTAAAAACGAGGCAGGAAAATTTTTCAACTATGTATTCTCGAAAACTGAAAACGGTTATCAGCTCGATGCTGGAGCAATGCCAGCGGGAAATTATTCTTATGTAGCAAATACTTCTTTAGGTGGCCAAAAATTTACAGCCAATGGTAGTTTCTATGTTAATGCGCTAATTGCAGAGTATCAACAAACAACTGCCAATCACCAATTGCTTAATACCATTTCAAAACAAAGCAATGGAAAATTATTTATGCCAGCCGATTTGCTTAAAATTGCTGATGAAATCCTGAAGAATGAAAATGTTAAAACCATTAGCTACGAAGACCGTAAATACGACGAGCTTATCAATATGAAATGGTTGTTCGGATTGATTTTGATTTTATTGGGCACAGAATGGTTTTTACGTAAACGCAATGGAGAATTATAATATTTCTACATCTGAAGTTATTGAGGTTTTAGGAACCATTGCCTTTGCAATTTCGGGAACTTTCACTGCAATGCAACGTAAGCTAGATCCATTTGGTGTGCTGATTATAGCATTTGTAACTGCAATTGGTGGCGGAACAGTTAGAGATTTACTAATTGGCGATACACCTGTTGCATGGATGCGAGACATGCAAATTTGTTTAATTGTTTTGTTTACTGCATTAGCAACCATGTTATTCAAAACACATGTGCAGAAATTTAAGATTACCTTATTCTTATTTGATAGTCTTGGATTGGGATTATTTACAATGGTTGGAATATTAAAAGGCATCGCCTTTGGTTTAAATCCTGGTATTTGTATAGCGTTAGGAACAATTACGGGTTGTTTCGGAGGGATTATTAGAGATACGTTACTTAATACGATTCCACTGGTATTTAGAAGAGAAATTTACGCCACTGCATGTATCTTGGGCGGATTACTTTACTATTTGCTCATTCAAATAAATATAGAAGCTGTTTTTGCAAAACTTGCTGTGGTTGCTTTTATTTTTGTGTTGAGAATAGTAGCGGTAAAGTTCAAGCTTTCTCTTCCCAAATTTGATTATTAAGGAAATATTGAGAGTTCTATCTTGAGTGTATCAATTCTGCCAAACTTAATTATTGGCATAGGCATGAATCAAAATTTTCGCTTGATCTTAAAATCCTTTAATCCTAAAAATCTGCTCCAATACCTGATTAATCTTTCTTCTCCTCACGAATAATCACAAAAACATCTTCATTGTCTTTTTTCATGAAATACTTTTCACGGGCGAATTTTTCAGCAGTACTTAGATTTGTATTGAGTTCGTTTAAATCATTTTTAACCTGGGCGGTTTCCTTCTCGAAATATTCCTTTTCTTCTTGCAATTTATTGGCCTGACTGCGGTATTCGTATTGCGACATCATATCATTTTTATCGAAAAACAGCATCCAAACAGCAAATGCGGCCGTTGCCAGGAAATATTTGTTGCGGAAAAGGTCTATTAAACGTTTCATAATTTTTTGAAAAATCGTCATTGCGAGGCAGGAAGCAATCTAATTGATGAGATTGCTTCCTGCCTCGCAATGACGTAAATGTATAAAAAAACATCCGAAGATTTAAAATCTCCGGATGTTCTCCAAATAAGTTTTTCAACTTCTTAACAATTCATTTTGATTGTCATGTTGAACCTTATCGAACATCTCTAGAAAGTTCCTCGATAAGCTCAGAATGACATACTGCTTATTTTTTAGCGTATTTGAATTTCGAACCGATAAAACGAGCGTTTTCACCCAATTCTTCTTCAATACGTAATAACTGATTGTATTTTGCAATCCTGTCTGAACGAGAAGCCGAACCAGTTTTAATCTGTCCACAGTTTAATGCAACAGCTAAATCAGCAATGGTAACATCTTCAGTTTCGCCAGAACGGTGACTCATTACCGAAGTATAGCCACTATTTTGAGCTAAAGTAACTGCATTAATGGTTTCCGTTAAAGAACCGATTTGATTTACTTTTACCAGGATTGAGTTTGCTGTATCTTCATCAATACCACGTTGTAAACGCGTAACATTGGTAACAAATAAATCATCACCAACCAATTGAACGTGATCGCCGATTTTATCTGTTAAGCTTTTCCAGCCCGTCCAGTCATTCTCATCCATACCATCTTCAATAGAGATAATTGGATATTTTGCAGAAAGATCAGCTAAATATTGAGCTTGTTCTTCGCTAGAACGGATTACGCCTGTAGCACCTTCAAATTTGGTATAATCATATTTACCATCTTTGTAGAACTCAGATGAAGCACAATCTAATGCCAAACAAATTTGAGAACCTGGTTTGTAACCAGCAGTTTCAATTGCTTTTAAAACGGTTTCAATTGCATCTTCTGTACCATCGAAAGTAGGAGCAAAGCCACCCTCATCACCTACAGCAGTAGATAAACCTCTATCGTGAAGAATTTTCTTTAGGCTATGGAAAACTTCAGTTCCCCAACGTAAAGCCTCAGAGAAAGAAGGTGCACCAACTGGCATAATCATAAACTCCTGGAATGCGATAGGCGCATCAGAGTGAGAACCACCGTTGATGATGTTCATCATTGGAATTGGCAAAGTATTCGCGTTAACGCCACCAATATAACGGTATAAAGGCTGACCGATTTCATCAGCAGCAGCTTTAGCAACAGCTAAAGAAACGCCTAAAATTGCATTGGCACCTAAATTACCTTTGTTTTCAGTACCATCAAGTTCCAACATTAATTTATCAATAGCGTTTTGCTCAAAAACATCTACACCTCTTAAAGCGGTAGCAATTTTAGTATTTACATTTTCAACAGCTTTTAAAACACCTTTACCTAAATAGGTAGATTTATCTCCGTCACGTAATTCAACAGCTTCATATTGCCCGGTAGATGCACCGCTTGGTACAGCTGCACGGCCAAAAGCGCCTGCTTCTGTAACTACTTCAACTTCTACTGTTGGATTGCCTCTCGAATCGAGGATTTGTCTGGCATGGACATTAACAATTATGCTCATTTCTATTTGATTTTTTGTTGATTTTTTAACCTGCTTAGTGTACAAAGTACAATTACTAAGCTTAAAATCAAAGTTAGTATATTTTTTAAATAAATAAAGCGTTTCAGGCGTTAATGTTACGATACCTTTTCAGGCGATTTCACCCTTAATATTTAAGGGTTCATACAAAAGAAAAAGCTCCAAAGAATGATACTTTGGAGCTTAAAAAATATGTTGGTGAATTAAAATTTATAAGAAAGCGTAGTTAAAAACTGACGTGGAGCAATTGGATTAACACTATAATTCTCATGAACAAAATAGTTCAACTCATTGGATATGTTTGAAACTTTGGCCAAAAGCGAGAATTTTTTCCAGGTATATCCAGCAGAGAAATCAAATGTGGTGAATGCACTTAAAGGAATTAACCTAAGCGTAGCTGCGTTTTTTGCATCATTCCAGCCACCATTACGTTTTCCGGTATAAAATGCCGATGTTCCTAATTTTAAACCTTTAACAGCGCCACTCTGAAAGGTGTAGAATAATGTGGCATTCGCTGTGTTTTTTGTTGTTCCAACTAAACGGACATCTTCAATCATTCCGGTTACATCAGCTGTGTTGGTGTAACGCATATAATTGTAGCTATATCCCATTAAGAAATTTAATCCTTTAGCCAAGTTACCTGTAATATCGGCTTCAAAACCATCACTTGTTGTTTCACCATTTAATTGTCTAAAAACAGAATTAGTCGTTCCATCAGGTAAAATGGCAGCTTGTGAAATATTTCCGTTAATGATTTTATAATAAGTTAAGTTAGCTGTTAGCTTGCCGCCGAAGAAATCATTTTTTACGCCAGCCTCATATTGATCAACCATTGATGGTGGTAGTGCCTGACTGTTTACATCAATACCAGAATTTGCAATAAAGTTATTGGCGTAACTTACATATAATGATGTAGTTTTTAAGGGCTGATAAATCAAACCAAATTTAGGTGAGAATGCATCATCAAATTTAGTAGCACCACCCACAACAACACCTGTTTCTAAATTTAAAGCTTGTGAACTTGCTGTTTTTTGATCAGTATAACGCACACCAGCTAATACTTTGAACTGATCTGTTACCTCAATTAAATCTTGTACGAAAGCGCCATATCTATAAACCGGAGCCAGCGTTTGGGTAATTGCAAATGCTTCTGGCATGATGCCTGAACCAAAATAAGTATTTGGATCGAATAGATTAACATTGCCATAATTAAGCGTGGTAATGTTTGTTCCGTTTGCATTTTTTCCATAAGCAAAAGCATTACTTGTAACTCTTGATTGATCAGCATCAACGCCTACTAAAAGGGTATGTTTAATTTTTCCTGTGTTGAAACTGCCGTTTAAATTAATTTGCTGGTTATAAGTATATTCCTGGCTGATGGCTCTCGCTAAATTTCTTGAAGCCACACCTGCAGCATTTGCCTGAATACGCTCTGAACCGTAATAATTTCTGTTGTAAGACTGGAATGAGCCTAATGCATTTAATTTCCAATTCTCACTAAATTTATGGGTAACATTTGCTTGTGCAGTTGCTGTATTGGTTTTATTGTAGGCCCAAGGCGTGTTAATGAACTTTTCTCTTCCATAATCAACAATTTGGCTATTAACTGATCCAACTCCAAAATCTGGTGTGTAATCACTTTTTAAATAATCACCCTGAACCAACACTTCAGTATTTTCGCTGATTTTATATAGTAGCGATGGATTAACATAGAAACGTTTTGATTTAACGAAATCTCTAAAACTTCCCGCATCTTCAAATGTACCAATTGCTCTGAAAGCTAACTTTTTCGAAATAGGACCATAAAGATCTACTGTTGGTTTGTATTGGCTGTAACTTCCAGTTCTCATTAATACTTCACCACCATATTCAAATTTTGGTTTTTTGGTAACCATATTTACCACGGCACCTCCACTTACACCACCATAAAGTAATGCAGCACTTCCTTTTAAAACCTCAACAGATTCTAATGTACTGGCTTCTGGGCTACCGCCGATTGTGGTTCTTGCACCGTTTTTAAAAACATTGTTCGATCCTAAACTATACCCTCTGGCATAAAAATTTTCACCAACGGAACCTCTATTGGCGCCTAATGCTACTCCATTAATATTTTTCATAACATCGCCCAGGCTATTCACTTGTTGATCTGCAATAACTTGCGTACCAATAATTTGAACAGCTTGAGGTAAATCCCTTGGTGCAATCGCAATTTTACCTAAGTTAATGGGTTTGGTATTTGGCGTTTTATATCCATTAATTGCTACCTCATCCAATTGTGATAATGATTCGGCAATTGAAAAATCAATTTTAGTAGACTGGCCTGCGGTAACAATAACTTGTTTTTCTTGTGAGGATACCCCAATTGACGAAACTTTTAAAATATAATTTCCTGGAGAAACATTTTTGATTTCGAAATTTCCTTTTTCGTCACTCTGAGTGGTCTTCGAGGTGTTTTTTAAGCCAACACTAACAAAAGGAGCTGGATTTCCATCACTTGTTTTCACCGATCCTGATACAGATCCGTTTTTTGATTGCGCTAATGCTGTTCCTGTTAAAACAAGAAAAAACATCACTACATTAAAAAAAAGAGTAAATTTTTTACACATCTTATTTAGATTAATTCTTAGTTGGCGCAAAAGAAAGAAATTAAAATGAGATTAGAAAATTATTTTTAATTATTCTAAATAAGAATTGATGATTTGGTTAGGATAGTTATTACACTTAACTCTAGAATTGTAATTAGCAGATTTTGGTAATGATGAACAGATTTACGCACAGTTTGATTTGGCTAACAATTGTGGAATGATGACTTTTCCGCAAACAATGTTTATGTATATCACATTAAAGAAAAGAGTATTAAGATTTTAAATTAAAGCTTATTTAAATTTTCTAAAACATATTTTGCTCTTAATAAAGTATTTGCTTTTGTATCTGCAGGCATTTTGTCCCAGGTTCTGTAAACCATAGATAATCGCTGGTTGTGTTGAAGTTTTTCCCTGTGGCGATCGTGGAAGTTCCAATAAAGACTATTGAAAGGACAGGAGTTGTCACCAATTTTATCTTTTCTGTCGTACTTACAATTATCACAGTAATTGCTCATTTTATGAATGTAATTCGCCGAAGCCGTGTAAGGCTTTGAACCTATAATTCCGCCATCAGCGTACTGACTCATTCCCCTCGTATTGGTAATTTCTACCCATTGAATAGCATCTATATAAATTCCCAAGTACCAAAAATCTACCTCGTCAGGGTTTATACCAGCCAATAGGGCAAAGTTCCCGGTTATCATTAGCCTTTGAATGTGATGCGCATAGGCAAAATTTAACGATTGTTCTATGGAATGCTTTAAGCAATTCATTTCCGTTTTACCCGTCCAATACCAATCTGGCAATTTCTCCCGATGATCAAAGAAATTTAACTGTTCAAATTCTGGCATTTCCATCCAATAAACACCCCTCATGTATTCTCTCCATCCAAGTATTTGCCTTACAAAACCCTCAACCTGATTAATCTGAATAGATTTTTTGTTACCTTCCCAATGTTGTATAGCAGCGTTAACTACTTCTGCCGGACTAATCATTTTAGTGTTAAGACTAAAAGATAATCGGGAATGATAAATAGACCATTCATTAGTATGCATCGCATCTTGAAAAGTTCCAAATAAAGGCAGGCAGTTTTCGCAAAAGAATTTTAGCAGTATTAATGATTGATCTCTATTAATTGGCCATTGTAAATATTGCGGATTTATATTGCCAATGGTTTTTACGTTTGCATTAATCAGTCTGTTATGATGTGGTCTTACATCATTATCAAACAATAAGGGATTTATTGGTTTATGTGTAGCTGGAAGTTTCTTCCTGTTTTCTGCATCAAAATTCCATTTGTTTCCTTCGGGATCATTATCGTGAGTGAGGATATGATGTTTCACTCGCATGGCCCGATAAAATGTTTCCATTAATAACCCTTTCTTATTGGCAAAAAATTCTGAAAGTTCGTTTCTGGTGGTGTAGAAATGTTCCGTATCGATCACACTCCATTTGATTTCGAGTATAGAACAAAAATTTTTTAATTCTTGATCTAGCCTATATTCATCAGGCAATTGATACTGAAATTCTTTTATGTTGAACTTTTTAATTAATTGGAGGATGTTATCGGAAAAACTTTGTTGGTTATGTTCATCGTCAAGTCGGATATGGAGAACAGAAAAACCATCTTTATTTAATGTTTCTGCAAAATTTTCCATTGCTGCAAAAAAGGCACAAGCTTTTTGAATGTGATGCCAAACATAATCTGTTTCGGAAGCCACTTCCATAATTACATACAAAATGGATGGATCTTTTTTTGAAAACCACGAATGCTGGATATTAAGCTGATCGCCAAGAATTAATCTAAGGGTTTTATAGCTTTGTTTCATGTTTACTGGTTTTGCATTTTAAGCTACAATAAACAACACTATCCCAATTATTTTTCCATTTCTTTCTCCACACAAATGGACGCATGCATGTAGGGCAAATTTTTTCAGGGAAGTTTTCTTTTTTCAAAGGATGCATATATTTCTATATCAAACGCTCACTGATGTCTTTTGTTTAGCTGTTTAATTAATGTTCAACTTTCTAACTAAAATTTTTCTATGGTCAATTGGTCTTTGAGAATAGAAAGACCAAAAAATGACAATTAAACATCTGATGTTTAATAACAACATCGTATGTTTGTGAATGAATTCCGCAGCAGTAAAAAAAGAAAAGCTATTTGAAACCATTAAACAAGCTTTAATAAAGGATATAAAAGATGGCAATTTTCCAATTGGCGAAAAAATACCTGCTGAACCTGAGTTGATGTCGAGGTTTGAGGTTGGACGATCTACAATTCGGGAAGCAATTAAATCCTTAACAGAATCGGGCATCTTAACTGTGAGACAAGGTTATGGTACCGTAGTCAATAAGATATCAGATACTTCAATAGAGTCGCGGTTAAGAAATAGTGATTTTGCAGAAATTAACCAAGTGAGGGGAATTCTCGAAAAAGAAATAGTTGGTTTAGCAGTCATTAATCACACAGTAGATGATATAAACACCATTGAGCATGCCTTGGCTGATAGGCTCTCGGCAATCGAGATTGGTAATATTGATGCTTGCATTGATGCGGATATCAAATTTCACATGGCTGTCGCGATGGCTGCAGGTAATAGCGTACTTACTGATCTATACGAAAATTTTACCCGAATTATTCGAGATTTCTTTTCGAGAAGAGAGCCCAACGGCGTAACTAAATTTGCCATGAGCCATTATTTGCATGAGCAATTGGCCGCTAATATTAAAGAAAAGAATTTGGAAGATGCCCAGTTAACCATTGCCAAAATATTAAATAATAACCATTAATTTTTAATCATGTCAATTTTAACATTTACAATAATTTTAATCCTCGGCGCCTACGTTGCTGGCTTGGTTGGTTCGTTAACCGGCTTGGGTGGAGGCGTTGTAGTTATTCCTTTGCTCACACTTGTTTTCAATGTAGATATTAGGTATGCAATTGGTGCAGCACTTTTGGCTTCCATTGCAAATTCATCAGGAGCTGCAAGCGCTTACATAAAAGAAGGAATTACCAATATCAGGCTGGGAATGTTTTTGGAAATCGCTACAACTGTAGGTGCGGTTTTGGGGGCACTTATTGCGGTTTATACGCCTACAAACACCATAGCAATTTTATTTGGTGTTGTACTCCTTTTCTCTGCAGCGATGACTTTAAGGAAAAAAAATCAAGAGGTACTCACTCAGGGAAGCAAATTAGCAGAAGTATTGAAACTCAATAATAGTTATCCAACTGCGAATGGAATAGTGGAATATAAATTAAAAAACGTAGGTGGAGGATTTTCGATTATGACGATTGCTGGAGTAATGTCGGGCTTGTTGGGAATTGGTTCTGGGGCATTAAAAGTTTTAGCTATGGATACGGCTATGAAAATCCCATTTAAGGTGAGTACTACTACCAGTAATTTTATGATCGGTGTTACTGCCGCAGCCAGTGCTGTAGTTTATCTTCAACGAGGTTATATGGATCCAGGGATTGCTTTTCCCGTTGTTTTGGGGGTATTGGGAGGTGCATTTACAGGCGCAAAACTATTAACGCGAATTAATCCTACAACCCTGCGATGGATTTTCTGTATTGCCATCACATTTGTGGCATTAGAAATGATTTATAATGGCTATCAACATAAATTTTAATAAATGAAAAAGGAAATAAATGCTTCGTTAGAACAGGATAGAGACGTAGAAAAAACCGTAGGTAAATTGCTAAGGGCAGGTGTGATTTTAGCAAGTCTGGTTGTATTTATCGGTGGTTTAAGCTATGTATTTAGCTTTGGTTCATTAGTTCGGCCAGACTATCATTCTTTTAAGGGCGAAGAATCAAATCTGATCACCTTCGCTGGGATCTTTAAAGGTTTCTTCTCTGGAGAAGCTAAGGGAATTATACAATTTGGTGTTCTGTTATTAATTCTTACGCCAATTCTAAGAATAATATTTTCGCTCTTCGCTTTTGCAATAGAAAGGGATAAGTTATATGTTTTTATCACATTGATTGTTCTGGGAATAATTCTCGCAAGTACTTTTGGAGGATTAAATATTTAGAAGGATTAATTGATAGTTTAAAAGAAGCTCAGCAATAAGGCTATTTAATTTAAGGGCAAAGAGGAGATGAGCTCTTGAATTGCGATGATTTTTTTAAGCATTAAATTAACATGCAAAGAGCTTGTAGTATTGTAAATGAAAAAAGCCTGAAAATTTTAAATTTTCAGGCTTTTTAAGTTGTATTAATGTGTGCGGAGAGCGAGGGATTCGAACCCCCGGACCTGTTACAGTCAACAGTTTTCAAGACTGCCGCATTCGACCACTCTGCCAGCTCTCCGCCGCAAAAGTACGAACTTGGCGCTAATCTGCAAATGATTTTTTCTTTAATATTCAATTTTAAATATTACCTATTGCTAATCATTTAGTTAGCTCTGATTTTATTTTTTAACGATTGTACAAATTCTCTTATCCAATCGCCTTTTCACGCTCAACCGACAATATTCCGTTGCCTTCGATGATGAAACAAACCAATCCAATTAATACTATAAATGAAAACCAGAATTCTGAATACGGTTTGAAGATTCCTCCAGGTATATTCACGAATAAAACTGCACCGATTAGAATTGGTAGATTAAGTAAACAGAATAACCTGGTGTGTGTTCCAAGTGCAATAGCAATGCCACCTAATATGTGGATCACAATAATAAGGTGTGCCAATATACTGATGCTAACAGCCGTTCCTAACACGGCACCTCGCATCAGATGACTAAATGCATCCATATCTGTGTAGAAGGATATGCCCTTCCATACCAATATTAACCCCAGCAATATTCTAAAATAATCTAACCATTTTGGATGATGCTGATCACCCCAAATTTGAATTTTCTTAAGCAAGTTCATAACTTCTATATTTTGGTTAATACAATTTACAGAAAATATAACAGTGCTGCAAAAATTTAACATTAGCTAAACTGCATGAGGATATTTCATTCGAAATAGGGGAAGAAGCGATTATTAAATTTTGGAATGCATAAAAAAAGCCACTGGGATTGTGGCTCTAAAAAAGCAATGTATATTATTTATTTTTTGATGATAATATCTTCCATTACCAACATATCCATTTTGGTTCTTAGAAAACAATCTAAAGCTTCTTCTGGAGTATTCACTATTGGTTCGTTCTCGTTAAAGGATGTATTTAATAATATCGGAGTTCCAGTTGCCTTATAGAAAGAATTGATGAGCGAATAGAAACGCTCGTCTGTTTTTTTATGAACTGTTTGCAATCTTCCCGTTCCATCAAGGTGAGTAACTGCTGGAATCTCATCTCGCTTTTCAGGTTTAATTTTGAAAACCTTTTCCATAAAAGGAACATCATCAATCTGTTCAAAATATTCAGCAGCGAATTCAGAAAGAATAGATGGTGCAAATGGACGGAAAGATTCTCTACGTTTTATTTTGGTGTTAAGAATTTCCTTTGCATTTGAGTTTCTGGGATCAGCAAGGATAGAACGATGTCCAAGTGCCCTAGGACCAAATTCTGCTCGACCTTGAAACCAGCCAACCACGCCTTCACTAGCCAAACAATTGGTAATCTCTTGATAGAAATCAGTTTGGTTTGGTCTAGAATATTTGATGTTTCTAGCCCTTAATAAATTTTCGATATAGCTATTGTCAAACTTACTTCCGAAATAGCCATGTAGCATTGGTGCCGTTCGCGGTGCTCTCTGTATTTGGTTGTAAACCCATAATGCAGCGCCAATAGCGGTTCCCGCATCGTGACCAGCAGGAGGAATATAGATTTTTGTGAAAGGTGTGTTAAGCTTAATTTTTCCGTTGGCAACAGAATTTTGGGCAACACCGCCAGCAATGCATATTGCCTCTAATCCAGTTTTTTTTTGCAATGATTTCAGAATGTAAAAGATAACCTCTTCAGTTACCTGTTGCACTGAAGCTGCTAAATCGTGATGGTATGTTGTCAAATCATCGTTAGGATTTCTCGGATTTCCTAACAACTTAATCAGCTCTTCAGTATAAAGGCTGGACATACTTGGAATTCCACCTTCCCAAACCATATTGACACCACTTTTAGTATGGTTAAAATATTTAAGATTCAGCTCGAAAAGTCCATCAGACTTAATCGTAATAAGCTCCCTTACTTGCTCTACATAATTTGCAGTTCCATAAGGTGCTAAACCCATTACTTTATATTCATCTCCATAATGTGGGAAACCCAAGAATTGAGTAAGTGTGGTATAAAAAACTCCTAAAGAGTGCGGATAGGATACCGTATCCAACACTTCAATGTGGTTTCCCTTTCCTTTGGCAATCATGGTGCTGCTAAAATCTCCAAAACCATCAATGGAAAGAATGGCCGCTTCGTCAAAGGGAGATGCAAAAAAGGCACTTGCCAAATGACTTCGATGATGTTCTACATAAACAAATTTGGCTTTTAATGATCCTTTTTGCAAATTGAAATGCTGATAAATTTCATCTTCAATACTATTTGCTTTTTTTAAGTTTTGTGCCCTATTGATGATGTTTTTTATACTTAATCTATTTTTAATGGCTTGAAAAACCTTTTTAGTAAAGTTTGCTTTTGGATCTCGGGAAACTGCAATATAATGAACATCCTCAATCGTTATTTCGGCTTCACTCAAACAAAATTCGATAGCCATGGTAGGGAAACCAGCCCAATGTTTAATTCTGCGGAAACGTTCTTCTTCAGATGCCGCAATAATTTCTCCATCTTTATAAATGCAGGCGGATGAATCCCCATGGTAAGCATTTAATCCTAAAATATACATGTACTAATTTTACGTTTATGAGATTGCGGTTGGATTTTCATTTATTGTTTCACCTTGTTTCGTCTCAGGCTTAACATTTTTCTCAACCTCATTATTAACCCTCGTATTTCTCCTGATCCAAATATAAAGCATGATGAAAATAACAATGTATACCAGAACATTAAATATTTCATGATGGTATTCAAAATAGTTTCGCTGGCTTTGGAAAAAGCCGAAGAGTAAACCGAGTCCTGCAATTCTGGCTATATTTAAAAGATAAATCGATATAAGTCCAATAATGAGCATTTTAAATGTCGATTTCCAGGATGCAGGAAAAGCCAATACAAAGGCCGCAAGAAAACTCATTACACCCAAGCCTAGGCAGGAATAATTAATCCGTAGATAAGGACCATTTACAACCATGACATCCATTTCGTTATGAATGGCGTAAAAACCGAAAAGCTTGATTATCCAAACAGCAGGTTTGATCAAGGCTGTTTTCAATCCTTGGATGTAATCAAAATGATCTGCAATATTAGGGTTGTAAAAACGACCAGTTGGCGTCATTACACTATTCATGAAAATATTCCCCTGACTAAAAAATATATAAAGTACAAATAATGCAACTACAAATTTAATTGCTTTTTTATCTCCTTGTTTCTTGGCTGTTCTAATCTGTATTTCGTCCATAAATAAAATGTGATTGGGTTAAAAATGAGGTTGAGGTTAAGGTTGATGTTGGGAATAAGGTTGGTGGTTTAATTCAAAGTTAAATATTAATGATTGGTGTTAGTACTAGTCTTGATATCAGCTTTTATCTTATCCTTAATTTTGCGATCAACTAGTTTTCTAAACCATAACCCCTGCAGATAATGAAAATGACGGGCCGTTTTATTATCTAAAAATCCAAATTGAAAAATCATTCGGTAGCCGTAATATAGATATGGTCTGATTCCTAAAGGCAACTTCCACCATAAGCGTTTGAGCCATGCTTTTTTTTCATCAGGATTTCCAAGAAGGTTTGGTTTTAGCGATTGAACCCTCAGATTTTGCATCCTTTCTAGCTCTTCCTGAGCAGTTAAATCGCTATAGCGTTCATGCTTTTTAAGCCAGAAATCAATTTCGTTTTCTTTAAGATTTTCTTCTAAAATATGGCCTGTTTTCCAAACAACAGTTTTCCCAGAAACAATGAAACGATGGTCCATATTTTCATTGAGATCACAATAACCAATGCCAGTGCGAAACAATTTTAAAAGATATATAGGGTAGTAGCCGCCATAGCGAATCCAATTCCCTTGAAAGAAATTCTTTCGATTAAAGTATATGCCATTAATGTTCTTATATCTCTGATCGTCGAAACTTTCGAGCATTTGATAAAGTTCTGGTGTTACGATTTGATCAGCATCCAAACCAATTGTCCAGGGAGTTTTAACCTCAAAATTTTTAAGTGCAAAATCCCATTGTTGTGGGTGATTAATAAACTGATTTATCTTAACCTCAGCATTGTATTGATTGGCTATGGAAATGGTTTTATCAATGCTACCGCTATCCAATATATAGATTGGCGCATTTAATCCCTTAATCGATTCCAATAATCTGGGTAAATGAATTTCTTCGTTGAAAGTAAGGATGATGAAGCTGAAGTTTTTATTCACCATTTTTGTTTAAAACATTTTCATACAAATCCAAGTATTTTTTGACCAATGCATCATCGATAAAGTCTTTCCTAATAGTTGATGGTGCTGAATTTCTAATGCTCTGCCTTTTTTGAGAATCTTCAAATGCTTTCAGTAAATTATTTTGAATACTTTCAGAAGTTAAGCTACAAATCCAACCAAGCTCATTATTATTTACATAATCAGCAAGGCCAACTTTATTAGAAACCAACACAGCAGTACCAACACTTAAACTTTCAATAATCACATTCGCAAAATTCTCATTGTAAGAAGTCAGTACAAGCAAATCATGATTAGCAATTAAATTAAATTTATCTTCATTGCTAACTTGTCCAACCCAATTAATGCGATCACCAAGCTTCAGACTTGCTGCCTTTTGCTTTAAGCTTCTTACATAGCTTTCTTCGCCACTACCTGCAATCGTTAGCATCAAAGGGATTTCAATCAAAGCTAAAGACTCAAACAACAGCTCCAATCCTTTCTTTTCTTCAATGCGAGACAAGAAGATTAACTTAAAAAAATCTGCTTCGTTTGGCGCTTTTAGCACTCTGCCACCTGCAACATTTACCAAATTCGGAATCACAGAAATACTTTTAGGCTTAACAATTTCCAAAATCTCCTTCTGCTCCTGATTACTCGTGGCATGGATGTGGCAGTATCGCAGCAGTCGTTTTCCAATTAATTTATGAATGATTTTTTTAGCAATGGAATTTCTATTTGTTTGAGTATAAGAAGTTAACATACCTCTTGGAGATAATACCACAGGAACATTATACCATTTTGCCACTAAACAACTTATAATTGATACTAAATTCCACCAGGCATGGATGTGAATGATTAGTTTTTCAGGCAAAACATCCTGTCCTTCGGGGAGAATTAAGTTAGCTGTTGCAACAGCAGATGGAAGATTTTTAAATCGCCGGATTTCTTCTCTTAAGTGCCATAACAATTCTGATGAAAAATGACTATGATCTTTAGTCCAACGTGTAAAATAGGTTACAGGTACACCATCAACAATTTCCGGTATTCCACTTTCTACATTTAATTCCTCCTCACCGTTTGCTGTTGTGGTAAAAACTTGGGTAATGTCTTTGTTCTTTGCTCCTTTCTCCTTACATTTTGCTCTTTGCTCATTATACTCGCAAATTGCTTCGCAAAGAAGTCCAATTGATTGTGTAGTACCACCGTAAATATATGCAGGTTTGTAGGAAGGGGTGATGTGGAGGATTTTCAATTTTATAAATATGAATTTGGCTCAATTATATTTAGCCGTTTGAAAATATGTCCTGTAATGTAAATCAATATGAATCCATAGAAAGTAGTATTAAATAAATTTTCGAAACAGCCGCCCTTACTTAGAACAGAAAATAGGCTATAAAATAATATTGATACACCTAGATCATAACCAAATTTTTTTTCTAATAAGAAATAGAAATAATGAACTAAGTAACCATAAACCAGAAAGGTTAGAAATATTGAAATATATCCAAAACTCATGTAAGCATCAGCTATGGTTTGTGGCTTAGCTGAGGTAAAGTCATTCGGCGAATTTAGTACCAATGCACCATTTTCTATTGCACGTTGCTGGGCAGTAACATCCGGACTTTGCTTTGAAGGCCATAAAAACCTTGGTACTAGGCTTTGTATGCCATACTTATAAATCTCAAATCCATAATAAGGTCTTCTTATTGGAACAGATTCGATATAGCGATTTAGCATAGAGATTTCTGAAAGCCTTGTTGTTAAAAAAGCCCAGTTATTGCTTTTAATTCTATCAGTTTCATAAATTTTTGCGTCTTTTAACTCATCTAAAATGTCTACCGCTCCTTTGTTTTCATACCATGCTGCATTTCTAACAACGCCATTAATAGTCGGAATGAAATAAAAATAGGCTAAAATTATTGGTATAAATACTAAGCTTGTTCTTTTTACCCCATATTTGTCATAAAGAATTACACCCAGATAGATTAGTGGAAATAATGTGCTTTCTTTCATGCCGGACAAGAAACCTATGACCATTATCGACAAGAAATAAAGAAAAGCCTTATAAAACACTCGCCGGTTTTCAAGAGAATAGCCTAAATATTTTACAGCACAAATGGTGGAAAAAATATTGAGATAACTACTTAATTGCGCAAATGGTGTTTTTAAAAATATTAGCGCAAAAATTGTGGCACCTAATGATAGTTTTAGATAAGTGTTTGTTCCAATACTCAGTTTATATTCCTGACTTGTAATTTCCTTTTTCTGAAATAGAAAATATCCGAATAAATAGCAAGCGTGTGAAAAAACAATATACTTTTGAGTATTTGCAAGCGCTTCAATCTCAAAATTATTGGGATAGGAAAATTTTTCAAAGAACTGATAACCTTGTTGGTCAATGAAATAAAAAATAGATGTGATCGCCGTATACCCATAAAATAATCCTTGGGATAGAATTAATGGATTAAAAAATCTGAGTTTGCTATTTTTACTGTCTAAATATATACTGAAAACTATTAAATAAATGCTGCCAAACCAGGATATTAAATATGATGTGGTCGGATCTTTGGTTATATAGGTGATTACAAAGGGTAAGAAAAAGAGTAAAAAATGCATTTAGCTTAAAATGTAAGGTAATAATTTTGAAAAATATCTTTCAAAATTTAGTTCATTCTGGAAATCATCCTTCGCAACTGCACTAATTTGATCTCTATTCAAATAAATGTAATTCAACAATTCA
Source organism: Pedobacter sp. Leaf250 (assembly GCF_920984735.1). GTDB lineage: Bacteria > Bacteroidota > Bacteroidia > Sphingobacteriales > Sphingobacteriaceae > Pedobacter. The sequence continues at coordinate 79,066 of NZ_CAKLBU010000018.1, read as the reverse complement.
TCAAGTGATTGATTTGTCAGGTTTGTGAAAAATGCCCACCCCTTTGTGCCCAAAATTTTTTCATATGTGGAGTTGTTAATCATAATTACAGGCAAACCACAAGATATATATTCATAAATTTTATTAGAGGAAGTTGCAGCTGTTTTAAAAGCTATATTTATCGGTTGGTGAATAGCTAAACCAATATCATGCTCAGCAGTAAATTTCATTAATTCACTGTGATTTACTGGCGCTAGTATTTCAACAAACTCTCCTAGGTCAAGGCTTGAGATTAAATCATAAAGTTGTTTAATATACTCCTCAGATGAAAAACCAATAATATTTAATTTAAGGTCTAACCCCGTTTTTTGAACTTTTAAATAATTAATAATTTCGACCAAACCATGCCCTTCTCCGATATGTCCCTGATAAATTAACTTTATAGTTTTATCTTTTTTTGGTACTGAAGGTATAATATTTTTTTTAACAGGGTAATTAGGTAAAAAAAAGAATTTCCCATTCAAAATATTCATTGGGAAGTGTTTCTGTCTTTCTAAAGATGGAAGCGTAAATACTTCTAATTTGTTAAAATTCTTTTGTTCATTTCTGTAAGCGAACCAAGAGATTGAATATTTTTTTAAACGATTCTTCTCCAATACATCGTGATTATGATACCAAATTTTTGGCCTTTTTCTGATGAAATAGGTGACTATTTTGAAGGAAAGTAATGGAATAGGATCATATGCAATAAACCACTTGGGTTTTGAGCTTTTAAGCATCTTGTAAAGTGCATAGCTGAATATGAAAAACGATTTAAGTTTCAGTAAATAAGATGCTTGTTCAGTTTCACGTATTGATTTAAAAGACCCGCTTAGACGTATAGATATATTTTTATTATATACTCCAACATTTTTAGGCTTAACATTTCTGGCTAAAACAATAACTTCATCAACATGCTGAGATAAACTATTAATTGCATTAATGGTTGGAGGGTAGTAATCAGGATGGCTATAAACCGCTGCTAGAATTTTCAATCAATATTTGTTTTATAAATTCAACATTTCTTTTACCAAAATCGTCCCAAGTAAATCCATCTTCGGTAATTCCTCTGCTATATCTTCCCATTTGAGTAATTTTGTCCTTATTTTTGGAGAACCAATTAATAGCATTTTCTAATGCTATATTGTCCATAGCAGATATTAGAATGCCATTTTCGAAGCCTTTTATTAGATCAGCTCCTCCTGAATTTCTAGTGGAAATTAATGGGCAGCCACTTGACATTGCCTGCAGTTGAACCATTGCCATGCCTTCCTGAACACTATTAATGACAAAAACATCAATTTTCTGATACACTTGATATAATTGGCTTTGGTCAACTTTACCAAAGTAGGTTATAAATTCCTCATTTAATAAATTTTTATCGAAAGTACTTTCTTCAATTGGTCCAGCTAAGACTAATTTATATATAGGTGTTTTCTTATTTAATTTTTTTATAACATTTATTACATCTTCTACATTCTTTTGCTTACTTAACGTACCAACGTTACCAAAAGTTATCGCCTTTTCTGGAATGCGCTTTTCAAAGAAAGGAAATTGTTCTAGACTTACACCAAGAAGATTTAGAAATAATTTTTCTTTTCTTATGCCACAAGAAATGAAACTCTCCATAGCAAAAGTGCTTGGAACACTGATGTAATCTGCCAGCTGATATTCTTTTAATTCTTTTTCAACTATCCTGATATTGATTTGCTGTTTTGAAGTATTATTAACTTGTCTTAAAAGAGATTCATGAGTGTTAATATGGGTCGAACCTCTAACTAAGATTATCTTTGCGATAGGATTTTTTGCTCTGATTTTACGGATAGTTTTCTCTCCATAACTTGACCAGATAAAATACACATCACTATCATATTTAATAACTTTTGACGCTAAAAAGTCAAATGCCTCGCATGCTAAAAAATCAAGGGGATATCCAATACCTATAAAATTTGTAGTTCTATTTATAATTTCATTGATATATAATGATTTTATGTATTGCTTTTTTATTCCAAATGGCAATACATATCTCATAGGATAACCTGTGACCAGTTGATTTAATACTCCAATATTTTGAAAGTATATGGCCATATCAAAACCATGCAATCTGCCTGGAACTAAAACACTAATCTTCACGATTTAGCAATACTATATAAATATTTTTTTAACCTTTCAAATAAGAATATGGGGATGCTAAGACCTAATAGAGTGCTGAAAGTATAATAACCTCTTAGCTTTAATTTGTCTTTACTGCTAAGCATTTTATAGTTTTTGAAATGTTTTAATTTTAATCCCTCTTTTAAACCCTTGGCTGCTATCAGCGCCGAATTTTTACGATAATCAATTAACCAAAATGGATAGGTAAATTGATATATCCTTTTTATAATTTTATAATAGTATTTTGTTCCATTTAATCCGGCATCTTTAAATGCCATAGCGCAAGCATTTGCATATGATGGTAAACCAGCATCCAATACTTTGTAGTCGCTTTTTGTTTTGGGTAAAGTATCTAAATATGAATTCGCAATTTCATTGTTAATGCGAATATCTTTTAAAACCATAGGTTCTTTTATGGTAAACAAACAGCCACCTCTTATAATAATTAATGTTGCTAAATAAATTTGAACATAAATACTTCCATCTAATTTTGAGGTATTGACAGAATCAAAGGCACTTTTTTTAAAAATTATGCCCGCTACAAAACTGAAACTTGAGTAATATTTTAATGCAATTTCTGTACCTGATCCAATATTGCTAGTTTGCTGAGCCCTTAATTGAATATTATTTACATCTAAATAATCAGCGCTATTGCAAAAACCAACATCAGGAAAGTTTTTGTTTTTAAGAAAAAGTGTCAATCTATTAATTACAAAATCATCAGCCACAGTATCATCATTTCCTAAAACAAAGCAATAATCTCCAGAAGCTAATTCCAGGCTTTTCCTCAAATTCCTATCGTAACCCACATTTTTCTCAAATTTGTGGTATATCAAAGGATAGCGATAGGATTTTTGTAATATGGCAATCTCTATAGCTGTATTGTCGGTGCTCGCATCATCAGAAATAATCACTTCTAGGTTGGCATCTTTTTGAAGAGCGATTCTTTCAAGATTGATTTTTAGGTATTCAATCCTATTATACTGAGGGATACAAATTGAAATTTTTATCATTAAAAGGAAATAGGAAAAGAATTTTTTATGTAATCTTCAAAAGAATCAATGCTCCCCTTAAAGTATTCATAGCTTGATCTTATTTTACTATGCATGTGTTCTGGATGTCTTATAATTGGTGATTCGGATAAGAAGCCAGCCCATTCACTAAACGAACTGTGATCGGATGTAATTATTATTTTACTTCGGCTTAAATTTATCAAATCAACAACATCTATACTACATTCAGATAATGTTATATTTTCTAAATTCAAAATTTCTTCTAGCTCTTCTTTGTAACCATCACTGAATATAGTGGCTTTTGGAGATACTTTTAAGAGTCCTGTTATTTTTTGAACACAATCAATAAAATAATTCAATGGTGTCCTAGTAGCACCAAACAACTTAAAATCAGCCCCCGTTGGTAAAGTCTTAAAATCTCCCATCCTTATATGGATGCCAACTTCAATATTTGAATAATTTTGATTTACTTGTTCTTTTACTTTTTCTGATAAAATCTCAAAAAATGCCTCTTTTATCATTAGTCTATACGACCAAATGCTTTCAAAATAGTTTTTACATGAAGGAATTTGATTAAATAAGTATCTACTATTAGTTTGAACTGCTGTCGATTCAATATCAGGTTCTGCAACAATTGAAGTATTTGCTAACATATGTTGTAAATACATCATTTTTAATGAAAAAGAGTTTCTTTTAAATTGCCCGAAATAAAATCTCTTAGCTTTTTCTCTTCTCAGAAATGGACCGATATGAATTCTTTTAAATCCAATAATGTAGAGAGGCAGGTTATTTTTTTTTGCAAACACTAAAGCCCTAGCCCAAACAAATAATTTATTTCCTAATCCTGCTCTTGGCAATCTTGCAATAAATAGACTATTCAAGGTACTTATTTATGTAACTGATCATAAGTTTGGTTCTATTTTGATAGCCATAACCAGATTTTATACTTCGGTAATTTCCATTAGCTTTAATTTTGGAAACTAAGCCCTCATGCACTTTATAAAATTGTAACTTGTCTTTTAGCTCTTCAATGGAATCAAAGTAAATTGCTTCTTTATCTTCTTCAAAAAAGCCTAATTGCTCTTCTGTGCGTTCAGATATCAATAGCCCACTATAGCCTGGAACTTCAAATGTCCGCATATTATGAGATTGCTCAATAATATTCTGTGGGCGTAAAAAATTCAATATCCCCCTTGCACTTAAGCAGGCGTCAGCATAATCTTGTGTATATAACAGCTTATCATGGTATTTTATATTCTTCAATCTCATTAGTTTTCTATTCCAAACAGTAGGGCCAAAAACTTGTAAATTAAATTTAGTTAAATTCTTAATTTTTTGCTCCCTGTCTTTGTCCCATGCGCCAATAAATAAAACCTGCTCGAGCAAGTGTGAAGATTTACTTTTTATTGGTTTTATAGTTTCATCATAACCAAACGGAATACAATTGCTAGTTACATTGTAATCCGCTTTTAGCTGCTTGCAAATTGAATTTGAATAGGAAAAATAAATATCAAAAAGGCTTAAACTATCAGCAACGTTTGAATTTCCCGCACCTTTACTATAAAATTTGAAAGGATGATCGGGATTATAGTTGCATAAAAGACTGCAGTTGCTTTTCAATACTTTAATTGTTTCAGGCTTTAATTCCATGCCTTTAAATATTAAAATTACCTGCGGTCTTAAACTTACTGCCGTTTCTAATACTTTTTGATTAATGTTTTTATAATAATATTTAGGAGACAAATTGAATAATATTTTATGCCCAACATTTTTATTCTTTAATTCATTCGCATCAATCTGTATATCTAAACAAACTACTTTCCATCCATTAAATTTCAAGCCTCTTACATATTGATGTTCTAATGCACCTATGCTAAATGAACCAAGAATTAAGATGGAATTTTTATTTGAAATCAATTTCTCTTTTTTTTAAACGAATACTTGGTTTGTGGGTGAAACCCAAAGTTTTTGTTAAATAAAATGTCATCATTAAGGATAATTTTAATCTTGAAAAGTCTAGATTTATTAATGAACGTACATTTCTCTTGAATAGTTGTAAATTGAATTTAGTGTAAAAAGCCAACATCTGCTTTTTGCTAAATATCTCTGAGTAATACAATATTAAGTTAGCGTGTTCAAAAATATCTCGGTGGGTTTTAAATGAATTGGAAGATACACTATTTGAAGTCTGCCTGTATAATGTAAGGCATTTAGGTATATAAATAATATTAAAGCCTAAACCAAAAACTTGTAATATCCATTCCATATCTCCATATTGAGGCATTTCTTCATTAAAACCATTGGTGGCATAAAATGACGATAATTTAATTGCACAACCTGAGATATGCCACCATGTTCCATTTTGTAGAGTATTTTTAATGGCGTTTTTATTCCCTTTGATAATTATACTTTTTTCTTTTTCCTCTCCCGGCTCTATTTCTCCGTTTTCCCAGAATACATCATAGCTGCTGGATATGCTCGCTATTGTTTCGTCGCTTTCATCAATAGCGTAACACATTTCTTTTAGCCAATTTGCCTTAGCTAAATCATCAGCGTGAAGAATTAGTATCCAGTCGTAATCATTTTTAATCGATTTAATAATCCTGTTGAGATTTCCTCTTTCACCTCGATTAAGGTCAGACTTTACAATTCTAATATTTGTTTTTCTATCTGTCCAAACTTTTGTGCTTACTTCAATCGTTTCATCAGTAGAAAAATCGTCAGCAATGAAAACTTCTGAAATATTATACAATGAAGGATTGTTTTCTTGAATTGATATTAATGTTTCTTCAATAGTATTTGCAGCATTATATGTAGGTACAACAATTGTTTTCCTAAGCATAAAATGTTGATTTTGTAATTAAATTTTCAAAATGTTCAGTGAAAGAGCTAACCTTATGCTTGGTTGTATTTGAGCTTTTTTTTGAACCAATAATTTTTCTACTTAAATCAATTGAATTTCCTGCTATAAAAAGACCTTCAGTCATATTATAATGATTTAAAAGCTCCTTGCAACCCCCAATGTTCGAGGCTATAATCTGACACCCACATGCAATAGCTTCATGAATAACTAGTGGGCCTATTTCATAACATTCAGACGGAACGATAACAAAATCAGCTTTACAATAAATTTCTGCTAATTGAGCTTGATTTACTTCTCTAAGCCACTTAATGTCATTACGTAATTTTGTTTGATCTATCAATTCCTGAATTTTTTTGTCATTAGAGATAGGGGAAGCTGTTAGCCATAACTCTGATTGGTTATCTTCCTTTAATAAAAGCCAGGCTTTAAGCAGGGTTTTTATGCCCTTGATCGCAACTGGTCTTCCACTAAAAAGATGAATTTTTTTTGTATTATGAATACGTTCTTTTTGAAAAAAAATTGGTGTTATACCATGCCTTTCTTTCTTAATTATCGTTTCTTTGACGCCTAAATCTAAGAGATGATTTTTAATACCATCAGAATACACCCACCATTCATCTGTTAAATCAACTAATTTTTCAAAGCTTTCTATACTATGCTTAACCAGATACTTCATGTTAAATATAGCTGGTAGTTTTTTTAAATAGGTATTAGGTAGAAGTGCAGCAAAGGACTTAATCACCCCGTAAGGTAACTTAAATCTATAACTTAATACATCTGCTGTATGATTGGTGTACTGTGGCTTTTCCATTAAAGTATTTCCAAAGGTCAATGTTTCTTTTGGGTCTGAAATGGCGGTATGATAAGATGTAATTAATTTTAAATTTGGATTCAGAGTTTTTAATGCAAAGATAATGTCTAAACCAATTGTAATGGTAAATCCATTAAGATGTAATAAATCATAATCTTTGAACTTAAAAAAGTCCACATAACTATCAGCATACTCTTTAGAATTTCTGGAATAAATATGTGGAGTTTGCACAGATTTAGTAAAAACCCCATAAATGCTGATTCCTTCATAGAGATATTGACAAATCAAAATATTGGCGTCATTATAAATCATGTCATTTGACTGCACATGAACTTCATCAAGCGCAGAAATTATCTGAACATGATGCCCTAAACCTAAAAGATGTTTGGCTAAATGTAAAACATAAACTTCGGTGCCACCTTGGTAGTATGGATAAAAGTTATGTGTCGCTAGCAAAATATTCATCTTTTTATTAGGATGCTTTTAATTTTTCTATATAATGAAGTAAGCTTGAACAGTCCATTAAATCCAATTAGTTTGCCCATAATTGCATATCGGGGTAAATAATGAATTGATTGTTCTTTAAGAATATTTATGCCCTTTTGATATAATGCTTGGTTTACAGAAACATCTTGATTTAAAATATTGAAAATTCCAGAATAGGTTACCTCGCAATCTGCATCAGTTACTAACAAATTATTATCAATACAGTAAAAAAAATTTAAAAGACAGCCTTCAAGAAATAAAGCCTGATTACGATTTGACAATGAATATTCGTTAGTATTCATTTTCCAAAATAACCCAAATGACGAGTTTTTATCTACTTTAAACTTTGCCTTATTGCTAAACAATCTAAGGTATAGATTAACATCTTCAATAAGCCATCTATCTTCATCAAAGCCATTAACAGCCATTAGTGCATCCTTTCTAAATAATGCAGCGCCAATTTGAAAAAAACCATTTGTTTCTAGCAATTGCCCGCAATGATTGATTTCATCGAAATTTGGGTATGTTATTTTTGATGTTATTTTTTTTGGCAACTTTGTTAAACTCCAGTCTGTTCTTTGAGTTCCACCTACTACCACATCTATCTTTGGGTTTTTGATTAAAAATTCTGCTTGAGTGCTTAATTTTTCATAAGTAATTAAATCATCATCATCAATAAATTGTATGAATGTCCCTTTAGCTAAGTTTAGTCCAATATTCCTAGAATGAGATGGGCCTAAATTTTCTGTAAGAAACTGAAAGTTAACCCAAGGATAAGCTGTATTCAGCTTATCTTGTGAAACAATATCGTTTGTAGAATTATCAATTACGATAAATTCTAAAATTTCTTTCAGTTCGTGCCAAGGTTTATATTGGTCTAACTGATAGCGTAAATAGTTTGATCTATTATGGTGAATAATAACTATGCTGACTTTGTTCAAAGCGATGTTATGAAAGATTTAGTCTGTTCTTTATCTTTCGTAATATTCGAATTTGTATTTTATTTTTAAACCACTGGTGCTGCACCTTATTAAGCCTAAAGTTTGCTTTTATAGTATTTTCAGGATTGAAAATAAAATCATACCATTTTATATCATACTCGTTTGGAGCTTGCTTAGGCAAACCAATTATTTTCCATGGTTTATGTTCACCAGTACAATGTATAAATGCATTTGGTCTAAAATTTCCAATTTGGAAGAATGGATTAAGCTGAGTAGATATTCCTAACCAATCGCTAGGTGAAAAAGATACAATGTCTGCCGTAGCGACATTTTGTAATAAACAATTATATATATCCTGGTCAGCCATTGGAAAGTCATCATTTTCAAACAAAAATTTTGTTGGATCTAAAGTAGTTTCAATCATGTTCAACCAATTCATTAGAAAATCAAAATGTAATGTAGAATTTCCAGCAAAAAAACCAGCATTGTAATACCATGGAGAAGGAATTTCTATATCACTGGGTGACACTGTTCTCCAAAGATGGCGCCTATGGTCATTATGCGGAACTATTCCATCAATTACTGTACAAAATTTACCTTGTTCTATATATTTCTCAACAATCCTAACAAATTTCGCACTACTAACAATTATATCTGCATCAAAAAATATAAAGCTATTTGCTGGGTTATCTAGAATTAATTTGCCCTTTAGATTTGTAGGATTCCAGTCTGAATCAATTATAATTTGCTTAATATTTTTATGCCCAGTTAATTCAATAATTTCCTTATCAGTACCAACAATAATTTCATTTTCTATTCCGCAGAAACGTAGAGAGTTAATCAAAGCAATAACGCCATATTTATAGTTGCCTTTAGTAATTGTGTATATTGTGGAGGCTATCATTGAATTATTACACTTATTATTTTAATTTACATTTATACAATATGAACGCTCGATTGGAATCTGAATTAACGAGTGTTCTGCTCTCATTGATCAACTATTATAGATATTTAGTCTCACAACTATTTTTTTTATAATTTTTCTAATCTTGCGCTTTATTTTAACAAAAAATGGAGTATTATAATCCACAACTTCTTCTAAAATATCACTGTAACCTTTTTGTTGAGTTGCGACATTATCACTGAACCCATATACTAAAAGGCTAGAATGGAGGTCTGCTATAGCACAATCGACCCAACGTTTGTCTGTTTCAATTTTTTGGATTAATTCCGCTATGCATCGATAATTAACTGCGTAACAGTGAGTTGTTAATGTACGCGTGATTCTCGTAATATTTTTATCAATTTGAATTGGAGGCAGGTTATGTGTTCCTCCAAAATAAATCATGTCCCAATCATAATTAATAGTTTTCAAGAGATATTTTAATTTGCTATTGAAGTTTTTTTTAATAATGGCGTCATCTTCAATGATTAGTATTCTGGAAAACTTCTTCTCTTCTGCATCTTTAAGAATTTTCAAATGGCTCAATCTACATCCCAAAGCTCCTTTTGAGTATGACCAATCAATATTTTTAATAATTGCTTTTCCATCTACTGCTTCAAATACCTTAATATCATTTTTACTAAAAATCTCTTTATTTTTTATAAAAAAGCTCTCTAATCTATCAGGTCTCCTTTTTAAGTTTACAAGATAAATTTGATCAAAATATTGCCTGTAATTAATGTATGGTGTTAAATCATAATCCATGTGTCAAGACAAATTTTTGAATCATTATGTACAAACCATTCCCTTGGTGCTATTACTAACTTTTCGTTATTTTGATTTAGCCAAGCACTCCACCAGCTATAGCTACTATTAGCAATAATATTATGTTTACAAATGCTCATCAAGTACATATCAGTCCATACTGGCTCAGACTGAGTGAGCATAAAATAAACAGAATTATTATTATTGAAATTTTCTTTACACCAATTAATATCATCCGAAAAAACAAAAAATTTGGGGTTTTTTGTTTTTTTTGCAATTAACTCTATAGCATAATTATAATATGATATTGGTAAAATACCATGAACCGCGATATTTTGACTTTTTAAATAATCACCCCTTCTTACATGAATGGATACTGCATTTACTGATATAATTTCGTTCTTTAGAAATGATATACTCTCCGATACTTCAGGGAATTTAAATTTATCAATTAATGTAGGCCGTATATGATTGAAGTATTTTGGGTCTTGAAAATAGCCTGATACTAAACAAATTTTCTCTTTTATGTCATTCTGGTAATAGTTGGAGGCATTTTCATCAGTCAGGTTTAATATTTTTATTAAAAAATTGGGAAACAAGGGCCTTAATTTGAATATTTTTCTACTGGTAATAAGTCTAATGATTATTACTGGAATCTTTTTAGTTTTTATATTGGTGAAAATCTCAAGCTCGTAATTTCTTGAAGTTATGAAGTTAGACTTATTACTAGAATTCAAGTAGGAGGTCAAATCAAATGCAATCTTATGCTTGTTCGCTATGGCTCTTGCAAACGCATATTGGAACATTTGATTTCCAAGCCCCCCCATCAACTTAGCTATTATCATGTATTTTTTATAAACCAAAAACATCCACAGCCATAAGTTTGAGTCTTTCCAAGGCTAAGTGGTGCTCCATTAATAAATTGCCCATCATCTGTAATTAATGAGAATTCTTTCAAAGAATATCCAGAAAAAAAATCTATTATCATAATTGGGTCGTAAATCCTATGTGCGTTAAACATAATTTTTGGATTACCTACTGGCACAACAAATAGAATTGAGCCTCCTTTTTTAACGACTCTTTTTATTTCATTTATAGCCTTGATATCCCCATCAGGATCTATTTGATCGCCATAACGCCCTAAGCCAATATGCTCTATTGTATGCATACAGGATAAAGATTCAATACTATTATCTTCGAAAAATAAATTGGTCAGATCAATTTTCTCTGATTTTAGACCACTTAAGCTCACCTCTGCTGGCCTGTAATCATAAAATTTAACTGGTAAAAATGCAGATAAAATTGTACTGAAATATAATATTGATGATATATCTGTATGTTCAGTTGGATTCAATGACTTAATAATTCTAGCCGCCCAAGCTGGATGATATATATAATGAGCGTCAAATTCTGTAATATTGGTATTATCGTTTAGGCAGGGATATATATCTGCTCTTTCACATGACAATTTGCAATTTATATCATTTCTTTTGAAAGTCTCAAACTGATCATTAAAAATCTGTTTCTTGCTATAATTATTCTTATATCTATTGAACCTTGAAATAAGCCTGTTAATCATAAAGTTTCTTTATTAAATCTTTTTATCCAAATATCTTTCAGAACGAAAATTGTATTTATATAGGTATCTGAATATAAAAAATACCCGTTTGAACACAGGAAGTTAATTAAATTATGATTTTTAATTTCATTGCCCGAGGTAGAAAACGTTAATGTTTCAATACAAATAACCTTAGGAGGATTTTCTAAATAGTTTATTGATCTCACAATCTTTTCATCAAAACCTTCAACATCAATGTTCAATAAGTCAGGAAATATCCCACCATTATATTTATTCAATATATCCTTAATCGTCACTACCTTCGTTTTTATAATTTGCTTAATGGGAAAATTTTCCTCATTTTGATAGCGTTCAGCTTCAGTTTTAGAAAATGTATTTAGTGTTCGGCTAGACATTATATAAAAATCTTCTATAGAATTTGATAGACCAACCCCAATATTGAGATTTGTATCCTTTTTCCTTTTCTTGAGGAAAATGGGAAAAAGGGTACTATCTGGCTCTACATTTATTCCTCTTGAACCTGTTTCATAGAACAAAAAGGTATTGCTTAGAAAATATGGGTGGTGTGCCCCAATGTCAAGATATGATGGTTTCGATATTCCAATGTTATCGAAAATATATTTTATGATAAGGTCTTCACCACATTGAGAATACGATTTTCTCCTATATTTATTTTTGAAAAACATTAATTAATTTTCTTAAAGTAAGTAAAAAGATTATTGGAAGTGGTGGTCTAAAGTTTATGTTTAAAGCTTTGAGATCAGATTTTGATTGTATATTATAAATTTTAAATATAGACCTAAAGAAAAGAAGGAATCGCAGATTAAATATCAATTTCCAATAGTAATTTTTTCTATATAAATATAAATATTCCTTGACTTCAACTTCTTTATTGTTAATGCAATTATTTGTAACATTATGTTTCGCGCCGGATATACTAGTAATAAGAGGTTCTTGATTATACTGAAATAGTTTGTTCGCTTTTAAGAATCTAATATAAAAATCTATGTCGACTAACCACTTTAAATTTTCATCGTAATTAAAACTACTTTCTCGTTTATAAATAGTTGAACTTGGTGGACCTATGATATTACCAAAAAACAAAATAAGTGGATTTGATACAAGTTGATTAATTACTTTTGTACTAGGTTTGTGTATCCAGTTATGCCCAAATTCTACATTTCTAGCATTAGCACTGCTAAATCCAAAGTCAGATTCCGGATGATCGTCTAGCATTTTTACAAATTTGCTTAAACTAGTCCTGTGTGAAAAATAATCATCATGATGAAGAATCTTGATATAATCACCTTTTGCTAGAGATATAGCTTTATTCCAGTTCTTTGGCGAGCCTAATGTTTCTTTATTTTTGTGATAGGTAAGCCTTCCTTTAAAATTAAAAGTCTTGATCAAGTCCAATACAGAACTGTCAGGGGTATCATCTGTTATAATTATTTCATAATCTACAAAATCCTGTGCTTTAATTGAATTTAGTGTCAACTCCAAAAAATTTAATTGTTGGTATGTTGGTATACAGATTGAAACCTTAGGCATTTGGTTTTTGAGCAATGCAAATAATAAAATCCTTATTTTCCAAATCTTCTTCTATCTCATGTGTTTGATAGTTTTGAAATTTGAAGCTATTATTTACAAATCCCGCATTTAATAGCCAATTATTGATGAGATATTGGTCTATAAAATATGTTTTATGATGGCCCAATATTTTTGCAACTTCGGTATCCTTTTGCATATATGGTGTAGAAAATATCAAAATCCCTCCAGGTTTTAATGCCAGGCAGAATTTTTTTAGCAATCTGCATATGTCATGTTCATCAAAATGTTCGATTGTTTCAAATGATATTATTTTGTCAAATAGTTCTACGTAATTAATAGTCAAAATATCCTTTTCAATAAAGGTTACTTTCTTATTAGAGGAATATCTTCTGCTAATTTTATCTATTACATTTTGGTTGATATCAAGCCCTATTATTTTACTGGCAATTACGGATAACATAACGCTACCATAACCTGTGCCGCATGCGAAATCACCGCAAATATCAGATTGAGTAAGAAGATTTGAAGCATATTGATAGCGCCTGTAGTGACTTTTTTGATACATATCAAATCCATCAAAGTTTATGAGTCTATTATAATGGATTTCTATTCTTTCTCCGTTGTCTTCCAACAGCCTTTTATTGTAGAAAAACCTATGAATTCTCATCATGATTTTTTTTAGAAACTTTATCATTATTCGTTATAAATGTTATTAATATCTATAAAATTGAAGTTGCCAATGTGTATACTATGTCCAATTGAGAAGTGGTCTTATAATTCCCGGGAAATTACCTGATGTTAAACCTCTAGATGTTACAATATCTGTTCGAAGTGAATCTAAAGTTTCAAATGATACAACATCTTTTACATGAAGGTGAAGCTCGTGTTGTTTATGATTGAATATTGCAACACTTATAATTATTCGGCTTTCGTTGAAGAAATTAGCAGGTATCCAAGCAACTGTTTTAAAAGTTCCAAGCGGGTGTGGAACATTATACCATTTAGAATTTACACTATGCGAATCAAAGAGATGTTGATTTTCACCTGAGTAAAAATTTATCCCATGCCATAATATATGATTTGATTCTAATACTTTATATTCTAGCTCAATTCCTATTTTTTCTGTTACATCAAAACTTTCTTTTATTTTGCTGTTTTCATCTATTATACTGACAGCAATAAGCTTAACAATATGATTTCCTGGCAAATTTTCATTTAACCATCGAAAGTTGGAGGATATATTATAGTTTATTTCCTTGTATTTATTTATTGAAAAATCTGTTAGACCATCTGAGATAATCTCTCCATTCTTAAGTAAAATAGATCTCTTACAAAATGCTCTTACGCTATCCATATTATGGCTCACAAACAACACTGTTCTTCCTTCACCTTTACTCACTTCACCCATCTTGCCTAAACATTTCTTTTGAAATTCTGCGTCACCTACTGCCAAGACCTCATCCACAATTAGAATTTCAGATTCTAAGTGAGCAGCAACAGCAAAAGCTAGGCGAACATACATACCTGATGAATAGCGTTTAACTGGAGTATCTAGATAACGTTCAATTCCGGCAAAATCTACAATTTCCTCTAGTTTACGCTGTATTTCTTTCTTACGCATCCCTAAAATGGCACCATTCAGAAAAATATTTTCACGTCCGGATAATTCAGGATGAAATCCAGTACCTACTTCGAGTAAACTTGCAATTCTACCTTTACCAGATATTTTACCTGTAGTAGGAGCGGTGACTTTACTCAATATTTTTAATAACGTACTTTTGCCGGCACCATTTCTTCCAATAATACCTACCGCATCACCCTGTTCAATTTCGAAATTTATGTCTTTCAAACTCCATACTACGTCACTCTCGCTTTTGGTATTTTGGTTATTGCTTTCACCGATTCGTAAAAATGGATCTTCCTTACCACGCATGCGGGCATACCAACGCTCTAGATCCCGACTTATGGTACCTGTTCCAATTTGCCCAAGTTGGTAAGCTTTGGAGAGGTTTTCTACTTTTATTGCGATACTCATCATTGTTCGTTGTTCGTTTGTCGTTTCTCGTTCTTAATTGAAAGACGATGGATGAATGGCGGCTTATCCTAAAGACTTGATTAGCTTAGCTAACATCATTATTATACTAATGATTTGGCTGTCAATAAACAGATAATTTTCTTCATTTATATATGCTAAACTTTTAGCCAAATATAAGTGATAGTGTGTTTCCGCTAAGGACCCCTTTGCAATAAATAAAAACTGCTTAAATTCTTTAATATGTTGCCTAGCTTGCCCTTCAACTATATTCGTTGGTACACTAGCTGCACTTCTTCTAATTTGGGAAGGTAACCCAAATAATTCTTCCTTAGGAAATTGCTTGGTCAACAAATAAATTGATAATGTGAGATCGTGAGCTTTTTTCCATACTTCTAATTTGTTTTCGATAATGATGGTTTTATAGTAAGAAATTGAAGGATAATTGAATTAATATATTGTTTTTTTTTCGTTGCTCGTTGGACGAAAAACGGTAGACGAAAAACGTTCTAAACCGTATCCACAAAATTCCGTTCTACCTTATTAAAAACCACAACCCCAGTGAAAAGCAATGCAATGGTCACAATACAGGCGTATCCCACACTTCCCCAGCTAAAACTACCTTCACCCAAAAATCCATATCTAAATGTTTCGATAATCGGTGTCATTGGGTTGTATTCTATAATCCAGGCGTAAGCTGGGTATTTATTAAAAGCTTCGGATAGGGGATAGATCACCGTTGTAGCATACATTAAAAGTTGCACACCAAAGGTTACCAAGAAAGCCAAATCACGGTATTTTGTGGTCATCGCGGAAATTATCATTCCAGTGCCTAGGCCCATTAGAGCCATTAACATAACGATTAAAGGGAATAGTAAGATGGCCGAAGTAATGTGAAAGGCTGCTCCATTGAAGTAATAATAAGCCATCATTAAAAGAAATAATAGCATTTGTACACCAAAACGAACCAAATTACTCACCACGATGCTTAATGGCATGATGAGTCTTGGAAAGTATACTTTACCAAAAATAGCAGCATTGTCTTTGAAAACAGTAGAGGTTTTAGTCAGGCAATCTGCAAAATAATTCCAAGCCGTAATACCCGCCATGTAAAACAAAGGTTTTGGGAGGCCATCAGTAGATATTCCGGCTAAGTTGCCGAATATAAAAGTGAAGATAATGGTTGTGAAAAGAGGCTGTATAAAAAACCAAAGCGGACCTAGGATGGTCTGTTTGTAGAAAGACACAAAATCTCTTCTCACCAAAAGCCATAATAAATCTCGGTATGCCCAAACTTCATTTAGTTTAAGGTCAAATAACGAAGCTTTTGCTTCTATGGTCCAACTGTATTCCTCTTTATGATCCATTTATTTTTGTAATACAGGAGGGTGAGGCTAGCAGTCTTTCCACTTTCTCCACATACCTTTCAAAGCCAAAATTTGCTTCAGCCATTTGCTGTCTTCGAACAATCTCATCTTCAGTAATGGGTTGTTGCAATAGCTGAATTAATCCCTGATAAATTGCATCTCTGTCTTCAGGATCAGCAAGCAAACCGAGTTTTCCATTTAGTAAAGCATCTTTGCTTCCATCGGCATTGCCTGCTAAAACGCTGCATCCATTGGCAACTGCTTCCAGATAAACCAATCCGAAACCTTCACCTTTACTTGGCATGGCAAAAATATCAGCCAATTGATAAAGTTCCTTTAATTTATCCTCATCTAAATACCCTATCAAAGTTACATGAGCTTCCAGTTTACAATCTTGAATGAGCTGTAAAACCCGTTCTCGCTCCATATCATCAGCCTTACCGGCAATGATGTATTTAACGTTTGGATAGATTTTGATAACATCTTTTAAGGCCAACAACACCAGGTCATAACCTTTATATTGTTCGGATGATGATAACCTACAAACCGTAAGTATAAGTTTTTCACCTGCAGCAATCTGATATTGATCAAGTAAGCTTGCCTCTGAATTTGTCTTTATAGAATATGAATAGTTTCTTGATAAACTATTATTCAAAACGCTGATGTTTTGATGTTCAACATGATTACTTTTCTGAAGCACTTCGGCTGTATAATTACTAACCGCCCATATTTCAATTCCATTTAAGAATTCTTGTTTCCACTTTGCCAGAGGCTTCCATACTTCGATGCCGTGGGCAAACAAAATAATCCGCTTTTTAGGACTCAATTTTCTAATCAGCTTCGCAAAAGGTAGGATGTGAATGTGACTGAGTATGATAGTATCGGCAGTAAAGGCATTTTTTAATACGGCCAGTAGATACAAAAATTTGTTGCTTCTGAAGCCTTTATGATCTATA
This sequence comes from Pedobacter sp. Leaf250, assembly GCF_920984735.1. Lineage (GTDB taxonomy): Bacteria > Bacteroidota > Bacteroidia > Sphingobacteriales > Sphingobacteriaceae > Pedobacter. Next base: position 61,587 of record NZ_CAKLBU010000018.1, on the reverse strand, counting down.
AAATTTTGTAAATCGTGCAGTGATAAAGTAACATGATTTTTAATTTTATGAGCATTTTCTAGTTCCTTGAATACTTCAATAATGGTTTGGCCTACCTTTTCAATGCCACCTGTTAAACTATACGTATACAATGTTAAAAAAAGAATCTTTTCGCTTCTCAATTATTGTTGCTGTTGGCTATCTGGTATAATGCAAAAGCTTTCGACCAATGCAATTTCCCCGCTTTGAATTTCTTAATCAATTGCAAGGCATATCCATCATAATGTTTTTCATTGATGATCTTTTCGTTCTTTAGAAGCCATTGTTGCAAAGGAAAAGTAAAACCCATCTTAGCTCGGTTCCAAATCGATTCGGGGATAATATTTTTAAAAGCGTCGATCAATAAGCCTTTTGGCCGGGTTGGGAACCTTTTTTGGTTGGCTATGCTTTGGGTAGCGGCCACAAAATTTTGATCCAAAAATGGAACCCGCACTTCAACGCCGTGACTCATGCTCATAAAATCGGTGTCTTTTAAAAGCTGGTTCTGCATAAAAAGATTCGTCTCCATCCACGCAACTCTTTCTTCTCCTTCTAACGTATCGATTAACTTTTCAATCGGAAAATTTTCCAATAAGTGATCAACATGTTTTTTGTCGATGCTTAATATTTTGGAAATGGCGTCAGGTGTGAAAAATCCCCTTAAAAAAAGATATTCACCTACTGGATTTTTATAGCTTAAATAGGAAATCCGTTTTAGTTTATCGTGAGGAATGTATGCCGATAACTTCAACAGAAAACGGGGTGTATGTTTTAATTTTTTAATCAATTTTATTCTTTTGAAAGATGGATATCCTCCCAAAAGTTCATCCGCACCAATGCCCGATAATACCGCTTTTAAACCATCAGCTTTCGCATATTGAGTTACAAACCACGAATTAATGCCATCATTTGTGGGTTGATCCATCGCATCAATAATTTGATCGAAATTTGCTGTTAAATCAGATTCTTTAACCAAATAATTATGGTGTATTCCATTAATCCGATCAGCAATTATTTTTTGAAACCTTTCTTCCGAATAGGTTTTTTCCTGAAAATTGATAGACAAGCTTTTCAAGTTTTTTCCAATGCTTTTATTGGCCAACAGTGTGATGATACTCGAATCAATTCCTCCACTCAAAAATACACCGATTGAAGCATCAGTAATCAAATGTTGTTTTACCGCTTGTTTAAGTTTTGCGGCAATTAAATCGCTCCCTTCCTGCTGATCAAAAACAGTTTTAGGCTTCAGCTCTTCCTTAAAAGAAAAGATTGCGAATTTACTTTCCTGATGATCCCACTTTAAGAAATGGCCAGGATGCAATGAATACACATCTTGAAGCGTGGTGAAAGGATGTGGGATATGCCCAAATGCAAGGAAGTAAATTTTCCAATCGCGGTTTTCTTGATATTGATATGAAGTTGCCTTAAAAGATTTAATTTCTGATCCAAAAACCAGCCGATTGTTATTTGTATTGTAGTAAAGGGGTTTTATACCCATTTGATCCCTAACCAGAAAAGTAACTTGTTTCGCTTGATCAAAAATGGCAAAGGCAAACATACCTGTAAACTTTGTAAAGCATTCTTCTCCCCAAAATCTATAGGCTGCTAAAATCACCTCTGTATCGCTTTGTGTAGTAAAAATCAATCCCTTGGCTGATAATTCTTCTTTTAATTCGAGATAATTATAAATTTCCCCATTAAATGTGATGGTTAAATTTTTATCGTGGTAGCTCATTGGCTGTTTACCCGAGGGAGAAAGATCGATTAAGGCCAACCTTCTATGTCCAAATTGCAAACCGAGTGCCGATTCCGAATAAAAACCTTCGCCATCGGGTCCACCATGCTTCATGCTATCGCACATGGCTGTAACATCTTTAAGAAGTTGTTCAGGGTTTTGGTTTTTATCAATTATACCTGCTATTCGGCACATTAAATTACGATATACGAATTACGATTTTAGATTGGGTGTTGTGCTTTCCATTTTCCATTCTTACTGGACACAGCTTCGCCCCTTCAGTCACATTTTTTTTAAAAAAATGACTAATCACTCACCAGCATCCTGGCACTAGTTATTCACTATATTAGTCATCCTTTGAATATAGCATACTACCAGTATTCATCCGATGACTCAATTAACAATCCAATTACAGAGGCTCTACAAAAGCCATCGATGTATTAATTTCAATCGAATACCCGATATTATCTAAACGTAAAATAATACGTTGTTTATTGTGTATTGAAACCATCTCTGCAATCATATCTTTAAAAGGTCCGGCCTTAATAAGCACTTTCTGACCAGGTTTGATATCATAATCAAATACTGCCAACTCTTCGTCGGTAGCCAATAATAATTTAAGATGATCGATCTGCTGATCAGGCATGGAAGCTATTTTTCCGGAGAAATATAAAAATCTGGCGATGCCATTTGTCATTAAAACTTCTGCATGCTCTTTAGTGGAAATATATACAAAGAGGTAAGATTTTATCAGTGGCTCTTCAACAATTTTTTTCCGATCACTCCATTGTTTCAGTGTTTTTTTGAGTGGCAAATATGCCGTAATTCCCTTTCGCAACAATTCATCATAAGCTTTTTTTTCTGCCCTTGATCGCGTATAAACAGGAAACCATTTATAGTGTTGATCAATCATAATAGATATGTAGATTAGGAAGTCTATTTATTGGCGCTGTTTGAGCATTTGAGCTAATGCATCTTTTATAAAAGAAGGAAAAAGTCGAAGTTAGTTCTTGAAAAATGCCATTTAGACTTTTCAAGTAAACATTATAAGAAAAATGTAACCAACCAGGACTGTCAATCATCAACTAGATTGTGATTTATATAAATTAATTCGTTAGGAGCAATGTAACATCAAAACTACTTAATTCTATTATTAAAACCACTTTTTTTCAAAGTTAATTATTGCGAAATATCAATTTTATTTTCGTGGTTTTTTAAATAGTTTTAGATCGATAAGACACCAATTTTTGGCCAATTCTTCAACTTTTAACATTTAACCCTCAACTTTTAACCTTTAACTTTTAACTTTAAAGTGTTACTATTTCTTTTTCCAAAACATCCACCACTTCCTATTTTCATCATCATAATAACCCGATCCAGAATATCCAGAATAATCAGAATAATAGTAAGTGCTGTTTCCGCCACCGCGAGAATAATCTGTTGTGTAATAATTAGAATAAAGGGCATCGTCGCCAAAAGCATTCAAAATGATGGCCAAATTGCTTAATCCGTATTCTCTTGATAAACGTTCGGGAATGTTTGCTGCCCTTTGTTGCGAAACACCGGAACGGATAACAAACAGGTTAATATCTGAAGAACGGATCAATGGGATCGCATCTGATACCAAGCCAACAGGCGCAGTATCCACCAAAACATAATCGTAGTCGGCTTCCAATTGCTTTAACAATTCTTTCATGGCTGCGGTATGTAGCAATTCAGACGGATTAGGGGGCACAGGTCCGGATGGAATGAAATCGATGTGATGAACATCATCATGGATCATAACCTGCTCAAAAGTAGCCTGTCCGGAAAGTAATGAACTCAATCCTTTTTTATTATCACTGCCAAATGCTTTATGCAATTTCGATTTACGTAAATCCGCAGCAATAAGAATCACTCGCTTTTCAATTAATGCCAAAGTGCTTGCCAGATTAATGGTAACAAATGATTTTCCTTCTCCCGATATTTCTGAAGTAATACAAATTACCTTGCTGGCTTTGTGACTGGCCAAAAAGCTTAAATTTGTTCTTACCGATCGAACGGATTCGGCAAAAACCGATTTTGGTTTAGCCAATGATAGGGCTTGTCGGCTGTCCTGATCAATAAAATCAGGAAATTTTCTAATTACACCAATAATTGGCGTATGGGTTAATCCTTCAACAGTTTCTTTATCGTAGATGTAAGGATTTAAAAAGCGAACCAATAAAATTAAACCAAAACCCGAAGCCAAACCCAACATTAAAGAGGTACTGTAAGCCTTGTTTCCATTTGGCGAAATGGCAAAGTAAGATGGATATGCAGGATTTACAATTGAAGCACCAGGAACAATGGCGGCGGCATTCATTTCAGCCTCTAGTTTCTTTTCTGATAAATAAGACCGCACTTTATTGTTCACTTCAAAGTTGGTTTGTAGTTTTACAAAATTCTGCTCCTTTACAGGTATGGTACTCATGCTTTGCGTTACGCCAGCAATCTGGTTATCGATATATCGGATTGTAGCTTCGTTGTTTCTACGCATGCCCTGAATACTACTTCTAATGCCTGATTTAACATTGGCAATCTGCTGTTCAACCTGTTTTACTGGTTGCGATTCGGGATTAAACTGATTCAGTTTAATTTCTCTATTGGCCAGTAAAGTATTAAGTTGGGTAACCAATGCACCTAAGCCAGTACTTAAATCACCCTCTAAATCAACCCCTATTTCTACCTTATTCCGGTTGTTATTAATCTGATCTTCCAGCTGTTTAATCCCCAGCAATTTTAAATTAAGTTCAGTTTTTTGCTTTTCAAAATCGGCGAGTTTACCAACTGTCATGGCGGTTGATGAACTCATATCAACCATCTTATTTTGTGTTTTATAATTGGCTAAAGTACTTCCGGATTTACCTGCTTCAGTATTAATAAAACCCAATTGATTGTCGATAAAATCTACGGTTTGCCTTGCCGATCTTCTTCTTTGAATCACATCATACTTCACGTATTCTTTCATGATGGCATTCAAAATATCAGCTGCAAAAACGGCATTTGCATCCGTTTGGCTCAAACTCATTACATTGGTAAATCGGGCAGCTTCACCAATATTTAAACCGCCCATCGCCCGACCAATAAAATCTTCCTTGCTATTAAATTTGAATTGATAAGTGCTGTTAACAGGAATATTATCTTTAATACGGAAAGTCATATTTCCCATATTAATGTTTTGACCATATTTTACAATGGTTTTTGCATCCTCATTGTCAGCAGAAGAAATTTGAAAACTTTTATCATCAATACCTTTTACTGCATATAGCGATCGGCCAAAGTTTACGCTATCTTGTTTAATGATTTCAATAACAAATGGAACATTTGGGTAGAGTTCTGTAGTTCTAACACGGCCTTTGAGGTAGTAACTAATTTTATAATCGAGGGTTTTTACCGCATTTGCAATAACCTCATTACTGCGAATGGTAAAACTTTCGGCCTGAATTTTATCTGTATAGTTATAGTTTTGCATGGCGGCCTGACCGCCAGTATTAATTGCTGGATTGCTGTCTTCTAATTTTAGAGATGCACCTGTTTGGAAAATTGGAGGGGTGTACCATAAGTATAGCCAGGCACCACAAATTGCAACGGTTACAGTAAATGCAACCCAATACCAACGACTTAAAAATACCCTAAAGATTTTATAGAAATCAATACTTTGGCTTACAGCCTTTTTCTCTTGCACTAACTCAGTCAATTTATACTTTTTTAGAATGTTTGGGACACTAAGATAAAGTTATAAAGATAAGCGGTATTTTTTAAAAGACGTGATGTTCCAGCAAATTTTAGTCGAGACTGTGAACTTGAAAAATAGATATGCCTTTTGATTATTGAAGTTGATGGGAAGAAATATCCTTTATAAAAGTTCGTTCCTGGCAAAGAACCGAAATAATGCCTAATAAAAATTATCAATGGAATAAATTATCCCATTGATTTATAATTGAACTAAACAGCCGATGTCTCTACAACTTTCTTCGTTACAGGTTGTGGTACTTTTACATAATATCCAGTTCCGTCATAAGGACGTTTACGTGGATTTGTAGTGCAAGCAGCTGAGCAACAGCCCTGTAATTCTTCACCGCAATTATCGCATTGTGTAATGTGCTCATTACATTCAGGATTGGCACAGTTAATCATTTTAGGCGTGGTTTTACCACAGTTGTAACAAACTGAAACTACCGTTGGATTAACCTGATTTACATCAACAGCAATACGGTTATCAAAAACATAGCATTTTCCTTCAAAATCTTTACCGCCCGCTTCTTTGCCATATTTGATAATGCCACCATGCAATTGATAAACATCATTAAAACCGTGATGTAACAACAAAGCGGATGCTTTTTCGCATTTAATTCCACCTGTGCAGTAGGTTAAAATCTTCTTATCTTTATATTGAGCAAGCTGATTGATTTGTTCCGGGAAATCCCTGAAATTTTCAATATCAAGGGTAATGGCGTTTTTGAATTTTCCAAGATTGTGTTCGTAATTTGAACGAACATCCAAAATCACTACATCTTCGTCATCTTTCATCTTCATGAAGTCAGCAGGTTCTAAATGTTTGCCAGTTTGCTCATTTGGATTGATGATCGAAGTATCTCTCAAGCCTGAATGAACAATTTCTGATTTATAACGGCAGTGCATTTTCAAAAAAGAAGGTTCTTCTACGTCATCAATTTTAAATTCAGTTTTGGCAAAGCGCTCATCAGCATGGATGGCTTTCATATAGGCCTCACAGGATTCAGGAGAACCCGAAACCGTACCATTTAAACCTTCATCCGCCACGATAATACGGCCAACTAAATCTAAAGATTTACAAAATTTAAGATGATCGGCAGCAAATTGTTCTGCCTCTGCTATGTAACTATAGCAATAGTAAAGTAGTGTTTGATATTTTTTCATAACGCTGTTGATACCGTTGCAAACGGCGTTTAAAGCGTGGCAAATATAGTAAAAAAGGTAGAAGGTTAAAAGGTTTAGGGTTTAAGGTTGTCCCTCAACCTTAAACCTTTTTAAAATCCGTACGCTATTCTAAACCCTTGCGTTAACTTACTGGCGCCATCATAAGCAAAACCATAGCTAACTCTTAGTACTAAACGTTGTAGCCCAAAGTAAAATTCTTTGTAATTTCTTTTTTCTGGTGATGATAAATAACCTCCGCCAATAAATTCTTCAAGTTTTGCTTTACGAAGCAGGGGCACTTTGTTCAGGAAAAAACCAGCGAAATTATGTTCTACGTGGGCTTCAAAATATTGCTGATTGGTGCTGAATTGATAGAAATCCAGGTATTGAAACTTTCTTAAATTTGGAGGGAAAATGGTGGAGATGTTACCAGCAAAATGTTTGTATTCGGGATAGTAAACTTTGGAATTGTTAAGGAATTTACCGGCGCCAACCAAAAACGAGGTATATCCCCACAAGCCTAAACCAATTCTATCCTGTGCCACTTCTATTTTAGCAAAATCATAATCGATATCACTTCCCAAAACATTTTTGAAACCCTTTTTATACAGCACTGTAATTTTAGGGAAATGAGATTCAGTATAAAACTTACCATCCGGACGGGTGATATATTTTTGCCCAATCGTGTATGTTAAGCTTGCTGTGGCGCTAAAAGATTTGTATGTAGGGAAAAGCGGCGTTTCAGCAGTTGGTGAAAATGGATTATTGGATGTGAATTCTCTGTCTTTAGCATCGAATAGTTTAAAATCAGAATTATTGGTTAAGGTATTGTTTTTACTATAATCCGCACTTAAACTAGCCTGTAAACCACTGGCTAACTCTCTTGTGGTGTTAATATTTACGAAACTTTTTTCGTAAAATTTAGGGAAATTCTTTTCGTAAAGTAAGGAGTTGATGGTATTACCAAGCTGCGTCATCGAACCCAGGTTATTTAAATCGAAAATACCATTTCCAAACGACCCACCTATTGCAGCACGTTTTAGTGGGTCATAATAATAACTTCCGGTTAAACTTCCGGTTAACTTTTTATTGGCAAAACCATATCTAAGCTCTGGCCTGATGGAATAGGATCGCCTATTTTCAAAATCTTTGCGGTAGGTAACGCCATATCTAATGGCAAAGCCCTCTACGGTATTATAAAATATAGATTTCAAAACCGGATCAAAGCTTAAGTATCGTTTGTGGTAGCGATCATTTTTACTGTAACCTCGTAATAATAATTTACCAATGCCAAATTCATTATTTTCTCTCTCTAACGAATCCAGATAAGTTTTTGACTCTTTTCGTTTGGCAACACTGTCTTTCTTAATGTAGTTTAAACTTTCATCGGATGTTAAAGGAATAGGCCGATTATTAACCCAATATAACGAATCCTTCTTGTTTACCATTTCCGTTATTTTTAATATCTCGCCACTAAAACGGTCTTTAGGGAACTTAGGGTCAAGGTTGTAATTACTATAAACACCCACAAAATATCCTCCCAGTTTAAACCCTAAAACGCTTCCTGCAAACTGAAAATTAATGTTTGTAGGCATATAGGTATCTTTAACTTTTGTAAATTGTTGATTGATATTTAGGGTGTCGATAAAATTAATTCCCGCTTTTTCAGTAAGGAAAACATCTGTGTTGTAAATTCTCCAGCTCTCATCAATAATATAAATATATCCTCTAAAAACAGGATCATTCTCTCGTCGGGGAATCACCTGGATCTTATAAATCAATTCGCCGTTTTCTTTTGTTTCGCCAACCAGTTTGTACCGGTAATAAAACATGGCATTATCAGCAATTGGTGAAATAAAACCTCTCGCACTAAGCGTGTTCTCTAAAAGGTAATTATCGTAAAAGTTAATGATCAGATCAGAAGCTTTATTAAAGCTGAATGCATTATTTCTACCTGCAACTTTCGATGAAATCATCTCTTCATGAATGTCATTAGGTCTGCGGAAACTAAATTTACTATTTGATTCTGATAAGTAAATAATGCCTTGTCGATTAGAATCCAGTTCCATAACTTTTTGGATATCTCTACCCATAAATTTTTTCGGTGCACCTCTTAAGCGTTGAACGCCTTTAATGTAAACGTCGCAGGTAAATGCATTAACTTCTTCCAAATGGATTTTTCGTTGTTTTATGGCTTTCCTGATAATTTCAAAAGCCGGATCTTCGGCATTTGCCCTAATGGTTACATTATCAAGTGTGTAGCTTTCTGAAGCGAGTGTTATATCGCGTGTTAAATCTGCATTAAGCTTAATGGAAAAATCCTGTTGTTTATAGCCTACAGCCCGATAACTAAGTACATGTTGCCCTTTCTCTAATTTAATGGCATATTTTCCATCAACATTTGCGGATGTTCCTGTAGTGGTATTTTTAATGTAAACCGAAGCAAAAGGCACTGGCTGTCCACCGGTATCCTTAATTGTTCCGCTCACTGTATATTGTTGTGCTATGGCAAAATGAGTTAAACTACAAAAAAGGAGGAGTGCGCAAAATCGGGTCATGTGTGTTGATTAGTAAGCTATAAATATCGAATAAGTTTTAACACTATACACGTAGTGGTATGTTAAAGTTTGTTAAGTTGAATAAAAAATAAGTTTTTAGAAGTTTTTTTCCTGTTGATTAGCTTTCAATATGCCTTCGAAGCAAAACAACAAACGTTTGCGCATAAATAGTTACACTCCAATACAGCCTTTTTAGGTCGTCGAAAAGTTTTTTTCATAACTTTGGAGGGAAAAATATTTTAAAAGCCATGTATAAAACACTTAAACCTGTTCTCCAAAAAGAACTTGAAGAAATAGAAAACGCTGGGTTGTTTAAACGCGAACGGATTATCATTACACCTCAAGGTGCCGACATTAAAGTAAGTGGTGGGGCAGAGGTGATTAATTTTTGTGCAAATAACTACTTGGGGCTTTCTTCACATCCGAAAGTGATTGAGGCAGCAAAGAAAGCAATTGACGATCATGGCTACGGCATGTCTTCAGTTCGTTTTATCTGTGGAACTCAAGACGTTCATAAAGAACTTGAAGCAAAAATATCTCAATTTTTAGGTACTGAAGATACCATTTTATATGCAGCTGCTTTTGATGCTAACGGAGGTGTTTTTGAGCCATTGTTTAATGCAGAAGATGCTATTATTTCTGATGAATTAAATCACGCTTCTATTATTGATGGTGTTCGTTTATGCAAAGCGCAACGTTTCCGTTATAAAAATGCGGATATGGAGGATTTAGAAAAACAACTGATTGCAGCTAAAGATTGCAGACATAGAATTATTGTTACTGATGGTGCGTTTTCTATGGATGGATCAGTTGCGCCATTGGATAAAATTGCCGATTTGGCTGATAAATATGAAGCATTGATTATGATCGATGAGTCGCACTGTTCTGGCTTTATTGGCAAAACAGGTAGAGGTACGCACGAACATTTCAATGTTATGGATCGCATCGATATCATCACCGGAACCTTAGGTAAGGCTTTGGGTGGTGCTTCTGGCGGTTTTACATCGGGCAAAAAAGAAATAATTAATATGTTACGCCAACGTTCTCGTCCGTATTTGTTTTCCAATACATTGGCGCCAGCCATTGCAGGGGCATCTATCGCGGTTTTAGATATGTTAAGCGAAACCACATCACTAAGAGATAAGTTGGAAAGCAACACAAAATATTTCCGCGAAAAAATGACTGATGCAGGTTTTGATATCAAACCGGGTTTTCACCCTATTGTACCGGTAATGCTTTATGATGCTAAAATTGCACAGGAGTTTGCCGCAAAAATGCTAGAGGAAGGCATCTATGTCATCGGATTTTTCTATCCGGTTGTTCCACAGGGCAAAGCAAGAATCCGTGTTCAACTGTCTGCCGGTCATGAGCAACACCATTTGGATAAAGCCATTGCAGCTTTTACAAAAGTAGGTAAGGAATTAGGAGTGATCTAACTCCCATAGGTTTTATATAATTTGAGAAGGCCGCGTAATTGCGGCTTTTTTCGTTTTGAGTTCATTTTCTTTTATAATGATATTGTAAACTGATTATTTGAACCCGTTCGCTATAAATTTTCTAGATTATTTGCTGTATATTTGAAGCCATGTTACAGGACAAAATAACACAATACTCGGAAAAAATCAATGCTTTCGTAACGGAAAAGGCTGACGAACTGGAACAATTCAGAATCAAATATTTAGGCAGTAAAGGAATTATCAAAGAAATTTTTGAGGAATTTAAAACTGTTTCTACCGAAGAAAAAAGATCATTGGGCAAGGTTTTAAATGAATTCAAACAACTTGCTGAATCCAAATATCAAACATTAAAGGAATCAACTGAAAATTCGGGCTCAAAAACCGAAGAATTAAGCTTGGATTTAACGCTGCCTGGTGAAGGTTTCGAAATCGGATCTCGCCATCCATTAGCATTGGTGCGTAGAGAAATTGTAGAAATTTTTGCTAAACTAGGCTTTACTGTTGCCGAAGGTCCTGAAATTGAAGATGATTGGCATAACTTTTCGGCGCTTAATTTTCCTGAAGAACATCCTGCTAGAGATATGCAAGATACTTTCTTCATTAAAAAAGGTGGTGAAAAGGGCGATATTGCATTACGTACACATACTTCATCGGTGCAGGTGCGTATGATGGAGCAGGGGCAACCACCATTCCGTGCCATTATGCCTGGTCGTGTTTACCGCAACGAAGCCATTTCGGCAAGAGCACATTGCTTCTTCCATCAGATAGAAGGGTTGTATGTAGACGAAAATGTATCCTTTGCTGATTTAAAGCAGACCTTATTTTATTTCGTTCAGGAGTTATATGGAGAAGGAACCAAAGTTCGTTTCCGTCCATCATATTTTCCATTTACCGAACCATCTGCAGAGATGGATATATCGTGTACCATTTGTAATGGGGCTGGCTGTAACATGTGCAAGCACAGTGGTTGGGTAGAAATTTTAGGTTGTGGCATGGTAGATCCAAATGTTTTGGAGAATTGCGGAATCGATTCAAAAAAATACAGCGGCTTTGCTTTCGGTATGGGAATCGAAAGAATTACCAACCTTAAATATGTAATTAAAGATCTTCGTTTGTTTTCAGAAAACGATGTTCGCTTTTTAAAGCAATACAAATCTGCTTTGATTTAATGAGGTATTTATACAGCATAGTATTGGTTTTAATTCTTTTTACCAGCTGTGGTAAGGAAGAAAACTTTATTCCGGATGTACCTGTTAACTACAATGTAACCTTAGTAGAATTTGGTATTAAGGCTGTAAATAATGTGCTTCTGGTGCCAAACAATGGTATTGCAGGTTTGATTATTGTTAGAACTCCACTAGGTGGTTTTGTAGCTTTTGATCGTTGCAGTGCCGTTAACCCCGATAGCAAATGCAAAATTGTTCCGGATGATAATGGCTTAACAGCTACTGATCCTTGTTCGGGAGCTAAGTTTTCTCTACTTGATGGAACACCCCAAAAGGCACCAGCAGAGAGAAGCCTAAAAACTTATACTGTTTCCTTGCAAGGTAACACTACAATTAACGTAAGAAATTAATGGAAGCTGAAAAAATTAAGGATACAGTTAAAAAAGCTGCCAAAGAACTTTTTAGAAAATACGGATACCACAAAACAAGTGTAAACGAAATTGCTAAAAAGGCCCGTATAGCGAAAGCAACCATCTATAAATATTTTGAGAGTAAAGAGCAGGTTCTGGATAGCATTCTTATGGATTACCTGGATCAAAACTTACACGAAATTATCAATAATAAAGTGAGTTATGGCTCGGAAGAAGAGCATTTAAAGGCTTTAGTAATGAAAACAAGCCGGTTGTCTTTTACAGCCTGTAATGAATTTATTGGTTGGGATTTTGTTCGTGAAAACGCCAACTCTCAAGAATTTTTAAAGCATCTTTCCGATCAATTGGAAGCTTTATTGCTGGCTGCTTATTTGGAACTGGATACTTTCAAGAATAATCCAGCTCGAAGAGAGGGTTTAGCTTTTTTGCTTAAAGCCAGTAAAAGTATTGTTTTCTCTTTCGCCTTTACTTCTGTTAGTGATTCTGATGTACGTAAAAACTTTGTGAGTTTTCAAAAGGAAATATTGCCATTTTTAGTGAAGGCAGCACTTTAAGCCGTAATTTACTAGTTGTTTTTATAGTAATCTGCTGTTTTAAAGCGCTGTATAGTTTTAATCATTTTCCCGCTAACCTTCTTTTGAGTAATTACGGTTACGATATCACCAACGCTTGAATCTTCAATCATAGACGAAACCTCTGTTAATTTGTTTTTAGTATCAAAACTGTAATTGATAGTTTTATGGTAACAACATCCGTCCTTTTGCTCTGTTGTTAAAATTTTCGTTTTTTTATCGATTTCAAACATCCCCAAATTTTCAGAGGCTAGTTTAGTTAATTCCTTATTTAATAAGAACTTATTGTTGTTAGTTGCGAGATAGATGTCGTAAGAAGGACTCAAATAAGCTCCTGTGCTTCCATTTCTTATGGCCATATCTTCCTGTCCATCAAAGTTAAAATCTCCGAAAATCAGTGGACTTTGATATTTGCCAAGCTCAAGCCAGCCAATTTTAGCATCCTGTTTTTCTGTTAAGCTAAAATCTAAATCTGCAGAGCGAAATGTTTCTAATTCTTTGCCAGATATTTTATTATACAGAATAATAGTTGCCTTTCCTCCGCATAAATCATCATCACAATCAGCTACGAATATTTTGGCCTTGTATTGATTTGAACTGTTGTTGGCTAAGAATTTAAATTGCGCCATGGATTGAAAAGAGGAGAGCACGAACAAGAATAGAAATACTTTTTTCATTGATGATTTTTCATCAAAAGTAGTTCAATAATCATGTACCAAAAGTTAAAAAAGGTTAACGTTCTCGTTTTCTGTTTTTTACATCATGATCTATCGCCTCTCTGGTAGTAAGCCAATTTCTTCCTTCTTTAAAGGCATCTATTTTACCTTGCCGGGCAAGTAAGTTAATTATACTATCGGTTTTGCCAATAAAGGCTATGGCTATTTATATTTCAAAACAGCCATTTCTCGATTTAAATAAAATGCAGAGTAATTTATTCCCACTTAAATACTTTCACAGCAATGGCGTAAATCACTATACCCCAAATTAAAAGAATCATAATCTGGAATTTTACGTCCCACAAGTCCGAACCTTCAAAAGCAACCCGACGCATCGCATCATTCAAATAAGTTAGGGGTAATGCCCTGCTAATAGGTTGTAGCCAATTTGGAAATGCTTCAATGGAAAAAAAGGTTCCGGATAATAAAAATTGTGGCAAGGTTACAATGTTCGAAATCGGTGGAACCATACTTTCGCTTTTGGCAACACCTGAAATAATGAACCCAAACCCCATAAAAACAATAATGCCCATGGTGGCCAATATGAGCATATTGACGACTGTAAGTGCACCGTGAACAAGTGTAAAGCCAAAAAAGAAATGGCCGATTAATATTATAAATAATGCACCAATTAACGCAAAGCCTATTCTTGCAATTCCTTCTCCAATTACAATGCTCGATCGTTTTACTGGAGTAGCAAAAAACCGTTTGATAACCAGCGTTTGGCGCAAACTTAAAAATACGAAGGCTGTACCAAAAACACCAGTACTTAGCAGTGAGAAGCCTAATTGTCCGGGGAGAATAAAATCGATGGTCTTATATTCTCTACCAGTAATGGTACTTTCTTTTATTTCTGCAACTGTTGGTTTCAGTGTTTTATCGTAAAAAACATTATTTAAAACCGATTTTAAAATTCCTCCTTTATCTCTTGATGCGGATGTGTATACCACATTTACAGAGTAGGCAACTGAATTCATTTTCTTATGCACATCAATCACAGCATCTACATTCCCCTTCTCCAGTAGCTTGTCTAAATCCTTTTGAGATTTATCCATAACCAATCTTATCATACCAGTTTTGCTAAGCATGGTAAGAACCGGATTATTGATATCCGATCCGGGTTTTACGCCAACATCCAATCTGGTTCCACCTCCACCTAAAAAGCCGAAAACCAAAATGAAAATTAAAGGGAAAGCTAATGTAAATACCACCGCCGAAGGACTTCGCATGATGGAACGGAAGCTTGCTTTTGCTAATGCTAATGTTGCTGTGGTATTGCTATATTTTTGCATATACTATTTTCTAATAGTTGTATTGTTTTATTTGGATAAACCCGATTGAAGCGGCAGCTCCCGATTTTTCATCGGGACTATAGCGGAAAGCGGGAGTAACAATAATTGAAATACTGAAATTGCTGTTCAAAAAAATATTATTTTGTTATTCTCTCCACTCTTTACCCGTCAAATTTATAAATACATCTTCAAGGTTAGCTTTTTTAACTTCTTTTTTGCGTTCAAAGCCAGAAGCAACCAGCTGATCTATTAAATTATCGGGTGTATCTACAGCAATGATTTGTCCGCGTTCTACAAAGGCAACGCGATCACAAAGTTGTTCGGCCTCATCCATATAATGCGTTGTTATTACAACTGTGGTTCCGGAGTTACGTATTTCGGTAATTAAATCCCATAAATTTCTTCTCGCCTGCGGATCCAAACCTGTTGTTGGTTCATCAAGAAAAATAATTTTTGGTTGATTAATTAATGTTGTAGCAATGGAAAAACGCTGTTTTTGTCCGCCAGAAAGTGCTTTATATTTTGCTTTGGCTTTATCTTGTAGATTAACTTTCTCCAACATTTCCATGGGCTTAATATTTGCGCCATATAAACCTGCAAAAAGTTCAATCAACTCTACTAAATTTAAATTTGGATAATAACCCGCAGCTTGTAATTGAACACCAATAATTTGTTTAATTTCCTGAGGATTTTTATCTACAGAAAAACCGTCAACAATAATTTCACCTGAGGTTTTGGCTCTTAAAGTTTCAATAATTTCGAGTGTGGTGGTTTTTCCGGCGCCATTCGGACCTAGTAATCCGAAAATTTCATGTTCGTATACCTCAAAGCTTAAACCTTGAACGGCTACAAAATCATCGTATTTTTTAACCAGATCTTTAACGCTGATGATGGCTTTTTTTGTTTCCATGTTGCGAATGTAAGGAGCTTAAATGAATGGAAAATGAATTTTAATATTTATTTCCGAAAATGGTAATAAAAATGATAATTATAGTCTTACGTAGATAGTTTAAAAAACAAATCTGCGAGTCTTTAGCTTTTTCATCGCCGCAGATTCGCAGATTTTAAATTATTTGATTTAGTCTTAAGCTTTATCTTTCTGCTTTTCTTACCAAACCAACTCGCCCTTCATTACATTTACGAAATCATCAAAAAGGTAACGGGAATCGTGTGGGCCCGGAGATGATTCCGGGTGGTATTGTACTGAAAATGCCTTCTTGCCTATAACACGTATTCCTTCAATAGACTTATCGTTTAAGTTAACGTGTGTAATTTCTACTTTATCCGAATTTCTAACTTCATCAGGAACAACTCCAAAACCATGATTTTGGGAAGTTACCTCACAATGATTTTTGATGATATTTTTTACCGGGTGGTTTAAGCCACGGTGACCGTTGAACATTTTCATGGTTCCGATACCATTTGCTTCGGCCAATAATTGGTGACCTAAACAAATTCCGAACAAAGGCTTATCTTCAGCTAAAATTTCTTTAATGGTTTCCACAGCATAAGGCATTACCGATGGATCGCCAGGGCCATTTGAAATGAAATAACCATCTGGACTGAATTTTTCCATTTCGGCAAATTTCGTTTTAGCTGGGAAAACCTGAACATAAATATCACGATTTTCGAAACTGCGAAGAATGTTTTTCTTAATCCCTAAATCCAATGCGGCTACTTTTAAACTTGCATCAGGATTACCATAAAAATAAGGTTCAGTTGTACTTACTTTTGATGAAAGCTCTAAACCATCCATCGAAGGCACTTCTGATAGTTTTTGTTTCAATTCATCCAGGTCTGTAATTTCTGATGAAATAATAGCATTCATGGCGCCCTTATCTCTAATGTGGCGAACCAAAGCTCTGGTATCGATATCAGAAATGGCCACTAAATTATCATTCTGAAAGTAATCTTGAATAGATTCAGTTGCTTGCTTGCGGCTATATACAATGTTGTAGTTTTTACAAACTAAACCAGCAATTTTAATGGAGTCTGATTCAATTTCTTCTCTTTGGATACCATAATTACCAATATGTGAATTGGTGGTAACCATTATCTGGCCAAAATAACTTGGATCGGTGAAAATTTCCTGGTAACCTGTCATCCCGGTATTAAAACAAATTTCGCCAGTAGTGGTGCCAATTTTCCCAGCAGCTTTGCCGTGAAAAACCGTGCCATCGGCCAGTAATAAAATCGCAGGTAACTTGGTGTAGTTAGTCATGGTAATTACAATATGGATTTTGATTTAAAAAAGAGTTGAAAAAAGGATGTCTTTCGGCATTAAAGCCGTTTTTGCGGGGTGCAAAAAAAGATAAATAAATCCCTTCCATTTCGGGGTACAAAGATAGGGTTTAAGATTGGGAATGAAAAGAAAAAAAACAAAATTAGGGTTAAAAAGTAGGTAAGGGGTTCAAGATTATTAGACCTAAACCGTATACCTTTTTACCTTATCCCTTTTTAAAGAAAAAACGATACTTTTGGAGCAACAAAACAAAATCCATGTCAGTACATAAAGAAATCAAAAGAATAACCACCCACATTTTACAAGAAATGAAACAACGTGGTGAAAAAATATCAATGCTTACTGCCTACGATTATTCAATGGCAACCATTTTGGATGATGCCGGTTTGGATGTTTTATTGGTTGGCGATTCTGCATCGAATGTTATGGCCGGGCACGAAACTACCTTGCCAATTACGCTAGATCAAATGATCTATCATGCAGCATCGGTAATTAGAGCGGTAAAACGTGCTTTCGTAGTGGTCGATCTTCCTTTCGGATCTTATCAGGGAAATTCTAAAGAGGCATTGAATTCTGCCATCAGAATTATGAAAGAATCTGGTGCTCACGGAGTGAAGCTTGAAGGTGGAGAAGAAATTATTGAATCTGTACAGCGTATCATTACAGCGGGGATACCGGTTATGGGACATTTGGGTTTAACGCCACAATCTATTTATAAATTTGGAACTTACACCGTTCGAGCCAAAGAAGAAGAGGAGGCTAATAAATTGAAGACCGATGTTTTAGCTTTGCAAGCTGCGGGTTGTTTCGCTATCGTTCTGGAAAAAATTCCAGCTGCTTTGGGTAAAGAGGTTTCTGAAAGTTTACACATTCCTACAATAGGTATAGGCGCTGGGCAAGATTGTGATGGACAAGTTTTGGTGGTGAATGACATGATCGGACTAACGAAAGGATTTAAACCACGATTCTTACGTCAATACCTTAACCTTTATGAGGATATTCTGGGTGCTGCCCAATCATATATCCGTGATGTTAAAGCGAACGATTTTCCTAACGATAAAGAACAATATTAACCCCCCGTCCCCCTGAAGGGGGAGTTCCATTCACATTGGAAAAACAGGGTTAAATATTACACCATTTAATATATACGATAGAAATTCAAGTCCCCCATTAGGGGCGGAGGGGTTATATGCCAATTACCGATAAAGACATACTTTTTGAAGATAATCACCTGATCGCGATTAATAAAAGAGCTGGTGATATTGTACAGGTTGATGAAACTGGCGATGAACCTTTGGATGAGCAAGTAAAAAAATACATTGCCAAAAAATACAATAAGCCAAATGGTGCTTTTTTAGGTGTGGTGCATCGGTTAGATAGGCCTGTAAGCGGCGTAATTCTTTTTGCAAAAACGAGCAAAGCCCTGGAGCGTATGAATGCTGCTTTTAAAAATCGCGAGGTAAAAAAAACTTATTGGGCAGTGGTGAGAAATAAGCCTGAAATGGAATCGGCAACATTAGTTCACTGGTTAATTAAAAATCCACAGAAGAATGTGGTAACCTATTACAAATCGGAAGTTGCAAATAGTCAGCGGGCAGAACTTTCTTATCGATTAATAGGTAGTCTTGATGGCTATTTCCTTTTGGAAGTTGATCCGATTACCGGCCGCTCGCATCAAATTAGGGTACAGCTTTCTTCTATGAATTGTCCGATTGTAGGCGATAATAAATATGGTTATCCCCGTGGAAGCAGAAAAGGAAGTATCTGTTTGCATGCCAGAAGATTACAATTTTTGCACCCTGTAAAAAAAGAGCCAGTTAACATCTTTGCTAAATTACCAACCGATGGTTTTTGGGAGAGGTTTGAAAACATGTAAAGCTAAAACGGTATCTTTTTTCCCCATTTCTGGTAAATTATTCCCCGAACAGATTTTATTTTAATTGCATAGAGTATTCTCAAAGGCTAAAAAAGCGCTTTCGAGTTTTGGCATAATTGTTAATAAAGTTTAGTAATTAAACCAAAAATATTATGAGAAAAACAATTTTATCAATTGCTGCGGTAGGTATATTCGCCGCAACACTCGTATCATGCGATAACACCAAAACAAAAACAACAACAAGTAGCGATACTACAGTTGTTAGCGGAGATACAACAGTTAAAACCACAAGTAAAACTGAAGAAGTTAAATCAGATGTTCCAACTTTTTCTAGTGACGAGGTGAATAAAGGATTGGCAGAATATGCCAAATTGAAAGATGAGTATATTGCAGCCCTGAAAAGCAAAAATCAAACTGAAATTCAGGCTTTAAGTACAAAATATTCTACCTGGGCTCAAACAGCATCTACCTGGGCAAGTAAGTTAAAACCAGATGAAGTTCAAAAATATTCTGACTACATGACTAAATTAAGTCAGGAGTGGTCGGCTGCGGCACAAGAAGCTGTGAAATAAACTTTTTAGTGTTAGTGATTTGGGCTTGCGATGAAAATTGCAAGCCCTTTCTTATTTACAATTGATTTTGCTGAAAACCAATGATTTATCAAAGTTTAGTTTTCCCAAATCTTTAAACTTAGTTTTTCCATCTACTTCTTCCACATCTCCAAAGCCTTCAATTAATTGATTATTCTGTTTTAACCAGGCAACTTGTCGAATAGATGTTGAGCCTTCAGATTGAAAGGTATAATCGGCAATAATAGTATCGCCTTTTACTATTCCAGCAACAACGCCATTGTTTTTGTCTTTCTCAAATAAGTTATAAGAAAGCGAACCTGTAACTTTCTCATTTTCAATATTTAAGCTCACAATTGCCGTATCTCTATTTTTGATAGACTGATAACATTGAGTAGAAGTAATATCTTCTGATGAAGTTGTAGTTGTTGAATCTCCAGTACCCGAAATGGTGTTTTTGGATTGGCAGGCCATCATTAAAGTAACGGCTACGCACAGCGAAGGGATTAATTTTTTCATTTTTATTTTAAGGATTGATCGTTATTTAACGCAAACAGCTTGCCAAGATTGCCTGAATACAAATCTCTAAAAATTAGAAAGCCCCGCTAAAGCGAGGCCATCTAAACAATTAAACAAGATTTTTACCAAACATAAGTTGCTACAGCACCTTTATCCAAAGCGCTCGTAACTACCTTACCATTGAATTTGATATTGAATGTGGTTTCGCTATTGTTATTATTACAAACGATTAAAACTCTTTTTCCATCAGGTGTTTTAAATGCAACATTTTGCAAATTATTGGTAATGTTTGATGCAAT
Source organism: Pedobacter sp. Leaf250 (assembly GCF_920984735.1). Lineage (GTDB taxonomy): Bacteria > Bacteroidota > Bacteroidia > Sphingobacteriales > Sphingobacteriaceae > Pedobacter. Next base: position 41,217 of record NZ_CAKLBU010000018.1, on the reverse strand, counting down.
GCGGACCGAGCCTGTTGGAACAAATTTCGATGCATGAGCAATAACATAATAAGCTACATTTCTACTAATAGCAGGGGCAATAGTGATGGCGCCTAAACAAGAAGTACAACCACCTTTATCGGTATGTGGATTGTAATTGGGATCTGCTGCCAGGTTCCATTCCAAAACATTTCTGCTCCAATTACGCGTTGCACCAATAATCAAGGTAGAAACATGCCACTTTAAATCTTCTCCGAAATTACTTGGTCCGCCAACCCACTGCTCCGTGAAATAAATATTTTTATCAGGATGCGCATTGCGTACCTGCGTTAATGCCGAAATAGGGCCTGCATATAAGTGAAATGCAGATCCATCGATATATTTTTTGGCTTCAGCATCATTCAATATAGTAATCGGATATTCAGGCTTATCGGCATTGTGATCATAAATTATAATTTTCGTTTCAATTCCACTGCTTTTAAATATTGGTCCTAATGCAGTTTTGATAAAGTTAGCCTGATCCAAGGCAGACATGTACATGCTTGGATTATTGCCAGGATGCAAAGGCTCATTTTGAGGTGTAATCGCATCAATAACAATTCCTTCCGCTTTCATGGCCTGAATATATTTAACTAAATATTTAGCATAGGTTTGATAGTATTCAGGCTTTAAATTACCACCAATAAAGCTCTTATTGCTTTTCATCCATATTGGAGCAGTCCATGGAGATCCTAAAATTTTGATTTTTGGGTTGATGGCTACAATCTTTTTTAAGATTGGAATTAGGTCAGTTTGCTCTTTAGCGATAGAAAATTTAGCCAGAGATTCATCAGTTTCACCATCTGCTAAGTCATTATAGGTAAACGGATATGCACTTAGATCAGAACCACCAATGCTAATTCTAATGTAATTTACAGAAATCGCATCATCAGCAACAGCAAAAAGTTCTTGTATTAATTTGTCTTTTTCGGCAGCTGGTAAAGCATTGATCAAACTGGCACTTCCACCAGTTAGCGTATAACCAAATCCATCAATTTCTTGAAAAGTTGTACTTGGATCAACCTCAATAGTTGGATTTGCGTTAGTTGTTTCGCTAAAGTTTAATGCAACATTTTGTTTGCTTAATAACTGGGATTGATCACCTTTCGTTAACCAAAAGCCTACTTCGCTTTTAACAGGCAATGTTTCAGGTTTATTATGTTGGCTGGTTGTTGAAGCATTTTTTTTACAGGCGCAAGATGCAAAAAGCATACTTGCAAGCAGGCATGTATTAAATATTGTTTTCATTTGCCTTTAGGTTTTTATTAGGTAGATGATTAAAAGGAGTGGAGTAAACTTAAACTCCACCCTTTAAGATTTAATTTGTGTGATTAAAATCGCATTTATCAAAGCCAAAATACTTTGAGCAGTATTTTGGCTATTTGAAATTTAAAGACAAATTGATGGCCCTTAAATAAATCAATACTAACGAATGTTTGGGTTTCTATCCCATTCAGCCTGTGGAATAGGGAATAGCAATTTCGCAGCAGTAACATTGTAATTTAAGTTGGCACCGCTACCATTTGTTTGGGCATTCATAACAGGAATCGCTCTGTTTGTTCTCAATAAATCAAACCAACGCTGACCTTCAAAAGCCAGTTCTAAACGGCGTTCTTTTTCAATTGCCAAACGCATTGCCGCTTGGCTTGCTGCTGGTGTAGCACCCAAATTTACACGGGTACGAATTTCATTTACTATTGGCGCCGCAGTTGACCATCCGGCTGCACTTAACTCATTTAATGCTTCAGCTTTTAATAATTTAATGTCAGCTAAGCGAATGATGTAAGAGTTAGCCAAATCATCATTACGGTATTTGTTAATGAAAGGATAATTTGATTTTGACCAATAATCATCAGACCAGCCTTCGGTAGATACATTTTTAAAACTGATGCTCGAATTTCTGCGAATAACATCACCTTCGGCATTAAATGCAGCTACTAAATCATTTGTGGGAGTACAAAAACGTTTCCATCCTGTGCCCACAATTACGCCAGTCATCCAATTACCACGACCAGAAGGGCCGCCCCAACCATCGTATTGCATTTCCCAAATCGATTCGCTGTTGTTTTTATGTGCGCCATCAAATAATTGATCGAATGATCCAATTAATGAATAACCACCGTTGATGGTTGCATCTGCATATTGTTGTACTTTAGTCCAATCTGGTGTAGGTTTCGATGCATACACTTTGGCTAATAAAGCATTCACAATACCTTTGGTTATGATGCCTTTATTTGGTGCCGAAATTCTTACCAATGGTAAGGCATATTCTAAATCTTTGATGATTTGCGCATAAACTTCATCAACTGATGAACGTGATTTTTGCATTTCCTCTAAAGAAGTTGGCGATTTTAATACCAATGGCACACCGCCCCATAACCTTACCAAATGGAAATAAAAGTAAGCACGAAGGGTTGAAGCTTCTCCCAAAATCTGGCTTCTTCTACCACCTGCATCTAAAGCCGGATCCTGAATGTTGGGTACATTTTCCAACACCTCATTGGCATTTTTAATATTTGAATATAACCCACTCCAATCGCGGCCAACATTCCCATTGGTTGAATTGGTGGTAAATAAATCGATTTGGATATTTGCAGGGTTATCGCCGCCCGCGTAGGCATTATCTGCAGTTACATCACCATTAATCATGTAATCCCAAATATGGTAATCATTATACATGCCACCATAAGCACCTGAAATTAGTTTTTCTGCTCCTGCAGCTGTTGTAAACGCCACATCGCCAGTTACCTGGTTAAATGGTTGCTTATCAAGGAAATCTTTTTTACAACCGCTTTGCATGGTAATGGTTAATGCTGCAATTGCTACTAATGAATATATTTTTAGTTTCATCTTCTTATTTCTTAAAATCCAACATTAACACCGAATAATATACTTCTTGATTGTGGATAGGTTCCAAAATCTACGCCCATGTTAGGACCATTTGCTGAACTTACATTCACCTCTGGATCTAAACCAGAATAATTGGTGAAGGTTAACAAATTATAACCTGTTGCAAATACGGTAATTTTGCTCATCCTCAATTTTTCCAATACTGACTGGCCAAAACTGTAAGATAATGTGGCTGTTTTTAAACGCAGGTAAGAAGCATCTTCAACAAAGCGACTCGAAGTCAGCGAGTTTTCTGAACTGCTTCTCAATGCCTTTGGAATATTTGTAATCTGACCTGGAGTTGTCCATCTGTTTAATACAACAGCCGATTGATTTTTGGAATCAAACATACCTTCTAAATCAATTCTGGTGGCATTAAACAATTGGCTTCCTTGAACACCTTGGAAAAAGATATTTAAATTCCAGTTTCCGTAAGTTAAATTGTTGGTCATTCCATAGATAAATTTCGGTTGGGCAGAACCAATAAAAGTTCTATCACCAGGATCAGCAGAACCTGTTACGCCATTGCCGTTGGTATCAGCATATTGAGCAGCACCCGTTGCTGGATTTACACCTGTAAATTGATATCCATAAAAACTGCCTAATGGCATTCCTGTAACCACTCTAACAGCGGCATCACGCTCATAAATACCCGCGAAATCCAAAGATTGTGTGGTAGAACCTAAATCAGTAACCTTATTACGGTTTAAAGAGAAGTTTAAATCTGTTGTCCACTTAAATTTCTCGCGATCAAAGTTTTTAGTAGATAAGCTAAATTCCAAACCTTTATTTTCCATTGCACCAACATTATAAGCCTGTTGTCCGAAGCCAGACGATGGAGGCAGTTGTACATTGATCAATAAATCATTTGTTTTTTTCAAATAGGCATCGGCACTAAATGTAATTCTACTTTTAAACATCGTTAAATCTACACCCACATTGGTTTGAGTTGTTTTCTCCCAAGTAAGCGCATTATTAGCCGGATTTTGCAGGTTGTATTCGCCTTGCGCATTCACGCTATAAAGTTTTAGGTAAGCGTAATCTCCAATACCTTCATCATTACCCACTTTACCCCAGCTACCACGAATTTTTAAATCATCAATGGTTTTGCTTTCTTTCATGAAATTCTCTCCGGAAATTCTCCAGCCAGCAGAAACTGAAGGGAAGTAGCCAAAGCGATTTTCTTTTGCAAATCTTGATGAACCATCCGCTCTAAAGTTTGAGCTGAATAAATATTTACTGTCATAAGCATAAGTTACACGGGCAAGGTACGATTGCTTGCTCCATTGTGCTTGCTGTGGGATTGTTAAGGCAACTGATGGCGTGGTTGGGTTGCCTGAAACATCATAGAAACGAGTAGATTCGTAATTGTTATATTTCCAATCTGATGATTGAATGGTATAACCACCTGTTGCCGTAAATGCATTTTTACCTACGTTTTTGGTGTAATTTAAAATGTTCTCATTTAACCAAACGCCCTCTCTTGTAGAATTACCACGAACAACGCCTCTTTCCTGACGGCCATAAGTGGTTAAGAAATTATCGGTAAAGTAACGATAGAAATTTCTATTGTTATTGGTACTGATGGTCGATTTTAAAAATAAATCTTTGGTGAAATTTAACTGTGCGCCAAAAGCACCAATGAATTTGAAGTTTCTATTTCTATTATCTGAACCATAAGCCAATGCCAATGGGTTATCCCATCCGCCAGCATTTGGAATGGTTGTATATTGACCATTTGCTTCGAAGATACCGATTGTAGGTGGTGTGGTTAAAGCACCTAAAATAACTCCGCCACGAGAAACACTGCTATTATCACCAACATCGATAGATGTGCTTGAGGTTAAAACAGCATTTCCAGTTAATTTTAACCATGGCGTAATGTTCTGCGTTCCGTTAAAGTTAGCCGTTAAACGATCTAATTTTGCAGGTGCAACAACTCCTTGATCTTGTTGGTAACCTGTAGAGAAATAATATTGACCGCTTTTTGTTCCGCCTGATAGCGAAACCTGATATTGATTTTGCTTTCCGGTTCCAAAAGTTTCTTTTTGCCAATCGGTATTGTTAGTACCACCAAAAGAGGTGTAGCCCAATTCTCTCATTAAACCAACATACTGATCGCTATTTAAAACTTCTTGCTCCTGCCAGAAATTAGAAAATCCGGTAAAAGCATTTATGGCAACTTTCAATTTGCCCGAAGAGCCTTTTTTAGTCGTGATTAAAACTACACCATTAGCACCGCTTGAACCATAAATGGCTGCAGCAGACGCATCTTTTAGAATCGTCATTGATTCAATGTCGTTTGCATTTACAAAACTGGCATCTCTCGAAGTTACCCCATCAATTACATACAATGGACTGTTAGAAGCCGTGATAGATGTATTACCCCTGATGCTGATGGAAATACCAGCCCCTGGTTTTCCTGATTGCGAACTTACCTGAACACCTGCTGCACGACCTTGAATGGCCTGTAAAGGATTTGTAATGGGTTGGTTCTCTAAATCTTTCGATGAAACAGATACTACGGCAGTTGTTAAATCTTTCTTAACTGTTGTACCATAACCAATTACCACAACTTCATTCAATTGTTGATTATCATCAGATAGGGTAACATTAATATTTGTACGATTATTCACTACTTCTTCAACAGCTTTAAAACCGATGAATGAAAACTCCAATGTAGCGTTTTGTGGAGCAGTGATACTAAAGCTACCGTTATCGGCAGTGGAGGCTCCTTGGTTAGTTCCTTTTACTTTTACAGAAACTCCAGGTAGTGGAAGACCTTTTTGATCTTTTACTAGACCCTTTATAGTAATATTCTGTGCCATACTCAAAGAGATTCCGCACAGTATACACACCATAAGCAATGTAAACTTTTTTCTCATAATTTTTGCGCTTGTTAATTGTTATACAGTGTAAAGTTACTACTCATTTTATGTTAAATACAAGTTTTTAGGGTATTAAATTTTGTGTAAATTACTGATAATTAGTTTGTTATGATTTTTTTGATACGCTTAAGTACCGTATAATAAATCCATGTTTAGGTATTGATTATCAGCGTTTAAGCATTCTGATAGAGTAGCCTGTCGATAAGATTTTGATACGCTTTAGCACCTTATATCTTTTTAATGAATTAAGGTTTAAAACAACGAAGTTATGACTAAAGGATGTATTGAGCTACTCGATTACCAGTTGGCTCCAGCCATTTTTATTGGTTTTTTTAAGCGTCTTCTTCCTGTCTTCCATAACTTTTTTAATTCTGGTTCCAAAGGTCCAGCAGGTGCTTTGCCTAATGGAAAGAAGTTCTGATAATTTGTGAGAAGAGATTTTTCCTTTCGAAGAGTAGATTAGGAAAATCATATAAAAAGCTTTATTGATTGGTATTCTGGTATTGTGAAATATGGTATAGGTAGTTACCGATTCTTCATAACCACATTTACTACATCTTCTACTGTGCAAAATATGTCCAGAGAAATAATGATCGTGACTACATTTTCTACAGTGGTAGCCCTTACTCCATTTTAATTCTGACAAAAATTCATAGCAGCTTTCCTTATCAGGATAAATTTTGCTGAATTCTTCGAAATCCACTTCGGTATTCATTACCCGATCGCGTGATACTTTTTCTACGCTGGTTTGAAGCTGTTCATTATCCTGCTCAAGCAGTACATTCATTCGCGAAATTTCCTCTGCTTGTTTTTGAAGTAATGAATTTACTTCTTCGAGGGCTTGATTTTTACTTTCAATGATTAGCGATTTATGGTAAACTTCGCGGGTACGCTCTTCTACTTTTGTTTCTAATTCCTGGTTAATGGTATCTTTTAGCCGGGCATTTATTGCCATCTGTTTGATAATTTTCTGCTGTGCTTTATCTTTTTTGAGCTTTAATAAACGAACCTTATCTCCAATGGCAAAAGATAGAAAAACCATCTCCAGCACAAAACAAAAACTTAAGCTATAATAACTGATTGCACCAAAATTTAACCAGCTTACACCAAGCATAATTAAAATTTTTAATGTGAAACCTGCAAACAAGAAACTATAACCCAAAACGAAGAAACGTGCCGGCTGGTAACCATTTTTGTAAATATAAATTCCTGTAAAAAATGCTACCGAAAGGGGTATAGCTTCGATAAATTTATAGCTAAAAAGTGTTTGATCAAATAGATAACAGTAAACAAAAAAGACCAATCGAACGATGATTACCGCCATAATCAATTGATTGAGCTTTGGAGCCTTGGCTTTTACAAATAGCAATTCTCTTGTAAATAGTAAGGCGAAAATACTAGTGGCACATAGTGAAAAAGCATAAGCCACCTGATTCCATTCGGGTGCATTAGGCCACAAATATTGATAAGCAATGCCATCACTGCTCATTTCAAAAAAGCCAACGCTTAAATTATATAGTACATAATAGAGGTATTGTTTCTGCCTGATGGCGATGAACATGATCAGGTTGTAGAAGCTGAAAACGAGGATCATTCCATAGAAAATGCCGAAATAGAAGTATTCATCCAAAGCATAGGAAATAAACCATTCGGCAGTTCGGAGAACAATAATTACATCAGAAATTTGCGAAGAGCTAATTTTGAAGTAATATGTTTGAATCTCTTTACCCTCATTTTTAATGGGAATTTCGAAATTTTTATGGTGAATTAAGCGCTCATCAAAAGGGTTTGCATCGCCCAGGTTTTCTATTTGGTAGCTTTTATCAGGCTGTGGAATGTATACGGTAATATAATCAATGGTTTGATCAAAAAATTCCAAAATCAGCGGCTTTTCTACTGCTTCATTGGGTTTAATTTTGATTCGGAACCAATAAGTTTTGTTTAAATTCTTGGTTTGTGGAGTACTGGTAATACTGGCCTTGAATTTTTGATCAAAGCTTGGGCTTTTAATTTCGTTGAAAGTGAATTTGCCCTTTTCATCTTCCAATACTTCGATTTCCTTGAATGTAAAGATATGCTGTGGAACATCATTTTTTATTTCCACAGCTTTTTGAGCCATTAAACTGGAATTTGATAGCAGTAAAATGACTAAAAAAAGAAAGTATGTTTTATTGAAAAAGGGATTCAGCATGAACTGCAAAGGTAGCAATTTTGTATATGGCATTAGTAACGGCCATATCAGCTTAAATCCATTTTAGAAAATAAGTGAAACATTGGTTCCTTTATTTTCTTCAGATTGAATGTTAATCTCAATTTTATGAAATTTGGCAATACTTTGAACAATGGCCAGGCCTAAACCAAAACCTTTTTCTTCCGTGTTACCACGTTTAAAACGATCGAAAACATTATCCAGCATCTCTTTCTTCATACCTAAACCACCATCAGCAATAATTAATGCATATCGATTTTCAATTTTTTTACTTGCAATAGTAATAAAGCCTCCATCCACATTATACTTTATGGCATTGTTTATAACATTGATCAGCAAGGTATGTATCAACGCTTTGTTTCCAATAAATCGAAAATCATGAGCGATATTTAAGTTGAAGGTGATGTTTTTATCCGCAATGCGATCTTCTAAATCTTCATAAATATCTTCTATTTCCTGCCTGATACTTATTTCCTCTGTTTTTAAATATTGGTTGTTTTCTACTTTCGAAATCAGCAATAGGCTATTGATAATTAATTTTAAACGGTTTAGTGTTTTTAAAGAAGCATAGATTTTGTTTTCATGTGCTTCGGGTATTTCAGGCGTGTTGAGCATGTTTTCAAACCGTGTACTCAAAACGGAAATAGGGGTAAGCAGCTCATGCGAAACATTGGCAATAAATTGTTTTTCCAAGGCAAACAATGTGTTTATTTTCCTCATTAATGAGTTTATACTATTATCCAGGATTTTGAAATCATCAGTTGTAGTGGGAATGTTATCGTAATTATAATGAGATGGATCGTTAACGAGGTTTATTTTTTTATCAATGATGGAGTAAAACGGTTTTAGCAGGAAATTAGAAAAGAGATAATCAGTTACCAGAGTGATAAGCAAAGCTGCGAAAAGCACAATTAGCGTATAAAACCGAATGCCACTTTTGATAGATGAAAGTGCCGTCATGGATTCTCCAATTTCAAGGTTGTACCAATTGGTATGATAAGAGAATTTATAGTTTAAGATCCGATAAACTTCAATATCACCTTCAATTTCTCTTTTCTCCGTATATAACTTTGCCGATGCTTCTTTTTGGTTATCGCTGATATCGGTTAAAATAATAAACTCTTCCTTTAATATATTATAATCTGTAAATGTATCTTCCTTATTTAAAAGACTATCAATTTCTCCATCACTAAGATGTTCAATAATTTTATTTTTCTTTTTAATTAGTCGGTTATCAAGCTGATTAAAGGCTAATTTATCCAACGAAAATAAGATGATTCCGCCAAGAACCACAATAATGGCAATTTTGGTGATGGCGTTATACAAAGAAAACTTAACCTGTAATTTCATTTGGTTGGTTCAATAGTTCAATGGTTCATTTGTGAATACGTAAATGAGTTGCAAATAAAGCGTTAAACGCTTTCGCCGGACTGCGGTCTCCCGACCTCTGACTTTTTAGCAATTAATCCTATATCCAATACTTCTTACGGTTTCGAACCAATCGATAGGGGTAATGGCAGCGAGTTTTTTCCGAAGGTTTTTTACGTGGACATCAACGAAGTTCGAATCAGAATTAACTTCTAAAATATCGCCCCAAACATGTTCAGTTAAACTCATTCTCGAAACCACACGGTTTTTATTTAATACCAGATAGTTAAAAATTTCAAATTCTTTTTTTGTGAGATTTAATCTTTCCTCCCCATAAGCAACTGTTCTGTTCTGGATATTTAAAAGGAAATTGTGAATGTTGATTTCGTTTTTTTCGAGTTTGTGCTTTCTCCTAGTGATGGCATGCATTCGTGCCAAAAGTTCATTCAATGAAAACGGTTTAGGTAAGTAATCATCAGCACCTTCATCTAAACCTTTAATGCGATCATCAACTGCACTTCTTGCCGTTAAAATAATAACTGCATCGTCTCGATCTTTTAGCGCTTTCAATTGCTTTAAAACGTCAAAGCCATCGCCATCTGGCAAACCTAAGTCGAGTAAAATGAAGTCGTAATTGTTTACGAAGATTTTTTCTTCTGCTGAGGATTTTTTCCAGGCATGTTCTACTATGAATCCTTCCTTGCTAAGAAATTCATCCATCTCCAAGGCCAGGCTTTTTTCATCTTCAACTATGAGTACGTTCATTTTGTATCGAGTATTTAGTATCAGGTAGTTAGTATCAAGTATGGAGTAGCAAGTATCAAGACTGGGTGCATAAGCATATTTAATATTTTCCTTATTATTCTTTCAGCTTTATTCTTTTAGCTTTCTGCTTTGAACGTTTGTCTTTCAGCTTTAAGCTTTCTGTTCCAGCACTAAATTAATATTTTTCAGAATGATCTCGCAAGCCTCTTCAATTTCTTCTTTGGTGATAATTAGTGGTGGTGCGATGCGCATGGAATTGCTGCAATGCAAAAACCAATCAGACAGTACACCATCCAAAATGCAGGCATCTATAATTTTTTTATTAATATCGAAGTTTTCGAATTCAACTGCAAGCATTAAACCTTTACCTCTAATTTCTTTAATTGCAGGGTGTGTTAAAAGTGATTTGAAAAGTTGTCCTTTTTCTTCAACCTGATCAACAATTTTATTATCAACTAAAGTTCTTAATGTGGCCAAACCAGCAGCACAGCAAACCGGGTGACCGCCAAAAGTTGTCATGTGACCTAGAATTGGGCTATGTGATAAAACCGACATGATTTCGAGTGAACTGATGAATGCGCCAATCGGCATGCCGCCACCAATTCCTTTTGCCAGCAGTAACACGTCAGGGACCACGTTATAATGTTCAAAAGCAAACATTTTGCCACTACGCCCGAAACCAGATTGGATTTCATCGAAAATCAAAAGCGTTTTGGTTTCGGTACATTTAGCCCTCAACGCTAACATGTACTCCAAATCAGCAACGCGAATTCCGGCTTCTCCCTGAATGGGTTCGATAAAGACAGCAGCTATTTCATCTGTAATTTTTTCAAGATCAGCTAAATTGTTATGTTGAATGAAACTTACATTTGGCAAAAAGGGCCCATAGCCTGAAGAATAAAAATCGCTTTCCATTAAACTTTCTGCACCTTGAGTACTGCCATGATAGGCATTTTTACAAGCAATAAATCCCTTTCTGCCCGTATAACGTTTGGCCAGTTTCATGGCTCCTTCAACCGCTTCCGTTCCCGAATTTAAAAAGTAAGTACAACTTAAACTTGCTGGTAAAATATCGGCCAATGCTTTTGCGAAATTAACTTGTGGTGTTTGAACATATTCGCCATATACCATTAAATGCATATAGGTTTCTGCCTGATCTTGTATAGCCTTAACTACCGCAGGATGGCAATGGCCCACATTACTTACGCCAATACCAGCAATAAGATCTAAATGTTTTTTGTCTGAAGAATCATAAATGTAAACACCTCTTGCTCTTACAAATTCGAGCATTAAAGGTTCGGGAGAGGTTTGTGCATTGTGTTGTAAAAACAACTGACGTTGGGTAAGCATGCACAAAAGTACGGAAATACAATAGCCTTTAAAATAAAAAAGACCTGCATCATTGCAAGTCTTTGTATCTAATTTTTTGGTCCGCCTTTAAAACGGTTCAGTAACTCTCGCTTAAATCCTTCCTGCGCCCTGTAGAATTTTCCAACTACTTTAATCGGTAGATTAGATTTTAAACGGTTATAATATTTTTTATCCAGATTGAGGTCTCTCTGTTTAAAATCAAACTCGCTGGTAATTAAGCTTTGCACCTGTGCATCACTTAAATTATCAATTTCAGTAGTTTTTCTATAAGAGATCATTTTTTGCATGCGTTCTTTGCGTAAAGCATTTTGCTCTGTCTGCATATCATTGTAAATTGGCCAAAATACTTTAGCTTCTTCCGGAGATAAATCTAGTTTTTGAGTAAAAAAGGCAATTTTTAATGATTCTATTTCTTCACCTTTTGTGCGTTGTGCCAAAAGTGTAGCAGGCAATAAAAACATTAAAGCAACGAATAATAAATTCTTCATTTTTTAATTAATTATTTAATTCATGAGTTAAATCACTTGACGAGAAATTACTCAATATATAGTTTTCCATTTCTGTATCTGAGGCAGAAGTAGTTTTTGAACCCATATTAGTTTGTGCTTCTAAATGGTCAATAATTGTGCTTTCATCAATATCGTACAACATTTGTTCGTTTGCAAGATCTGATGGTTGAGTTTGAGCAACAGGAATCGAAGTACTATTTTGATAGAAATAGGCGCCAAAAGAAGCTATTAAAACAAAACAAGCTGCACTCGCATATTTAACCAAACTTTTTCTCCACAGAGGAACAATTTTAGCAATCTTAAGCTCCGGTTTAACCTCAACTTTATCCTCAAAAGTGGCAGCAATTCTATCATTAATTCTACTTTGAAGGTTATCAAAATAATTTTGTGGTACTGCAAAGCTATTTTCAGCTTTTGGCAATTCCACTATTCTGATATTGGCTTCAATGCGTTCAGTTAATTCTTCAAAATAATGTTGCGGAACTTCAAAATGAGCACAATTAGTATTTTGTTTCAATCCATCTAAAAATACATTGGAAATTACTGACTCCTCTACACTTTCGAAATAGTGATTAGGAACAGTGAAAGGATTGCTCCTAACCATAGCGGCCAGGACTGGCGCATCCCTTTTCCAATCGTTATTTTCTATATTTTCGTTCATCACAGATATATGATTGAATTAAGATGAAAAGGTTTAATAATCAATTTCATCATTTGTAATAAAAGCTTCAATTTTTTTAGCAGCGATGTGAAATGACGCTTTTAAAGCACCAACCGATGTTCCTAAAACCTCAGAAATTTCGTCGTACTTCATATCATCAAAATATTTCATATTGAAGATAATGCGTTGTTTTTCTGGAAGTGTTAAAATGGCTTTTTGCAGCTTAAGCTCTAGTTTATCACCATTAAAATATGATGATGCCACTAAATTATCTGCCAGTTCAGACGATACTTCGTCTAAAGGCGTATTGTTTTTTTGCTTCTGTTTGTTTAGAAAAGTGATGGATTCATTAGTTGCGATGCGGTAAATCCAGGTATATAATTGAGAATCACTTCTAAATTTATCCAGATTTTTCCAGACCTTAACAAACACCTCCTGGAGTAAATCATCACAATCATCATGGTTGAGTACCAATCTGCGGATGTGCCAGTAAATTTTCTGCTGATATTTTTTTAATAACAAATTAAAAGCTTCATTTCGAGTGCGCTCGACAGCGAACATGGCAAGAATTTCTGAATCTTCAACTTGTTTCATTTATATTTTTTAGAGAGGAGCGGGTACTAGTAAGGACTGGGGCAAGGAATTAAACAATATGGAAATTACGAATAGGTAATATCGCTTGTTAAAAAGGAAATAGGGAATGGGAAATTGAAATAGTATGCAATAGCAAAGGCATCTATTATCTATTTCCTGTTCTCTATTTCCCCTAAATAATAGTATTTTAAGCTTTTTTTCTGCCGATTACTTTTTGAACTGCCTCAACAATGTTTACTGCATCTAAGCCGTATTTAGACATTAATTGATCTGGTGTTCCGCTTTCGCCAAAAGTATCGTTAGTGGCCACAAACTCTTGTGGAGTTGGTAATTCTGTTGTTAATAAGCGGGCAACGCTTTCACCCAAACCACCAAATTTATTATGTTCTTCGCAAGTAACAACGCAACCAGTTTTCTTTACCGATTTTAAGATTGCTTCATCATCCAAAGGTTTAATCGTGTGGATATTAATAATTTCTGCATCGATACCCAATTCTGCTAATTTTTCACCAGCTTCAATTGCTTTCCATACCATATGGCCGGTTGCAATAATGGTTACATCCGTGCCTTCATTAACCATCCAAGCTTTACCAATCTCGAATTTTTGATCAGGATCTGTAAATACTGGAATTACCGGACGACCAAAACGTAAATAAACCGGACCTTCATATTCGGCAATGGCCATAGTTGCAGCTTTTGTTTGGTTATAATCACACGGATTAATTACCACCATTCCTGGCAACATTTTCATTAAACCTATATCTTCCAGAATTTGGTGCGTTGCACCATCTTCACCTAAAGTTAAACCAGCATGAGATGCGCAGATTTTAACGTTTTTATTTGAATAGGCTACCGATTGGCGAATTTGATCGTAAACACGGCCTGTAGAAAAGTTAGCAAATGTACCAGTAAAAGGAATTTTGCCACCAATCGTCATACCTGCTGCAATACCGATCATGTTTGCTTCTGCAATACCCACCTGGGTAAAACGCTCTGGAAAATCTTTGATGAAAGAATCCATTTTAAGCGATCCTACTAAATCGGCGCACAATGCTACCACGTTTTCGTTTTTCTTTCCTGCCTCATGTAAGCCAGCACCAAATCCCGAACGTGTATCTTTTTTCTCTGTGTATGTATATTTTTTCATAACCCCAAACCCCTAAAGGGGCTTTATTTATAGTGTAAATTAAATGGTTTAAAGCGAAATGTATATTTTGCATTTTGCTATTAATTCCCCCTTCAAGGGGCTAGGGGGTTATAATCCCCTAAAGTTTCTGGTAATTGCGCCAATGCTAATGCCAATTGTTCATCATTTGGTGCTGTACCGTGCCATTTATGTGAGCCAACCATATAATCTACACCAGCACCCATTTGTGTACTCATTAAATTCATGATTGGTTTTCCTTTACCGGTTAAAGTTTTAGCATAGTGTAAACCTTCTACAATTGCTTGCATATCATTACCATCTGTGTTAATTACATGCCATCCGAAAGCTTCAAATTTGGCTTGTAAATCATCCAAAGCAAGAACTTTGCTGGTTGGTCCGTCAATTTGCTGGCCATTATAATCAACAGAAGCAATTAAATGATCCACTTTATTAAAAGGTGCAAACATTGCAGCTTCCCAATTTTGCCCTTCTTGTAGTTCCCCATCACCTAATAATGCAAAAACGTGAGAATTATCGCCGTTTAACTTTTTAGCTAAAGCTGCACCAATGGCGACAGATAAACCTTGTCCTAATGATCCTGAAGCAATACGGATCCCTGGTAAATGTTCATGAGTGGTTGGGTGACCTTGCAATCTCGAATCCAATTTACGGAAAGTTGCCAATTCACTTTTATCGAAATAGCCAGCGTGGGCCAATGTACTGTACCACACCGGAGAAATATGCCCGTTGGAAAGGAAAAATAAATCTTCGCCTTTACCTTCCATCGTGAAATCTGTTTTGTGGTTCAAAACTTCAAAATATAATGCGGTAAAAAAATCAGCACATCCTAGTGAAGCGCCTGGGTGACCAGATTGACATCCGTGAACCATTCTTACGATATCTCTTCTGATTTGCGAGGCAATATCTTCTAGCTCTTTAATTGTATGTTTCATTAAAATAAGAGGTTGTTGTTACATAGCAAAGTTAATATTTTAACTGCTATATCATAATTAGTTATTGATTAAATCGAGTACTTGTTGAGTTGAATTTTTGGTGTCAACTTTTTTAATAATATGTGAAATTTTTCCCTCACCATCAATGATAAATGTAGTGCGGACAGTGCCCATATATTTTTTGCCATACATGTTTTTTTCTGCCCAAACGCCATAATCATTTACAATCTTTTGATCGGTATCGGCCAATAGGGTAAAAGGTAAATTGTGTTTAGTTACAAATTTCTGGTGCGATTTTTCATCATCTACACTTACGCCCAAAACGGCTATTCCTTTCTCTTGTAAACCTTGATAATTGTCTCTAAAATCGCAGGCTTCGGCTGTGCAACCTGGCGTATCATCTTTCGGATAAAAATACAACACAACAGTTTTTCCTTTATAATCGCTAAGCGAAACCTCGATACCATTTTGGTCTTTTGATGTAATTGCTGGTGCTTGATCGCCCTCTTTTAACTCGGCCATATATGAATGATTTGAAATTTAATTATTATAGTCGCAATTTAAACAGATAAACTTGTTTAAGTGTTCAGGGAATGTTAAAAGATGACAATTTTAGGGGCAGAAGTTTTATTTAACAGTTCATACTATTTAAAAAATGAAATGGCATAACGACGCACATTATCTTTTCCATCGGTAACCACTAACTCAAAAGCATGTTTACCAGCTGTGGTTCTATCATCAAAGCTATGCCAAAGGGTTGCCGTTTTCGCATCAAACTCCATTAAAACCCATTTCCCATCAATGTATCCACTAAAGCTTTTTATTCCCGAAAGATTATCACCGATCTTAAAAGTCATTTTAGATAATCCAGCCATACTTTTTCCATCTGCAATATTGGTTGGAATAATTCGAGGAGCAATGGTATCTACAGCAATATAAAAACTACCAAAGTTTTTTGGTGTCGCTTTTATATAGCCATTATCAAATGATCCACCTTGCGATGAACCACCAGCGCTAACAATCAGTGCTTTATCGCGTAAATTTTCGGGAAGTGCATCGGCTTTAATCCATAAATTAAATCCAATATGCAGTGGTGTAAATCGATTATGGATTTGATGTACTGCCGAGTAAGCGTTGCCTGCAGGTTTGGGCAGTTTTTTATAAACAAAATTTAAGTCGTTATATAAAGTACCTTGCGGGATTACCACTTTAATCTCTTCGCTATTAAATTCACTGGCTTTATTGTAAGGGAAAATTAATCCTGCCGGGATGATATTAGGGCTAACTGGAGCGTTACCAGCATTTACCGTAAAAGGCAATATGGATGCATTTCCTTTGGAATCGGTTATGATATATCGAAGTTGATGAGCTGCTCCATCATTAAAATTAATTCTACCGTTATTCACCAATCCACTATAAATTTTTAGTGGGTTGCCTGGATCAACAAAACTTTTTTGAATGCTTCTTTTGGTGTTGATGTATGTTGGATAATCGATGTGAGAATTGATCGCTTTACTGTTTTCAAAAGAAAAACGCTCTAATGCGGAAGTGTAAATTAGTTTACCATCTAATTCGAGCTGGATAGAATAAACACCGTTTGTGCCTGATAAACCATTATGCCTATCCGTTACAACAACTCCAAAACCAACCTCACCGGTTAAACTTACTGGTGAAGCTGTTTTGAAATTACCACCAGCACCACTAATTGCAATAGCCTGTTTTGGGGTAAATTCATTAAAAGTTTTTCCATTTAAGCGATAAACATACAAACCGTGAATTACTGGAGGGATATTATCTGGTATATTAATCCCAAAAAACTGTGGGTTTATGGTTTCCTCGGTTTTGGTATCTCTAATTTCGAAATGTAAATGCGGACCTCCAGAACTACCACGATTACCCGACCATGCAATTACCTCTCCTTTACGGACAGGGATTAATGTCGCATCAGGGAACTCATCAATTTCAAACGATTTTTTTTCATATTCCAGATCTTTTACAATAGTGGCTATTTTTGGTGAAAAGCGTTGTAAATGCCCATAAACTGTAGTAAAACCATTGGGATGATTGATGTAAAGCGCCTGGCCGAAGCCACTATTCTGAACCCTTAAGCGAGAAATATATCCATCGGCTACAGCATAAACCGGATAGCCTTCCCGTTGGTTGGTTCTAAAATCAATTCCCGAATGGAAATGATTTCCACGAATTTCGCCAAATGACCCGGCAAGAGCTGGAGGAACAATATCTAAAGGTTGCCTAAAATCAGTTATTGGATATTTATTGTTGCTAAATATTTGCTGTGCCTGAACAACGTTAACAAATAAAGTAAAAAATAAAAAGAGAAAAGCTATAAATAAATGGTGGATCGGATTTTTAATCATTCGTTATTTAACATCAAAATTTAAAAGTTGTTTTCCCTCTAACCAGGCCTCTAATTTATCGCCCTGATTCACTTTTCCGACACCTTCAGGGGTGCCCGTAAAAATTAAATCGCCTTTTTTTAAGGTAATATACTGCGAAACAAAGCTGATTATCTTTTCAAACGAGAAGAGTAAATCTTTGGTATGTCCTTTCTGCCGACTTTCTCCATTAATTTTCAGCTCAAAATTCAAATCATATAGATCAGAAAAATCAGATTTGGGTAAGAAAATACTTGTGGGAGCGGAGTTATCAAAACTTTTTGCCAGTTCCCATGGCAAGCCTTTTTCTTTGTGTTTGCTCTGTATATCGCGTGCTGTAAAATCTATACCTAAACCAATTTCATCATAGTAATTCGAAGCAAATTTTTCGGCGATGTGTTTCCCTTCTTTACAGATTTTTAAAACCACTTCCAATTCATAATGAACATCATTAGAAAATTCTGGTAAATAAAATGGCTTGTTATCTTTTAGCAGCGCTGTATCGGGTTTCATAAAAATTACAGGCGTTGTAGGAATGGGGTTGTTTAATTCCTTAGCATGTTCGGCATAATTACGGCCAATAGCGATGATTTTCATATTAATATAAATTATGAGACAGAGTATTCGGAAATTGAATCTCGAATAGCCAAAAATAGAAAAGATATTGAAGTTATAAAACTGAGATGCGTTTTACCTGGCTTTCGGCGCCCGCCATTACCCGTAAAAAATAAATGCCAGCGTTTAGGCGAGTGGGAATAGTGAAACTTTTGGTTTGCTCGCCAGCGTTTAACCTTTCGTTGGCTAGCGTTACAACTTCGTTTCCTAATAAATCAATAATTTTAATGGTGGTTTGCGTACCATCTTTGCCTATCGATAAAATAATATTCAACTGATCTTCAACAGGATTGGGATAAATTTTAACGATGGTAAGTAATTTATCTTTAGTTGCAGCAATATTTGTTGATTTTGATGTGCCAGAATAAGTGTTGAACATTCCTGAAGTACCTAAGGTACCGAACAATGGTCGGTAAGGTTGAATATTGGCTTTAATTTCGGGAATTCTACTTGTTTTTTTAACTCTATTTTTTAAGCTAATGTGAATACTATCAGCTTGTTGGGCCCAGGAATTAACACTCCACAACAAAACAATGCATAAAATGCATGTAAGTTTTGTGAGCAACGTTATTGGGTAGAGTTTCATCAAATTTATAAAGCAAATGTATTAATTAAAAACAAAGAAATTAAACATTTCGTGCATCTGTAATAATTTAACACAATTTAACAATTAATTTTGTTTTTCATAGTGTGAAAAATACACAATATTATGGTTGCTAATTTGTTAGAGTTAGTTTACTTTTGACGCACTAAAAATATCAACGAAGTGTCAGATCATAAAAATGTCAACGCGTTAACAGCTGGCGGGGTGCTAGTAAGTTTGGGAATTGTATTTGGCGATATAGGTACATCACCATTGTACACCCTTAAAGCGATTTTCAAATCAGTGTTTGATGCGGGGCAACCCATAAGTCAGGATGTAGTACTTGGAGCATTATCTTGTATCATCTGGACTTTAACTCTTCAAACTACCATTAAATATGTCATTATCACCTTAAGAGCCGATAACAGAGGTGAAGGGGGAATTTTCTCATTATACTCCTTAGTGCGTAAAAAGGCAAAGTGGCTGGTTGTTCCTGCGATTATTGGCGGCGCCGCTTTATTAGCCGATGGAATGATTACCCCAAGTATCACCGTAACTTCAGCAATTGAGGGATTAAAGCTTAATTTTCCAACAGTTCCGGTTCTACCAATCGTAATCGGTATTATTACATTACTATTTGTGATCCAACAATTTGGAACCAACTTGGTAGGAAAACTTTTTGGGCCAATTATGTTTTTCTGGTTTGCTGCACTAGGCGTTACCGGTTTATCCCATGTAATGGATGATCCATCTGTTTTTAAAGCATTAAACCCATATTATGCCATTCATTTATTGGTGACAAACCCCAGTGCATTGGTCATCTTAGGTGGTGTATTCCTTTGTACTACTGGGGCTGAAGCATTATACAGCGATTTAGGGCACTGTGGTAAAGACAATATCCGCATTAGCTGGATTTTTGTAAAATTGACCTTAATTCTAAATTATTTAGGTCAGGGTGCATGGGTCTTGAGCCATCCAGGTTATAACCCACGGAATCCTCTAGAAAATCCATTTTTCCAATTGGTACCTCAAAATTTGGTAATTTACATGGTTATCCTGGCTACAACAGCAGCTGTAATTGCATCGCAAGCCATGATTTCGGGCTCTTTTACTTTAATTTCTGAAGCCGTTAGATTGAATCTTTGGCCAAAAGTTAAAATCAATTATCCTAGTGTGCAAAAGGGTCAGTTATACGTGCCATCTATCAATTGGTTGCTTTGTATTGGTTGTATTTTGATCGTGTTGTATTTTAAAAGATCGGATGATATGGAGGGTGCGTATGGTTTAGCCATTAACCTTACCTTCCTGATGACCACTATTTTGGTAGCGGTTTATATGTTAAGGAAGAAATTTCCTAAGTATTTAATTATCATTTTTGTTAGTGTTTATACGGTAATTGAAATGACATTCTTAGTTGGTAACATGGCTAAGTTTGTTCATGGTGGATGGGTAACATTGTTAATCAGCTGTGGTTTATTAAGCGTAATGTGGACCTGGTATAACTCTCGGAAAATCAAAAACCGCTTTGTTAAATATGTGGAAATTGAGGATTATTATCAAATTTTAAGTGAATTAAGCAGTGATGAAACCGTTCCGAAATACTCATCGCAATTGGTTTATTTAACCAGTGCAAACTTTAAAACGGAGATAGAATCCAAGATCATTTATTCCATTATTCAAAAAGAACCTAAACGTGCTGATGTGTATTGGTTGGTACACGTAGATGTTATGGATGAACCTTATACTTTAGATTATAAAGTGGAGTTCCTGATTCCGGGTAAATTAATTAGAATTGATTTTAGGTTAGGATTTAGAATTGAGCAACGGGTTAATTTGCTGTATCGTAAAGTGGTTGAAGAATTGGTGAAAAATGGCGAGATTGATATTACAAGTCAATATAAATCATTAAATAAGCATAAAATTGCTGGCGATTTTAGATTTGTTCTTTTAGAGAAACACCTTTCTAAATTCACAAAGTTGAGCTTTTATGAAAGACAAATTATGGATTATTACTTCTTGCTGAAGAAAATGAGTTTATCGGAAGAACGCAGTTTTGGTTTAGATAGCAGCTATGTAGATGTAGAAAAAGTTCCTTTGATCTTCGTTACACCTGATGATATTGAACTAAACAGATTACCCGTTTAATTAATGAGGACAGCAATTTTAATACTTGGGGCTTGTCTTTTTATCGCTGGCCCGGCTGCTAAAATTTATCAGCTTGATCATGCCAACAATTATATGATTGCATCGGGATTAGGATTGGTTATGATTACGGCATTGGCATTTATAAAAAAGAAAGATAACCAGGATTTAAATTGATTTAAGGATTTTAGAATCAAGTTTAACCTATTGAATGATTCCCTTACCATCCGAAATAACGAAGCCCTTAAGTTTTATACTTAAGGGCTTCTTCTATTTTCAGCCAATATATTTATCGGTGATTTCCTTAACGACCAACATTGATATTTTATCTATTTATCTAACGGTTTAGTATCTCTACAGACCGAAACTTGATCAAATGCGTTTAATACCAGTTGGTTAGAATACCAAGCTATAACTTAGTGGTTTTTTATATTTATTAGCACTTTTAAAAGTTGAACATAAGTTATGCTTCCTGTGCCAGCTTGCTATGTTTATAACCATAGGCAAAGTAAACCACCAGTCCAATCACCAGCCAAATCCCAAAACCGATCCAGTTTGAAATACCTAGCTCGCACATCATATATAAGCAGCTGATTAAGCCCAAAACAGGGATTAAAGAGAGATTATGTGTGATACAATAATAGCAGATAATCACGCAGATGATTAAGAAAATCCACATTGGAATTTTATGTTTAAACAAACTCCAGCCACTTTCATATTTCTTTTCTACAGAAACTTTCGAAGCTGAGATAAACTGTTCGTATCTATCGGCAGGCAAAGTACTTAGGTAAGATTCTGCATCAACCTTATCGGCAAGCATAATTTGTGGAGCAGCATTTTTAACAATTTCTTCTCTCACAATTTTAAGTTCATCGCCATTTAATGAAGTAACAAAATTAACCGTTGTAACTGTCTTAGGCGAGTTGAAAAAGAAGGCTTTGGTTTCTTTACTGTATTGAGTAAAAGCAAATGCCATTGCGGCAATAAAAGCAATAGGAACTATGAATTTGCTGTTAACATAAGGGATTTTAAATTTTCCACGCTGCACATCAGGGCGGTTTTGCAACACTAAAACCCCTGCACAAACCAGAACAAAGGCGAACAAAGTACCAATTGAACATAAATCAGTAACAATGGTTAAATTCATAAATAATGAAGGTACTGCAACCACAAATCCTACTACGATTGTAGCAAAAGATGGCGTTTTGTATTTTGGATGAATTTTAGAGAAAGATTTAGGCAACAAACCATCACGACTCATACTCATCCAAATCCGTGGTTGACCCATCTGAAACACCAAAAGCACACTTGCCATTGCAAATACTGCACTCACAGCAATGATTCCGCTCATTAATTTTAAATTGATTTGATCGAAAACAAATGCCAGAGGATCGCCAACTGCGAGTGTATCAGATTTGACGATTCCAGTTAAAACTAGGGCGATTGCAACATATAAAATGGTACAAATTATAATGGCCCACATCATTCCACGAGGTAAATCGCGTTGTGGATTTTTACATTCTTCTGCCGTTGTAGAAATGGCATCAAAGCCGATATAAGCAAAAAATACTGCCGAAACACCTTTTAAAACTCCCGATACCCCATTAGGTGCAAATGGATTCCAATTATTTGTATCCACATAAAAAATACCAACAGCAAGCACCAACAAAATAACAGCCAATTTAACCACAACCATTGCATTGCTGGCATTTCGGCTTTCTTTCATGCCACGATAAATTAACCAGGTAATCAGGATGATAATTCCTAGCGCAGGAAGATCTGCAACCAGGTGAAATCCGCCAATTTGAGGTGCCGTTAACCAAGCATTATTTGCCAAAGCAGTGGCAGAATCTAAATCAGTTAAGTTTTTGCCTGCAGCCAATAATGCCTCAGCAATTTTATGTCCGTTATAAGCACTTAAATAATCCATTGTAGCCCAATCAGGCACATGAATACCATTAATACCGAGAAAGGGAATTTTTATGGAAGAGAGTAGCCCCGTAAAGTAATCAGACCAGGAAATGGCTACAGTAATATTTCCAATAGAGTATTCCATAATGAGCGACCAGCCGATAATCCAGGCTACCAACTCGCCAAAGGCTACATAAGAATAAGTGTATGCGCTACCCGAAACCGGAACCATTGATGCGAACTCTGCATAAGCAAATGCTGCAAAACTACAAGCAACCGCAGTAAAAATAAACAAAAATATTACCGCCGGACCACCATCTGCACTGGCCTTACCAATCGTACTGAAAATACCTGCACCAATAATTGCTGCAATACCAAAAGCTGTTAAATCTCGTACACCTAATGTTTTGTGAAGCGTATTTTCATGGTCGCCGTAGCCGCTTGCCGCATCTTTTAGAATTTTGGAAATAGATTTCTTCCTGAATAGCTTTTCGAACATTTTTGTTTGGTTGTTGTATTCCTCAAACTTAAAAAAATATCAGTTAAAAACGTTTAAAGCGAGATATAAATTTCATAACAATCAATTTACATCATGTTTAAGTATAGAAATTTATTTTTTTATCGCCTAAAATCTTTCAATTATTCTGTTCGTAAAGTAAAAATTGCCACGGTATGTAATCTCTATGTGTTTATTGCTCATGGGGCAAATTTCGGTTATCATAAAGTGCTACTTTTGCCTGCTTAAGTAGAAATGGTATTCAAATCCGTTCAGTTTTTCAAAATGACATCATCATCTATACAACATTCGGCTATAAAAGATAAAAATCAGAACATAGCCACAATATTGGCATTTGCCCTCATTCCACTTTCTGGCTTTGCCACAGATATCTACATACCGTCGTTGCCTACAATGGCTGGAGAAATGAACATCAGTAGTGTTCAGGTGCAGTTAACCCTGAGTATTTTCTTGATCAGTTATGGTGTGGCGCAACTGTTTGTGGGGAGTTTGCTTGATAGTTTTGGCCGCTATAAAATTGGGTTGTACAGCTTATTGATATTTGCGTTCGCAAGCTTAGTAATTGCAATCACACATAATATTTACCTTATTTATTTAATGAGGATTATTCACGGACTTTCTGTTGGTGCAATTGTTGTAGCCAAGCGAGCCTATTTTGTCGATTTATTTACTGGCGATAAATTGAAGCATTATTTAAGTCTGTTTTCAATTATATGGTCTACGGGGCCAATTATAGCGCCATTTGTTGGTGGCTATTTACAAACAGTTTTTGGATGGGAATCAAACTTTTATTTCCTTGCTGGTTTTGCTTTAGTATTTGCCGTTTTAGAGTTTGTTTTCAGTG
This sequence comes from Pedobacter sp. Leaf250, assembly GCF_920984735.1. Classification (GTDB taxonomy): domain Bacteria; phylum Bacteroidota; class Bacteroidia; order Sphingobacteriales; family Sphingobacteriaceae; genus Pedobacter. Next base: position 16,837 of record NZ_CAKLBU010000018.1, on the reverse strand, counting down.
GTGAAACATTAAAGCATTTTACCGATTTTCAGTTAAAGAAGATTACAAATATTTATTTGGAAATGATTAAAACCAGCAGCTTTACATTAGGGATAGTAATGTTGGGGCTGGCTTATTGCATGGTGATGGTTTACAATATGACTGGGCCATTTATCATTGAGCATGAACTACATTATTCTCCTGTTGTAGCAGGTTATAGTTCTCTTATTTTGGGCTTTGCTTGGATGGTTGGTGGCTTTATTGGGAAAGCAACAATTAATAAACCATTTTTTAGTAGATTGATGATTAATTCGCTGTTGCAGATGGTTTTTGTTATCGTAATGATGATTAGTCTGAATTTCGTATCCAATCTATATTCCTTGATATTTTTTGCCTTTATCATTCACATTGGTGCGGGTTTTACATTTAATAATTACTTCACCTTTTGTTTAAGTAAATTTCCTAAAAATGCGGGTATAGCCGGAGGCCTGACAGGCGGAATTACTTATGTAATTGTTTCATTTTTAAGTTATGGTGTGGTGAATATTTTTCCGGCAAAAGATGAAAGAAATTTGAGTTTCAGTTATTTGGTGATGATTATCATTTCAGGTCTCGTAATGGTTTTGATTATGAAAACGAGAAAAAAAGATGAGGTTAGTGCTTAGCTAATTATAGCGATTTACTTCGTTTTAGTAGGAAAGATCAGCGGAGTACTACATTTTGCATATTTTTTTTTGCATTAAGATCCTGAAATAAATTCAGGATTATGATTGTTTTATAAAACAAAAAAAGTCGCAGTAAACGCTGCGACTTTTTTCAAAACAAATCTATGCTTTTAGAATTGCATCTAAACCCTAAACCCTAAACCCTAAACCCTAAACCCTAAACTTATCCTAATTTCTCTAATTCTTCTTTTACAAATTGAGCCAGTTCTTTTACGTAGTCTGCACTAAAATCAAATTTAATACCAGCAGTTTCGTAAATCTCATTCATTGGTTTGGTATAGCCTAATGAAAGTGCAGCTAAATATTGCTCCAAAGCTTTTTCAGGATTTTCCTTATAATTTTTCCAAACGGCAATGGCACCTAATTGCGCTATGGCGTATTCAATATAATAGAATGGTACTTCGAACAAGTGCAACTGTTTTTGCCATACATTTCCAAACTGTTGATCTAAATCTGTCCAATCGGCAAAACCTGCTCCGAAACGATTGTAAATTTGCTTAAAAGTTTCTTCACGATCGGCAGCTGTATGTTCTGGGTTGGTGTAAATCCAATGCTGAAACTGATCAATTACCGCTACCCAAGGCAAGGTTTTTAAAACATCTGCCAGTTGCTCTCTTTTGGCACGGATTAGGTCTTCTTCGTTGTCGAAATATACATTCCAATTATCCATCGAAATCAATTCCATACTCATCGATGCCAGTTCAGCAACTTCAGAAGGACAATGTTTGAAATCGTTTAATTCTAGATTTGCTGTTAAAAAAGTATGAATCGCGTGACCACCCTCGTGAACCATTGTGGTTAAATCGCGAAGCGAGTTGGCAGAATTCATAAATATAAAGGGTGCTCCCGTTTCTGCCAAAGGATAGTTGTAGCCGCCTGGAGCTTTTCCTTTTCTACTTTCTACATCGAAAAGATTGTTGGCTTTCATGGTGGCCAATTTTAAGCCCAATTTTTCATCAATGGCGTTAAAACAAGCTATACTTTTATCAATCAATTCTTCCCCATTATTAAAAGGTTTTAAAGCTGGCTTACCACTTACGCTAACTTCCAAATCCCATGGTTTTAAAACATCTAACGATAAAGCCTCGCGGCGTTTTTCGGCCTGTGCTTTTAAAATAGGCACAATTTCTTTTTCGATGGCATTGGCAAAATCGTAGCAATCTTGAGGAGTATAATCAAAACGTCCTAATGCCTGGAACATGTAATCGCGATAGTTCTCAAAACCTGCATTTAGGGCAACCTGATTTCTCAATTTGATTAATTCATCAAACAAAATATTCAAATCATCTTTATCGATTAAACGGCGCTGTTGAATAGTTTTCCATGCATTTTCACGAACCTCACGGTTTAAATCCTTAATGAAAATCGATGCCTGCTCAAGCGTGTATTCCTGACCATTAATTTCGACACTCATGGCGCCTGTAATGCCTTGGTATTTTTGTTGTTTAACCTGCAGTTGCGTAAATAATTCGATGTTTTCTTCGCGATAAATTTCCAGCGCTTTCTTAATTGCCCTGCTGTAGACGAAGAATTTTTCTTTGTCTAAATCGTCCATAAAAGGGCTGTCGACAAATTTTTTGTTCAACTCGTTTGATAATGGTGAAATTTTTGGTTCGATCTCTTCGGCAAAGTATTGGAAATTTTTAACCAATTCTTCGTTGGCGGTATCGCAGCTCATTTTAATATATCGCCAGGCGAAATCTTCTTCTAAAGCTGCTTCCAACTCCGAGCGATCTTTTAACCACTGTTCCAACTCATCAACGTTATTAATTTCGCGGTTTTGTAATTCGGTAAATAATGGTGCTAAACTGTCCCAGGTAATGGTTAAGTTTTGCGGAATATATGTTCTTGGTTTTTTTGTAATAATCATGTTTAAATTAATTATTGAATTTTGAATGAGAGATTGATAAAATAGTTTAAATAGCTAAAATGCTCTTTGTTAATTATTGAACGATTGAACAGTTCGGCAGCATATTCACTCATTCAAAATTCACTCATTCAATCATTGTTAATATTCTATCATTTATTTCTTATGTAAGCATCAATCAAAAAGCAAAGGGCAAATACAACTGAAGCATATCCATTTAAAGTTTGAAAAGCTCTGTTTACCTTACTGATGTCATTTGGCTTTACGAGCAGGTGTTGGTAAATCAGCATGGAGCAGAAAAACACAATTCCTACATAATATACCCAGCTAAATTCGGTAAAAAAAACAGGAATGATAACACAAGCCGCTGAAAGAATATGCAGTAAAACCGACACATTCAAAGCATTTTTAATGCCAAGTGCCGATGGTATGGAGTGTAAATTTTCTTCTCGGTCGAAATCTTCATCCTGCAGGGCATAAATAATATCGAAACCACTTACCCAAAATAATACAGCAAAAGAATATAAAACAGGAACTAATGCGAAATGGCCGGTTACGGCAATGTATGCGCCAATAGGGGCAAGCGATAAACCCAAGCCTAAAACCAAATGGCAAAGTGCAGTAAATCTTTTAGTGTAGCTATAAAATAAAACAACAAATAAAGCTACAGGAGATAAATAAAAACAAAGCGGGTTGATAAAATAGGTGGCTATGGCAAATAAAATACAATTTACAATCACAAAAATTAATGCCTCGTTAGCCGAAACTTTACCTGCTGGTATGTCACGCGTTTTGGTGCGTGGATTTTTAGCATCGATATTTCTATCTAAATAACGATTAAAAGCCATTGCAGAATTACGGGCGAAAACCATGCATAGTAAAACCAAAATTAATTTGTACCAAGAGAAAGGATTTTCGGTTGTGGTAACGCCCAAGAAAAACCCGATCATAGCAAAAGGTAAGGCAAATACCGAGTGTGCAAATAATACGAGTGAAAAGTATTTTTTCATTAAGAACAGGGTTAACTGTTAAAATTGATTAATTGTTAAATGATTTGGATTTTATATCCCATAACCAATAATGAGCCAGGAATTAAAACTTTTTATAATCTGTTGGAACCACAAAATCTTGATTAACCTCTGTTATGAAATGTAAAACTTCATCTTTCCCATTTCCTTTTTCGGCTGAGGTAATAAAGGTTGCGGGAATTTCCTCAAAAAACTCACCCAACTTTTTCTTAAAAGCGGCCACGTTTTTTTGGGTGGTTGTCATGCCCTGTTTATCGGCCTTGGTAAAAATTAGTGAAAAAGGAATTTGTTTTTCGCCTAACCAATAGCAAAACTCAATATCAATTTGCTGCGGCTCCAATCGACTGTCAATCAAAACAAACACACATTGTAAACTTTCTCTTTTAGTAATGTAGGCACGAATAAATTTCTCCCATTTCTCTCTGCTGGTTTTAGAAACCTTTGCATAGCCGTAGCCCGGTAAATCGACGATGTACCATTTCTCATTAATTAAAAAATGATTAATTAGTTGGGTTTTTCCTGGCCTTTGTGAAGTTTTTGCCAACCCATGTTGATTAACCAACATATTAATTAATGAAGATTTGCCCACATTTGAGCGTCCGATAAAAGCATATTCTGGCATTACTGGTGGCGGTAATGCCGAAATTTGGGTGTTGCTGCAAACAAATGTTGCCGTTTTGATAACCATATTGCAAAGGTAGGGTTTTGAGTCGGAAGTCCGAAGACCGAAGTCGATAGTCCAATTGACGAATCTCGTGGAAATGTAAATTTAGTCAAGGGTCGGAAGTCCGACGTCCGAAGATTATGGCTCATACTTATAGATACAAGTGATTTTTTAGCAACACGCTTTCTATTTGCAATCTTCGGTCTTCTGACTTCGGACTTCACACTCCCGACTTTTTCCCTATCTTTGCCGCACATCATGAATCAGAATATCACTCCATATCAAGTAGAAGATGCAACCAAAAAAGAGCAGGTTGCTACTATGTTCAATAATATTTCGGGTACTTACGATTTTTTAAACCATTTTCTTTCTTTAGGGATTGATGTTTTATGGCGTAAAAAAGCGATTAAAGAATTGGTTTCCATTCAGCCACGAAATTTACTGGATGTAGCTACAGGAACTGGCGATTTTGCATTCGAGGCTATTAAAAAACTTCATCCAGAAAAGGTAATTGGCGTTGATATTTCTGAAGGTATGTTGGAGGTAGCTAAAAAGAAAATCAATGAGCGCAGTTTGAATGAAATTTTTACCGTTCAGGTTGGCGATTCAGAAGGATTGCATTTTGAAGAAAATACTTTTGATGCCATTACCTGCGCTTATGGAGTTCGTAATTTTGAAAACCTAGAAAAAGGCTTGGCAGATATGTGCCGTGTTTTGAAACCTGGTGGCAAAATGGTTATTCTCGAATTTTCTAAACCACGTGTTTTTCCGGTTAAGCAGCTTTATAGTTTTTATTTTTCCCGGGTAACACCATTTTTTGGGAAACTTTTTTCTAAAGATGCCAGAGCCTATACTTATTTACCAGAATCGGTTGCCGCTTTTCCTGATGGAAATGATTTTACAGCTTTAATGGAGAAAGTTGGTTTTAAAAGTACCAAACAAAGAATTTTAACGTTTGGAATAAGTTCAATATACGTAGGTACTAAATGATAAAAAAATTAAGCCTCATTCTCTCTTTATTTATAATTTCAGCTACTGCATTTGCTCAAAATTGGGGTGGTGGAGTTGATGATGAAGATTGGAGTTGGGGATTTAATTTTCAGTATATTTCTGCCGAATACAAAATTTTAAAAAAGGATAACTGGCGAGCCCCGTTTTACGAAGTTCCAAATTCGTTGGGCGTATCTTATGAGCAGGCACCCGGAGCACAAATGGTTACCAATAGTCTTAATGCAATATCCAGTAAACCTTCGCAAGGTTTTGGTTTAGGCTTTGTTATGAATAGGCGAGTTGCTGAAAATTTCGATATCCGTGCCACACCATCCTTAATTTTTAGCGATCGGGTGGTAACATACGAATATCTTCCAACAGATCCTATTGATGTGGGTAATGGTCAAACCAAAAACTTTCAAACCATAATTGATAAAAAAGTTCAGGCCACCATGTTCGAATTTCCTTTGGGTTTAAAAGTAAAATCTAACCGAATGAATAATTTTCGAGCTTATTGGTTGGGCGGTGCTAAATATTCCATTGATATTGCTTCGAAGAAAAAATTCTTTGATGAGGGTGAAACGCCCATTAATAAGCTATTGAAAAACAAGCGTAATTATCTTTCTTACGAAACAGGTATTGGATTCGATCTATACTTCGAGTATTTTAAAATGTCGCCTGAAATTAAGGTTGCCTATTCTACAGATGATTTGTTGCAGCATGATAATACTGCTTTTGCAAATCCCATTGATAAGTTAAAATTGCGTCAATTAACGTTCAGTTTAATTTTTCAATAGTCGTACAATTCAAAAAAACTTACCTTTGCTTGCATGAATAAAATCATTGGCAATATTTGCCTGAATTTTATTTCAGTTTTAATTATTCATAATCATGTCTAAAATTGCATTAATTACAGGCGCAACTTCTGGTATCGGCGAAGCTTGTGCACATACATTCGCTCAACAAGGTTATCAATTAATTCTTCTTGCCCGTCGCGAAGATCGTTTAGCAAAGCTTTCGCATCATTTGGCAGACAAGTACGCTATCGAAATTCAACAGGTTTTAGCTGACGTTCGAGACAAAGAAAGTTTATCAACTGCGTTGGAGGCTCTACCATCTGATTGGAAAAAAGTTGATGTTTTAGTAAATAATGCAGGGTTAAGCCAAGGGCTGGATCCAATTGATAAAGGCGATACCAACGATTGGGATACCATGATTGATACCAACGTAAAGGGATTGCTTTATGTAACTAAAATTGTTTCAAATTGGATGATACCGAATCAATCTGGTCATATCGTAAACATTGGTTCGATTGCCGGAAAAGAAGTTTATCCGAACGGAAATGTATATTGTGCAAGTAAACATGCTGTTGATGCTTTGAGTAAAGGTATGCGGATTGATCTTCTGCCTTACGGAATAAAAGTAACCGAAATCAACCCTGGAATGGTTGAAACCGAATTTTCGGTTGTGCGTTTTAAAGGTGATGAAGACAGGGCGAAAAAAGTTTATGAAAATTTAGAGCCATTAATTGCAGATGATATTGCCGATGCCATTTGGTATGTGGTGAGTAGACCAAAGCGTGTAAATATTAATGATATGTTAATTATGCCGACTGTACAGGCTACAGCAACAATTATAAATAGAGGATAACTAGGTTAATCGTTTAAATTGTATAAACTGCCTAACTGGTTCGTAGTTGGTAATTTACAGTTATCATTAACAATTTTTCAATTAAACAACTATACTTGTTGAACAATTAAACGATTAATCAACTCAAACAATTAACCAATAATGATAGCAAACACGATAGATCAGGAAATAAAAAAAGCCATGTTGGCTAAAGATAATGCACAGTTAAGAGGATTAAGAGCAATAAAAGCTGCTTTACTTTTGGCCAAAACAGAAAAAGGTTCATCAGAAGAAATAACTGAAGAAACTGAATTGAAAATTCTTCAAAAATTAATCAAACAACGTCGTGAATCGGCAGATATTTATAAGTCTCAAAACCGTGAAGATTTGTTTCAGGTAGAAGAAGAGGAGATTGCAGTAATAAATCAATTTTTGCCCCAACAATTGGATCGGGCCGAGGTTGCAGTGATTATAGAAAGTGTAATCAAACAATCTGGTGCAACATCGGTTAAAGATATGGGAAAGGTAATGGGCTTGGCCAATAAGCAACTTGCCGGAAAAGCAGATGGTAAATTAATCGCCGAAATTGTAAAAGAAAAACTTGCTTAATTGAGTTTAAAACTTGAGGAGTAAAAGAAAAAGTTAGCTTCCAAATAAGTATCTTGATACTTAATACCTGCATCTCGATACTTGGAACAACGTTTTTATACCGTTTTCAGTTTTATTTCAGAAAAATGGCATAGAAATGCGAAAATTTAATTTTACTCTACTAACTTAGTGCACAATACCATCTAGAATATATATGACATACCAGGTAATTGAAGAAGAAGGATTTAAATACATAGAAGCTGGAAAAGGCGAAAAATTGGTATTGCTACATGGCCTAATGGGCGAATTAAGTAACTGGGAGCGTGTAATCGAACAGTTTAAAGATCGTTATCACGTTATTATCCCGATTTTACCAATTTACGATTTACCAATTTTAACTCTTGGTGTAAAAGCATTATCAAGATATCTTCATCGTTTTTTAAAATTTAAAGGATTAAACCAAGTGGTTTTAGTGGGGAATTCTTTGGGTGGTCATGTTGGTTTAGTTTTTACAGTTGCACATCAGGAATTTGTTAAAGCATTGGTCCTTACCGGAAGTTCTGGTTTATATGAAAATGCTTTTGGTGGATCATTCCCACGTCGAGAAAGCTACGATTACATTAAAGAGAAAGTAGAATTTACTTTTTACGATCCGGCTACGGCAACAAAAGAATTGGTTGATGATGTTTTTAAAACCGTTAACGATAGATCAAGGGTAATCAGGATTTTAACCATGGCAAAATCGGCAATTCGCCACAATATGTCGAAAGAGTTATCGAAAATTACCATACCTGTTTCATTAATTTGGGGAAAGAACGATAAAGTTACGCCTCCAGAAGTGGCAGAAGAATTTCATCAACTATTGCCAAATTCTGAATTGAATTGGGTTGATAAATGCGGGCATGCACCTATGATGGAGCATCCCGAAATATTTAATGGATACCTAGAGAAATTTTTAGATAGAATTTTACTTAAATAATGTTTGCTGAAGAAATCATATCAAATGCTATCCCATCGTTAAGAACAAATGACACGGTGCAAAAAGCTTTAGATCGTATGAACGAATTTAAAGTAAAGCACATGCCTGTTGTTAACGACGCTACTTTATTGGGTTTAGTTGCTGAGGATGATTTATTGAATATTAGCAATCACGATACTGTTTTAACCGATTCTGCTGTTAACTTATTAAATGTTTTTACCTTAAGTGATGCGCATACTTATGATGTAATTCGCTTGATGAGCCAATTAAAACTTACGGCAGTTCCAGTTGTTGATCAACAAAAAAACTACATTGGTTTAATTTCCATCAATAACATGGTTAATGCCGTAGCGGAGCAATATGCCGTTAATGAGGCTGGAGGCATTATTGTTTTGGAAATCAGCAATCGCGATAACTCTTTGGCCCATATTTCACAAATTGTGGAAGCAGATAATGCGCAAATTCTTTCTTCTTACGTGAATACTTTTAATGATTCAACGCGAATGGAAGTGACATTAAAAATCAATAAAACAGAAATTACTTCTTTGGTGGCTTCTTTCGAAAGGTATGATTATATCGTGAAAGAGGTTTACAACAATACACAAATCGATGATGGTTCACAAGAACGTTATGATTCTTTTATGAACTATCTAAACGTTTAAAATTATTTATGAGGATCGCAATTTACGGTAGGGACTTTAACGATACAGTATTACCCTACGTGCAAGAGGTTTTTGATTATCTTGCTACTCATAATATTCAACCTGTTTTATATTCCAAGTTTAAAACATCGCTTCATGGCAAAATCAAACTGCCGGCAAACACGGTAATTTTTCACAATCATAAAGAACTTAAAGATCATGCAGATGTTCTTTTAAGTTTGGGAGGAGACGGAACCTTATTGGATACACTTTCACTAATCCGCGATTCAAATATTCCGGTTATTGGGATTAACTTTGGTCGTTTAGGTTTCCTGGCCAGTATCAATAAAAATGAAATTGAATCTGCATTAAATGCACTTGTTAACAAAGAATATAGTTTAGATACCCGTTCTCTTCTGGTTTTAGAATCTGATAATGGATTATTTGGTGAAGAAAACTTCGCATTAAACGACATAACCATCCACAGGAGAGATAATTCGGCCATGATGATTATTCATGCTTCGATGAATGATGAATTTATTAACTCTTATTGGGCCGATGGATTAATTATTGCTACGCCAACGGGCTCTACAGCATATTCTTTAAGCTGCGGTGGACCAATCATTTATCCGGATTCTGAAAATTTTGTAGTCACACCTATTGCGCCACATAATTTAAATGTTCGTCCGGTGGTACTGCCAGATGATAATAAACTATCTTTCGAAGTAGAAGCGAGAGAATCGAAATTTTTGGTTTCCTGCGATAGCAGAACCGTTACCGTAGAACGATCAGTAAAAATATCCATAAAAAAAGCCGACTTTTGTATAAATCTTATTCGTCTTAACAATGAAACGTATTTAAACACGTTAAGGAATAAATTATTATGGGGCATAGATACCCGTAACTACTAAGTATGACGCTAAATAAACTCCTGTTAATTACCTTCTTTTTAATAACCTGCAAACAAATTACCCATGCACAAGAAGGCAATTGGGAAATTGGTTTAATGGGTGGAGGAGCAGGTTATATGGGCGATTTAAATCAAAATCATCCATTAAAAGTTAGCGGAATTTCTGCTGGTGTTTACGGAAAGAAAAATTTCAATCAATATTTGGGCGTGAGGTTAAATTACACCTATGGTCAAATCCAGGCTAAAGACTCACAATCGAACAATGCACAATTTAGAGAAAGAAATTTAAGCTTTAATACTTCTTTAAATGAGTTGAGCGCCCTTGTCGATTTTAATTTCTTCAATTTTAATTTAGGTGGAGGAACACGTCAGTTTACGCCATATTTATTTACAGGTGCGGGTTTTTTGATATTCAAACCTAAAGTTAAATATGACGGAGAAACCTATCGATTGGATCGATTGGCAACTGAAGGACAAGAAGATGGTTACAAAAATACGGTGTTAACCATTCCTTATGGTGTGGGTTTACGCTATAATTATAAAGATACGTGGAGTGTTTTTACAGAATTGGGCTACCGAACACCACTAACAGATTACATTGATGATGTAAGTGGAAGATATCCAGTTAATCCGGTATTTGTAGGAAATGGTCAAAACCGCATCAATTTATCCGATCCATCTGTAAGTCAAATTGGAGTTCCAGATACTCAAAGAGGAGATTTTAGAAAAAGGGACACTTATCTATTTGTTAGTGTTGGCATATCTTTTACCTTTGTATCCTCAAAATGCTACTCGTTTTAAGCTGATTTTGACATAATTAATGGATTTTAAAGAACAAATAGACTATAGCCGCCTGCCAAAGCACATTGCCGTTATTATGGATGGTAATGGAAGATGGGCAAAAGGACAGGGCAAAGTACGTGTTTTCGGGCACGAACAAGGCGTACTTTCGGTAAAAGATATTGTAGAAGGTTGTGTTGAGGTGGGTATAGAATACTTAACCTTATATGCTTTTTCTACAGAAAATTGGAACCGCCCAAAAGAAGAAGTTGATGCTTTAATGCAAATTCTTATTTCTACAATAAACAGAGAAACCGAAACGCTGAATAAAAATAACGTTAAGCTTAATGCCATTGGTAACATTGCATCTTTACCACAAGAGTGTATTGATGATTTAAAAGAGGCAATGGCTAAAACGGCACATAACGAAAAGTGTACTTTAACACTTGCGCTAAGTTATAGTGCAAAGTGGGAAATTGTAGAAGCTGCAAAAAAAATCGCCATCGATTTAAAAAATGACTCCATTTCTTTGGATGATATAGATGAAGAGCTTTTTTCGTCAAAATTAACTACTGTAAGTATTCCAGATCCAGAGTTGATGATTAGGACAAGTGGTGAGCACCGCATCAGCAATTATTTGCTTTGGCAAATGGCCTATACAGAGTTTTATTTCACTGATGTGTTGTGGCCGGATTTCAGAAGAGAAGATCTTTTTGAGGCCATTGTTGACTATCAAAAACGCGAACGCCGTTTCGGTAAAATTAGCGAGCAATTGAACTAATTTTTCTTTTAACACTTTTTAACAAGCGTTTAAACTAACTTAGCACCACTTTTATACGATAAATGAAACCATAATAAGGGAAACATGGCAAATGAAAATTTTGCTAAAAAAAACATTGTTACCTTCGTGGCCATTACTGAACAAATTATTTTAATGAAAAGAATATTTCAAGTTTTAATCCTACTCGTTTTAGCTGCTCCGGCCTTCGCTCAAATACGTCCTACAGGTAAGGCACCAGCAACCCCATCTCTAAAAGTTGGAGGCTTAGATCTCGATTATTTCAGTCCTAAAGAATATATCATTGGTGGTACAACTGTTACCGGAACCCAATATCTCGATAAAGATGTTTTAATTACTTTATCTAAATTAACAAAAGGCGATAAAGTTACCCTTCCTGGCGAGGCCACTTCTGATGCGATTAAAACGCTTTGGGCTCAAGGATTGTTTGATGATGTTAAAATTAATATCGAAAAATTTGTTCAGGATTCTGTTTACTTCGAAATTGAAGTAATAGAACGTCCGCGTTTGAGCTCAATTGATTTAAAAGGAATTAGTAAATCGCAAAAAACAGCTATTCAGGAAAAGCTTAACGATAAAACCGGAAAAATTGTAAATGATAACTTATACAATACCACATCGGCAATTGTAAAAAAGTACATGTTGGATAAAGGTTATTTCTTTACCACAATTGATTATAAAACCCGTAAGGATCCTAATGCAGAAAACAGTGTAGTTTTAGAAGCCAATATTAATAAGGGCAACCGAGTTAAAGTTCAGCGTATAGAATTTACGGGTAATAAGGATTTCAAATCGGCTAAGCTTAGAAAATATTTAAAAAACCCTAAGCAATTTGCCTGGTGGCGTTTTTGGGGTTCAGGGAAATTCTCTAAAGAAAAATATGAAGAGAATAAGGTGAAGATGATTGCTAAAATGCATGAAAAAGGTTACCGTGATGCCGAACTGCTAAAAGATAGTATCTATCAGTACAACAAAAAAAGAGTTAATATTAAAATGGACCTTTACGAAGGAAAGAAATATTACTTCGGAAAAATTTCTTGGGCCGGAAATGCCATATATCCTGATAGTATTTTAAATAAAGTATTAACCATCGAAAAAGGTGATGTATTTAGTGAAGAAAGATTAAATAAAAAACTGAATGGTGGTGGTGAAAATGGTGGAGATATTAACAGTATGTATACCGATAATGGTTATTTAACTTTTAATATTGATCCTGTACAAACTAAAATTTATGGCGATACTGTAGATGTGGAAATGCGTATGTACGAAGGACCTCAGTATACCAATAACCGCATTACGTTAAAAGGTAACACAATTACAAACGATAAAGTAGTTTTACGTGAGATTCGTACCAAACCGGGACAAAAATTTAATAAAAGTGATTTAATCCGTACCATCCGTGAGATTGGCCAGTTGGGTAACTTTGATGAATCTAAAACTGTTCCTACACCTCGCCCTAATCCGGCAGATGGAACGGTAGATATTGAATATGCGGTAGAGGAAAAACCTTCAGATCAGATTGAATTATCAGGTGGTTTTGGTGGTGGCCGTATCATTGGTACATTAGGCTTGACTTTTAACAACTTCTCGTTAAGAAATTTATTCAACTTAAAAGCTTACAAACCACTTCCAAAAGGAGATGGACAAAAATTAAGTTTACGTGGACAAACGAATGGTAAATTTTACCAATCTTATAGTTTCTCATTCTCTCAACCTTGGTTTGGTGGCGAAAAGCCGGTTAGTTTTGGTGTAAGTGCTTTCACATCATTACAGTCGAACGGTTTAAGCTCTGATAACTCTGGTTTCCAAAAAATCCGTTTAAACGGTGTTACGGTGAGTTTGGGTAGAAGATTAAACTGGCCAGATAACTATTTCCAATTGAGCCATGCAGTTAACTTGCAGCAATATATTTTAAGTAATTACCCTGGTTATTTATTTACCTCGGGTACATCTTATAACTTAAACTTATCGCAAGAGATCAGTCGTGATTCGAGAGATTCGCCAATTTTCCCAAAATCGGGTTCATTTATTCGTTTTACCATTCAGGCAACGCCACCATATTCATTATTTAACAAAGTGAATTATGCAACCGCACCTGATAAGGAAAAATATCGTTTTACTGAATACCACAAATGGAAATTCGATTCTCAATGGTACCAACGTGTTGCGGGTAATTTTGTTATCAAAGCACAAGCACAATTTGGTTTCTTGGGGCAATACAACAGTGCGGTGGGTCAATCAGCATTTGAGCGTTTCAAATTAGGTGGTGATGGTATGCAGGGATTTGATTTCTTACAGGGATCAGAGTTAATCGCGATGCGTGGTTATGCCAACAATACGGTTATCCCGGTAGGTTCTAACCCTGGTATTGCGCAACAATCTGGTAGCCCAATTTACACCAAATATGTTTTAGAGGCACGTTACCCGGTTATTGCAAGTCAGCAAGCTACCGCTTTCGTATTGGCTTTTGCCGAAGGTGGTAACACCTGGAATAAGTTTAGCGACTTTAATCCATTTAACGTGAGAAGATCTGTTGGTGTGGGTGCGAGAATATTTTTACCAATATTTGGTTTATTGGGTATTGATTATGGTTACGGTTTTGATGCGATTCCAGGCTTGCCTGATTCGAACAAAGGCCAGTTCCACTTTAGTATCGCACAACAATTAGGTGGATTTTAATTGATAAAGAATAAAAATTTAATTAAATATGTAATAAAACACCTTAAGTTGAGTTTAAAGAAAGCTTAGGTTATAACGAATCATTAAATACACACACAAATGAAGAAGTATCTTTTTATCTCATTTTTATTATGCACAACTTTTGGCGCTTACGCCCAGAAGTTTGCTTATGTAGACACAGAATATATTTTGAAGCAGATGCCAGAATATAAGTCGGCATTAAGCCAGTTGGAAGTAGCATCGAAACAATGGCAACAACAGGTTGATCAGAATTTCTCGGAAATTGACAGGATGTACAAAGCTTATCAGGCAGATCAGGTATTATTAACTGATGATATGCGCAAGCGTCGTGAAAACGAAATTATTGAGAAAGAAAAACAAGCTAAAGAATTTCAACGTCAAAAGTTTGGACCAGATGGTGAGCTTTTTCAAAGCAGAACGAAACTAATCAAACCTATTCAAGATAAAGTTTCTGATGTAATTAAGCAGATTGCGAAGGCAAAATATCTGGATTTCATTTTTGATAAAAGCAGTGAGGCAACCATGATGATTTATGCAAGCAGCAGCTACGATGTTAGTAATGATGTAATTGTGAAATTAGGTTACAAGCCAGGGGCTGGAAAAAATTAGTATATTCGCCCCCTTAGATTTAAGAAAACAAATTAAAAAAATAAAAAGTAAAATAGAACGATGAGAAAGTTAATTAACGTATTCTTTGTAGCAGCAGGGTTAATGTTTACAGCGAATATGGCAAGTGCGCAACAGAAATTAGGTCACATTAATTCGGAAGAGGTTTTTGCAAATCTTCCTGAAGCAAAAGCGGCTCAAACTACCTTAGAAACTTTGGGTAAAACAAAACAAGCAGAAATTGATGGGATGATTAAAGAATATCAATCTAAATTAGCATCTGCACAAACTTTAGAAAAAACATTAAGCGAGGCTAACAAAGAAGCAGTTGGTAAACAATTACAAACTGCCGGACAAGAATTGCAAGATTTAGAAAAACGCATTACTGATGCCCGTACGAAAGCTTCGCAAGATGTGGGTACTAAACAAGGTGAGTTATTTCAGCCAATTCAAGCTAAAGTTGCAACTGCAATTTCTGCTGTAGCAAAAGAAAAAGGTTTAGCTTACGTTTTCGATATCGCAAACGGACAAGGTGGTAACAATTTGGTTTTCTGGGAAGGTGGAGATGATATTACTCCAGCAGTAAAAACTAAATTAGGTATTTCAGCAACTGCTGCTAAAGCACCAGCACCTAAAAAATAATTCTTGAATCACACCGATTAAAGTCGTGAGTCTTTAATCTGAATTAAAATATAAAGCGAAATCGAGACAACTCGGTTTCGCTTTTTTTTGATCAATGTTGTAAGGTTGCAAAAAACATTGTAACGTTGTAATGTTAAGATTTTATTTTAACGCTTCCACATTTAATCAATACATGCAAAACACATCGTCCATTGGTATTTTCGATTC
Organism: Pedobacter sp. Leaf250; assembly: GCF_920984735.1. Taxonomy (GTDB): domain Bacteria; phylum Bacteroidota; class Bacteroidia; order Sphingobacteriales; family Sphingobacteriaceae; genus Pedobacter. The sequence goes on along the minus strand of NZ_CAKLBU010000018.1, from coordinate 1,103 downwards.
AGGTTATGGCGGTTTGACGGTGTTCAGATCAATAGCCGATCAGTTGCCTGAATATAATTATATTTACCTGGGTGATAATGCCCGTTCTCCTTACGGCGACCATTCTTTTGATACCATTTACAAGTATACTTTAGAATGTGTGGAGTGGCTTTTCGCGAAGGGTTGTGAATTGGTGATTCTGGCTTGTAATACTGCGTCTGCGAAAGCTTTACGTACTATCCAACAAAAAGATCTACCTGCAAAATATCCTAATAAAAGAGTTTTAGGCGTGATCAGACCAACTGCCGAAGTAATTAATCAATTCACTACAAGCAAAAATGTGGGTGTTATGGGTACCCGGGGCACAGTGAATTCGCAATCCTACCTTTTAGAGATTAATAAATTTTTTCCTGATATTAAAGTGTTTCAGCAAAGCTGTCCGATGTGGGTTCCTTTAATTGAAAATAATGAGCATTTACAAAGTGGAGCAGATTTTTTTATCAATGAATATTGCAGTCATTTAATGGAACAATCTGCAGAGATCGATTGTGTTCTGCTCGCCTGTACCCACTACCCGTTATTACTGCCAAAACTTAAACAGGTATTTCCTGATTACATTCATATTTTAACGCAAGGGGAGATCGTAGCTGCAAGTTTGGTCGATTATTTGGAAAGACATCCTGAGATTGAATCAAAGCTTTGTAAAAGCAGCCTTAAATCATTTTACACCAGCGGTGATCCATCAGCTTTCGATGAACATGCATCGATATTTTTTGGAGAGGAATTGAAATCGGATAAGATGTGATATTTCAATTGGATTACACATGCCTTAAAATGCCTTTATCATGCCTTAGACTATGACGTTGTATGCAATGGGATACGCTTCGTTTATTTGATGAGTAAGGGTTAACCAGATTATATATTCTGTTCTAGATTCTGGGTCAAGAAGAAATCCTTAAAGCGCAGTATTAAAAATTTAAATATTCCTTCCTTTGGATTTAAGATCCCCAGTCAAGCTGAGGGTTAATTTATTTCATAAAAATCAATATAAATGACGCTACCTTTATGTTGAGTATAAATGAGCATCATAACAGTCGTATCATTAGTGTTTCAACCTGAAGCTG